>NZ_LMSV01000001.1:0-172468 GCF_001429705.1 Yonghaparkia sp. Soil809
AGGATAATTTGGCATTGACTTAGTGCACGCTGTTGAGTTCTCAAGGATCGGGCGCACCTGACCGCACGCCTCTCGGCGCTTGTTTCAGGGCAACTGTCCTAACTTATCCGGCCCGGCGTCTCGACGCAAGTCGGCTACCGCGGTGAACCGCGGGCGACGAACTCGGACCCTGCCTGGGCTGGATTCGCCATCCTACGCCTCCGACCGGCTCACGACAAGTCGTGACGATCAGGCGGGGATGTGGTCTCCGCGTGAGGCGGGAGGCTCTTCGGCTCTCCTGCGCCTTTGGGGCGACGAGTTAGAAATGTACGCGGCGCGGGTCGTCCGGGCCAATCAGCGGGGCATCCCGGGCGTGTCGCGTCGCGGGAGGCCTCAGGCGCCCGCGATGCGGACGCCGGCGAGGGTCTTCTTCCCGCGGCGCAGGACCGCCACTCCCCCGGCGAGGGCACGGCCCTCCAGGGTCTCCTCGTCGGAGGCGACCCTCTCGTTGTTGACCGTCACGCCGCCCTGGGCGATCGCGCGGCGAGCGTCGCTGAGGCTCGCGCTCAGCCCCGTGGCGACGAGCGCCTGCGCCACGGTCTGCGCGGGGTCGAGCTCCGCGTACGGGAGCTCGTGCACCGCCGCGGCCAGGGTGGGGGCGTCGAGCGCGTGGAGGTCGCCTCCTCCGAACAGGGCGGCCGTGGCATCCATCGCCATCGCCACCGCGTCGGCACCGTGGACGAGACCGGTCACCTCGAGCGCGAGACGCCGCTGCGCCTCGCGGCGGAAGGGCTCGTTCTCGACCGTGCGGGCGTACTCCTCGATCTCGGCGCGCGAGAGGAACGTGAAGACCTTGAGCCGATCGATCACGTCCGCGTCGTCGGTGTTGAGCCAGAACTGGTACATCGCGTAGGGGCTCGTGAGCTCGGGGTCGAGCCACACCGCGTTGCCCTCGCTCTTGCCGAACTTGCGGCCGTCGGCGTTCGTGACGAGAGGGGTGCCGATCGCATGGACGACCCTGCCCTCCGCACGGCGCACGAGGTCGACTCCGCTCGTGAGGTTGCCCCACTGGTCGCTGCCGCCCGTCTGCAGCACGCAGCCGTAGTCGAGGTGCAGGCGCCGGAAGTCGAGGCCCTGCAGGATCTGGTAGCTGAACTCGGTGTAGCTGATGCCCTCGTCGCTGTGCAGGCGCGCGCTCACCGCGTCCTTCTTGAGCATCGTGCCCACGCGGTAGTGCTTGCCGATGTCGCGGAGGAACTCGATCGCGCTCATCGGCGCCGTCCAGTCGAGATTGTTGACCAGGCGCGCCGCGTTGTCGCCCTCGAAGGACAGGAAGCGGGAGACCTGAGCCTGCAGATAGCCGACCCACTCGGCGACGACGGCCTCGTCGTTGAGCGTGCGCTCGGCCGTCGGCTTCGGGTCGCCGATGAGGCCGGTCGACCCGCCGACGAGACCGAGCGGGCGATGGCCGGCGAGCTGCAGGCGGCGCATGAGCAGCAGCTGCACGAGATTGCCCAGGTGCAGGCTCGGCGCGGTCGGGTCGAAGCCGCAGTAGTAGGTGATCGGCGGGCCGTCGAGCAGCGCCGTGAGCGCGGTCTCGTCGGTCGAGACGTGGACGAGGCCGCGCCAGACGATCTCGTCCCACAGGGTCTCGAAGGAGTCGTCGTTGCGCGGCTCGGTCAGGGTCACGGATGCGGCGGGCACCGCGCCAGCGTACCAACGGGCGCGCGGCGACTCCGTCGCAGGGGGCAGCGCGGGCTCGCGCATCTGTCCACCCTGAACGGTTGCGTGCACGGTTATCAACCCTGCATGGTTGCTTGCGAGGTGATCAGCCTCGTAGACTTGATGCGAGCCGAATTCGCGAGAGGAGCATCCCGTGTTCGTCATCATCGCCGACCAGATCGACAGCCGCCACGACGACGACCGCGTCGCCGGCGCCATCTCCGAGATCGAGCACGAGCACGGAGACGACCTCGCGCTGCCGCCCGAGCGGACCGCCGGCGACGAGCTGCAGCTGCTGACCGCGAGCGCCGAGGCCGCGCTCGAGATCGCCCTGCGCCTGCTGCGCGACGAGCACTGGCGCGTCGGCATCGGCCTCGGGTCGGTGCGCACTCCCCTGCCCGAGAGCGTCCGGGAGGCCCGCGGCCCCGCGTTCCTCGCGGCGCGCGCGGCCGTCGAGGCCGCCGACAAGCGGCCGACGCACTGCGCGGTGCGCGGCTCGTCGGGCGACGAGGACCGCGTCGCCGACCTGGGGGCGCTCGTCGACCTGCTGCTCACCCAGCGGGCACGATGGAGCGAGCAGGGCTGGGAGATGCACGACCTGCTCGAGGGCGGCGACACGCAGGCCGACGCCGCCGAGCGCATCGGCATCACCCCCCAGGCCGCGAGCAAGCGCGCTCGCGCCGCCGGGCTGAAGCTCGACGCGGAGGCCCGCGCCTCCCTCAGCCGCCTGCTCGCCGACGCCGACCGCTCCCAGAGCGCGATCGGCCCGACCTCGGAGGACTCCGCCGCATGATCATCGATCCCGTCGAGCTCTCCCTCGCGCTCGCCTGGTCGGGGCTCGTCGGGATCGTCTGGCTCGCCGTCGTGCTCGCCGTGCTCGCGACGACCGAGGCGCAGCCGCGGCTCGTCATCGTCGGCGTGGGCGTCGTGCTCGTCGGCGGGCTCGCCGTCGCCACGGGCGCGAGCGATGCGCTGCCGTCGGGCTCGGCGCTCCTCGCCCAGCTCGGCATGGCGGCCCTCGGCGTCGCCGGAGGCGGACCGGTCGCGACGCTCGTCCTCGCCGCGGCCTCCCGCGGCAGCGCGGCCCCCGAGGGGGCGCACGGCGGAATCCTCGTCGGCGACGGCGTCGGTCGCGAGGTCCTGCGCGGCGGCACGACGATCGGCTTCCTCGAGCGCACCATCATCGTCGCCGCGGTGCTCATCGGCCGATGGGAGCTGCTCGCCGCCCTCATCGCCATCAAGGGTCTCGGGCGCTTCCGCGACCTCGACGCCGGCGCCGCGACCGAGCGCTTCATCATCGGCACGCTCGTGAGCCTGCTGTGGGCGGGCGCCTGCGCCGGCCTGATCGTGCTCGCCTGACCGCCCCACGCAGCGCACCCCGTCGCGAGGGGTACGGCGGTCGGCCGGGCGGTCGGCCGGGCGATCAGCCGGGCGGTCGGCGCCGACGGGCGACCGCGGGGCGGTAGACGGAGACCGTCGGGTCGTCGGCGATCCAGAACCGCCAGGGGTGCGCCGCGGCATCCCCGCCCGGACCGGCGACGCCCACCCGCGGACCGGAGGCGATGCGCGAGGCCGGCAGCGGAGCGCGTGGCTCGAGCCGCAGACCGTCGAGGTCGGGCCGATCGAGCGGCAGCAGCGGCGACCCGGAATCGGCGAGGACCACGCCGAGCGCCCGCGCCAGCCGAGCAGGCCCCCGGGCGAGGTCGCGATGCGGGATGACGCGGCCCTGGCGGTCCGCGCTCCGGCGGGCGAGCGCGAGCTCGGCGCCCTCGACCACCTCGCCCGCCCGGATGAGCAGGCCCGAGGCGACGCCCGGCTCGCCCGAGACGAGGTTGACGCACGTGTGCATGCCGTAGGTGAAGTACGCGTACACGTGCCCGGCGCCGAGGAACATCGGGCGCGTGCGCGGCGTCTCGCCCCGGAAGGCGTGCGAGCCGGGGTCGTCCGCGCCGCGGTAGGCCTCGACCTCGGTGAGCCGAACTGTCACGCCGCGCCCGTGCAGGAGGGAGCCGAGCAGGCGCGGGGCGACCTCGAGCGGGTCGCCGGCGAGGAGCGCCGCCGTCGCCGGATCCGGCGTCATTCCCTCCGGCGTCATGCCCTCCGGGGGCGGCGCGCCAGCGTCGTCGACCATGGCGATCAGAGCGCGGCGAGCCGCTCGCCGAGGTGGGCGCGCTGCGCGGCGACCGCGACCGCGGCCGTGCCGCCCGCTCCCGATCGGGAGGCGATCGAGCCCTCGACGGTGAGCACCGCGCGCACCTCGCCGGTCAGGCGCGGATCGATCGCGGCGTAGTCGGCGTCGCTCGGCTCGTGGAGCTCGAGGCCCGCGCGCTCGCAGTGCGCCACGAGCGCGCCCGAGATCTCGTGCGCCTCGCGGAACGGCACACCCTGCCGCACGAGCCAGTCGGCGACGTCGGTCGCGAGCGAGAACCCCTGCGGAGCGAGCTCGGCCATGCGCGCGGTGTCGAAGCGCAGGGTGGCGACCATGCCCGTGAATGCCGGCAGCAGCACCTCGAGCGTCTCGACGGCGTCGAAGACCGGCTCCTTGTCCTCCTGCAGGTCGCGGTTGTACGCGAGCGGCAGGCCCTTGAGAGTCGTGAGCAGCCCCGTGAGGTCTCCGATGAGCCGGCCCGCCTTGCCGCGCGCGAGCTCGGCTATGTCGGGGTTCTTCTTCTGCGGCATGATCGACGACCCCGTCGAGTAGCCGTCATGCAGCGTGACGAAGGCGACCTCGCGGGTGTTCCAGAAGATGATCTCCTCCGCCAGGCGCGAGAGGTCGATGCCGATCTGCGCGGCGATGTAGGCGAACTCGGCGACGAGGTCGCGGCTCGCGGTCGCGTCGATCGAGTTCTCGGTGGGGCCGGCGAAGCCGAGCTCGGCGGCCACGATGGCGGGGTCGAGCCCGAGGCTCGAGCCTGCGAGCGCGCCGGAGCCGTACGGCGAGCGGTCGGCGCGGGCCCCCCAGTCGCGCAGGCGCTCGAGGTCGCGCACGAGCGGCCAGACGTGGGCGAGGAGGTGGTGCGCGAGCAGCACCGGCTGCGCGTGCTGCAGGTGGGTGCGGCCGGGCATGACGGCATCGGGATGCGCGTCGGCCTGCAGCGCGAGCGCCTCGATGAGGCGCCGCACCTCCGTCGCGATCGCGCGGCCGTGGTCGCGCAGGTACATCCGGATGAGCGTGGCGATCTGGTCGTTGCGGCTGCGGCCGGCGCGCAGCTTCCCGCCGAGCTCGGGGCCGACCTCGGCGAGGAGCGCGGTCTCGAGGGCTCCGTGCACGTCCTCGTCCTCCGGGCGGGGCTGCAGGCTGCCGTCTCGCCAGCGTGACTCGAGCGCGTCGAGGGCGTCGCGCATCCGTCGCAGCTCGTCGGCGTCGAGGTAGCCGGCCGCCGCGAGGGCGCTCGCGTGCGCGCGGCTGCCGGCGAGGTCGTAGGGGGCGAGCTGCCAGTCGAAGTGGGTCGAGCGGCTGAGGCGCACGAGCTCGGGGCTCGGCCCGTCGGCGAAGCGGCCGCCCCAGAGCGAGCCCTCGTTCGTCGCGCCGCTCATCGGGCGACCCCCGACTGGGTCGCCGCGCCGCCTCGCGCCTGCCTCAGCAACCACACCAGCAGCGCCTTCTGCGCGTGCAGGCGGTTCTCCGCCTCGTCCCAGATGACGGACTGCGGGCCGTCGAGCACGTCGGCCGTCACCTCGTACCCGCGGTAGGCCGGCAGGCAGTGGAGGAAGAGGGCGTCGTCGTCGGCGAGGGCCATGAGCCGCGCATCCACGCGATAGGCGTCGAAGAGGGCGACCCGGGCCTCCTTCTCGTCCTCCTTGCCCATCGACACCCAGGTGTCGGTCACGACGACGTCGGCGCCCGCGGCGGCCGCATCGGCGTCGGTCGTGACGAGGACGGAGCCGCCCGTCTCCGCCGCACGGCGTTCGGCATCGGCGACGATGCGCGCCTCGGGCGACGCCTCGGCGGGTGCGGCGATGCGCACGTGCATGCCCGCGGTCGCGCACGCGAGCAGGTACGAGTGCGCCATGTTGCTCGCGCCGTCACCCAGGAAGGCGACCGTGAGGCCCGCGAGCGCGCCGCGGTGCTCGCGGATCGTCTGCAGGTCGGCGAGCAGCTGGCAGGGGTGGAAGTCGTCGCTGAGAGCGTTGACGACCGGCACGCTCGCGTTCGCTGCCATCTCCTCCAGGCCGGCGTGCGCGAAGGTGCGCCAGACGATCGCGGCGACCATGCGCTCGAGCACGCGCGCGGTGTCAGCGATCGACTCCTTCGCGCCGAGCTGGCTCTCGCCGGACTGGATGACGAGCGGCTGCCCGCCGAGGTCGGCGATGCCGACCGTGAAGCTCACGCGCGTGCGCGTGGAGGTCTTATCGAAGTACACCGCGACGGTCTCGGGGCCCGCGAGGGGGCGCTCGGCGAAGCGGTCGGCCTTGAGCCGGTCGGCGAGATCGAGGATCTCGGCCTGCTCGGCGGGGCTGAGGTCGTCGTCGCGCAGGAAGTGGCGGACGGTGCTCGGTGCGGTGGTGGTCACGCTGCAGCCTCCAGGCTCGCGGAGAAGATGGTCAGGAAGCGTTCGATCTCGCCGTCGCCGATGATGAGCGGCGGCGCGAGGCGGATGCTCGTGTCGTTCGCGGCGTTGACGATGAGCCCGCGGTCGAGGGCGGCGGCGACGACCGCACCCGCGATGGGCCGGTCGAGACCCACGCCCAGCAGGAGCCCGCGCCCGCGCACCTCGGTCACGAGAGGCGATGCGAGAGCGAGGATGCCCGCCCGCAGCTGCTCGCCGCGTCGGGCCGCGTTGCTCACGAGATCCGACCGCTCGATCTCGTCGAGAACGGCACTGGCGACCCCGGTGGCGAGCGGATTGCCCCCGAAGGTCGACCCGTGCTGGCCGAGCGTGAAGAGCTCGCTCGCCTCGCCGATCGTCACGAGCGCGCCGATCGGCATGCCGCCGCCGATGCCCTTCGCGAGCGCGATCGCGTCGGGCACGACGCCCTCGTGCTGGAAGGCGAACCAGTCGCCCGTGCGGCCCGCACCGGTCTGGATCTCGTCGACGATGAGCAGCGCGCCGTGGCGGCGGGTCAGCTCGCGCGCCGCGGTGAGGAAGCCGTCGGGCAGCGGTACGACGCCCGCCTCGCCCTTGATGGGCTCGAGCACGAGCGCCGCGACGTCGCCGTCCATGGCCGCCTCGAGCGCGTCGAGATCGGTGGGCAGGTGCTCGACGCCCGGGAGCATCGGCTCGAAGGGCGCGCGCAGCGCGGGCTTGCCGGTGAGGGCGAGCGAGCCCATCGTGCGGCCGTGGAAGGCCTGCTCGAAGGCGAGGATGCGCGGCCGGCCGGTGCGGCGGGCGAGCTTCACCGCGGCCTCGATCGCCTCGGCGCCGGAGTTCGCCGGGTACACGCGCCCCGACTCCCCCGCGCCGGTGAGGCGCACGAGCCGCTCGGCGAAGCCGACGGCCTGCTCGGTGGTGAAGTAGTTGCTCACGTGCACGAGGCGCGCGGCCTGCTCACTGACGGCCGCGACGAGCGCGGGGTGCGCGTGGCCGAGCGCGTTGACGGCGATGCCGGCGAGGAAGTCGAGGTACTCGCGCCCGTCGACATCCCACACGCTCGCGCCCGCGCCGTGGCTCAGGACGGCCATCGGGGCCGGGGCGGAGCGCATCGCGACGTGCGCGAATCGCGCGCGGAGGGCATCCGTCTGCGGACCCGCGGCGAAGCCGGCGGGGAGCGCCGGCGAGGATGGGGCGCTCACGAGGCGACCACCTCGGTGCCGATGCCCGAGCGCGTGAAGATCTCGAGCAGGATCGAGTGCGGCACGCGGCCGTCGATGATCGCGGCCTTCGGGACTCCCGCGTCGACGGCGTCGAGGCACGCCGTCATCTTCGGGATCATGCCCGACTCGAGCCGGGGCAGCAGCGCGCGCAGCTCGTCGGTGCCGATCGACGACACGAGCGAGTCGCGGTCGGGCCAGTCGCGGTAGAGGCCGGCCACGTCGGTCAGGATCACGAGCTTCTGCGCGCCGAGCGCCGCCGCGAGCGCCGCCGCCGCCGAGTCGGCATTGACGTTGAGCGACTGCCCCGGGGCGTCGAGGTCGGGCGCGATCGACGAGACGACGGGGATGCGCCCCGCGTCGATGAGCGCGAGCACAGCGGCGGGGNGCCGCTTGCCGCGGAACAGGCCCGCATCCTCGCCGGAGACCGCGGCCGCGAGCGGGCCGTGCTGGTTGATGAGGCTCACGAGCGAGCGGCTGATCTGGCCGGTGAGGACCATGCGCACGACGTCCATCGCCTCCGGGCTCGTGACGCGGTAGCCGCCGCGGAACTCGCTCTCGATGCCGAACCGCTCGAGCATGGCCGAGATCTGCGGGCCGCCGCCATGGACGACGACGGGGCGGAGGCCCACCGTGCGCAGGTAGACCATGTCCTCGGCGAAGGCGCGCTGCAGCTCGTCGCTCACCATGGCGTTGCCGCCGAACTTCACGACGACGATCGCGTCGCGGAAGGTCTGCAGCCACGGCAGCGACTCGATGAGCGTCTCGGCCTTCGCGGCGGCGCGCGCGTGCTCGCTCGCGACCTCGTCGGGGGTTCTCAGTTCGCTCATGCCGGCCCTGTCAGCTCGAGTAGGCGCTGTTCTCGTGCACGTAGTCGTGCGTGAGGTCGTTCGTGAGGATCGTCGCGGTCGCCTCGCCCGCGCGCAGGTCGATGAGCAGGTGCACCGCTCGGCCGGTGAGGTCGACCTCATGGCGGGGCCGGTCGGGTCCGCCGGCGTGGCAGACGCGCACGCCGTTCATGCTGACGTCGACGTCGTAGGGGTCGAAGGCGGCGCTCGTCGTACCGATCGCGGCGAGCACGCGGCCCCAGTTGGGGTCGTTGCCGAACACAGCGGCCTTGAAGAGGTTGTTGCGCGCGACCGAGCGGCCGACCTCGACGGCGTCGGCCTCGTGCGCCGCGCCGACGACCTCGATGCGGATGTCGTGGCTCGCACCCTCGGCGTCGCCCTGCAGCTGCTCGGCGAGGTCGAGGCAGAGCGCGGTGAGCGCGCCCTGGAAGGAGGCGCGGTCGGGCTCGATGCCGGATGCTCCGCTCGCCATGAGCGTCACCTGGTCGTTGGTCGACATGCAGCCGTCGGAGTCGAGGCGGTCGAAGCTCATCCGCGTCGCCTCGCGCAGGGCGGCGTCGAGCACGGGGGCGTCGAGCACGGCGTCGGTCGTGATGACCACGAGCATCGTCGCGAGGCCCGGAGCGAGCATCCCCGCGCCCTTCGCCATGCCGCCGATGCTCCAGCCGTCGCCCGTGACGTGCGCCATCTTCGGGACGGAGTCGGTCGTCATGATGGCGCGCGCCGCATCCGCTCCGCCCCCGGCGGAGAGCGCGGCGGCGGCCGAGGCGACGCCCGCCGCGAGCTTCGCGCGGTCGAGCTGCTCGCCGATGAGGCCGGTCGAGCACACGAGCACGTCGCCTGCGCCCACCTGCAGCGCCTCGGCGACGGCCTCGGCGGTCGCGTGCGTCGTCTGGAAGCCCTCCGCGCCGGTGAAGCAGTTCGCGCCGCCGGAGTTGAGCACGATCGCGCTCACCTCACCGTCGGCGATGACCTGCTGCGACCAGATGATGGGGTTCGCCTTCGCGCGGTTGCTCGTGAAGACGGCGGCGGCGGCGCGGAGCGGTCCGCGGTTGACGACGAGGGCGAGGTCGGCACTGCCGCTGGACTTCAGGCCGCACGCGACGCCGGCGGCCTCGAACCCGGCCGGCGCGGTGACGGTCACGGGGCCACCCCGTCGAGGGGGAGGCCGAGGGTCTCGTCGAGTCCGAGGGCGATGTTGAGCGACTGGACGGCCGCTCCCGCGGTGCCCTTCACGAGGTTGTCGATCGCGACGACGACCACCACGCGGCAGGCGTCGGCGTCGACCGCGACGCCCATGAGCGCCGTGTTCGCGCCGAGCGCGTCGGCCGTCTTCGGGAAGCGCCCCTCGGGGAGCACGTGCACGAAGTGCTCGCTCGCGTAGGCGTCGACCCACGCGTCGCGCACGGCCGCGCCGCTCGTCCCGGGCACGAGTCGGGCGGTGAGGGTCGCGAGGATGCCGCGGCTCATCGGCACGAGCACGGGCGTGAACGAGATCGTCGGCGTCTCGGCGCCGGCGACGGCGAGGTTCTGGAGGATCTCGGGGATGTGCCGATGGACTCCCCCGACGGCGTACGGGGAGGCCGAGCCCAGCAGCTCGCTCGCGAGCAGCTCGGTCTTGAGCGACCGGCCGGCGCCGCTCGGCCCGACGGCGAGCGCGGCCGTCAGGTCGCCCGGCTCGATGACGCCGGCGCGGATGCCCGGGGCGAGACCCAGCGTGACCGCGGTCACGTTGCAGCCGGGCACGGCGATGCGGCGCGCGCCCGCGAGGGCGTCGCGCTGACGGCCGCTTCCGGCGTGCACGAGCTCGGGGAGGCCGTACGCCCAGGCGCCGTGCCACTCGCCGCCGTAGAAGCGATCCCAGTCGGCCTCGCTCGTGAGGCGGTGGTCGGCGCCGAGGTCGAGCACGAGCACGTCGTCGGGCAGCTCGGCGGCCAGCGCCCCGGAGGCGCCGTGCGGCAGCGCGAGCACGACGATGTCGTGGCCGGCGAGGGTCGACGCGGTCGTCTCGACGAGGTCGAGCGAGGCGAGCGATCGCAGGTGCGGGTGCACGTCGATGAGACGCTGACCGGCGTGCGAGTGCGCGGTCGCGGTGCGCACCTGAAGCTCGGGGTGCGCGGAGAGGAGTCGCAGGACTTCGCCGCCGGCGTACCCGCTCGCGCCGGCGACCGCAACGGAATACGGCATTGCTCTAGCTTAGGAGCCCGCCGCGCGCGCCGCTGACCGCGCGGTCCACCGCGGGCCGCCCGTCGGCGACGACCCGTCGCGGCCCGCCGCGCATCCTCACCCGCGGAGCGTCGCCCCGAACAGCTCGGCCGCGCGCGCGAGTCCGGCGCTCTTCGCCTCGGTCGCCTCGGCCGCCGTGAGGGTGCGGTCGGGCGCGCGGAAGCGCAGGGCGAGCGTGATCGACTTCGTGCCGGGCGCAAGGCCCGCGCCGCGGTAGTCGTCGATGAGCTCGGCGTACTCGAGGAGCGCGCCTGCCCCCTCGACGACGGCGTCGCGCACGTCGCCCGCGGGCACCTCGACGGGGACGACGAGGGAAAGATCCTGCGTCGCGGCGGGGAAGGTCGACAGCGCGCGGGCCGCGACCTCGCCCGCGCCGAGCGCGATCAGACGGTCGAGGTCGAGCTCGAGGACGCCCACGCGGCGCGGCAGGTCGCGGTCGAGCGCCACCTGGGGCAGCAGCTCTCCGGCGAACCCGACGGTCTCGTCGCCGACGAGGAGCGCGGCCGTGCGTCCCGGATGCAGCGCGGGGTGCGACCCGCTCTCGACGCGGAGGTTCGCGCCCGCCACGCTCGCGATGAGGCGGGCGGCGTCGAGGGCCTCGGCGATGCCCGCCTCCTCGGCCGACTGGCCGATGCCGCGGGCGCGCCGGTCGCCGACGAAGAGCGCGGCGATGCTCCAGGGCTGATGCGGGATGCTCTGCTCGAGCTCGGTGATCGCCTGGTCGCTCGGCCGCGCCGTGCCGAACGGCACCGAATCGACGCCGTAGGTGCGACCCGCCTCGGGCCGGAAGACGTGCCCGAGCTCGAACAGCGCGAGATCGGTGAGGCCGCGGGAGAGGTTGCGGTGCGCGATCGCGGCGAGGCCGGGGACGAGGCTCACGCGGAGCATGCCCTGCTCGGCGTCGAGCGCGTTCGCGACGCGGACCTGCGCGGCATCGGCGCCGCCCATGAGCGCGTTGTCGGCGCTGCGGACGAACGGGTAGGCGAGCACCTCGGTGAGACCCGCGGCGGCGAGGGCGCGGCCGACGCCTCGGCGGACCTGCTGCGAGCGCGTGAGGCCGCGCCCGGGCGGGGCCACGGGGAGCACGGAGGGGATGCGGTCGTAGCCGACGATGCGCGCGACCTCCTCGGCGAGCGAGGGGGCGTCGACGAGGTCGGGGCGCCAGCTGGGCGGCTCGACGAGCCAGCCGTCACCCTCGGGCTTGAGCCTGCAGCCGACCGCGCCGAGCGAGTCGGTGACCTCGTCGAGGGAGTAGTCGACGCCGATGAGGCGGTCGACGAAGCCCTCGGCGAGCGCGATCGACTCGGGGCGCTTGGCCTCGATCCACGCCGAGCCGAGCTCGTCGATCGTGCCGCCCGCGTGCTCGACGAGCAGGTCGGCGACGCGCTGGGCGGCCGGCTCGGCGACGAGCGGGTCGACGCCGCGCGCGAAGCGCTTCGACGCCTCGCTCGGGAGCTTGTGCCGGCGGGCCGAGCGCGCGATCGACACGGGGTCGAAGTTCGCGGCCTCGATGAGCACGTCGGTCGTCGCGTCGCTCACCTCGGTGCTCGCGCCGCCCATGACGCCCGCGATGCCGATGGGGCCCGACTCGTCGATGATGAGGAGGTCCTCCGCGTCGAGGGCGCGAGTCTGGTCGTCGAGCGTCACGAGCGTCTCGCCCGGAAGCGCGCGGCGCACCGTGATGCCCCCGGAGAGCTTCGTCAGGTCGTAGGCGTGGATCGGTTGGCCGAGCTCGAGCATCACGTAGTTGGTGATGTCGACGGCGATCGAGATCGAGCGGATGCCCGCGAGCTGCAGGCGCGAGACCATCGACTGCGGCGTCGGCGCGGTCGCGTCGATGCCGCGCACGACGCGCGTGACGAACACGTCGCACCCGCGGCGACCGCGGACGGGCGCCTGGTCGTCGACGACGACGGAGAAGCCGAGCCCCTCTCCCACTTCGAGCGCCTTCGCGGGGTCGCGGAAGGACGCGCCGGTCGAGTGGGAGTACTCGCGGGCGATGCCGCGGATGGAGAGCGTGTACCCGCGGTCGGGGGTGACGTTGACCTCGACGGCCACGTCATCCAGCCCCAGGAGGGCGATCGCGTCGGTGCCGGGCTCGGCGGCGACGCCGAGCTCGGCGAGGCGGAGGATGCCGTCGTGCTCGTCGCCGAGGCCGAGCTCGCGCGCCGAGGCGATCATGCCGTCGGAGACGTGGCCGTAGGTCTTGCGGGCCGAGATCGGGAACGGGCCGGGAAGGACGGCGCCGGGCAGCGACACGACGACGAGGTCCCCGACATGGAAGTTCCGCGCGCCGCACACGATGCCGCGCACCTCGGGCTCGCCCTCGGTCGTCGTGCCCGTGCGGACCTGGCACCAGCGGATGGTCTTGCCGTTCGACTGGGGCTCCTCGACGAAGTCGAGCACCTCGCCGACGACGACCGGGCCCGTGAGGGCGCCGCCGTGGACGCCCTCCTCCTCGAGGCCGACCTTCACGAGCGCGGCGTGGACGTGATCGGCATCCGCCGCGGAGTCGCCCGAGGCGGGCACCTCGACCCACTCGCGGAGCCAGGACAGCGGGACGCGCATCAGACCACCATTCCGAACTGCTGCGAGAAGCGGACGTCGCCCTCGACCATGTCGCGCATGTCGCTCACGTCGTTGCGGAACATGAGCGTGCGCTCGATCCCCATGCCGAAGGCGAAGCCCTGGTAGACGTCGGGGTCGATGCCCGCGGCGCGGAGAACGTTCGGGTTGACCATGCCGCAGCCGCCCCACTCGATCCAGCGCGCGCCGCCCGTGAACGTCGGGTGCCAGACGTCGAGCTCGGCGCTCGGCTCGGTGAAGGGGAAGTAGCTGGGGCGCAGGCGGATGCGGGCGCCCTCGCCGAACATCGACCGCGCGATGTGCTCGAGCGTGCCCCGCAGGTGGGCCATCGTGAGGCCCTTGTCGATCGCGATGCCCTCCATCTGGTGGAACACGGGCGTATGCGTCGCGTCGAGCTCGTCGGTGCGGAAGACGCGACCGGGCGCGACGACGTAGACGGGCAGCTCGCGCTCGAGCAGCGAGCGCACCTGAACGGGGCTCGTGTGGGTGCGCAGCACGAGGTGCCGCTCGACGGGGTCGATGAAGAAGGTGTCCTGCATCGCGCGCGCGGGGTGGT
Source organism: Yonghaparkia sp. Soil809 (assembly GCF_001429705.1). NCBI lineage: Bacteria > Bacillati > Actinomycetota > Actinomycetes > Micrococcales > Microbacteriaceae > Microcella > Yonghaparkia sp. Soil809. The sequence goes on from NZ_LMSV01000001.1 coordinate 13,670, forward strand.
CGGGGTCGAAGTTGAGGGCGTCGAAGTTGAACCACTCGTTCTCGAGCTCGGGGCCCTCCGCGACCTCCCACCCCATGGCGAGGAAGATGTCGCTCATCTGCTCCATCATCGTCGTGAGCGGGTGCCGCGCACCGTGCGCCTGACGAGCGGGGATGCCCGTCACATCGATCGTCTCGGCGTCGAGCCGCGCCTGCTCCTCCGCGACGGCGAGCTCGGCCTCGCGCGCGGCGACGGCCTGCTGCACCCGGCCGCGCGCCTGGCCGACGAGCTTGCCGAGCGCGGCCTTCTGGTCGTTCGGCACGTCGCGCAGGCTCGCGTTGAGCTGAGCGAGCGTCGAGGCCTCGCCCGTGTGGGCGGAGCGCGCGGCCTTGAGGGCGGCGGTGTCGGGTGCGGCGGCGATCGCGGCGAGGGCCGCCTCGACCGCCGATTCCACCGCCGACTCCGAGATCTGGGGGGTGTCAGGCACGAGACGAGAGTCTAGCCGCGGGCCGCGTCGACCCTATGCGCGCCCGTCGCCCGCCGTGCGGATGACCGTGGTGTCGGCGCTCTCGCCGATGGCCCGTCGTGCGGCCCGGCGGGATGCCCGTCCGCCGGGCGTGCGCGCCGCCAGGCGTCGGGCGAACCACGACAGCGTCAGGTTCACCGTCAGGAACAGCCCGAGCGTGATGACGAAGAACGAGAAGCCGTACTGGGAGAACCCGAAGAACTCCGCCTGCAGCCGCTGCTCGCGCACGAGCTCCTGGAGGCCGACGATGTAGCCGAGCGAGCTGTCCTTCAGCAGCACGACGAGCTGCGCGACGACGATCGGCGCCATGGCGCGGAACGCCTGCGGGAACTCGATGAGCAGTCGGGCCTTGAGCGGCGTGAGCCCGAGCGCGAGACCGGCCTCGCGCTGACCCTTCGGCAGCGCGACGATGCCCGAGCGGAGCGCCTCGCCGATGATCGCCCCGTTGTAGAGGGCGAGGCCGAGCACGACGGCCCAGTACTGGCTCGTCGCGAACAGGATCAGGATGAAGAACATCATGAGCAGCACGGGCATGCCGCGGAAGAACTCGAGCACGATCGTCACGGGGATGCGGACGAGCGCGAGGGACGACAGCCGCAGCACCGCGAACACGCTTCCGACCAGGATGGCGAGCACGCTCGCGAGGGCCGCCACCTGCAGCGTCGTGAGGAGGCCGCGGACGAGGAGGCCCTCCCAGACCAGCGGGTCCTGGAAGATGTCCCAGCGCTCGTAGTCGAAGAGACCCTCCCCGGCGAGGGTCGCGATGACCCACGCGAGACCGGCAGCCAGACCGACTCCCGTGAGGATCGACGCGATGAGCGAGCGGCGGCGGGCCCTGGGGCCCGGCACGTCGTAGAGGACGGAGGTCATCGCATCACCGCGACCTTCTTCTCGAGCCGGTCGGCGATGCGTCCGAGCGGGATCGTGACGAGCAGATAGCACGCGGCGATGGCGAGGAAGATCGCGATCGTCTCGTCCGCGTAGCTGTTGGCGAGCCGCTTGCTGGAGGCGAAGAGCTCGAAGACGAAGAACCCGCCGGCCACGGAGGTGTTCTTCGTGAGGGCGATCGTGACGTTGATGAGCGGCGGGATCACCGAGCGCACCGCCTGCGGGATGATCACGTGGACGGCGGTCTGACTGAAGGTGAGACCCACGGAACGTGCGGCCTCGGCCTGGCCGACCGGCACCGAGTTGACGCCGGAGCGGATCGCCTCGGCGTAGAACGGCGCCGTGTAGAGCGTCAGCGCGATGATCGCGCTGATCTGGAAGTCGATGATCGGCCCCAGGCGCGGGATCACGAAGACGAGCAGGAAGAACACGAGCGTGAGCGGCGTGTTCCGCAGCAGCTCGGTGAATCCGGTCGCGACCCAGCGCAGGCTCGGGACGGGCGAGATGCGCATCGCTGCGAGCACGACGCCGAGCGGCAGCGCGAAGAGCACCGTCAGCGCGAGCATGCGGAGCGTAGCGAGGAAGCCCTCGAGCAGCACGTCGCCGCTCTCGATGAGGAACTGCACGCGAGCCTCCAGGGGTCAGGGAGAGGGGGGATGGTGCGGGGCGGCCGGGGCCGCCCCGCACCCGGGTTCTGCGGCGATCGGTTAGTAGCGGTCGACCATCGGCGGCTCGGGGACGTCGATGACCGTGCCGGCGGTCTCCTCGAACAGTCGAGCCCACGTGCCGTCCTCGAAGGCCTCCTCGAGGACGTCGTTGATGAAGGTGCGGAAGGCGTCGTCTCCGAGCGGAACGCCGATGCCGTAGGGCTCCTCGGTGAAGGTCTCGCCGAGCAGCTCGAACTCGCCGGGGTTCTGGTCGACGAAGCCCGAGAGGATCACGTTGTCGGTCGTGACCGCGACGACCTGGCCGTTGCGCAGCGGGTCGAGGCAGTCGCTGTAGCCGCCCGCGGCGAGCAGCTCGGCGCCGTACTGCTCGGAGATGGTCGCGGCGGGCGTCGAGCCCTCCGCCGAGCAGACCGGGAGACCCTCGAGGTCCTCAGGGCCCTCGATGCCCTCGGGGTTGCCCGCGGCGACGAGGATGTCCTGACCGGCGATGAAGTACGGGCCCGCGAAGTCGATGCGCTCCTTGCGGGCGTCGTTGATCGTGTAGGTCGCGACGACCATGTCGACCTGGTCGGACTCGAGGAACGACTCGCGGACGGACGACTGAGCCTCGATCCACTCGATGTCCTCGAACGGGATGCCCAGCTCGGCGGCGACGAGGGCGCCGATGGCCACGTCGAAACCGACGGGCGAGCCGTCAGGGCCCTGGAGACCGAACAGCGGCTGGTCGAACTTCGTGCCGATGGTGATCGAGCCGGCCTCGGCGAGCTCGGCCATCGTCGTGCCCGCCTCGAACTCCGGATTCTCGGCGATCTCGAGGCTGTAGGGGCCGTTGCCGGTGGCCGCCTCGCCGCCCTCCTCGGGCTCCTCCACGCCGCCGGGGCCGGCGCTGCCGGCCGGACCGCAGGCCGTGAGGCCGAGGAGCAGCGCGGCGCCCGCCGCGCTGAGGATCGTGCTCTTCCGTGTGATGCGCATGTGCTGTACCCCTTGGTGTCGGATCGAGTGATGCATTTCGGATGGGCTGGTGGAACGAGACCTCAGTGACTGAGGATCTTGGAGAGGAAGTCCTTCGCGCGGTCGGTCTTCGGGTCGTCGAAGAACGACGCGGGCGGGGCATCCTCGAGAATGCGGCCGTCGGCCATGAACAGGACGCGATCGGCCGCGCGACGGGCGAAGCCCATCTCGTGCGTGACGACGATCATCGTCATGCCGTCCTTCGCGAGCTGGACCATGACGTCGAGGACCTCGTTGATCATCTCGGGGTCGAGCGCGCTCGTCGGCTCGTCGAGGAGCATGAGCTTCGGGTCCATCGCGAGGGCGCGGGCGATCGCGACGCGCTGCTGCTGGCCGCCGGAGAGCTGCGCGGGCATCTTCTGGGCCTGGTTGGCGACGCCCACGCGGTCGAGGAGCTCCATCGCGCGCTTCTCGGCCTCGGCCTTCGAGGTGCCGCGCACGCGCATCGGGGCGAGCGTCACGTTCTCGAGAACGGTCTTGTGGGCGAAGAGGTTGAACGACTGGAAGACCATGCCGACGTCGGCCCGGAGCGCGGCGAGCGCGGTGCCCTCCTCCGGCAGCGGCGTGCCGTCGATGCGGATCTGACCGCTGTCGATCGTCTCGAGGCGGTTGATCGCGCGGCAGAAGGTCGACTTGCCCGAGCCCGAGGGCCCGATGACGACGACGACCTCGCCCCTCTGAACGGTCGTGGAGATGTCCTTCAGGACGTGCACCTCGCCGAACGACTTGTTGATGCGTTCGATCGCGACGAGCGGTTCAGACACGAGCGCCATCCCTTCCAGTTCGGCCGATGGTCGATGTCGAGCATCCGGACCGCCGCGAGAGACCGGCGCCGCGGAGGCGACAGGGATCGGTCACGACGAGGAATGAGCGCATCGGCATCGGTGGCACGGGTTCACGGTAGGTCGCCGACCTCCGACCGTCACGGGCCTTGAGCGTTTCTTGAGCGTCCGGTCGCGGCCGGACGCGCGGCTCAGCGCCTCGACTGGCTGTAGTAGGCGACGGCCCCCGGGTGCAGGTCGACGGGGTCGGTGAAGATGGCCTGCCGCCGGTCGAGCAGAGCCGCGGCCGGCACCTCCTCCGCGATCGTCGAGCGCGATTCGAACAGCACGGCGAGCACATCGCGGACGAGCTCGTCGGGGGCCCGCTCGGCGACCATCAGGTAGTTGGGCACCGTCATCGTCTCCGTGGCCTGGGTCCGGCCGTAGGCGCCGATGGGGAACTCGGCGAGACGGTACGCGCCGCCGTGCCGGGCGTTCACGCGGTCGACCGTGGCCGGCTCGATCGGCAGCAGGCGCGCGGGTGCGTCGGTGAACAGCTCGGCCAGTCCCGGGGTCGGAAGACCCCCCACCCAGAAGAACCCCTCGATCTCGCCGGCGCGGAACGCGTCGATCGACTCCGCCAGTCCGAGGGCCTCGTCCTCGACGTCGCTCGGCGCGACGCCCTCGGCGTCCAGCACCCTCGTCGCGACGATGTTCACCCCGGAGCTGGGCGCGCCGAGGGAGACGCCGCGCCCGGCGAGATCGGCGATCCGCCGGATGTCGGAGTCGGAGCGCACCACGACGTGCACGTACTCGTCGTAGAGCCGCGCCACGGCCTGCACGTCGAGCGGCTCGGGGAACGCCCCGACGCCGGCGACCGCATCGGCGGCGGCGTCGCTCTGCGCGAACCCGAACAGCGCGCGCCCCTCGGCCACGCGCAGGAGGTTGTCGACCGAGCCGTTCGTCTCGTCGACCGAGACCTCCGACCCGAGCCTGCTCGACAGCACCTCCGCGAGCTGGCCCCCGAAGGAGTAGTACACCCCCGTCACGCCGCCGCCCGCGATGGAGAAGCGATCGGGCGCAGGCGCGGGTCCGCATCCTCCCAGCGCCGCCAGTGCGAGAACCCCGCCGAGGGCGATCAGGAGGCTCCGCCGCGCTCGTGCCCTCACGACGACTCCCCCCTGCCGAGCCGCAGATGCACCGCGAGCCCTCCGTCCTCGGGCGACTCCACGCGGAGCCGGCCGCCGATCGAGTGCAGCAGATCGGTCGCGATCGCGAGCCCCAGGCCCGAGCCGGGCGTGCTCCGGTTGCGCGGGCTCCGCCAGAAGCGCTCGGTCAGGTGCGCGAGCTCGTCCTCCCGGACGCCGGGGCCGTGGTCGCGCACCACGATCTCGGCACCCTCGACGGAGTCGGTCACCGAGACCACGACCCGCGTGCCGGACGGGGAGAACTTCACCGCGTTGTCGATCACCGCATCCAGCGCGCTCTCCAGGATCGTCCGGTCGGTCACCGTGAGAACCGGTGCGTCGCCGTCCGCGAGGAGGTCGACGCCCGACTGCGAGGCCGCCTGCCGCCAGGCCTCGACCCGCGCCCTCCCGACCTCCGCGACGTCCACGACGCCGGCAGCGGCGCCGCGCTCGCTGCTCCTGGCGAGGCTGAGGAGCGTGTCGAGGATGCGCGTCATGCGTCGCCCCTCCTCGCGCGTCTCCTCGATGTCGCGACCCCACTCGTCGCCGAGCCCGGTCGCGAGGTACTCCACGCGCACGAGGAGCGCGTTGAGCGGGTTCCGCAGCTCGTGCGAGGCGTTGAGCGCGAACTCCTGCTGGCGCGACATCACGCGCTCGATCTCCTCCGCCATGCGGTTGAAGATGAGGATCATGCTGCGCAGCTCCGGCGGGCCCGTCTCGTCGGCGATGCGCGCCTCCACGTCGCCGCGCTCGATCGCCTCCATCGCCCGGTCGACTCGGCGGATGGGTCGGAGCACCCAGTTGGCGAGCCGGAACACCACGTAGATGCCGACGGAGGTGGCGAGGATGGCGCCGCCGAGCAGGAGCCCCCACTGCCGCAGGATCGTCTCTCGGGCGATGTCTCCGCTGGCGGTCACGACGACCGCTCCGATGGCCTCGCCGTTGTCGATCACGGGCTCGACCATGATCAGGTCGCTCAGGGCCCACGGAGGCGCCGGCTCGGGCACCTCGCCGCGACGGCCCGCGAGGGCGAGCTGGATCTGCGCGGTCGTCGCCTCGTCGAGCACGCCCGGGTCGCCGCCGCCGTCGACCCACGGCGCGCCCGACCGGTCGATGACGAGCACGCGCGTGCCGTAGAGCTCGTAGTAGCGGCCCGCCTCGCTCGCCACGAGCTCGGGGCTGCCGGACCGGAGCGCCTGGCGCGCGCTCGTCACGAAGTAGGCCACGTCGCCCAGCAGCTGCGAGATCTGCTCCTGCTGGATGCTGCGGGCGGCGCTCCATGCGTAGGCCCCGCCGAGCACGAGCAGGACACCCACGAGCGGGACGAGGAACACGACGATGAGCCGCCTGCGCACGGCTACCGCCCCGCGAATCGGTAGCCGACGCCTCGGACGGTCTCGATCAGATCGCCGCGCCCGATCTTGCGCCGGATCGACCCGACGTGCACCTCGAGCGAGCGGCTGAACGCGTGCCAGTCGGTCTGCCAGACCTCGCGGATGATGCGCTCTCGCGGCACCACGACCCCGGGGTAGCGCGCGAGCGCTGCGATGATGTCGAACTCCGTCCGCGTGAGGTCGACGGCCGTGCCGGCGACGAGCACCTGGCGCCCCGACAGGTCGATGCGGACTCCTGAGACATCGATCACCTGCTCGGGCGTCGGCTCAGCCACGAGCGCCCGCGCGCGCCGGGTGACCGCCTCGATCCGCGCGACCAGCTCCAGCACGTTGTACGGCTTGACCAGGAAGTCGTCCGCTCCGGCGCGAAGACCGCGGATCCGCTCCTGGACGTGGCTGCGCGCCGTGGCGATGATGATCGGCACGCCCGAGCGCTCCCGGATCCTCCGGCACAGCTCGATGCCGTCGACGTCGGGCAGGCCGAGATCCAGGAGGACGACCTCGGTGTCGGAGCTCAGAGCCTCGAGGGCCTGCGCGCCATCGGCGGCGCTCACCGTGTCGTAGCCGGCTTTGCGCAGGAACGCGCGGAGGGCATCCATCAGTCGATCGTCGTCCTCGACGATCAGCACCGTCACGGCCGCGCCCGGTCGGTCACTCGGCCGCCGTACGACGGTGAGCGTCGTGCGACCGCTGCGCGAAGGCGCTCTCGTACAGGCAGACGGCCGCGGCCGTCGCGAGGTTGAGGGACTCGGCGGCGCCGTAGATCGGCACGACGACGGCGCGGTCGGCCATCCCGAGCTGCTCGACCGTGAGCCCGCGGGCCTCGTTGCCGAAGAGCCACGCCGTCGGGCCGTCGAGCTCGCCCGCCGCGCGGACGCCCAGCAGGTCCTCCCCCGACACGTCGGCGGCGAGCACGCGGATGCCGCTCGCGCGCAGTCGGTCGAGCGCCGACTCGAGCGAGACCCCCACGACGACGGGGATGTGGAAGATCGAGCCGGTCGTCGCGCGGACGGCCTTGGGGTTGAAGGGGTCGACGCTCGAGCCCGTGAGGATCACGGCGTCGGCGCCCGCGGCATCGGCGACGCGGATGATCGTTCCCGCGTTGCCCGGATCCCGCACCTCCTCCAGCACGGTCACGAGGCGCGGCCCGCGCGCGATCACGTCGTCGAGGGCGGTCGGGAAGAGGGCGCAGACGGCGACCATGCCCTGCGGGGTGACGGTGTCGGCGATCACCGCGAGCACGGGTTCGCTCACCTGCTCGACGCGGATGCCCGCGGCGCGAGCGGTACCGAGGAGCGCATGATGGCGGTCGTCGGCGGCGGGGGTCACGAAGATCTCGCGGATGAGCTCGGGGCGTGTGCGCACCGCCTCGTCGACCGCCTGCGGACCCTCGACGAGGAACAGCCCGGTCTCGGCGCGCTGAGAGCGCTTCGCGAGCTTCGCGGCCGCCCGCACGCGCGGCGAGCGCGGGTTGTCGATCATGGCCGTCATGATACGGACGGCAGGGAGACGATCAGCGGCCCCGCGCCGACGCGCGCCCGATCCCGCGCCGGCGCCGCCGGGAACGACGAAGGCGCGCCCCCGATCGGGAGCGCGCCTTCGTGCGAGGAGTGCTGCGTTACGCGGCGGTCTTCGGCGCCGAGGTGTCGGCCGGGAGGGCCTCCTTGGCGACCTTCACGAGCGCGGTGAACGCGGCGGGCTCGTTGACCGCGAGCTCGGCGAGCATGCGACGGTCGACCTCGACGCCCGCGAGGCCGAGGCCCTGGATGAGGCGGTTGTAGGTCATGCCGTTCGCACGGGCGGCCGCGTTGATGCGCTGGATCCAGAGGCGGCGGAACTCGCCCTTCTTGGCGCGACGGTCACGGTACGCGTAGACGAGGGAGTGGGTGACCTGCTCCTTGGCCTTGCGGTAGAGGCGCGACCGCTGGCCGCGGTAGCCCTCGGCGCGCTCGAGGATGACGCGACGCTTCTTGTGGGCGTTGACGGCCCGCTTGACTCTTGCCATTTTCGGTGTCCTTCAGTCTTTCCGTGCCGGCTACTTCTTGCCGATGAGCTTCTTGATGACCTTGGCGTCGGCCGGAGCCAGCACCTGCTCCTGGTTGAGGCGGCGAGTGAGCTCGCTCGACTTCTTCTCCAGGTTGTGACGCATACCCGCGCCCTGCTTCATGACCTTGCCGGAGCCGGTCAGCTTGAAGCGCTTCTTCGCTCCCGAGTGGGTCTTCTGCTTAGGCATTCGTTTCTCTCTTTCGTGGGCTGGAACTAGTCCGCCGCAGGGGCGGGCGTCGTGGGGGCCGCGGGCTTGCCCGACGGCTTGGGCGCGTTGGCCGGAGTGGGCTTGACCGCCGCGGGCTTGACCGTGGTCGTCTTCGCCGTGCCCGTCCGGGTCGAGGGCTTCGACGTCGCCGGCTTCGCCGCGGGCTTCGCGGTCTTGGCCGGCTCGGCCTTAGTCGGCTCCGTCTCCGCCGCAGCGGGCTCCTCGGCCGCCGGCTCGGCCGCCGGCTCGGTCGCCACGGGCTCGGTCTTCGCCGCCTTCGCGGGCGCGACCTTCGCGAGCTCGGCCTCGGCCGCATCCCGCTCGGGGGTCGGCTTCTCGGCGGCGGGCGTCGAGTCTGCCGGCTTCTCCGCGGCGGGAACCGCCGCGGCATCCGTGCTCTTCGCGGAGGCCTCGGCGCTCTTGCGCTCGGCCTTCGACTGGGCGCGAGCGGCGTTCTGCTCTGCCTTCGCGTCGGCCTTGTTCTTGAGCGGGCCGATGATCATGACCATGTTGCGGCCGTCGATCGTCGGCGTCGACTCGACGGAGCCGAACTCGGCGACGTCCTCCGCGAAGCGCTGCAGCAGACGCACGCCCTGCTCGGGGCGCGACTGCTCGCGGCCGCGGAACAGGATCATGGCCTTCACCTTGTCGCCGGCCTGCAGGAAGCTCTCGGCGCGCTTGCGCTTGGTCTCGTAGTCGTGCTTGTCGATCTTCAGGCGGAAGCGCACCTCCTTGAGGATGGTGTTCGCCTGATTGCGTCGGGCCTCCTTGGCCTTCTGCGCCGCCTCGTACTTGAACTTGCCGTAGTCCATGATCTTGACCACGGGGGGCTTCGAGTTCGGGGCGACCTCGACGAGGTCGAGGTCGGCCTCCTGCGCCAGGCGCAGGGCCACCTCGATCTTGACGACGCCGACCTGCTCGCCTCCGGGACCGACGAGTCGGACCTCGGGGACGCGGATGCGGTCGTTCGTTCTCGGTTCGCTGATGCGAGTCTCCTCTGTCGTGACGGGAATGTCGTGATGATGTCGAGAGAGAGCGACTCCGCACGGCGCAACGCCATGCTCACCCACGGCCCTCGCACGGCGCTGCTGCCGACGAGCGGGGTGATCTGACCCGGTAACCTAGTGATGCGGTCAAGCGCGGGTGGGAGGAGTCCTCCACTTTCGTACCGGGGATCTGGCCCCGGAGCCCGCATAACCATAGCAGTACTGCGCCGCTGCGAGAAGTCGCGGCCCCTCCTCCACCCGGAAGGCCTCATGTCCGAGCCCCTGAACGACGCGCCCGATGCCGACACCGACGCCTCGCGCGACATCGCCGATGTGCCCGCCGTCGAGATCATCAACACCGTCGCCGTCCACCTGCTGAGCGCCGCCGCCGTGAAGTGCGGGCTCTCCGAGCAGGGCGAGGACGAGATCGACCTCGCCGAGGCGCGCAAGCTCATCACCGCGCTCGCGGGTCTCATCACCGCCTCGGCGCCCGAGCTCGGCGACCACCACGCGCGCGTGCTGCGCGACGGGCTCCGCTCGGTGCAGCTCGCCTTCCGCGAGGCATCCCCGTTCCCCGACGCGCCGGGCCAGGGCCCGGGCGAGAAGTGGACCGGCCCGGTCTCGTAGCCCTCTAGTCGCCGTCTGCCGGCAGCATCACCGGCTGGACGGAGAGCGCGTCGACGCGCTCCGCCACGATCGGGTCGGATGCCCACCGCGCGCTCATCGCGCCGATGACCTCCCGCAGGCGGTCGGCCCCGACCCCCGACGCGACGGCGAGGCGCACGACGACCTCCGGCCCGCTTCCGCGCAGCTCGGGGTCGCCGCGCATGGGCGCCACGGCCACGATCTCGGGGTGCTCCTCGGCGGGGCGCGCGATCGCCTCGACCACCTCGGGGTCGTCGATCGCGGGCACCCACGCGGTGCCGCGCGCGATCGCCCAGACCGCGGGCCGCGGCAGCACGAGCTCGTCGCCGCGGGCGTCGATCACGACGCGGTCGGTCTGCTCGCTCGCGGCGGCGAGAGCGACCCGCTGCGCGCTCGCGGGCACCGGACGAGCATCCGGCCGCCAGTTCGTCATGGCCGCGACCGAGGAGAACACGGGCAGGATCGGCCGCCCGTCGGGGCCGGCGACGGTGATGATCGAGAGCTCCTGCGTCTTGTCGACGCGGACGCCGTGCTCGTTCTCGCCCTCCTCGCCGGCGACGGCGACGAGCGGGATGAGGAAGCGGCAGTCGGCGATCGCGGAGACGAGGCCGCTCGCGGTCAGCTCGCCGGCGCGGAAGGCGCGCATCCCCTCGACGAAGGCCGCGGGCGCCGAGCCATCGTCACCGGCGCCGGGGTTCGGGGCGAAGCTGCGGCCGGCCCAGGGCTGGCCGGCGGAGTCGGTCGACGGCATGCGCGGCCGGAGCCAGCGTCAGTTGCCGGCGACGTCGAGGGCTTCGGGCAGCGTGAACGCGCCCGCGTAGAGGGCCTTGCCGACGATCGCGCCCTCGAGGCCGAGCGGCACGAGCTCGCGGAGCGCGGCGATGTCATCGAGGCTCGAGACGCCGCCGGAGGCGATGACGGGGCGGTGGGTGCGCTCCATGACGTCGCGCAGCAGCTCGAGGTTGGGGCCGTTGAGGGTGCCGTCCTTCGTGACGTCGGTGACCACGTAGCGGGCGCAGCCGGCCTCCTCGAGGCGCTCGAGGACGTGCCAGAGGTCGCCGCCCTCCTCCGTCCAGCCGCGGGCGGCGAGCGTGGTGCCGCGGACGTCGAGACCGACCGCGATCGCTTCGCCGTACTCGGCGATGACGTGAGCGGCCCACTCGGGGTTCTCGAGGGCGGCGGTGCCGAGGTTGATGCGCTTGGCGCCCGTCGCGAGCGCGGCCTCGAGGCTCTTGTCGTCGCGGATGCCGCCCGAGAGCTCGATGTTGACGTGGCGCGGGACGGCCTTGACGACCTTCTGGATCATCTTGCGGTTGTTGCCGCGTCCGAAGGCGGCGTCGAGGTCGACGAGGTGGATCCATTCGGCGCCGTCGTTCGCCCACTCGAGGGCGGCGTCCACGGGGTCGCCGTAGCTCGTCTCGGTACCGGCCTCGCCCTGGGTCAGGCGCACGGCCTTGCCGCTCGCGACGTCCACCGCCGGGAGCAGGGTGAGGGCGGGGATTCGAGAGAACTCGCTCATGACAGTCTTTCTGTGGGTGCGTGTGCGGCGATGGGGGGCATCGGGGTCGGCCCGGGCACAAGCACAGAATCGTACTCCCCTTCGCGCGGACCCCCGTGCTCAGAGAGTGCTCAGCCAGTTCCCGAGGAGTCGGAGACCGGCCTCCCCCGATTTCTCGGGGTGGAACTGCGTCGCGCTCAGCGGACCGTTCTCGACCGCGGCGACGAAGCGACCGCCGTGATCCGCCCAGGTGACCGCCGGGGCGGGGATCTTCGGGTTCGTGATCTCGAGCGTCCAGTCACGGGCGGCGTAGGAGTGCACGAAGTAGAACCGCTCGTCGTGCAGGCTCGCGAACAGCCGGGAGTCGGCCGGGGCGTCGACCGTGTTCCAGCCCATGTGGGGCAGCACGGGCGCGTCGAGCTCGGAGACGGTGCCGGGCCACTGACCGAGGCCCTCGCTCACGACGCCGCGCTCGTCGCCGCGCTCGAAGAGCACCTGCATGCCGACGCAGATGCCCAGGACGGGTCGACCCCCGGCGAGGCGGCGGTCGATCATCTCGTCGCCGCCGACCGCGCGGAGGGCCGTCATGACCGCACCGAACGCCCCGACGCCGGGCACGAGCAGACCGTCGGCCTCGCGGACGCGCGCGCGGTCGGCCGAGACCTCGACGCGCGCGCCGGCGGCCTCGAGCGCCTTCGCCGCCGAGTGGATGTTTCCGGAGCCGTAGTCGAGGACGACGACGCTGGGGCGCTCGCTCACGGTCAGAGCGCGCCCTTGGTCGACGGCACGCCCTGCACGCGCGCGTCGAGCTGCACGGCCTGGCGGAACGCGCGGGCGAAGGCCTTGAACTCGGCCTCGGCGATGTGGTGCGGGTCTCGACCGGCGAGCACCGTGAGATGGACGGTCAGCCCGGCGTGCATCGTGATGGCCTCGAAGACGTGGCGCACCATCGACCCGGTGAAGTGGCCGCCGATGAGGTGCAGCTCGAAGCCGGCGGGCTCGCCGGAGTGCACGAGGTAGGGGCGGCCTGAGACGTCGACGACGGCCTGCGCGAGCGCGTCGTCGAGCGGCACGAGAGCATCGCCGAAGCGCGCGATGCCGGACTTGTCGCCGAGCGCGCTGCGGATCGCCTGGCCGAGCACGATGCCCGTGTCCTCCACCGTGTGGTGCACGTCGATCGCGGTGTCGCCGTGGGCCTCGACGGTCAGGTCGACGAGCGCGTGCTTCGCAAACGCCGTCAGCATGTGGTCGAAGAACGGCACCGTCGTCGAGATCGACGACTGGCCGCTGCCGTCCAGATCGATCGAGAGGCGGATGCTCGACTCGCTCGTCTCGCGGCGGAGGTCGGCGGTGCGGGGTGAGGTCACCGCTCGATCCTACCGAGCACCTCGAGGAACTCCGTCGTCTCGGCCTCGGTGCCCGCGGTCACGCGGAGGTGGTGCGGGATCCCGAGGTCGCGGATGAGGATGTCGTGCTCGAGCAGGCGCTCGAAGGTCGCATGCGGATCGGTCACGCCGCCGAACAGGACGAAGTTCGCCCAACTCTCGTGCGGCGCGTAGCCGAGCCGGGCGAGCTCGACGACGAGGCGGTCGCGCTGCTCGCGGATCGCCCCGACCGTCGCGAGCATCGCCGGGGCGTGCTCGAGCGCGGCGACGGCCGCCGCCTGCGTGAGAGCGGAGAGGTGGTACGGCAGACGCACGAGCCGCAGAGCGTCGATCACGGCGGGATCGGCGGCGAGGTAGCCGAGCCGGCCGCCGGCGAAGGCGAAGGCCTTGCTCATCGTGCGCGAGACGACCAGGCGCGGACGCCCCTCGAGAAGACTCAGGGCCGAGGCCTCCCCCTCCGGCATGAACTCGGCGTACGCCTCGTCGACCATGACGATGCCGCGGCTCGCCTCGTAGACGGCGGCGATCGTGTCGAGGCCGATCGGGGTGCCGGTCGGGTTGTTGGGCGCGCACAGGAACACCAGGTCGGGGTCGGTGCGCTCGACGGCGGCGGCCGCGGTCGCGGGGCTCAGTCGGTAGTCGTCATCCCGCGCGCCCTCGACCCACTGCGTGCCTGTGCCGGCGGCGATGATCGCGTGCATCGAGTACGTCGGCGGGAAGCCGAGCACGCGCCGCCCGGGGCCGCCGAACGCCTGCAGGATGTGCTGGATGACCTCGTTGGAGCCGTTCGCCGCCCAGATCTGCTCGGGGGCGATGCCGCCGCCGAGGTAGCCCGCGAGGTGCTCTCGGAGGAGGGTGAACTCTCGGTCGGGGTAGCGGTTGATGCTGCGCATCTCGCGCTCGACCGCTGCCGTCACGTGCGCGACGACCTCCGGGGGAACCGGGTGGGTGTTCTCGTTGACGTTGAGAGCGATGCGGACGGGCTTCTGCGGGGCGCCGTAGGGCGTCAGACCGCGCAGGTCGTCGCGGATGGGGAGGTCGGCGAGGGACGTCACTCCGTCAATGCTAGGCGGTCGGAATCAGCCGTCGCGTCGCGCTCGGCCCCGTCTGCCTGGCGGGCCTCGCGCCGACCCGGCTCAGTCGGCGTAGGCGGCGGGGAGCACGAGCGACTGGCCCGGCTGCACCGAGCCGCCGGCGAGATCGTTGACCGCGATGATGTCGGCGACGACGTCGGCCGGGTTCGCCTCGGGGGCGACGAGCGCGGCGATCTGCCAGAGCGACTGCCCCGCCTCGACCGTGATGCTCGCCGGTGCGGCGTTCGTGGAGGTGGCGGTCGCCGCCGCCCCGCCGAGCGCCGTGGCGAAGATGCCGACGACGAGCGGGGCGGCGACGATGCCGGCGAGGACGATGCGACCGCGGCGCGTGATGCGGAGGCGCGTGCGGGGGGCTGCGAGCTCGGCGAGTGCGATGGCGGTCATGGTGTCCTCCTGGGCCCTCATGGTGAGGATGTCGACAGGCCCCCGACGGCGGGGACCGCCGGGGATGCAGCGCCCCTCGGCCGGGAGGGGCTCTGCGAACCTGTGTTCCGAACATACATTCGATCGAACAGAGATTCAAGACTTCGACCCGCTTTTCCTCCGAATGGAGCGCGACACGTTCGAACGGGTGTTTGAACGCGGCNCTCGACCGCTTCGGAACGGAGCCCTCCATGGCCGACGAACTCGCCGACGGGGCGTCCGCGCCCTCCACGCGTCGCCGCACGACGCTGAGCGACAAGCAGCGCGCCATCCTCGGGGTCATCCAGGCCTCCGTCGCGAACCGCGGATACCCGCCGTCGATGCGCGAGATCGGCGACGCCGTGGGTCTATCGTCGATGTCGAGCGTGTCGCACCAGCTGGGTCAGCTCGAGCTGAGCGGCTACCTGCGCCGCGACCCGAACCGGCCGCGCGCGCTGGAGGTCCTCATCGATCTCGAGAGCACGGCATCCCCCTCATCGGACGCGCCCGCAGGGCCCGCCGTGGGCGACGCGGCGATGGTGCCGCTCGTCGGGCGGATCGCCGCGGGAATCCCGATCACCGCCGACCAGCAGGTCGAGGAGGTCTTCCCCCTCCCCCGCCAGCTCGTCGGCAAGGGCGAGCTCTTCATGCTCAAGGTCGTCGGCGAGTCGATGATCGACGCCGCCATCTGCGACGGCGACTGGGTCGTCGTCCGCCAGCAGAGCACCGCGGAGAACGGCGAGATCGTCGCCGCGATGCTCGACGACGAGGCGACCGTCAAGGTGTTCAAGCAGCGCGACAGCCACACCTGGCTGCTGCCGCGCAACTCGGCCTTCGAGCCGATCGTCGGCGACTACGCGACGATCCTCGGCAAGGTCGTGGCGGTGCTGCGCTCGGTCTGATCGACCGCGCCGCCGCGCTCAGGCGCCGACGACGACGAACGGCTCGAACGGCCCCGTGAACTGCGGGTCGAGGAAGGCGTGCACCCGTGTGCCGCGCTCGTCGTAGTCGGTCGAGATCACGCGCCCGCGCTCGTGCAGCAGCGCGACGAGCTCGCCGCGCTCGAACGGGATCAGCAGCTCTAGCTCGACCTCGGGGTTCGGCAGCAGCTCGGCGATGCGCGCGCGCAGCTCGTCGATGCCCTCCCCCGTCTTCGCCGACACGAATACGGCCGTCGGCTCGAGACCGCGCAGCACCAGCCGCGCGTCGTCGTCGAGCAGATCGGCCTTGTTGAAGGCGATGATCTCGGGCAGATGGCGCGCCTCGACCTCGCCGATGACGTTGCGCACCGTCGCGATCTGCGCAGCAGGGTCGGGGTGGGCGCCGTCGACGACGTGCACGATCACGTCCGACTCGGCGATCTCCTCCAGCGTCGAGCGGAACGCCTCGACGAGCTGGTGCGGCAGGTTGCGCACGAACCCGACGGTGTCGGCGAGCGTGAACGGGCGGCCGTCGGGCGTCGACGACTTGCGCACGGTCGCGTCGAGCGTCGCGAACAGGGCGTTCTCCACCAGGACGCCCGCTCGCGTGATGCGGTTCAGCAGGCTCGACTTGCCGGCGTTGGTGTAACCGGCGATCGCGACGCTCGGCACCGTGTAGCGGTCGCGGTTGGCGCGCTTGGCGGCACGAGCGGGCGCGAAGCCCTTGATCTGCTTACGCAGCTTCGCCATGCGGGTGTGGATGCGGCGGCGGTCGAGCTCCATCTTCGTCTCACCCGGGCCGCGGCTGCCCATTCCGGCGCCCGCCGAGCCGACCTGGCCACCGGCCTGGCGCGACATCGACTCGCCCCAGCCGCGCAGGCGCGGCAGGAGGTACTCGAGCTGCGCGAGCTCGACCTGCGCCTTGCCCTCCCGGCTCTTGGCGTGCTGGCTGAAGATATCGAGGATGACGGCCGTGCGGTCGATGACCTTGACCCTCACGACGTCCTCCAGAGCGCGGCGCTGGCTCGGCGCGAGCTCGGTGTCGGCGATGACGGTGTCGGCGCCGAGCTCCGCGACGATGAGCGCGAGCTCGGCCGCCTTGCCCTTGCCGAGGTACGTGCTGGGGTCGGGATGCGGGCGACGCTGCAGGAGGCCGTCGAGCACGACGGCGCCCGCGGTCTCGGCGAGGGCCGCGAGCTCGCGCAGCGAGTTCTCGGCGTCGGCGATCGAGCCGCCGGAGTACACGCCGATGAGCACGACGTTCTCGAGTCGCAGCTGCCGGTACTCGACCTCGGTGACGTCGTCGAGCTCGGTCGAGAGGCCCCGGACGCGGCGCAGCGCGGCGCGGTCCTCGCGATCGAACTGGTCGCCGTCGCGATCGCTGAGGTAGGAGTCGTCGTCCTGCAGGGCGGACGCACGGCCGCCGTGGAGGGAGACGGAGCGCGCGCGGGAGTCGGCGTGCGCGAGGACGCGGGCCACAGCATCCTCCTCGGCGTCATCGCCGATCGGGACCTCGCGGGGCTCGTCAGCGCCGGGGGCGGTGGTCTGGTCGCTCATCCGCTTCACCATACTCTCTTGCTATTCGGTAGATTCTGCCCATGCCCTCCGACCACTACTTCAGCGCGCAGCCGAGTAGTGAGATGGTCGTCAAGGCGCTTCCGGTGACGCTCGCGGGCCGGGCCCTCGAGGTGCAGACGGCCGGAGGAGTCTTCAGCCCCGGCGGGCTCGACATCGGGACGCGCGTGCTGCTCGGGTCGGTCCCTCCCCCTCCGCCGGGAGGCAACCTCCTCGACCTCGGGTGCGGCTGGGGGCCCATCGCCCTGTCGCTCGCCCTCGAGTCGCCGCGCGCGACCGTGTGGGCGGTCGACGTGAACGAGCGCGCGCTGGACCTCACGCGGCGCAACGCCGAGAGCCTCGGCCTCACGAACGTCAACGCCGTCCGGCCGGAGGATGTTCCCGCCGAGCTGACGTTCCGCACGATCTGGTCGAACCCGCCGATCCGCGTCGGCAAGAACGAGCTCCACAGCATGCTCAGCATCTGGCTTCCGCGCATCGCAGCCGCGTCCGACGCGTGGCTCGTGGTGGCGCGCAACCTCGGCTCGGACTCGCTGCAGCGCTGGATCGAGGCCGAGCACGGCGAGATGCTGCGCGTTCAGCGCGCCGCGACGAGCAAGGGCTTCCGCGTGCTGCGGGTGCGCAGGAAGGGCGCGACGACCGGCGCGATCCCCGTGGTCGGTACGCCGGAGGCGCCGGTCGCCTGACCGGGCCCCGCGCCTGTCAGACGCGCAGCTCGCCCTCGAAGACCAGCTCGGCGGGGCCGCTCAGGGCGACGTGCTCGCCGTCCTCCGCCGCGAACATCCGCACGCCCAGTGCGCCGCCGGGAACCTCGACGCGCCACTCGCTCGGCGCGTGCGGCCCCGCCCAGTGGCGCACCGCGAGCGCGGCGGCGACCGCGCCGGTGCCGCACGAGAGAGTCTCGCCGCTCCCCCGCTCGTGCACGCGCATCCGGATGCGCCCGATGCCGTCCACGACCAGCGGGTCGCGCGGGACGACGAACTCGACATTGGCCCCGGCGGGCGGCGCGGGCTCGAGCTCGGGGGCGCGGGTCAGATCGATCGCGGCGAGCTCGTCGTCGCTCGCGACGGCGACCACCACGTGCGGGTTGCCCACGTTGATGCCGAGGCCGGGGCGCGCGACCGGGAGTTCACGGGCGCGGACCAGCGGCTCGCCTCCGTCGAGGCGCCAGCGACCGAGGTCGACCGCGAATCCGTCGGAGAGCCGCTGCACATCGCGAACGCCGGCACGGGTGCCGATCGCGATCGACTGCCCGGGCTCGAGCTCGGCGAGCCCGGTCTCGAGCAGATACCTCACGAAGACGCGGATGCCGTTGCCGCACATCTCGCTGACGCTGCCGTCGCTGTTGACGTAGTCCATGAACCACTCGGCGTCCGGGTCCTCCGCGAGAGCGACGGCGCCATCGGTCAGATGGGCGGAGCGCACGGCTCGGATGACCCCGTCTGCTCCGACGCCGAAGCGCCGGTCGGCGATCGCGGCGAGCTGGGCGGCGCTCAGCCCGTGCTCACCCTCGGGGTCGGAGTAGAGCACGAAGTCGTTGCCCGTGCCGTGCCCCTTCGTGAATCGGATGCTCGCGGCCATTCCCCGAGTCTACGGCGCGGTCAGGGCGCGCCCTCGGCCCCGTCGCCGGCCACGAGGGCGGCGAGCACGTGCTCCTCGGCGCGCTGCGCGAGCTCCGGGTCGAGCGCGTCGAGCCACTCGATCGTCCCGTCGCGGCGGAACCAGCTCACCTGGCGTCGCGCGTAGCGCCGCGTGAGTGCCGCCGTCTCGGCGATCGCCGCGGCCTCGTCGCAGTCGCCCCGCAGCTGGGCGAGCGCCTGCGCGTAGCCGATCGCGCGGCTCGCGGTGGCGCCGCGCTCGAGCCCGCGATCGCGGAGCTCGCGGACCTCGTCGATCAGCCCGAGTCGCCACATGCGCTCGACCCGCTCGTCCAGGCGCGGGGTGAGCGCCGCCCGCTCAAGCTGCAGGCCGAGCTGCCGGTACGGTCGCCACGGGCTGTCGCGCGCGGCGAGGCCGACGCTGAACGGCTCTCCGGTGAGCTCGATGACCTCGAGCGCGCGGATGATGCGACGCGCGTTGTGCGGGCCGATCGCGGCGGCGGCGGCGGGGTCGCGGCGCGCGAGCTCGAGGTGGAGCTCGGTCGTACCGCGCTCGACGTGGAGGGCCTCCCACCTGCCGCGGATCTCCGCGTCGGTGCCGGGGAACCGGAAGTCGGTGAGGACGGCGGCGACGTAGAGCATCGAGCCGCCGACGAGCAGGGGCACGGCGCCGCGGGCGAGGATGCCCTCGATCACGAGGCGGGCATCCCGCTGGTAGCGCGCGACGGAGGCCTCGTCAGTCACGTCGAGCACGTCGAGCAGATGGTGCGGGATGCCGCGGCGCTCGGGAGGGAGGAGCTTCGCCGTGCCGATGTCCATCCCGCGGTAGAGCTGCATCGCATCCCCGTTGACGATCTCGGCGCGCACGCCGCGCGCGGCGAGCCGCTCAGCGAGGGCGAGGCCGAGCTCGCTCTTGCCGGTGCCGGTCGCGCCGACGACCGCGACGATCACAGCAGGGAGCCGCGCTCTCCGTCGCCGGAGTCGTAGATCGGGCTCGTCGCGACCCGGAGGACGGGCAGACCGAGCGCGACCCGCGGCGCAGCGCCGGCGGTGGTGCCGGGGGCGCCGGTGGCGGGACCGCTCGCGGGGACGCCGCAGCTCTCGGCCTGCTGGTGGTCCCACGCGTCGCCGGCGCGGGTGCGGCGGATGCGCAGCGGCTCGGTCTCGTCAGCGATGAGGNCGAGGGGGAGTGCCACGTGGACGAGCCTGCTGTCCTCCGCGCGACCGGAGAGCCGCTCGGTCGTCGAGTCCTTCCGGCCCTCCCCCGCGGACACGAGCACCTGCACCTCGCGGCCGATCTGGCGATGGTTCTCCTCGAGGCTGATGCGCTCCTGGAGGGCGACGAGCCGCTCGTAGCGCTCCTGGACGACCGCCTTGGGGACCTGGTCGGGCATCGTCGCGGCGGGCGTGCCCTCGCGGATGGAGTACTGGAAGGTGAAGGCGCTCGCGAAGCGGGCCCGCTCGACGACCCGGAGGGTGTCGGCGAAGTCCTCCTCGGTCTCGCCGGGGAAGCCGACGATGATGTCGGTGCTGATCGCGGCGTTCGGGATGCGCGCGCGCACGCGATCGAGGATCCCCAGGAACTTCTCGCTGCGGTAGGAGCGCCGCATCGCCTTGAGAACGCGATCGGACCCGGACTGCAGCGGCATGTGCAGCTGCGGCATGACGGCCGGGGTCTCCGCCATCGCGTCGATGACGTCGTCGGTGAAGGCGGCGGGGTGGGGGCTCGTGAAGCGGATGCGCTCGAGGCCCGGGATCCCCCCGGCCGCGCGCAGGAGCTTGCCGAACGCGAGGCGATCGCCGAACTCGACACCGTAGGAGTTCACGTTCTGGCCGAGGAGCGTGACCTCGATCGCACCGTCATCGACGAGCGCCTGGATCTCGGCGAGGATGTCGCCGGGCCGGCGGTCCTTCTCCTTGCCGCGGAGGCTCGGGACGATGCAGAAGGTGCACGTGTTGTTGCAGCCGACGGAGATGCTCACCCAGCCGCTGTGACTGGATTCGCGGCGGGTCGGAAGCGTGGAGGGGAAGACCTCGAGCGATTCGAGGATCTCGAGCTGCGCCTCGCCGTTGTGACGGGCCCGCTCGAGCAGGGCGGGGAGCGACCCCATGTTGTGCGTGCCGAAGACGACGTCGACGTACGGGGCCTTCTCGAGGATGACGGCCCTGTCCTTCTGGGCGAGGCAGCCCCCGACGGCGATCTGCATGTCGCCGCCGCGCTCGCGCTTGACGCTCGCGAGGTGGCCGAGATTGCCGTAGAGCTTGTTGTCGGCGTTCTCGCGCACCGCGCAGGTGTTGATCACGACGACGTCGGCGGGGCCGCCCGTCTCGGCCCGCCGGTAGCCGGCCGCCTCGAGCGACCCGCTGAGCCTCTCCGAGTCGTGGACGTTCATCTGGCAGCCGTACGTGCGCACCTCGTAGGTGCGGACGCGGCCGCTGTCGTCACCGCTGACGGTGCCGAGGTC
This sequence comes from Yonghaparkia sp. Soil809, assembly GCF_001429705.1. Taxonomy (NCBI): domain Bacteria; kingdom Bacillati; phylum Actinomycetota; class Actinomycetes; order Micrococcales; family Microbacteriaceae; genus Microcella; species Yonghaparkia sp. Soil809. The sequence continues at coordinate 34,906 of NZ_LMSV01000001.1, forward strand.
GGGGCGCGGGAGGGTCGTGCTCATGGTGTCTCGAGTGTACGGCGGGGGCTCACTCGAACTCGACGCGACGGGGGCCGTCGCTCGCGGAGGAGCGGCCCGTGCCGGCGCTGGAGCTGGAGCTGGAGCTGGAGCTGGAGCTGGAGCTGGAGCCACGCGAGCTGAACCCGCTGTTCCCGCTCCGCGAACCGAATCCCCCGCTGCCGCCGCCGCGCGAGCCGAACCCGCTGCCGCCGCGCGAGCCGAACCCGCTCGAGCGCGGAGCGCGCTCGAGACCCGCCTCGTCGAGCGCGGATCTCACGGCCTCGCGCGCCGCGGAACCGCCATGACCCTTGCGGGCGAGATAGGACAGCAGTCGCCGCTCGGCGGTCTCCCGATCGAGCGCGCCGATGCGACGCATGCGTTCCTCGACGAGCGTCGCGATGAGCGCGCCCTCGTCGTCGGGCTCCTGCAGCGCGAGAGCCGACTCGATCGCCTGTGGATCGATGCGACGCCGCACGAGCTCGGCGCGCAGGGCCGTCGGCCCGAGCTTCTTCCGGTCCACGAGCCGGTCGACGAGCGTCGCAGCGAGAGCGGCGTCGTCGATGAGCCCGACGCCCTCAAGTCGCTGAACCTCCGCCTGGACGACGATCGGGTCGATCTCGCGGCGGGCGAGGAGGTCGACGACCTCGGCCCGCGACATGCCTCGTCGGCCGAGAGCGTGCAGACTGACGTTCTCGGCCCGCTTCTCGTCGGCCTCCCTGACCCCGGGCAGGAAGGCGACGTTGTCGGTCGCCTCCTGCCCGGAGCCGGAGGGAGTCGAGGGCACGATCAGGCGCCCGCGGCCTTGCGCTGAGCGATCTTCTGCTGGATCGAATCGACCGGGGCGGCGTCGACCGAGGTCGGAGCCGCNAGGTAGCGACGCGCGTTTTCCTTGCCCTGGCCGAGCTGGTCGCCGTCGTAGGTGTACCAGGCGCCCGATTTCCGGACGATCTCGTGCTCGACGCCGAAGTCGATCAGGCTGCCCTCGCGCGAGATGCCGATGCCGTAGAGGATGTCGAACTCGGCCTGCTTGAAGGGCGGGGCCATCTTGTTCTTCACGACCTTCACGCGCGTGCGGTTGCCGACCGCCTCGGTGCCGTCCTTCAGGGTCTCGATGCGGCGGATGTCGAGTCGCACCGACGCGTAGAACTTCAGCGCCTTGCCGCCCGCGGTCGTCTCGGGGCTGCCGAAGAACACGCCGATCTTCTCGCGGAGCTGGTTGATGAAGATCATCGAGGTCTGCGTCTGGTTGAGACCGCCGGTGAGCTTGCGGAGAGCCTGCGACATGAGTCGGGCCTGGAGACCGACGTGCGAGTCGCCCATCTCGCCCTCGATCTCGGCCCGCGGCACGAGGGCCGCGACCGAGTCGATGACGACGAGGTCGATCGAGCCCGAGCGCACGAGCATGTCGGCGATCTCGAGCGCCTGCTCGCCCGTGTCGGGCTGCGATACCAGGAGCTGGTCGATGTCGACGCCGAGCTTCTTGGCGTAGTCGGGGTCGAGGGCGTGCTCGGCGTCGATGAACGCCGCGATGCCGCCGGCGCGCTGCACGTTCGCGATCGCGTGGAGGGTGAGCGTGGTCTTTCCCGAGGACTCGGGGCCGTAGATCTCGATGATGCGGCCCTTGGGGAGGCCGCCGATGCCGAGCGCGACGTCGAGGGCGATCGACCCGGTGGGGATGACCGCGACGGGTGCGCGCTCGTCCGACCCGAGGCGCATGACGCTGCCCTTGCCGAACTGTCGGTCGATCTGGGCGAGAGCGGTCTCAAGGGCCTTCTCGCGGTCTGCAGGTGAGGGCATTGCGGTCTCCTTCGCGTAGTGAGCTGCTGCCTGTCGGCTGCCGCGCGACGACGAGCCGATGGAGCCGGGCTGATCGTTCTGCGACAAGGCGGTGACGACGATCGCCGACGAGGACGACGGTACGCACGACCCCCGACATCGGGGAGTTCCGTCCGTGATCCGTGCACCACTCGTGTTCGAGAGCCGCTGTGGAGGAGTCTACGCGCGAACCGAACGAATGTTCGAATGATCGGATGGTCGGCGTGTCACCCGGGAACTCCGGAGAAACTGCGCCCCCAGCGCGGCGGAGGACGGCGTCAGCGACGCGGCTCGGGTCGGCCGGCGCCGTACCAGCGCTCGCGCGGGACATCCATCTCGGAGCACAGCGCGAACCAGATGTCGCGGGGTGCGACGCCCGCCGAGAGAGCCTGCTCGGCCGTGCGCTCGCCCAGCGGCGTGAGGACCAGATCGCGGACGAGCGTGCGCCCGTAGGCCTCGCCGAACTCGTCGACGACGGCGCGGGAGAACTCGCTGCGGGTCACCCGACCACCCTAGTCACGGACGACGACGGGCTGCGGACACGGTCGCGGACACGAACAAGCCCCGCCGGCGAGCCGGCGGGGCTGAGAACCCGTGGACGACGACTAGCGGACCGCGAGGNTGACGGCGAGGCGGTCGCCCACCTCGCGCATGATGACCGAGATCGGGGTGTCGAGGGCGTCGGCGACCGAGGCGAGGATCTCGCTGCTGGCCTCCTTCTGCCCGCGCTCGACCTCGCTGAGGTAGCCGAGAGCGACGCTCGCGCGACTGGCGACCTGGCGGAGGGTGCGGCCCTTCTGCAGGCGGACATCGCGGAGGACCTCACCGATTTCCTGTCGGACGAGAACCATGGGTGCCTCCTTCTTCTGCCTGAACTCGCGGTCGGTGCGGGCACCGGGTGGATCACTGTATCCCACCGCCGAGTGCGTCGACTCTAACCGGCTGCGCCTGGATGACGCGTGTCAGTCTGCTGTCTGTAACACGACCGTCACCACAGCTATTCCCGCGAGGCGGCGAAGTTGAGCCCCTGCGGCTCAGCTCTTCGACGCGGCGACCAGTCGCTCGACCAGCAGGTCGAGAACCGCCTCCGCGGCGGCCGCCCGGATGGCCTCGCGATCTCCCTCCAGCCGCAGCTCGCGCACCTCCGTGCCGCGGTCGTCGGCGACCGCGACGAAGACGAGCCCGACCGGAGCCGCGTCCTGCGCATCGGGCCCGGCGACGCCCGTCGTCGCGAGCCCGACGTCAGCGGGGGCGCCCTCGACCGCGGCCGCGCGGCGCACGCCCTCGGCCATCGCCGCGGCCACATCAGGATCGACCGGCCCGCGCGCGTCGAGAAGGCGCGCCTGGACGCCGAGCAGGGACGACTTGAGCGGCGTCGCGTAGGCGACGACGCCGCCGCGGACGACCGCGGAGGCTCCGGGGATGTCGACGAGGGCCGACACGACCCGGCCGCCCGTGAGCGACTCGGCGACCGCGACGGTGCGATGCGCGGCCGTGAGTCGGCGGATCACCTCGGCAGCGGCATCCGCCCCGCCCGATCGCGGCGTCGGGGTCACTCGACCCGGCGGTTCTGCACGCGGGCCTGGCGGAGGTAGTCGAGACCCGTCACCACGGTGAGGATGACGGCCGCCGTCATGAGAGCGCCGTTGAGCCAGTGCACCCACTCGCCGAGGAGGTTCCAGAGCGGCAGAAGCGCGAACGAGATGGCGACCGACTGCACGACGGTCTTGAGCTTGCCGCCGCGCGACGCCGGGATGACGCGGTCGCGCAGCATGAGGAAGCGGAACAGCGTGATGCCCCACTCGCGCACGAGGATCACGGCGACGACCCACCACGGCAGCTCGGCGAGAACCGCGAGCATGACGAGGGCGGCGCCCGTGAGCACCTTGTCGGCGATCGGATCGAGCAGCACGCCCAGGTCGGTCACGAGATTGCGGCTGCGCGCGAGATGGCCGTCGAGGCTGTCCGTCGCGATCGCCACGATGAAGAGCAGCGCAGCGGCCACGCGGAACGCCCCGTCAGCACCGCCGTCGAGGAGGAGCAGGACGACGAAGAGCGGGGCGAGCAGGATGCGGACGACCGTGATGATGTTCGCCACGTTGCCGGTCGAGGCGGGGGTCTCCCCCGCGCTGACGACGCGCCCGCGCATCGGGAACGAGCGGCTCGAGGCGGATGCGGCGGCCTCGGGGCCGGCGGTCGTCTCGTCGCCTGCGGCGTCGGAGCGCGGCATGGTGTCCTCTCGTCGAGCCCGGGCGCGGCTCAGTCGCGACCGGTGAGCCCCCAGGCGTCCTCGTCGGAATCGCCCTCGGCCTCAGGATACCCCCGGGTCATCTCGTCGACCGGATCGCTCCCGAGGGCGGCGGATGCGCCCGACGCCGCGCCGCTCGAGCCGCCGGCGGCCGAGGAGCCGCTCGGCGCGTCGTCCCCGCGCAGCCGCGCGAGGACCTCCGGCAGCTGCTCAGGGCTGACGAGGACGTCGCGCGCCTTCGACCCCTCGGAGGGGCCGACGATGTCGCGCGACTCCAGGAGATCCATCAGACGACCGGCCTTCGCGAACCCGACGCGGAGCTTGCGCTGCAGCATCGAGGTCGAGCCGAACTGCGTGCCGACGATGAGCTCGGTCGCGGCCAGCAGCAGTTCGAGGTCGTCGCCGATGTCGGCGTCGATCTGCTTCTTCTCGGCCTCCACGGCGACGTCGTTGCGGTACTCGGGGCGGGCCTGCTTCTTGACGTGGTCGACGACCGCGGCGATCTCAGGCTCGGTGACCCACGCGCCCTGGACGCGCACCGCCTTGCTCGCCCCCATGGGCAGGAACAGGCCGTCGCCCTGGCCGATGAGCTTGTCGGCGCCCGGCTGGTCGAGGATCACGCGACTGTCGGTCATGCTCGAGACCGCGAAGGCCAGACGGCTCGGCACGTTCGCCTTGATGAGGCCCGTGACGACGTCGACGCTCGGGCGCTGCGTCGCGAGGACGAGGTGGATGCCGCTCGCGCGGGCGAGCTGGGTGATGCGGACGATCGAGTCCTCGACGTCGCGCGGCGCGACCATCATGAGGTCGGCGAGCTCGTCGACGACGACGAGCAGGTACGGGTAGGGCTGCAGCTGGCGCTTGCTGCCCTCCGGCAGGACGATCTCGTCGGCGAGCACGGCGCGATTGAAGTCGTCGATGTGGCGGAAGCCGAACGACGCGAGGTCGTCGTACCGCATGTCCATCTCCTTCACGACCCACTGCAGGGCTTCGGCCGCCTTCTTCGGGCTCGTGATGATCGGAGTGATGAGGTGCGGCACGCCCTGGTACGCCGCGAGCTCGACGCGCTTCGGGTCGATCAGGACCATGCGCACCTCGGCGGGCTTGGCGCGCATGAGGAGGCTCGTGATCATCGAGTTGATGAAGCTCGACTTGCCCGAGCCGGTCGATCCGGCCACGAGGAGGTGGGGCATCTTCGCGAGGTTCGCCACGACGTAGCCGCCCTCGACGTCCTTGCCGACGCCGATCGTCATGGGGTGGAGGGCCTTGCCGGCCGCGCTCGAGCGCAGGACGTCACCGAGGGAGACGACCTCGCGGTCGACGTTCGGGATCTCGACGCCGATCGCGCTCTTGCCCGGGATCGGCGAGAGGATGTTGACCTCGTTGCTCGCGACCGCGTACGAGATGTTCTTCGTGAGCGCCGTGAAGCGCTCGACCTTCACGCCCGGACCGAGCTCGATCTCGTAGCGCGTGACCGAGGGGCCGCGGCTGAACCCCGTGACGCGCGCGTCGACCTGGAACTGCGTGAGCACCTCGGTGATCGCCGCGACGACCGCGTCGTTCGCCGCGCTGCGCGCCTTCGGCGGCGTGCCGGGGGCGAGCACGGATGCCGCGGGCAGACGGTAGGGCGGGCTCGTCTTCGCGATCGGCGGAGGCGCGAACTCGCCGGCCTCGCCCTTCTCGCTCGCCGTCGTCGGGAAGCCCGGGAGGATCGCGGGCTCCGCGTCCTCGCGGACGCCGGAGGGGCGCGCCGGCTGCTCGCCCGTCGCGCGCTGGATGGCCTGCTCGGCCTGGTCGAGAACGGCCGCGAGGTCCCCCGTGGCCCTGGCCACGGCATCCGCCCCGATCACATCGGTGGGCTGGTCGCGCTCGACGGGCGTGTCGAAGGCGGGCACCTCGGCCCGCGGGCGGCCCTTGCGCCACCACGGCATCGAGGAGGTGTCCTCCATGTCGAGGCCGAGGTCGCTGAAACTGCCGAACTCGGGGGCGATCGCGTCGTCGGCGCTGGGCCTCTTGTCGCGGCCGCGCTCGGGCAGCTCGGCCCCGAACAGGTAGGCGTACAGCTCGCCGAGGCGCTCGCGGATGCGGTTCGGCGGCGTCTTCGTCATGATCAGCACCGACAGGAACGCGATCACGACGAGCGCGGGGATCGCCACCCAGACGGTCGCGAGCAGCAGAGCCCCGCCGAGGAGCCAGCCGATGACGCCGCCGGCCTGGGCGAGGACGAGCGCGCCCTCCGTGGGCTGAGGGGCGCCGAGGGCGATGTGGCAGAGACCGCTCACGCTCGCGATCAGGAGGCCCAGCCCGATGCCGATGCGCGTGTTGTCGTGGACGCTCGCCGGGTGCCGGAAGAGCCACGCCGCGAACAGGACCATGATCACCGGGAGCGCGTAGGCCACGCGGCCGACGAGCCCGCCGAACGTGTACGCGTCGAGCGCGAGCGCGACCGGATCGGTGGGCGTGAACCACTCGACGATCGCTCCGACGACCGCGAGCAAGACGATGAGGAAGGGCACGCCGTCGCGGCGCTCCTCCTTCGCGAGGGTCTCCTTCCCGAGCACTCGAAAGGCGCCGCCGGTCAGGTGCGCGAGACCCATCCAGGCGCTCGAGAGGATGCCCGGCTGCTCGGTCGGCGGAGCGGGCAGCCTCTTCGTGGCCTGCGTGCGGGCGCTCGGCTTCTTCGCCGCCGCAGAACCGCGCGGCGTCGAGGTGCGCGGGCGCGACGATGTGCGACTGGACGAAGCCATGGAGTCACGGTACCCGCGACCTCCGACGCCGACCGGCCCGACACGCTCGCGCGGGCGGGAGGCGCGGCTCAGGCGCCGCAGACGCCGACGAGGTTGCCGCTCGCCGCCACCGAGAACACGCCGAGGTCGGTCGTCACCGCGTGGATGTAGACGACGGTCCCGGCGCGCCCCTCCCAGTAGTCGCCCTCCATGTCGGGAGGGTTCTTCGCGACCTCGATCTGAAGGATGCCGATCGCGCCGGTCACCACGTGGATGTCGGTGAAGTACTCGGGGACGACAGTCGCGTCGGGGTGCGCCGCGGCGACGCTCGCCCCCGCGTCGCCGATGCGGACTCCCCCGTCGGTCGGGATGTCGGCCGAGTACAGATCGATGCGATCGACGATGCCGGTGTCGCGGTCGACGCCGACGCCGAACGCTGTCCCTGGGCCGTACGCGGGGGTCGTCGTCGCGTACGCCGGGTCGGTGCGCCACAGGTCGGCGCCGGGGCCTCCCGGGGCGATCTCGGCCTCGGTGCTCACGCAGGCATCCGGCTCGAACGACACCATGCGCGTGGCGGGGTCCTCGTCCGGCGGGTCGCCCAGGGCTAGTGGCCCGAGACCCTCCGCGCTCAGGGCGAGCTCGGCGAGCGCCGGTCGCGTCGGGTCCGGGGTCGGAGTCGGGGACTCCGAGGGCTCGGCGCTCGGCGAGACGTCGACGCTCGCGCTCGGCGAGGCGACCGGCTCAGCGGTCGGGCCGCACCCCACGAGGGCGAGGAGGAGCGCCCCTGCGAGCGCCCCGCCCATCGCCCGACGTCGGAACTGAGGACGGATCATGCGGAGACCGTACTCCCGCCCCCTCGCCGCGATAAGGGGTCGTCGGTCCCGAACCGGTATCGATCAGGCGACGATGACGACCGGCACGATCATCGGCCGACGACGGTGCTGCGTGTTGACCCAGCGGCCCACGACGCGGCGCACGACCTGGCTGAAGGCGTGACTGTCGCGCGTGCCGTTCTCGGCCGCCTCCGTGAGCGCCTTCTCGATCTGCGGGATGACGGCGTCGAACACGCTGTCGTCGGGGGCGAACCCGCGAGCGTGCAGCTCGGGGCCGACGACGACACGACCGGTCTGAGCATCCACCGCCACGAAGATGGAGATGAAGCCCTCCTCGGCGAGGATCCGGCGGTCCTTCAGGTCGGCGTCGGTGATCTGGCCGACCGTCGAGCCGTCGACGTACACCTCGCCGAGATCGAGCTGACCGACGATGCGGGCTACGCCGTCGCGCAGGTCGACGATCGTGCCGTTCTCCGCCAGGATCGTGCGCTCCTCCGGGACTCCGGTGTCGATCGCGAGCTGCTGATTGGCGACGAGGTGGCGGGCCTCGCCGTGCACGGGCATGACGTTGCGAGGCCGGACGACGTTGTAGCAGTAGAGCAGCTCGCCGGCGGCGGCGTGCCCCGACACGTGCACCTTCGCGTTGCCCTTGTGCACGACCGTCGCGCCGAGCGCGATGAGCCCGTTGATGACGCGGTAGACCGCGTTCTCGTTGCCCGGGATCAGGCTCGAGGCGAGGATGACCGTGTCGCCCTTGCCGACCTCGACCTGGTGGTCGAGGTTCGCCATGCGCGCGAGCACCGCCATGGGCTCGCCCTGCGACCCCGTCGACATGTAGACGATCTGGTCGTCGGGCAGGTTGGCGGCCTTCTTGTAGTCGATGAGGATGCCCTCCGGCACCTTCAGATAGCCGAGCTCGGCCGCGATGCCCATATTGCGGACCATGCTCCGGCCCATGAGCGCCACCTTGCGGCCGTTCGCGGCCGCGGCGTCGAGCACCTGCTGGACGCGGTGCACGTGGCTGGAGAAGCTCGCGACGATGACCCGGCGGGGAGCCTTCGCGATGACCGTCTCGAGCACCGCGCCGATGTCGCGCTCCCTCGGGGTGAAGCCGGGGACATCCGCATTCGTGGAGTCGGTCATGAACAGGTCGACACCTGCCTCGCCGAGGCGCGCGAACGCCCGCAGGTCGGTGATGCGGCCATCCATCGGCAGCTGGTCCATCTTGAAGTCGCCCGTGTGCAGCACGGTGCCCGCGACCGTGCGGATGGCGACGGCGAGAGCGTCGGGGATGGAGTGGTTGACGGCGACGAACTCGAGGTCGAAGGGGCCGAGCTTCTCCTGCTGGCCCTCCGTGACGGTGAGCGTGTACGGCTGGAGGCGGTGCTCCTTGAGCTTCGCCTCGATGAGGGCGAGCGTGAGCGTCGAGCCGATGAGGGGGATGTCGTTGCGGAGTCGCAGCAGGTACGGGACGGCTCCGATGTGGTCCTCGTGGCCGTGCGTCAGGACGACGCCGAGGACGTCGTCGAGACGGTCGCGGATGGGCGAGAAGTCGGGGAGGATCAGGTCGACGCCGGGCTGATGCTCCTCGGGGAAGAGGACGCCGCAGTCGACGATGAGCAGCTTGCCGTCGATCTCGAAGACGGCCATGTTGCGGCCGACCTCGCCGAGGCCGCCGAGCGGCGTGACGCGGAGGGTTCCGGGTTCGAGGGCGGGGGCCTCTTCGATGGCATGGGGCACGGGTGGAACCTCGTATCTGTCTCGCTCGGCCCTGGCGGGCCTGATCATGGCGGGGCCTCGTGCCCCCTGGTGAGGCTGTTATCGGGTGGTGCCGGCCACCTTGGGCAGGGCACCGCCGGCCGCGGCGTTGCGATCGGGCCGGAACGTTCGCAGGTCGACGCCGTCGAGGTCGTGCACGAGCGCCATCTCGTCCTCGATGATCGCCGCCTCGTGGTCCTCGGGGCCGACGAGGGGCAGACGCACGCGGGGCGACCCGATGCGGCCGAGCCCGTGGAGCACGTACTTCGTCGCGACCGTGCCGGGGACGTGCGTCATGAGCGCCCGCACGAGCGGCTCGAGGCGCTGGTGCTCGGCGGTCGCCGACGCGAGATCGTTCGCGTTGACGGCGTCGACGATCGCGCGGTAGCTCGCGGGTGCGACGTTCGCGGTGACGCCGATCAGGCCCGTTCCGCCGATCGCGAGCGTCGGCAGGACGTTCGCGTCGTCGCCGGCGAAGTACATGAGGTCGGTCTGGTTCATGACGCGGCTGACCTCGCTCAGGTCGCCCTTGGCGTCCTTCACGGCGAGGATGTTCGGGTGCTTCGCGGCGCGGAGGATCGTCTCGTACTTGATCTCGATGCCCGCACGTCCCGGGATGTCGTAGAGGATGACCGGCAGATCGGTCGCGTCCGCGATCATGCGGAAGTGCGTGAGCACACCGGCCTGGGTGGGCTTGTTGTAGTAGGGCGTGACGATCATGACGCCGTCGGCGCCGGCCTTCTCGCTCGCCTTGTAGAGCTCGATCGCGTGCGCCGTCTCGTTCGAGCCGCCGCCCGTGATGATCGTCGCGCGGCCGGAGCTGACCGCCTTGCCCACCGTGACGAGCTTGAGCTTCTCGGCGTCGGTGAGGGTGCTCGTCTCGCCCGTCGTGCCGGTGACGACGATGCCGTCGGCGCCGTGGGTGATGAGGTGCTCGATGTGCTTCTCGACCCCGGGCCAGTCGACCTCGCCGTCGGCGGTCATCGGGGTCACCAGGGCGACCAGGACCTGGCCGAAGGGGTTCTGCTCGCTCACAGCTCCCAGGGTATCGGCTCGCGCCCGCCGCCGCGCCGCCGTGCGCCCGGCTACGGGGCGACGCGGCCGTTCGCGTTGAACGACTCGTAGGTGAGGGGCATGAGCTCGGCGAAGCGCTGCTCCATGAGCTCGGCGACCATCTCGATCTCGCGCTGCGGGAAGGAGGGGAAGTGCGTGCCCTCGCGCTTCGTGCGCAGCGACAGGAAGTTCATGAGCGAGCGGGCGTTCATCGTCACGTACATCGAGCTGTAGATCGTCACCGGGAGGACCGTGCGGGCCACCTCGCGCGCGATGCCCGCGTCGAGCATCCGCTGATAGGAGGCGTACGCCGCCTCGCAGACGCCGCGCACCTCCGCATCGACCATCGCGTGCTGCTCGGGGGTCCCGGGGAGGAAGTCGTAGGCGCCGGGCTTGCCGACCTGGATGAGGTTCCGGTCGGCGCCGGGCACGTAGAAGACGGGACGCAGCTCGCGGTAGCGGCCCGACTCCTCGTTGTAGGAGGCGATGCGGTGCCGCATGAACTCGCGGAACACGAAGATCGGCGCCTGCACGTAGAAGGTCATCGAGTTGTGCTCGAACGGCGAGCCGTGCCGGTCGCGCATGAGGTAGTTGATGAGGCCGCGGTCGCGCACCGTCGCGTCCTGCCCGGAGGACGCGCTCTCGAGCGTCTGCTCCCCCTGCGTCGAGACGCGGGCGGCGAAGAGCACGTCGGAGTCGGCGGCGCTCGCGCGCACGAGCTCGACGGTCACATCGGAGCGGAAGGTGATCTCGGCTGCGTCGGACACGTTCGAAACCCTACCGGCGGCCGCGGGCATCCGACCGCCGGTGCGCTCGCGCGTCATGGAACGTCACATGCGGGCCGGTCGGGGAATAGATGAAGCCCCGTGCGTGGTTCCCTCATCTCATGGACTCCCCCGCGCTCCTCGCGATCGCCGCGCTCATCATCGGTGCCACGGCGATCGGTCTCGTCATCCGCGCCCGGTCGGTTCGCGTCGTGGTCGCCGATGCATCGCAGGCGGCGGATGCCCGTCTCGCGGTCGCGGGCGCCGACGTGACCCTGCTCCAGCTCTCGAGCCCCGTCTGCTCGGCCTGCGCGGTCATGCGGCGCGTGGGCGAGGAGCTCGTCGCGCAGGAGGACGGCCTCGCGCGCCGCGAGCTGGACGTGACCGAGCACCCCGACCTCGCGAGCGCGCACAACGTTCTGAGCACGCCCACCACGCTGCTCATCGACGCCGCCGGAATCGTCCGCGGCCGCATCGTCGGCGCGGCGAAGCCCGCCGAGGTGCGCGCGGCCGTGCAGTCGGTGCGCGAGAGCATCGGAGCCGCCGCGTGAGCGCCGCCGGGACGTCCTCGGAGGCCGGCACGCAGCCGGGGATCGACCCGCGCGGCCCCCGGTTCGGCGCCGCGATCACCGCCGTGCTGCTCCTCGTGGTCGTGGGGCTCGCGCTCAGCGGCGCGGCCGTCGCCGCGACCGCGGTTCTCGCCGCGCTCGTCGCAATCTTCGCCTGGGGGGCGTTCGCGGGCATCCGCCGCCACCCGTGGGGTCGGCTGTACGCGACGCTCGTCGCTCCGCGCCTGGCTCCCCCGACCCACCGCGAGGACCCGGCGGCGCCGACCTTCGCGCAGCTCGTCGGATTCCTCATCACGGGAGCGGGTCTCGTGCTGCACCTTCTCGGCGTTCCGGGCGCCCTCGTCGTCGCCGCCTCCATGGCGTTCGTCGCGGCCTTCCTCAACGCCGTCTTCGACTACTGCCTCGGGTGCCAGCTGTACGTGCTGCTCGTGCGCGCCGGAGCGATCCGGCCGCGACGCGCGTAGCGGGCTCCCGTAGCCGACGCGCCTGAGCGGCGGCCTCTCGCGCGTGTCGGATCACTTCCGTAGGCTGAAGCTCCCGTCAGGACGAAGGAGACCCCCATGGCCGTCACGAGCGAAGCCACCACCCTCTGGTTCGGATCCCTCACCGAGGGGCACGGCACGACATCCCTCGACTCGTCGGATGCGGCCGAGTTCCCCGTCACGTGGGCGGCCCGCAGCGAGGGCGTCCCCGGCAAGACGAACCCGGAGGAGCTCCTGGGCGCCGCGCACTCGGCCTGCTACTCGATGGCGCTCTCGCACGCGCTGACCGGTGCCGGGCACGCCCCGGAGAGCCTGCAGGTCACCGCCGCCGTCACGTTCGTGCCCGGCGAGGGCATCACGGGCAGCCACCTGCTCGTGAGCGCGAAGATCCCCGGCATCTCGGCCGACGACTTCGCGACCTTCGCGGAGGACGCGAAGAAGAACTGCCCCGTGTCGGCCGCTCTCGCGGGCGTGCGGATCACGCTCGAAGCGTCGCTCGCGTAGTGGCGCCCGCACCCCGAACCGGCCGCGGCGCGAGCTCCGACGGAGCGGGCCGGCCGCTCACGGTGCTCATCGCCGGCGCCTCCGGCATGATCGGCTCGGAGCTGCAGCGTCAGCTGCGCGCGCAGGGGCACGCGGTGCGCACCCTCGTGAGGCGTCCGCCGCGATCGGAGACCGAGTTCGCCTGGTCGCCGGAATCGCGCGTTCTCGACGCGCGCATCCTCGATGAGGTGGATGCGGTCGTCAATCTGTCGGGCGCCTCGATCAGCCGCATCCCGTGGACGCCGGGCTGGAAGAGGCAGATCCTCGACTCGCGCATCGGCGCGACGCGCGCCCTCGCCGAGGCGATGGGCATGGCCGAGCGGCCGCCCGCGACGTTCATCAGCGGATCCGCGGTCGGCTACTACGGGGACCGCCCCGCGGTGCGGCTCACGGAGGAGTCGAGCAAGGGCGAAGGGTTCCTCGCCGACGTCGTCGAGGCCTGGGAGCAGGCCGCGCAGCTCGCGCCGGAGGGCACGCGCGTCGTCCTGGCGCGCACGGGCCTCGTGATCGGCCCCGGCGGCGCGATGACGCCGCTGCGCCTGCTGACCCGCTTCGGACTCGCCGCGCGCGTCGCCTCCGGCGGCCAGCACTGGCCGTGGATCAGCCTGCACGACGAGGCGGGCGCGATCGTGCACCTGCTCACCTCGGGCGTCCGCGGACCGGTCAACCTCGCCGGCCCGACGCCCGCGACGAGCGACCGCGTGACGCGCGCGCTCGCGGCGGCGATGAACCGCCCGAACGCGCTCGTGCTGCCGGAGAGGGTCATCGCGCTCGGGATGGGCGAGGCGGGGCGCGAGCTGCTGCTCGCGAGCCAGAAGATGGTGCCGGCCAAGCTGATCGCCGACGGGTTCCGGTTCCGGCACGAGACGATCGAGCAGGCGATCGCGGAGCTCGTGCATCCGGAGGCGCGCGCATCGGTCACGGGCGGGCGCTCCCCCGCCGCGTCGTCCGACGCCGCGGCCTAGAGGATCCCGTCCGCGCGCGCGAGCCGGATCGCCTCGCGCATCGCCCACCGGGCGCGCCGACGGTCGCGCGCGCCGTCGTACGCGAGCGACAGGCGGAACCAATGCGCCCACGAGCCGGGGTTCGCCTCGGCCTCGGCGGCGTAGCGCGCGAAGACCTCGTCGGCCGCCGCGCGCTCGACCCGACCGCTCACGCGCGTCGGGAGCTCGTCGGCCGGCAGCCCTCCATCGGCCTCGAGCCGACGGCCCAGCCGCTCGGTGCGGAAGCCGAACACGAACTCGGCGACGGCGAACACGGCTCCCAGCAGCGGCAGAGCGAGGAGCGCCCAGCCGATCACCTGCGCGAGAGGCTGCGGAGCCGTGATGAGCTGCACGGCGTAGAAGACCGTGAACGTCAGGTACAGGAGGAGGAGTGCGCCCATCGCGAGCGCACTCCAGCGCGTGCGATTCCTCACGCGGGAGCGTCCGTCGCCGCGGACGGCGCGGAGGGATCCGCCGGCGCACCCGGAGAACCGGGAGCACCGAGCCCGATGAGGCGGTCGAGCCCGACGACGAGGCCGCGGACGTGCGCCGCGGCGCGGATCGACAGCGCGATGCCCTGCTCGTACGCGGCGGGCGACAGCGTCTCGTGGGTGAGCGTGAGCACCTCGCCGGTTCCGCCGAAGTGGACGTCCTGCTTCGCGACGACGCCCTGCAGTCGCAGCGAGTGGATGGGCACGCTCGCGACCTGCTGACCCCTCGCGCGCTGGTCGACGTGCGGCGCGACCACGGGCCCGAGCTCGGCGCGCGCGTGGCCGATGAGCTCCGCGGTGCGCACGGCCGTGCCGCTCGGCGAGTCGACCTTGGCGGCGTGGTGCGCCTCGACGATCTCGACCGACTCGTAGAACTGCGCGGCGATGGTCGCGAAGTGCGTCGCGAGCACCGACCCGACCGAGAAGTTCGGGATGATGACGACCGCGGCATCCTCTCGGCCCGCGAGGAGGGTGCGCAGCGTCCGCACGCGGTCCTCGCTCCAGCCGCTCGTTCCGACGACGACCGCGAGGCCGGCGCGCACCGCGTGATCGACGACCGTCGGCGAGACGCCGGGGTGGGTGACGTCGAGCACGACGTCAGCGCCGAGCATGTCGTCGAGGGAGCTGCGCGAGGTGAGGCGCGCGACGAGCTCGAGATCTGGCTGCTGCTCGATGACGCGGCACGCGACGGAGCCCAGACGCCCGCTCGCGCCCACGACGGCGACCCGGATGACCATGGGATCAGCCTACTGTCGGGATGCCGAGCGTCCGCCGCCGTGCGCTCGTAGGCTTCAGGGATGGTGACCTTCCGCGAGGCGATGCCGACCGACCCGACCGCGGCGGCGCTGCTCGACCAGTACTTCGCCGCGCGCGCCGACGGGTTCCCCTCCGGTCGCGCGTACCGGCGCCCGACCGTGGACGCCGCGCAGTTCGCGCCCCCGGGCGGGGTGTTCCTGCTCCTGGAGGGCGAGAATCTCGCGGGCGAGCCGGCCGATGTGGGCTGCGGAGGCATCAGGACGATCCCCGATGGTCCCCTCGGGTCGCGCCGCGAGGTGAAGCACGTGTGGGTGCAGCCCCACGCGCGGCGGATCGGCGCGGGGCGCTCGCTCATGCTCGAGCTCGAGCGCCGGGCTCGCGAGAGCGGCGCGCGCGAGCTCGTGCTCGACACGCACGACGCTCAGACGGCGGCGGGCGCGCTCTACGCGAGCCTCGGGTTCGCGCCGGTGGAGCCGTTCAACGACAACCCGAACGCGACCCTCTGGCTCGGCAAGCCGCTCGCGCCCGCCGACTGACGTCGAGCGGGTGCGCGCGAACGACCGGGTCGTCAGGCGAGGCTGAGGAAGAGCTTCTCGAGGTCGGCGACCTCGACGTCGTTGTCGGCGCCGGTGTCGTCGCGCAGGCACTCCTTCATCGCCGAGGCGATGAGGGCGAAGCCGGCGCGGTCGATCGCGCTCGAGGCCGCGGATAGCTGCGTCACGATCTCGCGGCAGTCACGCCCCTCCTCGATCATCGCGAGCACCGCGGTCAGCTGCCCCTGCGCGCGGCGCAGGCGATTGGAGATCTTCTTGGCCTCGGCCGCCGGGATGGTCGTCACGGTCGCGCCCCCGTCTCGTAGTCGAGCCCGCGCTGCACCCACGCGGAGGTCCCGCCCGCGACGGACACGGCGTCGAAGCCGCGCGCGAGCAGGTAGTCGGCGGCGCGCTGGCTGCGCGCGCCGGAGTGGCAGATGACGTAGATGCGCTCGTCGAGCGGCATCGTCTCGACCGCGTCGGGCACCGTGCCGAGCGGGACGAGCCGCGCTCCCGGCACGTGCGCCGCCGCGTACTCGTCGGGCTCGCGCACGTCGATGAGGGCGATCGGGCCCTGCGCGTGGTGCTGCGCGAGCTCGTCGACGGTGATCTCGTCAGCCACGGGATGCTCCAGTCAGGGTCGGGGCGGCGGTCGCCGCCGTGCCGGCGAGCCACGTCGTGTAGCCGCCGTCGAGGTTCGCCGCGGTCACACCGTACTGCCGCAGGAGCGATGCCGCGGTGTGGCCGCGCTGCCCGACCTTGCAGTGCACGATGACGCGCTCGCCGCGCAGCGACTCGGCGTGCTCGCGCAGCTCATCGAGGGGCATGAGCTCGGCGCCGGGGATGGCGCCCGCCGCGTTCTCGCCGGTGGTGCGCACGTCGATCAGACGCCAGCCCTCGGTGAGCCGGTCGGCGAGCTCGTGCCACTGCACGCTGTCCTCCCCGTCGATGAGGTTGTCGTCGACGTAGCCGAGCATGTTGATCGGGTCCTTCGCCGAGGCGAACTGCGGCGCGTAGGCCAGCTCGAGGTCGGCCAGCTGCCGACCGGTGAGGCCGCCCGCCATCGCCGTGGCGATGACGTCGATGCGCTTGTCCGCCCCGTTCTCGCCGATCGCCTGCGCCCCGAGGATGCGGTCGGTCTCGGCGTCGACGATGAGCTTGAGCGAGAGCGTGGTCGCGCCCGGGTAGTAGCCGGCGTGATCGCTCGGGTGGGTGTGGATCACGCGGATGCGCCGCCCCTCCTCGCGCAGCTCGCGCTCGGTGCGGCCGACGACGGCGGCCGTGAGGCCGAATACGCCGATGACGGCGGTGCCGAACGCGGGGACCGCGTCGTGCGAGCGCCCGGCGATCGCGTCGGCGGCGAGACGGCCGTGACGGTTCGCGAGCCCGGCGAGCCAGACGGGAGCCGAGCCGCCCTCGGCGCGCTGCTTGAGCGCGGCGTCGCCGACGGCCCAGATGGAGGGGTCTGAGGTGCGCTGCTGCGCGTCGACGACGAGGTAGCCGCGCTCGTCGAGCGCGAGCCCCGCCGCGCGGGCGAGCGCCGTGTCGGGGCGGACGCCGACGGAGAGGATGACGAGGTCGGCGTCGAGGGTCGCGGCGCCGCCGTCGAGCACCACGAGGTCGGGCTCGATGGCCGACAGGGCGGTTCCGAGACGGACGTCGACGCCGTGGGCGCGCATCCGCTCAGCGACCAGGTGGGCCATCTCGACGTCGAAGGGGCGCAGCAGCTGCGGCAGCATCTCGACGACCGTGACCTCGAGGCCGCGGTGGCGGAGGTTCTCGGCGAGCTCGAGACCGATGAAGCCGCCGCCGGCGACGACGACGCGGCGCGCGTCGCGGGCGCGCTCGATGATCGCGTCCATGTCGGCGAGGTCGCGCAGCGCGAGACCGCGCTCGACGCCCGGGATGGGGATGCGCACGGGGCTCGCGCCGGTGCTCAGCACGAGGGCGTCGTAGCCGATGCGCTCCTCCGCGCCGGTCTCGACCGATCGGGCGGTCACCGTGCGGGCCTCGCGGTCGATCGCGACGGCCTCGGTGCGCACGCGCACGTCGAGCCCGAACCGGGCTCCGAGGGCGGCGGGGGTCTGCAGGACGAGCGAGGAGCGATCCTCGATGACGCCGCCCACGTGGTACGGCAGGCCGCAGTTGGCGAAGCTGACGTGCTCGCCGCGCTCGAGGACGATGATGCGGGCGGTCTCGTCCAGACGGCGCAGGCGCGTGGCGGCGGACATGCCGCCCGCCACTCCGCCGACGATCACATAGGTTCGGGGCTGGGTCATGGTGCGAGAGTATACCCCCGGGGGTATTTTTGGCAAGCGCTCCCAGCCGACTCCCGATCGCCCCTCAGAGCGATGTGCGACAGTCTCGTTCATGCCGCGACCCGCCGTCCTCCGTCGTGCGAGGGCGCGCATCCTCACCATCTTCTCGGGCGATCCCGACGGCGTCCCCGCCTGGGTAAGCGCCCTCGAGAGCGGCGACGACGAGGGCTTCTTCGGGCCGGGCTCCGCGGTGTGGGTCGTGCACAACGGAACCCCGACCATCGTGGCGGGGATCCGCGCCCTCCTCATGCAGACCCTCCACCCGGGCGCGATGGCCGGAGTCCACGACCACAGCCGCTACCAGCAGGACCCGCTCGGCCGCCTCGCCGGCACGGTGCGCTGGGTGCTCACGACGACCTTCGCCGACCGCACCCGGGCCGAGGCCGGCTGCGCATGGGTGTCGCGCCTCCACGAGCGCGTGCGCGGCGAGTACGCGGGCCCGGACGGCGCCCCGCGCGCCTACCGCGCCGACGACGCCGACCTCATCGGCTGGGTGCACTGCGTCTTCGCGGACGCCTTCATCGGCTCGCACGAGACCTGGGGAGGACCGATCCCCGGCGGTTCCGACCAGTACGTGCGCGAGTGGGCGATCGCGGGCGAGCTCATGGGCATGGTCGACCCGCCGCGCTCGCGTGCCGAGCTCGACGCCGCGATCGCCTCCTACATCCCCGTCCTGCGGCGCGACGAGCGCGTCGACGACGCCGTGCGCTGGCTCCGGTCGCCGCAGCTCGGTCGCGCGGTGGGGCCCGCGTACCGCATCCTCTTCGCCGGCGCGGTCGCCTCCCTCCCCGATCGCTATCGGCGGATGCTCGGCCTGCGTCGCCCGTGGTGGCCGGCGATCACGGCCACGCGCCTGATGCTCGCGGTCATGCGCGCGGTGCTCGGCACCGAGTCGTCGAGCATGCGGTTCACCCAGCTGCGTCTGGAGCGCCTCGCGGGCCAGAACGCCTGAGCGCTCTCGGACGTTCGCGGCCGCTCAGAAGGGCTGGTCGACCGGGAGTCCGGTACGCAGCTCCACGGGCAGGTGCCCCAGGTCGTTGTGCGCGACGAGCACGGGCGGCTTCGCCGAGCGCACGCGGATGATCGTGAGGCCGCAGTTGGCCTGGTTGACGCCCATCCATCGCCAGGCGGGTGCGTCGAAGACCTCGCGCACGAACCAGGCGATGACGAAGTTGTGGGTGATGAGCAGGTCGTGGCGATCGTCCCGCGAGGGCGAGAGCCACTCGGCGGTCGCGTCGGCCATCTGCGCCTCACCGGCCGCGATCTCGGCCTCGGTCACGCCCCCGAAGAACGACTCGAAGGCGTGCGGCATGTCGGGCGAGGGCCCTGAGGGGATGCAGTCCATGAGCAGCGCGGTCGGCACGGGTTCGATCGAGGGCATGCGCGCGGTCATCGTGCGCGCCGTCTCGACCGCCCGCTGGAGCGGCGAGGTGTGCACGCTCGCGAACGGCACGCCGCTGAGTCGCTCCGCGATCGCCGTCGCCTGCCGCTGACCGCGCCCGCTGAGCGGGCCGTCGGGGAGCCCGTGCTCGGCGTCCTGCTGCTCGCCGTGGCGCACGAGGTACACGTACCGGGACACGATCGCACTCCTTCGTCGCCCTCGACCCTATGTCATCGCGCTCGTGCGGGTCGGTGAACGGCCGACCCCCCGGATTGGGGAACGAAAGGAATTCAAATGCGGACAGACAACCCGGTCTGTCCCCTGCTACAGTGATCGCATCGAGCCGGTTCTCCGGAGCGGTCGGAGGAGCTACCCACTCCTCGCGAAGCAGATGCAGCGCCCCTGTCGTCCCGACCCCCGATCGACGACATCGGCAGCGCTGCAGTGAGGAGACACACCGTGACGGTCAGCGCCCCCCTCGAGGCCGCACGGCGTGTCGCCCCTGCGAAGGCCCGGATCCTCGAGACCGCCATGCGCCGGTTCTACGACGACGGCATCCGCCAGGTCGGCGTCGACCTGCTGATCTCGGAGTCGAAGGTCACCAAGGCGACGTTCTACAAGCACTTCGGCTCGAAGGACCGCCTCGTGCTCGAGTACATCTCAACGCGGCGCGACGCTTCGATCGAGTCGTTCGAGGGCCTCGTCGCCGCCCACGCCGACCCGCGCGTCGGGCTCCGGCTGGTGGCGGATGCCGTGGTCGCGCAGGTGAACGCCCCCGGCTACCGCGGGTGCCCCTTCCAGAAGGCCGCAGCGGAGTTCCCCGACCCGACGCACCCGGTGCGCGTCGTCGTCACCGAGTTCCACGAGTCGCTGCACGAGATCTTCGAATCGACGCTCTCGAGGATGGACCACCCGCTGCCGGGCGAGGCCGCCGACGAGCTCATGCTCGCCTACGACGGCGCGATGGCCTGGAGCCACGTGGGCGACGTGATCGCCGCGAGCTCGGCCCTGCGCCGCGTGTTCGACCGCGTCATCGGCGAGACCGCGCGCTGACCGCCTCCTCCGCACCGGCAGTCGCGGCCGCCGAGCGGGACACCGTGCGGCTAGGAGCTCGCGCGGTCGAGCTCCGTCAGATGGTGCCGGCCGAGCACGAGCGACGGCGCGGCCATCACCGCGTCGAGCTGCTCCGCCCCGCTCACCGACACGACCGGGGCGACGACGCGCGGACGACTGAGCAGCCAGGCGAGCGACACGGTCGCGACGGGCGCTCCGACGTCGGCCGCGACGCGATCCAGGGCGTGGAGGATGCGGATCCCGCGGCGCGTGAGGTGCCTCGCCGCCGCCGACCCGCGCCGGTGCCGCTCGAGATCGGCGCGCCCGCGGTACTTCCCGGTCAGGAAGCCGCCCTCGAGCGCGAAGCGCGGCATGACGCCGAGGTCGAGCTGGGCGGCGACCCGCGCGAGGCCGCCCTCGAACTCGGTGCGGTGCAGCAGGTTGTAGTGGTTCTGCAGCGCGATCATGGGCGCGACCCCGAGCTGGCCGGCCGCGATCCGCGCCTCGAGCAGCCGGTCGGGAGTGTGGTGCGAGCCGCCGAAGGCGCGCACCCGACCGTCACGGATGAGCTCGTCCACCGCGGCCAGGGTCTCCTCGAAGGGCACCGACTCGTCGTCGATGTGCAGATACAGCACGTCGATGCTGCTGACGCCGAGCCGATCCAGCGACGCGGTGACGGCGGACTCGACCGCGCGCGCCGACAGGCCGGGGCTGTCGGCGCTCTTGCCGATCTTGGTCGCGATCGTCAGACGGTCGCGCGCACCGCGGCGGCGCATCCAGTTGCCGACCATGATCTCGCTGCGTCCGCCGGCGTAGGAGTCGGCGGTGTCGATGAACGAACCGCCGAGCTCGAGGAAGCGATCGAGGATCGCCGTCGTGGTCGACTCGTCGGCGGTCCAGCCGAAGGTCGTGCCGCTGAGAGCGAGGGGGAAGACGCGGAGAGCGCTCGGGCCGATGCGCCGCCACCGGACCGGGACGTCGGCCGAGGAATCGGCGGGAGACGAGGGCGAGGATGCCGCGGCCGGAGAGGGGGGTGCGCTGGGCATCGATGACGGGGAGGTCATCGGCGGCGACGCCATCAGGTCGGCGCCGCCCCTCGTGTCGGTCACGGTCGGGGCCTTTCGAGCTGCGGCCGGGTCGCCGCGGGGTCGGAACGTGGCCACACGGTAGCGCTCGAATCGACGTCCTCTCGACTCCGCCACGCCATCGTTATCCGACCGTGAATGACGAAAGGTCGGATGCTCCGGTCCGGATGCCACGATGCGGCCGCGCCCCCACAGGCGCGACCGCATCGGGGATCTTCTCGGGCTACGAGGCGGGGTGCACCTCGTCGATGCCCGACGACTTCTTCGCCGCGTTGACCGCGACGATGCCGAACCCGACCTTGTTGAGCACGTCGGCGATCACGTAGATGATCGCGGCGGCGCTCGCGGCGACGGCGAGGTCGCTTCCGCTGAGCTCGAGGAACTCCTGCGTGGCCGTGCCGAGCGGGTAGATCGACCATCCGATGATCACGAACAGGCGCATGATCGAGACCGCGCGCCTGACGTGCTCGGGCGCGCCGCCGACCTTGACCTGGAAGATCGCGTAGACGATGTAGAGCCACGCCAGCACCGAGATCACGAAGAAGACGACGTTGCCGGCCGAGCCGGGCTCGCCGATCTCGCCGAGGTAGCCGGTGACGATCATGATGATGTCGGCGATCACGAGGCGGGTGACGAGGCCCTTCTTCGCGGCACCCGCGAGCGCGACGATGATGCCGAACTCGATGAGCAGCAGCGGGGTCGTGATGAGCCAGTCGATGTATCGGATCGGAGCGGTCGCCTCGACGGCCGCAGCGTCGATGGCGCCGCCGGGGAACGCGACGATGTCCTTCATGACGTAGTAGAGGACGGACGCGACGAAGGTGATGACCGCGGCGTACGTCGCGACGGACCTCAGCTCCGGCTTGAGATCGTTCCGCTCCATGAAGAACCACAGAGTGCCCGCCGCCATCGCGACGAAGCCGAGCATGAAGAACGCCTGCACAATCTGGAAGTCCACAATTCTCCTTCGAATCGTGTGAGGCGCCGTTCGGGGGCGAACGGCGGTAGTGACTCCATCGGGTCGTGGGCCCCTCCGGCTTGGGTTGACGGTCGCGAATCTATCGTTGAGTGTCGGAATAACCCCCCAGTGCGGCTTGAGCGCGCTGTGCATCACCTGGGGAACAACTGCATGAATTTGCATAGATCCGAGGGGTCGTACGGGGAGGCATGGCACGGTAGGAGCATCCGCACGATGGATCGACGCCTCAGGAGGCCTACCGTGACCAACGACCCGTTCTGGCGACTGCCCGACGTTCCGACCTTCGCGCTCTCGAGCCCCGACCTGGCCGAGGGCGAAGAGCTGCCCCAGTGGGCGCGCTCCGGCATCGCGGGAGCCGGCGGCGAGGACCGCTCCCCCGCCCTGCACTGGAGCGGCGCCCCCGAGGGGACGCAGAGCTACGTCGTCATGATGTACGACCCCGACGCGCCGACCGGCAGCGGCTGGTGGCACTGGGCGGTCTACAACCTGCCCGCCTCGTGCACATCGCTCCCGGCGAACGCCGGCGACCCGGATGCCGGGCTCCTGCCCGAGGGCGCGGTGACGGTCGCGAACGAGCTGCGTCTCAAGCGCTTCCTCGGCGCTGCGCCGCCCTCGGGCCACGGCGACCACCGGTACTACTTCATCGTCAACGCCCTCGACGTCCCGTCGATCGAGGTCCCCGAGGACGCGACGCCCGCGCTGCTCGGCTTCATCCTGCGCGACCACCTCATCGGCCGCGCCGTGCTCTCGGGGCTCTCGCGCACCGAGTAGCGCTCGCCGCGAACGACGGATGCCCGCCCCCGGGGTCGGGAGCGGGCATCCGGTCGTTCGGTGCTCGGGGTCGGACTAGCCGTCCTCGCCCTCGGCGGGCGCCTCGGCGCCCTCGCCGTCGGCGAGCACGGGCGCGAGCGACAGCTTGCCCCGGTCGTCGGTCTTCGTGATCTCGACGAGGATCTTCTGACCCACGCTGAGCACGTCCTCGACGTTCTCGACGCGCTTGCCACCGGCGAGCTTGCGGACCTCGCTGATGTGCAGCAGGCCGTCCTTGCCGGGCATGAGCGACACGAACGCGCCGAACGCCGCGAGCTTCACGACGGTGCCCAGGTACTGCTCGCCGACCTCGGGGTTGATCGGGTTGGCGATCTGATTGACGCGGGCGCGGGCGGCCTCGGCCGAGGGGCCGTCGACGGCGCCGATGTAGACCGTGCCGTCCTCCTCGATCGAGATCTGGGCGCCGGTCTCGTCCTGGATCGCGTTGATCGTCTTGCCCTTCGGGCCGATCAGCTCGCCGATCTTGTCGACCGGGATCTGCACGCTGATGACGCGAGGAGCCGTGGGGGCCATCTCGTCGGGCGCGTCGATCGCCTGGTTCATGACCGCGAGGATCGCCATGCGGGCGTCCTTCGCCTGGCCGAGAGCCTGCTGCAGCACCGACGACGGGATGCCGTCGAGCTTGGTGTCGAGCTGGATGGCCGTGACGAACTCGCTCGTGCCGGCGACCTTGAAGTCCATGTCGCCGAGGGCGTCCTCCGCGCCGAGGATGTCGGTGAGGGCCGCGTAGCGGGTCTCACCATCCACCTCGTCGCTGATGAGGCCCATCGCGATGCCCGCGACCGGCGCACGCAGCGGCACACCGGCGTTGAGCAGCGACAGGGTCGAGGCGCAGACCGAGCCCATCGAGGTCGAGCCGTTCGAGCTCATGGCCTCGCTGACCTGACGGATCGCGTAGGGGAACTCCTCGCGGCTCGGCAGCACCGGCACGAGGGCGCGCTCGGCGAGGAAGCCGTGCCCGATCTCGCGACGCTTGGGGCTGCCGACGCGGCCGGTCTCACCGGTCGAGTACGGCGGGAAGTTGTAGTGGTGCAGGTAGCGCTTGCTCGTGACGGGGTTCAGCGAGTCGATCTGCTGCTCCATCTTGAGCATGTTGAGCGTCGTCACGCCGAGGATCTGCGTCTCGCCGCGCTGGAAGATCGCCGAGCCGTGGACGCGCGGGATGACCTGCACCTCGGCGTCGAGCGCGCGGATGTCGGCGAGGCCGCGGCCGTCGATGCGGACGCCCTCGGTGAGCACGCGCGTGCGCATGATCTTCTTCGAGACCGACTTGTAGGCGGCGCCGAAGTCCTTCAGCGAGTCCTCGGGCAGCTCGCCCGCGGCGATGCGGCCCTCGATGGCGACCTTGACGCGCGCCTTGAGGGCGTCGTCAGCGGTCTGACGCTCGACCTTGTCGGCGATCTGGTAGACGCCCGCGAGCTCCTCGTGGGCGATCTCGTCGACGGCGCTGTAGAGCTCGGGGCTGTAGGAGAGGAAGACCGGGTAGTCCTGGATCTCCTTCGCCGACTGCGCGGCGAGCTCCTGCTGGGCCTTCGCGAGCTGCATGATGAACGGCTTCGAGGCCTCGAGGCCCTGGGCCACGATCTCCTCGCTCGGCTTGACGGCGCCGCCCTGGATGAGACCCCAGGCGCCCTCGGTCGCCTCGGCCTCGACCATCGTGATGGCGACGTCCTCGCTGCCATCGGCGTTCGTCACGACGCGGCCGGCGACGATGATGTCGAAGACGGCCTCGGCGAGCTGGCTGTGCTTCGGGAAGGCGACCCACTGGCCGCCGCCCGCGTTGTCGGGCATGAGCGCGAGGCGCACCGACGCGATCGGGCCGCTGAAGGGCAGACCCGAGATCTGGGTCGAGGCGCTCGCGGCGTTGATCGCGAGGGCGTCGTAGAACTCGTCGGGCGCGATGCTCAGCACGGTGATGACGATCTGGACCTCGTTGCGCAGACCCTCGATGAAGGTCGGGCGCAGGGGGCGGTCGATGAGGCGGCACACGAGGATGGCCTCGGTCGAGGGGCGGCCCTCGCGGCGGAAGAACGAGCCGGGGATCTTGCCCGCGGCGTACGCGCGCTCCTCGACGTCGACCGTCAGGGGGAAGAAGTCGAAGCCCTCACGGGGGTGCTTGCCGGCGCTCGTGGCGCTCAGCAGCATCGTCTCCTCGTCGAGGTACGCGGCGACCGCGCCCTGCGCCTGCTGCGCGAGACGGCCCGTCTCGAAGCGGACGGTGCGGGTGCCGTACTTGCCGTTGTCGAGAACGGTCTCGGCGAACTTGATTTCAGGACCTTCCATTGAGGTCTGTCTCCTTACACGTCTGTGCCCCGGGCATCCCGAAGTGGATGCGCGACGCGACGCGCGGAGCAGGAGCGGGCAGGAAGGGACGTCGGCGTGATGCCGCCGGGTCTGCTCTGGCCAACAGTAGACATCCACCGTTCCGGCGCTGCGCGAGCGCTGCGAGACGGGAGATCACCACCGGTGACCAGCTTCGAGCCGGCCTGCTCCGTGCGGTATTCATTTGGGTGACGCGGAACCGCGCCTCGCCCAGGCTATCAGCCCGGCGTGTCGCGGCCTAGTGAAGAGGCGCGCGGGGCGCGTCGCACCGCGCCACCGCGGGGCCGCGGCTACTGCGAAGGCGCGTCGGCGGTCACGACGACCTTGCCGCGCAGGTGCCCCGCCTCGAGGAACGCGAACGCCGTCCGCACCTCCGACAGCGGGAACGTCGCGGCGATCGGCACGTCGAGGGTGCCGTCGGCGACGAGCGCGGCGAGGGCATCCAGAGTGGGCGGATGCACGGCGCCGCGCCCCACGCCCCGCACCCCGTAGGCACTCGCATCGGTCGCGACCGTGTTGATGCGCTCGGGCGGCACGCCGAGCGCGAGTGCCGCCTCGATGGTCTCGGCGCCGGCCTGGTCGAACACCGCCGTGATGCCGCCGGGCGCGGCCGCGGCGAGCCGCTCGCGGAGGCCCTCGCCGTAGAGCACGGGCTCGACGCCGCGGGCGCGCAGCCACGCGTGATTGCCGGCACCGGCCGTGCCGATGACGCGGATGCCGCGATGCACGGCGAGCTGGCCGAGGATTCCGCCGACGCCGCCGGCGGCCGCGCTCACGACGATCGTGTCGCCCGCGACGAGCCCCTGCGACTCCTGGGCGTCCCATGCCGTCTGGCCGGCGAGCGCGAGCCCGGCGGCGACCTCGAGCGCGACGCCGTCGGGCACGCGCGCGACGACCCCGGCGGGGGCGAGCACCCAGTCGGCGAACGCGCGCTGCGGGATCGAGCCGAAGACGCGGTCGCCCGGTGCGATACCGGTCACGCCCGCCCCGACCTCCTCGACGACGCCCGCGAACTCGCGGCCCACGTCGACCGGGAGCGGGATCGCGATGCGCGAGCGGCCCGACCGGATCTTCGCGTCGACGGGGTTGAGCCCACCCGCGGCGAAGCGCACGCGCACCTCGCCCGCGCCGGGCGGCGGCACCTCGATCGTCTCGAGGCCCATCACCTCGGGTCCGCCGCGCTCGTGGTACCGGACGACGCGGGATGGGCGGGGGCGAGGGCTCATGCGCTCAGCCTAGGCACCGCGCGCGCTCGGCGGGTCGCCGTCGACGTCGACGACGGGGACGCCGACCGCGAGAGCGAAGGCCTCCACGCGCAGGGGGTCGAGGGCGTCTCCGATGGGAGTTGCGATGCGACCCGACTCGATGACCCAGAGCTCGGGGCGCCCCCGACGAGCGTCGAGCCAGCGGCCGATCGCGAGCTCGTGCCCGTAGGAGTGCTCGGCGACGGCGAACGGTGAGCGCACGACGAGCGACCAGCCGTCGGAGCGCAGGCTCGTGCGCCAGCGGGTGGTGATCTGCGCGGCGCTCGCGGCGAGCAGGAGGAACCCGCCGAGCGAGACCGCGATGAGAAGACCCGTGAGGATGCCCGGGGGCGCGACCCCGACGACGAGCCCGGTCGCCGCGGCGACCATCGCGATCGCGGCGAGGGCGAGCCGGAGCCCCCACGGCCCCGCCCCGGCCCGCACGACGGCGATCGGGCGGAGGAGGTCGTCCGACGGCATGAGGACATTGTGCGGCCCGCGGCCCGCGGGCGGCTGAGGATCCGCTCGGGCGGGCGCTACCGGTCGATGACGGGCAGCGGCAGGCGGTCGAGGGCGAGCGCCGGGTCGGGGCAGGCCGCGCGCATCGCCGCGCGATCGAGGGCGCTGACGCCGGTGACCGCGATGATCGACCAGATGTCGCGCGGACCCTCGGAGCTCAGGGGCCGGTCGCGGATGGCGTCGATGACCGCTGACGTGTCGGCGATGTCGAGCCGACCGCCGAAGGCGCGGACGCAGGCCGGCAGCGCTGTCGTGAGCTGCGCGTCGAGCCAGCGCGCCTCGATCGGCCCGCCGAGCGAGAACTCCTGACTGAAGGGCGGGAACTCGTGGCGGCACAGCGCCTCCGCGACGGCCGGGGCCCACGGGTCCTCCCCCGCGAGCGCCTCGCCGCCCAGCACCGCCGGCCGCCCCAGCCTCTCGGAGGCGCACGAGAGCAGACGCGCGCGGTAGTCGGCGGGGTCGACCCACGCGGTGAACTCGAACTGCAGGGGCGGGGAGTCGGGCCAGCGCTCGCGCAGATCCCGCTGCGTGGCCTGGGTGCTGTCGAACCAGAGACCGATGAGGCGCTCGGCCCGCTCGGCCGCGACGAGCTCGAGGCTGACGCTCGGCGGCTCGACGCCGGAGCACGCGCCGCAGGCGATCACGAGCGCCCCGCAGAGGAGCGCGAGGGCGGATCGCCGCGGCCCGGAGGTCACGGCACGATCTCCGGAGGGTCGAGCGCCAGCAGGGCCGGCCCCGGGTCGGTGCACTGCGCACGCACGCGCGCCTGCGCCGTCGGGTCGCCGACGATCTCGACGTGCGGCCAGACGCTCTGCATCGCGCTCACCGAGCGGCCCACGCTCGTGGGGTAGATCGCGCCGTCGATCGCCGCGTCGACGTCGGGCACGATCAGGCGGGCGCCGAGGCTGCTCGCGCACGCCGGCAGCTCGATGAGCAGCTGCTCGCGCACCCACTGCCGCTCGACGGGCCCGCCGAACGGGTAGAGCGAGCTCCACGGCTGGACGGAGAGCCCGCAGCCGATGTCGGCGACCGGCGCGCGCCAGACCGGCTCGGAGACGGGGCCGGGCCCGACCTGCAGCAGCCCGCTCGCCTCCGTGACGGTGACCTCGCGGCCGAGGGTCTCACTCAGGCACGCGGCGCGCGCCTCGTCGATGTCCTCCACGGGCACCCAGCGGTCGAACGCGATCTCGAGCTCCGCCTCGGGCCAGCGCTCGCGGACGAACCGCGTGGAGTGGGCGACAGCCGCGCGCCACTGCGCCGAGATCGTCGCCGAGCGCTCGGCGACGACATCCTCGATCGTCACGGCGGGGGCCGCGGTCGGCGACGCGCAGCCGGCGAGCGCGGCGAGGAGGAGGGAGGCGGCGACGGCGCTGCGGGCGGCGACGGCGCGGCGGGCGGTCATCGCGACGCCCCGTCGAGGAGGACCTCGGGAGCAGGGCAGCGGGCGCTCGCGGCCGCGCGCTCGAGCGGGTCGGGCCCGACGAGCGCGTAGGGGTCGTAGGCGTCGTCGGTGCGCCAGGTCGCGGCGAACTCCTGGCTCGGGGGCGCCTCGGCGACGGCCCAGCCGTGGCGGGCGAGGCACGCCGGGAGCTCGGAGGTCGCGTAGTCGTACGCCCAGGGCAGCTCGACGCCGCGCACCGAGTCGACGAACCAGCTGCGCACGGGGAAGCGGCCCTGGCAGGCGTACGTCGCGACGTCGACGTCGAACAGCTCGCGCGGGGAGTCGACGTCGACCCCGCTGTAGTCGATGCGCTCGCCCTCGTCGGCGGCGCGAGCGCCGGGGAAGCCCGCGCTCGCGAGGCACTCCGACATCAGCCCGCCCCACTCGCCGTAGTCGACCCATCGCTCGACGACGACCTCCGGCAGCGACACGGGGCCCCACTTGGCCCGCACGAACTCGGCGAGGCGCTGCATCGACCGCTCGTGCGCCTGCTCGGCGACGCGGTCGCGCTGGGCGGTCACCGCCCCGAGGCCGGCCGCGGTCTCGATCGGGGCGGGGGCGCAGGCGGCGAGGATGCCCGGCGCGAGCAGCGCGGCCACCGCACCCGCGACGAGCCGCGCGCGGAGCGGGCGCGCACGAGGGCGTCGCGGCGCGCGTCGTTGCTCGGGCATGCCTCGAGAATCGCACGCGGAGCGGGGATTCGGCAGGGAATCCGTCGCGGTCAGCGCCGCCGGCGCGCGAGGAGGAACTCGACGAGGTAGCTCGCCACGATCGCGACGACGACGGCGACGAGCAGCCCGCGCGCGAGGCTCCTGAGCGGACCGAGCGAGGGCGAGCCCGCGGCGACGACGAGACCGATCAGGGCCGCCACGAGCGCGAGGCGCACGAGGCTGACGCGGCGCAGCGCGGACGGTCGGCGGACGGCGCGGGTGACGGGGCCGCGGGCGGGGCGGAGCCTCACCGGTGGCGGAGGCCCTCGGCGACGCGGTCGAACGCCGCCTCGAGCACGGCGGCCGGCTCGCCCTCGCCGTGGCGGGCCCACCACACGAAGGCCTGGTGCGCGACGAGCACGAGGGTGTCGCCGACGATGGCCGCCTCGAGTCCGTCGGGGTCGAGCCCGTCGCGATCGATGAACGCCTGGCGGATCACAAGGCCGACGTCGGCGAATCGGGCGACGCCGTCGGCGTGGAGCGTGTGGTTGTCACCGATGAGGAGGAGGCGCTGCCGCGTGACCTCGCGGATCTCCGGCGGCACGCTCGCGGCGGCGATGTAGGCCTGACGCACCGCGTCGATCGCCGGGACGGCCGGGTCGATACGCTCGAGCTCGGACTTCACGGCATCGGCGAAGCCGTCGGTGCCCGCCCAGACGAGCGAGGCCTTGGCCGGGAAGTGGCGGAAGATCGTTCGGCGGCTGTGCCCGACGACGCGAGCGATGTCCTCCATCGTCACGGCGTCGTAGCCGTGCTCGCGGAACAGATCGAGCGCCACATGCCCGACCCGCTCGAGGTCGAGCTCGACGGGGCGACCGCGGCGGCGTGGTTCGTTCATCCGAGACACCCTAGCCCTGCTGCGGAAGAAGGGAGCAGAAGTGCCAGAATTCCGGTCGTTCCTTCCCCCCCCCGACGACGAAGGCCGCCTCCCGACGAGGTCGGGGGCGGCCTTCGCGCAAGAAGCTCGCGGTGTCTCTCGACGACCCGCCAACGCGCAGAGCGTGTTAGCGGCGCAGACCCAGTCGCTCGATCAGCGAGCGGTAGCGCTCGATGTCGATGTTCTGCAGGTAGCCCAGCAGACGGCGACGCTGGCCCACGAGGAGCAGCAGACCACGACGCGAGTGGTGGTCGTGCTTGTGCTCCTTGAGGTGCTCGGTGAGGTCCTTGATGCGCTTGGTGAGCATCGCGACCTGCACCTCGGGGGATCCGGTGTCACCGGGGTGCGTCGCGTACTCGTCGATGATCGCCTTCTTGACGTCTGCTTCCAGTGCCATAGGTGATCCCCTCTCTCCTCGTTGCGCGGCGCCCTGAGCGGAATGCTCGGGGCTCTCTTTCTCCGCGGCCGTTCGACGGCAACCTTCAGATACTAGCAGTCGGCCGCGACTCCTCGCGCTGCGGGGCATCGCCCCCCGACGACGGGGCAGACACCGCGAGGAGCGGCGTGCCAGGATGCTCAGAACGCTCGGGATCAGGAACGGGGGCCGGATGCTGCTGCCGCTGCTGCTCGACGTGCTCCTCCTCCTGCTCGCCGCGGGCGCGATCGCGCGCGGGGCCGCCGCAGGCTTCCTCTTCACGCTCGGCTCGGTGATCGGGGCCGCGCTCGGCGCGGTGCTCGCCTTCCTGCTCATCCCGCCCATCACGACGTGGATCTCCGAGCCGACCTGGAGGGCGACCGCGGTCTTCCTCGCCATCGTGCTGCTCGTCGTGGGCGGGCTCAGCCTCGGCGAGCGCCTGGGCCACGTCTGGCGGCGCGGCGTCGCGCGGCGCGCCCGACCCCTCGACCGCGTGGGCGGCGCGATCGCGGGCGGCGTCGTCTCCCTCCTGGTGATGAGCCTCGTCGGCTCGACCGTCACGGCCCTGGGCATCCCCCTCGTGTCGACGACCACGGCGAACTCGACCGTGCTCCGCACGATCGAGCGCTTCACGCCGGGCCCCGTGTCGAGCGCGCTCGGCCAGGTGCGGAGCCTCGTCGTGAGCGAGGGCATCCCGCGCATCGCCGACGCGCTCGGCGACGTCGCTCCCCCGCCGCCCCCGGTCATCGACGCGCAGAACCCGGAGCTGCGGCGCGCCGGGCAGTCGGTCGGGCGCATCTCGGGCTCCGCCTACGCGTGCGGGCAGGTGCAGTCGGGGACGGCGTTCGTGATCGCGGAGGATCGACTGCTGACCAATGCGCACGTCGTCGCGGGCGTGACCGAGCCGACGATCGAGTTCCCCGGCGTCGGCGGCCTCGCCGGTCGGGTCGTCTACTTCGACGGACAGCAGGACGTCGCGGTCGTCGCGGTCGACGACCTGCCCGTCGCGACCCTCCCCCTCGGCGACACGATGGGGGTCGGCGATGTCGGCGCGGTGCAGGGCTACCCCTGGGGCGGCCCCTTCGCCTCCGGAGGCGCCGAGGTCGTGCAGGTCGGCACCATCATCTCGCCCGGGATCGACGGGGAGGGCTCCTTCCCCCGCGACACCTACACGCTCGCCGCCGACGTGAACCCCGGCAACTCGGGAGGCCCCGTGCTCTCCCTCGATGGCGCGGTCGTGGGCATGATCTTCGCCAAGGCGCAGAACCGCGAGGACATCGGCTACGCGCACACCATGGCGGAGCTCGACCCCGTCATCGCCGCCGCGCCCGGCCTGAGCGAGAGCGTCAGCACCGGCTCCTGCACGCGCTGAGCGGCCGACTGGGGACTTTCGGCCCTGACGCGGCCCCCTGCCCCTGGAGTCAGATGAGGGGCAGCGGAAAGGAGCCCCTCATGACCATCGGACTCGGCCCCATCACGGAGCTCACGGCGGACGAGTGCTGGGACGCCCTCGCCTCGCGCAGCCTCGGCCGGCTCGCCGTCACCGCGGCCGGCACCGTCGACATCTTCCCCGTGAACTACGCGACCCATGAGCGGATGCTCTACTTCCGCACGGCGCCCGGCACGAAGCTGCTCGAGCTCTCGATCAACGACCGCGTCGCCTTCGAGATCGACGGCGCCACCGACGAGGAGGCGTGGAGCGTCGTGGCGAAGGGGCGCGCCGAACGGCTCGAACTGCAGAGCGAGATCGACGCGGCCGACACGCTTCCGCTCTCGCCGTGGCTGCCGACCCTCAAGTACCGGTGGGTGAGGATCCTGCCCGAGGAGGTCACCGGGCGCCGCTTCGTGCGGGCACCGGAGCCCGACCGCTACTGATCGGCGGGCACCGGCGGGTCGGGCACACTGGGATCATGCCCTCGAACGCTCCGTCGCGCCCGCGCCCGCTCCTGCTCGTCACCGGCGTCGTCTCGGCCCTGCTCGGCGTCGCCGCGCTCGCCTGGCCGGCGGCCACGCTCGTCACCGTCGCCGTCCTGTTCGGCGCGCACCTGCTCGTCGTCGGCGCGCTCCGGCTGCTCGTCGCCCTCCGAGGGCCGCAGCTCCCCCGCGCGCTGCGCGTCTTCGTCGGCGCGCTCGGGGCGCTCGTGCTCGTCGCGGGCGTCATCGCGATCGCGAGCCCCGGGGCCGGGCTCGCGCTGCTCGTCACCGTCGTGGGCGTGGGCTGGATCACCGACGGCATCGCGGGGCTGTTCGGC
Organism: Yonghaparkia sp. Soil809; assembly: GCF_001429705.1. Classification (NCBI taxonomy): domain Bacteria; kingdom Bacillati; phylum Actinomycetota; class Actinomycetes; order Micrococcales; family Microbacteriaceae; genus Microcella; species Yonghaparkia sp. Soil809. Next base: position 67,908 of record NZ_LMSV01000001.1, read on the forward strand.
GGAATGCCCGATGCCGCGATCGCGCCGCGGGGCCTCGCGATCGCGACGTGCGCGCTGTCGATCATCGCGGGCATCCTCGTGCTCGCCCTGCCGGGGGCCGCGCTCGCGACCGTGATCGCGGTCGGCGCGGCGTTCCTCATCGTGGCGGGCCTGCTCCTCGTGGCCGTCGGCGTGCTCGCGAGCCGCTCGGCCGACTAGACGTCGAGCGCGCCGCGGACGATCGAGTCGCCCGAGTGGGCGGGGTCGCCGTCGACGGGCTCGAGGCTCACGTCGACGATCGGATACTCGGCCAGGTCGATGCCGTCGGGGATGACGAAGGTGCCCGACCCGCCCTCGAGGAGGCCGAGGCTGATGAGCCCGTCGACCTCGGGAGTGAGGAGCCACACCTCGCGGACCCCGTCCGCCTCGACGGAGGCGTCGAGCTCGATCGAGACGACCCGCTCGCCGTCGGCGGTCTCGGACACGACCGCGGTGCCGGTCGAGCCCTGCCAGGCCGGGAGGGCGTCGAGGGCCGCGCGGGCGACGGTGACGGACTCGGGGGCGGGACGCAGGGCCTCCCAGGAGAGCGCGACGGCGCCGACCGCGACCGCTGCGGCCGCGATGCCGGCGACGGGAGCGATCAGGCGACGCATGCGGCCCCGGCGCGCGCGCTCGTCGGCGAAGCTCCTCACGGGTGCGGCCGGGGCGGAGGCGACCGGTTCGGATGCGGGGTCGGTGTCGAGACCGGGCGGGCGGACGTCGGCGGCGAGGCCGAGCTCGCGGTGGATGCCCGCCCAGACCGCCGACGACGGGGCGACGAACGCGCCCTCGCCGATCGTGGTGCGGGCGATCTCGGCGGCGCCGTGCAGCTGGTCGAGCTCGGAGCGGCAGGCGGGGCAGACCGCGAGGTGGCGCGACTCGCCGAGTGAGGACGGCGCCTCGCCGATGGCGATGAGCGCGATGGCCTCGGCGTCGAGATGCGCCAGGGCGTCGTCATCCGCGCGATCGTGCGCGGCGCGGTCAGAGTCGTGCTGCTCCATGGGTCACCTCCATGCGGTCTCGGAGCCGGGCGAGGCTGCGTCTGATGTGGGACTTCACGGTGCCGACGGGCATCCCGAGCCGGTCGGCGATCTGCGTATGGGTCAGGTCGTCGAAGAACGCGAGCTCGACGACCTGGCGCGGGATGGGCTCGAGCCGCGCCATCTCGTCGGCCACGACGAGGCGATCGGCGAGCTCCGCGTCGGGAGCCGCCGACTCGCCCGGCGAGGTGATGGCGGTGAGCTGCTCGGTGATCGACCGCTCGCGCGCCCGCGCCTCGTGGGCGTCGGCGATGACGTTGCGCGTGATGCCCACGAGCCACGCCGAGAGGCTGGCGCGACTGGCGTCGTAGCGCTCGCGGCTCTGCCACGCCTTCACGAAGACGCGCTGGGCGGCATCCTCCGCGTCGGAGACGTCGCCGAGCGAGCGCAGGGCGAGGGAGTAGACGAGCGAGCTCCACCGACCGTAGATGTCGGCGAGCGCGCGCTCGTCGCCGGCGACGAAGCGCCGAGCGAGCTCGGTGCCGTCGTCGATCGCTGCCACCACGTGCCGGCTCCGCTCCCCGTGCGTCGAACGGCCGGGACGAGCATCGGCCGTGCGCGCCATGGTAGCGAACGGGGCTGTCATGACAACCGCTCCGCCGTGATGATGACGTTGTCCTCGTAGCGGCCGCGGCCACCGGCGTACCCGTAGTCGTAGTCGCCCCCGCACGTGACCATCACCAGATGGGGGTCGCCCACCGAGGTGAACACGCGATCGAGCGGGACGACGTCCTTGGAGATCTGCTCGACCATCGAGATGCGGTACTCGTGCCGGACGCCCTCGGCGTCCACGACCGCGACGAGCTGACCCGGCTGCGCGTCGAGAAGCCGGAGGAAGGGGCCCTCCCCCTCGGCGACGGTGAAGACATGAGAGGCCAGGACGGTCGCGCCCTGGCTCGCGCCGGGGCCCGCGCTGTACTCGTACCAGCCGGCGTCGAAGGCGCTGGCCGGCAGCGCCATCGCCCCGCGCTCGTCGAGACCCTGCGGAAGGACGTCCATCTCGATCCCCAGGTCGGGGATGGAGAGCGACACCGGAGCCGGAGCGACGCGGGCCGCCAGGGCGTCCAGAGCCTCGCGCGGATCGGTGAACGCCGTCGAGGTGGGGGTCGGGCGGGGCGTGTCGGAAGCACGCTGCTCCGGAGCCGTTTCCGGCTCCGGAGCAGCGCACCCGGCGAGGAGCAGGAGGGCGGCGACCGTGAGCCCGATCGCTCGCGCCGCCCTCCCGCTCGTCGTCATGTGAGGCAAACCGCGATCAGCGCTCGGCGCCGACGGTCTGACGACGGACGATGACCGCGGCCGCGGCGAGCGCGAGCAGGAGCGCCGCACCGGCGGCGATCAGGCCCGTGTTCGGCTGCTGGCCGAGGCCGGCCTCACCCGCGGGGATCTCGGCCGGCGTCGCGCCCAGGCCGTCGATCGTGAAGATGACGGCGCTGAAGGTGTCGTCCTCCATGGGGCCGAACGCGTGGACGAAGATGTTCGTGCCGGCGGGGAGCGCGACATCGCCGAGCTCGATCGCGCGCGTGTCGGTGCCGGTCGGCACGACGTTGATGTCGGCGTAGGTGTCAGCGGGGAGCTGGAGCACGTCGGCCTCGTCCGGGTTGGCGAGCGCCTCGATCAGGACGGCGTCTCCCGAGCGGACGTCGACGGCCCCGACCTGCGCGGTGTGACGGACGGTGATCTTGCCCTCGCCCGCGGGGATCTCCGAGATGTCGTTCACGAAGGCCGAGAGCACCGGGGTGCCGTCCTCGGCCGGGTGCGCGACGGCGGTGTAGCTGGTGTTGGCCGCGAGCGTCGCGTCGAGCTCGATCGCGACCTCCTCGGGGACGGTCGGGTCGCCACCGGCGGCGACGACCTTGAAGTTGTAGTCACCGGCGGGAAGGTCGAGCGGGCCCGCGACGTCCATGGGCTCGAAGTCGGCGAGCGCCGGCTCGGCGCCGTCGTTGACGTAGACGTCGACGGTGAGGCCGGGGAAGGCGTGGACGACGTAGAGGTCGGCCGAGGTGTCGCTGATGGCGTTCGCGGGGGCAGCGATGCCCACGGTGGCGAGGGCGGCGACGCCCAGGCCCGCGAGGATTCGGTTGCGCATGGTTCCTCCAGTTGACGGCCCCGGGGGCGGGGCGGATGCCCCTTCCGGGGTCAAGGCGGAATTCGCCTTACATCCATCACTTCCCCTCGGCCCGCGCATCCGGATGCGCTGGAACCTGGGAGAAGGCCGTCAGAGCACCGACCGGATGCTGGGGGCGGTCAGGCGAGGACGGCCGACAGCCCCGAGATGGAGATCACGAGCCCCGCCACGAGCAGCACGACGTTGACAGCGCCGGCGGCGAGCCCGGAGACCGCGAGAGGGCGACCCCGCGTGATGCCGTTGCTCGTCTCGCGGATGCCCCGGACCCCGGTGATCGCGCACACGGTGAGCAGGGCGGCGTTCGCGACGAACACGAGCGAGAGCGCGACGAAGACGGGCGCCCACGCGCCGGAGGTCACTCCGGAGGCGGTCGCCTCGAGCGCCTCGGTGCCGAGCTCGGTCGTCACGGCGTTGCCGAAGATCGATACGAGCAGCGGCAGGAGACCGGTGACGAGGGCCCACGACGCGGCGGTGCTGCGCACGGGCGGCGGAGAGTAGCGACGGCCGGAGGTGCGCCCCGCGGGTCGCTGATCGATCGACGGCGACGGCGCGGAGGGCGCGGTCGAGGCGGAGGGCGCGGTCGCCCCCGATGCCGCGCTCGACCCGGATACCACCGCTGCCGGCGGTGAGGGGATCCGGGCGGCTGCCGCGTCGGCAGTCGGCAGAGGCGCACTCGCGGGCTCCGCGGACGTCGCGGACGCCACGGGCGCGGGAGGCGCCGTGATGTACGAGCGTGCGCGGCCGATGTGCGTCGGGTTCGCGCCCGGTCTCGGCGGCTGCCGCGCGCTGATGACCGGAACGCCCAGCGGATGCAGGGGCGCGACGGGGACGGCGGGCTCGGCGGGCTCCGGCGGCGCCTCGGGCTCGGCCGTGTCCGCCTCACGCGCGTCGTCGTCCTCCTCTGCGTCCTCCGCCTCGACGGATGCCGGCGACGGCGACACCAGGAGCCCGAGGATGCTCGGGCGGGCGACGGGCTCGGGAGCCCCGGGACCGAGCGCCGGCACGGGGGCGGGCACGGCGTCGACCGCGGGAGCGGGCGCGGAGATGGCGGGAGCGGTGAGCAGTGCGGTGCCGCACTGCGTGCAGAATCGGAGCCCGTCGCGCAGCGGCGAAGCGCAGTTCGGGCAGGCCGCCACCCGCGTCACCGCCTTCACTCGCGCTCGTCGGGTCAGCGGGGCCGAAGCGCGGTCGATTCCCCGCTGGTCAGGCTAGCGAGCGGCGCTCGGTCCGCTCACGCCCCAGTCAGGGGGTCGAACGCCCGATTCTCCCCGTCTCTTGACCCCGCGCGAAGCGCGATGCACCATAGGGGCAGATCAACTCGCCGCCCAGAAGCGCCGGAGGCCCTGCCCCGCCACTGGGCGGCGAGTCTGTTAACCGGCGCCGTCCGCCTCGACTCCGCTCGCTCCCGCCGCGGATATCCCCCGAAGTGGGGGCCCGCACTCTGGCAATCCGCTCTCGGGCGGGCGCCGAATGCCGTGTGTATCGGGAACGAGCCGAGGAACTCCGGGGGACTGCAACCGGGGGGTGAGTCGCAGGGGGCTGCGACGCAGGGAGGGAATCGGACGGGCCGGTCGGAGCGCGGGGGCGCACCGACCGGCCCCCATCTCGTTAAGGGGCCACGGGCATCCGCCCGACCGCGCGCTCGCGCGGGACGGTCGCAGCGTCGGCCGATCTCAGGGCGTCGCGCGCCCCGACATGAGGGCGTGCCGCGAGGCGGCGACGCGCTGCAGGAGCTCCGCCTCGTCGACGTGGGCGCCGATGCCGTCGCGACCGCCGAGGATGCGCTGGCGCGCGTGCGCGAGGCGCGTCGCGTCGCGGATGAACGCGCGCATGAGCCCCGGCACCCCGTGGCGCGCGGCCCACGCCTGCGCCGTGCGCCGCCCGGCGGGCGTGCCGAGCATCGCGACCTCCTGCGGGTGCAGCCAGCCGACCGCGGCGTACTCGCCGAGGCGCACGGCGGTGAGTCGCTGCTCCTGCCTGCGCAGCGCGATGACGATCGCAACGGCGATGAGGAACATCGGCACCTGCACGAGCAGGTAGTAGCCGTAGAAGTCGCCGACGAAGAACAGCGCGCCGTTCCAGAACGCGTGGAGCAGGATCGCCGGGATCGCCCCGACGACGAAGAGCCCGAGGCCCGCGAGCGCCCCCGCCCGGCGAGCGGCGAACCCGAGCGCGGCGCCGATGAAGGCCGTGAACATGACGTGCGCGAACGGCGACATGAGACCGCGGATGAAGAAGATCTCGATCGTGCCTCCGCTCAGAAGCCCGCCATCGGCGAGCTGCGTGCCGAAGTAGAGGATGTTCTCGGTGAACGCGAACCCGCCCGCGACGGTCGCCGCGTAGACGATGCCGTCGACGGGCCCGTCGAAGTGGCGGCGGACCGTCCAGAACAGGATGAGCACGCCGAGACCCTTGCCGAGCTCCTCGACGATCGGCGCCTGGATCGCGGCGCCGAAGAACTCGAACGCCTCGCTCGACCCGCCCGCCATCGCGACGACGTTGCGGATCTCGGCGTCGACGGCGAGCGCGATGAGCACGCTCATGCCCGCGCCCCACAGGAAGGCGAAGACGAGCGCGCCGCGCGGCTCGGGCTCCCATCGATCGATCCAGCGGATGCCCGCGAACACGATCGCGAGCGGCACGAGCGCCATGATCGCGCCGATCACGAGGCCCGCAGGGCCGAGACCGGCGAGGAGGTAGAGCCCGACGACGAGGGCGACCGCGCCGAGGACGACGAATCCGATGACGGCGAGGACGAGCATCCCCGCCGACCGGCGCCGCGGGGGCGTCGCGAACCCGGGCTGGGCCGGCGTGGACGATTCCGCGCGCACCTCCGGCGGCGCGCTCGCGGGCGCGGGTGCCGAGTCGGGCGCGAGCCCCGCGGTCGCCGACCAGTCGGGCGTGCTCGGCGCGGATGCGGGCGGGTGGAGGGGCTCGCTCATGTTCGCGAGCCTAGCGAGGCGATCGGGGCGCGGCGCCCTGATCGGGATGTCCGAATCCCGCTGGTGCGGGCATCCGCCCGGTGGCAGGGTGGGGGCGTGCCCCCTCTCGACCACGCCGTCTGCTACCGGGCCCTCGCCGCGCGCGATGCGCGCTTCGACGGCCAGTTCATCGCCGGCGTGCGCACGACGGGCATCTACTGCCGCCCCTCGTGCCCCGCGACGACGCCACGGCCGCACAACGTCGACTTCTTCCCGACCGCAGCGGCGGCGCACGAGGCGGGGCTGCGCGCGTGCAAGCGCTGCCAGCCCGACGCGGTGCCGGGCAACCCCGACTGGAATCGACGGGACGATCTCGCCGCCCGCGCGATGCGGCTGATCCTCGACGGGGTCGTCGAGCGCGAGGGCGTTCCGGGGCTCGCGTCGCGGCTCGGCTACTCGAGCCGGCACCTCGTGCGCGTGCTGCAGGGCGAGCTCGGCGCCGGGCCGCTCGCCCTCGCGCGCGCCCACCGGGCCGAGTCGGCGCGGGCCCTGCTCGCGGGCACCGACCTCCCGGTCGCCGACGTCGCGTTCGCGGCGGGGTTCGCGAGCCTGCGGCAGTTCAACGACACGATCCAGGAGGTCTACGGCCTCACGCCCACGGCTCTGCGCGGCCTCGCGCGGTCCGGGCGTCACGGCGTCCGCGCGACGCCCGGCGCGGCCGCCGCGGGCGGAGCGACCGCCGTGAGCGTGCGGCTCGCGGCGCGGGCGCCCTTCGACGGCGCCGGGCTCGTCCGCTACGTCGCCGACCACGCGATCTCGGGCGTCGAGGAGGTCGACGACGGGGCCGTCCGGCGCTGGATCCCCCTCCCCCACGGCCCCGCGCTCGTGAGGGTGCGCCTGGACGCCGAGCGCCCGGGCGTCGTCTGCTCGGCCGAGCTCGCCGCGATCGCCGACCTCGCTCCGCTCGTCGCGCGGATCCGCCGCTGGTTCGATCTCGACGCCGACGCGGCCGCGATCGACGAGGCCCTCGGGCGGGATGCCCTGCTCGGGCCGCTCGTCTCCGCGCAGCCGGGCATCCGCATCCCCGGAGCGGTCGACGCGGCCGAGACGCTCCTGCGGACGATCGTCGGGCAGCAGATCTCGCTGCCGGCCGCGCGCACCGTGCTCGGGCGCCTCGCGGCCGACCTCGATGCGCTCGCCGCGCACGAGCCGCGCGCCGGTCTGCGGGCCTTCCCGGACGCGGCCGCGATCGCCGAGCACGGGCATTCGGTGCTGCGCGGTCCCGCGCGGAGGGTGGCGACGATCATCGGCGTCGCCGAGGAGCTCGCGAGCGGGCGGCTCGCGATCGACGTCGGGATGCCGGCGGCCGAGCTGCGGGCGCGCCTCGAGGCGCTGCCGGGGATCGGTCCGTGGACGGCCGGATACGTGGCCATGCGCGTGCTGGGCGCCCCGGACATCCTGCTCGCGGACGACCTCGTGCTTCTGCGCTCGCTGCGCGCGGCCGGAGCCGCCGGGACGACGCGCGAGGCGCACGCGCTCGGCGAGCGCTGGGCGCCGTGGCGCAGCTACGCGACCCTGCACCTGTGGAGAAGCGCTCCCCCGGCGGCGACGGGAGCGCGGGAGGATGGAGCGCGCACCGCGCACCGACGGAGGGAGCGGGCATGACCGCGAACGAGCACGAGCCCCGGAACCACGAGCCCCGCAGCGGCGACGAGGAGCTCGTCGACCGCGAGCTGCTGGCCCGCGACATCGACCACGACGCCGAGCGCCCCGTCGACCTCGACGACGCCCTCGACGAGGCACTGCCGCCGCCGACGATCGACCCGGACGAGCGCGTCGAGGTCGAGCCCGACCCCGACGTCGCCCTGGACGACGAGCGCCCCGCCGTCTGAGCATGCCCTCGCGGCCGCTCGCGCAACCCCCTCCTCGCCCGCGATCGCCGTCGCTAGCGTGCCCCCATGGTCATGCACTACCGCGGCGCGCGCACGGAGGGCTCCTTCTGGCAGCGCCACAGCCTGTCGATCGTCCTCGCGGCGATCCTCGTCGTCCAGACGCTGGTCGCTGTCCTCGCCGGGCACCACGTCTGGGTCGGCGAGCAGGAGCACGCGGGCGCCCCGCTCGAGGCGAGCGAGTTCTGGATCTGGTTCTTCTGGGAGTACAACATCAGCATCGTCGCCGACACGTACGGCGTGATCCTCATCGTCCTGCTCTCCAAGCGGCTCGTCGAGAAGGGCAGCGCCGAGTCGAACTGACCGGCTGTCAACCCCGTGACGACCGGCGACGCCCCGGTCGTACCGTGGCCCCCGCGACCGCGCCGGCGGTCGACGAAGGGAGCGACATGAGCGCATCGACCACCGACCCGACGTCCCTCCACCGCAGCGAGGGCTTCCCCGAGCAGGAGCAGTCGCAGCCCGGTCTCACCGACGCGACGAGCCCGACGCCCGACCACGGCGAGGAGAGCTACCGCGGCGCCGACCGCCTGCGCGACCGCCGCGCGCTCATCACCGGCGGCGACAGCGGCATCGGCCGCGCCGTCGCGATCGCCGTCGCGCCCGGGCCGATCTGGACGCCGCTCATCCCCGCGACGAGCTGGCCGGAGACGCTACCCGACTTCGGGCAGGACACCCCGCTGGGTCGCGCGGGGCAGCCCGCCGAGGTCGCCCCCGCCTCCGTGTACCTCGCGAGCGACGCCGCGAGCGACGTCTCGGGCGCGGTGCTGCCCGTGACCGGCGGGAAGAGCCTCTGATGGCGCCCGCGCGGACGGGCGCGGCGGAGGAGCGGCCGTGCGCGACGGAGCTCGGACTCACCGGGTGCTCGAGGCTGCGCAAGAGCGAGCTCATCGCGCTGCTCAGGGACCACTGACGCCGAGAGCGCCGGCCCCGTGGCGACCACGGGGCCGGCGTCGGCTCGCGGTCAGTCCTCGACCGGCACCATCGGCAGGGCGATCGCGCCCGTCATCGGCACCGAGCCCGAGAGCCTCTCCGGCGAGAGCACGCGCTCGACGTCCTCCGCCGACATGAGGCCGCGCTCGACGACGATCTGCCGGATCGACAGGGGCGAGTTGAGCGCCTCGTAGGCGAGCTTCGCCGAGGCCTGGTAGCCGATGTACGGCGTGAGGGCGGTGACGACGCCGACGCTGAGGTCGACCATCTCGCTCAGCCGCTCGACGTTCGCGGTGATGCCGTCGACGCAGTTGAGGCGGAGCGTCCGGCACGCGTTCGTCATCCACGCGAGCGACTGCATGATGCTCGTGGCGATGACCGGCTCGAAGGCGTTGAGCTGCAGCTGCCCCGCCTCGGCCGCCGCCGTGACGGTCGCATCCGCGCCGATGATCGAGAACGCGACCTGGTTCACGACCTCGGGGATCACCGGGTTGACCTTGCCCGGCATGATCGACGAGCCCGCCTGGCGCGGCGGCAGGTTGATCTCGCCGAAGCCCGCCTGCGGCCCGCTGGAGAGCAGGCGGAGGTCGTTGCAGATCTTCGAGAGCTTCACGGCGGCGCGCTTGAGCGTACCGGAGAGGGTCATGAAGATGCCCGCGTCGCTCGTCGCCTCGATGAGGTCGGGGGCGGTCACCATGGCGTAGCCGGAGACCTCGCTCAGGTGCCGGCGCACGCTCTCGGCGTACCGCGGGTCGGCGGTGATGCCCGTGCCGATCGCCGTCGCGCCGAGGTTGATCTCGTTGAGCCACGGGATCACCTCGGAGAGCCGGTCGTGGTCCTCCCGCATCGTCGTGGCGAAGCCGCGGAACTCCTGGCCGAGCGTCATCGGCACGGCGTCCTGCAGCTGCGTGCGACCGACCTTGAGGACGTGCGCGAACTCGCGCCCCTTGCTCGCGAACGACTCGCTGAGCAGCTCGTGCTCCTCCAGCAGCGTGCGCAGGCTCAGCACCATCGCGAGCTTGATCGCGGTGGGGTACACGTCGTTCGTCGACTGGCTGCGGTTGACGTCGTCGATCGGGTGCAGGTGCTCGTACTCGCCCTTGGCGTGGCCGAGCAGCTCGAGGCCGCGATTGGCGATGATCTCGTTGACCGACATGTTCGTGCTCGTGCCCGCGCCGCCCTGCAGCACGCCGAGCACGAACTGGTCGTGGTGGTGGCCCTCGATGATCTCCTGGCAGGCGCGGTCGATGACCTCGGCCTTCTCGGTGTCGAGCACGCCGATCTCGGCGTTCGCACGCGCCGCCGCCTGCTTGACGAACGCGAGGGCGATGACGAGATTCGGGTGATTGGAGAGCGCCCGACGCGTGATCGGGAAGTTCTCCAGCGCGCGAGCGGTGTGGATGCCCCAGTAGGCGTCGGCCGGGATGGGCATCGAGCCGAGCGAGTCGTGCTCCATGCGCATCTCGCGCGGCGGGGCGCCCGCCTCCGCGAGACCGGGTCGATAGATCGGGACTCCGTCGTCACTCGTCGTGAAGCTGGGAGCAGGGCCGGTGGTGCGCACCATGAATGGATGCCTCTTCCTTGTGGGTCCGACAGCAGTGGCGGTGGCGGCTCGAGTCTATCGGTGAGGGCGCGGCTAGGCTGTCGCGGTGCACGACTCCTCCGCGCTCGATCGCGCCATCGCTCTCGCCGCCCGCAACGTCGCCGACGGCGGCGGTCCGTTCGGCGCGATCGTGGTCGCCCCGGACGGCCGCGAGTTCGCCGGGGTCAACCGCGTCACCCGCGACAACGACCCGACCGCCCACGCCGAGGTCGTCGCGATCCGCGTCGCCGCGCGCGAGCTCGGCACCTTCGACCTGAGCGGCTGCGTGCTCTACGCGAGCTGCGAGCCGTGCCCGCTGTGCCTGAGCGCCGCGCTCTGGGCGCGGCTGGACAGGGTGGTGTTCGCCGCCGACCGGCACGATGCCGCACGGGCGGGCTTCGACGACGCGGTGTTCTACGACCTCTTCGACACCCCCCGCGACGCGTGGCCCACGCCCGTCGAGCACGCGCCGTCGTCGGGCGCCTCAGCGCCGTTCGACGCCTGGCGCGAGAACACCGAGCGCGTCGAGTACTGAGCGCCCGATCCGGCCGATCGGCCTGCTCGCCGGTCGCCCGCTCAGCGCGCGGGGGCGATGCGCACCCGACGGGTGACGAGCCGGTCGGGCACGGGTGCGTGCGAGATCACGAGCACGGCGCGCTCCGGCCCCGCGGCCGCGCCCAGCAGCTCCTCCAGCAGCGCCTCCGAGCGCTCGGGGTCGACGTTCGCGGTCGGCTCGTCGAGCACGAGCACGGGCGCCGCGCTCAGCAGCGCGCGGGCGAGCGCGATGCGCTGCGCCTGACCGCCGGAGACGAGCCTGCCGCGCTCGCCGACCGTGGCGTCGAGACCGCCGCGCTCGGCGAGCCACTCCCTGAGCCCGACGCGCTCGAGCACGGCGACGAGCTCGTCGTCGGTCGCGGTGTCGCGCGCGAAGATCAGATTCTGGCGGATGCTCTCATCGAACAGGTGCGGCTGCTGCTCCAGCAGCACGACCCGGCGCCGCACCTCGTCGGGGTGCAGCTCGCGCACGTCGACGCCGCCGAGCTCGTAGCGCCCGGAGTGCTCGAGGAACCGCACGAGCACGTGCGCGAGCGTCGTCTTGCCCGCCCCGCTCGGCCCCTGCAGGACGACCCGGTCGCCGGGGTGCAGCTCGAGGTCGAGGGGAGCGAGCGCGGGGCGGGCATCCCCCGGCCAGTGCGCCGCGACGCCCGTGAGCCGCACCGATGATGCTCCTGCGGGCAGAGCGCGCGGATTCTCGGGCGCGAGCGGGATCTCGTCGGGGACGTACTCGGGCACGACGGTCGCGACGCGCTCGGCGCTCGCCCGCACGCGCCACCACGCCCCGACCGCCGACGGGAGGGCGCCCACGACCTCGATCACGGCGAGCGGCAGCAGGACGAGCATGGCCAGCTGCGGGCCGGTGAGCGCTCCGTTCGCGAGCTCGGGCTGCACCGCGAGGAGCGTGGCGATGAGCATCGACCCCCCGCCGAGCGTCAGGAGCGCGACGACCGCGCCCGCCGCGGCGGACTGCCGGGACTGGGCGCGGCGCAGCCGGTCGTCGAGGGCGAGGAGCGCGGCGCGTCGCGGCGCGTCGGCGCCGAACGCGCGCAGGGTCTCCCAGCGGGCGACGTACTCGAGCACGGCGTCGGCGAGGTCGGCGCGGAGCGGGGCGATGCGACGCTCGGCCCCGCGGCTGAGCGCCGCGAGCACGGCGGTCGCGGCGAGGGCCGTGGCCGCGAGCCCGAGCGCGAGCAGGAGCGCGGCGACGGGCGAGACCCAGGCCACGCCGACGACGGCGAGCCCCGCGACGACCCCGGCGCTCACGAGCGGCTGCACCACCCGCAGCGGGAGGTCCTGCAGGGCGTCGACGTCCTGCACGAGCGTCGTGAGCACGTCTCCCGAGCGCGCGGCGCGCAGCCCGTCGGGCGCGACCGGCACGAGGCGCCGGAAGACACTCACGCGCAGCCCCGCGAGCGCGCGCAGGGCGGCGTCGTGCCCGACGACGCGCTCGAGGTAGCGCAGTGCGGCACGGCCGATCGCGAACGCGCGCACGCCCACGATCGCGAAGCCGAGGAAGAGGATCGGCGGCTGCTCGGCGGCGCGCGCGATGAGCCAGGCCGAGGTCGCGAGCAGGGCGACCGACGAGCCGGCCGCGAGGGCGCCGAGCGCGAGGGCCGGGGCGAGCGCCGCGAGCGGCGGCTGCGCGGCCCGCAGCACCGGGCGGATGCCGATGCGGGTCATCGCGCGATCACCTCCGGGGCGCGGGCGTCGCGTCCCCAGCGCTCCGACCCCGCGGCGATCGCGGCGAGGTCGAGCACCTCGTCGGCGGCCGCGACCACTGCGGGTCGGTGCGTGACGACGACCACGAGGCGCCCCTCGTCGGCGAGCGAGCGCAGCCCCGCGACGACGCGCCCCTCCGCCTCCGCGTCGAGCGCCGAGGTCGGCTCGTCGAGCACGATCGTGTCGAGGTCGCGCTCGAGGGCCCGGTAGGCGGCGCGCGCGATCGCCGCGCGCTGCGCCTGCCCGCCCGACAGCCCCTGACCGGCCGGGCCGAGGACGGTCGTGAGCGGGACGTCGAGCGCACCGGCGAGCGCGAGCGCGCGAGCCACGAGCGCGGGGTCCGGATGCTCCGAGCCGAGCGCCACGACCTCCTCCAGCGACCCCGCCGTGAGCTCCGGGCTCTGCCCGGCCCAGGCGATGCGCGCGAGGCGCTCCTCGGCCGGGACCTCGCGGCCCGCGAGGACGATGCGCCCCTCGGCGGGGACGAGGCCGAGGAGGGCGGCGACGAGCGACGACTTGCCGGCGCCGCTCGGGCCCGTGATCGCGACGAGGGTTCCGCGCCGCCAGGCGGCGTCGAGGCCCGAGACGACCGCGCGGCCGCCGCGGGCGACGCCCACGCCCTCGAGGGCGAGGGCGACGTCGTGCGTCTCGCCGTCGCGGGGCGTCGCGGAGGCGAGCGGCGCGGTCGGGGCGGGCGGGGCATCCGCGCCGCCCTCTCGGCCGTCGCCCTCGATGAGATCGAGCACGTCGTCGGAGGCGGCGATGCCGTCGGCCGCCGCGTGGAAGCGCGCGCCGACGAGACGCAGCGGCAGGTACGCCTCAGGGGTCAGGATGAGCACGAAGAGCCCCAGCGCGAACGGGATCGCCCCGTCGATGAGGCGCACGCCCACCGACACCGCGACGACCGCGACCGAGAGGCTCGCCGCGAGCTCGAGCGCGAAGCTCGACAGGAACGACACCCGCAGGACCCTCATGGTGCGCGCGCGGTAGGCGTCGGTCACGGCCTCGATGCGCGCGGTCTGCCGGTGCTGCCTCCCGAAGATCGTGAGCGTCGAGAGCCCGCGGACGACCTCGAGGAACCCCGTCGAGAGCGACTGCAGCGCCTCCCACTGCGAGCGCTGCATCGCCTGCGTCGCCCAGCCGATCAGCACCATGAACACGGGGATGAGCGGAAGGGTCAGCATGACCGCGACGCCCGTGGCAGTGTCGGCCACGAGCAGCACCCCCACGACGATCGGGGTCGCGACCGCCGTGAGGATCAGCTGCGGCAGGTACAGGCCGACGTAGCCGTCCATCGCGTCGAGCCCCGGGCCGATGATCGTCGCGAGCGAGCCGCTCGACCGCCGACCGAGCGCGCTCGAGCCGCCGCGGTCGATCGCCTCGAGCGCGCGGCGGCGCAGCTGGCTCTTCACCCGCGCGGCGCCGCGGGCGGCGAGCGCGTCGAGCGCGGCCTGGGTGAGCGCCCGGGCGATGACGGATGCGGCGGTCGCGGCCACGAGCATCCCCATCGAATCGAGGGGCGCGCCCTCGATCACCGCCGCGATGCTGCCCGCGGCGGACCAGCAGAACGCGACGATGCTCGCGGTGTGCGCGACGCCGACGACCGCGCCGAGCGCGAGGAGCGCTCGCGCGGCCGAGGCGGTGCGCAGCAGGCGCGGATCGAGGGGCTTCAGTGCGCCGCCCCCACGGCGATCGAGGCGCGCGTGACGCGCTTGCGGAAGATCCAGTACGTCCAGCCCTGGTAGAGCAGCACGAGCGGGATCATGAACACGGCGACCCAGGTCATGACCTGCAGCGTGTACTCGGTGCTCGAGGCGTTCTCGATCGTGAGACTGTAGGCCGGGTCGATCGTCGACGGCATGACGTTCGGGAACATCGCCGCGAGGATCGTCGCGACCGCGAGGAGCGTCGTCGCGGCCGAGAGTCCGAAGGCCCAGCCCTCGCGTCCCGCGCGGTTGGCGAGCGTCGCCCCGACGAGGGCGACCGCCGCGGCTGCGGCGAGCGCCGCGATGAGCGGGGCGTGCGCGACATCGAGGTGCGCGAGGACGGTCCAGGTCAGGAAGGCGGCCGCGACGACGATCGTCACGAGGCCCGCGCGCGCGGCGAGGGCACGGGCGCGCTCGCGCAGCTCGCCGTCGGTCTTCAGGGCCACGAACTGGACGCCGTGCGTGAAGAACAGCAGGAGGGTCGTGAGCCCGCCCAGGAGCCCGTAGGGGTTCAGGAGCGTGAGCAGCGAGCCGACGAAGTCGCCGTCGGCGTCGATCGGGGTGCCCTGGACGATGTTGGCGAACGCGACGCCCCACAGCAGGGCAGGGACCGCCGAGCCGATCACGATCATCCGGTCGAAGGCCGCCGACCACTCGGGGCTGCGGCCCTGGTGCCGGTACTCGAACGAGACGCCGCGGAGGATGAGCGCGACGAGGATCAGCAGCAGCGCGAGGTAGAAGCCGCTGAACAGCGTCGCGTACCAGTACGGGAATGCCGCGAAGAGCGAGGCGCCGGCGACGATGAGCCAGGTCTCGTTGAGATCCCAGACGGGGCCGATCGTGTTGATGATCTGGCGGCGGTCGGTGTCGTCCGTGCCGAGGAAGGGCAGCGACATGCCGACGCCGAAGTCGAAGCCGTCGAGCACGAAGTAGCCGATGAAGAAGAACCCGACGATGAGGAACCAGAGGGTGGCGAGATCCATGGGGTCCTCCTAGTAGACCGTGGCGAGCTTCGAGCGGTCGATGTCGTCCGCGTCGGAGTGGTCCTCCCACTCCTTCGGGCCCTCGATCGCGGCCCGCCGGATGAGACGGAACTCCACGACGGCGAGCGCGCCGTACAGCACCGTGAAGACGACGAGCGAGATGAGCACCTCGAGGCCCGTGACGTTGGGCGAGACGCCATCCTCCGTCTTCATGAGACCGAACACGAGCCAGGGCTGTCGGCCCATCTCGGTGAAGATCCAGCCGACGAGGCTCGCGATCATGGGCAGCGGGGCGGCCCAGATGGCGACCTTCCAGGCCCAGCCGGCGGGCGTGCGGCCGCCGCGGGTGAGCCAGAGGCCGACGACCGAGATGAGCGCGGCGAGCGAGCCGAGCCCGATCATCCAGCGGAAGGCCCAGTACGTGACCCAGATGATGGGTGTGTAGTCGCCGGGGCCGAACTGGTCGACGTACTGCGCCTGCAGGTCGTTGATGCCCTCGACCTCGCCCGTGAGCGTGTGCGTCGAGAGCAGCGACAGCAGGTAGGGCACGCGCACGGAGAAAATCTCGCTCGACCCGTCGGGAGTGCCGAGCGAGAAGATCGAGAAGCTCGCGGGCCCCGCGGTCTCGTAGAGCGCCTCGGCCGCGGCCATCTTCATCGGCTGCGTCGCGACCATCACGAGGCTCAGCTGATCGCCGCTCAGCGCGACGCCCGCGAAGGCGACGAGGTTGGTGACGCCGCCGAACCGCAGCGCGGTGCGCATGGTGTCGTCGTGCTGGCCGCGCGACAGGTGGTACGCGGCGACCGCGACGACCACGACCGCCGCGAACATGATCGAGGCGAAGATCGTGTGCGGGAAGGACGCGAGGACCACGGGGTTCGTCAGCACCGCGACGATGTCGGTGAGCTCGGCGCGGCCGCGCACCTCGTTGATCGTGAAGCCGACGGGGTTCTGCATGAACGCGTTCGCGGCGAGGATGAAGTACGCCGAGAGCATCGTCGAGATCGACACGACCCAGATCGACGCGAGGTGCAGCTTCGCCGGCAGCTTGTCCCACCCGAAGATCCACAGACCGATGAACGTGGCCTCCAGGAAGAAGGCCAGCAGACCCTCCATCGCGAGCGGCGCCCCGAACACGTCGCCGACGAATCGCGAGTAGTCGCTCCAGTTCATGCCGAACTGGAACTCCTGAACGATCCCCGTCACGACGCCCATGGCGAAGTTGATGAGGAAGATGCGGCCGAACAGGCGCGTCAGGTGCAGGTACTTCAGCTTCGCCGTGCGCACCCACGCCGTCTGCAGCAGCGCCACGAGGAACGCCATGCCGATCGTGAGGGGGACGAAGAGGAAGTGGTAGAGGGTCGTGAGACCGAACTGCCAGCGGGCGAGGGCGAGCGGATCGAGCCAGTCGAGCACGGGAGACGGACCGCCTTGCGTGAGTGAGGGGTGGGGTTCCCTTCCACCCTAGGAATCGGGCTCCGGGGTCGGCAGGGGCCGAAGGTCCCGAATCCGGAGGCGGCGCCTCCGATCGGCGCCGACGCCCCCAGCGCGCGCGAGGCGGTCGTCGGTAGGCTCGCGCTCGTGAACGAGATCCTCGACGGCCTGCTCGACACCGTTCAGGGCGTCGACCCCGTCGTGCGGACCCTCCTCGCCGGGCTGTTCATCATGCTCGAGACGAGCGTGCTCATCGGCCTCGTCGTCCCCGGCGACACCGTCGTGCTCGTCGCCTCGACCGCCGTCGACTCGCCCGTCGAGTACTTCGCCCTCGCGATCACGTGCATCGCGGGCGCTCTCGCCGGCGGCTCGATCGGCTTCTGGATCGGCCGCACCATCGGCCCCTGGCTGCGCGCCTCGCGCGCCGGGCGGCTCATCGGCGAGAAGAACTGGGTGCGGGCGGAGAACTTCCTCGACCAGCGCGGCGGCATCGCCGTGTTCATCTCGCGCTTCCTGCCGGTGCTGCACTCGCTCACGCCGCTCACCGTCGGCATGAGCACGCTGCGCTACCGCACCTTCATCCTGTGGCTCGCGGCCGCCTCGACCATCTGGTCGTTCGCGTACGTCTCGGTCGGCTCGGCCGCCGCGGGCACCTACCGCGAGCTCGACGACACGCTCGGCGGGGCGGCGTACCTGTTCGTCGGCATCATCATCGCATTCCTCCTCCTGGTGTGGATCGTGAAGAAGCTCCTCGATCGGTACTCGTCGCGCTTCGCCGACCGTCCGGGCGATCACGACGCCCGTACGCGCGAGGACTGAGCCGGCGCGCTCCCGCCCGCCCCGGGCATCCCCCGAATGCGACGACGGGGGCGGAGCGAGCGCTCCGCCCCCGTCGGGCGTGGGAAGCCGTGGCTACTAGCCGAGGAAGCCGTTCTCCTCGAGCCAGCCCTGGGCGATATCGGCGGCCGACAGCTGGTCGACCGTGCTCTGGACGTTGAGGGCGACCAGGCCCTCGGGGGTCAGCGCGGCGCTGACCTCGTTGATGACGTCGATCGCGTCCTGCGACAGGTCCGCGCTCGCGACCGGCACGACGTTCGAGGCCAGGAAGAGGCCCTCGGGGTCGGCGAGGGTCACGAGGTCGTTCTCGCCGATGCGCGGGTCGGCGCTGTAGACGTTGGCGATGTTGACGACGCCCTCGAGGAGCGACTCGACGGTCGTCTCACCGGTGGCCTGGAACTCCACCGTCACGCCGTAGACCGACTCGAGGCCCGCGGGGCCGTAGGGGCGCTCGGCGAGCTCGGGGTTGCCGCCGAGGATCAGGCCCTCCACGCCCGCGAGGTCGGCGATCGACTCGAGGCCGTTGGCCTCGGCGAATTCGGCCGTCACGTTGTAGCTGTCCTGGTCGGTCGCCGACGACTGGTCGAGCACCTGAAGGCCCTCGGGCAGGGCGCCCTGGAGCTCCGCGTAGACCTCGTCCTCCGCGGTCGCCTCGGTGTCGGGCACGTAGTACTGCAGGAGGTTGCCCGTGTACTCGGGGAACAGGTCGACCTCGCCCGCCTCGATGGCGGGGATGTACGCGTCGCGCTGGCCGATGTTGAAGTTGCGCTCGACCTCGAACCCGGCCTCCTCGAGGGCCTGGGCGTAGATCTCGGCGATGATCTCGTTCGAGTAGTAGGCCTGCGAGCCGATGACGATCGTCTCGCTCGAGCCGCCCGCATCCGGGTCGGTGCCGGGCTCCAGCGGATCACCCGACGCGCACCCTGCCAGGGCCAATGCCGCCCCGACCACGGTCGCGGTCATCGCGAACCGGCCCTTGTTCCTTGCTGTGAACATCACGATCTTCTTTCTCTCAGGTGGTGGCGGGGGTCTCCGCCGCCGCACGACGGCGAGGGGCCGCCGTGCGGAGCTCAGGGGCGCGGCGCGCGCGCACGCCGCGTGGCACCGCATAGCGCTCGAGCACCGCGAACAGCGCGTCGAGCAGGAGGGCGAGGGCGATGATGAGCATCGCCGCGCCGAGCATGCGGTCGTAGTCGCGCAGGGCGATGCCCTCCACGATCGGCAGCCCGAGGCCGCCGAGGTTGACGAAGGCGGCGAGCACGGCCGTCGCGACGACCTGCAGAGTGCCGCTGCGCAGCCCGCCCATCAGCAGCGGCAGGCCGAGCGGCACCTCGACGCGCCACAGGATCTGCCACTCGGTCATTCCCATCGAGCGCGCGGCGTCGATGACGCGGCGATCGATGACCTCGAGGCCGGCGTAGGCGCCCGCGAGGATCGGCGGGATCGCGAGGAGGACGAGGACGAGGACCGTCGACGGCCCGCGCAGCAGCACGCCCGCGAGCATGACGAACAGGAAGAGGAGGCCGAACGAGGGCAGGGCGCGCGCGGCGCCCGAGATGCCGACCGCGATCTCGCGGCCCCTGCCCGTGTGCCCGATGAGCCAGCCGAGCGGGATCGCGATGATCGACGCGGCGAGCACCGCGAGCACCGTGTAGAACAGGTGCTCGCCGATGCGGACGGGGATCGACGTCGACCCCTGCCAGTTGGTCGGGTCGCCGATCCACGCGAGCGCGTCCAGGAAGAGGTTCACGATGCCCCCTTCACGCGCGTCCACGGCATGAGCCACGCGCCGACGAGCGCGAGGATGCGGTCGAACAGGAGCGCGATCACGACGGTCGCGACCACGCCCGCGAGCACCGACTCGAGGATGCCGCGCTGGTAGCCGTTCGTGAACAGGTAGCCGAGGCTGTCGACGCCGACGATGACCCCGACCGTGAGCAGGCTCACCGTGCTCACGGCGACGACGCGGAGGCCCGCGAGGAGGACAGGCCCGGCGAGGGGGAAGTCGACGGCCCAGAAGCGCCGCCAGGAGGAGTACCCCATCGCCGTGGCGGCCTGCTGGATGTCGCGATCGACGCTCGCAAGGGCATCCGCCGTCGATCGGGCCATGATCGCGACCGCGTAGATGGTGAGCGCGATGAGCACGTTGGCCTCACCGATGAACGGCAGACCGAGCAGCGGAGGGAGGATGACGAAGAGCGCGAGCGACGGGATCGTGTAGAGGAGCCCCACGAGCGTCAGGATCAGCCCGCGCGTGAGCTGGTAGCGGTGCGCGACCCAGCCGAGCGGCAGCGCGATGATGAAGCCGAGCACGATCGGCAGGATGCTCAGCCGGACGTGCTCGATCGACAGCTCGAGGATCTGCTCGATGTTCGCGAGAATCCAGGTCACGACGGGCCCGCCTCCACGAGCCGGCCCGCGACCGTGCCGTCGGCGTCGACGAGCACGCGCGCGCCGTCGATCTCGCGGATGCTCAGCGCGCGCTTGCCACGATCGGCGCCGACGAAGCTCGCGACGAAGTCGCTCGCGGGGTTCGCGAGGATCTCCTCCGGGGTGCCCTTCTGCGCGATCCGGGCGCCCTTCTCGAGGATGACGACCTGGTCGCCGAGCAGGAACGCCTCGTCGATGTCGTGCGTGACGAACACGACCGTCTTGCCCAGCTCGCGCTGCAGGCGCAGGAGCTCCTGCTGCAGCTCGGCGCGCACGATCGGGTCGACGGCGCCGAAGGGCTCGTCCATGAGCAGGATGTTGGGGTCGACCGCGAGACCGCGCGCGACGCCGACGCGCTGCTGCTGGCCGCCGGAGAGCTGCGAGGGGTAGCGTTCGGCCATCGAGCGGTCGAGGCCGACGGTGTCCATGAGCTGCAGCGCGCGCTCGTGCGCGTCCTTCCTCGGCACCCCGTTGAGGCGCGGCACGGTCGCGATGTTGTCGATCACGGTGCGGTGCGGCAGAAGCCCCGAGTTCTGCATGACGTAGCCGATGCGGCGGCGCAGCCTCACGGGGTCGATGGTCGAGACGTTCTCGCCGTCGATCTCGAGGTCGCCGCTCGACGCGTCGACCATGCGGTTGATCATGCGCAGCAGGGTGGTCTTGCCGCAGCCGCTCGACCCGACGAACACGGTCGTGCGGTGCGAGGGGATGACGAGGCTGAAGTCGTCGACGGCGGTCGTGCCGCCGGGGAAGGTCTTGGAGATGGAGCGGAACTCGATCACGGAACGCGTCTCCTCGATGTCGATCGCCGCCGAGGGATCACTCAGCGCGCTCCCAGTCAAACAGCCGCCGCCCCGCGAGAGGGGCGAATCGCGCGGTTTTCCCGGCACATATCCAGAAGATGCGGATGCTCGGCGCACCGAGCACGGAGACGCACGAGAGCCCCCGCGGGTCGGCGGGGGCTCTCGTGGAGAAGCGCGGGAAGCGGGCTACAGCACCCCGGCGACCGTCGCGCGCACGACGCGGCGGGCCTCGTCGAGGAGCGCGGCGTCGCCGTCGCCGTCCCGCGCGAAGGCGCGGGCGACGAGCGCGTCGATCACCTCGACGGCCGTCGCGATCGCCAGGCGGCCGCTGTCATCGAGCGAGAGGGCGAAGCGCTGCTCGAGCGCGTCGGCCACGGCACCGGCGACGACGCCGTTGGCGGTCTCCTCCGCGCTCGGCGGGAGCAGATCGAGCACGTCGCCCACGCGGAGCGAGCGGTAGCCCGGCTCCGAGCGGACGAGGTCGACCGTCACGTCGAGGACGCCGAGGAGGGCGTCCGTCGCCGTCGCGTGGCCCTCGGCGGCGAGCTCACCCGCGAGCCGTGCGAGCAGGCGCTCGGAGTTGCGCGCCGCGAGCGACTGCAGGACGGCGATGCGGTCGGGGAAGTAGCGGTAGACGGTACCGATCGAGGCACCGGCGCGATCGGCGACCATGGCGGTCGTGAGGCGCTCGTAGCCGATCTCGTCGATGACGGCGGCGGCCGAATCGAGGAGGGCGGCGAGGCGCGCCGTGCTGCGCGCCTGGACGGGTTCGTTGCGGATGGGAGCCGACGCGGTCAGGAGCGTCGTACTCAGTTCGATGGTTGACATGGGTGGGTACCTTTCGACGACCGGGCTGAGTGCGATGGTAGCGCGCAAGGTGAGACTTCGACCGGTTTTCCTCTCAGGAATATTCGGCGCGCCGTGGGGCTGTTCGCTGTGGCGAACATCCGGTCGCGTCCTGGCCGGTCGGAGGCCTCGTGACAGACTGGAGCGATGGCGGCCGTCACCCCTGACCACGAGCCCGAGCACCGTCCGTCGTGGGCGCGCCGGGCGGCCGCTCTCGAGGACTCGGTGCACCGCATGCGCGAGCGCCGCGGCCGGAAGCGGGGCCTCGTGCCGATCGTCCTCCCCTACAGCGGGTACGGCGGGCCCGGCTGGGTGCGCGTGCTCTGCCGCGTCCTGCTGGTCAAGCCCGGGCTCGACCTCCGGAAGCCCGCCCGGGCCATCCGCGGGTGGCGCAGCTTCACGAGCATCGCGATCGGCGGCGCGGAGATCGTCGTGCGCGTCGACGGGCAGGAGTTCACCGTGCACGCCGACCGCGGCGGCGTCGTCGACGTCGACGTCGCCGTCGATCTCGAGCCGGGCCTGCGCACGATCGAGCTGCAGGTGGAGGACACCCCGCCCGTCGAGGCCCCCGTCTACGTCGTGCAGCCGGATGCCCGCATCGGCCTCCTGAGCGACATCGACGACACCGTCATGGTCACCGCGCTCCCCCGGCCCTTCCTCGCCGCCTGGAACACCTTCGTGCTCGACGAGCACGCGCGCCAGGCCGTCCCGGGCATGGCGGTGCTCTACGAGCGCATCGTGCGCGAGAACCCCTCCTGCCCCGTCGTCTACCTCTCGACCGGCGCGTGGAACGTCGCACCGACCCTCGACCGATTCCTCTCGCGCCACCTCTACCCCGACGGCACCCTGCTGCTGACCGACTGGGGGCCGACGCACGACCGGCTCTTCCGCAGCGGCCGCGACCACAAGCGCGAGAGCCTCGAGCGCCTCGCCCGCGAGTTCCCGACGATCCGCTGGATCCTCGTCGGCGACGACGGCCAGCACGATGAGGAGCTCTACCGGGACTTCGCCGCCGCTCACCCCGAGAACGTGCGCGCCGTCGCGATCCGCGAGCTGTCGCCAGGGGAGGCGGTGCTCGCGGGCGGCCGCAGCCACGTCGACGACGCCGCGCGCGCGGCGGCCGAGGCCCCGTGGGTGTCCGCCCCGGACGGCGCCGGTCTCGCCTTCGAGCTCGGCGAGGCGGGCGTCCTCGCGGCGGAGGACACCCCGCGGCTCGACTGAGACGGCGAGGCGGGCCCGGGCGTGAGAGTCCTCTCATCCGGGCGGGTTCGCGGGCGCACGGTGCCGATAATGAAGGCATGGTGCGCGCGATCGCTTTCCCGACGTGGTCGGTGCGCGCGCGCATCCTCGCCGTCATCCTCGTCATCACGACGGTCGGGATGACCTTCGCGGGCATCAGCGCGTACTTCGTGCAGCGCGACCGCGTCATCGAGAGCGTCGATCAGGAGCTGCTCGCCGCCGTCGAGTCCGCCAGGCAGGTGCTCGAGAACCCGCCCGCGGCCGCCGCGGTGGACGAGCCCGCGGCCGAGGTGCCCGCCGAGGGCGGCGCGGAGGCGCCCGCCGACGCGCCCGCGGCGCCCGCCTACGCGACGGTCGGGGAGGCGCTCGAGGCGATCCTGTCGTACGTGATCCCCGGCCGGCACGAGAGCAGCATCGCGCTGCTCGACGGAGCGCCCGCATGGCAGCCGAGCGTGACGGTGTCGTTCGAGCTCGCCGACGACCCGGCCCTGCTCGCCCGGGCGTGGGAGGAGTCGCAGGGCGGCACCGTCGTGCTCGGCACCGCCAGCACCCCCGCCCTCGAGGACGTCCGGGCCGTGCGCTACGTCGTCGCGCCCGTCGAGATCTCCGGCTCCGAGCAGCGCGGCGCCTACATGACCGCGATCGACGTGCAGCGGGAGATCGACGAGGTCGGCGGCGCCTTCGTCACCTACGCGTGGCTGTGCGGGCTCACGATCCTCCTCATCGGCGCCGCCGGCTGGTTCGTCTCCGGTCGCCTGCTCGCGCCGCTGCGCGAGCTGCGCCTGGCCGCCGAGCGGATCACCGCGCAGAACACGACCGAACGCATCCCCGTCCGCACGCGCGACGACCTCGGTGCCCTGACCACGACCGTCAACGACATGCTCGACCGCATCGACGGCGCGCTCACCGCCCAGCGCCAGCTGCTCGACGACGTGCGCCACGAGCTCGCGACGCCGATCACGATCGTGCGCGGGAACCTCGAGCTCCTCGACCCGCGGAAGCCCTCCGAGGTGCGGGCGGCTCGCGACATCGCGATCGAAGAGCTCGACCGCATGTCGGAGCTCGTGAGCGACATCGACGACCTCGCTCGCACCGAGCGCGGCCTCCTCGCGACCGAGCCCACCGACGTGGCCGACCTCACGGCGGCCGTCTTCGGCAAGGCGCAGGCGATCGGCGACCACGAGTGGGAGCTCGAGAGCTCCGTCCCAGTAGTCGCTTCGCTCTCGCCGAGCCGCATCACCCAGGCCTGGCTGCAGCTCGCCGACAACGCCGCGAAGTACTCCCCCGCCGGCTCGACCATCCGCATCGGCTCGAGCGCCTACCGCGGCGCCGTCGAGCTCTGGGTCGCCGACGAGGGCCCCGGAATCCCCGAGGAGTCGCGCGCCCGCATCTTCGAGCGCTTCGGCCGCGCCGACACGGGCCGCGGCATCGCCGGCTCGGGCCTCGGGCTGCCGATCGTCGCCGCGATCGCGCGCGCCCACGGCGGCCACGTGAGCCTGGAGACCTCGCCGGCGGGATCCCGCTTCGGCATCGTCGTGCCGGTCGAGTCGGACGCCCCCGCGCCACCGCCGCCCGCGGACGTGAGCCCGACGACCCGCGAGGACGGAGAGACGCGATGACGAGCATCCTCGTCGTGGAGGACGAAGCGCGCATCGCGACGTTCGTGGAGAAGGGCCTGACCTCCAGCGGGTACGCGCCCACCGTCGTCGGATCGGGGCGCGAGGCGCTCGACTACCTCGCCACCGGCTCGTTCGACCTCGTCCTGCTCGACGTCGGCCTGCCCGGCGGCATGGACGGCTTCGCCGTGCTCCAGCGCATCCGCTCCCGCGGCGATACCACCCCCGTGATCATGCTCACCGCCCGCACGAGTCTCGACGACACCGTCCAGGGGCTCGACGGCGGCGCCAACGACTACGTGCCGAAGCCGTTCAAGTTCGACGAGCTGCTCGCGCGCATCCGCCTTCGACTGCGCGAATCGGGGCAGATCGCCGCCGGCGAGACGATCCTCCGGCACGGCGACCTCGCCCTCGACATGCGCACCCGGCGGGTGACGGTCGGCGAGACGGCGGTCGACCTCTCCGCGCGCGAGTACGCGCTCGCCGAGCAGTTCCTGCAGCACCCCGACCAGGTGCTCTCGCGCGAGCAGCTGCTGTCGCGGGTGTGGGGGTTCGACTTCGACCCCGGCTCGAACGTCGTCGACGTGTACGTGCGATACCTGCGCGGCAAGATCGGAGCGGAGCGCATCGAGACGGTGCGCGGGATGGGCTACCGGCTCGTCTGATCGACGGGCGAGCTCCTAGTCGTCGACGTCGTCGTCGCCGTCGTCCGGGGAATCCGGCGAGTCGACGCTCTGCGCCGGCGCGACGGGCGCGACCGGCACGGGCTGCGGGGCCGGTGCCTGCGTCACGGCGGGGGCCGATGCGGGCGCCGCGGTCGCGGGGCCGGGCGAGCTCGACGGAGCGGGCGTGCTGCCCGGCACCGTCACGCGGTCGTCGCGCGCACCCGCGAAGAGCTTCGCGTCGCCGCGGAGGTCGGAGATCGGGGCGATGTCGACGCTCTCGGTCGTGTCGGCGAGCGGCATCGCCGTCGCGGCGGTCACGGCGCTGCCGGCGAGCACGCCGAGCCCGAGCGCCGATGCGGCGCCCAGTGCGATCCAGCCGTTCTGCTGCATGCCGACCCTCCCCGTGCACGCGGGCGCGCCGGTCGCGCCCAGACTCCATGGTGCCAGGATGCGCGGCGGAGGTGCCGGGGATGAGAGAACTCTCACCCTCCGGGGCGACTCACCAGGCGGCGGAGGTGAGGGGCGCGTCGTCGGCCGCGACCACGCGGTGCGCGCGCTCGATGAGCACCGCCGCGTCATCGGAGCCGGCGGCGGAGCGCGCGAGGGCGTGGCCGAGCAGCTGGGTCGCGGCGATCGCGTGAGCGCGGTCGGCGAAGCCCGCCTCGGGCCACGAGAACCAGCGGCGGCGCCAGCCGTCGGCGAGCACCGAGGCGCGCGAGGCGCGGAGCGTCGCGCGGCTGCCGCCGTCGTGCACGACGGTCGCGATGAGGTGCGCGTAGAGTGCGGCGGCGTCGTCCGCCGGGTCGCCCCAGCCGGAGGTGTCGATGTCGAGCACGCCCGTGATGGTCGTGGGTGCGGAGGGGTCGACCAGGAGCTGGGCGAGGTGGAGGTCGCCGTGGACCGTGCGGCTGGGCGGCGGTGCGCCGCCGGCGCGGAAGCGTCGCGCGATCGCGCGGGAGGTGCTCTCGATGAGGCCGTCGTAGGCGGGGAGCTGCTCGACCAGGCGCTCCTCGTACCAGTCGAGGCGTCGCACGAGCGATGCGCGCGCGGGGGCGGTGGACGGGACGGCGGCGATGCGCTGCATGAGCCGGACGATCTCGTCGAGCAGGGCATCCGGCCCCGAGACCCGGTCGAGCACCGAGATGAGCTCCGAGCCCGCGAGCGCCTCGAGAGCGACGAGACCCTCCTCGCTCCAGCCGAGCACGGTCGGCACGGGGACGCCCTCGTGGCGCCAGTGCGTGTGCTTGGCCTGCAGCGGCTCGGCGGCCGGCGGCCGGACGACCTTCAGGAAGTAGGCGGTGCGGGCGGTGTCGACGCGCACGACCGCGCGCTTGCCCGGGCGGTAGGCGGCGAGGCTCACGCGGAGATCCTCGATGGGGAGGCCCAGGCGGGCGAGCACGATCGAGGCGGCCTCGGCGTAGACGGCCGTGCGCAGCGCGGGCAGCGAGGGGTCGGCCGGGTAGACCCAGACGTCGACGCGCTCGCCCGTCTCGGGCTGCGTGAGGGTGAGCACCCCGGATCGGGTCGTGTCCGGCGGCGAGGTCTCGACGAAGACCGTGTGGTCGGCGGTGCCGCCGGAGTCGTCGCGAAGGGTCACGCGGTAGCCGTGGGTGAACCCCTGACCCGTCGGCTCGATCTGCAGCGCGTGCGCGTCCACGAGCGTCGCACCGAGCGAGCCGGCGACGGCGTGCAGCACATCACGGTGCAGAACCTGGGACTCGGAGGCGCTCATCGCTCTCATCATGGATGATCGGGGCCCCGCGCGCGAACGCGCCGCGCGCGGCCCGCGCGAACTCGTCGCGCCTCCTGGCGCGCCCGAAGGGCTCGACGTACCATGACAGCGAGCGACCGAACCCGAAACGAGGTCGCTTCTCAGGGCGCGTACCCACGCGCTCGAGTTCCTCAACCCGACGAGGAGCACCCCATGTGGAGTCTGCTCGCGCGCGGCGGCGCGGCGGCGACGGCGCTCACGAGCGCCGCTCTGCGCACGCCCGCCGTCGCGAGCGAGAGCTTCCACCGCACCATCGGGCTCGCGCTCGTTGGCCTCGTGCTCACGAGCGGCGCGGCGATCGGGACGCTCGCGCTCACCGCCGACGCGCAGGGCGCCGAGCGCGGAGTCAGCGAGCGCGGCGAGGTCAAGACGATCCGCGACCTGCAGCTGCCGACGCTCTGAGCCGGCTGCCGACTGCGGTCGGCCATCAGTCGGCGGGCCGCGCTCGCGGCGACAGGCCGACGCACTTCAGCCCGCAGTCGGAAAAGGGGCCGGTCTCGGCGGACGCCGCCCGACGCAGAGCGAGCACCCGGCGCAGGGAGTCGTCGACGGCCTCCTCGTCGACGCGACCGCTCGTGACGGCGGCGACGAGGGCATCCACGAGCGAGCCGACGTCGAAGCCGACCGAGGCGGGATCCCCCGGGAGGACGTAGAGGAGCAGGTCGTTGCCGGCGGCGAGGGCGCGGACCCCGTTCTCGATGGGGTCGCCGAAGTGCGCGTCGCCCGAGCGCTGGAGCATGAGCAGGTCGTCGGTGACGATGACGCCGTCGAATCCGAGCTCGTCGCGGAGGATGCGGATCCAGGTCGGGGAGAGCGAGGCCGGCAGCGGGCTCACGCTGTCGAACCGCAGATGACCGGTCATGACGAGGGGCGCCCCCGCCTCGATCCCCGCCGCGAAGGGCACCGCGTGCGTCGCCCGCCACTGGGCGAGCGTCAGGCTCGAGGTCGGGATGCTCACGTGCGAGTCGTCCGGGCTCGCCCCGTGGCCCGGGAAGTGCTTGAGCGTCGACAGCGCGCGACCCTGCTCGCCGCGCACGGCCGCCGCGACGCGCTCGGCCGCCGCCTCGGGAGTCTCCCCGAGCGTGCGCGGCCCGATGAACGAGCCGGAGCCGATCTCGATGTCGGCGACGATGCCGAAGTTGACGAGCACGCCCGCGCTCTCGACGAGTCCGGCGCGCGCGGCGAAGACGCCCTCGACCTCCTCCGGGCTCGCCGACTGCAGCGCGCGCCCGGCCGGCCACACGTCGCCGGGCAGGCGGGCCACCACCCCGCCCTCCTGGTCGATCGCGGTGAGCAGCGGCAGCCCCGGATCGGAGGAGAGAGCGCTCGTGAGCGCCCGGGTCGCCGCGACGTCGCCGGCGACGTTGTCGCCCATCAGGATCACGCCGCCGAGGCCGTGGCCGTCGACGACCGAGCGGATCGCGGCCGGGTCGGTCCCCGGCACGTGCACCATGACGAGCGCGGCGACCTTCTGCTCGAGCGACATCGAAGCGATGCGCTGGGCGACGTTGATCTCCGTCGGGTCGGCGGCGGGAGGCGCCGAGACCCCGCGGAGGACCGGCGAGGCCTCCGGCGCGGCACCGCACGCGGCGAGCGCCGTCGAGGCCGCGAGCAGGAGCGCGAGGGCGGCGAGGCCGCGGCGGATGCCCGGTCGCGCGACGCGCGCGGACCGTCCGGAGAGCGTCGTCGGGGGTCGGCGCATCGTTCCAGGGTAGCCCGCGCCTAGCATGACCCCATGCCCCGTCCCCTGCTCGCGCTCGTCGTCGCGGCGCACGCGGGGCCGACCGTGGTCGTGACGCTCGTCGCGCTCCTGCTGTCGCTCGCGTCGGGGCTGGGGACCGGGCGGGCCGCGCTCGTCGCGCTCATGATCCTGCTGCAGCAGCTGTCGATCGGCTGGTCGAACGACGCGCTCGACGCCGCGCGCGACACCGCAGACGGGCGGGCGGACAAGCCGATCGCGCGCGGCGACCTCTCGGCGCGGCTCGTCCTCGCGCTGGCCGCGGGCGCGGCGCTCGGCGCGATCGCGCTGTCGCTCCTGCTCGGCCCGGGCGCGGCGCTCGCGCACGCGGTCTTCCTCTTCGCGGGCTGGGCCTACAACGCGGGCCTCAAGCGCGGAGCGCTCGCGACCGCCTGCTACGCCGTCGGCTTCGGCGCAATGCCGCTCATCGTCACCCTCGCCGCGCCCGACCCCCGCGGCGCGCAGTGGTGGGCGATCGCGATGGGCGCGCTGCTCGGCGTCGCCGCCCACTTCGCCAACGTGCTGCCCGACCTGGAGGACGATGCGCGGCACGGGATCCGCGCGCTGCCCCACCGCTGGGGCGCGCGGGCGTCCGGGCTCGTCGCGCTCGCGAGCCTCGCCCTCGCCGCCGTGCTCGGCGTGCTCGGCCCCGCCCGCGTCACCCCGCTCAGCGCCGTGGGCGCCGCCGCGGGGCTCGCGCTCCTCGTGGTCGGGGCCGTGGTCGTGGCGCGCGCTCCGCGGTCGCGGGCCCTGTTCCGGATCATCATGAGCGCGGCCCTCGCCGCCGTGGTGAGCCTCGCCGGGGTCGGGGCCCTCATCGCGGTTTCGTAGCGTCCGTCGTGGAGTCGGCGGCGCCCGCATCCGCTGATACCGTGAGCGGCGTGGGAGTGCGCATCGAGAAAGTGGACCTTCCCGGCATCGGGACCCGGCACGACATCGTGACCGAGGACGGCCGGCGCATCGGCATCGTCTCGCACCGCACGGGCGAGCGCGAGCTCGCGGTCTTCGACGACGTCGACCCCGACGCCTGCCGCGAACGCGTGAGCCTGTCGGAGGACGAGGCGCTCGCCCTCGCCGACGTGCTCGGCGCCTCGGTGATGCTCGGTCAGCTCGCCGGAATCCGCGAGCAGGCAGCCGGCCTGTTCACCGAGCAGCTCCTCCTGCCCGCCTCCTCGCCGTTCGTCGGCGGCCGCCTGGGCGACACGAAGGCGCGCACCCTCACCGGCACGTCGATCGTCGCGATCGTCCGCGACAGCGAGGTCGTCCCCTCTCCCACGCCGCAGACCGAGCTGCGGGCCGGCGACACGCTCATCGTGGTGGGCACGCGGCCGGCGCTCGAGACGCTCGCGCGCCTGCTCGCCGACGGCACGCTGCCGAGCTGACGATGCACGGGACGACGCTCCTCCTGATCGAGGTCGGCGCCCTCCTGCTCGCCCTCGGGCTCCTCTCCCGGGTCGCCGACCGCGTCGGGTTCTCCCCCATCCCCCTGTTCCTCATCATCGGCCTCCTCATCGGCGAGGGCGGGATGATCCCTCTCGAGGAGAGCGGGGAGTTCTTCGCCATCGGCAGCGAGATCGGCGTCATCCTCCTGCTGCTCATGCTGGGGCTCGAGTACACGGCGACCGAACTCGTGCAGAGCCTCAGGCGCTCGCGACGCGCAGGCCTGGTCGACGCCCTGCTCAACGCCGTCCCCGGCGCGGCGATGGCGCTCATCCTCGGCTGGGGTCCCGTCGCCGCGGTCGCGCTCGCGGGCATCACCTGGATCTCCTCCTCGGGGGTGATCGCGAAGGTGCTGCGCGATCTGGGGCGCCTGTCGAACCGCGAGACCCCGACCATCCTCTCGATCCTCGTGATCGAGGATCTCGCGATGGCGTTCTACCTGCCCGTGCTCTCGGCCCTCGTGATCGGCGCGGGGCTCCTCGCAGGGGCGACCGCCCTCGTCATCGCCGTTCTCGTGGCGCTGCTGATCCTGTACCTGGCGCTGCGCCACGGCCGCATCGTCTCGGCCCTGTTCTCGCCGCACCACGCGGAGTCGCTCGTGCTGGGGGTGCTCGGTCTGACGATGCTCGTGGCGGGCATCGCTCAGCAGGTGAACGTCTCGGCCGCGGTCGGGGCCTTCCTCGTCGGCATCGCGATCTCCGGCCAGGTCGCGCGCTCGGCCGAGATCGTGCTCTCGCCGCTGCGCGACCTCTTCGCCGCGGTGTTCTTCGTGTTCTTCGGCATCGCCACCGACCCCGCCGACATCGTGCCGGTGCTCGTCCCGGCGATCATCCTCGCGATCGTCACGATGGCGACGAAGGTCGCGACGGGCTGGATCGCGGCCCGACGCGCCGGGATCGCCCTCCCGGGGCGATGGCGCGCGGGCCTGACCCTCACCCCGCGCGGAGAGTTCTCGATCGTCATCGCCGGCCTCGCGGTCGCGGCGGGTCTCCAGCCGCAGCTCGCGCCTCTCGCGACGGCCTACGTGCTCATCACGATCATCGCGGGCTCCATCCTCGCGCGCGTGCCCGACACCGACTGGTTCAAGCAGCGGATGCTCGCCCGTCGCCTGCCCGCGCGCCCCACCGCCCCGGCCCCCGCCGGCTGAGCTCAGCCGACGGGCACGGTCTCGGCGACGAGCTCGCGCACCATCGGGATGACCTCTGTGCCGTAGAGCTCGATCGCGCGCATGTTGGCCGCGTGCGGCACCGGCCCGGTCGTGTACTTCAGGTCGAAGCGCTGGACCCCCAGCCCCGTGACCGTCGCCGCGATCTTCCGGGCGACCGTCTCGGCGCCACCGACGTAGAGCGAGCCGTGCTCGATCTCGGCGTCGTAGTGCTCGCGAGTCGTGGGGCCCCAGCCGCGCTCGCGGCCGATCCGGCCGAAGGCGGCCTGGTAGTGCGGCCAGAACAGCTCGCGGGCCTCCTCGTCGGTGTCGGCGATGAAGCCGGGCGAGTGCACCCCGACGGGCAGGCGGTCCTTGCCCATCTGGTCGAGCGCGCGGTGATACAGGTCGACGTACGGCGCGAAGCGCTGCGGGTCGCCGCCGATGATGGCGAGCATCATGGGCATGTCGTAGTGGGCGGTGCGCACGACCGACTCGGGGCTGCCCCCGACGCCGACCCAGGTGGGGATGCTCCCGTTCGCCGTCTTCGGGTACACCTCGATGCCCGTGAGCGGTGCGCGCGTGCTGCCGCTCCAGGTCACGGGGCCCTCCTTGAGCACCTCGGCGAGCAGGTTGAGCTTCTCATCGAAGAGCACCTGGTAGTCGGAGAGCTCGAAGCCGAAGAGCGGGAACGACTCGGTGAATGAGCCGCGCCCGACGACGATCTCGGCGCGGCCGTTCGAGATCGCGTCGATCGTCGCGAAGCGCTGGAAGACGCGGATCGGGTCGTCCGAGCTCAGTACCGTGACGGCGGAGGAGAGCCGGATGCGCTCGGTGCGCGCGGCGATGCCCGCGAGCACGATGTCGGGGGCGGAGACCGCGTAGTCGTCGCGGTGGTGCTCGCCGATCGCGAACGCATCGATGCCGACCTGGTCAGCGAGGACGCCCTCGGCGACGACGTCGCGGATGACCTGCGGGTAGGGTACGGGCTCGCCGGCGGCGTCGTGGCTGACGTCGCCGAAGGTGTTGAGGCCGAACTGCAGGCCTGCCGGGTCGGTGGTCGCGGTCATGGTCTTCCGTCTCTCTCGCGGATGTGGCGATACGAGCGTATCGAACTATGCAAACGCATGGATGCCCGAGGCCATTCCCGCAGTCGACTCACGGCTGGATGCGCTCGAGCTCCCATCCCCCGCCCACAGCCGCGCGGAACACGAGCCGATCGTGCAGCCGCGACGTGCGCCCCTGCCAGAACTCAACCCGGTGCGGGGCGATGCGGAAGCCGCCCCAGCGCTCGGGCCGCGGGACGGTCTCGTCGTCGCGGAAGCGCTCCTCCGTGTCGCGGACCTTCTCCTCGAGCGCCTCGCGCGAGGCGATCGGCTGCGACTGATCGCTCGACCACGCTGCGATCTGCGCCCCGCGCGGGCGCCGCGCGAAGTAGTCCTCGCTCGCCTCGCGCTCGACCGGGTGCGCCTCGCCGAAGACGATCACCTGGCGATGGAGCGTGTACCAGGGGAAGACGACCGACACCGCGGGGTTCGCCAGGAGCGCCCGGCCCTTGCGCGAGGTGTAGTCGGTGTAGAACTCGAAGCCGCGCTCGTCGACGCCGCGCAGCAGCACGGTGCGGATCGACGGCTGGCCGTCGGGGTCGATCGTGCCGAGCACCATCGCGTTCGGCTCGTACACGCCGCGCTCGGCCGCCTCGGCCATCCACGCGGTGAACTGCGCGATCGGATCGGCCGCGACGTCCTCCTCCTCGAGCCTCTCGGCGCCGTAGTCGGTGTGGCGCCGGAGGGCGTCGTCGAGGGGGTCGGGAACGGCGTCGTGGCTCATGGCGACAGCGTATGGCCGCGTCGCCGGGAGCGGGCCGAGCGATCGGCGCACTCCCGCGGGGGCTCATTCCATCGTGTCGAGGATGCCGACGAGCTGCTCGAACGTCGTCGTCGGGTTCACGATCGCGAAGCGCGTGTTGGGGCGGCCGGCGTGCGAGCTCGCCACGACGAAGGCGTGCTGGTCGTCGAGCAGACGGTCGCTCCATGCGGCGTAGTCACGGGCATCCCACCCCTCGCGCTCGAAGACCACGACGGAGAGCTGCGGCTCGCGGACGAGACGGAGGTGCGGGCGTCTCGTGATCTCATCGGCGATGCGACGGGCCAGGTCGATCGAGATCTCGATCGCCTCGCGGTAGACCTCGGCGCCGAAGGTCGCGAGCGAGAACCACAGCGGCAGGCCGCGCGCGCGGCGGGTGAGCTGGATCGCGTAGTCGGAGGGGTTGTAGTCGGCCGCCTCGGTGAGGGTGTCGAGGTACTCGGCGTGCTGGGTGTGAGCGAGACGCCCGTGGTCGGGGTCGCGGTAGATGAGCGCGCAGGCGTCGAAGGGGGCGAAGAGCCACTTGTGCGGGTCGACGATGAGCGAGTCGGCGCGCTCGACGCCGGCGAACCGGTGTCGGGAGCCCGCCGCGAGCATGGCCGCGAGGCCGTAGGCTCCGTCGACGTGCAGCCAGAAGTCGTGCGCGTCCTTCAGCGCCGCGATCGAGGCGATGTCGTCGACGATGCCGAAGTTCGTGGAGCCCGCCGTCGTCACGACCGCGATGACCGCGTCGCCGTGCTCGACGAGCGCCGGCTCGACGTCGGCGCCGCGCAGGGAGCCCGACTCGTCCATCGGCACGATCGCGACGTCGATGTCCATGACGTGCGCCGCGGAGACGATCGAGGAGTGCGCCTCGGCGCCGCACACGACGACCCAGCGCTCGGGCCGGGGGCGACCGGCCTCGCGCAGCCGGCGGGCCCGGTGGTCGCGCGCCGCGACGAGAGCCGAGAGGTTCCCGACCGTGCCGCCCTGCACGAAGACGCCCCCCGCACCGTCGGGCAGGCCGAACTCGGTCGCGAGGAAGCGGAGCACCTCGTTCTCGGCGAAGACCGCGCCCGAGCCCTCGAGCCACGAGCCGCCGTACACCGCGGTCGCGGAGACGACCAGGTCGAAGGCCGTCGCTGCCTTGGTCGGCGCGGAGGGGATGAACGACAGGTACTGCGGGTGGTCGGTCGTGATGCACGAGGGGGCGAGCACGTTCTCGAACAGGGCGAGGGCACGGCGTGCGCCGATGCCGCTCTCGCCGATGCTGCCCGACGCGAGGCGCTTGAGCTCAGCGGGCGAGAAGGGCTTGTCGAGTGGGGTGTCGGTGCTCAGCAGTCGACGGCGCGCGTAGTCGAGCACCATGTCGGCGATCTGCGTGGTCTCATCGCTCACGACGTGCATGCGCTGAGCGGAGGCGGGAACCGAGCGGGAGGCGGCGGAGAGCGAGGAGCTCACGGGGTGGTCCTTCCGGGCCGGGCCGGCGCTCACCGCGCACGGCCTCCGGCGCGCCGCCCCGCCGATCGGGTCAGCAGGCGCCGAATACGACGAAACCCGGCCGAAACCGGGGATCGTGTCGTGGACCTGAGGGGATTCGAACCCCTGACCCCCTGCATGCCATGCAGGTGCGCTACCAGCTGCGCCACAGGCCCGCAGCCACCGGACCAGCCGATGACAACTCGATCACTGTAGTACACGGGGTGCGCCTCGGCCAATTCGAGCGACCCCCTCGGGAGGGTCGCGCGGGCGGAGGCCGAGGCCGCCCCGCTCGCTCAGTCGAAGAGCTCGCTCAGCCAGTGCTTGCGCTTGCGCGGGTACCCGCCCTGCCCGTATCGCGGAGCCGACGACGGCGAGTTCGAGCCCCAGCGCGGACGGCCGTGCACAGGGTCGCCGTACGGAGCGGCGTAGCCGGGCTGCGCGTAGCCGGGGGCGGGGAACCCGCCGGGTTGAGCGGGCGGGACGTCGCGCGGAAGCTCGACCCGCGGGGCGGCGGGCGGGGCGGCGCTCGCGGCCGTCGGGCCGGCGGCGTCGAAGCCCGCGGCGCGCTCGATGATCTTGTCGAGCTCGCCGCGGTCGAGCCACACGCCTCGGCACTGGGGGCAGTAGTCGATCTCGATGCCGTTGCGCTCGCTCATGACGAGGACGGCGTCGTCTGCAGGACACTTCATGCGTCGACCCTCCCAAGCTCCTCTATGGGAGCGCTGAGCATCGCGGGAGCCGGGGAGGCGCGGGGGTCGGACCGGCGCCCGGCGGTCAGACCTGGTCGGATGCCGCGGCGTGCTCGGGGAGGTCGATCGGGATGACCGGGCAGTCCTTCCAGAGGCGCTCGAGCGAGTAGAAGAGCCTCTCCTCCTCGTGGAAGACGTGGACGATGACGTCGCCGAAGTCCAGGAGGATCCAGCGGCCCTCGGCTCGGCCCTCGCGGCGCAGCGGCTTGGCGCCGGCCTCGATCATCTTCTCCTCCACCTCGGCGGCGATGGCCTGCACGTTGCGCTCGTTGCGCCCGGTCACGAGGACGAAGGCGTCGGCCAGCGGCAGCGGACCCGAGACGTCGAGCGCGACGATGTCGTCGCCCTGCTTGGCGTCGGCGGCGCGGGCGGCGACGCGAACGAGATCGATGGCACGGTCGGTGGCGGTCACAGCATCCTTCGGGGGTGGGGAGAGATCAGAATAGACCGTTGGCCGCGGCGACCACGAAGATCGTCACGGCGGCGATGGCCATGACGACGGTCGAGACGATGAGCACGGTCGTGAGCATCGCGCCGCGCGGACGCGGCCCGGAGATCACGTTGCGGGTCGCCGTGTGGCTGCTGACGGCGTTGATCGCGCTCACCGGGGCGGAGTCGGAGCTCACGAACTCGCGATCGCCCGGATCGATGAGGTCGTCGATGTCGGGGCTGTCGTGGACGGACGGGACGGCGCCGGTCGATGCGATGCTCGAGGGCACGTCGACCATGCCGGTGATGATGATCTCCCCCGTACCGGGGACGGGACCGGCGAGGCTGCCCACGGGCATCTCGGGAAGCACGAGCGCGTTCGTCGAGACGGATGCGGAGCCGACCTGACGGCTGAAGGTGTTCTCGAAGGGATCGTCGGCGGGCTCGTGGAATCCGGCCGACCAGTGGGACCCGGTCGCGGTCGAGACGGCGGGTGCCGCAACCTCGGAGGACGCGGGCGGGCCGGGCTCGATGAGCGGGGCGGGTGCGGACGCACCGGTCGAGGTCGGCTGCCACAGATGCAGGGGCGCCGGCTCGGGCTCGGGCACGGGCTCCGGCTCGACGGCGGACGACTGCTGCTCGTGCTTCTCGCGCAGGGCACGCAGCTCGCGGCGGGTCATCGTGTACTCGGGGAGCACGAACGCTCCGGAGTCGGCGGCCGTCGCGGCCGCGGGGGCCGAGGACGCGCGCTCGGGATCCGGCTCCGGGGACGCCTCGGGCTCAGGCTCGGGCTGGGGCTCGGAGATCGCCTGGAGGTCGGGCTCGGGGACATCGGCTGACGCGCCGCTGGCCGTCTCCGGGACCGGGTCCG
Organism: Yonghaparkia sp. Soil809; assembly: GCF_001429705.1. Classification (NCBI taxonomy): domain Bacteria; kingdom Bacillati; phylum Actinomycetota; class Actinomycetes; order Micrococcales; family Microbacteriaceae; genus Microcella; species Yonghaparkia sp. Soil809. The sequence continues at coordinate 104,781 of NZ_LMSV01000001.1, forward strand.
GGTCGAGCGCGGCGAAGGCGGGGTCGACCGTCGGCGCCGACGCGACCGGGGCCGACGGCGCCGGTGCTGAGGGGGCCGGCGCGGCGTAGGAGCCCGACGGGCCCTGCTGCGTGCGGTAGTCGAGGGCGGCGTCCTCCGGCTGCGCGACGGGCGAGAAGGACGTGCGCGCGCGCTCGGCCGGCGGACGGAAGTCGCGCGTCCGGGTCTCGCGGCGGAGCCCGGGGGCGGTCGGCGGCGCGAAGGGCGGGGCGAGCGGGGCGGACGGCGGCAGCGCCGGCGAGTCGTCGCCGCTCGCGGGCGTGAGCGGCGAGAGGGGCTCGTAGCGGGGCACGCGCGGGCGCACCTCGGTGCGGTACTCGATCGAGTCGACCGGAGCCGAATGCGCGGGAGCGGAGTGCGCGGGGGCCGAGTGCACGGCCGCGAAGCTCGCCGAGCGCTCGGGGGAATCAGACTGAGGGGCATCCGGCTGAGCGAGCGGCGCCGGATCGCGGGGCTCGCCGATCGTCTGCGCGTCCTGCTGCGCGCGACGGGCGGCCCGGCGGCTGAGCGGCGGTTCGTTCGAGGTGGTCATGACGAGCTTCTCCGGTACAGGCGGTGCTTGGCGATGTACTGGACGACGCCATCCGGAACCAAGTACCACACGGGCGATCCCCGCCCCACGCGCTCGCGGCAGTCGGTCGACGAGATCGCCAGGGCCGGAATCTCGACCAAGCTTACGTCGCCCTCGGGCAGCCCGCGTGCAGTGAGCGGGTGACCCGGGCGGCTCACCGCGACGAAGTGCGCGAGCTCCCAGAGCTCCGCGACGTCCTTCCAGTCGAGGATCTGGGCGATGGCGTCGGCACCGGAGATGAAGTACAGCTCGGCGTCGGGGAAGCGCTTCCGCAGGTCGCGGAGGGTGTCGATCGTGTAGGTGGGCCCGTCGCGGTCGATGTCGACGCGGCTGACGCTGAAGCTCGGGTTCGACGCGGTCGCGATGACCGTCATGAGGTAGCGGTGCTCGCTGCCCGTGGCCTCCGGCTTCAGGTACGGCTGGCCGGTCGGGACGAAGACGACCTCGTCGAGCTGGAAGTGGTCGGCGACCTCGCTCGCGGCCACGAGGTGACCGTGGTGGATCGGATCGAAGGTGCCGCCCATGATGCCGATCCGCGCCCGCGCGGGTGCGGACGACGGGGCGGCGGCGAGGGCGGAGATCGCGCCGGCCGGTCTAGTGGTGGCCGCCGTCGTGACCGGCGTCGTGGCCGCGGGCGGGGCCCTTGCCCGCGTGGCGGTTGGCGACGTCGCGGTAGGTGAAGGTCACGATGCCCATCATGAGGAATGCGAGAGCGGCGACACCGGCGATCACGAGCGGCGGAGCGATGAGCGGGGCGAGCTCCTCCGAGGCGATGAGGAGGCTGGTGAGCGACATGCGGGTTCTCCTGACGGTGTCGGGGCGGCCGGTGCAGTCTATCGCGGCCTAGCCGCGAACCTGCCCGTCGCCGCGCACGATCCACTTGGTGCTCGTGAGCTCGGGCAGACCCATGGGCCCGCGCGCGTGGAGCTTCTGCGTGGAGATGCCGACCTCGGCCCCGAAGCCGAACTCGCCCCCGTCGCTGAACCGCGTCGAGGCGTTGACCATCACGACGGCCGAGTCGACCTCGGCGAGGAAGCGCTCGGCGTTGGCCATGTCGGCGGTGATGATCGACTCGGTGTGCTGGGTCGAGAACCGGCGGATGTGCGCGAGCGCCGCATCCAGATCGTCGACGACGGCGACCGACATCTCGAGGGCCATGTGCTCGGTGGCGAAGTCCTCGTCGGTGGCGGGCTCGAGATCGCCCGCGACGGCGCGAGCGCGCTCGTCGCCGCGCACCGTGACGCCGGATGCCCGCAGGGCCTCCAGCATCGGCGGCAGCAGGCGGGCGGCCGCGTCGCGGTGCACGAGCACCGTCTCGACCGCGTTGCAGACGCTCGGCCGCTGCACCTTGGCGTTGTGGACGATCTCGACGGCCATGGACTCGTCGGCGCTCGCGTCGAGGACGATGTGGACGACGCCCGCGCCGGTCTCGATGACGGGAACGGTCGACTCGCGCACGACGGTCTGGATGAGGTCGGCGCTGCCGCGCGGGATGAGCACGTCGACGTACCCGCGCGCGCGCATGAGCTCGGTCGCGCCCGCGCGGCCGAAGGGGTCGATCGTCTGGACGGCCGCGGCGGGCATACCGACCGACTCGAGCGCCGCGCGGATGAGCGCGACGAGCTCGCGGTTGGTGCTCTCGGCCGCGCTGCCGCCGCGGAGGACCGCGGCGTTGCCGCTCTTGAGCGCGAGCGCGGCGATATCGATCGTGACGTTGGGGCGCGCTTCGTAGATGGCGCCGACGACGCCGAAGGGCACGCGCACCTGGCTCAGGCGCACGCCGTTGGGAAGCGTCGAGCCGCGCACGACGGTGCCGACCGGGTCGGGCAGGGCGATGACGTCGCGCACGGCGCGCGCGAGGCCGGCGATGCGCGCCTCGTCGAGCCGGAGGCGGTCGAGGAGGCCGGCGGAGAGTCCGTTCTCCCTGCCGTTGGCGAGGTCGAGCTCGTTGGCGGCGAGCACGCGCTCGACGCCGCCCTCGAGCTCGCGCGCGATGGCCTCGAGCGCGGCGTTCTTGGCGTTCGCGGTGAGGGTCGCGAGCGCGCGCGAGGCGTCCTTCGCGGCGCTCAGGACGTCGAGGAGCCCGGGCGTCGTGATCGCGGGCGCGGAGGCGGGAGGAGCGGTGGGAGCGCCGGCGGGAGCGGTCATGCTCCCAGTGTAGGCGCGGGCTCGGGGCCCGATCAGTCGGGCGGGGCCGCCTCGAACCAGGTGCCGACGGCCTCGCCGCGGAGGGCCGCTCCGACGTTGCCGGTCGAGGTGAGCACGACGGGGATCCCGTTCCCGACCGCGTGGCGCGCCGCCGCGATCTTGGTGCCCGCTCCCCCGGTGCCGACGCCGGCCGCGCCGATGTCGCCGAGCTCGACGCCGCCGAGGTCGTCATCGTGGGCGACGTGCTCGATGCGCTCGGCGCCCGGCTCGTGCGGCGGGCGCGTGTAGAGCGCGTCGACGTCGCTGAGCAGCACGAGCAGGTCGGCGTGGACGAGCTCGCTCACGAGAGCCGCGAGGCGGTCATTGTCGCCGAAGCGGATCTCCTGGGTGGCGACCGTGTCGTTCTCGTTGACGATCGGCAGCACCCGGAGCCCGAGCAGGCGCTCCATGGCGCGCTGCGCGTTCGATCGGGGCGTGGAGTGCTCGAGGTCGGTCGCGGTGAGCAGGATCTGCCCGGCGACGAGGTCGTAGCGCGCCAGGCTCTCCTGGTAGCGCACCATGAGCACGTTCTGCCCGACGGCGGCCGCGGCCTGCTGCGTCGCCAGATCGGTGGGACGGGCATCCAGCGCCAAGAAGGGGATGCCCGTGGCGATCGCTCCCGACGACACGAGCACGACCTCCGCACCGCGCGCGTGCAGCGCCGCGAGCGCGTCGACGAGCGGGCCGATCTGCGCGGCGTTCTCGCCGCTGATCGACGACGAGCCGACCTTCACGACGACCCGATGGGCGGTCACGACCTCCGGTCGCACGCCTGACGTCACTCGTCCTCCCCGGAGTAGATGCCGGCCGCCCGCTCGCGCTCGAGCTCGGCGCGCGCCTCGGTCTTGGCGTCCATGCGCTCCTTGTAGCTCTGGCGGCGCTGGCTCGTCGTGGGCCGGTTGAGGGCGTCGAGGCGCGCGTCGGTGCCGCGCGGGGCGGTCATGAGCTCGGCGGCGCTCGTGAGGGTGGGCTCCCAGTCGAAGACCATGCCGTCGCGGCCGCCGATGACGACGGTCGCCCCGGCCACGGCGCCCTTGGCGAAGAGCTCGCGCTCGACGCCGAGCTTCGCGAGCCGGTCGGCGAGGTAGCCGACCGCCTCGTCGTTCGTGAAGTCCGTCTGCTGCACCCAGCGCTCGGGCTTCGCACCGCGCACGCGGTAGATCGTGCCCTCGTGCGTGCCCTCGGCGGTGACGGTGAAGTCGACGGCGTCGACGGCGCGCGGGCGGATCACGATGCGCTCGCGCGAGGCGCTCTCGGCGATGCGTGCGGCGCGGTCGCGCTCGACGAGCTCGGCGAGGGCGAAGGTCAGCTGGCGCAGGCCCTCGCGGCTGACGGCGCTGATCTCGAACACGCGATAGCCGCGCGCCTCGAGCTCGGGGCGCACCATGTCGGCGAGGTCGCGGCCCTCGGGCACGTCGACCTTGTTGAGGGCGACGAGCTGCGGGCGCTCCAGCAGGGGCGTCTGCCCCTCGGGCACCGGGTACTGGGCGAGCTCGCCGAGGATGACGTCGAGGTCGCTGAGCGGGTCGCGGCCGGGCTCGAGGGTCGCGCAGTCGAGCACGTGGAGCAGGGCGGTGCAGCGCTCGACGTGACGGAGGAACTCCAGACCCAGGCCCTTGCCCTCGCTGGCGCCCTCGATGAGGCCGGGCACGTCGGCGACGGTGAACCGGCTCTCGCCCGACTCGACGACGCCGAGGTTCGGGTGCAGGGTCGTGAACGGGTAGTCGGCGATCTTCGGCTTCGCGGCCGATATCGCGGCGATGAGGCTCGACTTGCCCGCGCTCGGGAACCCCACGAGTGCGACGTCGGCGACCGTCTTGAGCTCGAGGAGGATGTCCCCCTCCCAGCCCAGCGTGCCGAGCAGCGCGAAGCCGGGGGCCTTGCGCTTGGTCGTCGCGAGCGCGGCATTGCCGAGCCCGCCCTGACCTCCCGGGGCGATGACGATGCTCATGCCGGGCTCGGCGAGGTCGGCGAGCTCCTCGCCGTTCTCGTCGCGGACGACGGTGCCGACCGGAACGGGGAGGATCAGGTCGCCGCCGGAGAAGCCCGAGCGGTTGTCGCCCATGCCGGGACCGCCGTTGTCGCTCGAGCGGTGCGGCCGCCGATGGTACGGCAGCAGGGTGGTCTCCTGGGCGTCGGCGACGAGGACGATGTCGCCGCCGTCGCCTCCGTTGCCGCCGTCGGGGCCTGCGAGCGGCTTGAACTTCTCGCGGCGCACCGAGACGCACCCGTGCCCGCCGTGGCCGGCGCGGACGTGGAGGGTCACGCGGTCGACGAAGGTCGCCATGGCTGTTCCCTCCTGTGGATCATGAGCGGGGCATCCGCCGTACGGGCGAATAGGCCCTGAACGACGAATGGACGGGCCGAAGCCCGCCCATTCGCTGACGTTGCGGTCGTGAGACCGAGACCTGAATGCTCAGGCGCTGGCGACGATGTTGACGACCTTGCGGCCGCCCTTGCGCCCGAACTCGACGGCGCCGGCCGACAGCGCGAACAGCGTGTCGTCTCCGCCGCGCCCGACGTTGGCGCCGGGGTGGAAGTGGGTGCCGCGCTGGCGGACGATGATCTCGCCGGCCTTGACGACCTGGCCGCCGAAGCGCTTCACACCCAGGTACTGGGGGTTGGAGTCGCGGCCGTTGCGGGTGGACGAAGCGCCCTTCTTGTGTGCCATTCTTCGCGCCCCTTCTTACTTGATGCCGGTGATCTTGACGCGGGTCAGGTCGGCGCGGAAACCCTGGCGCTTCTTGTACCCGGTCTTGTTCTTGAACTTCTGGATGACGATCTTCGGGCCGCGCAGGTCGCCCAGGACCTCGGCGGTCACGGTGATCTTCGCGAGCTTCTTCGCGTCGGTGGTGACCGTGTCACCGTCGACGTGCAGAACGGGGGTGAGCTGGATGGTGCCATCCTCGCCCGCCTTGACTCGATCGAGGACGACGACCGTGCCGACCTCGACCTTCTCCTGCCGCCCACCGGCGCGCACAACTGCGTAGACCACGTTTCACCCTTACTTCGGAATGGAAGAAAACTCCTGGCGTCTCGCGCGGGCTCGGCCCAGCGCACACCAACGGTCGAGCATACCTGATCGCAGGATGCCGGTCAAAAGGACCGGCGCGCCTCGAACCGCGTACCCCCAGCCTACAATCTCCCGCATGGCTGTGCTGATCGACGAGCCCGTCTGGCCCGCCCACGGCCGGCTCTGGGGGCATCTCGTGAGCGATTCCTCGCTCGAGGAGCTGCACGCCTTCGCGCGCGCCGCGGGGATCCCCGAGCGGGGATTCGACCACGATCACTACGACTACCCGCAGGAGCGCTACGACGCGCTCGTCGCGCAGGGCGCGGAGCCGGTGACCGGGAAGGAGCTCGTCGCCCGCCTGAGCGCCGCCGGTCTGCGGGTGAGCCAGCGGGCGAAGCGCGGGCTCTAGCCGGTCGTCCAGACCGGGGAGAAGCCCTCGAGGGTGCGCACGAGCTGCCCGGTTTCCACGTCGATGATCGCGAGGGTGACGCTCGTCGGGCGCGGTTCGACGGGCCGGCCGTCGCCCACCGCCGCCTCGACGTCGGGCGTCACCTCGACGGCGACGAACTGGTCGTTGGGCGAGAGCAGGACGGCGCCGAGGCTGCCGCGGTTCTCGATCGTGCGGGCGAGCACGCGCGCTGCTCCTCCGCCGTCGTCGGCGACGAGCACGGTCGCGAAAGCGCCCGTCTCGGAGTCGGCCACGGCGACCTTCTGCACGCGCAGGCCCGCCGCGGTGAGCGCCGCCTCGCCGCCGAACGCCACCTCGCCCTCGACGAGCGAGGGGTTCAGTCGCTCCTCCTCGCCGGTGGCCAGGTCGAGGGCCACTCCGCCGAAGCTGTCGGTCGCGCTCGCACGGCCTCCGTCGCTCGAGACGCCGTGGACGGTCGGGTAGGCGCCGACCGGCAGCACGGTCTCCGGGGCGCCGGGGTCGAGCCGGACGAGCGTCTCGTCGACCGTGTGGACGAGCAGGTCGCCCTCCGGCAGGAACCAGGCGTCGAGGGCCGTGAGCGGCTCGCCGTCGAGGTCGACGAGCGGACGCAGAGCGCGATCCCCTCCGATGTCGAGCAGGGCGAGGGACCGCGGGGAGATCCCGCCCGGAGCGTCCGCCGCCGCGGCCGGAGAGAGCACGAGCGCGAGGGTCGTGCCCGCGCGCGGCGCGATGAGGCGATCGACGCGCGCCCCGTCGGGGAGCTGCAGGCGCTCGATGCGGCCGCTGCGGGCATCCACCGATTCGAGGACCGTGCCGCCGGCGCCGTCGTCGCGCGCGACGACGAGCACCCGCTCGACGGGCGCGAAGTGCTGGATGCCCGGCGCGGCGTGCACGACCGCGCCGCGACCCGCGCCCTCGATGTCGGCGCGGAGGATCTCGTCCACCCCGTTGTCTTCGCGGTCGAGGTACAGCACGCTCGCGGAGGCGGTCGTGAAGCGATGCTCGAACGTGCTCGTGTTCGGGCGGGAGGGAGCGCCGACGCCCTCGACGCGCACCGTGTACTCGGTGCCGTAGCGCAGGCGCTCGTCGAACTGGACGACGATGAGCTCGCCCTGCACGGACACGCTCGTCGCCGCGGCGGGCTCGACGGTCACGGCGTCCGCGTCGACGGCGTCGACGGGCTGGTTGGCGAACAGCCGGAGCTGCTGGCCCGACTGCTCGGTGACCCGGGTCGCGTCGACCTGCGCGGAGGAGAGCTTGGGGCCCTGCAGCACGCCGAGCGCGAGGAAGATCAGGCCGAGCCCGGCGAGCACCCCTACGAGCGCGGCGAACGCGCGGGAGAATCGGCGCTGGTCGCGCTCGTCCCGCAGGCGGCGGCCGTGGTCGGCGGCGCGGGCGACGCCCGGGAACCGCTCCTCCGTCCGGGTGTGCTCAGAAGAGGTAGGGCTCACTCGGCTGCTCCACCGCCTCGACCGCGTCGGGCAGCACCACGAGCGGCTGCAGGCTCGACTCGCTCGGGTTCGCTCCGAGCTCCCCCGACACGCTCACCCACGTGTCGATCGGGAACTCGCTCTGCCAGCCGGGCCGATGCACGGGCACGCCCAGCGGCTGCGCGTCGACCGCGCAGCACGTGATGACGAAGCGCGAGACGTAGAAGACGTTCTCGGGGTCGTCGGGGTCGGGCGCGACGAAGCCGACGAGGTCGGTCACCGGCTTGTCGGCGAAGAATCCGAGGTCGCTCGTCTGACGGAGGATGCCCGACCACTCGCGCACGGTGAAGCGGGCGACGGCGGCGTCGTCGGCCTGCGCCGCGTCGTCGAGGGCGTCGAGATCGGCCGCGGTCGCGTTGATCTGCCGCTGCTGGGCGGTGGCGGTGGAGAGCGTCGCGGGCGGGATGACGAGCATCCCGATCACGAACGCGCCCGCGATCGCCGCCGCCGTCAGGCCGAGCGCGCGCTCGCGGCGCGAGACGGGCGCCTCCTCATCGCGGCGCCGTCGCGAGGCGGCCGAAGCGACCGCGGCGACGACGAGCACGAGGGCGATCGCCGCCATGATCACCGTGAAGACGATGTAGCGCGGGTGGATGTAGAGCACGAGCCGGCCGGAGGCCGCGAGCCACAGGGCGACGGCCGAGATCGCGGCGATCAGGGCGACCCCGCGCCAGCGCTGGACGCTAGACCACATAGTTCACCACCAGTCCGAGCACGGCGCTCAGCAGGCCGACGACGAGCGTCACGCGCAGCAGGGTGCGCGTGGAGTACGTCGTGCGCATGAGCGCGAGCATCTTGATGTCGATGATCGGGCCGAAGACGAGGAAGGCCACGATCGAGCCGGGCAGGAAGGTCGACGCGAACGGCAGGATGAAGAACGCGTCGACGTTCGAGCACACGGAGATCACGAACGCGAGCGCCATCATCGCGAGCACGCTGAACAGGGGGTCGCTGCCGAGGGCGACGAGCACGTCGCGCGGCACCGCCACCTGGATGCCCCCGGCGACGAGGGCGCCGATCACGAGGGCAGGCATGAGGATGCTCGACTCGCGCACGAAGAGGTCGACCGACTGCTCGGCGCGGGTGCCGTGCCGGTGGCCGTCGTCCACCCGGCACTCCTCGGCGAACCGGCCCGTGAGGAGCGACTCGGGCTCCGGGTGCAGCGAGAACAGCCAGCCGAGGACGTTCGCGATGAGGAAGCCGCCGAGGAGGCGCGCGACGAGGATGCCGTCGTCGAAGCCGAACGCGGCGTGAGTCGTGAGGATCGTCACCGGGTTGAGGATCGGCGCCGCGACGAGGAAGACCATCGACTCGGGGATCGTGAAGCCGCGCCGCACGAGCCCCCGCGCGAGGGGCACGTTGCCGCACTCGCACACGGGCAGGAGCATGCCGAAGAGCGAGATGACCGCGCGCCGGCCCCACGGGTTCTGAGGCAGGATCCGGAGCAGCCACGCCTCCGGGATCCAGACCTGGACGAGGATCGACAGCGCGATGCCGAGGACGATGAACGGCAGGGACTCGATCACGACGCTCGTGGAGAGCGTCAGGAGATCCTGCGCGACGTCGGGCAGACCCGTGGGTCCCGACTCGGCGGTCGCCGCCCGCAGCACGATGAGCGCGATGATGCCGAGGACTCCGAGCCCGGCGGCGATGAGGTGCCGGGCGCCCCAGCGGCGGGAGGCTCGGTGGTCCTCCCGCCGCACGGGCGTCTGAAGTCGAGCGGTCATCGAACGCTAGGCGTCGCTCGCGGCGTCCAGACCGGCGGTCGAGATGGTCCCGGACGTCGCGCGGCGCGAGCCTCGCTTGCGCGTGCCGGGGGCCGGGGGCTCGGGCAGGGCCTCGAGCACCGAGCCGAGGAGCTGCTCGGCGGCGCGCGGGTCGATGCGCTGCCTCGACCGGCTCACGGGCGGCTCGGGCAGGTCGAGGACGGGCACGACGGCGTCGGCCGAGCCGCTCGTCGTCGCGGGCTCGGACGCCGCCGATGCGGCCCCGGCGCCTCCGCGAGCACGGCGACCGCCGCGCGAGCGTCCCGAACGGGCGGGCGACTCGGGGGCGCTCGACGCGCCGTCCGCGCGGGAGCCGCCCGTCGCGCCCGCCTCGCTCGTCGCGCTCTCGGGAGCCGGCGCACTCACAGCCGACGTCCCGCTCGGCGACTCGGCGGCGGCGGCCGAGTCGGCCGCGGGGCGCTCGGCCTCGGGCGCGGGATCGTGGTGCACGGTCTTCGCGGCGATGGTCGCGAGCGCCTTCGAGACGTCCTCGGTGATCGCGTGAGTGCCGGCGTGGCCGGACGACTTCGCTCCGCCGCTCTGGCCGTTCTGACCGTTCTGGCCGGCGCCGCCGCGCTGACCGCCGCGGTCGCCGCCGGTGCGGTCGCCGCCCGAGCGGTCGGAGCCCGAGCGCCCGCCTCGACGGCTGCCGCCCTGGTCGGCGCCGCCCTGCGAGGAGCGGTGCTTGACGACGGGGTCGTGGTGGAGGATCAGCCCGCGGCCCGCGCACACGTCGCACTGCTCGCTGAAGGTCTCCAGCAGGCCGAGCCCCAGGCGCTTGCGCGTCATCTGCACGAGGCCGAGGCTCGTGACCTCGGCGACCTGGTGCTTCGTGCGGTCGCGGCTGAGGCACTCGACGAGGCGCCGCAGCACGAGGTCGCGGTTCGACTCGAGCACCATGTCGATGAAGTCGACGACGATGATGCCGCCGATGTCGCGCAGCCGAAGCTGGCGCACGATCTCCTCCGCGGCCTCGAGGTTGTTCTTCGTGACCGTCTCCTCGAGGTTGCCGCCCGAGCCGACGAACTTACCCGTGTTGACGTCGACGACCGTCATGGCCTCGGTGCGGTCGATGACGAGCGAGCCGCCCGAGGGCAGCCAGACCTTGCGCTCGAGGGCCTTCTCGATCTGCTCCGAGATGCGGTACTCGTCGAAGGGGTCGTGGTCGCCCTCGTGCTTCTGCACGCGATCGAGAAGATCGGGCGCGACCGACCGGAGGTAGGCCTCGATGGTCTGCTGGGCATCCTGACCATGGATGACCATGGAGCGGAAGTCCTCGTTGAAGACGTCGCGCACGATCTTGACGAGCAGATCGGGTTCGCTGTGGAGCATCATCGGCGCCTGCGCGTTGGGGTTCGCGACCTGCTTCGAGATCTCGGCCCACTGCGCGGTGAGGCGGTTGACGTCGAGCGTCAGCTGCTCCTCCGTCGCGCCTTCGGCGGCGGTGCGCACGATGACGCCCACGTTGTCGGGCAGGACCTCCTTGAGGATCTTCTTCAGGCGCGCCCGCTCGGTGTCGGGGAGCTTGCGGCTGATGCCGTTCATCGACCCGTTGGGCACGTAGACGAGGTAGCGGCCCGGGAGGCTGACCTGGCTCGTCAGGCGCGCGCCCTTGTGCCCGATCGGGTCCTTGGTGACCTGGACGAGGATGCGGTCGCCGGGCTTGAGCGCGAGCTCGATGCGGCGGGGCTGATTCTTCTCGCCCTCGGCCTGCGCGGCCTCCCAGTCGACCTCGCCCGAGTAGAGCACGGCGTTGCGGCCGCGGCCGATGTCGACGAAGGCGGCCTCCATGCTCGGCAGCACGTTCTGCACGCGGCCGAGGTAGACGTTGCCGATGAGGCTGGACTCCTGCGAGCGGGCGACGTAGTGCTCGACGAGCACGCCGTCCTCCAGCACGCCGATCTGGATGCGGCCGTCCTTCGAGCGCACGACCATGACGCGGTCGACGCTCTCGCGGCGGGCGAGGAACTCGGCCTCGGTGATGACGGGGCGGCGGCGACCGGCGTCGCGGCCGTCGCGGCGGCGCTGCTTCTTGGCCTCGAGGCGCGTGGAGCCCTTGATGCGCTGCGGCTCGGTGATGAGCTCGGCGGGGCGGCGCTCGCGACGGTCGCGGCGGTCGGTGCGCTCCGAGCGGTCGTAGCGGTCTGAACGGTCCGGTCGCTCGGCGCGGTCCTCGCGCTCGGCGGGGGCCTGGTCGCCATCGACGGATGCTCCACCGCGGCTGCGACGCGCGCGCGAGCGCCGACGGCTCGTGCTCGTGCCCTCCTCGGGCTCGTCGTCGTCATCGCGCTCGCGCACCGGGCCGGTGCCGGGACGCGGCGCGAGGTACTCGACGGGGGGCGCGTAGAACAGCAGCGAGGTGGTGCTCTCGGGCTTCAGCACGGGGAACGGGGTCGTCGGGGTCTCTGGCTCGGGCTCGCTGGCCTCGGGTTCGCTGGCCTCGGGCTCGACGGGCTCCGGCTCGACGGCCATGGGCTCGACGGGCTCCGGCTCGGCAGCCGGCGACTCGACCTCGAACGCCGCGTCCTCGGGCGGGGCGGCCGGGGGCGCCTCGACGGCGGGCGCCGCGACGTCCTCCGTCACGGGCGCGGTCGCCGCGCTCTCGCGGGCGCTCTGCGCGTCGTCCTGGCCCTTGCGGGCGGCGCGGGGCTTGAACAGCCGGGTGCGCTTCTTCGGGTTCGTCTCGTTGTCGTCACTCACCATCGCTGGTGCACTCCTCGACCGTCCGGGCCGCGCCTGGACGGGAACTCTCCGGCAGCGGGCGCGTCGCCCCCGCTGCGAAACTCTTCGGTTGTCGGGCCGCAGCCCCCCGGTTCGGGTCGGGCGCGGGCCCGCGCACTGTCACTGCGCATACTCGGAACTGGCTATCCGACGCTCGCGACTCGGTGTCGCGAGGATGGTCCGGTGTGCCCGGAAAGCTTGTCTCTGGTGCGTCGCGAGCGCGGCTGGCGACGACTGCTCCTCATTATCGCACGACCCGCGCCGACGGGGGACCTTCGACCCGGGCGCCCGCGCGCCGCGTGCGGGAGGATCGAGTCGTGACCGCGCTCGATCCCGCCTCCGTCGCCACCGCCGCACCGGCCCGCCGCCCCTGGCTCATGGGCGCGTTCCTCCTGCTCACGGGCGCGGTGGGCTGGTGGGGCGCCATGGCCCTCATCACCGAGCGGGTCGCGAAGCTCATCGACCCGCAGCACGTGCTCAACTGCGACATCAACCCGCTCGTCTCGTGCGGCAGCGTGATGGAGAGCTGGCAGGCGTCCCTCCTGGGCTTCCCGAACCCCCTGCTGGGCGTCGCGGGCTTCGTCGCGCCGATGGCGGTCGGGGTCGCTCTGCTCGCCGGTGCGCGGTTCGCGCGCTGGTTCTGGGCGCTCTTCCTCGCGGGGGTCGCGGGCGCGTGGGTGTTCGTGACGTGGCTCTTCACCCAGTCGGTCTACGAGATCGGCGCGCTGTGCCCGTGGTGCATGCTCGTCTGGGCCGCGGTCATCCCCCTGTTCTGGTGGCTGCTCGCGTGGCTGCTCGCCACGGGCCGACTCACGGGCGGCGCCGGCCGACGGGTCGGCGCGGCCGTGCTGCCGTTCACGTGGGCGATCGTCGTCGTCAACTACGCGGTGATCGTGCTCGCGATCATCGTGCAGTTCCCGACACTGCTCCCGCGCCTGCTCTAGCCCCGACGAGGGCGGCGCGGCGGCGGGCGACCGCTCAGGCGAACCAGAGGGCGAGCTCGCGCGCGGCCGACTCGGACGAGTCGGAGCCGTGCACGAGGTTCTGCTGCACGCGCAGGCCCCAGTCGCGGCCGAGGTCGCCGCGGATCGTCCCGGGCGCGGCGGTCGTCGGGTCGGTCGTGCCGGCGAGCGAGCGGAACCCCTCGATCACGCGGTGGCCGGCGACGCGCGCGGCGACGACGGGGCCCGACTCCATGAACTCCATGAGCGGCTCGTAGAAGGGCTTGCCCTCGTGCTCGGCGTAGTGGGCGGCGAGCAGGTCGCGGTCGGCCTGCACCATGCGCAGGTCGACGAGCTGGTAGCCCTTCGCCTCGATGCGGCGCAGGATCTCGCCGGTGAGGTTGCGGGCGACGGCATCGGGCTTGAGCAGGACGAGGGTCTCTTCGACGGACGTGGTCATGGTGGCCTCCCGGCGGTCAGGTGCGGTCGTGCGATTGTTGGGGCGCGAGGGTCAGGATGCTCGGCCGACGCCGTTCGCGGCGTCGAGCTGGCGGCCCTTGATGACGGCCCAGATCCAGAATCCCACGAAGATCGCGGCGGCGACGCCCGCGAGCACCTCGAGGAACACGGTCGCGAGCAGCAGCAGCTGCAGCGCGTGGCCGAACCACTGCCCCCACGGGTAGCGCACGAGGCGCGCCGCGACGAGCAGCAGGACGATGAGGACGGCTCCCCCGCCGAACGCGGCGAGGGGGTCGACGACGCGGAGGCCGTAGATCACGAGGGCGCCGAAGATCACGACGACGGCCTCCATGACGAGCACGACGCTCAGGAGGGACTCGGTCGCGGTTCGCGCGCGACGGGGCTTCCGGGGGGCATCGTCGGCGGAGGCGGATGCGGGTGCGCTCACAGCGCCCAGCCTTCCTCACGCGCGATGCGCATCGCCTGACCGACGAGCGTGATCGACCCGGTCACGAGCACGGCGTCGCTCGGGCCGGCCTCGTCGCGGGCCTCCTCGAGCGCGACCGACAGCTCCGGCTCGATGCGCACGCGGTCGTGGCCGGCGATGTGCGTCACGAGCTCGGCGAGCTCGTCGGAGTCGAGCGCGCGATCGGACTCCGACTGCGTGACGACGAACCGGTCGACGACGGGGTCGAGCGCCTCGATGATGCCGCGTGCGTCCTTGTCGGTGAGGATCCCGACGATCGCCGTGACCTTCTCGAACGCGAAGGAGCCGAGCAGCGCCGTCGCGAGCGCCTCGGCGCCATGCGGGTTGTGGGCGGCGTCGACGAGCACGCTCGGCTCGATGCCGATGAGCTGAAGCCGGCCGGGGCTCGTCACGGTCGCGAAGCCCTCGTGCAGGACGTCCATCGCGAGCGGCTGCTCGCCTCCGCCGAGGAACGACTCGACCGCCGCGATCGCGAGAGCGGCGTTGCGCGCCTGGTGCTCGCCGTAGAGGGGCAGGAAGAGGTCGCGGTACTCCCCCGCTCGGCCCCGCACGTCGATGACCTGGCCGCCGACCGCGAGCCGGGCATCCAGCAGCGCGAAATCGACCCCTGCGGCGGCGACGGGCGCCTCGTCGTGCTCGGCGGCGCGCAGGATCTCATCCATCGCCTCGGTCTGCTGCAGCGCGGTGACGACGTGCGCGGCGGGCTTGATGATGCCCGCCTTGGTGCGCGCGATCTCGGCGACGGTGCGGCCGAGTCGGCTCTCGTGGTCGAGCGCGATGGGCGTGAGCACGGCGACGTCGCCGTCGGCGACGTTGGTCGAGTCCCACTCCCCGCCCATGCCGACCTCGAGCACGACGACGTCGACGGGCGCATCGGCGAAGCATGCGAACGCGAGCACCGTGAGCGCCTCGAAGTAGGTGAGAGGCTCCTCGCCGTTCGCGGCGAGCTCGGCGTCGACCATGAGCAGGTAGGGCTGGATGTCGGCCCAGTTGTCGGCGAACGCACGATCGGCGATCGGGGCGCCGTCGATCATGATGCGCTCGGTGACGCGCACGAGGTGCGGGCTCGTCATGAGCCCGGCGCGCAGCCCGTAGGCGCGCAGGATGCTCTCGATCATGCGGCTCGTCGACGTCTTGCCGTTCGTGCCGGTGATGTGGATGACCCCGTACGAGCGCTGCGGGTCGCCGAGCAGCTCGACGGCTCGGCGCGTGGGCTCGAGGCGCGGCTGCGGGCTGCCTTCGCCGAGGCGCGCGAGCAGCTCGGCGAAGACGGCGTCGGCGACCTCGCGGTCGGCGAGCTCCTGCTCGCTCGGCTCCCGGCGGTCCTGCGCCCCGGTCATGCTCGCTCCACCTCGATCGTCACGGATGCCCCGGCCCCGACCGGCGCCGCCGCCCCCTCGCCAGCCTCCCCGACGCTCAGCGAGGTGGCAAGCGTCTCGCCGCCGATGAGCTCCCGGTGGGCCTCGATCGCGGCGCGCGTCGCGGCATCGCTCGAGCCGAGCGCGAGCGCGATGCGGTCGCTCACGTCGAGGCCTGCGTCCTTGCGGGCCTGCTGCACGGCGCGGATGACGTCGCGCGCGACGCCCTCGGCCTCGAGCTCGGGCGTCACGGTGGTGTCGAGCAGCACGAAGCCCGAGCCGGGCAGGAAGACGACGGCCGCGGCCGGGTCCTCGAGCTCGAGCTCGAGCGTGAACTCGCCCGGCTCGAGCGCGATGCCGCCGACGACGACGCCGTCGCCCTCGACCCGCCAGTCGCCGGCCTTCGCGGCGCCGATCGCCTGCTGCACCTGCTTGCCGATGCGCGGCCCCGCTGCGCGCGCGTTGACGGCGAGGCGGCGCGTGATGCCGTACGCGGCGACGAGCGAGTCGTCGAACTCGACGAGCTCGACGGCCTTGACGTTGAGCTCGTCGCGGAGGATGTCGGAGAACGGCGCGAGCGCTGCGGCGTCGGGCGTGACGACCGTGAGGGTCGACAGCGGCAGGCGCACGCGCAGGCTCTGCGCCTTGCGGAGGGCCAGGCCCGAGCTCGCGATCGCGCGCACGCGGTCCATGGCGGTGACGAGCGCGGGGTCGGCGGGGAAGGCATCCGCGCCCGGCCAGTCGGCGAGGTGAACGCTCTCGCCTCCCGTCAGGCCGCGCCAGACCTCCTCGGAGACGAGCGGCGCGAGCGGTGCCGCCACGCGCGCGAGCGTCTCGAGCACCGTGTAGAGCGTGTCGATCGCGTCGCGGTCGTCGCCGGCCCAGAAGCGCTCGCGGCTGCGGCGCACGTACCAGTTGGTGAGCACGTCGGCGAAGTCGCGCAGCGCGGCGGCCGCGAGCGGGCTGTCGAGGCCTTCGAGCTCGGCCGTCACGGTCTCGACGAGGTCGCGCGTCTTCGCGAGCAGGTACCGGTCGAGCACGTTCGTCGAGTCGGTGCGCCAGCGGGCATCCGCCACCTGCGCCGCGTTCGCGTAGAGGGTGAAGAAGTAGTACGTGCTCCACAGCGGCAGCAGGAACTCGCGCACGCCCGCGCGGATCCCCTCCTCGGTGACGATGAGGTTGCCGCCGCGGATCACCGAGCTCGACATGAGGAACCAGCGCATGGCGTCGGAGCCGTCGCGCTCGAACACCTCCGTCACGCTCGGGTAGTTCTGCAGGCTCTTCGACATCTTCTGGCCGTCGTTGCCGAGCACGATGCCGTGGCTGATGACGTTCGAGAACGCGGGGCGGTCGAACAGCGCCGTCGCGAGCACGTGCATCGTGTAGAACCAGCCGCGGGTCTGCCCGATGTACTCGACGATGAAGTCGCTCGGGTTGTGGTTCTCGAACCAGTCGGCGTTCTCGAAGGGGTAGTGCACCTGCGCGAACGGCATCGAGCCGGAGTCGAACCACACGTCGAAGACGTCCTCGATGCGGCGCATCGTCGAGCGCCCGGTCGGGTCGTCGGGGTTCGGGCGCGTGAGCTCGTCGATGAACGGGCGGTGCAGGTCGACCTCGCCCGCGGCGTTGCGCGGCAGGGCGCCGAAGTCCGCCTCGAGCTCGGCGAGCGAGCCGTAGACGTCGACGCGCGGGTGGTTGGGGTCGTCGCTCTTCCACACCGGGATGGGGCTGCCCCAGAAGCGGTTGCGGCTGATCGACCAGTCGCGCGCGCCCTCGAGCCACTTGCCGAACTGCCCGTGCTTGACGTTGTCGGGCACCCAGCGGATCCGCTCGTTGAGCTCGAGCATCCGATCGCGGATCTCGGTCACGCGCACGAACCAGCTCGAGACGGCCTTGTAGATGAGCGGATTGCGGCAGCGCCAGCAGTGCGGGTAGCTGTGCTCGTAGCTGCGCACCTGCAGCAGCCGGCCCTGCTCGCGCAGCATGCTCGTGAGCGTCTTGTTCGCCTCGAAGACCTGCAGTCCCGCGACCTCGGGCACCTGCTGCAGGAATCGCCCGCCGTCGTCGACCGAGATGATGATGGGGATGCCCGCGGCGGCGCAGATCGCCTGGTCGTCCTCGCCGTAGGCGGGGGCCTGATGCACGATGCCCGTGCCCTCGCCCGTGGCGACGTACTCGGCGACGAGGATCTGCCAGGCGTGCTGCATGCCCCAGGCCTCGACGTCGGCGTAGTAGTCGAAGAGGCGGTCGTAGTGCACGCCGCCGAGCTCGGCCCCGAGCATCCGCCGCGTGATCGCCGCGTGCGCCTCGGCCGCGGTCTCGTAGCCGAGCTCCTTGACGTAGGCGCCCAGGGTGTCGTTCGCGAGCATGTACTGGCTCTCGCCGGCGACCGCGTCGCGGGCGCCCGACCCGTCCCGGTCATCCGCCGCCCCGTGGGGGCCCGCCGGCAGCACGACGTACTCGACCTCGGGGCCGACGGCGAGCGCCGCGTTCGTCGGGAGGGTCCACGGCGTCGTCGTCCAGGCGAGCGCCTTGACGCCCGTGAGGCCGAGCGCCTCGGCCTTCGAGCCGACGAGCGGGAAGGTGACGGTCACCGACTGGTCCTGGCGCATCTGGTAGACGTCGTCGTCCATGCGCAGCTCGTGGTTCGACAGCGGCGTCTCGTCGCGCCAGCAGTACGGCAGCACGCGGTATCCCTCGTACGCGAGGCCCTTGTCGTGCAGGGTCTTGAAGGCCCACAGCACGCTCTCCATGAACGAGATGTCGAGCGTTTTGTAGTCGTTCTCGAAGTCGACCCAGCGGGCCTGCCGCGTGACGTAGGTCTCCCACTCGTCGGTGTAGCGCAGCACGCTCTCACGGGCCCTGGCGTTGAACGCCTCGATGCCCATCTCCTCGATCTGGGCCTTCTCGGTGATGCCGAGCTGCTTCATCGCCTCGAGCTCGGCGGGCAGACCGTGGGTATCCCACCCGAACCGCCGGTGCACCTGCTTGCCGCGCATCGTCTGGAACCGCGGGAACACGTCTTTCGCGTAGCCCGTGAGCAGGTGCCCGTAGTGCGGCAGGCCGTTGGCGAACGGCGGGCCGTCGTAGAAGACCCACTCCTCGCAGCCCTCGCGCTGCTCGATCGACCGGCGGAAGGTGTCGTTCGTCGCCCAGTACTCGAGCACGTCGGCCTCGAGCGCGGGGAAGCGCGGGGAGGCGACGACGCCCTGGTCGTCGCGGTGGAGGGGGTAGCCCATGGTGTCTCCGGTGTCTGCAGCGCACTCACCGCGAGGACGACGGGGCTCGTCGAGCCCGCCGCGGTACCACCCCGCTTGCCGATGCCCTCCGCTCGCCGTGCTGGCGGGCGGATGCTCCGGCCCCTCTCCTGCGGCTGTGACGGGCCTGCCCCGCTCGGGTCTAGTTGGCGGGTCGCTCGAGCACGAGCGTCCCGCTGTTCTTCCGAGGGCTCCCCGGTGATGGCCGGATCGACGCCTGTGCGTCCATGGTACCGAACGCCCGAGGGCCGGCCGCCGGGAATACGCCCGGGCGTCACTACGCTGGTGTGCTTGTGACTACTGATACGCATGGCCAAGCGCCCACCATGCAGCCCCTGACCCCCGCCCCCTCCGACCCCCGCATCGCGCGTCGCGCCCGCTGGGCATCCCTCGTCGGCACCTCGCTCGAGTCGTACGACTTCTACCTGTTCGCGTACTTCTCGGCCTTCTTCGCCGGCCCGCTGTTCTTCGAGCCGCTCGGCCCCGTCGGCGCAAACCTCGCCGCGCTCGCGACGATCGGTGTCGCGTTCGTGATCCGCCCGATCGGCGCGATCGTCTTCGGCCACGTCGGCGACCGCATCGGCCGCCGCACGACCCTCATCGTGACGATCACGATGATGGGCGTCGCGACGGCGCTCATCGGCGTGCTGCCGACCTTCGACCAGGCCGGCTGGGTCGGCGCCGTGCTCCTCGTGCTGCTGCGCGTACTGCAGGGCGTGTCGCTCGGCGGCGAGTGGGGCGGCGCGATCCTCATCGCGACCGAGCACGAGACGAAGGCCAAGCGCGCGTTCGCCGCCGCGATGCCCCAGCTCGGCTCGCCCATCGGCTCGATCCTCTCGGCCGTCGCGTTTCTCTGGCTGACCCTGTCTCTCACGACGGAGGAGATCGGCGAGTGGGCGTGGCGCATCCCGTTCCTCACGGCGATCCCGCTGCTCGCGATCTCGCTCTACCTGCGCCTCGCGATCACCGAGACCCCGGTCTTCGCGGCCGTGAAGGGAGCCGGCCGTGCGCCGCGCATCCCCCTCGCCGCCCTGCTGCGTGCGCAGCCCGTCACGATCGTCGTCGCCGTGGGCGTCGCGCTGCTCGGCATCGGCTCGTACTCGCTCATGAACACCTACACGCTCAACTACGGCGCGGCGGTGCTCGGCTACGACTACTACCAGCTGCTCATCGCCACGACGATCGGCGGCCTGCTGCAGCTCGTGACGATCCCGCTGTTCGGAGCGTGGGCGACGCGCATCGGCTCGGGCCTCGTGATCGCGATCGGCGCGCTCGGCACGCTGCTCGTGTCGTTCCCGATCTACTTCTTCCTGCAGGACGCCTCGTTCGGCTTCCTCGTCGGCATGATGGTGATCGGCGGCATCCTGCCCACGATGAGCTGGGCGGCGCTCGGAGGCATCTTCACCGAGCTCTTCGACGAGCGCTACCGCTACTCGGCGCTCGGCTTCGCCTACGCGCTCGCCGCGGTCGTGGCCGGCTTCGTGCCGTATCTCACGGCCGAGCTCGGCGTCGCGACCGGCAACGCCTGGTGGCACCCGGCGATCGTGCTCGCGGGCATGTCGCTCATCACGCTCGTCGCCTCGCTCGTCGCGATCCGCATCCGCGTCGATCGCGATGAGGATGCGCCCGCCGTGACGGCTCCGGAGGTCGTCGGCGCCGAGCGCTGATCGGCGCTCCCCGCGCCACCCGCCTCCCCCGACCGCCCCCGCTCGCGCCCTACACTGGCCGCGACGGGGGCGGTCTCCGTCTCAGGGGACGGGGGCGACCATGGCCGACGAGCGAACGCCGAACGAGGATCCGACCGAGCCGCTGCGGCCGGTGAGCGGGGCGGATGCTGCGGGCGACGCCCCGACCGAGGCGTACGACGCCGTCGATGCCGGGGATGCCCCGACTCGCGCCTTCACCCGACCGCTCGACCAGCCCGGCGCCGTGCCGCCGGTCGCGCCGACTCCCCCGCCGCCGACCGCCCCGACCGAGATCTTCCGACCGGGCGGAGTCGGAGCGGCCGCCGGCCTCGGTGCCGGGGCCGCGGCGGGTGCTGCCGCCGGCGGCTTCCCGCGCTCGAGCGCGCCCATCGGGGCCGGGCCGGCTGCGGGCCCCGCCCCGGCGAGCGCCGCGACGGGATCGCGCCGCCTGAGCGGCGGGGCGATCGCGCTCATCGTGCTCGCGGTCATCCTGCTCATCGCGCTCGTCGTGCTCATCTTCGCCCTGCTCAACCGCGACGACGCGCCCGCACCGGTCGCGTCGGGCACGCCGAGCGCGAGCGCCTCGCCGTCGGATACGCCGTCGCCCTCGCCGACGCCGAGGGAGACCGAGGAGCCGTCGCCCTCGCCGACCCCGACCGAGACGAGCGCAGCCCCCGAGCCCGCCCCGGCGCCCGCGTTCACGATCTTCCAGGCGGAGAACACCGCCAACTGCCCCGATGAGAGCGGATCCGTTCCGCTGTTCTGGAGCTGGAGCATCGATGGCGCGACGACCGCGTGGTTCGGCATCGGCACCGACGACGCGCGGGCCGAGCCGTTCGAGGAGGTGCCGACGACGGCGACCTACGAGTTCGCGTACCAGTGCTCGGAGGAGAGCCAGCTCTACACGGTCTCGGCCGAGAACGCCGACGGGCTCGTGACGCACCGGACCGTCGAGGTCGTGCGCCTGCTGCCGTAGCGCGTGCGGCAGGCCAGACGTGCAGGAGCCCCGCGGCGTGGACGACCGCGGGGCTCCTGGCTTCTGGTCGGGCGGGGCTAGTTCGCCGCCGCCTGGTACGCCTGCTGGATGGCCGTGCCGATCGGTGCCTTAGGGCGCAGTGTCCGGTCCCACGAAGCTGATTGCGTCGAGATCTCGATAGCTCCGCAATTTCTGCACAGCCTGGAGGTCTTCACACTTTCGAAGCTAAAAGCCGCGCAGATTCAGAATAGCCTTGGTAGCCAGCCAAATATGAGCACCGAAATGCCGCCGAGCGCCAGAACTGTCCCTGCAACTCGAAACTGTCCCGGCGTTGACCGAGGCAGAGCTTTAGTTGCAGATTTTGTGCCCAGTGCCTTGAGCGCCTCGGAATTGATGGCTGCCACTTTCCTCGCATTTGCGAACATGGCCACTCCGACAAAAATCATCAGTGGGGGAATAACAAAGGCGGCCCAGTGCACATCTTCCATGGCGCAAATCCAATCTGGACAAATTATCCGAACAACTGCCAGGTATGTGATTGGTTGAGGCTACACCCGCCGCGAGCGCCGCCAGCCCATCCGGCTTCAGTTCCGTAATCTCCAGGCCCGCTCACGCTTCCACCTCCGTAGACGCCAATCGGCCCCAGAGTGCCGGCGCACTCGACTCCGGTAGAGGCGCCTGCGCCGATTCCTCCGCCGTGGCCGACGTTCACGCTGAGCCCCGCCGAGGCGCCGACCCCATAGCCGAGGGAGCCATAAATGTTGCCACTCGCGAAGGAAATCCCGCCGGAAACACATCCAAGAAGGCAGGCGTCGGCAGAGACTGCGAGACCGGTGCGGAGATTGGTGCCTGGGAGTTCCCGGATCTCGACTAATGGCGTGGGGCGAGACCGACCGCCTCCCTGACTGACGGCTGCAGGTTTTCTGGGCGGGCCGGAAATCAGCCGCGACAATAGAGACGGGCTGGCCGGTCGCCCCTTACGCCAAATGGAGCCCAGCGGGTCCCTTTTGGCGCCCTTATTCCCGATCCATTTCTCATAAGAATCGGCAGTGAACATTCCCGTCAGATCGAGCTTGTTTATGGGGTCGTTCGGATAGACGTAGTCGTTGTCCACCCCGCCCTCGACCGGGTCCACGCTCAAGAACCGCCCCAGCGCCGGCACGAACACCCGCGCACCCATCTGCACTATCGCGACCGACCCCTGATGCTCATACAGCTTGCGATCCTGACCCACAAAGGCATAGTCAGCACTCCCGGCAGCGTTGTCGATCACCGCATCATCCGCGCTGCTCGATCCGATCCGCCCCGTCGCCGGATCGATCGGCTGACCAAACGGGTCATACCGCACCAACTGCGCCCCACGCACTCCATCGCCATCCGCGGTCAGCACGATGTCGCCATGCATGTTCTGATACGACCACTGCTGCGCACCCGGCAGCATCCGCGCCGCCACCCCGCCCGGCAGAGCGACCGTGTACTCCTGAATTGCACCGGCCTCGTCCACGACCAGCGTCGAGACGTCCCCGGAGGCGGCATGAGCGTAGCGGACGCTCTCGGTGGACGTGGCACCCTCCTTCACCTCGCGCGCCACGATGCGGCTTCCCGCATCCCGCGTGTAGGTGATGGTCGTCTGCGACGGGCTGCCGACGCCGGTGATCGTGCGCCAATGACGATTCGCTGCGTCGTATGCCAGCTGCTGATCCGCCAACGTGATC
The DNA here is from genome assembly GCF_001429705.1 of Yonghaparkia sp. Soil809. Classification (NCBI taxonomy): domain Bacteria; kingdom Bacillati; phylum Actinomycetota; class Actinomycetes; order Micrococcales; family Microbacteriaceae; genus Microcella; species Yonghaparkia sp. Soil809. The sequence continues at coordinate 127,876 of NZ_LMSV01000001.1, forward strand.
GTATTGCCGCGCGCATCGTAGGCGAGCTCGGAGGCTGCCAGGCCATCCGCGACCGGGTTGGTCGTTGCCGCAGCCCCGGTCACGATCGAGCCCAGCAGGCGATCAGCGGCGTCATAGCAATACGTTGACGCGGTCGTCTCCACCGTACCTGATGCGGGGGTGAAGGAATCGGAGTACGAGGTGCGGTTGCCATTGCGCCCGGCACCCGCCACCGACCCGGCAAAACCCGCCGTCGAGCACGCCGCCGAAGAGTCCGTGAATCCATACTGCAAAGTGTGGTCCACCGCGCCATTCACCGAGAGGCTGGCCTTCACCAGACGCGCGGCGGCATCGAAGCCGAACACTCCCCGATAAGCCACACCCCCCGCAGCCGGATCACCGCTGGTGAGAGTGGAAGCCACGATCCGGCCCGACTGCGACCGGACCACGGCATCGGTCGGGACTGCTGAAGACTTAAGCGACTCCTGGCTTGAGGCGACGGGAGTCGCTGCTGGACGAATGTGCGCTGCGCCGAGAGACTGGCGCTTCCGAAGGCCTCAAGCGCTCGCGAGCCTGGCGCTACTTTCGACTGAATCCAGTGCCGTTGATGAGCGGGACCTAGAAAGGCCAGGGGCTTCCGCTAGTCGGCGCGGGTGCCAAGAAGACCGAGCCTCCTTGCGGTGCTCCAGATGCCGACTGACGACAGTACTAAGAGCAATGAGCCGCAAACCGAGATTGTCGTTAAGAGACAGACCTTTCTGTCTAACCGAGAAACCTCACCCCAGAGCGGGGGGTGACCGCCAGCATCGCATCACGTCATGATCGCGGTCCAGCCGGGCCGGCGACACGGCGGTCACCCCTGAAGGAGAACCATGACCACGCACGTCACGCGCGCTCGTCTGGGCGCGCTCGCCGCGCTCATGGCCGCCGCGCTGCTGTCCGCGCCGGCCACCGCCACCGCGGCTCCGAGCCAGAACGGCCTCGAGAACGGCATCGAGCGGCACGTCCCGGCGCACGCCGTCTCGGCCGCCGAGTACTGGACGGAGGAGCGCATGCGCTCCGCGATCCCCGCCGACGTCCTCGTCGCCGACAACGCCCGCGCCGCGAAGAACGCGAACCCGGGCAAGCCCGTCGAAGCCGGTCAGCCGCAGCGCATCCAGGCGCAGAAGCCGTCGGCGACGCGCTACTCGCCCGTCTCGCACATCGGCAAGGTCTTCTTCACCCTCAACGGCGGCAACTACGTCTGCTCGGGCAACGCGGTCTCCTCCGCCAACGAGCTCACCGTCTCGACCGCGGGCCACTGCGTCAACGAGGGAGGCGGGGCCTACGCCTCGCGCTGGATCTTCGTGCCCGCCTACGAGAACGGCCGCGCGCCGTACGGCCAGTGGACGGCCACCGAGCTCATCACGACCTCCGCCTGGGCGAACTCGGGCGACATCAGCTACGACGGCGCCTTCGCTGTCATGGCCCCCCTCAACGGCCGCACGCTGAGCGACACGGTCGGCGCGACGGGCGTCGGCTTCAACCTCTCCCGCGGGCTCGCCTACGAAGCCTTCGGCTACCCGGCAGCGCGGCCCTTCAACGGCGAGACGCTGCAGGGCTGCACGGGCACGGCGAAGCCCGACCCGTACAACCAGACGCTCTCGCAGGGCATCCCGTGCGACATGACGGGCGGCTCCTCGGGCGGACCGTGGTTCACGCAGGGCCTGCAGAACTCGGTCAACAGCTTCGGCTACTCGGGCGTGCGCAACACGATGTTCGGGCCGTACTTCGGCACGGCCATCCAGCAGGCCTACCAGGCGGCGGCGAACTAGCCCCGCCCCACAGGAAGCCAGGAGCCCCGCGGTCGTCCACGCCGCGGGGCTCCTGCACGTCGGTGTTTGTGGATAGCGGCAGCAGACGGGCCGCAGAGGACAGTACCGCGTGGTTACCGACCGTTCTGTCCATTCGTTATGCATCCGTTATCAACGGCATCTGTCACCCTGCGCGATTTGTGAAGATGCTTTGCTTTAACCACACCAGGTGAGCGGTCCTCCCAAATGCCCGTGGCGTCCGGAAGGCCAACGTTGGTCAGTGCTGCTCGTGGGTTGCTCGCCGTCGTCGTCGCGTCGATCACCAGTTTCTCTCTCATCTCATCGATGCTGATGTTCGTGGCCGTGGAGGCTGTCGCGGCGCCAGCACTCGCGGCGGGATCCGTGCTGGATCTGCCGTCCATCGGCTCCTCTGCTGCTCCTGATCGGGCATCGAGCACTCCTGCTGGAGATTTCTCATCCGTCGGGGATCCGGGCGCTCACGAGTTGGCCCCTGCGGGGCCAGAGGGAGCCGGCGCAAACGAAGCGGCCCTGAACGAATGGTTGGCGACTGCCACCGAAGCCGACGTCGTTCGCCGCTCGGAGTACGCGACGACATACCGCACCCCCGATGGATCGTTTGTCGATGTCACCACGCCGTATCCATCGAACGTTCGTGACGTCGACGACAGGTGGGTGCCAGGCCAGACTCGGCTCGAGGCAGCAGCGTCGGGATGGCGAACCGATAAGCACCCCCTGAATCCGCGTTTCGCCGATAGGGCGGATAGCTCACGAGCTGTCGTGCTCACCCGTGAGGGCCACGAGGTCACTTTCTCGCTCACGGGCGCCGGGCCGGGAACGGCGAGCACTCAGTCCTCGAACGGGAAGGTTCGCGACTCGCTGATCTTCCGCGGCATCGCGCCACAGGTCGACCTCGAGCATGTGGTGGAGCAGTCGAGCGTGAAGGAGACGGTGATACTCGCGACGCCGAACGCGGGGACATCGTCGTTGTTGAGAGTATTGACGCCGGGGAGACTCGGGAGGGGCGCGGNGTGGGATCCTCGGCATGGACGTTCTCGGGGCCTTGGTACTCCGGCCAGTAGTCATCATCAACCGAGCCAAATATCTGACACCAACGGAGGCAGACATCAAAAATCACCCGGCTGCCTTCTTCGCCCTGCTTCCCTTACCGCTAATCCCGCTAATTCTTTCCAGTCTCTCTTACCTAAGAAATCCCCAGAGCGACTCGGCCGTGCCCGCTTCGTGGATTGTTGCCATTTCAATGTACGCGTTACTGTTGATCTGGCTTCTTGGACGTCACCTGCAAGCTCGACATTTCACTCGGGAAGCACGTCGGCATCTTCAAGATGTCGTGGCGCTCGTCGGGCCCATCTCCGTTAGCGAAGGGGGTTATGGACAGCTTGATTTTCGGCAAGTAACTACTTCAATCTCGGCAATTGCATTGCGCCCGACCTCGACGGAGCTTCGGGTTTACGCGCCAACTTCGCCTCCAAGCGTCTACGCTCTACTTCAGAATCGACAGCTTGTAAGAGTTGAGCTTGATGCTAGCTGGCAGGNCGTTGGTCCATTTCGAGGTCTCTTACTGCCCTATCGCCGAACTGTGACCGAAATAGTCTTCCGGTTGAACTCACGACTTGAGATGGCGACACGCGAATAAGGTGAGCATAGCCACGTAATCTCAACCAAGGGCGACATCGAAAGGCGCATTTCTCGAGCGTCATCCGTCGCTGGTATCGCTCCGCCGTCAAGGCTCGGAAAGAACTTCTCTTCCGCGTAACTTGCGGTTTTACGTATGGGTGCTTTCTCGATGTGCCGATCTACGGTGACCGTGCGGACTTTGCCCCGCACGAGCCTCGCGGGTTGGTGCGTTATCCGAAGGGGTCAACAGAGTTGCTCGCTGCGAGAGGCCACTGGTCTCATTCGATCGAGGCTCTACCGGTGAGAACGGCGCTTGACGCTTCCTTGGATACGATGGAGTCACACCCACACCCAGGCACCCTTACCTCTGACACGGTGCCGCCCATACGGAGCGAGAACCCATGAGCAACGCCATCCCCGACAAGCCCGCCCTCGAGGGTCTCGAGCCGAAGTGGGGCGAGGTGTGGGAGGCTCAGGGCACCTACCGCTTTGACCGCGACGCCGCCCTCGTCGCCGGCTCCGACGCCGTGTACGCGATCGACACTCCCCCGCCGACCGCCTCGGGCTCCCTCCACATCGGCCACGTCTTCAGCTACACCCACATGGATCTCGCCGCGCGGTTCCAGCGCATGCGCGGCCAGCACCTCTTCTACCCGATGGGGTGGGATGACAACGGGCTGCCGACCGAGCGCAGGGTGCAGAACTACTACGGCGTGCGCTGCGAGCCGGCCCTCCCCTACGACCCCGACTTCACGCCTCCCTTCGAGGGCGGCGGCACGAGCGGCAAGCCCGCCGACCAGGTGCCCGTGAGCCGCCGCAACTTCATCGAGCTGTGCGAGCGCCTCACCGTCGAGGACGAGAAGCAGTTCGAGGACCTCTGGCGAGCGCTCGGCCTGAGCGTCGACTGGACCCAGACCTACCGGACGATCGGCGACGAGGCGCAGCGTGTCGCGCAGCGCGCCTTCCTGCGCAACCTCGCCCGCGGCGAGGCCTACCGCGCCGACGCCCCCACGCTGTGGGACATCACCTTCCGCACCGCCGTCGCGCAGGCCGAGCTCGAGGACAAGGAGATGCCCGGTGCGTACCACCGGGTGAGCTTCCACACGCCCGACGGCGGGACGATCGAGATCGAGACCACGCGCCCCGAGCTCATCGCCGCGTGCGTCGCCCTCGTCGCCCACCCCGACGACGAGCGCTACCAGCCCTACTTCGGCACGACCGTGCGCACGCCCCTCTTCGGCGTCGAGGTGCCCGTCGTCGCCCACCACCTCGCCCAGCAGGACAAGGGCTCCGGCATCGCCATGGTGTGCACCTTCGGCGACGTGACCGATGTGGTGTGGTGGCGGGAGCTCGACCTGCCGACGCGCCCGATCCTCGGAAAGGACGGCCGCATCCTCGCCGATGCCCCGGAGGGCATCGAGGGCGACGCCCTCGCGGTCTACGGCGAGCTCGCCGGCACGACCGTGTTCAGCGCGAAGGCCCGCATGGTCGAGCTGCTGCGCGAGTCGGGCGACCTGCACGGCGACCCGCGGCCCATCACGCACCCCGTGAAGTTCTTCGAGAAGGGCGACAAGCCGCTCGAGATCGTCACCACGCGCCAGTGGTACATCGCCAACGGCGCACGCGACGAGGGCCTGCGCGAGCGGCTGCTCGAGAACGGCCGCCAGATCGCCTTCCACCCCGACTTCATGCGCGTGCGGTACGAGAACTGGGTCGGCGGGCTCTCGGGCGACTGGCTCATCTCACGCCAGCGCTTCTTCGGCGTGCCCATCCCCGTCTGGTACCGCCTCGACGAGAACGGCGAGCAGACGGGCGACCCGATCGTGCCGACCGAGGACATGCTGCCCGTCGACCCGTCATCGATGCCCGCCCCCGGGTTCGACGAGGCCCAGCGCGGCCAGCCGGGCGGCTTCATCGGGGAGGTCGACATCATGGACACGTGGGCGACCTCCTCGCTCACCCCGCAGATCGCGGCGAAGTGGGAGGACGACCCGGAGCTGTTCGACCTGGTCTTCCCGTACGACCTGCGCAGCCAGGGTCAGGACATCATCCGCACCTGGCTGTTCTCGACCGTGCTGCGCGCCGAGCTCGAGCACGGCACGGTGCCGTGGAAGCACGCCGGCATCTCGGGCTTCATCGTCGACCCCGACCGCAAGAAGATGTCGAAGTCGAAGGGCAACGTCGTCACGCCGCAGGGCATGCTCGACGAGCACGGCTCCGACGCGGTGCGCTACTGGGCCGCCAGCTCGCGCCTCGGCACCGACGCGGCCTTCGACCCGCAGAACCCCAAGCAGATGAAGATCGGCCGGCGCCTCGCGATCAAGGTGCTCAACGCCGCGAAGTTCGTCTACTCATTCCCCGTGCCGGCGGGCGACGCGGTCGTCACCGACCCGCTCGACGTCGACATGCTCGCGACCCTCGGCGACGTCGTGCGCCAGGCGACGAAGGCCTACGAGGAGTACGACCACGCCCGCGCCCTCGAGCTGACCGAGCAGTTCTTCTGGACGTTCTGCGACGACTACCTCGAGCTCGTGAAGGAGCGCGCCTACGGCTCCACGCCCGGCGATGAGTCGGATCGCGTCGACGGGCAGGCGAGCGCCGTGACCGCGCTGCGCCGCGCGGTCGACGTCATGCTGCGCCTGCTCGCGCCGGTCATCCCCTTCGCCACGGAGGAGGTGTGGAGCTGGACCCACGACGACAGCGTGCACCGCGCGGCCTGGCCGACGGTCAACGAGCTCGGCGTCGACGCCGCCCCGAGCGGGCTGCTGCCGCTCGTCTCGGCCGCCCTCATCGGGATCCGTCGCGCGAAGACCGACGCGAAGGCCTCGCAGAAGACGCCCGTCGCGCACGCGACGATCTCGGCGCCGCTCCTGCTCGCCGAGGCCGCCGGCGACCTCAAGGCCGTCGGGCGCATCGACACGCTCGACATCCAGCAGGGCGAGAGCGTCGAGGTGCTCGCGATCGAGCTTGGCTCCCTGCCCGAGGCGCCGTAGCCCGCGCCCTGCTCGTGCGAGCCTCTCGCGACGCGCGCCCCGCCGTTTCCTCGGCCGGGGCGCGCGCCGTGGTTCACTGAGCGCATGACCGTTAGCCCCCTGACAATCCGGCCGATCGCCGCCGCCGATCGCGACGCGTGGCAGCGGCTCTTCCTCGCCTACGGCGCGTTCTACGAGACCGCTTTCGAGGCGGCCGTCATCGACGGCGTCTGGGCCTGGCTGATGGATGCCCGCCACCCGCTGACCGCGTTCGTCGCGGAGATCGACGGGGAGGTCCGCGGCTTCGCGCACGTGCGCGAGCAGCCCGACACCTTCACCGCCGGGCCCGGCTGGTTCCTCGACGACCTGTACGTCGACGAGGAGCTGCGCGGCACGGGCGCCGGGACCGCGCTCCTCGACGCGGTCGCCGCGCACGCGACCGCGCACGGCGGCGGAACCCTGCGCTGGATCACCGCGCACGACAACGACCGCGCCCAGCGCGTGTACGACCGGCTCGCGACCCGCACGAGCTGGGTGACCTACGAGAAGGAGTGCTGAGCATGCAGCTCGGAACCCGTTGGACCGTGGGCGGCGAGCCGCCGGCCCGCGTGAGCCCCGCCGTCCGCGCGGCGATCCGCGCCGTCGAGGGCGACCTGCTCGGGCGCGACACGACGCAGTGGCGCTGGACCCTCACGTGGCTGGAGGGGCGACCCGTGGTCGAGCTCGACGACGGGACGGTCATCCGCGAAGGGCACGACGGAAGCGTCACGACGACGCTCGACGACGACGCGACGCACGACGCCTGAGACGGCTCGCGCCGGAGACGGCCGGCGCCGGAGACGGCCGGCGCCGGAGACGGCCGCGTCGGCGGATGCACCGGAGACGCGAAACGGGCGCGCCGACCAGGAGGGATCGGCGCGCCCGTTGATCGTGGGGCGGCGGGGCTACTGCACGAAGCCGTAGCGGAAGCCGTCGCGGGTGCGGCGCACGGCGTTCTCCGTCGCGATGAGGCGAGCCTGCTCGTCGTGCCCGCTGACCGCGGCGCGCGCGCCCGACCAGGTGAGCAGGGCGAGGCCGGCACTCAGAGCGAGGCGGCGGAGAACGGGAGTGCGCCGGCGCGGCAGCTGGATGGTGATCATGCCCGTGCTCATGGTGACGGCGGTCATGCTCGCTCCTCCTTCGCGGTGTCGGTGGTGTCGGACGGGGTTTCGGGGGTGCTGCCGTCGGTGGGGGTGTCTCCCTCTGCAGGGACCTCCACTCCGTCGACGACCGGGAAGGCGTAGAACTGCACGAGCGCGGGGCGCGAGCCCGGCACCCGCTGACCGCGGTGCTTCTCGACGAACTCGTGGACGAGCTCGCCGACGTCGTGGTGGAGCTGAGCGAGCTGCTCGGCGGTGACGTGGACGTTCGACATGGTGATGCTCGAGGCGTGCTGCCACTCCTCGCTCAGCTCGGTCATGCCGCGCTCGATGAAGTCGCGGAAGTACTGCTCGCGGTGGTGGGCGAACTCGCGCATGACGATGCGCGAGACCTCGCGGCCCGTCTCGCTCCTGCCCGTCTCCTCGTCACCGAGGTAGATGGGGGCCTGGACGCGCTGCCACCAGCGCTCGCGGCCGGTGCCCTTCTCCGCGAGCTCCTCCACGTAGCCGTGCTTCTCGAGCTGGCGGAGGTGGTAGCTCGTCGATCCGCTCGACTCGCCGAGCCGCTCGGCGAGCATGCTCGCGGTCTGCGGGCCGTACGTCGAGAGCGCGTCGATGATCGTGACGCGAAGGGGGTGCGCGAGGGCCTTGAGGCCTTCGAGGTCTGCCCTGCCGTTCGGATCGGGTCCCATGACTGCAAAGATACGCTTGCAAAAGAGTCTTTNGCGGCTGCGGCGGCGGCCGGCCCTAGGGTGAACGGATGAGCAATCCCTTCCTCTCCCCCAGCACCCTGCCGTACCAGCTGCCGCCCTTCGCCGAGATCAGCGACGATCACTTCGGCCCCGCGATCGAGCAGGGCATGGCCGAGCAGCGCGCCGAGATCGCCGCGATCACCGCGCAGACCGAGCCGGCGACCTTCGCCAACACCATGGAGCCCCTCGAGCGCAGCGGCCAGCTGCTCACGCGCGTACTGCGCGTGTTCTTCAACAAGAGCTCGGCCGACTCGAACGACGCGAGCAACGCGCTCGAGGAGGAGTTCGCGCCGAAGCTCGCCGCCCACGAGGACGCCATCACGCTCGACTCCGCGCTCTACGCGCGCATCGCCGCGCTCCACGAGCAGCGCGACAGCCTCGAGCTCACGCCCGAGCAGCGGTACCTCATCGAGCGCCGCCACACCGTCATGACCCTCGCCGGCGCGGGCCTCGACGACGCGCAGAAGGCGCGACTCAGTGACCTCAACTCGCGACTCTCGGTGCTGCAGACCCGCTTCGAGAAGAACCTCCTCGCCGACACCAACGACCTCGCCGTGGTGATCGACGACGTCGCCGAGCTCGACGGGCTCACCCCCGGCGAGATCTCGGCCGCGGCGCAGGCGGCCGCCGATCGCGGGCTCGAGGGCAAGCACCTCGTCACCCTCGTGCTGCCGACGGGGCACCCGTGGCTGGCCTCCCTCACGAACCGCGACGTCCGCGAGCGGATCATGTCGGCATCCCGCGCCCGCGCCGCGCGCGGCAACGAGCACGACAACAGCGCCGTGCTGCTCGAGATCGCGCGGCTGCGCGCCGAGCGCGCCGAGCTGCTCGGCTTCGAGAACCACGCCGCCTTCGTGACCGCCGACGGCACCGCGAAGACGCCCGCGCGCGTCGCCGAGATGCTCGAGAAGCTCGCGCCCGCCGCCGCTCGCAACGCCCGCGCCGAGCAGGAGAAGCTCGAGCGACAAGCCGGTCACCCGATCGGGGCGCACGACTGGGCCTTCTACAGCGAGCGCGTGCGCACGGCCGAGTTCGACGTCGACACCGCCGCCCTCCGCCCCTACTTCGAGGCCGAGCGCGTGCTCCAGCAGGGCGTGTTCGCCGCCGCGACGAAGGTCTTCGGCATCACGTTCGAGGAGCGCCCCGACCTCACGGGCTACCACCCCGACGTGCGCGCCTTCGAGGTGCGCAACGAGGACGGCTCCGAGCTCGGCCTCTACCTGCTCGACCTGTTCACGCGCGACAGCAAGCGCGGCGGCGCCTGGATGAACGAGCTCATCGGCCAGAACGCGCTGCTCGACCACCCGACGATCGTCGTCAACAACCTCAACGTGCCCAAGCCCGCCGCGGGCGAGCCGGCGCTGCTGACCTTCGACGAGGTCAACACGTTCTTCCACGAGTTCGGCCACGCGCTGCACGGCCTGTTCGCGCACGTCACCTATCCGTCGTTCACGGGCACGAACGTGTACCGCGACTTCGTCGAGTTCCCCAGCCAGGTGAACGAGATGTGGATGCTCTGGCCCGAGATCGTCAACGACTACGCCGTCCACCACGTCACGGGAGAGCCGATCCCCGCCGAGACCCTCGACCGCATCCGGGCGAGCGAGACCTGGGGCGAGGGCTTCAAGACGAGCGAGTACCTCGCCGCGGCCCTGCTCGACCAGGCCTGGCACACGCTCAGCGCCGCCGAGGCCGCCGCCGTGACGGATGTCGCCGCGTTCGAGGCCGAGGCGCTCGCGCGCGTGGGTCTCGACAACCCCGCGGTGCCGACCCGCTACAGCTCGACCTACTTCGCCCACGTGTTCTCGGGCGGGTACTCGGCCGGCTACTACAGCTACATCTGGAGCGAGGTGCTCGACGCCGACACCGTCGAGTGGTTCAAGGAGAACGGCGGACTCACGCGCGCCAACGGCGACCGGTTCCGCCAGTACGTGCTCGGGCTCGGCGGCGCTGGCGACCCGCTCGAGGCCTACCGCGAGTTCCGCGGCCGCGACGCCGTCATCGAGCCGCTGCTGACGCGACGCGGGCTCGCCGCCTGAGCGGCTAGAACCAGAAGCCCAGGCACGGCGGCACGGGAGTGACCGCCATGCCGTGCAGGCGCTCGACCGCCGCCGCGTCGCCCTCGAGGCGACCGGCGGCGGCGAGCGTGATCGGGCTCGCGCCGCCGAGCAGGAGCGAGCTCAGCGCATCGATGCCGAGGCTCACGTCGGCCGGCTCGTCCGTCGTCGTCACGCGCGCGGCGCCCGCGTCGTCGACCTCGAGCGCGAACCGCCCGCCGGCCAGACCGAGGTCGTCGGCGACGTCGAGCACGACGCGGCCGGCCCGCTGCCACCGACGGCCCTCGAGGCACCTCGGCACGTCGAGGATGCGCGCCCACAGGTGGTCGGTGACCGACCGCGTGAGCACGGCACGGGCATCCGCGACCATCCACTTCACGGGCTCGTCGACGCTCCGCTGGTGGGCGACCACCTCGTGGACGAGGTCGAGCTCGAGCACGTAGCGCCACAGCGCGGCGTAGGCGTCGGGGGTCTCGGCGATGAGGTCGATGATCTCGACCGGGTGCTTCGTGAAGTCGGCGCCGGCGTCCTTGACGCGGTACACCGCGAAGCCCTGCGGCTCGCCCGCCTCGTCGTCGTAGCGCACGACACGGAGGTCGGCCGACGTCGACGCCTGCGAGGGGCGGAGGCCGAGCTGGCGATCCCAATGACCGCCCCAGGTCGGGATGCCGCCCGCGACCCGCGCGCGCTCCTCCAGATCGAGCGCGATCGCGCGGGTGCTCTCGCGCGAGATGAGGTGCACGCGGCCCGCGGGGGTCGGCCCGACCCAGCGCGCGCGCTTCGTGTCGACGACGAGCTCGGCCGACCACGTGGCGGGGCCGAAGCCGTAGCGGCCGTAGATCGTCGACTCGGAGACGGTGAGGATCGCGAGCGGCGTGCCGTTCGCGATCGCCGCGCGCAGCTCGCCCTCGAGGAGCCCGCGCGCGATGCCGCGCCGCCGGTGGGTCGGGGCGACCGTCACGACGCTGATCGCCCACGCCTCGAGGTCGCGGTCGCCCGGCACGCGCAGCGGCGTCGGCCAGCTGTCGACCGTCGCGACGGGCACCTCGGGCTCGGCGGCCGAGTCGTCCCAGACGCCGATCGCGCGCCGCTCGCGCGACGACTCGCGCATCTCGACGAGCGCCTGATCCTCCGGCGCTCCGCCGTGGAACCCGCGGGCGACCGCCTGCGAGAACGCGTCCTGCCGGGCGGTGTCGTCGCCGACGAGCTCGTAGCGCAGGCCCTGGCGGGCGAGGGCGTCGTGCGAGGCGGGGTCGGCGGGGAGGGTGCGGAAGTCGGCGTGCATCCGCCCAGGCTAGTGAGGCTCGGGGGCCTCCGACAGCTCCTCCGGTTCGCGCCCGCGCGTCGGCCGCCAGGTCGTCACGGCCAGTACGAGGGCGCCGACGACGAGACCCCAGAACGCGCTGCCGATGCCCGCGACGACGACGCCCGAGGCCACGACGATCAGGGTCGCCGCCGCGGTCAGCCGCGTCTCGGGCGACTCGAACGCGCTCACGAGGCTCGTCGTCAGGGCGCCGAGCAGGGCGAGGCCCGCGACGGCGATGATGAGGATGGGCGGGGCCGCGGCGACGACGGCCGTCGCGACCCCCGCGGCGAGGCCGAGCAGCACGTAGGTGACGCCTCCGGCTACGGGTGCGACCCAGCGCCGTCGCGGGTCGGGGTGCGCGTCCGGCCCCGCCATGAGCGCCGCCGTGATCGCGGCGAGGTTGAGGGCGTAGCCGCCGAGCACGGCGACCGCCGCCGTCATGCCGCCCGACGCGACGAGGATCGCCCGCGCGGGAACCGGCTCGAACCGGAAGGTGCGGAGCACCGCGAAGCCCGGGACGTTCTGGCCCGCCATCGTGACGATGAACAGCGGGACTCCGAGCGAGACGATCACGAGCGGGTCCAGGGCGGGGAGCGTCACGGCGAGGGCGGGCGCGAGGCCCGCGTCGAGCATCCCGCTGCCGGTCGCGGTGATCGCGATGCCGACGACCGCGACGAGCATCGCCGCGGGAACGGCCCACCGGGGCGCGAGCCGCACGAGCACGAGCCAGACGAGCACGACCGGGATCGCCAGGAGCGGCTCGTCGATGACCGCCGTGACCGGGGCGAGGCAGATGGGGAAGAGGATGCCCGCGAGCATCGCACCCGCGAGCGGCATCGGGATGCGCGTCATCGCCCGCCCGAGCGCGCCCCACAGACCCGTGAGAGCGATGAGGATCCCGCAGACCAGGAACGCGCCGATCGCCGCGGCGTACGAGCCCGTCGTGCCCTCGGCCGCGATGAGGAGCGCTGCGCCCGGCGTCGACCACGCGAACGACAGCGGCAGCCGGTAGCGCCACGAGAGGGCGATCGCGAGCACCGCTTGCCCGAGGCACAGTGCGAGCAGTCCCGAGGCGGCCTCGGCGGGGCTCGCACCGACCGCGATGAGCCCGGCGATGACGAGCGCGAACGAGCTCGCGAACCCGGTGACGGCGCCGATCACCCCGGCGATGACGGGCTGCAGCATCGAGGGGCTACGCCTCGTGGCGCGCGATCGCGGCCTCGAGGCGCTCGACCTTGCCGTCGAGCTCGCCGACGTGGCCGGGGCGGATGTCGGCCTTGAGCACGAGCGAGACGCGCGTGCCGTAGGCGCCGACCGCCTCGGTCGCGCGCCGCACGACCTCCATGACCTCGTCCCACTCCCCCTCGACCTCGGTGAACATGCTGCTCGTGCGGTTCGGCAGCCCCGATTCCCGCACGACGCGCACGGCGGCGGCGACCGCGTCATGCACCGAGTCCGTCGAGGATCCGCCCGAGGGGGCGACCGAGAAGGCGACGATCATGAGTGGGGCTCCCTGTCTCTCGCGCGGCCCGCGGGGCCGTCGACCTCCAGCGTGCCACGACGGGCGCGGGGCGGATGCTCGGCGCCCGTCGCTCCGGACCGCCACGCCCGCACCACCGCGACGACCGCCCACACCAGCAGCACGACGTCGAGCGCGTTGCGGAGGGTCAGGATCACCACGAGCGGAGTCTGCAGGCCCAGCAGCTCGCCGTACTGGAACGGGTACACGGCCTGCGTGAGCGCGCCGATCGCGAGCGCGAGCCCGGCGGGCACGGCGAAGGACGCGCCGCCGCGCGCCCGCCACAGGACGCCGAGGAGGATCGGCGCCGCGAGCCACGTGCCGAACTGCGGCGAGCCGACCTTGTTGACGACGATGAGCGCGGCGACGAGCGCGAGAGCGAGAGCCGGGACGAGCCGCACCTCGGGCGCGCCCGCGCGCAGCGCGAGCAGGCCGAGCGCGACGATCGCGAGCACGACGATCGCGAGTAGCGGCGTCGCGAGCGCTGCCGCCTGCTGCGAGCCCTCGCCGAACACCTGCCAGGTGAGTATGTCGCGGTCGTAGTAGACGCGCGCGCTCCACTCCCCCGCCCACGCCGCCCACAGCCACGGCGTCGTGAGCGGCGCCTCGACCTGCAGGCCGCGCCCCGACTGCTCGGTGAGCGGCGACAGCAGCGAGGCGCCCGCGCCGACCGCGAGCCCGCCCGCGACGACGACCATCGTCACGGCGACCGTCGCGAGCACGACGCGCGCGCGCTCGCGCAGCCCGATGACCGCGGCGAGGAGGATCGCGGCGGGCCACACCTTGATCCACGCCGCGACGGCGAGGAGCCCGGCGGCGGTCCGGGGGTGGCGGGCGAGCAGGGCGACCGCGGCGACTGCGAGAGGAGCCGTGATCGAGTCGATGCGGCCGAGCGCGATCGGTCCGAGGGCGAGGAGGAAGAGCATCCACCACCAGGCGGCGGCCGCATCGCGCACGCGACGGCCGGTGCCCGCGATGACGAGCAGGGCGCCCGCGTTCATGAGCATGACGATCACGAGCCAGACGACCGGGTACGGGTCGGGGCCGAACGCGTAGGCGGCGAGCATCGGCACGAGCGCGACGATCGGGTACACCCACGACGAGTCGATGCCGACCCAGTCGTTCGCGATGAGGCCCTGCTCGACCCAGAAGCGGTACACGAGCGTCACGTCGCCGAGCGGCAGCCCGGGGCCGAGAAGGTTGTAGGCGATGAGCCACAGGTGGATGACGCCGAACGCCGACCACAGGGCGAGGGGATGCGCGCCCAGCTCGGCGAGGCCGCGGGCGACGGCGACCCGCGCCGTGCGCGCCCGCGCCGTGCGCGCGTCCGAGGTGCCCGCCCGCGCCGTGCGCGCGTCCGCCGTGGGGCGCTCGCTGCGGGGCTCGGTCACCGGCCCAGCGTAGTGGCGGGTGCGCGCACGACCGCTCGCCCGCGCACGCCACCCGCGCCCTCCACCCTTGACGATGAGCGGGTTTGATGAGCAAGCGCCGCATCGACAGCGCTCATCGTCATCAGACCTGCGCATCCTCGAGCGGGCTGGGGCGGCGAGCGGGCTCTGCGTGTCGTCACCAGCGCACCGTGCACGGACGGAATCCCCCGTCATTCCACCTGCGGCTGCGGCGCCGGCTCGACCTGCTCGATGCTCCGGCCATGAACGACTTCGCTGACGACCGCGGGCTCATCCGGCTCCGTGGCATCGCCACCCCCTCGGATCGGAGCGCCACCATCGATGCTGCGCGCCGGTCGACCCTGATCCGTCTCGCGCGTGGCGTGTACATCCACTACGAGGCATGGGATCAGCTTGACCCCGACGCGCGGTATCGCGCGCTCGTGCATGCCGCATCGGGCGGCCTCGCGTCGGACGAGCTGCTCTGCGGACCGAGCGCGCTGGCGCTCTGGCGGCTGCCGACGATCGACGGGTGGCCCTCGACCGTGCACTCGGTCCGCCCGAGCCGGGGAGGCGGGCGGCACTCCGGCGGGCTGATCCGTCACGTCACCTCCCGGCCGGATCCTGGTGAGCACATCGACGGCCTCCCGGTGACCTCGCTCGCGCGGACGGTGTCGGACGTCTCAGCGACGCGATCCCTCGCCGCCGGGCTCATGGCCGCCGACGCCGCGGTCCGTGGAAGCTCGGCGCGAGCCCTCCTTCGCGCGCCGCTCGACCAGGACCTGCTCCTGCAGGAGGCGGAGCGCCGCCCCGTGCGACACGGCCGGACGCGCGCGCTCACGGTCGCGCAGCTTGCCGACGCTCGCGCGGAGAGCCCGGGCGAGTCGCTGCTGCGGGCGAGCATCCACCTGCTCGGTCTGCCGCAGCCCGAGCTGCAGTGGGAGTTCCGCGGCGACTCGGGCCGACGGTACTTCGTCGACTGCTACTGGCCCGACCAGGACTTCGTGCTCGAGTTCGACGGCAGGGCCAAGTACCTCGACCCCGCACTGCGCGGCGGCCGCACCGCGGAGGAGGTGCTCGTCGCGGAGAAGGAGCGCGAGGACGAGATTCGCGCTCGCGTGCGCGGCATGGCTCGGGCCGGGTGGGCCGTCGCGCTCGCGCCGGTGCGGCTCGCGGCGCGCCTGCGGGCCGCCGGCTTCCTCTTCCCCGGCCGCGAGCGACGATGAGCGGATTTGATGATGATGCGCTCGACCGAAGCCGCGCCCGCTCACTAAAGCAGCTCATGTTCGGGGCCGAGCGCGTGTGAGGGCGCGGGCGCGGGGGCCGGGCGGGGGCCGGGCGGGGGGCCCGCGCGCTACACGACCGGGCGGTACTTCACGAGCTGCGCGATCGTCGGGCCGAGCTCGCGGCACAGGTCGAGCACCGTGAAGGGCCCGCCGGCCGAGGCGCGCTGCGCCGCCAGCCCGTGGATCACCGCGGCCGCCGCCGCGAGCCGCCCCAGCAGCGCCGCATCGTCGACGACCGCGTCGCCGTGCGTCGCGACGAGGGCTCCGAGGATGCCCGCGAGGGCATCCCCCGCCCCCGCGATCGCGAGCCACGCGGGCGCCGATCGCGCCACGAGCTCCTCGCCCGTGGAACCCACGACATGCGTCGTGTGCCCCTTGAGCAGCACGGTCACCCCGAAGCGCTCGGCCGCCCGGCGGGCGGAGCCGAGCGGGTCGGCGCGCACCGCGTCCGCGTCGACGCTCGTGAGCCGGGCGAGCTCCCCGGCGTGCGGAGTGATGACCGTGGGCGCCGTCGACGAGGCTGCGAGATCGAGCGCGCCGGCGTCGAGCACGAGGGGGCGACCCGACTCGAGCGCGCGCTCGAAGCGGTCGCGCGTGGCGGCGTCGCGCTCCCCGCCGTGCCCGGGCACGGGCATCCCGCTGCCCAGGAGCCACGCCTGCACGCGCCCCGGCTCGGTGACCGCCTCGGGGCGGCGCTGCAGGACGAGGTCGGCGGCACGAGCGGGGCCGAGGTAGCGGACCATGCCGACGCCGGTGCGCAGGGCCGCCTCGACGCCGAGCACCGCGGCCCCCGGATACTGAGCCGAGCCGGTGACGACGCCGAGCACGCCGCGCCGGTACTTGTCGTCGTGCTCGCCGGGGACGGCGAGGAGTCGAGCGGCGGCGTCGGGGAGGAACTGCGTCGGGCCTGTCACGCCGACACCCTATCGAGCGGCGCTCGACGCCCGGCCCGTCCGCTCGCACGAGCGCGGGGCTCCCGACCGCGCCCGCCTGCCCGGCCGCACCCGCCCCCGCGCACGGCCGCCCCCACCCGCGCGGCCGCTCCCAGGAATACCCCGGGCCGCTGGCTGCTTGCACTGTCTCGTGACCTCTGCGCTCTTCTCCCCGCTCACCGTCCGCTCCCTCACGCTGCGCAACCGACTGTGGGTGGCCGCCCTGTGCGAGTACTCCGTCATCGCGCGCGACGGCGTGCCCACCGACTGGCACCTCGCCCACCTGGGCTCGTTCGCGCGCGGCGGTGCCGGCCTCGTGATCGCCGAGGCGACCGCCGTGACGCCCGAGGGGCGCATCAGCCCCCACGACACCGGCATCTGGAACGACGCGCAGGCCGAGGCCTGGTCGCGCGTGGTCGACTTCGTGCACTCGCAGGGCGCGGCGGCCGGCATCCAGCTCGCGCACGCCGGACGCAAGGCGAGCATCTACCCCGAGTGGGGCGAGACGCCCGAGGGGTGGTCGGGCCGCGGCACGATGCCGGTCAGCGAGGCCGGCTGGCAGACGGTGGCCCCCTCGGCGATCGCCTTCGACGGCTACGACGCGCCCGTCGCCCTCGACGAGCAGGGCATCGCGGATGTCGTGGCCGCCTTCGCCGACGCGGCGCGCCGCTCCGTCGCGGCGGGCTTCGATCTCGTCGAAGTGCACG
The DNA here is from genome assembly GCF_001429705.1 of Yonghaparkia sp. Soil809. NCBI lineage: Bacteria > Bacillati > Actinomycetota > Actinomycetes > Micrococcales > Microbacteriaceae > Microcella > Yonghaparkia sp. Soil809. Next base: position 145,362 of record NZ_LMSV01000001.1, read on the forward strand.
CCGCCCACGGCTACCTCCTCCACCAGTTCCTCTCTCCGCTGTCGAACCAGCGCGACGACGCGTGGGGCGGCTCGCTGGAGAACCGCGCGCGCATCGTGCTCGACGTGGTGCGCGCGGTGCGCGCGGCCGTCGACGTTCCCGTGCTCGTGCGCTTCTCGGCCACCGACTGGACGGAGGGCGGCTGGGACGAGCAGCAGACCGCTCAGGTCGCGGCCTGGTCGCTCGAGGCGGGCGCCGATCTCTTCGACATCTCCAGCGGCGGGCTCGTGCGCGCGTCGATCCCGGTCGGGCCCGGCTACCAGGTGCCGCTCGCGGCGCACGTGCGCTCGGAGGGCGACGTGCCCGTCGCCGCCGTGGGGCTCATCACGGAGGCTGCGCAGGCCGAGCAGATCATCGATTCCGGTCAGGCCGACGCCATCCTCATGGGGCGCAAGTGGATGCGCGACCCGCATGCCGCGCTGAGCTTCGCGCGCGACCTCGGCGATGAGGCGGCGCTGCAGCAGCTCGTGCCGCCGCAGTACCGGCGCGCGTTCTTCTAGGGGCGCATCCGCACCGCGCGCGGAGCGCGACCTCTCGCACGACGGCGCCGCCCCCTCGGGAGCGGCGCCGTCGTCGTCTGCGCGAGCCCCCGCCTAGGGGCGGCGGCGAGTGGCGTCCTGCACCTCGCCGACGAGCTCCTCGATGATGTCCTCGAGGAAGAGCACGCCCGTCGTGCTGCCCTGCGCGTCGACCGAGCGAGCGAGGTGGGCGCCCGAGCGGCGCATGACGGCGAGGCCGTCCTCCAGGTCTGCGCTCGCGAGGATCGACACGAGGCGACGGATGCGCTTCGGCGGCACCGGGTCGTCGAACTCGTCCTCGTCGAGGTCGATGACGTCCTTCAGGTGCACGTAGCCGGTGGGCTCGCCGTCGTCGTCGACGAGGACGTAGCGGCTGAAGCCGCGCTGAGCGACCGCCCGCTCGACGTCGGCGGGCGAGGCGTCCTCCGGCAGGTGGACGAGCTCGCCCATCGGCACGGCGACGTCGTCGACCTTCTTCGTCGTGAACTCGAAGGCCGCGCTGAGCGCGCCCGAGCGGTCGTGGAGGAGACCCTCGCGCTGCGACTGCTCGACGATCGTCGCGACCTCCTCGAGCGTGAAGGCGCTCGTCGCCTCGTCCTTCGGCTCGACGCGGAACAGGCGCAGCACGCCGTTCGCGACCGAGTTGAGAGCGACGATGACGAAGCGGAGCACGCGCGCGACCGCCACGAGCGGGGGCGCGAGCAGCAGCACCGAGCGCGTCGGCAGCGAGAACGAGATGTTCTTCGGCACCATCTCGCCGAGCACCACGTGCAGGAACGACACGATGAGCAGCGCGATCGTGAACGCGACGCCGCTCACGACCTCGTACGGCAGCCCCGTGAGCTGCAGCGGGATCTCGAGGATGTGGTGGATGGCCGGCTCGGAGACGTTCAGGATGAGCAGCGAGCACACCGTGATGCCCAGCTGGCTCGTCGCGAGCATGAGCGTCGCGTGCTCCATGGCCCAGAGGGCGGTCTTCGCGGCACGGGATCCCGCCTCGGCGCGCGGCTCGATCTGCGAGCGCTTGGCCGAGATGACGGCGAACTCGGCGCCGACGAAGAACGCGTTGCCGGCGAGGAGGACGACGAGCCAGGCGAGTCCCCACCAGTCGGAGTCGCTGATCATCGACCGGCCTCCTCGTCCTCGATGGCCGGTCTCGGGGTGTAGCGGACGCGGTCGATGCGGCGGCCGTCGAGCCTCTCGACGCGGAAGGCGCCCGCGTCGATCTCGACGAGATCGCCGACGGCCGGCAGGCGGCCGAGCTCGGACATCATCCAGCCGCCGACGGTCTCCCACGGGCCGTCGTCCGGCACCGAGACCCCCGCGCGGTCGCGCAGCTCGTCGGGCCGGAGGATGCCGGGGAAGGTCAGCCAGTCGCGCGAGCGGACGACGCCGACGAGCACGCGGTCGTGCTCGTCGGAGACCTCGCCGACGAGCTCCTCCACGAGGTCCTCCAGCGTCGCGACGCCCGCCGTGCCGCCGTACTCGTCGACGACGACGGCCATCTGGTAGCCGCGGCCGCGCAGCTCGGCGAGCAGGGTGTCGAGCATCATCGTCTCGGGCACGCGCAGCGCGTCGCTCTGCAGCGCGGAGACGGGCACGTCGGGGCGCCGGTCGTGCGGCACCGCGACGGCCTGCTTGACGTGCACGATGCCGACGATGTCGTCGATCGAATCGTCGGTGACGGGGAAGCGCGAGAAGCCCGTGCGGCGCGCGAGCTCGATCACGGCGAGCGCCGAGTCGGTGCGGTCGATGCTCGCGACGCGCGGTCGCGGGGTCATCACGTCGGAGGCGGAGTGCTGCGAGAACGCGAGCGTGCGCGAGAGCAGCGTCGCCGTGTCGGCCTCGAGCGAGCCCTCCTTCGCGGAGCGTCGCACGAGCGAGGCGAGCTCCTCCGCCGTGCGGGCGCCGCTGAGCTCCTCCTTCGGCTCGATGCCGACGGCGCGGAGGATGGCGTTCGCCGTGTTGTTCAGCAGCGAGATCGCGGGCTTGAACACCGTCGTGAACAGCGTCTGGAAGGGGATGACGAGCTTCGCCGTCTGGCGCGGCAGCGACAGCGCGAAGTTCTTCGGCACGAGCTCGCCGACGATCATCGACAGCAGCGTCGCGATGACGACGGCGACGATCGTGCCGACGACGCTCACGGCGCCCTCCGGCAGGCCGAGGGCCGTGAGCGGCCCGGCGAGCATCATCGAGATGGCGGGCTCCATCGTGTAGCCCGTGAGGAGCGTCGTGAGCGTGATGCCCAGCTGCGCGCTCGAGAGGTGCGTCGAGGTGATCTTGAGGGCCGCGATCGTGGGCCCGAGCCGCTTCTCGCCGCGCGCCTGGCGCGCCTCGAGATCGGAGCGATCGAGGTTGACGAGCGCGAACTCGCTCGCGACGAAGAAGCCGGTGCCGATGGTGAGGAGCACGCCCGCGCCGAGGAGGATCCACTCAGCGCCCACGGGTGCCCCCGATCATCGGCGAGGGACTATGACTGGGGTCGGACGGCGAAGACGGCGGGTCATCCATGATGCGAGGAAGTATAGCCAGGCGACCCCGGCGCGGCTGAGCGTCGGATGCCCGGGGGCGCGCTCTCGACGACGCGCACCCTCGCGGGGCGGACGCTCACCACGAGACCGGCAGCGCCTTCCCCTCCTCGTACCCCGCGGCCGACTGCACGCCGACGACGGCCCGCTCGTGGAACTGCGGCAGCGTCGCCGCGCCCGCGTACGTCATCGACGAGCGCAGCCCCGAGGTGATCATGTCGAGCAGGTCGTCGATCGAGGGTCGCTGCGGGTCGAGCAGGATGCGCGAGCTCGAGATGCCCTCCGCGAAGAGCGTCTTCCGCGCCCGGTCGAAGGCGTCGAGCCGCCGGAACCGCTGCTCGACGGCGCGCGTCGAGGCCATCCCCCACGAGCTCTTGAACCAGCGACCCTCCTCGTCGACCTCGATCTCGCCCGGCGCCTCGAGCGTGCCGGCGAACCACGAGCCGATCATGACCGCCGAGGCGCCCGCGGCGAGCGCGAGCGCGACGTCGCGCGGGTAGCGCACTCCCCCGTCGGCCCAGACGCGGGCGCCCTTCTCGCGGGCCGCCTGCGCGGTGTCGAGCACGGCCGAGAACTGCGGGCGCCCCACGGCCGTCATCATGCGCGTCGTGCACATCGCGCCCGGCCCCACGCCGACCTTGAGGATGTCCGCACCCGCCTCGACGAGGTCGTGCACGGCCTCCGGCGTGACGACGTTGCCCGCGACGAGCGGGACGCCCAGCTTCTTGCCAGCGACGGCGCGCACGGCCGCGAGCATCGACTCCTGGTGGCCGTGGGCCGTGTCGAGGACGATGACGTCGACGCCGGCCCGGACGAGCGCCTCGGCCCGCGCCGCCGGGTCGCCGTTGGCGCCGATCGCGGCCGCGACGCGGAGCCGGCCACGGGCATCCGTCGCCGGGGTGTAGAGCGTGGCGCGCACGGCGCTGCGCGCGCTCAGCGAGCCGATGATGCGCCCGTGGTGCATGACGGCGACGGCGTCGACGCCCGCCGCGTCGATGAGGTCGAAGGCCTGGCGCGGGTCGGTGACGTCCTCGTCGTCGAGGGCGGGCACGGGGTCGCCGACGAGGTCGCCGATGCGCGAATCGGGCAGCGCGCCGCGCAGGCGGCTGACGGGGATGCACCGCTCGGGCGCCCCGTCGGCGTCGACGACGGTCAGCAGGGCGCCCGCGGTGTCGGGGGCGCGCCGCAGCGCCTCGGCGATCGTCGTCTCGACGCCCACCGCGACGAGCGGGTCGAGCATGACGTGCGCGCTCTTCACGGCGCGGATCGCGGCGTCGAGCTCGCCGAGCGGGGTGTCCTGCGGCAGCACCCCGAGACCGCCGCGGCGAGCCAGGGCGGCGGCGAGGCGCGGGCCCGTCACCGACGTCATGTTCGCGGCGACGAGGGGGATGCCCAGGGCGGTCGCGTCGTCGACCGTCAGGTCCGCGCTCAGCCGGCCGCCGACATCCGATCGGCTCGGCACCAGGAACACGTCGGAGTAGGTCAGATCGTGGGCGGGTCGTTCGTCGAAGAATCGCACATCTTTCAGACTACGGCGGGCCTCTCGCGCACGGGGGGCGGGACTTCCATGGGTAGGCTTGACGGGCTGGGGACCAGCGAGGGTTCCCATTCGATCCGAGCATCTAGCGAAACGGAAGTGGGCGGTCGGCTGTGTCAAGCCAAGTGACCGGAGTGAGCCCCGACGGCGGCGCCGCGGGCGAGTTCGGTGCCAACGAGTGGCTCGTTGACGAGATGTACGAGCAGTACAAGGCCGACAGGAACTCGGTCGACCCGTCATGGTGGCCGATCCTCGAGAAGTACCACCAGTCGGCTCTCGCCGACGCCCCGCCGCCCGCGTCGGACGCCGAGCCCGTTCCCGCGGCATCCCCCGCCCCGGTCGCGATGGACGCACCCGAGGCGGCCCCCGCCTCGGTGCCCGCGGCGTCCTCCGTCCCGCCGGCGTCCGTCCCGATCACCGGCAGCCAGCCGGTGGCCCGCACGACCTCCGCTCCCCCGCAGCGCCAGCCGATCCCCGCGCAGGCGCCCGCGACGGCCTCCGCGCCCGCGGCGACGGCCGATGCCGAGGAACCGGCGGAGGACACGGTCACCCCGCTCAGGGGCATGGCCAAGACCCTCGCCTCCAACATGGACGCCTCGTTGAGCGTCCCGACCGCGACGAGCGTGCGCACGATCCCCGCGAAGCTGATGATCGACAACCGGATCGTCATCAACAACCACCTCAAGCGCGCCCGCGGCGGCAAGGTCTCCTTCACGCACCTGATCGCGTGGGCGATGGTCCGCGCGCTGCGCGAGTTCCCGAGCCAGAACGTCTACTATGACGAGGTCGACGGCAAGCCGGTCGTGGTCACGCCCGCGCACATCAACCTCGGCATCGCGATCGACCTGCCCAAGCCCGACGGCTCGCGCGCCCTCCTCGTGCCCGGCATCAAGAAGTGCGAGACGATGGGCTTCGGCGACTTCCTCACCGCCTACGAGGACGTCGTCAAGCGGGCGCGCGACAACAAGCTCGCCGCCTCCGACTTCCAGGGCAACACCATCTCGCTGACCAACCCCGGCGGCATCGGCACGGTGCACTCGGTACCGCGCCTCATGCGCGGTCAGGGCGCCATCATCGGCGCCGGCGCGCTGGAGTACCCGGCTGAGTTCCAGGGCTCGTCGCCCGCGACGCTCGCCGAGCTCGGCATCGGCAAGACCATCACGCTCACGAGCACGTACGACCACCGCGTCATCCAGGGCGCGGGCTCGGGCGAGTTCCTCAAGAAGGTGCATGAGTTGCTCATCGGGCAGCGCGGCTTCTACGAGGACATCTTCGCCGACCTGCGGATCCCCTACGACCCGATCCACTGGGCGCAGGACATCCACGTCGACCTCGCGGACCAGATCAACAAGACGGCGCGCGTGCACGAGCTCATCAATGCGTACCGTGTTCGCGGCCACCTCATGGCCGACGTCGACCCGCTGGAGTACCGCCAGCGCTCGCACCCCGACCTCGACATCGCGAGCCACGGCCTGACCTTCTGGGATCTGGATCGCGAGTTCGTCACGGGCGGCTTCGGCGGCCGGCGCACGATGCTCCTGCGCGACATCCTCGGCGTCCTCCGCGACTCCTACTGCCGCACGGTGGGCCTCGAGTACATGCACATCGCCGACCCGGCGCAGCGCCGCTGGTTCCAGGACCGCCTGGAGCGGCCGTACCAGAAGCCGACGCACGACGAGCAGATGCGCATCCTCGGCAAGCTCAACCAGGCCGAGGCGTTCGAGACCTTCCTGCAGACCAAGTACGTCGGTCAGAAGCGCTTCAGCCTCGAGGGCGGCGAGTCGGTGATCCCGCTGCTCGACGAGATCCTCCAGGGAGCCGCCGAGGCCGAGATGGACGAGGTCGCGATCGGCATGGCGCACCGCGGCCGCCTCAACGTGCTCGCCAACATCGCCGGCAAGACCTACGGCCAGATCTTCCGCGAGTTCGAGGGGACGCAGGACCCGCGCAGCGTGCAGGGCTCGGGCGACGTGAAGTACCACCTCGGAACCGAGGGCGTCTTCACCGCGATGAGCGGCAAGCAGATCCCCGTCTACCTCGCCGCGAACCCCTCGCACCTCGAGGCCGTGAACGGCGTGCTCGAGGGCATCGTCCGGGCCAAGCAGGACCGCAAGGGCGACGGCCAGTTCGGTGTCCTCCCCGTGCTCGTGCACGGCGACGCGGCGATGGCCGGCCAGGGCGTCGTGCTCGAGACCCTGCAGCTGTCGCAGCTGCGCGGCTTCCGGACGGGCGGCACGATCCACGTCGTCGTCAACAACCAGGTGGGCTTCACCACGCCCCCGGGGGAGGCGCGCTCGTCGAACTACTCGACGGATGTCGCCAAGACCATCCAGGCGCCGATCTTCCACGTGAACGGCGACGACCCCGAGGCCGTCACCCGCGTCGCCGAGCTCGCCTTCGCCTACCGGCAGGAGTTCAAGCGCGACGTCGTGATCGACCTGATCTGCTACCGCCGCCGCGGCCACAACGAGGGCGACGACCCCTCGATGACGCAGCCGCTCATGTACAACCTCATCGAGGCCAAGCGCTCGGTGCGCACCCTCTACACCGAGTCGCTCGTCGGCCGCGGCGACATCACACCGGACGAGTTCGACGCCGCGCACCGCGACTTCCAGGAGCGCCTCGAGGTCGCCTTCGCCGAGACCCACGCCGTCCAGACGGGGCAGATCCCCGTCGTCGGAGCCGGCGCGGTCGCCTCGCCCGCGATGGAGACCATCGCGGCGGAGCCGGAGACGACCGGCGTGCCGGTGGAGGTCATCCAGCACATCGGCGACGCCCACGACAACCCGCCCGCCGGCTTCACGATCCACGGCAAGCTGCAGGCGATGCTCAAGAAGCGCGTCGAGATGAGCCGCAACGGCGGCATCGACTGGGGCTTCGGCGAGCTGCTCGCCCTCGGCTCCCTCCTCATGGAGGGCACGCCCGTGCGCATGTCGGGCCAGGACTCGCGCCGCGGCACGTTCGTGCAGCGCCACGCCGTGCTCCACGACCGCGCCAACGGCCAGGAGTGGCTGCCGCTCGCGAACCTCGCCGAGAACCAGGCGAAGCTCTGGATCTACGACTCGCTCCTGAGCGAGTACGCGACCATGGGCTTCGAGTACGGCTACTCGGTCGAGCGCCCCGACTCGCTCGTGCTGTGGGAGGCGCAGTTCGGCGACTTCGCCAACGGCGCGCAGACGATCATCGACGAGTTCATCTCCTCCGCCGAGCAGAAGTGGAACCAGCGCTCGAGCGTCGTGCTGCTGCTGCCGCACGGCTACGAGGGCCAGGGCCCCGACCACTCGTCGGCGCGCATCGAGCGCTACCTGCAGCTCGCGGCGGAGGACAACATGACCGTCGCGCGCCCCTCGACGCCCGCGTCGTACTTCCACCTGCTGCGTCGCCAGGCCTACGCGCGCCCCCGCCGCCCGCTCATCGTCTTCACTCCGAAGGCGATGCTGCGCCTGCGCGGTGCGACGAGCGAGGTCGCCGACTTCACCGAGGGCCGCTTCGAGCCCGTGCTCGACGACGCGAACATCACCGACGCGCAGTCGGTGCGTCGCGTGCTCGTGCACGCCGGCAAGATCCACTACGACCTCAAGAGCGAGATCGAGAAGCGCGGCACGAACGACGTCGCACTCGTGCGGCTCGAGCAGTTCTACCCGCTGCCCGAGGCCGAGCTGCAGGAGGTCTTCGACCGGTACCCGAACGCCGAGCTGGTGTGGGTGCAGGACGAGCCCGAGAACCAGGGCGCCTGGCCCTTCTTCGCGCTCGAGAGCGCCAAGCGCGGGGGCCGGCCCGTCCGCGTCATCTCGCGCCCGGCATCCGCCTCGCCCGCGACCGGATCGACCAAGCGCAGCGCGCAGGAGCACGCCGCGATCATGGACGCGGCGCTCGGCGACTAGGCCGCAGAACGCCGAACGGGCCCGCTTCCTCCGTCTGGAGGGGCGGGCCCGTTCGCGTTTCGGGATGAGGGATCGCGCGGCTAGGCGCGAGCATCCAGACGTTCGATCGTGCCGAGGATCATCGCGCGGAGCTCGTCCGGCGCCTTCTCCTGGCAGGCCTCCTTCACCTTGGTGGTGAGGGTGAGGCCGACGAGATGCTCGGCCGAGCAGTCGTCGCAGTTGCTCATGTGGTCGCGGATGTCCTGGCACTGCTCGGCGCTGAGCTCGTTGTGCAGGAACTCCTCCAGCTCGGCTTTGGCCTTGTCGCAGCCGCAGTCGGTCATGTCGTGCTCCTCGATGTGGTCATGGTGTCCTTCAGCGTGATCCCGCGCTCGCGGGCGTAGTCGGCGAGCAGCTCGCGCAGCAGGCGTCTGCCGCGGTGGAGCCGGCTCATCACGGTGCCGACCGGGGTCTTCATGATGTCGGCGATCTCCTGGTACGAGAACCCCTCGACGTCCGCGAAGTACACGGCGAGACGGAAGTCCTCCGGGATCGACTGGAGGGCGTCCTTCACGGCGCTCGCGGGCATCCGATCGATGGCCTCGGCCTCGGCCGAGCGGCTCGAGCTCGACGTCGCCGACTGCGCGCTGCCGAGCTGCCACTCCTCGAGCTCGTCGGTCGACCCCTGGTACGGGTCGCGCTGCTTCTTGCGGTACACGTTGATGAACGTGTTCGTCAGGATCCGGTACAGCCACGCCTTGAGGTTCGTGCCCTGCTCGAACTGACCGAAGGCGGCGAAGGCCTTCACGAAGGTCTCCTGCACGAGGTCGGAGGCGTCGGCGGGATTCTTGGTCATGCGCATGGCGGCGCCGTAGAGCTGGTCCATGAAGGGGAGCGCCTGCTCCTGGAACAGCTGGCGGCGCTCGGCGAGCTCGTCAGTCATCGGGAGCGAGTCTACGACCGGTGCCTGCGGGCTCGCGCCCGCGCGCGGGCGGGCGGCCGGGTCGGCGGATGCGGTGATCACGCGCTCGAGGACGGCGCTCGTCATGCGGCGGCTCCCTTCGCTCGTGCTGCCGATACTCTGTAACCGATGCAGGTATTCGGCTATTCCTCGCCCCGATTCAGCCCCTACGACGACGACCGCGCCGACCACTCGGCTCCGACGGGCGACGAGGGGCCGTGGCGCGCGCCGCGAGCGACCGGCCCGCTGGACGCCCGGCTCGCCCTGCCCGGATCGAAGAGCCTCACCAATCGCGAGCTCGTGCTGGCCGCTCTCGCCAACGGCCCCTCGCTGCTGCGCCGGCCCCTGCACTCGCGCGATTCGGCGCTCATGATCGCGGCGCTGCGCGCGCTCGGCGTGGGCATCGACGAGGTGCCGGGCGACGGCGCGTACGGCCCCGACCTGCGCGTGACCCCCGCTGCCGAGCTGACCGGATCGACGAGCATCGACGTCGGCCTCGCGGGCACCGTCATGCGCTTCCTGCCGCCCGTCGCGGCCCTCGCTCTCGGCCCGGTCGCGTTCGACGGGGACGAGGCGGCGCGGCGGCGCCCCATGCGCACGACGATCGACTCGCTGCGCGCGCTCGGCGTCGACGTCAACGACGACGGCCGCGGCGCCCTGCCGTTCAGCCTGTGGGGCTCGGGCGCGGTGCGCGGCGGCGAGGTCGCGATCGATGCGAGCGCGTCGAGCCAGTTCGTGTCGGGCCTCCTGCTCGCCGCCCCGCGCTTCGCCGAGGGTCTCACCCTGCGGCACACGGGCGAGCGGCTGCCGTCGATGCCGCACATCGAGATGACGATCGCCGCTCTCGAGGCGCGCGGCGTGACGGTCTCGAGCCCTGATGAGGGCGTGTGGGTCGTCGCGCCCGGGCCGATCGCGGCGCGCGACGTCGACATCGAGCCCGATCTCTCGAACGCCGCGCCCTTCCTCATCGCCGCGGTCGTCGCGGGCGGCACGGTCGCGATCGAGGGCTGGCCCGAGACGACGACGCAGGTCGGCGCCGATCTCATCGAGATCCTCCCCCGCTTCGGTGCGACCGTCCGTCGCGAAGGCGACGCGCTCGTCGTCGACGGCGGCGAGGGGCTGCTCGGCGGTCGCTCGATGCCCGGCGTCGACCTCGACCTCTCGCGCGGGGGCGAGCTCGCGCCCGCGCTCGTCGCGCTCGTGGCCCTCGCCGACTCCCCGAGCCGCATCACGGGCATCGAGCACCTCCGCGGCCACGAGACCGATCGCCTCGCGGCGCTCGCCGACGACCTGACGCGCGCCGGGGGCACCGTGACCGAGCTCGACGACGGGCTCGCCCTCGAGCCGCGCGCCCTCCACGGCGCCGACTGGGGCGCGTTCGAGGATCACCGAATGGCCCACGCGGGTGCCGTCATCGGGCTCGCCGTCGACGGCATCGACATCGACGACATCGGCGCGACGTCGAAGACGCTCCCGGAGTTCCCCGAGCTGTGGCATCGTCTCGTCGCCTCCGCGCGGGCGGGGTCCGGCTCCGCATGAGCTGGCTGCCGCCCGACGACGACGAGGACGAGCCGTACGGCGCGTACGACGAGTCGGCCGTGCGCTCGCGCCCGAACCCGAAGGCCAACCGGCCGCGCTCGAAGCAGCGGCCCGCCCACGACGACGCCGTCGTCGGCCGCATCGTCACGGTCGACCGCGGCCGGTACCTGGCCCTCATCGACGAGGGCGAACCGTCCGAGCGCGCGGTGATCTGCACGCGCGCCCGCGAGCTGCGCAAGACCGCGATCGTCACGGGCGACCGCGTCGACGTCGTCGGCGACGTGAGCGGCGAGGAGGGCGCTCTCGGGCGCATCGTCCGCGTGCACGAGCGCCGCACCCTTCTGCGACGCAGCGCCGACGACACCGACGCCGTCGAGCGCATCGTCGTCGCGAACGCCGACCAGCTCATGATCGTCGTCGCCGCCGCCAACCCCGAGCCGCGACCCCGGCTCGTAGACCGCTACCTCGTGGCCGCGTTCGACGCCGGCATCTCTCCGCTGCTCGTCGTGACGAAGACCGACCTCGCCGACCCCACGGCCTTCCTCGCCCACTTCGCGGGGCTCGACGTGCGCGTGGTCACGAGCTCGGCCGAGCATCCCCCGCTCGACGAGCTGCACGCTCTGCTGCGCGACCGCACGACCGTCGCGGTCGGGCACTCGGGCGTCGGCAAGTCGACGCTCGTGAACGCGCTCGTGCCCTCCGCCCAGCGCGCGATCGGCCACGTCAACGCCGTGACGGGGCGCGGTCGGCACACCTCGAGCTCGACCGTGTCGCTGCGGCTGCCCGACGGCGGCTGGATCATCGACACTCCCGGCGTGCGCTCGTTCGGCCTCGGGCACGTCAACCCCGACAGCATCCTCACCGCGTTCGAGGACCTCGCCGAGGTCGCCCGCTCGTGCCCGCGCGGCTGCACGCACCTCCCCGACTCGCCCGACTGCGAGCTCGTCGACGCGGCCGCGCGGGGCGATCTGGGCGCGCTCGGGCCGCAGCGTCTCGACTCGCTGCAGCGGCTGCTGACGACGCTCACCAAGTCCGCGTACTGAGCGAGGCTCGCGACCGCTACTGTGAGAGCCGTGACCGACCTCGCCGCCGATCTGGCGCTCGCGCTCGAGCTCGCCGAGCGGGCCGACGCCGTCTCGTTCGACCGCTTCCGCGCCGTCGACCTCGAGGTGACGACGAAGCCCGACCGCACCCCCGTGACCGACGCCGATCGGGCCGTCGAGCGGGTCATCCGCGAGGGCCTCGCCGCGGCGCGACCCGAGGACGGCATCCTCGGCGAGGAGTACGGCACCGCGACGGGCACGGGCGAGGGCGCCCGCCGCCAGTGGATCATCGACCCCATCGACGGCACCGCCAACTTCCTGCGCGGCATGCCCATCTGGGGCACCCTCATCGCGCTCGCGATCGACGGCGTGCCCGTCGTCGGCGTCGTGAGCTCGCCGGCTCTCGAGCGCCGCTGGTGGGGCGCGAGCGGTCTCGGCGCCTTCGTGCTGCGCACGGGCCCCGCCCCTGAGACGGATGCCCGCCCGCTGCGCGTGAGCGGCGTGCGCGATCTCGCCGACGCCTCGATCTCGTACAACAGCCTGCCCGGGTGGGACGACGAGGGCCGCCTCGACGGCCTCCTCGCGCTGACGCGCGCCGCTTGGCGCTCGCGCGCCATCGGCGACATGTGGTCGTACATGCTCGTCGCCGAGGGCGTCATCGACGTGGCGGGCGAGTTCGACCTGCAGCCCTACGACATGGCCGCCCTGCAGCCGATCGTCGAGGAGGCGGGCGGCCGCTTCACCTCGGTCGACGGCGCACCGGGGCCGTGGCACGGCAGCGCCCTGGCCACCAACGGCCACCTGCACGATGCTGTGCTCGCGCTCGTCGCCCGCGACGACGCATCCGACGAGATCGCGCTCGCACCCGACGAAGAGGAGTAGCCCATGTCCGCGTCCACCCCGTTCCGCCGAGCCCTCGCAGCGCTCGCACTCGTGTCGGCGACCGCCGCGCTATCCGGGTGCGCCTTCCTCTCGCAGTTCACGGGAGGAGGGGAGGCCGAGCGCGACACCGAGGGCCAGGTCATCGAGGGCAACGACTCGACCGACGTGTTCACCATCCAGGTCGGCGACTGCCTCAACGACGCCGAGGCCACCGAGCAGGTCGAGACCGTTCCGACGACGCCGTGCGACGAGCCGCACGACAGCGAGGTGTACGCCTCGGTGATCATGTCGGAGGACGACTACCCCGGCGAGGACGCCATCCTCGAGCGCGCCGATTCCGAGTGCCTGACCGGGTTCGAGTCGTTCGTCGGCGCGAGCTACGACGAGTCGCCCTACGACTTCAGCTACTACTTCCCGACCGAGGGCAGCTGGGCGCAGGGCGATCGCGAGATCCTCTGCGTGATCTACGACCCGGCCGGCCCCGTGACGGGCAGCCTCGAGGGCTCGTCGAGCTGAGAATCCCGCGCTAGGGTCTCGATTCGGCGCCCTCTCTCGGCGCGAGGACGATGTCGAAGCGCGCCGAGCTCCACGGCCCGTCGATCATGCGCCCCGGCGCCTCGCCGCGGTCGTGCTGCGCGAAGTCGATGACGAGGCTCTCCGTCACGCCGAAGACGGCGTCGCGATCGAGCCACTCGTCGCCCGCGACGAAGATGTGGGTGATGAGCGTCGTGTGCTCGGGCGCGCTCACCATGAAGTGGATGTGCGCGGGCCTCATGTGCGAGCGCCGGGTCGCGGCGAGCAGATCGCCGACCGGCCCATCGTGCGGGATGGGATAGGCGGCGGGCTGCACCGTCCAGAAGTCATAGCGCCCGTCGCCGTCGGTGAAGAGGTGCGCGCGGGCCTGCACGAGGTCGCCCTCGTACTGCACGTCGTAGAAGCCGTCCTCGTCGGCGCCCCACACCTCGACGCGCGCGCCGGCGATCGGGGCGCCCGTGGTGCTCGTGACGCGACCGGCGACGTGGCACGGTCGACCGGGGACTCCCTCGGCGATGTCGCCGCCGAGCGCGATCTCGGGGCTGCCGTTCACGAAGAAGGGCCCGAACACGGTCGACTCCGTGGCTTCCGCCGTCACGGGCGCGTTCATGCCCACCGTGAGCATGGAGAGCCCGAGCACGTCGCTCAGCAGGATGAACTCCTGACGGCGGTCGTCGGTGATGCTCCCCGCTCGGGTGAGGAAGGCGATCGCGGCCTCCCACTCCGGTGCGGTGAGCCGGACCTCGCGCGCGAACGCATGCAGGTGGCGGGTGAGCGCCTGCATGACGGCTCTCAGCCGCTCGTCGGGGGTCGCCTCGAAGCTCGCCTCGACCTCCCGGGTGAGGTGCTCCTCGCGCTCGGCCCGCAGCGCGGCCTCCGGCTCATCGACCACCGCGGGCTCCCCTCCGGGCGCAGCGCTGCGCTCCTCGCGTCAGGATGGCAGACGATGCGCTCTCCCGCGACCGCGCGGGCATCGTCGCGATGCCGCCGCGCGGATATGCTCGCGCCGTGGAGTTCCGCTACGCATCGCTGCCTCACCGCGTGATCTTCGGCGCGGGCTCGAGCCGGACCTCGCTCGCGGCCGAGGTCGAGGCGCTCGGCGCCGAGCGCCTCATGGTGATCGCGTCGGATCGCGACACGGCGCTCGTCGACGAGCTCCTCGCGCCGTGGCGCGATCGCGTCGCCGTCCGCTTCACCGGGGTGCGTCCGCACGTGCCCGACTCCGTGGCGGCCGAGGCGCGACGGATGGCCGTCGACCACCGCGTCGACGGCCTCGTCTCGATCGGGGGCGGATCGACGACCGGCACCGCGAAGATCGTCGCGCTCACCACGGAGCTGCCCATCATCGCCGTGCCGACGACGTACGCCGGCAGCGAGATGACGCCCATGTGGGGCATGACGACTGCGGCGCGGAAGGAGACCGGCGTCGACCGACGGGTGCTGCCCGCGACCGTCGTCTACGACAGCGACCTCGTCGCGACCCTGCCCGTCGACCTCGCGGTCGCCTCGGGGCTCAACGCCATGGCGCACTGCGTCGAGGCCTACTGGACGGAGGCCTCGAACCCGATCGTCCGGCTCATCGCGACCGAGGGGGTCCAGGCTCTCGCGGAGGGCCTGCGCGGCCTCGCGGGCACCGAGCGGGCGAGCGGCGCCTCTGCGGCGGATGCCGGGACCGACACCGCCGCCGCCCGTGAGCGACTCCTCTACGGCTCCTTCCTCGCGGGGATGGCTTTCGCGACAGCCGGCTCGGGCCTCCACCACAAGATCTGCCACGCGCTCGGCGGCGCGTTCGACCTGCCGCACGCGCAGACGCACGCCGTGGTCCTGCCACATGTCCTCGCGTTCAACGCCGTCGCCGCCCCCGAGTCGGCGGCGATGATGGCGCGCGCGCTCGGAGCGGACGACGCCGTCGCGGGACTGCGCGACCTCGCGAGCGCGATCGGCGCTCCGCGCGGGCTCGCCGAGCTCGGTCTCACGCGCGAGCAGCTGACCGAGGCGATCGACCTCGTGGCGGGCCGGCTGCCGATCGCGAACCCCCGCCCGGTCGACCGCGCCGACGTCGAGGCGATCCTCACCGGAGCCTTCTCGGGCTGAGCGCTCCCGGCCGGGCTCGTCCGGCCCCGGTCAGCCGAGCGCGATGACGACCTTGCCGCGCACCTCGCGCCGCCGGAGCCGGTCGATCGCTCCGAGGGCGCGCTCGAGGGGGACGACCTCGTCGACGGCCGCGGACATCCGCCCTGCCGCGAGGTGATCGAGCAGGATCGCGAGATCGGCGCCGGACTCCTTCTGCATGACCATCACGAGGCGGTGCCGCACCCACGGGTCGAGCAGCGCAGCGCGGAACTGCCGGTCGAGCCCGTCGAGCACGGGCCCGCCGACGTGATCGGCGCCGACGATCGCGAGCGTGCCGCGCTCGGTCAGCAGTCGGCGCAGCACCGGCAGGTCGCGGCCGTCGGCCGTGTCGATGACGGCGTCGAAGCGCCCCCAGCCCTCGGGCCCGGGATCGGTGCGGTAGTCGATCGTGCGCTCGGCGCCGAGAGAGCGGGCGAAGGCGGCCTTCCCCCCGCTCGCGACGCCCGTGACGCGGGCGCCCGCGAGAACGGCGAGCTGCACGAGGTACGCCCCGACTCCGCCCCCCGCGCCGATGACGAGCGCCTTCTGCCCCGCGCCGACGCGAGCGGCATCGCGGACGGCCTGCAGGGCGGTGACGGCGGAGATCGGCAGCGCGGCGGCGTCGGTCGACGACACCGCGTCGGGGATGCGCGCGAGCTTCCGCGGCGTCGCGAGCACGAGCTCGGCGAACGCCGCGGGCGCCGACCCGGCGACGCGATCTCCGACGGCGAACCCGACCTGCTCGGGCGTCGCGCCGGGCGGCAGCGCTTCGATGCGCCCCGCGAACGCGAGGCCGGGGATTGGCTGTCGGGGCCGGCGCAGCCCGAGGAAGGGGCGGACGAGCGTCGGCCGCCCGGTCAGCAGGTGGATCGTGCCCGAGTCGGGGCTCGCGGCCTCGACGCGCACGAGCACGCGACCGGCGCGCGGTGCGGGCGCCGGCGCCTGATCGAGTCGCAGCATCTCGACGCCGCCGTAGCCGCTCTGCAGCAGGGCCCGCATGGTCGCGGGCGTCGTCATCGTGGTCATGGTGGTCTCTCGTCTCATCGGTCGGGCGCGGGGGCGGATGCGGCGCTCACGCGCCGTCCGGATACTGGAACACGTCGTCGAGCGGGACCCCGAAGACGCGGGCGATCTGGAAGGCGACCTCGAGCGAGGGCGAGTACTTGCCCTGCTCGATGGCGATGACGGTCTGGCGGGTGACGCCGATGCGCTCGGCGAGATCGGCCTGCGTCAGCTCGCCGTGGGCGAAGCGGAGGGCGCGGATGCGGTTCTCCACGCGAGTGGGCTTCACCACGCGGGCACTCCCCCGCGGTAGAGGGCGACCTTCGTGATGCCCTCGAGCACCGCGGAGGCGTAGAAGCCGAGGAAGAGCGCGTGGGCGATCCAGAAGTGGTCGGCCTCGAGCATCGCGAGCACGAGGGCTGCGAGGGCTCCGATCACGAGCACGGCGCGCGCGGTGTGCTCGGCGCGGGCGCTGATCTGCCGGTCGCGGACGTCGGTCCCCTGGCCGTCCCGACGGGTCAGGATGGCGACGACGATCGTCACGACGGCCGTCACGATGATGCCGATGCCGATGCTCCAGAGCATCGCGTCGACGTAGGGCGCCTCGACGAGCGGCCCGCCGGCCGCGCGGGCGGCGAGCACGACGCCGTAGACGACGCCCGTCACGATGCCGACGACGAGGCCGATCCAGGCCACCTTCTCCTCCTGCGCCACGGGGTCTCCTTCTGGTCGATCGATGCGGATGTCAAGAATTCCTGACACGCTCAAGGTAAAGCGCAACGGACATCCTGTCAATGATTTTTTACACAGCCAGGATGCGGCGGGTGACGGTTCCGGCGCGCGCCCCCTCACCGGCGCCCCGCTCGCCCGCGCGGCGCAGGCGCGTCGAAGGCGCAGCTCGGCTCGCTGTTCGTCGCACGGATCCGCCGTTCGTCGCACCGAACAGCCGCCCGTCGGCAGGGCCGTGCGCGCGCCGGCGCCCCTTCCTAGGGTGACCACACGCAACGATGCGACCCCCTGGAGGAGCACAATGACGTCACAGCCACCCGGATCGACCGTCGAGGCCCGGCCCGACGGCCCCGAGCCCGACCCGGCCCTTCCCCCCACCGAGCTGCCCGCCGCGGAGCGCGAGACCCGGTGGACCCTGCCGAAGATCCTGGTCTGGGCGGCGATCGCGCTGCTCGGCGGCATCTCGTGGACCATGATCGCAATCGTGCGCGGCGAGACCGTCAACGCGCTCTGGTTCGTGTTCGCCGCCGTCTGCACCTACCTCATCGGCTACCGCTTCTACTCGAAGGTCATCGAGCGCTACATCACGCGCCCCGACGACCGGCGGGCCACGCCCGCCGAGGTGCGCGCCGACGGCAAGGACTACGTGCCGACCGACCGCCGTGTGCTCTACGGCCACCACTTCGCCGCGATCGCCGGCGCCGGCCCGCTCGTCGGCCCCGTCCTCGCCGCGCAGATGGGCTACCTGCCCGGCACGATCTGGATCATCGTCGGCGTGCTGCTCGCCGGCGCGGTCCAGGACTACCTCGTGCTGTTCTTCTCGATGCGCCGCGGCGGTCGCACGATCGGCCAGATGGCCCGCGACGAGCTCGGCCGCGTCGGCGGCACCGCGGCGATCCTCGCCTCGCTGCTCATCATGCTCATCATCATCGCGATCCTCGCGCTCGTCGTCGTCAACGCGCTCGGCGAGAGCCCGTGGGGCGTCTTCAGCGTCGCGATGACCATCCCGATCGCCCTCTTCATGGGCGTCTACCTGCGCTACCTGCGCCCGGGGAAGATCTCCGAGGTCTCGATCATCGGCTTCGTGCTGCTCATGGCCGCGATCATCGCCGGCGGCTGGGTCGCCGAGACGCCGTGGGGCATCGAGCTCTTCACGCTCGACCGCACGACGATCGCGTGGGGCATCATCATCTACGGCTTCGTCGCCGCCATCCTGCCCGTCTGGCTGCTGCTCGCCCCGCGCGACTACCTCTCGACGTTCATGAAGATCGGCGTCATCGTCATGCTCGCCGGCGCCGTCGTCCTCGTGCGGCCCGAGATCTCGGTCCCCGCGCTCAGCGAGTTCGCCGGCGGCGAGCTCGGCCCGGTCGTCTCCGGCACGCTGTTCCCGTTCCTGTTCGTCACGATCGCGTGCGGCGCCCTCTCCGGCTTCCACGCGCTCATCGCCTCGGGCACGACGCCGAAGCTCATCGAGAAGGAGCGCCAGACGCGCTTCATCGGCTACGGCGGCATGCTCATGGAGTCCTTCGTGGCGATCATGGCGCTCGTCGCCGCGCTCTCGCTCGACCGCGGGATCTACTTCGCGATGAACTCCTCCGGGGCCGCCACCGGCGGCACGGTCGAGGGCGCGGTCGCCTTCGTCAACTCGCTCGGTCTGATGGGCGTGAACCTCACGCCCGACATGCTCACGAGCACGGCGGCGGCCGTCGGCGAGGAGTCGATCGTCTCCCGCACGGGCGGCGCGCCGACCCTCGCGCTCGGCATCGCGAACATCATGCAGCAGCTCTTCGGCGGCGCCGCGCTCGCGGGCTTCTGGTACCACTTCGCGATCATGTTCGAGGCGCTGTTCATCCTCACCGCGGTCGACGCCGGCACGCGCGTGGCCCGCTTCATGCTGCAGGACTCGATCGGCAACGTCCTCCCGAGGTTCAAGGACACGGGGTGGCGCCCCGGCGTGTGGATCACGACGGCCCTCATGGTCGCGGGCTGGGGCTGGATCCTGATCCTCGGCGTCACGGATCCGCTCGGCGGCATCAACACGTTCTTCCCGCTGTTCGGCATCGCGAACCAACTGCTCGCGGTCATCGCGCTCGCGGTCGTGCTCGCGATCGTCGCCAAGCGCGGGCCGGGCTACGTGCGCTGGCTGTGGATCATCGGCGTGCCGCTCGCCTT
Source organism: Yonghaparkia sp. Soil809 (assembly GCF_001429705.1). NCBI lineage: Bacteria > Bacillati > Actinomycetota > Actinomycetes > Micrococcales > Microbacteriaceae > Microcella > Yonghaparkia sp. Soil809. The sequence continues at coordinate 164,821 of NZ_LMSV01000001.1, forward strand.
CGCCGCGGTCGTGACGATCACCGCGTCGGCCTTCAAGATCTTCTCCCCCGTGCCCCAGGTGGGCTACTGGGCGAACCACTTCGCGTTCCGCGGAGCGCTCGAGGCGGGAGAGACCTCGTTCGGCACGGCCCCGACGGTCGAGGCGATGGAGGCGGTCGTGCGGAACACGATGGTGCAGGGCATCCTGTCGATCGTGTTCGTGACGCTCGCGATCATCGTCGTCATCACCTCGCTCATCGTGACGGTCCGCGCCATCCGCGCCGGCGGCGGCGAGAGCCACGAGGACGCCCCGGTCGCCTCGCGCCGGTACGCGCCGGAGGGCTTCTTCGCCACGAGGGCCGAGCGCGAGCTCGAGCGCCGGTGGGCGCAGCTGCCCGCCGCCACACGGCCCTCGTCGGCCAGGCACTGATGACCGCGACCGAATCACGGCGCCCTGCCCGGACTCTCTCGGTCCGGGCAGGCGCCGCCGTCCTCGGGCGCGCCGGACGAGCCGTCACCTGGTACATGCGCGAGCTCATGGGCGACACCGCCTACCGCACGTACCTCGATCATCACGCCGCCACGCACGGAGCGGATGTCGCCCCGATGACCGAGCGGGAGTTCTGGCGGGGCAGAATGGACGAGCAGGACCAGAACCCCGGGGCCCGCTGCTGCTGACGACGACGTGACGAGGAGCGCCGATGCCTGACGCCGCGCTCCTCGCCGTCGCCGCCTTCGCTCTCGGCATCGCCGTCACGCTGCTCGCGCAGCTGATCCGGCGGCACGCCCGAGGCGGCGGCGACCTCGGCAGCGACGCCGAGCGCGCGACGTTCCGCACGCTCTCGCTCGCCTCGCGCGCGGCCGTGCACCTGCGCGGCGGGCTCGACGGCGAGGGCGCGCATCGCGCGGGCCGCTACCTGCGCACCCTCCTCGGCAGCGAGGCCATCGCCGTCGCCGATCGGGACGGCGTCGTCGCCCTCGACGGCCGCGGCGACCTCGCGCCGGTCGCGGCGCGGGTCGCGGCGAGCGTCATCGAGACGGGCCAGCGGCAGCTGCTGTCGACCCGGTCATCAGGGGCGGATGCTCCGCGCGGGTCGATCGGAGACGACGAGGGAGGCTCCCCCCAGGCCGTCGGGGCGCCCGTCATCGTCAACGGCCGCGTGGTCGGTGCGATCGTGGCCTTCGCGACGCGGGTGCACGCCCCCCTCGTCCGCGCGACGACGGAGGTCGCCGCGTGGTGCGGCGCGCAGATCGAGCTCGGCGAGCTGGAGACCTCGCGCGCCGCCCTCGCCGAGGCCGAGCTGCGGGCGCTGCGCGCCCAGATCAGCCCCCACTTCATCTACAACGCGCTCAGCGTCATCGCCTCCTACACGAGCACGGATGCCGAGCGGGCGCGCGACCTGCTGCTCGACTTCGCCGACTTCATCCGGTACACGCTGCGCTCGCAGGGCGAGTTCACGACGCTCGCCGACGAGCTCACGAGCGTCCACTCGTACGTCGAGCTCGAGCGCGCCCGCTTCGAGGAGCGCCTGAGCGTCACGCTGCGCATCGAACCCGAGACGCTCGCCACCGTGATCCCCTTCCTGAGCCTGCAGCCGCTCGTCGAGAACGCCATCCGTCACGGTCTCGAGCCGCGCGAGGCCGGAGGCACCGTCGTCATCGCCGCTCGCGACGACGGCACCCACACCGAGATCACGGTCGACGACGACGGCGTCGGCATGCGGCCCTCGGCCCTGCGGCAGCTGCTCACGGAGTCCGAGCGCACCGACCACATCGGGCTGCGGAACGTCGACGCCCGCGTGCGGAGCATCTACGGCGACGACCACGCGCTCGTGATCGAGACCAACGAGGGGGCCGGGACGATGGTGAGGATGCGCATCCCGAAGTCGCAGCCCTTCAACGAGACCGAGAGGCCGGCGGGCCCGTGACGGCCCGCCCGGAGACCGGCGAGCCGATGCGCGCGATCGACGTGCTCATCGCCGACGACGAGCGGCGCGTGCTCGACGAGCTCGAGTCGATGCTGCGGGCGGACCCGCGGGTGCGCGAGATCCTGCGCGCCGCGACGGGCTCGGAGGCCCTGCGGCTGCTGGCCGAGCGCGAGGTCGACGCCGCCTTCCTCGACATCCACATGCCAGGGCTCTCCGGTTTCGACCTGGCGCGCGCGGTCTCGCGGTTCGCCGAGCCGCCCGCGATCGTTTTCGTGACCGCCGACGAGGCCGGGGCGATCGAGGCCTTCGACGTGCAGGCCGTCGACTTCATCCTCAAGCCCATCCGGCGCGAGCGGCTGCAGCGCGCGGTCGGCCGCATCCTCGCGCTGCGCGACAGCCCCCTCGGCCCGGACGCCCCGCCCGACGAGAGCATCCCCGTCCGGGTGGGCAACGCGATGCGCGTGGTGCACCGCAGCGACGTGCGCTGGGTGCAGGCGCAGGGCGACTACTCGCGGCTGGTCACGGAGACCGAGAGCCACCTCATCCGCGAGCCGATCTCCGAGCTCGAGCAGCGCTGGCACGACGCCGGGTTCATCCGCGTGCACCGCTCGTACCTCGTGCTGCGCGACGCGATCACCGCGGTGAGGCTCGTGGGCGCGCATCCGACGCTCACGGTCGCCGGCGAAGAGGTCCCCGTGAGCCGGCGCTCGATCCCGATCGTGCGCGAGGCGATGCTGCGGCCGCGCGAGGCCGGGCGATGACCGAGCTCGGGTCCACGGGCTCCGCCGGGGATCGCCGTCGCGCCGGGACGCGACCGGTGCGCGAGCGCGTCACCTCGGTCGATGCGGCGAGCGCGCGCACCGAGCCGCCCCCGCGCACCGGTCGATGGGCGGTCGGGGAGGCCGAGACGCTCTTCACGCGAAGCCTCATGCGCGCCCACGGCCGGCTCGCGATCATGTGCCTCGTCTCGTTCGCGATCGCGCTCGTGCTCGTCACCGTCGTGATGAGCCGGATCCCGCTGCTGGACGAGATCGCGCTCGGGGGCGTGCCGCTCACGTGGCTGATCCACGCCTACGGCTTCTACCCGCTCATGATCGTCTGGGCGGTCGGCTACACCCTCGCCTGCCAGCGGCTCGAGGGCCGGTTCACGCAGCTCGTGGAGCCCGAGTGAGCGGAGCGGCCCGATGAGCGCGGCCCTCTCGATCGGCGCGATCGTCGGGGTCGTCGTCGTGACGGCGATCATCGGCATCTGGGGGCTGCGCATCTCGCGCACGACGAGCGACTTCTTCGTCGCCTCCCGCACCGTGCGACCGGTCTGGAACGCCTCCGCCATCAGCGGCGAGTACCTCTCGGCCGGTACCTTCCTCGGCCTCTCGGGGCTCGTGCTGCTGTCAGGATCGGACGCGTTCTGGTTCCCGATCGGCTACGCCGCGGGCTACCTGCTCGTGCTCATGCTCGTCGCCGCGCCGCTCCGGCGCAGCGGCGCGTACACGATCCCCGACTTCATCCACGCCCGCCTCGACTCGCTCGCCGCGCGGCGCCTGACGAGCGCGCTCGTGCTCATCATCGGCTGGCTGTACATCGTGCCCCAGCTGCACGGGGCATCACTCGCGCTCACGGTCGTCGCGGACATCCCGCCCTGGGTCGGCGCCGTGACGGTCGCGGTCGTCGTCGGCGGCTCGGTCGCGGCCGGCGGCATGCGCTCGATCACCTTCGTCCAGGCGTTCCTGTTCTGGCTCAAGCTCGCCGCGCTCGCGGTGCCCGCCATCTTCTTCGCGATCACCCTCAGCGGCACGGAGCCCGCGATCGATCCGGCGCTCGTCTTCCCGCAGGATCAAGGGCCGGCAGGTCTGGACGCCTACGCGACGACCTCGCTGCTCATCGCGCTGCTGCTCGGCACCGTCGGGCTCCCGCACGTCCTCGTCCGCTTCTACACGAGCCCGACCGGCGGCTCGGCCCGTTGGACGACCGTCGGCGTGATCGTGCTGATCAGCGTCTTCTACATCGCCTCCAGCACGATCGGGCTCATCGCTCGCATCGCCGCGCCGGACCTCGCCGCGCCCGGTGTGGCCGACACCGTCGCGCTGCAGCTGCCGTCGCGGCTGGTCCCGGGCCCGGCCGGCGACCTGCTCACCGCCCTCGTCGTCGCGGGAGCACTCGCCGCATTCCTCGGCACGTCCTCGGGCCTCATCGTCTCGCTCTCGAGCGCCGTCAGCCAGGACCTCTTCCACGGCACCGTCACCTCGTTCCGGTGGGCGGCCGTGTTCTGCACGCTCGTGCCGCTCCTCGTCGCCCTCGCGACCGCCCCGCAGGGGCTGGTGACCTCGGTCGGCACGGTGTTCGTGTTCGCCGCCTCGGCGCTGTCGCCGATCATCCTGCTCGGCATCTGGTGGCGGCGCCTCACCGCGCGCGGGGCGATCGCGGGAATGCTCGTCGGAGCCGGTCTGTGCGGTGCCGCCCTCATCGGGTCGGCCGCTCTCGGATCCGCCGCGGGCCCGCTCTCGACCCTGCTCGAGCAGCCCGGTCTCTGGACGATCTCGGCCGCGACGCTCACGTGCGTCATCGTGTCGCTCGTGGACGGCCGCACGCCGGTGAGCGCGGACCGCATCCTCAGCCGCCTGCACTCGCCCGAGCGGTCGCGGGGAGAGCTCGCGGCGGGCTGAGCCGCCCGACCCGCCCCCAGCGAGAACGGATGCTCGTGCGAGCGCTCGGCGACGCCGCCCAGTCGGGCTCGGTAGCGTCGAGGGCATGACCGACGCGACGCCCTCGACTCCCTTCCACTCGCTCGACGCCTACATCGCGCTCCCGCGCGTGGACGGCGTCGCCCTCTCGCCCGACGGCGAGCGGGTCGTGCTCACCGTCGCCTCGCTCTCGTCCGACCGCACGCGCTACGAGCGGGCGCTCTGGGAGGTCCCCGCGCAGGGCGGCGGCACCCCGCGTCGCCTGACCCGCTCGGCGAAGGGCGAGTCGGGCGTCGCCTTCACGGCCTCCGGCGACGCGCTCTTCGTCTCCGGCCGGCCCGACGCCGACGCCGACGGGGAGGACGAGTCGGCGCAGCTCTGGCTGCTGCCCGCGCCCGGCGGCGAGGCCCGCCCGATCACCCGGCTCGCGGGCGGCGTGAGCGGGGTCGCGGCGACCGCGTTCGCGAGCGACACGGTCGTCATCGCCGCCGACCTGCTGCCGAGCTCCGGCTCGTTCGAGGACGACGCCGCGGCCCGCGCCGAGCGGAAGAAGCGCAAGGTCCAGGCGATCCTGCACGAGAGCTACCCCGTGCGGTACTGGGACCACGATCTCGGCCCCGCCGAGCCGCACCTCCTCGCGCTCGACCTCGACGCACTCGTCGACGCGCTGCCCGACCGGTCGCCGGAGGCCGCCGACGCGGGCGCCGCGCCCGACAGCGCCGACGCCACCCCGACCCCGTACCCCGCGCACCTCCCCCGCCCGCGCGATCTGACCCCGACGCCGGGCCGCACCGCGGACACCGCCGGCCAGGCGCTCACGCCCGACGGCCGCACGCTCATCGCCGCGGTGCGAGTGCCGCGCCGCGGCCTCGCCCGCTACGAGCTCGTCGCGATCGACGTCGCGACCGGCGAGCGCCGCACCGTCCACGGCGAGGAGGGCGTGCAGTACGAGTTCCCGACGATCAGCCACGACGGCACGCGCATGGCCTACCTGCGCGTGCCCGTGAGCACCCCGGCGGGCCCGAGCGACCACGAGCTCTGGGTCTCCGACCTCGACGGCGCGAACCCGCGCCGAATCGCCGCCGACTGGGATCACTGGCCGGCCGAGTTCCTCTTCGCCCCCGACGGCGAGTCGCTCATCGTCTCTGCCGACCACGACGGACGCGGTCCCGTCTTCCGCGCCCCGCTCGACGGCGGCCCCGTGGTCCGCCTCGTCGACGATCACTTCGCGTACGCGAGCCTGAGCGTGGATGCGCGGACCGGCGACGTGATCGCGCTGCGATCCTCGTGGCAGTCGCCCCCGCATCCCGTGCGCATCGATGCCCGCACCGGAGACGTGACCGAGCTCGCGACCCCCGCCGCGCCGCCCGCCCCCGTGGGCGACATGGTCGAGGTCGAGACGACGGCGGAGGACGGCGCGCGCGTGCGCGGCTGGCTGCTGACGCCCGAGGGGGCCTCGGCAGAGAGCCCCGCCCCGCTGCTGCTGTGGATCCACGGCGGGCCGCTCAACAGCTGGAACGCCTGGAGCTGGCGCTGGGCGCCGCAGCTCGCCGTCGCGCACGGCTACGCGGTGCTGCTGCCCGACCCGGCGCTGTCGACCGGCTACGGGCTCGAGTTCATCGCCCGAGGCTGGAACTCCTGGGGGCAGAAGCCGTACACCGACCTCCTGGCGATCACCGACGCGGTCGAGCAGCGCCCCGAGATCGACGAGACCCGCACGGCGGCGATGGGCGGCTCGTTTGGCGGCTACATGGCCAACTGGGTCGCGGGGCACACCGACCGCTTCCGCGCGATCGTGAGCCACGCGAGCCTGTGGGCGCTCGACCAGTTCGGCGGCACGACCGACAACTCGGCGTACTGGATGAGCATCTTCGACGAGAAGGGACTCGCGGAGAACTCGCCGCACCACGCGATCGACGACATCGTGACGCCGATGCTCGTGATCCACGGCGACCGCGACTACCGCGTGCCGATCGGCGAGAGCCTGCGGCTGTGGTCGGAGCTCAACGCCCGCCACGCGGAGGACGACGGCTCGACCGTGCACCGCTTCCTGTACTTCCCGGACGAGAACCACTGGGTGCTCAAACCCCAGCACGCGATCGTCTGGTACGAGACCGTGTTCGCCTTCCTCGACCAGCACGTCCTCGGCGAGGAGTGGGCCCGGCCGGCGAACATCGGCTGACGCCGGGCGGATGCTCGGCTAGGGCTGGTCGACGATCTGCTTGCCGAGCGGCAGGAGCGCGATGGGCACCATCTTCAGGTTCGCCCACGCGAAGGGCAGACCGATGATCGTGATGGCGAGCGCGAGCGCCGAGGCGATGTGCCCGAGCGCGAGCCACCAGCCGGCGAGGACGACCCAGACGACGTTGCCGATCGCCGAGCCGACGCCGGCGGTCGGACGGTCGACGACGTCCTTGCCGAACGGCCAGAGCGAGTAGACGCCGATGCGCCACGCGGCGATCCCCCACGGGATCGTGACGATGAGCACGACCATGATGAGTGCGGCGAACGCGTAGCCCAGGAAGAGCCAGAAGCCCGAGAGCACGAGCCAGATGATGTTGAGGAGCGTGCGCATGGCGGACTCGATCCGTCTCGAGGGGCGGTGGCGAACTCGCACAGCGCGTGATGACGACCAGTGGTGGAGATGGGGGGAATCGAACCCCCGTCCACTGCTGTGATCCGATGCCTTCTACGGGCGTAGTCTGCTGAGACGTTCTGCTCGGCTCCGACCTTTGTTGCAGACCCCTAGGTCGACGAGCCCAGCCTCAGTGAAAGTCCCGCGTGCACCTGAGACGCAGGCACGCAGCGAGCCTCCTTGATGACGCCAGCGACCGGGGCGGAGGCGAACCCGGGCTGACGGACTTATCTACTCTGCCTTAGGCGGCGAGAGCGAAGTCGGTGCGCTTAGCATTGGCACCTGTTGTTTGCAGAGATCGTTTACGAGATAACCCTGCATCCTCGACCCGCTTCTCATCGTTTCGCAGGCAATGTCGAAACCGATCATCCCCGTGCGTCACCTCNCTGTGGAGTTGTGAAGCGCGGCCCGAGTGGCCTCGGGAG
>NZ_LMSV01000001.1:172473-263126 GCF_001429705.1 Yonghaparkia sp. Soil809
CGGTGATGGCGCAGCCCTACAGTATAGCTCACCGCTGACGTTCCGCCCAGAGGCGGGTGCGGCCGCATCGAGGAGGAGCCCGTGACCGAGACCGTCATCACCGTGCAGGGCACGGCTCGCGCCGAGTACTCCCCCGAGCGCAGCATCCTGAGCTTCACGATCGCCGCCGACGGCCCCGACCGCGCCGACGCGGTCGAGCGCGTCACGGCGGCGCTCGACCGGGTGAGCGCCGCGATCGCCGACCGTCACGACGCGACGGCCGGGCCCGTGTCGGCGTGGTCGGCCGACCGCGTCTCGGTCACCGCGGGGCGCCCCTGGACGAACGACGGCTCCGTCGCCCCGATCGTGCACCGCGCCGCGGTCTCGGGCCGCGCGACCATCACCGGTCTCGACGCCCTGCCCGAGCTCGTCGAGGCGATCGCCGCGGAGGAGCTCGCGATGATCGACGGCCTCGAGTGGTCGCTCACGGAGGGCCGTCGCACGTCGGTGCTCACCGAGGTGCGCTCGCGCGCCGTGAAGGACGCCGTGACGAAGGCGACGATCTACGCGCAGAGCATCGGGCTCGGCAGCGTCCACGCCGTCGCCCTCGCCGACCCCGGCATGCTCGGCGACCCGGGCGCCGGCAGCGGCCCGCAGCCGCGCATGGAGCGCGTCGCGATGATGGCGTCGGATGCCCGGGGCGGCGCCTTCTCGCTTCGCCCCGAACCGATCGTGGTCGAGGTCGCCGTCGACGCCAGGTTCGTCGCCCGCTAGAGCGAGCCGGTGCGTCGCTCCCGCAGGTCGAGCAGCGCGAGCGCCAGCGCGGCGCCGACGAAGCCGAGGATGACGAGGGCCGCGTGCAGGAAGGCGTCCTGGTAGATGTCGACCCGGCCGCCCATCCCCTCCTCGGCGTAGATCGTGGCGTAGAAGGCGGCGGTGGCCGCCGCGATGCCGACCGCCGTGCCGGCGCGCTGGCCGACCTGCCCGATGGAGCCGGCGACGCCCGCGGAGGTGAGCGGGACATCCGCCAGGGTCAACGTCTGGTTGGGGGCGATGACGGCGCCGCCGCCCGCGCCGGCGAGCGCCATGAAGCCCGCGATCGCCCACGGAGAGACGCCTGCGGGGAGCAGGAACGCCGACGCGATCGTGCCCGCGAGGCCCGCGACGACGCCGAGGAGGCCCCAGACGACGACGGGGCGGCCGATCGTCGTCGCGACGCGGCCGCTGTACCAGGATGTGACGGCGGAGGCGAGGGCGAACGGGATCGTCACCATGCCCGCGTAGACCGGCTCGAGGGCGAGGCCGAACTGCAGGAAGAGCGAGAGGGTGAGGAAGGTGGCCGGGAGGGCGGCGAAGTAGGTCGTCGCGATGAGCGTGCCGTTGCGGTACGCGCCGATGCGGAAGAGCGCGAAGTCGACGATCGCAGCGCGACCGCGGGAGGTGTAGCGGCGCTCCCATGCGACGAACGCGGCGGCGAGCACGACGAAGGCCGCGAGCCACCACCAGCGGGCGGGGTCGTCATCGGGCGAGCCGGTCGTGAGCACGAACGGCAGCATGAGGCTCAGCACCGTGCCGCCGAGCAGCGCGGTGCCGAACAGGTCGAGGTCGCGCGGGCCGTGCGCGTCGGGCTGCGTGCGGGGCAGGAGCCTGTACGCGAAGGGGAAGAGGCCGATGACGAGCGGCACGTTCATCCAGAAGATGAGGCGCCAGCCGAGCTCGGGCCCGCCGACGCCGATGAGCAGGCCGCCGAGCGTCGGCCCGAAGGCCGTCGAGAGCCCGATGACGGCGCCGAAGATGCCGAAGGCGCGCCCGCGCGCGGCGCCCGTGAAGAGCTGCTGGGTGAGCCCGAGCACCTGCGGCATGAGCAGACCCGCCGAGACCCCCTGCAGGATGCGCGAGGCGGCGAGCAGCTCGACGGTCGGCGCGATCGCGCACAGCAGGCTCGCGATGAGGAACACGGCGAGGCCGACGAGGAACATGCGCCGCCGCGAGTGCAGGTCGCCGAACCGGCCGGAGGGGACGAGCACGATGCCGAAGGCGAGCACGTAGCCGGCGACGATGAGCTGGATCTGCGTGGGGCCCGCTCCGAACGCCTGCTCGATGGCGGGGATTCCCACGTTGACCTTCGACAGGTCGAGGATCGTGAGCGAGGCGACGGCGACCGCGACCGCGAAGGCCTGCCAGCGGGTGCGCTCGCTCACGCCATCCGCCCCGACCGCCTCACCGCCGGTCTCGGATGCGTCTGCGGGAGCGGGGGCGTCGGATCGTGCGGTCACGAGCGTCGAGCCTACGCCCGCCTCTCGGGCCCGACGCTCAGGGAGCGGCCAGGAGCCGCACCGCTCGCGCCGGCTCAGTCGCCGAGGTTCTTACGGCTCGACATCGCGCGCTCGGCCTCGCGCTTGTCCTGCCGCTCGCGCAGCGCGTGGCGCTTGTCGTACTCGCGCTTGCCCTTCGCGACGGCGAGCTCGACCTTCGCGCGGCCGTCGCTGAAGTAGATGCTGAGAGGGACGAGCGTGTAGCCGCCCTCCTTCGTCTTCTGGCTGATCTTGATGATCTGCGCCTTGTGCAGCAGCATCTTCCGCTTGCGGCGCGGCGGGTGGTTCGTCCACGTGCCCTGCGAGTACTCGGGGATGTGCACGGCGTCGAGCCACGCCTCGCCGCCGTCGATGAACCCGTAGCCGTCGACGAGGCTCGCGCGGCCCATGCGCAGCGACTTGACCTCGGTGCCGCTCAGCACGAGACCGGCCTCGAACGTGTCCTCGATCGTGTAGTCGTGGCGCGCCTTGCGATTGGTGGCGACGACCTTGCGACCCTGCTCCTTGGGCATTGCCATCACCTCCGGTTCGGCTGTCGGATGCTCACCGCGGGTGCGGGGCAGCCCTCCAGCATACCCGGCGAGGGTCGCGCGCTACACGCGCAGGTAGCGCGAGATGGCGACGTTCGCCGACAGGGCCGCGAGCAGCGCGCCGACCCCGAGCAGGACGGGGACGACGAGCAGCGCGTCGTCGAGCCCGACGAAGGAAGTCTGGGGCAGGGTCTCGGAGAGATAGCCCTGGACGAAGAACTGCACGATCGCGACCATCGCGCCGGCGGCGAGCACCGAGCCGATGAGCGCCGCGACGACGCCCTCGATCACGAACGGCGTCTGGATGAACCGGTTCGAGGCGCCCACGAGCCGCATGATGCCGAGCTCGCGCCGCCGCGAGAACGCCGAGAGCCGGATGGTCGTGGCGATCAGGAGGGCGGCCGCGACGAGCATGAGCGCAGCGATCCCGATCGCGGTGAAGCTGGAGGCGTTGAGGATGTCGAAGATCTGGTCGAGGTAGGAGCGCTGGTCGACGACGCTCTCGACGCCCGCGAGCCCGGAGAGGGCATCCGCCAGGATCTGGCTCTGGGTCGGGTCGACGAGGTTCACCCAGTACGCCTCGGTCATGAGCTCGGGCGTGACGAGGGAGGCGATCGCGTTGCCCTCGAACTGGTCCTGGAAGTTCTCGAACGCCTGCTGGCGGTCCTCGAAGTAGTACGCGTCGATGAAGGGCGCGAGGGTCTCCGACTCGAGCTGCGCCTCGACGGCGGCGACCTGCTCGGGCGTCGCAGCGGTCTGATCGCATGTGCCGACGCTCGAGAAGTCCGTGCAGAAGTAGACGGCCACCTGGGCGCGGTCGTACCAGTACGACTTCATCTGGTTGATCTGCGCCTGCAGGAGGATCGCGGTTCCGACGAAGGTGAGCGAGATGAACGTCACGAGCACGACGGAGACGACCATCGAGAGGTTGCGGCGGAGGCCCTGGCCGACCTCGCTGAGGACGAGCGCGAGCCTCATCGCAGCCCCTCCCTCGGGCCGGCGGCGGGGATGACGATGTCGGGCTGCACCTGCGGGATCGCCTGCGTCACGTAGCCGCCCCCGCGCTCGTCGCGCACGACGCGGCCGCCGACGAGCTCGACGACGCGGCGCTGGAGGCGGTCGACGATGCCGGCGTCGTGGGTCGCCATGAGCACGGTCGTCCCGTTGGCGTTGATGCGCTCGAGGAGCGTCATGATGCCCATGCTCGTCGTGGGGTCGAGGTTTCCGGTCGGCTCGTCCGCGAGGAGGATGGACGGCTTGTTGACGACGGCGCGCGCGATCGCGACGCGCTGCTGCTCGCCGCCGGAGAGCTCGTGCGGGAAGCGCTCTGCCTTGCCCTCGAGCCCGACCATCGCGAGGACGTCGGGGACGGCCTCGTGGATGAAGCCCTTGCTCTTGCCGATCACCTGCAGGGTGAAGGCGACGTTCGCGAAGACGGTCTTGTTCGGCAGGAGCCGGAAGTCCTGGAAGACGACGCCGAGGTTGCGGCGGAAGTACGGGATCTTCCGGCTGGAGATGCGGTTCAGATCCTGGCCGAGGACGTGGATCGAACCCGAGGAGGGGCGGTCCTCCTTCAGCACGAGGCGCAGCATGCTCGACTTGCCGGAGCCGGAGGCGCCGACCATGAAGACGAACTCGCCGCTGAGCACCTCGAGGCTGACGCTGTTGAGCGCCGGCTTCGCGGTTCCGCGGTAGACCTTGGTGACCTCGTCGAATCGAATCATCGCGCGTCAGCCTAGGCCGGGGCCACGAGGCCGCGAGGAGCGACACCCGGAAGCGGGAGGGCTCCTAGTCGTCCTGCGGGCGCTTGCGCCACTTGATGCCCGCGGCGATGAAGCCGTCGAGGTCGCCGTCGAACACCTTCGAGGGGTTGCCCTCCTCGTACTCGGTGCGCAGGTCCTTCACCATCTGGTAGGGCGCGAGCACGTACGAGCGCATCTGGTCGCCCCAGCTCGCCGTGATCGTGCCGGCGAGCTCCTTCTTCGTGGCCGCCTCCTGCTCCTTCTGGATGAGCAGCAGGCGCGACTGGAGGACGCGCATCGCGGCGGCCCGGTTCTGGATCTGGCTCTTCTCGTTCTGCATCGACACCACGGTCCCCGTCGGGAGGTGGGTGATGCGGACGGCCGAGTCGGTCGTGTTGACGCTCTGACCGCCGGGCCCGGAGGAGCGGAAGACGTCGACGCGGATGTCCGACTCGGGGATGTCGATCTCGGCGGTCTCCTCCATGAGGGGGATGACCTCGACCGCGGCGAAGCTCGTCTGCCTCTTTCCGGCGGCGCCGAACGGGCTCATGCGCACGAGGCGGTGCGTGCCGGCCTCGACGCTGAGCGTGCCGAAGGCGTAGGGCGCGTCGATCTGGAAGGTGGCGCTCTTGATGCCGGCCTCCTCCGCGTAGGAGGTGTCCATGACGGTCGCGGAGTAGCCGTGCTTCTCGGCCCAGCGCAGGTACATGCGCATGAGCATCTCGGCGAAGTCGGCGGCGTCGACGCCGCCCGCGCCGGAGCGGATCGTGACGACGGCAGGGCGGTCGTCGTACTCGCCGTCGAGGAGGGTCTGCACCTCCATGTCGCCGAGGGTCTTCTCGATCGCGTCGAGCTCGCTCGCGACCTCGGCCGTCGCGTCCTCGTCGTCGGCCTCCTTCGCCATCTCGAGCAGGACGTCGAGGTCGTCGAGGCGCTGCTCGAGCTCGGTGATGCGGCGCAGCTCGGTCTGGCGGTGGCTGAGGGCGCTCGTGATCTTCTGCGCCTTCTCGGTGTCGTCCCAGAGGTCGGGGGCGCTCGCCTGCTCGCTCAGCTCGGCGACGGCGGCCGCGAGGCCCTCGACGTTGACGACCGACTTGATGTCGCGGAAGGTGGAGCGGGCGGCGGCGATGCGCTCGGCGATGTCGAGTTCGATCATGTCGCACCCAGCCTACCCGCGGGGACGCGGGCGGAAGCGGGCGTAGCATCGGGCTCGAGATGTCGACCGACGAGCCCGCCTTCCGCTGGAGGACGATGGCCGCACCCGTGTTCGTGCCGTCGACGCTCTTCGTCATCGGCGAGGGCGCCATCCTCCCCGTCATCCCGGCCCTCGCCGGGCGCGTCGGCGCCGACCTCGCCGGCGCGGGGCTCGTCGCCGGGATGGTCGTCGTCGGAGTCCTGCTCGGCGACATCCCCGCCGGCTGGATCGTCGGCCGCCTCGGCGAGCGCGCGACGATGCTCGGGGCCTCGGCGCTCGCGGCGACGGGCGTGCTGCTCGCGATCATCGCCCCGAACGCCGTCGCTCTCGGCGCAGCCATGGCGATGATCGGCTTCGCGGCCGCCGTCTTCGGTCTCGCGCGCCACGCGCTGCTCACGAGCGTGGTCCCCGCCGCCTTCCGCGCTCGGGCGCTCTCGACCCTCGGCGGGTCCTTCCGGCTCGGCCTGCTCATCGGTCCGTTCGTCGCGGCGGGCGTCATCGCCCTGACCGGGGAGCTCACCTCGGTGCTGTGGTTCTCGCTCGTGATGTGCGCGGTCGTCGCGGCGAGCATCCTGCTGCTGCCCGACCCGGAGGGCATGCTCCACCACCGCTCGACGCCCGAGGGGGCCGAGCTCGGGCTCGGGGCCGTGTTCCGCACCATCGCGGCGCGACGCTCGGTGCTCGCGCGCCTCGGCGTCAGCGCGCTCACCATCGCGGCGACGCGGTCGGCGCGGCAGGTGATCCTGCCCCTGTGGGCGGCGAGCATCGGACTCGGCGGCGGCGAGACGGCGCTCATCATCGGCGTCGCGGGCGGCGTCGACTTCGCCCTGTTCTACCTCGGCGGCTGGCTCATGGACCGCTTCGGCCGCCTCTACACCGCGGTGCCCTCGATGATCGGCCTCGGGCTCGGGCTCATCGGCCTGGCTCTCTCGGCGGGGAGCTCCGACCCCGTCGCCTGGTTCGTCGCGGTCGCGCTGTGGCTGTCGCTCGCGAACGGCATCGGCGCCGGCGTCGTGATGACGATGGGCTCCGACCTCGCGGGCCGCGAGAACCCTGCGCCGTTCCTCAGCGCGTGGCGGTTCACGATGGATGCCGGGGGCGCGTCGGCCCCGCTGCTGCTGTCGGCGATCACCGCCGTCGCGAGCCTCTCCGTCGCTGCGGCCGCCCTCGGCGTCGTCGGGCTCGGCGGAGCGGTGCTGCTCGCCCGCTACATCCCGCGCCAGCTGCCGCGCGATGAGGGCTGAGGCGGGCGCTGGCCGTCCGGCTCAGCGGTGCTCGGCGTGCTCGGGCTGCTGGCCCTCGTCGTGCTGCTCGCCGTCGTGCTGCTCGCCGTCGTGCTGCTCGTGCTGCTCGCCGTCGTGCGGCTCGTGGGCCTCGCCCTCCTGCGGGGCATCGGACGACTCTCCCTCGTGGCCCGGCTCGACGAACGGCTCGGGGGCGACGTACTCGACGGCCTCGGCGTGGATGACCTCGGAGTCGTCGTCCTCCCCCGTCGGCGGGCTGGGCACGGACTCCGCGCTCTCCGCCGAATCGGCGCTCTCCACCGACGCGGGGCTCCCGACGGACGCGGCGCTGTCGACGGACGCGGCGCTGTCGACGGATGCGGGACTGTCAGCCGGCGCGCTGCTCGCCTGCTCGGCGGCGGGCTGCTCGAGCGTGGGCTGGTCGTCGGCGGCCGGTTCGGGAGCGGCCTGCTCGCCCTCGGCGGCGCCGGTCTCCGTCGCGGAGGAGGGCTCCGACGAGCTGTTCACGGGAGCGGATGCCTCGAGCGGCATCTGCGCGGCCATGCGCACGGCGGGGTGCGCACCGGTGTTCACATCGGCGGGCTCGACGGGGATCATCTCGGACTCGGCGGCCGGTACCTCGGTGAAGGCGCTCGAGGGGAGGTCCTTCTCGTCGGTGACGATCGCGGCGATGACGCGTCGCGCGACGCCCTCGGGCTCGTAGCCCGTGGGGAGCTTGGGGGCATCGCCGGCGATGGGGTGCCGGGAGAGCTCGGTCTCGGTGTGGCCGGGACGGGCATCCAGAACACGGATGCCCTGCCGGCGCAGCTCGCGGGCGGCGACCTGCTGGTAGACGGCGAGCGCCGACTTCACCGCGGAGTAGGCGCCGAGGCCGGACGTGGGCGACTCGCTCACGAGCCCGCTGAAGTTGACGATGAAGGGCGTGGAGCCCTCGGTCTTCGCCTCGGCGAGCGCGGGGGCCGCGGCGCGGACGATGCGCATGGGGGCGAGGGCGTTGACCTGCCAGAGCTCGTCGAGCACGTCGTCGCTCGTGTCGGCGATGGGGCCGAACGCGACGACGCCGGAGGCGTTGATGACGCCGTCGAGGCGGCCGTAGGCCATGACGGCGGTCGCGACGAGCGTGCGGGGCAGCTCGGGGTCGCGCAGGTCGCCGGCGATGGAGATCGCGCTGACGCCGAGCTCGTCGAGGGCCTCCTGCGAGCGACCGCTGAGGACGAGGTTCGCGCCCGCCTCGGCGAGCTGTCGAGCGAGGTGCCGACCCAATCCCCCGGTCGCGCCGAGGATGAGGATCGAAGAGCCAGCCAGTTCAGCCATGGAAGCAACCTAACCACACCATTCCGGGGGGCGCGCGCCGATCGGTTCGGGGGGGGCGGACGGGGGCTCAGCCGGCGTTCAGGAGCACCCAGTCGCCTTCGGAGACGACGCGCTCGTTCCCGTCGACGACGACGATCGCGGTCTCGTCGTCGATCGCGTACGTCGGGACGGGGATCATGGAGGCCCACTTCTCGATGTTCGCGAGCGCCGTGTCCTCCATGTCCGGGTCGTTCAGGTGCGGATACAGGGTGAAGTCGACGAGACCGAGCGCGCGGTCGGCGCCCTGCGCCATGTCGCTGCCGTCGGGGACGAACTCCCGGTCGAACTCGGCATCGCAGTTGTAGGGAGTGACGGTGATGCTGCCGGCGCTCACGCCGACGTAGACGAGGTCGAGAGCGGGGAGCAGGTCCGCGAGGCCGGACTCGCGCATCCAGTGCGTGAGGTAGAGGACGTCGCCGCCCCAGACGAGGAGGGCGTCGGCCTCCTCGACGGCGGGGACCCAGTTCTCCCTCCGGATGGTCGGGAGCGCCGTGAGCTCGAGCACACCCATCGACTTCCAGCCCAGGGCGGTCAGCGGGACGCCCTCCTTGCCGGTGATCGCCTCCCACGCGCTCGCCGTCCCGCCCGGGAAGGGGTGCACCCCGGTCGGCACGACGAGGGCGCGCGACTCGGAGACCGGCTTGCCGAGCAGGTCGGTCAGCGCGTCCGCGATGCTCGCATTCCTGATGCCGGAGGACGTGAGGAGGAACTTCATGGGAGACCGTTTCTCGTCGGCGTGGTGATCATCGTGCCACGACGCTCCTGGCCTCGGCGGACACGTCGATGCGAATCCCCTCCGGGACGAACAGCGTGACGATCGGCGGCCTCCAGTACGACGACAGACTCACGACGGCGGTCGCCCCGTCGTCGGTCGCGGCGCGCTCGAGCCGCACATCCTCGAGCCCGCCCAGCGGCGCCTCGCGCAGGTAGGCGACCACGTCGCGCGCGACGGCCGCGGAGGTGAGGCGCGGCCGCAGCTCCTCCCCCACGAGCTGGACGTCGTCGAGGGCGAACGACTCGGCGCCGACGAGCGCGGCTCCATCCGCGAGCGAGAGCAGTCGCTTGCGCTCCAGATAGAGGGAGGTGGCGGCCGTCACGAGCAGCACGACGACCAGACCGAGGCTCGCGAAGCCGGCGATGAGCGGGAGTATCGAGCCGTCGTCACAGCGCCGCAGAGCCCGGATGACCGCGGTGCGCTCGTTCGCGCGGACCCGCGGCGCGCTCACGGTCGTCCCCCGAATCGCGACACCTGCTGGGTGGCCGACGCCTCGAGCGGCACGGCGAGCGGGGCGCGGACATCCAGCAGCGGCGGCACGAGCGGGAGCGGCACGCGGGCATCGATGCGCACGGTCACCCAGCTGCGGCGGGCGAGGCAGTCGGCGGGCGCGGGCGTGCAGGTGATCGTCACGCGCGTCTCGGCGCTCACGCCGTGGTCCGCGAGGGCGAGTTCGAGCGCTCGCGCGGCGCCCTCCTCCCCCGCCTCCACCGACGGCGCCTGGACGAAGACACGGGCGGCCTGGCGCGCGGCGCCCTCCGTCGCGAGAGCGGCGGACTGCACGGTCGCGACGAGGACCACCAGGTACACGATCGGCACGAGCAGGAGGATGCCCGCGGTGAGGAACTCGATCGACGCCGAGCCCGCGTCGTCAGTCGCGGGGCTCGATCGCCGCACGACCCGACACCTCCAGCCCCTCGTCGAGTCCGGCCAGGCCGAGCAGCGGCAGCGGGGCGCGCACCGTGATCACGACCACCGGAGCGCCCGCGTACTCGCTCGTCGTGGCGGTCACGGCGCGGGCGTATGCGGGCCCGAGAGCGGTCGAGATGAGGTCGCGGGTGCGATCGACGCCGGCGTCGAGCGTGGTGTCGGCGAGGGAGGCGTGCCGAGCGCCCTCGGCCGCCGCGTCGATGAGGGTGGAGCGGATGTGCGAGGCCAGGGCGACCTGCAGAACGGACACGGCGACGAGCGTGAGGAGCGTGCCGACGAGCACGAACTCCACCGGAGCCGAACCGCGATCATCGCGCCCCGCGCGCATCAGAAGCCGGTGACCCGATCGATGGCCTGCTGGAACACCCCGCTCAGAGCCGGACCAGCGAGAGCCCAGATGACGATCACGAGCCCCGCGGTCATCAGGGTGATGAGCACCCAGCCGGGAACGTCGCCGCGCTCCTCGGACCGCAGGCGGGAGGTGAGAGTCGTCCAGCGGGACATGATGGATCCTTTCGTTCGATGGCCGCCGACAGGATGCGCATCCGCGCACGAGAGCGACGAGGGCTGTCCACAGGCTGAGCAGGGGCGCGATCACAGCCCCACCTGCAGGACCATGAGCCCCGGCCAGACCGCGAACAGGACGGTGACCGGGAGGATGAGGAACACGAGAGGGACGAGCATCGCGACCTCGCGGGTGCCCGCGGCCTCGAGGATGTGCCGCTTGGACTCCTCGCGCGCGTCGAGGGCGTGCGCCCGCAGCACCTCCGCCAGAGGCGTGCCGCGTTCGAGCGCGGCGAGGATCTGGTCGACGAGCCGCGACACCGCGGGCATCGCGAGGTCGTCGCGCAGCTCGGCGAGCGCGCGGGGCAGCGGCTGACCGGCGGCCGCGCGGGAGACCACCCGCGCGAACTCACCGGCGAGCTCCCCCGAGCCGGTCGCGGCGATGCGGCGCAGCGCGTCGAGGATCGACTCCCCCGCGGAGACGCTCAGGGCGAGGAACTCGACGACCGTGGGGAACTCCTGCGTCATGCGCGAGACGCGTCGAGCGGCCGCCCGCGCGAGCAGAGCATCCGTCGCACCGATGCCGGCGATGGCACCCGCCACCAGGCCGGCGATCCCGATGGGGATGAGGACGCCGCCGTCGCGTCCGGCGAGGAGAGCGGCGCCGGCGCCGGCAGCACCCCCCAGAGCCGCGCCGAGGAGCTGCCGGGCGCGATGGCTCTGGAGCGTCGCCTCCGAACCCGACTGGCGCAGCCTCGTGCGGATGACCGTCGCGCCGCCGAGAACCGAGTCGAGCGTGCGGCCGAGGGCGTCCGCGAGGGGCGCGACCATCGCTCCGAGCAAGGGGAGCGGGTCGGAGCTCCGGGGCCTCGTCATCGCGCGCGCCTCGCTCGAGACGTCGACGAGGTACGGAGCCAGTCGCGCGGTGAGGCGAGGTCGTCCGAGGCGAGGAGCGAGGCTCGCGAGCAGCCACAGCCCGGTGCCGAGAGCCGCGCCCACGAGGGCCGCGAGCGCGAGGGTCGGCGTCATCGGAACCACCGCCCCTCCTCCGGCAGCCGCCCGAGAGCGATCATCAGCCGGTACGCGACGAGGGTCACTCCGAGTCCGACGAGGACAAGAGCCGCACCGCCCGCCGAGTTGTAGGCGGCCGCGGCCTCCGGCCGCGTGCTGAGAAGGAGGAGCACGGCCCACGGCGCGGCGACGCCGAGGCGCGCGGCATTGCGCACCCACGACTGCCGCGCCTCCACCTCGGCGCGCACCGCGGCGTCGGTCCGGAGGTACTGCGCGAGCGAGCGCAGCACCCCGGGCAGCTCGGTGCCGCCGACCTCGCGCGCCATCCGCAGCGTCTCGATGATCCTGTCGGCGACGGGATCGGCGAGCGCCTCCTTGAGGTCGTCGAGCGCCTCCCCGAACTGCGCCGTCCGGGCGTACTCGCGTCGGAAGTCGCGGAACGGCGCGCGAACGGCGTCCGGTGCCGACTCCGCGAGGGAGCCGATCGCCTCCGGCAGTCCGAGACCGGCGCGGATGCCCGACACGAGATGGTCGACGACATCGGGCCAGACCTGCCGCAGCGCTCGGCGCCGCGCCGCCGCCCGCGCCCGGAGCGCGACGATCGGCAGACTCGCCGCGACCAGCCCGGCGACCGGGGCCAGCGCGGCGACGGGCACGAGCAGGAGGGTCCCGGCGGCGCCGACCACCCCCACGAGCGCGACGATGCCGACCAGGGCGAGCGGACTGGCGTGGACGAGCCCCGCGCGGGCGAGGAGCTCGGCGAGCGGTCGCAGCGCGCCGCGCGAGGCCGGGCCGCCCTCGCGCACCGGCCAGAGCCACGGCGAGGCGATGAGGAGGACCCCTGCTGCCATGAGCAGGGCGGCGATGAGGGTCATGCGGCCCCCGTGACGAGCCGCGGATCGAGGCCGACCGCGGCGAACTTCTCGCCGCGGGCGGGCACGGCACCGGTCGGCTCGAGGCGCCCGCCGACGCGGTGGAAGATCGTGTCGACCGCGATGCGCCCCTCCTCGAGCGCGCCGGTCGGCGCGACGATCTCCGCCACGCGGCGCTGGCCGCCCGCCACGAGCTCGCAGTGGACGACGAGGTCGATCGCGCTCGCGACCGTCGGCACGACGAACGACGCGTCGATGTTGCGGCCCGCGAGCAGCGGCAGGGTGGAGAGCTTGATGAGGGCGTCACGAGCGCTGTTGGCGTGAAGGCTGCAGGCGCCGGGAAGGCCGCTGTTGAGGGCGATCAGGAGGTCGAGGGACTCGGCCTCGCGCACCTCGCCGACCACGAGGCGGTCCGGGCGCATCCGCAGGGCCTCTTTGATCAGACGACGGAGGGAGATCTCCCCGGTGCCCTCGAGATTCGGGCTGCGGCACTGCATCGCGACGCAGTCCAGGGCGTGGAGGTCGAGCTCGAAGGTCTCCTCGACCGTCACGATGCGCTCCCGAGGGCGCGCACCGGCCAGGAGCGCGCCGAGCATCGTCGTCTTGCCCGACTGCGTCGCCCCCGACACGAGGATGTTGCAGCCGGCGAGGACGCTCATCCGGAGGAACTCCGCCGCCTGCGGCGTGAGGGTCCCGAGCTCGACGAGCCGGGAGAGGTCGCCGATGCGCTGCGAGAACTTGCGGACGTTGACCGCCCAGTGCGAGCGGGTCACGTCGGGGATCACGACGTGCAGGCGCGAGCCGTCGGGGAGCGAGGCGTCGACGAACGGCGAGCTGAGGTCGACGCGGCGACCGGTGGCCTGGAGCATGCGCTCGACGAGGGTGCGCACCTGCTCGTCGGTGAGCCGGACGTCGGTGCGCTCGCTCACGCCCGCGCGAGCGATGAAGACGGCGTCGGGGCGGTTGATCCAGATCTCCTCCACGCTCGGGTCGTCGAAGAAGGGCTGGAGCGGGCCGTAGCCGGTGAGGCCGGCGAGCACCTGGCCGAAGGCGTGCGCCTCGTCGGCGATCTGCGGCAGGGAACCGGCGAGCGAGCGCTCGGCGTACGACCGGAGCTCCTCGCGGACGAGCCGCTCGGCCGCGTCGGGATCTCGATGCAGGTCGAGTCGCTCGCTGCGCACTCGCTCGCGGACCCGGTCGGTGATGGCGGAGACGGCGGTCGACATGCGCGACATGGTCGCCCGAAGCAGGCGGGCATCCGTCGCTTTTTCCACAGTCGTTCCGGTCTTCTCCCAGGATGGAGAAAACCCGTGCGTTCTACGCGCGGATGTGCTGTTATTGACCATTCCCCGCTTTTCCCCGCTGGCCCCCACTCCCCCGAGGTGCACATCATGAGCGCGTTCGCGACGACGACGACGGAGGCGATCGAGCTCGATCTGAGCGGCCTCACGAGCGTGCTCGCGGTCGTCCTCGCCATCGGGGTCGTGGTGCTCATGGTGTGGATGTGGCGCATCGGGAACCTGCTCGAATCGGCCGTCGAGCCGGGCGCCGAGCCGGTGACCGACCACTCCTCGCCCGCCGTGTCGGCCGTCCCCGACAGGGCGGCGCACTGACCGGAGCCGTGGCGCCGCACACCATGACTCCGCACGATCCGCGCACCCTCACCGTCGAAGAGTTCCGCCGCCGCGAGGCCGCCCTGCGCCGCGGGTACCCGATCGCCCTCGCCGTGGGGCTCACGGGCGCCGCGATCACCCTCGTCGTCTGGGCCATCGCGACCGGGCGCACCCTCACCCTCGTCGGGCTCTCCGGCGCCCCCACCCCGGCGCGGCTGGCGGAGGCGATCACGGCCGACTCGCTCGAGGCCGAGCTGCTGCTGATCGGGGCCGCGCTCGTGTGGCTCGCGACCATCATCGCCATCGTCACGTCCAACCGGCTGTCACGCCTCCGATCGCGCGCCGCGAGGCGACGCTGACGGATCGCGCTCGTCGTCGGCCGGCCTGGCCCTAGGCTGGGCGCGTTCCGCACCGCCGGCGCTCGCCGTCGGGGCACCGCCATCGGACCCGGGAGGCCGCATGCTCGACGTGCTCATCGCCGCGGCCGCGGGGCTCGGCGCCGCGAGCTTCCTGCTCGTCGGCGCCGCGATCGGCTGGTTCGCCCGCGTGCCCGCGAACGTCGTCGCCGGCATCATGGCGTTCGGCGCCGGCGCGCTCATCTCGACCCTCGCCTTCGAGCTCGTGCTCGAGGCGCACAAGACGGGAGGGCTCGGTGCGACGCTCGGCGGTTTCCTGCTCGGGGCGATCATCTTCGTCATCGCCGACCTGCTGCTGGCACGGCAGGGCGCCCGCGCGCGGAAGCGATCGATCGCCCTGCAGAGCGAGCCGGGCATCCACGCGCACCCCGCCGCCCGGGCGAGCACGACCGTCGGCCTGGCGGTCGCCGTCGGGGCCCTGCTCGACGGCGTGCCCGAGAGCCTCGTGCTCGGCCTGTCGCTCGCCGAGGGCGGCGTGGTGAGCCTGCCCATCCTCGTCGCGGTCGCCGTCTCGAACCTGCCGGAGGGACTCGGGAGCGCCGCGGGCATGCGCCACGAGGGCCGCAGCGCTCGCTACGTCTTCGGGGTGTGGGGCGGCATCGTGCTCGCCTCCGGCATCGCCGCCGCGCTCGGCTTCGCACTGCTCGCGAACGCCCCGGTCGAGGTCATCGCCGCCGTCACGACCGTCGCCGCCGGCGGGATCCTCGCCATGGTCGCGAACACGATGATCCCCGAGGCGTTCGCCGCCGACCGCTCGCTCACCGGGCTGTGGGCGGCGCTCGGCTTCGCGCTCTCGTTCGCCCTCACGCAGCTGGGCTGAGCGACCGGGCGTCGGATGCCCGGCTCAGGCCTCCGCGAAGCGACGCACCTCGCGCGCGAAGGCCGCACCGACCGCGTGCGCGCGCTCGCGGTAGGCGAGCCACTTCTCGTGGCTCAGCGCCTCCTGCCGCTCCGGGTCGGCGCCGACGCGCTCGAAGCCGGAGCGGTCGCCGGCGATCCACGCGAGCTGGGTCGCGAGGCCCACCTCGAGGTGGAACTGCAGACCCCACGCGCACTCCCCCACGCGGAAGGCCTCGATGATGCCGTCGGTCTCTCCGAGCAGCGTCGCGCCGGCCGGGAGCTCGAACGAGTCGAAGTGGTAGTGGAAGACGTCGAGACCGCCGTCGGCGTCGCTCTCGGCCGCGAGCGGGGCGACGACCGGGTCGAGTGCGGCCTCCGGCGTCGGCGTCACGCGGGTCCAGCCGAGCTCGGGCACGGGCGACGGGCGGAACGCGGCGCCGGCCGCGGCGGCGAGCAGCTGGGCGCCGAAGCAGAGCCCGAGGACGGGCATCCGCCGCGTTAACGCCTGCTGCATGAGCGCCTTCTCGACCGGCATCCACTCCTTCTCGGCCTCGTCGCGGACCCCCGCGTAGGCGCCGAGGGAGATGAGGCCGCTGAAGCCGTCGAGGGTCGCGGGTGCGCCGTCGGGGACGCGCCCGGCATCCCACATGACGATGCGGATGCCCGCCTCGGCGAGGGGTGGTGCGAGCTCGCCGAGGTTGTCGTCGACGTCGTGCTGGATGACGAGGACGGCGGGCTGCGCTGCGGGCTGCGAGTCGGGCACGGTCATGCTCCTCACCGTACGGGGCCGGGTGGCGGCCGGAGAGAGATCCGCCGCCGGGCGGCCACCACAGCGCCCGGCGGCGGAAACCGATGATTCCGCGAGGAGGCTTACGCCTTCGGGATGAACGTGTACTTGGTCGTGAGGTACTCGTCGATGCCCTCGAGCGAGCCCTCGCGGCCGATGCCCGACTGCTTGACCCCGCCGAAGGGGGCCGCGGCGTTGGAGATGACGCCCGCGTTGAGGCCCATCATGCCGGTCTCGAGGCGGTCGATCATGCGCATGCCGCGTGCGAGATCCTGCGTGTAGACGTAGCTGATCAGGCCGTACTCGGTCGCGTTGGCGAGCTCGACCGCCTCGTCCTCCGTCTCGAACGGCACGATCGCGAGCACCGGCCCGAAGATCTCCTCGCTCAGCAGGCGCGTGCCGGGCTGCACGCCCGTGAGCACCGTCGCGGGGTAGAACGAGCCGGCGCGGTCGGGGATGACGCCGCCGGTCGTGACGGTCGCGCCCTTCGCGACGGCGTCCTCGACGAGCTCGTGCGAACCCTTCACGGCGTTGTCGTCGACGAGCGGACCGATCTGCACGCCCTCCTCGGTGCCGCGGCCCATCCGCATGGCGGCCACGCGCTCGGTGACGCGGCGACCGAACTCGTCCGCGACGGACGACTGGACGAGGATGCGGTTCGCCGCCGTGCAGGCCTGGCCGATGTTGCGGAACTTGGCCAGCAGGACGCCATCGATCGCCTTGTCGAGATCGGCATCCTCGAACACGACGAAGGGGGCGTTGCCGCCGAGCTCCATCGAGGTGCGCAGGATCCCGTCGGCGGCCTGCTTCATGAGCATGCGCCCGACCTCGGTCGACCCGGTGAAGCTCAGCTTGCGCAGGCGGGGGTCGGCGATGATCTCGGCCGACAGGGCCCCCGACTTCGCGGTCGTGACGACGTTGACGACTCCGGCGGGCAGCCCGGCGTCCTCGAGCGTCTTGACAAAGTACATCGTCGTGAGCGGCGTGAGCGCCGCGGGCTTGATGATCGAGGTGCAGCCGGCGGCGAGCGCGGGCGCGATCTTGCGGGTCGCCATCGCGAGCGGGAAGTTCCACGGCGTGATGAGGAAGGACGGGCCGACGGGCGCGTGCGAGACGACGATCTGGCCGGTGCCCTCGGGGTTCTGCCCGAAGCGGCCGGTGATGCGCACGGCCTCCTCGCTGAACCAGCGCAGGAACTCCGCGCCGTACGTGACCTCGCCGCGCGACTCGGCGAGCGGCTTACCCATCTCGAGCGTCATGAGCAGCGCGAACTCGTCCGCGCGCTCGATGACGAGGTCGAAGGCGCGGCGCAGCAGCTCGCCGCGCACGCGCGGGGCGGTCGCGGCCCAGCTCGCCTGGGCGTTCGCGGCGGCGTCCATCGCGCGCTTGCCGTCGGCGACCGACGCGCTCGCGATCTCGACGAGCGTCTCGCCCGTGCTCGGGTCGGTGACGGCCATGGTCGCGCCGCCCTCGGCGTCGATCCACTGCCCGTCGATGTAGAGCCCGCGGGGCACCTTGGCGAGGAGGTCTGCTTCGCTGATCATGTCGTTTCCCTGATCTTCCTTATGGGGGGATGCGGTGGTGGCGATCCGCGGTTCGGTCTCGAGAGTGGCCCTAGGCGGCGTTCGCGGCAAGGGCCTCGGCGATGACGCCGATGCCCTCCCGCAGCAGCGCGTCGCTGATCGAGAGCGGCGGCAGCAGGCGGATGACGTTGCCGTCGGTGCCGCACGTGAGCACGATGACGCCCTGGGCGTGGCAGTGCTTGGCGACGCGGCCGGTGAGGGCGGCGTCGGGGCGGCCGTGGGCGTCGACGAGCTCGATCGCCATCATGGCGCCGCGACCGCGGATGTCGCCGATGCGCGCGTCGCGCGACTGCAGCGCCGTGAGCTCGTCGCGGATGATCCCCTCGAGCTCGCGAGCCCGCGCGAGCAGGTCGTGCTCGTCGTAGGCGCGCAGGGTGCCGAGAGCCGCGGCCGTGGCGATGGGGTTGCCGCCGTACGTGCCGCCGAGCCCGCCCGCGTGCGGCGCATCCATGATCTCGGCGCGCCCGGTGACGGCCGAGAGCGGCAGGCCGCCCGCGATGCCCTTCGCCATGACGACGAGATCCGGCACGATGCCCTCGTGCTCGCTCGCGAGCATGTCGCCGGTGCGCGCGAAGCCGGTCTGCACCTCGTCGGCGATGAAGACGACGCCGTTCGCGTTCGCCCACGCCTGCAGCGCGGGGAGGAACCCGGGCGCGGGGACGATGAAGCCACCCTCGCCCTGGATGGGCTCGATGATGATCGCGGCGAGGCGGTCGGTGCCGATCTGGCGGTCCATCATGTGGATGGCGCGCTCGGCCGCCTCGGCCCCGCTGAGGCCGTCGCGGAACGGGTACGACATCGGCGCGCGGTACACGTCGGGCGCGAAGGGGCCGAAGCCGGCCTTGTAGGGCATCGCCTTCGCGGTGAGCGCCATGGTGAGGTTGGTGCGGCCGTGGTAGCCGTGGTCGAACGCGACGACGGCGCTCTTGCCGGTGTAGTGGCGCGCGATCTTGATCGCGTTCTCGACGGCCTCGGCGCCGGAGTTGAACAGCGCCGTGCGCTTCTCGTGGTCGCCCGGCGTGAGCCGGTTGAGCGCCTCGGCCACCTCGACGTAGCCGTCGTAGGGCGTGATGGTGAAGCACGTGTGGGTGAAGCGGCGCACCTGCTCGATGACGGCCTCGGTGACGAAGGGGTCGGCGTTGCCGACGGTCGTCACGGCGATGCCGGAGCCGAGGTCGATGAGGCTGTTGCCGTCGGCGTCGACGACGACTCCCCCGCCCGCGGCGACGGCGAAGACGGGCATCATCGTGCTCACGCCGGAGGCGACGGCGGCGGTCTTGCGCGCCATGCGGGCCTGCGACTCGGGGCCGGGGATCGCGGTGACGAGGCGGCGCTCCTGGGGCAGCGAGGGCCCGCCGGCGAGGGACTCGGGCGCAGTGACGGTCATGCTCATGACGGCCAGCGTAGGGCGGGGGCTCGCGATCGCGGCTGTCCGATCAGTACAATGCGGATGCCCGCTCTGTACATCGTGGACATCCCGCCTCTGGAGGGTCGCATGCCCGTCTCCCTGCGCACGCTGCTCGACGAGCGCGACCTCGCCCTCCGCACGGTGTGGGCCGACGAGGCCGCGCTCGCTCGGCCGTGGGCGTGGGTGCACTCGAGCGATCTCGCCGACCCGACGCCTTTCCTCTCCCCTGGCGATGCGCTGCTCACGACGGGCACGCAGTGGGCCGACGACGACGCGATCGCGCCGTGGGTCGCCCGGCTCGCCGAGCGCGGCGTGCCCGCGATCGGCTTCGGAACCGAGGTGGTGCGGGCCGGCACCCCCGAGCCGCTCGTGCGCGCCTGCACCGACGCGGGCATCGCCCTGTTCGAAGTGCCGTACCGCACCCCGTTCATCGCCGTTGCGCGCGCGGTCGCCGACGCGCAGTCGCGCGAGCGCTACGCGCGGCTGCGCTGGACCCTCGAGGCGCAGCGCGCGATCGCCGTCGCCGCCCTCAAACCCGGAGGCCTCGCCGAGGTCATCGGCGAGCTCGCCCGCCGGGTCGACGCCCCCGTCGCCCTGCTCGGCACCGACGCCGAGATCGTGCACGGCGGCCCCGTCACCCCGGAGGCGCAGGAGGAGGCGCGCCGCATGCTCGCCGAGGCGCGCCGCGCCGCGGTCGTCGCCGACGGCGTCGCCCTGCAGACGGTCGGCCGCTCGGAGGCGCTGCGCGGCGTGCTCGTCGTCGGCGCCGCGAGCCAGCACGACGATGCCGTGCGCGCCGTCATCACGAGCGTCGTCGCCATGACCGGCCTCGCGCTCGAGCAGGACCGCACTCTCGCCCGCACGCTCGACCACCTCCGCACGGGCCTGCTCGCCGCCCTCCTGCGCGGCGAGCGCGACCTCGTCGCCTCGACCTCCCGAGCGCTGTGGGGCGCACTGCCGGCCGAGCCGCTCACCGTCGCGGTGGTGGATGCGCGCGGAGCGCGTCGGGCCGCCCTCCTCGACCTGCTCGAATCTCGGGCCGAGCGGGCGCGGGGCGCGGTGTTCCACGCCCGGGACGGGCAGCGCGTCGTCGTCATCGTTCCCGAGTCGGAGACCCCCGTGCTCGACTACCTCGCCGATCGCGTGCGCCTCACCGGCGGGTTCGTGCGCGGCGCCCGGTACGCCGCGCTCTCCACCGCCGTCGACGAGGCCGGGCGCGCCGCCGACCGCGCGCACGGCGACCAGCGGCTCGTCGACTACGCGATGCTGCGCGACGACGGCGTGCTCGCGTCGCTCTCGGGCGACGACACGCGCCGCATCGCCGCCTCGGTGCTCGCGCCGCTCGACGAGCACGACTCCCGGTCGCGCGATGAGCTCGTGCGCACGCTCAGCGAGTGGCTCGCGGCCGACGCCGTGGCCGAGGCGGCGGCGACCCGGCTGGGCATCCACCGCCACACCCTGCGCGCCCGCGTCAAGCGGGCCGAGCAGCTGCTCGGGCGCGATCTCGGGTCGTTCCCGGCGCGGGCCGAGCTGTGGGCCGCGCTCGTCGCGGCCGGGCGGGCCTGAGCGGAGCATCCGCCCGCCGCCGATCGCTGACGACCCCGTTGACGGCGACGGATGCTCGGAGGACAGTGTGCGCATGACCGAGCACCCCGAACCGACGAAGCCCACCGATCACCTGCCGCCCCGCGACGAGCGCGAGGAGGGCGACGCCCGCACGACCGACCAGCACTACCCGGGCGACGACGGCGCGCACCCCGACTCGCGCGACGTCATCAGCGACGCGACCGCCGCGCAGCACGAGGGCCCCGACATCGACGGCCTGCCGAAGCTGCCTCCGGGCGCGCGCTGATCAGTCGCTGCGGGTCATCCCGAGCTCGTTGAGCGGGCGCCGGTCGTCCGGCTCGGGCAGGTGATCCACGGGGCAGTGCAGGATGCCGTCGCGGCCCGAATGGTCGATCCGGTGCTCGCTCATGGGATGCGCGCACAGCGGGCACAGCGCACGATCGTGGGTGGTGCCGGTCTCCGTGGTGCCGCTCTGCGGCTCGCTGGCGTCCATGCGCGCATCGTACGCCCGCGGGCGCTCCGCGGCGAGGGGGTCGAGGGATGCGCGTCGATAGACTGACGCCGCACCAGCGGGAGTGGTGAAATCGGCAGACACGCAGGATTTAGGTTCCTGTGCCTTCGGGCGTGAGGGTTCAAGTCCCTCCTTCCGCACGCCGGTCCTCCCTGCCTCCGCCATCACCGCGGCATCCGCCGACCGCCGGACAGATCCGGGTACTGCTCGGCACCCGGGTCGGGGCCGTGCCGGCGCAGCCAGTCGCGGTGCGCCGCCTCGCACGCGCCCCGAAGGGTGCGGCGATACCCGATGAGCCGCCGAGGCTCGGCGAAGGTCGTCGCGCGATAGCCGCGCTCGCCGCCGATCTCGATCAGGCGCACGACCGCGTACGGGCCGGTCTGCGAGGCGAGATGCCAGAGCCCGGGCTCCTGCTCGACCGCGGCGAGCAGCGGATGCCAGTGGTTCGCGCGCTGCACCACGCAGGCTCCCTCCGGACTCGAGTCGAGCAGTCCGGCCACCGCGGCACCAGCGTACGAGCCGGCGCCGACACCCGCCACCCACGGTGTCGCGACCCTCGAACCGGGGTCGCTGGAGCCCTCGCTCCCAATGCCCGCAGAGACGTAGGCTTCGCTCATGATCGCGCGCAACTCGTACCTGACGGCCCTCGGAACGATCGCGCTGTCGCTCCTCGTCCTCGGTCTTCTCGCCCTGGCGTTCAGCGCCCCTGAGTTCGCGTCGGGCTGCCTCACGATCGGCACCGCGGCCGGCCTGCTGTGGCTGACCGTCGGGGCGATCGCGTGGCATCTCGAGCGCTCGCGCGATTCCGAGCCGGCACCCGCATCAGACCCCGCCTCCGAGCTCGCATCGAGCGACTCGACCGCCGCATAACGGTCACCTTCCCGCAAGCCGACGCATAGCCTCAGCGCGGTAGCCTGAGCATCGATCACCGCACCCTCTTCGACGAACCCGGAGCCGCCATGCTCGCGACCGACATCGGTCTCTTCGACGTGGAGGGGATCATCACGGGAGCCGGCCCCTGGGCCCTGCTCGTCGTGTGCGCGATCGTGTTCGTCGAGACGGGCCTGCTCGTCGGCTTCCTGCTGCCGGGCGACACGCTCCTCGTCATCACGGGCGTCCTCACCTACACGGGCGTCATCCCGCAGCCGATCTGGCTCGCCTCGCTGGCGATCATGCTCGCGACGATGGGCGGAGACAACCTCGGCTACTGGATCGGGCGGAAGGCGGGGCCGGCGATCTTCGAGAAGAAGTCGGCCGGGTTCTTCTCCAAGCGCAGCGTCGCCCGCACCGAGGCGTTCTTCGCGAAGTACGGCGGCTTCGCCATCACGATCGCTCGCTTCATCGGCGTCGTCCGGACGATCGCGCCCGTCGCGGCGGGCGTGGGCCGGATGAACTACCGGACGTTCCTCGTCTTCGACACGATCGGCGCCTTCCTGTGGGCCGTCGGGCTCACCGTACTCGGATGGGGCGTCGCGCACATCCCCGGCGTCTCCGAGATCGTCACCGAGTACATCGAGGTCGTCCTCCTCGCCGTCATCGGCATGGCCCTCGCGGGCATCGGCTACCACGCGCTCAAGGAGCGCCACGAGCGCAAGCAGGAGGAGGCCGCCGAGCGCGCCGGCGCTCCGGTCGAGGTCGAGATCGTCCGCCTCGACGAGCCCCAGCGCGACGGTCGCCACGAGGCCTCCGCGCACGCCCGGCACGGCGGCGATCACGCGCAGCACGGCGAGGGCGACGGGGCCGCCCCTCGACGCGGAGACCCGCGCAAGCTCGTCGGCAAGCCCGACGGCGCTCACGAGAAGCCCGACGGGCTGCTCTAGCCGGGCATCCGCCCCGCAGCGCCCGCGGCAGACGGCGCCCGCCTACGCGCCCGTCGCGACGAGCACGAGCAGCGTGACGTTGAGCGCGATGAGCAGCCCCGCGGCGAGGATCGCGAGCGCCGTGGTCAGCCGCGCGTTGACCGCCGAGCCCATGAGCGCGCGGTCGGCGGTGAGCCGCACGAGCGGGATGAGCGCGAACGGGATGCCGAAGCTCAGCACCACCTGGCTGAGCACGAGCGCGAGCGTCGGGTCGACGCCGATGACGAGCAGCAGCAGCGCGGGCGTGATCGTGATCGCGCGCCGCACGAGCAGCGGGATCTTCACGTGCAGAAGCCCGCGCATGATCTCGGCGCCCGCGTAGGCGCCGACCGAGGTCGAGGCGAGGCCCGAGGCGAGCAGGCCGATCGCGAACAGCAGCGCGACGGGCTCGCCGAGCGCGCTCCCGAGCGCGGCGTGCGCTCCCTCGAGCGATTCGGTGCCCTCCACGCCCTCGAGGTTCGCGGCGGCGAGGAGCAGGATCACGACGTTGACGGTTCCGGCGATCGCGAGCGCGATCGTGACGTCGACCTTCGTCGCGCGCAGCACGAGGCGGCGCTCGACGCCGGCCTCGACGAGCCCGAAGCGGTCGCGCGTGAGGGCCGAGTGCGCGTAGATGGCGTGCGGCATGACGGTCGCCCCGAGGATGCTCGCCGCGAGCAGCACGGACTCCGCCCCGTCGAACATCGGCACGAGGCCCGCCGCGGCCTCCGCGGGGTCGGGCGGCCCGATGACGAGCCCGGCGCAGAACCCGACGGCGATCACGAGCATGAGCCCGGTGATGACGCGCTCGAACGGCTTCGCCCCCCGCTCGGACTGCAGGACGAGCAGCAGCATCGACACGACGCCCGTGATGAGCCCGCCGACGATGAGCGGCAGATCGAACAGGAGGTGCAGGGCGACGGCGCCGCCGATGACCTCGGCGACGTCGGTCGCCATCGCGACGCCCTCGGCCTGCAGCCAGTAGCCGTAGCGCGTGGACCGCGACCGGAAGCGCCTCCCGAGAGCCTCGGGCAGGCTCTGCCCGGTGACGATGCCGAGCTTCGCCGACAGGTACTGGATGAGCCACGCCATGACGTTGCCCGTCACGACGACCCACACGAGCAGGTAGCCGAACGCGGCGCCCGCCGTCATGTTCGCGGCGACGTTGCCCGGGTCGAGGTACGCGACGCCGGCGACCATCGCCGGTCCGAGCAGCGGAGCGACGAGCAGGCCGCCCCGCGCGGCTCTTACCGGACGCGGATCGCGCGGCAGGGCATCCGTCGCATTTTTCGGCATTCCGAAATATTAGGCCCGGATGCTCCGCTCGAGCCACACGGACGCCGCGACGCTCGGCGAGATCACGACGGGGCCGCCCGGCCCGCGCACGATCGCGACCCCGGCCGCGGCGGTCTGCTCGTCGGCGACCCGCAGCGGAGCGTCGAGCGCGATGCCGAGCCGGTCGAGGACGCGCAGGGTGTCGGGGTCGCGGTCGCTGATGCGCACGACGCGGCCCGCGAATCCGACCGGCGCGGCGTCGAGGCGCACGGCGTCGGGCCGCGTGAGCGCGCCCGTGGCGCTCGGGATGAGATCGCCGTGCGGGTCGCGGTCCGGGTGCCCGAGCTGGGCGTCGATCGCGTCGAGCAGGCGGTCGCTGATGGCGTGCTCGAGCACCTCGGCCTCCTCATCGACCTCGTCCCAGCCGTAGCCGTGCACGCGCACGAGCCAGGTCTCGATGAGCCGGTGCCGGCGGAGCATCGCGAGGGCGCGCCGCTCGCCGTCGGCCGTGAGCGAGATCGCCGAGTACGGGCGGTGGTCGACGAGACCGGCGGCGGCGAGCTTCTTCACCATCTCGGTGACGCTCGACGGGGCGAGGCCGAGGCGCATGGCGAGCTGGCTCGGCGTGATCGGCTCGGGCTGCCACTCGGTGTGCGAGTAGATCGTCTTGAGGTAGTCGTCGGCGGCCGTGGAGGCGGCGCCGCTGAGCGCCGCGCGCACCCCCGATTCGACCATGCCTCCCAGCGTAGGCGAGCGCGTCGGCGCGGGCGGGCTAGCGAGCGGCGCGCTCGCGCAGCACCGCGGCGAGCGCCGCGAAGGCGAGCGCGCGGTGGCTGATCGCGTTCTTCTCGTCGGCCGTGATCTCCGCGCTCGTGACCGTCAGGCCGTCGGGCACGAAGATCGGGTCGTAGCCGAACCCTCCCCCGCCGGCGGCCTCGGCGGCGACGCGGCCGGGCCAGATGCCGAGCTCGACGGCCTCGAACGGAGCCCCGTCGACCGTCTCGGTCGGGTCGACGAGCGCCGCGGCGCACGTGAACTGCGCCGTGCGATCGGCGTCGGCCCCGAGGGCGGCGAGCTCGCTCAGCAGGTGGCGCACGTTGGCCGCGTCATCGCGCTGCCCCGAGTAGTAGGCCGAGTGGATGCCCGGGGCGCCGCCGAGGGCATCCACCGAGATCCCGGAGTCGTCCGCGATCGCGGGGAGCCCCGTGTGCGCGGCCGCGGCCCTGGCCTTGATGAGAGCGTTAGCGGCGAACGAGTCGCCGTCCTCCTCGGGCGCGGGACCGTCGTAGGCGAGAAGCTCGAGGTCGGGCACCTGGGCGCCGAGGATGCGCTGGAGCTCCTGCACCTTGTGCGCGTTGTGCGTCGCGACGACGACCCGCATCGCGCTCACAGCCCGAGCGCCTCTCGCTGGTGCTCGGCGAGCGTGCGGCAGCCGCCGAGCGCGAGGTCGAGCAGCGCGTCGAGCTCGGCGCGGTCGAAGGGCGCGCCCTCGGCCGTGCCCTGCACCTCGACGAACTTCCCCGACCCCGTCACGACGACGTTCATGTCGGTCTCGGCGCGGACGTCCTCGACGTAGGGCAGGTCGAGCAGGGGGACGCCGTCGATGATGCCGACGCTGATCGCCGCGACCGAGTCCTTGAGCGCGACGGACTTCTTGCCGATGAAGCCCTGAGCGCGGCCCCACTCGATCGCGTCGGCGAGCGCGACGTAGGCGCCCGTGATCGCGGCCGTGCGGGTGCCGCCGTCGGCCTGCAGCACGTCGCAGTCGATGACGATCGTGTTCTCGCCGAGCGCCTTCGTGTCGACGACGGCGCGCAGGCTGCGGCCGATGAGGCGCGAGATCTCGTGCGTGCGGCCGCCCACCTTGCCCTTGACGCTCTCGCGGTCCATGCGGCTGTTCGTCGAGCGCGGCAGCATGCCGTACTCGGCGGTGACCCACCCCTTGCCCTTGCCGGTGAGCCAGCGCGGCACGCCGTTGGTGAAGCTCGCCGTGCACAGCACCTTCGTGCCGCCGAACGTGATGAGCGCGCTGCCCTCGGCCTGGGCGCTCCAGCCGCGCTCGATCGTGACGGGGCGCAGCTCGTCGGCGGCGCGGCCGTCGGCGCGCTTGCTCGAGCCGAGGCCCGTGGATTCGGCGATCGTGGTCATGGGGTGCCTTTCGGGAGGGGGATCGTGCCGGTCGCGAAGGTCTCGACGCGCGAGACCTCCGGGCCGAGGAAGCGGGCGGCGAGCTGCCGGAACCGCTGCGTGTCGGGGCCGGTCGCCTCGAAGACGTGGCGCGGGGCATCCGTCGCCTGCGACAGCAGGTCGTGCTCGACGAGGCGGCGGTAGACGTCGTAGGCGGTCTCCTCGGCGCTCGAGACGAGCGAGACCTCGGGGCCGACGACGTACTGGATCGCCCCGGCGAGCAGCGGGTAGTGCGTGCAGCCGAGCACGAGCGTGTCGATCTCGGCCTCGCGCAGCGGGGCGAGGTACTCGGCGGCGACGGCCATGAGCTCGGGGCCCGTCGTGATGCCGGCCTCGACGAACTCGACGAAGCGCGGGGCGGCCGCGGTCGTGATGACGAGCTCGGGGTCGGCGACGAAGGCGTCGGTGTAGGCGCCCGAGCGGATCGTGCCCTCGGTGCCGATGACGCCGATGCGCTTCGTGCGCGTGCGGCGCACCGCCTGGCGCACGGCCGGCTGGATGACCTCGATGACGGGGATGCCGTGACCCTGCTCGAACCGCTCGCGCGCGTCGCGGAACATCGCCGCGCTCGCCGTGTTGCACGCGATCACGAGCGCCTTCACGCCCTGATCGACGAGCTCGTCGAGCACCGCGAGCGCGTGCTCGCGCACCTCGGCGATCGGGCGCGGGCCGTAGGGGCCGTTCGCCGTGTCGCCGAGGTAGAGCAGCTGCTCGTGCGGCAGCTGGTCGATGATCGCGCGGGCGACGGTGAGGCCGCCGACGCCGGAATCGAAGACTCCGATCGGCGCGCTGCTCACCCCGAGAGTCTAGAGGGGGGCGCGGTTGTCCCGGCGGGGTGTCGTGGACGCGCTTCGCGAGTGTGCCGCTGACGGCACGGAGACGCCGCTCGCGGCACGTGCCGCGGATGGCACACTGCGAGAACTCGCACCCACTTCCTCTCGTCCTCCGCGCCATGACGGCGTGCGGCTCAGTACGTCGTGCGGGTGCGCTCCTGCGCGACGACCTCCTCGCGGTCGGCGAGGCGGCGCAGCCCCGCGAGCGGCTGCGCCATGCGATGATTGCCACGGATGCGCGGCTCGACCCGGTCGAGGAACGCCCAGTACCCGGCGGTGAACGGGCACGCATCCTCCCCCAGCCGCTTCGAGGGCGAGAACCGGCACGACCCGCAGAAGTCGCTCATGCGGTCGATGTACGCCCCGCCGCTCGCATAAGGCTTCGTCGCGACCATCCCGCCGTCGGCGAACTGGCTCATGCCGACGACGTTCGCGGGCATGACCCACGGCGTGCCGTCGACGAACGCGCCCTGGAACCACGCCGTCAGCTCGGCCGGGTCGTACCCGCGCTGCAGCGCGAAGTTGCCGAGCACCATGAGCCGCTGGATGTGGTGCGCGTAGCCCGTGCGGCCGACGCCGTCGAGCACGTGGCTCAGGCAGCGGGCCTGCACCCCCGCACCGTCGAGCTCCCACCACTCGGCCGGCAGCGGCGTCGTCGCACCGAGGAAGTTGCTGCGCTCGACGTAGTCGGGCCCCAGGTGCCAGTGCAGGTGCCACACCCAGTCGCGCCAGCCGATGAGCTGCCGCACCAGCCCCTCGACGCTGTTGAGCGGGGCATTCCCCGCGGCGTGCTCCGCCACGACGCGGTCGACGATCTCGAGCGGGTGCAGCAGCCCCAGGTTGAGCGGCACGCTCAAGCGGCTGTGGGCCATGGTGTCGTCGCCCTGCAGCGAGGCGTCCTCGAACGGGCCGAAGTCGGTCAGCCTCGTGCCGATGACGTCATCGAGGGCGGCGAGGGCCTCGTCGCGCGTCGCCGCGAACGCGCGCGGAGCATCCGCCCCCAGAAACCGCACGCCGTCGGCCTCGAGCCGATCCAGCGTCTCGCGCACGCTCGCATCGATGTCGTCCTCGACGGGCCGCCACGGGTCGGGCAGCCCGAGCGACACAGCGCCTTTCGGCGGGCGCTCGCGGTTGTCGTGGTCGAAGCTGAACTGCCCGCCGACGGGCTCGCCGCCCTCCATGAGGATGCCGGTGCGTTCTCTGACCTCGCGGTAGAAGCGGTCCATGAGCAGCTGGGTGGGCTTCCTCCCCTCCGCCCACGCCGCGAACGTCGCGCGATCGGTCACGAAGCCGCGATCGGGCAGGATGCTCGCCCCGAGCCGCTCGACGAGCCGGGCCTGCGCCCACGAGGTCGCCCCGACCACTTCGAGCCGCTCGCGCGTGAGCCCGCGCTCGCGCAGCGCGGCGGCGTACGACGGCGCCTCGACGAGCTCGCCCCGAAGCCCAAGCTCGCGCGCGCGATGCCGCAGCGCGCTCAAGTAGAGGTGCGCCTTGAGCCGGTGCGTCGGCCGACGACGGAAGACGTCGTGGTTCTCGATGAGGATGATGCGCCCGCCGTCGTCGAAGTGCGGGCCGAGCTGCTCGGCGGTGAGCCAGCGGGTAGGGGCAGTCACGGTCGAAACCTAGAGGCCTAGGCTGAGCGGGTGACGACAGCGCTGCTCACCGACCGCTACGAGCTGACGATGATCGAGGCCGCGCTGCGCTCGGGCCGCGCGCATCGGCCGTGCGTGTTCGAGGTCTTCGGGCGGCGGCTTCCCGGCGGCCGGCGCTTCGGCGTCGTCGTCGGCACGGGGCGCGTGCTCGAGGCGATCGCCGACTTCCGCTTCGGCACGGCCGAGCTCGACTGGCTGAGCGACAAACGCGTCGTCGACGAGACGACGCTGCGGTACCTCGCCGACTACCGCTTCACGGGCAGCGTGCACGGCTACCGGGAGGGCGAGCTGTACTTCCCGAACTCGCCGCTGCTGACGGTCACCGGGACCTTCGCCGAGGCGGTCGTGCTCGAGACGGTCGTGCTGAGCATCCTGAACCACGACACCGCGGTCGCGACGGCCGCCGCCCGCATGGTCGCCGCCGCCGACGGGCGCCCCCTCGCCGAGATGGGATCCCGCCGCACGGGCGAGGAGGCCGCCGTCGCCGCCGCCCGCGCCGCCTACATCGCCGGCTTCAGCGCGACCTCGAACCTCGAGGCCGGGCGACGCTGGGGAATCCCGACGATGGGCACGGCCGCGCACTCGTTCACGCTGCTTCACGACACCGAGGAAGCCGCCTTCCGCGCCCAGGTCGAGGCCCTCGGCGCCGGGACGACCCTGCTCGTCGACACGTACGACGTGCGGGCGGGCGTCGAGACGGCCGTCCGCGTCGCCGGTCCGCAGCTCGGCGCGGTGCGCCTCGACTCCGGCGACCTGCCCGCCCTCGTGCGCGAGGTGCGCGCGCAGCTCGACTCCCTCGGCGCGACCGGCACGCGCATCACCGTCACCAACGACCTCGACGAGCACACGATCGCGGCCCTCCGCGGGGCGCCCGTCGACAGCTTCGGGGTCGGCACCTCCGTCGTCACGGGCTCCGGCTCCCCCGCGGCCGGCTTCGTCTACAAGCTCGTCGCGCATCGCGCCGACGCCTCCGAGACGTGGATGCCCGTGGCGAAGAGGAGCCCGGACAAGGTGTCGCTCGGCGGGGCCAAGCGGGGCGAGCGGCTCCTGCACGACGGGCGCGCGATCGCCGAGCACATCCTCGTCGACGACGACCGCGACGGCGTGCCCGATGAGGACGCCTCCGCAGTGACGGAGGGGAGCCACGGCGGCACCGTGCGCCCGCTCACCGTCCCCCTGCTGCTCGGCGGTGAGGCCGACGAGCGCTGGATCGGCGCCGAGGGCGTGCGCCGGGCGCGGATGCACCACGCGGCCGCGATCGCCGAGCTGCCGCTCGAGGCCTTCCGGCTGGGCCGCGGCGAGCCCGTGCTGCCGACCGTCGTTCGCTGAGGACCGGCGCGAGGTCTAGCATCCGACCATGTCCATCACATTCGAGAACGTCGGCATCGCCGTCCGTGACATCGACGCCGCGATCGCCTTCTTCACCGACCTGGGGCTGACCGTCTCCGGGCGCGACGAGATCAGCGGCGAGTGGGCCGACACGGCCGTCGGGCTCGACGGCAACCACGCCCGCATCGCCCTGCTGCAGACTCCGGACGGCTCGGGGCAGCTCGAGCTCTTCGAGTACATCCACCCCGAGGCGATCGAGACCGAGCCGACGCTGCCCAACGAGATCGGGATGCACCGCGTAGCGTTCTCGGTCGACGATCTCGACGCCGCGCTCGAGATCGCGGCCCGGCACGGCTGCTACCCGCTCCGCGGGGTCGCCGACTACCAGGGGGCCGTCACGCTCACCTACGTGCGCGGGCCGAGCGGCATCATCGTCATGCTCGCGCAGTGGCTCACCGCCGGGTGATGAGCCGCCTCAGCTCGCTGTGGCCTCGAGGTCGGGGGCCTGCACGCGCTGGCCGACGACGGCGCTCACGCCGTCCTGCCGCATGCTGACGCCGTAGAGGGCGTCGGCGATCTCCATCGTGCGCTTCTGGTGCGTGATGATGATGAGCTGGCTGGTCTCGCGCAGGTCGCGGAAGATCGTCAGCAGGCGGCCGAGGTTGGCGTCGTCGAGCGCCGCCTCGACCTCGTCCATGATGTAGAACGGGCTCGGGCGCGCCTTGAAGATCGCGATGAGCAGCGCGACGGCCGCGAGCGACCGCTCGCCGCCGCTCAGCAGGCTCAGCCGCTCGATCTTCTTGCCCGCCGGCTTCACCGTGACCTCGATGCCGGTGGTGAGCATGCTCTCGGGGTCGGTCAGCAGCAGCTGGCCCGTGCCGCCCGGGAAGAGGATCGGGAAGACCCGGTCGAAGGCGTCCTTCGTGTCGGCGAAGGCCGCGGCGAAGATGTGCTGCATCGTCTCGTCGAGCTCGTCGATGATCGCGAGCAGATCGCGTCGTGTGTTGGCGAGGTCGGTGAGCTGCTCGCTGAGGAACTTGTGGCGCTGCTCGAGCGCGGCGAACTCCTCGAGGGCGAGCGGGTTCACGCGGCCGAGCTGGCTGAGCTTGCGCTCGGCCCGCGCGAGGCGCGCCTGCTGCTCGGCCCGATCGAACGGGCGGCCCGCGGGGGCCCCCGGCTCGTCGGCATCGGCAGCGGGCGCGGCGAGCGGGTGCGCGCGGCCCTCGGCGACGAGTTCGGCGACGCGGGCCGACTCCTCGTCGGTCGTGGGGTCGAAGAGCGGGGCATCCGGGTCGGGGTTGACGCGCGAGGCCGCCTCGGCGGCGACGGCGTCGGCGACCGCGCGCGCCGCGGCGGTCAGGGCGTCGTCGTCGGGAACCGGGACGGCGGGGCCGTACTCGGCGACGAGGACGTCCTCGACGAGGCCGAGCTCATCGCCCGCGCGCTCGAGGAGCTGCGAGAGGTGCAGCTTCTTCTCGTAGATCTGCAGCTCGAGGCCGTGGACGTTCTCGGTGATCGCGTGCAGGCGCTCGCGCAGCGCCGACTCGGAGCGGCGCAGCTCGCCGAGCTCCTCGTTCTGCTGCTGGCGCTCGGTCTCGGCGCGGTGCAGCTCGACCCGCGCCTCGGCGACCGAGCGGTCGACGGCGGCGAGCACAGCCGGAAGCGACTCGGCGACGCGGGCGGCGCGCTCGACCTGCTTCTGGCGAAGCACCGCACGGCGGGCCGCCTCCTCCGCCGCGGCGCGCTCGGCCTCGCGGCGGCGCTCGAGCTGGACGGCCCTCTCGCGCTCGGCGCGGACGCGCTCGCGCGCGGTCTCGAGCTCGATGCGGCGCTCCATCTCGGTCGCGCGCGCGGCCTCGAGCTCGCCGACGAGCCCGTCGCGCGCGCTCGCGTCGAGCATGGGGCGCGGACGGGCGGCGAAGTCGGCGTGGGCGCTCTCGGCGCGCGAGACTCCGGACTCGGCCTCGCGGACGACCTCCTGCGCCTTCTCGAGCGAGGCGGCGAGGCGCGCGGCCTCGGCCTCGGCGGCCTCCGCCTGGGCGCGGGCGCGCGAGACCTGCTCGCTGCGGGCCGCGCGCTGGGCATCCTGGTCGCGGACGGCGGCGAGCGCCTCGGTCGCGGTGCGACGCGCGTCGGCGAGAGCGGTGCGCGACTCGTCGAGGGTGAAGCGGGCGCGCTCGATGCCCGTCGAGACGTCGGCGAGGCGCTCGGCGGCGGCGTCGCGTTCGGCGGCGAGCTCGAGGCGGCTGCGGCCGGCGCCCGACCCGCCCCGGAGGACGGAGCGCGTGAGCACGTCGCCCTCGCGCGTGACGACGTTCACAGCGTCGGTCACGGCGCCGAGCCGCTCGATCGCGGGCCATGCGGCGCGCGCCGCGGCGAGGTCGTCGGCGATGAGGGTGCGCGAGAGCAGGTCGGCGACGCCGGGCGGGGCGGTGACGACGTCGATCGCGGGGGTGAGGCCGCCCGTCGACCGGAGGCCCGTCGTCGGGGCGGCGGCCGTGCGCAGCTCGGCGAGCACGACCTCGACGCGGCCCGCATCCGCGTCGCGCGCGCGCTCGAGCGCGGCGAGACCGGCGTCGAGGTCGTCGACGAGCACGGCCTCGGCGAGCGAGCCGAGCGCCGCGGCGATCGCGGCCTCGAAGCCCGGCTTCACCTGGAGGTGGTCGGCGACGAGTCCGCGCACGCCCGCCGAGCCGATGAGGCCGCTCGCGCCGTCGCCGGAGTCGATCGCCTGCGACAGGGCGCTCACGCGAGCGGCGAGGGCGTCGCGCTCGCGCTCGAGCGCGTGCAGGGCATCCCGCTCGGAGTCGATCGTGGACGACAGCGCCGCGACGCGCGCGTCGGCCGCGGCCAGGGCGGAGTCGAGCTCGGCGTCGGCATCGGCGGCGTCCTCGAGCGCCGGGAGGGCGGCGAGCTCGGCGCGGGAGGACTCCTGGCGGGCGCGCGCGGCCTCGAGAGAGTGCTCCTGGCGCAGCAGCTCGCCGCGCGCGGCGGCGAGGGTCGAGCGCGCGACGTCGACGCGGCTCGCGAGCCCGGCGAGCTCGAGGTCGTGCTGCGAGACGAGGGCCGACTGGGCCGCGATCTCCTCGTCGAGCGAGTCGAGCGCGGCGCGTGCGGTGGACGTGCGGGCCGCGGCCTCGCCGACCGCGCGCTCGGCGTCGGCGACGCCCGACTGCAGGGCCTCGGCCTCGGCGAGCGCCTCGTCGACCATGGCCTGCGTGACGGTCGACTGCATGCCGGGGAGCTCCGCCTGCTGACTGAGCAGCGTGAGCTTCTGCTGCGCGAGCGAGCTGAGGGAGCGCACGCGCTCCTGCACCTGCTCGAGCGCGAACGAGGTGCGGCGCGCGGTGTCGACCGCGTCGCCGACCATCTGGCTCTCGATGCGCGAGACGCGGATGCGCGCCTGATCGAGCTGCTCCTGCACGACGATGCGCTCGCTCGTGCGCTCGCTCTCGCTGCGCTGGTGGTCGGCGAGCGAGGCGCGCACGGCGACGACCTCGTCCGCGAGGAGGCGGGCACGGGCATCCCGCACGATCGCGGCGATCGTCTGCGCCTCGCGCGCGATCTCCGCCTGCCGGCCGAGCGGGGTCAGCTGGCGACGGATCTCGCCCGCGAGGTCGTTGAGGCGCGTGAGGTTCGACTGCATCGCCTCGAGCTTGCGGACCGTCTTCTCCTTGCGGCGACGGTGCTTGAGGATTCCGGCGGCCTCCTCGATGAAGCCGCGGCGCTCCTCCGGGCTCGCGTGGAGGACGGCGTCGAGCTGGCCCTGGCCGACGATGACGTGCATCTCGCGCCCGAGACCGGAGTCGCTCAGGAGCTCCTGCACGTCGAGGAGCCGGCACGACTGCCCGTTGATCGCGTACTCGCTGCCGCCGTTGCGGAACAGCGTGCGGGAGATCGTGACCTCCGTGTACTCGATCGGGAGCATCCCGTCGGAGTTGTCGATCGTCAGCTGAACCTCGGCCCGGCCGAGCGGCCCGCGCGTCGCGGTGCCGGCGAAGATGACGTCGCTCATCGTGCCGCCGCGGAGCGTCTTCGCGCCCTGCTCGCCCATGACCCAGGCGAGGGCGTCGACGACGTTCGACTTGCCCGAGCCGTTGGGCCCGACGACGCACGTGACGCCCGTCTCGAACTGGAAGGTGGTCGGCTGCGCGAACGACTTGAAGCCCTTGAGCGTCAGGCTCTTCAGGTGCACGCGCGCGCTCCGTCTCGGGGGTCGGTGGACGATCGACCCCTACCGTAGCCGGTCGGTGCGCTGTAGCCTTGCGGGCTGGCCGACGGTTCTGGAGGCGCGGGATGACGACGTTCGTGATCGAGCAGCTGAGCATCCCGCCGAGCCTCGACGCGCCCGGAGCCGACGACTTCCGCGCGAGCGTCGACGTGCGCAACGCGGTGCGGGTCCACGATGCCGGCACCGATGACGTCGCGGCGAGCGCGGAGATGCTGCTGCCCGGCTGGCTCGACCCCCACGAGCCGAAGATCCTGCTCGTCGCCCGCGTCGACGGCCGCATCGTCGCGCGCGGGGTGGGCGAGCGGCGCGCCACCGAGACCGAGACGGCGTGGATGATCGCCGAGGTGCTGCCCGAGTTCCGCCGTCGGGGCATCGGCCGCGCGCTGAGCCTCGCGCTCGAGGCCGCCGCGATCGCCGAGGGCCGCACCAAAGGCATCGTCTACGCTCCCTCGCCCGACCCTGCTGCGGGCGGGCCGTCGGGCGTCGCGCTGGTGGCGGTCGGCGAGCGGGTGGATGCCCCCACCGGGTTCGGCTCCGTCCCCGCCGGCAACCCCGAGGTGCGGTTGCTGCGCGAGCTCGGCTACACGCTCGAGCAGGTCGTGCGCGGCTCGCGCCTGCCGCTGCCCGTCGACCGCGAGCTCCTGGCTGCCGCCACGGCTCGCGCTCGCGCGTCGGCGCCGGCGGCGCAGTACCTCCTCCACTCGTGGGTCGACCGCACCCCGCCGCAGTGGCGCGAGGGCATCGTGCACCTCCTGACCCGCATGAGCACCGACGCACCGAGCGCGGGCCTCGAGGAGCCCGAGGACGAGTGGACGATCGAGCGCCTCCTGACCGACGAGGAGTCGAACGCGGGCGTGCGGATCGCGCTCACGACCGCGGTCGAGCACGTCCCGTCGGGAGCCCTCGTCGGGTTCACCGAGATCGCCGTCCCCGCCGAGCAGGACCGCGCGCCCTGGCAGGAGGACACGCTCGTCCTGCGCGAGCACCGCGGTCACCGGCTCGGGCTTCTGCTCAAGGCCGAGAACCTTCGCCTGCTGCAGGAGCACCACCCCGAGCGCCGGTCGATCACGACCTACAACGCCGAGGAGAACCGGCACATGCTCGACGTCAACGAGGCGCTCGGGTTCCGGCCGTTCATCTACGAGGGCGCGTGGCGGAAGGACCTGCGGCAGGTCTAGCCGCCACCGGGGCGGACCGGACCTTCACAACGGCTACCAGGTCGCGCCAAAGGAGTCGCGGCCCGCCACCGGCGAGGCGATCCTCCCGAGTCTGAGCACCAACAACCTGACCGGCCGGCGCATCGTCCTGCAATGCGCCCTCGACGGCGCCGCCGCGCTCGACCGCCCGGTCATCGTCACGACAGGTCCGGCGATCGACCCCGCATACCTGCGCCTCCCCGCGGGAGCCGAGGTGCACCGCGTCCTCCCCCACGCCGAGGCCATGCGCCGCAGCGCTCTCGTGATCGGGCACGGCGGGTACGGCACGACGACCGCGGCCCTCGCGCACGGGCTGCCCCTCGTGATGCTGCCCCTGCACCCGATGATCGACCAGCCGATGGTCGCGCGAGCGGTGCAGGATGCCGGGGCCGGCCCGGCCCTGCCGAAGCGCGCGTCGTCCGCGCGGATCGCCTCGGCCGCCGGGCGCGCGCTCGGCGAGCCCGGGTACCGCGCCGGAGCCGCGCGGCTCGGGACGGGCATCCCCGCCGCCCGCGCCCCGCAGCGCGCCGCCCGCGCCCCGCAGCGCGCCGCCGACGCGATCGCGACCGTGCTCGTCGCGCACTGACCGAGGCCGCGCCCGCCGACCTCGGTAGCGCCGGTCGTGCGCCGTGCCGGTGGTCCTCACCACCGTCTATCGGTCACTCATTGCGGCCAAGGCCGGCGCGCCCGTCAACGACTGATCGATAGGTCGAGAGGGTGGCAGCGCGAAGAGGGAATGCGCGGCTCGGGCCGAACCGCCACCCCGGCTCAGGCCGCGCCGCGCACCGCGCGCAGGCGCTGGCAGCGGGGGCAGTAGTGCGACCCGCGGTTCATGAACTGCTCGCGCACGAGCATCCGCCCGCAGCGCGAGCACGGCGTGCCGTGCTGCCCGTAGGCGCGCAGCGAGTGGCTGAAGTACCCCGAGGCGCCGTTGACGTTGACGTACTGCGCATCGAAGCTCGTGCCGCCCTCCTCGAGCGCGCGGCGCAGCACGGCACGCACCTCGCCCAGCAGCTCGCGCGCCTTCCTCGTCGAGATCGACCAGGTCGGCTGGTCGTAGTGAAGGCGCGCGGCCCACAGCGACTCGTCCGCGTAGATGTTGCCGATGCCGCTGATGAGCCCCTGGTCGAGCAGGGCGCGCTTGATGCCTGTGCGACGGGAGCGCAGCGCGGCGAGGAACCGCGCATCGTCGAACGCCGGGTCGAGCGGGTCGCGCGCGATGTGCGCCACCTGCCCCGGCACGAGCGGCAGGGTGCTGCCGTATCCGCCGGGCGCGCCGTCGGGGGTGCGGGCGAGCGCGTCGAGCGCCATCGAGCCGAAGATGCGCTGGTCGACGAAGTCCACGCGCAGGTCTCCGTGATGGGGATGCGCGACGCCGAGCACGATGCGCGTGAGCGGGGCGACCTCCTCATCGACGCTCCGCAGCAGGACCTGGCCGCTCATGCCGAGGTGGACGACGACCGCTTCGATGGGGTCGCCGAACGCTCCCGTCCCGCCGGCGGGGGCGGCGTCGCCGACCGCCACGGGCATCCACAGGAATTTGCC
Source organism: Yonghaparkia sp. Soil809 (assembly GCF_001429705.1). NCBI lineage: Bacteria > Bacillati > Actinomycetota > Actinomycetes > Micrococcales > Microbacteriaceae > Microcella > Yonghaparkia sp. Soil809. The sequence goes on from NZ_LMSV01000001.1 coordinate 209,734, forward strand.
GCGGCGCACGGCCGAGTCGATGCGCGCGCCCGTGAGGCGATCGATGAAGTCCTCGGCGGGGCCGTCGTGCCGGCGCAGCGAGCGCTCGTCGAGCACGCGCACCGAGGTGATCGTCGCGCCCGTGATGGCGGGGGCGAGGCCGTGGCGCACGACCTCGACTTCGGGGAGCTCGGGCATCAGGCCGAGGGGCGGCCCTGCAGCGTCGTCCAGGCGGTGAGCGCGGCGGCCATCTCGGCCTGCTTCTTGCTCGTGCCCTCGCCCGACGCGATCGGCTCGCCCGAGAGCAGCACCGTCGCGGTGAACCGCTTCGAGTGGTCGGGGCCGGTGTCGGTGAGCTCGTAGACGGGCAGGCCGTGGCCGAGGTGCGCGGCGAGCTCCTGGAGAGAGGTCTTCGGGTCCATCGCCGCACCGAAGCGCGTCGGGTCGGCGACGAGCGGGGCGACGAGGCGCAGCACCAGGTCGGTCGCGGCGTCGTCGCCGAGGTCGAGGAATGTCGCGCCGATGAGCGCCTCGAGCGTGTCGGCGAGGATGGACGACTTGTCGCGGCCGCCCGTGAGCTCCTCGCCCTTGCCGAGCTTCACATGATCGCCGAGACCGATCGAGCGGGCGACCTCCGAGAGTGCGACCGCCGACACGAGCGAGGCGCGGCGCTTGGCCAGATCGCCCTCGTCGAGGTCGGGGTAGCGCGAGTACAGCATGACCGTCACGGCCTGCCCGAGGATGGCGTCGCCCAGGAACTCCAGCCGCTCGTTGGTGCGAGGAGCGTTGTTCTCGTACGCCCACGAGCGGTGGGTCAGCGCGACCTCGAGCAGCTCGGGGTCGACGGATACGCCGAGCGCCCGCGTGAGCTCCGAGCGATCGGGAGCGCTCTCGCGGGCGCGCGCAGGCGTGCGTCTCTGCGGAGAGGACGCGGCGCCGGACACGTTAGACGTCGGCGACCTTGCGGCCCTTGTACTCGAGGAACAGCGGGGTGCCCGCCGAGTCCTCGACCACGCGGGCGCGGTGCGGAAGGCTGTAGACGACCTTGCCGTTCTCGATGGTCTTGACGAGGGTGGGAACCTCCGCCTTCCACTGCGAGCGGCGCGCGTGGGTGTTGGCGCGCGACTTCTTCCGCTTGGGAACAGCCATGATCTCTTCTCTCTCTCGTGTCAGCGCGCGGAGGCGCCGGAGTCTTCCGTCAGTTCGTGCTCTGGTCGGTGCTGTCAGTGGTCTCTGCGGCAAAGCCCTGCAGAGCGGCCCAGCGCGGATCGATGATCTCGCGCGGCGTCCGCTCCGGGTGGTCGGCCAGGCGCTCGCCGGTCTCGGGGTCGAGACCGGGGCAATCAGGTCGGCACACCGGCTGGAACGGCAGCGACAGCACTACCGCATCCCGAACAACAGGTTCACAATCCACGTGGTTGTCGTGAACCGTGTAGTCGAAGGCGTCGTCAGGAGAATACGCGAAAACCTCCTGGAATTCGACTTCGAGCGGCAGCTCGACACGGTCGAGGCAGCGCACGCACTCGCCAACGGCGGTCGTCGTGACCGTCGCCGAGACCAAGATCCCCTCGTGCAGGCCCTCGAGTCGCAGGTCGATCTCGATGGGCGTCCCCTGCGGAACCGTGACGACCGAGGCGCCGAGCTGCTCGGGCACGTCGAAGGCGAGCGACTTCTCGCGCATCTCGCCGGCGCGGTGCATGAGGTCGCGCACGTCGACGCGGTAGGGGGAGGTAGGCATAACGCTCCATTCTCGCACGACGGCGGGCGGGCATCCGATTCGGGATGCCCGCCCGNCGCCGGCTCTCAGCCCGCGGCGACGGCCGCGAAGGCCTCGTCGTAGGCGACGAGCGCGCGCTCGACCTCCTCCGGCGTGACGATGCACGGCGGCACGACGTGGATGCGGTTGTCGGCCGCGAACGGCAGCACGTGCCGCTTCATGAGCTCCGCCTTCAGCTTCCCGATGACGCTCGCGGCGACGGGCTCCCGCGTCGCGCGGTCGGTGACGAGGTCGAGCGCCCAGAAGACGCCGAGGCCGCGCACCTCGCCGATCATGTCGTGCTTCTCGGCGAGCGCCCGCAGGCCCGGGCCGAGGTGCTTCTCGCCGATCATCTTCGCGTTCTCGACGATGCCCTCGTCGGTCATCGCGTCGATCGAGGCGACGATCGAGGCCATCGCGAGCGGGTGGCCCGAGTAGGTGAGGCCGCCGGGGAAGACGCGCTCGTCGAACGCCGCGGCGATGTCGGGCGAGATGACGACGCCGCCGACGGGCACGTAGCCGGAGTTCACGCCCTTCGCGAAGGCGATGAGGTCGGGCACGACGCCCTCGGGGTTGACGGCCTCGCCCTGCCAGGCGAACCACTCGCCCGTGCGGCCGAAGCCGGCCATGACCTCGTCGGCGATCCAGACGATGCCGTAGCGGTCGCAGATCGCGCGCACGCCCGCGAGGTAGCCGGCGGGCGGAGAGAAGATGCCGGCGGTGCCCGGCACCGATTCGAGCACGATCGCGGCGATCGTGTCGGGCCCCTCGGCCTGGATGGTGCGCTCGAGGTGCTGGAGGGCGCGCTCGCACTCCTCGGCCTCGGTCGTGGAGTGGAACTCGCTGCGGTACAGGAACGGCCCGAACACGCGCAGGTGGCCCCACGCGTACTCGTTGGGCATGCGGCGCCAGTCGCCCGTCGCGGCGATCGCGGCGCCCGTGTTGCCGTGGTAGCTGCGGAAGGTCGAGATGACCTTGTGCTTGCGCGTCGTCAGGCGCGCCATGCGGATGGCGTTCTCGATCGCGTCGGCGCCGCCGTTGGTGAAGAAGACCTTCGCGAAGCCGGGGCCGGCCTTCTCGACGATGCGCTTGGCCGCCTCGCCGCGCGCCAGATTGGCGTGGGCGGGGGCGACGGTCGCGAGCTCGGCGGCCTGCTGCTGGATCGCCGCGACGACCTTCGGGTGCGAGTGGCCGATGTTGGTGTTGACGAGCTGGCTCGAGAAGTCGAGGTAGCGCGCGCCGTCGTACGTCCAGACCTCGCTGCCTGCCGCGCCCGCGATGACGAACGGGGCGAGGGCGCCCTGCGCGCTCCACGAGTGGAAGACGTACTGGCGATCGAGCTCGAGGGCGCGGGCGCCGTCGGCCGGGTCGAGGTCGGGCTGGGTGGTGTGCGACCGGTTCAGAATGTCGGTCATCGCTATCGGTCCTTGAGTCGGAGGGACGGGATGGTGCTCATTATCGTCCGTCCCGGCCGATTCGCTGAGTGCGCAGGAGCGCAGGGATCCGCTCGCGGAACGGGAAGAACCCGCGCGTCGCGTGCGGCCACGCCGTGGCGTCCCACTCGCGCAGCAGCATCGTGAGGCTCAGCCCCTCGGCGGCGAGCTCCGCGGCGGCCGCGTCGAGCCGCGCGCGGGCGGGGCCGACGGGCGCATAGGGCGTCACGATGGCCGTGGCGCCGTGGGCGCGCGTCCACTCGATGAGGGCGGATGCCCGCATCCCGTCGATCGCGACCGCCGGCGCTCCGAACGCGGTCGCCGCGCGATCGCGGCCATCGGCGAGCGCGTGCGCGGTGAACTCGGCCACGAGCGGGCCGCGCGCCCCGACCGGGGAGCGCTCCTCCCCCGCCACCGGGCTCGCGACGGCGACGACCTCGGCACCGGCCGTCCCGAGCTGCGCGGCGAGGCTCTCGGCGTGCAGGTCGTCCTCGTGCAGCAGGAGCGCGACACGCCCGCGCGGCGGGGCGACGGCGCCGGGCGGCGCGGCGGGAGGCGGCACGGGCGCGTCCTCGCTCACGGCGGGAGCCTCCGCCGTGAGCCCGGTCGGCCGGAAGCGGCCCTCCGTCGCGACGTCGATGTTCTGCGTCGTCGCGAGGTACGTCTTGCCGACGGTCTGCAGCCCGGCCACCCAGCGCCACGAGAGCGTGTTGGAGGCGGGGTCGCCGTCGAGCAGGTGGCGCAGGAAGTGGTCGGCGCCGAGCTGCCAGGGCAGGCGCAGCGTGAAGATCCAGATGCTCGCGAACCACATGCGGGCGTGATTGTGCAGGTAGCCGAGCTCGACGAGCTCGCGCGCCCAGTCGTCGAAACCGTCGATGCCGGTGCGGCCGGCGACGGCGTCGTCGTAGGTCGCGCGGTCGGCGGCGCTGAGCCCCTCGAGCGCCGGCGCGATCGCCGCGCCGTACCGCGACCACACGCTCGGCCGCAGCTCGAGCCAGCCCTTCCAGTAGGTGCGCCAGTAGACCTCCTGCACGAACTTCCCCGCCGCGTCGAGCGAGTGCCGCTCGAGCACCGCCTCGACGACCTCGCGCTCGGTGATGAGGCGGTGACGCACCCACGGCGAGAGCGTCGAGACGTTCGCCCGGTCGTGCGGGCCTCGGTCGGTGTTGCGCTCGGCGGCGTAGGCGCGGCCGGCTCGGGGGACGAATTCGGCGAGCCGCTCCCTGCCAGCGGCGCGCGTGGCGTCGAACGTCATGCGGCAATCGTGCGGCCTGTCGGCTGGGAGCCGGGGGCGAAGAAGGGGCGGGATGCCCGACTCGGGCATCCCGCCCCCGCAGGTCGGTCGACAGGGGCTAGTTGCCGCCCTCCATGAGCTCGACCTCGATGGGCTCGAAGCCCTCGCCGAAGACGTCGACGCCCTCCTCATCGAGCTCGGCGAGAGCCTGCTCGATGTACTCGTTCGTCCAGACGCCGTCGCCGGGCTCCTCGGTGATCAGGCTCGCACCCGATTCGTTGACGGCGCTCAGCGCGGCCGCGACGGTGTCGTCGAACGCGCCCTCGTCGATGTAGCCGATGCCGTCCGGAGCCGGCCAGATGAGCTTGTTGGTCTCGTTGACCATCCACAGCTCGTGGCTCGGGCCCCAGCCGGAGCCCGCGTCGATCGTGATCTGGGCGGCGTCCTCCGGGTTCTCGGCGGCGTACACCCAGCCCTTGATGACGGCCTTGAGGAAGGCGACCGTCGTCTCCTGGTACGGCTCGTCGCTCTCGAGTCGCTCGGTGTCGGCCCAGATCGCGTCCTGGAGCATCGCGCCGACGGTGTCCTCGTAGCTGATGACGTTCAGGTCGTCGGGCGTGTACAGCTCGCCCGTCTCGGGGTTCACCGTCTCGAGCACCTGCGCGTACTCGTTGTACGTCATCGCCTGGGCCGCATCGATGTCGCCGGAGAGGAAGGCGTTCATGTTGAAGTCCTGCGTGATGATCTCGACCGTCGTGGAGTCGAGGCCCTCCTCCGCCATAGCGGCGAAGATCTCCCACTCGTTGCCGAAGCCCCACGAGCCGATCTTCTTGCCCTCGAAGTCGGCGACCGACTCGATGCCGCTGTCGGCCCACGCGACCTGCAGCGTGCCCGAGCGCTGGAAGATCTGCGCGATGTTGGTGACGTTCGCGCCGGCCTCGATCGAGCCGAGCACCTTCGGCACCCAGGCGATCGCGTAGTCGACGTCGCCGTTCGCGAGGGCGTCCTGCGGCACGATGTCGCCGCCGGAGGGGATGATCTCGACGTCCAGGCCGGCCTCCTCGAAGTAGCCCTGCTCCTGCGCGGCGAAGTAGCCGGCGAACTGGCCCTGCGGCAGCCACTGCAGCTGCAGCTTGACCTCGGTGAGCTCGCCGTCGGAGCCGGAGCCGGAGCCGCCGTCGGCGCCTCCCGTGTCGGCGGCGCAGGCGGAGAGTGCGAGCGCGGCGGTCAGGCCGAGCGCGCCGATCGTCGCGAGGCGACGGGTGCTGTGGATCATGTCGTGTCCTTTCAGTGCTTCCCGGGGTGGTGTGGTGCGGGGTCTGGAGGTGCGGGTCGGTGGAGCGGGTGCGGTGCCCTCGCGTCAGCCTCGGCGCGAGACGGCGCGCTCGATGGCGAGCGCGACGAGGTAGAAGGCGAGGCCGAGCACGATCGCGGCGACGACGTACGCCCAGGCGCGCGGGTACGCGCTCGAGGCCGCCGAGGTCGAGATGAGCCCGCCGAGCCCGCCGCGCGGGCCGCCGAAGTACTCGGCGACGAGCGCCGAGATCACGGCGAGCGACGACGCGAGACGGATGCCCGTGAAGGTGAAGGGCGCGGCGGTGCGCAGCGTGATGGTCCGCATCACCTGCCACGGCGTCGCGGCGTAGGCGCGCATGAGGTCGCGGTGCACGGGGCGCGTCTGCCGCAGGCCCCGCGCGGTGTTGATGAAGACCGGCACGAAGGCGGCGAGCGCCGCGATGAGCTGCCTGCCGGTCTGCGCGTCGGCGCCGAACGCCGTGTTGAGCACGGGGGCGAGGGCCACGATCGGAACGACCGCGAGGGCGGCGACGATCGGCGCGAGCATCCCGTCGATGATGCGGGCGGCGGAGGCGACGAGGGCCGCGACGATGCCCACGATCGTGCCCGCAAGGAGGCCGATGAGCGCGTTGAGACCCGTGAGCCCGGCCGCGCTCGCCATCGACGGCAGGAACGCGGCGATCTCCGCGCCGATCGCGGCGGGGCTCGGCAGGAGGTAGGCCTCGATGAGGCCGCTCCCGGCGAGCAGCTGCCACAGCACGATGACGACGACGCCGAGGATGACCGGCGCGAGCAGGCGCTCGGCCGTGCTCGGCACGCGCTCGACGACCGGGGGGCGGCTCATCGCGTCTCGACCCCGCGCGGCCCGGTGACGGGAGCGCCGTGGAGCGCTTCGCGCACCGCGGTGATCATCTCGAAGAAGGCGCCGTCCTCACGCAGGTCGTCGGCGCGGTCGGCGGCGCGGCCGAGGCGCATCGGCACGATGTCGGCGATGCGGCCGGGGCGCGGCGACATGACGACGACGCGGTCGCTCAGGTACACCGCCTCGGGGATGGAGTGGGTGACGAAGACCACCGCGGCGCCGGTCTCGGCGGCGATGCGCAGCAGCTCGGTCTGCATGTACTCGCGGGTCATCTCGTCGAGGGCGCCGAAGGGCTCGTCCATGAGCAGGAGGGCGGGCTTCTCGGCGAGGGCGCGGGCGATCGCGACGCGCTGCTGCATGCCGCCGGAGAGCTGGTCGGGGAACTTCTGCGCGAAGTCGCCGAGGCCCACGAGCGCGACGAGCTCGTCGACGCGAGCAGTGCGCTCGGCGGGCGCCATGCCGTGCAGCTCGAGCGGCAGGGCGATGTTGCCCGCGACGGTGCGCCAGGGCAGCAGCCCCGCCTGCTGGAAGGCGATGCCGTACCGCTGGTCGAGCCGGGCCTGGTGCGCGCTCGTGCCGAAGACCTCGACGGTGCCCGCGCTCGGGGAGTCGAGATCGGCGATGAGCCGCAGGAGGGTCGACTTGCCGCAGCCGGAGGGGCCGATGAGGGAGACGAACTCGCCGGGCGCGACGTCGAGGTCGATGCCGCTGAGCGCGACGACCTCGCCCTGCTTGGTCGAGAACGTCTTGTCGACGCCCCGCGCGCTCACGGCGGTCGCAGCGCTCGGGGGGGTCGAGGTGCTGGTGGGGATCATTGCGTCGCCTCCGCGCGTCGGTAGTTCCGGAAGATGAGGCCGAGGATCGCGACGGACCCCGCGGCGATGAGGCCGAGGGTGACGGCGCCCGCGATCGGGGCCCACGCCTTCGCCGGGTCGCCGCTCGCCTGCCCGGCGTACTGGATGATGAGGCGGCCGATGCCGCCCTGGAGGCCCGTCGACACCTCGGCGACGATCGCGCCGACGACGGCGTTCGCCGCGGCGAGCCGCAGCGCCGGCAGCAGGTACGGCACGGCGGCGGGCAGGCGGACGCTGCGCAGCGTCGCCCACCAGCCGACCGAGTACGTGCGCAGCAGCTCGAGGTGGATCGCGTCGGGCGCCTGCAGACCCCGCAGCGCGCCGACCGCGACGGGGAAGAACGCGAGGTAGCTCGCGATGACCGCGACGCTCATCCAGTCCTGCCACTCGAAGGCGCCGATCTCGATGCGCGAGCCCCAGCTGCGGACGAGCGGCGCGAAGGCGATGAGCGGCACCGTCTGGCTCAGCACGATCCACGGCAGCATCGCCGACTCGGCGAGGTGCCAGCGCTGCATGATGAGCGCGAGGCCGATGCCGACGACGACGCCGACGACCCAGCCCGCCGCGGCGATGCCGAGCGTGAGGGCCGCGGCGAGCACGATCTCGAGCCACAGCGGCCGCGCACCCTCGGCGCGCGTCACCGGCTCGAGCAGCCGCGTCGCCATCTCCCACACGTGGGGCATCGCGAGGTCGCTCGTGCGAGGGAGCACGCGCGCGTCGCCGATGACGACGCCGTCGGCCGGCCCCATCGCCTTGTAGAGCTCCCAGCCGACCGCGAGCAGCAGCAGGCCGAGCAGCCCGTAGCCCCACAGCCGCAGCCGTGCGCCGCGATCGCGCGCGCGCTGGCGCGGCGGCGTGAGGGCGATCGCGGCGTCGGTCACGCCGTGGCCCGCCTCGTGCCGCGCAGTGCGGGGATGATCGTCTCGCCGTACACGCGCAGCGTCTCCTCCTTGTTGTCGTGCTGGAGGTAGCCGGCGAACTGGTCGACCCCGAGGTCGCGGAGCGCCTCGAGCTTCTCGATGTGGTCGTGCGCCGAGCCGAGCACGCAGAACCGGTCGACGATCTCGTCGGGCACGAAGTCGACGTGGTCGTTGCCCGCCTTGCCGTGCGTGTTGTAGTCGTAGCCCTCGCGCCCGGCGATGTAGTCGGTGAGCGCCCGCGGCACCTCCGAGCCCTCGCCGTGCTTGGCGACGATGTCGGCGACGTGGTTGCCGACCATGCCGCCGAACCACCGGGTCTGGTTGCGCATGTGATCCCAGTCCGTGCCGACGTACATGGGCGCCGCGACGCAGAACTTTATCGACATGGGGTCGCGCCCGGCGTTGTCGGCCGCGGTGCGCACGGTCTCGATCATCCACTTCGCGATGTCGAGGTCGGCGAGCTGCAGGATGAACCCGTCGCCGACCTCGCCAGTGAGCTTGAGCGCGAGCGGGCCGTAGGCGGCGACCCACACCTCGAGCTCGCTGCCGTGGCTCCACGGCAGCTGCAGCATCGCGCCGTTGTACTCGACGGCGCGCGAGTTGCCGAGCTCGCGGATGACGTGGATCGACTCCCGCAGCTCCGTGAGCGTCGTCGGCTTGCCGTTCGTGACGCGCACCGCCGAGTCGCCGCGGCCGATGCCGACGATCGTCCGATTGCCGTACATCTCGTTGAGGGTCGCGAAGACGCTCGCGGTGACCGTCCAGTCGCGCGTGGCGGGGTTCGTGACGAAGGGGCCGACCTTCACGCGATGCGTCTCGGCGAGGATCGCCGAGTAGATGACGTACGGCTCCTGCCACAGGATGTGGCTGTCGAAGGTCCACACATGGCTGAAGCCGTACTGCTCGGCGAGCTTCGCGAGGTGGACGGTGCGGCTGGCGGGCGGGTTGGTCTGGAGTACTGCTCCGAAATCCATGGATGCTCTTCTCTCGGTGTCTCGGAGGCTCAGACGAGGTACTGGCTGAGGCCGCGGCGCAGGTACTGACCGTGCCCGGCCCGCCCGTGGAAGGCGTCGTCGCGGATGACGACCGAGCCGCGCGAGATGACCGTGTCGACCTTCCCGTCGATCTCGAAGCCCTCCCACGCCGCGTGGTCCATGTTCATGTGGTGCTTGCGGCCCGTCGGGCGGCCCTCGTCGTCGACGGGCATGCCGATCGAGGTGTGGCCGTTCGGGTCGTAGACGACGACGTCGGCGTCGGCGCCGGGGGCGATGACGCCCTTCCTGCCGTAGAGGCCGAACATGCGCGCGGGCGTCGTGCTCGTGATCTCGACCCAGCGCTCGAGCGTGATCTGACCGGTCACGACGCCCTGGTACATGAGGTCCATGCGGTGCTCGACCGAGCCGATTCCGTTCGGGATCTTCGAGAAGTCGCCGAGGCCGAGCTCCTTCTGGTCCTTCATGCAGAACGGGCAGTGGTCGGTCGAGACCATCTGGATGTCGTTCGTGCGCAGCGACTGCCACATGTGGTCCTGGTGGCCCTCCGCGCGCGAGCGCAGCGGCGTCGAGCAGACCCACTTCGAACCCTCGAACGCGCCGTACTTCTCGCTCACCGCACCCAGCTGCTCCTCGAGCGACAGGTACAGGTACTGCGGGCACGTCTCGCCGAACACGTTCTGCCCGATGTCTCGCGCCGCGGCGAGCTGCTCGACGGCCTGCTTGGCGCTTACGTGCACGACGTAGAGCGGCGCACCGGTGAGGTTCGCGAGCATGATCGCGCGGTGCGTCGCCTCCTCCTCCATCTGCCAGGCGCGCGCGACGCCGTGGTAGTACGGGTCGGTCTTGCCCTTGGCGAGCAGCTGGGCGACGAGCACGTCGATCGCTGGGCCGTTCTCGGCGTGCATCATCGTCATGAGCCCGTGCTCGGCGGCGACCTGCATCGCGCGGAGGATCTGGGCGTCGTCGGCGTAGAAGACGCCGGGGTACGCCATGAACATCTTGTAGCTCGTGATGCCCTCGTCGATCAGCTTCGGCAGGGCATCCAGCGAGTCGTCGTCGACTCCGCCCACGATCTGATGGAAGCCGTAGTCGATCGCGCAATTGCCCGCGGCCTTCTCGTGCCAGGCGTTCAGCCCGTCGAAGACCTTCTGGCCCGCCGTCTGCACGGCGAAGTCGATGATGCTCGTCGTGCCGCCCCACGCGGCGGCGATCGTGCCGGTCTCGAAGGTGTCGATCGCGGCGGTGCCGCCGAAGGGCAGCTCCATGTGGGTGTGGGCGTCGATGCCGCCGGGGATGACGTACTTGCCGGTCGCGTCGATGACGTCGTCGACGGATGCGGCCAGGTCGTGGCCGAGGAGGGTCGAGCCGGGCTCGAGCACGGCGACGATGCGCTCGCCGTCGATGAGGACGTCGGCCGCGCCGCGCCCCGTGGCGCTCACGACCGTTCCGCCCGTGATGAGGATGGTGCTCATGGTGCTCCTTCGGGTGCGTGCGGGCTTACGGGCGGGTGGTCGCGGCGTAGGAGTCCGGCCGGCGGTCGCGGTAGAACTGCCACGAGTTGCGCACCTCGCGGATGAGCCCGAGGTCGATGTCGCGCGTGACGATCTCGGTCTCGTCCTGGCTCGCGACCTCGCCGACGTAGTTGCCGCGCGGGTCGACGAAGTAGCTCGAGCCGTAGAAGGTCACGGCGAGGTCGCCGAACTCGTCGCTCTCGGTGCCGATGCGGTTGTTCGCACCGATGAAGTACTGGTTCGCGGCCGCCGCGGCGGGCTGCTCGAGCTCCCACAGGCGATTCGAGAGGCCGGGCTTCGTCGCGCTCGGGTTGAAGACGATCTCGGCGCCGTTCAGGCCCAGCTCGCGCCAGCCCTCGGGGAAGTGCCGGTCGTAGCAGATGTACACGCCGACCTTGCCGACGGCGGTGTCGAAGACGGGGTAGCCGAGGTTGCCGGGGCGGAAGTAGAACTTCTCCCAGAAGCGGTCGAGGTTCGGGATGTGGTGCTTGCGGTACTTGCCGAGCACGGTGCCGTCGGCATCGACCACGACGGCGGTGTTGTAGTAGACGCCGGGCATGTCCTCCTCGTAGATCGGGAGGACCATGACCATCTTGAGCTCCTTCGCGAGCTTCGCGAAGCGCTGCACGATCGGCCCGTCCGCGGGCTCGGCGTAGTCGTAGTACTTCGCGTCCTCGATGATGCCGAAGTAGGGGCCGTAGAAGAGCTCCTGGAAGCAGATGATCTGCGCTCCATCGGCCGCGGCATCGCGAGCGAACTGCTCGTGCTTCGCGATCATCGACTCCTTGTCGCCGGTCCAGGTGGTCTGAGTGATGGCGGCGCGGATGACTGACATTGATGAAACCCCTTCTCATCGTTGAACTGGGGCCAGTGTGCGGTGCGAGCGTTTCCGGCTCGTTTCGCCCAATGACGCGTGGGTAAAACCTAGGCCCGCGCATGCGCGATTGGACAGACCGGCGCACGAACGAGCAGAGCCGCTCCCGGCCGGCCCGTGCAGGGCGACCCGGCACGGCCCGGGTTACCGTGGGGTCATGCGGATCACTGTGCTCGCGGGCGGCGTCGGAGGGGCGCGCTTCGTGCGCGGCGTGCGCGAGGAGGTCCGCCGGAACCGGCCCGGGGCATCCGTCGATGTCATCGTCAACACGGGCGACGACTGGTGGCTCGCGGGCCTGCGGATCACGCCCGATCTCGACTCGATGCTCTACACCCTGAGCGGGCAGAACGACGAGGAGCGCGGCTGGGGTCGCGTCGGCGAGAGCGAGCGCGTCTCGGCCGAACTGCGCGCCTACGGCGTGACGCCCGAGTGGTTCACGCTCGGCGACCTCGACCTCGGCACCCACATCGCCCGCACCGCCTGGCTCCGACAGGGTCTCTCCCCGTCAGAGGTGGTGCGCCGGCTGCAGGAGCGGTGGGAGCTCGGCGTGACCCTCCACCCCGCGAGCGACCAGGAGGTCGACACGCACGTCGTGGTCTCCGACCCGGGCGCGCTCGACGGCACGGGCGAGCGCGAGCTGCATTTCCAGGAGTGGTGGACGCGCCACCGCGCGGGCATCCCCGCCCTGCGCTTCCACCAGCACGGGCTCCACCACGCGATCCCCTCGGTCGGCGCGCTCGGCGCCCTCCTCGACGCCGACGTCGTGCTCGTCGCGCCCTCGAACCCCGTCGTGTCGATCGGCACGATCCTGTCGATCCCCGGCATGGCGCAGGCGGTCGCCGCCTCCCCCGGCACGATCGTCGGCGTCTCGCCGATCATCGCCGGCGCCGCCGTGCGAGGGATGGCCGATCAGTGCCTCTCCGCGATCGGGGTGGCGACGGATGCCGCGGCGGTCGCCCGCCACTACGGCGCCCGGTCGCGGGTCGTCCGGCAGGCGACAGGGGCCCGGGGCCTCCTCGACGCGTGGCTCGTGGGCGAGGAGGACGCCGACGCCGCGGATGGCCTCCAGTCGGAGGGGATCGAGACCCGCGCGGTGCCGCTGTGGATGCGCGATCTCGACACCGCCGCCGATCTCGCGCACGACGCGCTCGACCTCGCGGTGGAGCTCCGCAGCCGGCCGTGAGCCGGACCGGGCGTGCGCTGACGGAACTCGCTCGCCGGCCATAGACGCCGCATAGGACGCGCATAGACCCACGGTCGACCGTGAACCCTGCCATCGATCCTCGACCGACTCAGGGAGACCCATCATGCGAAAGTCCACGACCCTCACCGCCCTCATCGCCGCCGGCGCGCTCGCCGTCGGCGGTGCCGCCCTCGCCCCCGCGGCGCTCGCCGCGACCGCGGACGACGACGCGACGAGCACGACCGAGAACGGCGAGCGCCGCGGCCCCGGCGCGGGCCACCGGCCCAGCAACGGGCACGACGGCGATCGCGGCGATCGCAACGAGCACCGCGGCGCCGCGATCGCGATCATCCTCGAGACCCTCGGCATCACGGTCGACGAACTGCGCGACGCGCGCGAAGAGGGCCTGACGCTCGCCGAGCTCGCCGAGGCGCAGGGCGTCGACGTCGACACCCTCGTCGACGCGCTCGTCGCCGCAGCCGAGGAGCACATCGCCGAGCACGTCGCCGACGGCGACCTCACGCAGGAGGAGGCCGACGAGCGGCTCGCCGAGGTCGAGGAGCGCATCACCGACCGCGTGACCGGCGAGGCTCCGGAGCGGGGCGACGGCGACCGCGGGATGCACCAGCACGGCGGGCACCGGGGCTAGGCTGGCGGCACTCACGCAGTGCGCTCCGTCTTGAGCGCTCGAGACGGAGCGGCACTCGCCCGCTCCTCCCCCGCGGGTCGGCGTGCCCGCAGCCGATCCGCTCGCGCCCGCGGCCGCCCGTGCCGCGATCGCGGGCCGACCACGGAGACCTCGTGACCGACGCCGCTTTCGTGCCCACCGCATCCGCCCTGTCGCGCGCGCTCAAGCGCGCCGAGACGGGGGTCGCCCTCGACGCGACCGAGGCCGAGACACTGCTGCACTGCCGGCACGACGATCTCGATCGCCTGCTCGCCGTCGCGGGCCGCGTGCGCGACGCGGGGCTCGAGCGCGCGGGCCGCCCCGGCGTCATCACCTACTCGCGCAAGGTGTTCATCCCGCTCACGCACCTGTGCCGCGACCGCTGCCACTACTGCGTGTTCGTGCAGACCCCCAACCAGCTCGCCGCGCAAGGCAAGGCGCCGTTCATGAGTCCCGACGAGGTGCTCGAGGTGGCGCGCCAGGGCGCCGCGCTCGGCTGCAAGGAGGCGCTGTTCACGCTCGGCGACCGGCCGGAGGACCGCTGGCCCGCCGCGCGCGAGTGGCTCGACGCGCACGGCTACGACTCGACGATCGACTACCTGCGGGCGATGGCGATCCGCGTGCTCGAGGAGACCGGGCTGCTGCCCCACCTCAACCCCGGCGTCATGACGTGGGAGGAGATCCAGCGCCTCAAGCCCGTCGCGCCCAGCATGGGCATGATGCTCGAGACGACCTCGCGGCGCCTGTTCGAGACGCGCGGCCTCGCCCACTTCGGCAGCCCCGACAAGGACCCGGAGTTGCGCCTGCGGGTGCTCGAAGACGCGGGCCGCAGCTCCGTGCCGTTCACCTCGGGCCTCCTGCTCGGCATCGGCGAGACCTACGCCGAGCGCGTCGACGGCATCTTCGCCCTGCGGGCCACCTCGCGCCGCTTCGGGGCGATCCAGGAAGTGATCATCCAGAACTTCCGCGCCAAGCCCCGCACGGCGATGCGCGCCACCGACGACCTCGATCTGCAGGAGTACATCGCCGCCGTCGCCGTCTCGCGGCTCGTGCTCGGGCCCGGCGCGCGCCTGCAGGCGCCGCCCAACCTCACCGATGCCGAGGAGCTCGGCCTGCTGATCCGCGCCGGCATCGACGACTGGGGCGGCGTGAGCCCGCTCACCCCGGACCACGTCAACCCCGAGCGCCCCTGGCCGCAGATCGACGAGCTCACGCGACTCACCGCGCTCTCCGGCTTCACGCTGCGCGAGCGCCTCACCGCCCACCCCCACTACGTGCGGGCCGAGGAGCCCTGGCTCGACCCGCGCGTGCTGCCCCACGTGCGCGCGCTCGCCGGGCCCGACGGGCTCGCCGACGAGTCGGTGCGGCCGGTCGGCCTGCCGTGGCAGGAGCCCGACCCCGACTGGGCCGGCTCCGGCCGCGTCGACCTGCACACCGCGATCGACACCGAGGGGCGGCGCACGGCGGCTCGCAGCGACGTCGACGCCGTGTACGGCGACTGGGACGAGCTGCGCGAGGCCGTCGGCGACACGACTAGGGTGCGCACGGCATCCCCCGCCTTATCGGCGGGCGTGCGCGCAGCGCTGCGCCGCGCCGAGACCGACCCGGCCGGCCTCACCGACGCCGAATACCTCACGCTGCTCGAGGCCGACGGCGACGACCTCGACGCGCTCGCCTCGCTCGCCGACGACGTGCGGCGCGACACCGTCGGCGACCCCATCGGCTACGTCGTCAACCGCAACATCAACTTCACCAACGTCTGCTACACCGGCTGCCGCTTCTGCGCCTTCGCGCAGCGGCGCACCGACGCGGATGCCTACACGCTGTCGATGACGCAGGTCGGCGACCGCGTCGACGAGGCCTGGGCCCTCGGCGCGACCGAGATCTGCATGCAGGGCGGGATCCACCCCGACCTCCCCGGCACCGCGTACTTCGACCTCGCGCGCGAGGTCAAGCGCCGGCAGCCCGAGATCCACCTGCACGCCTTCAGCCCCATGGAGATCGTCAACGGCGCCACTCGCACCGGCCTGTCGTTCGCCGAGTTCCTGACCGCGGCGAAGGAGGCCGGGCTCGACACGATCCCCGGCACGGCCGCCGAGATCCTCGACGACGAGGTGCGCTGGGTTCTCACGAAGGGTAAGCTGCCCGCCGCGACGTGGGTCGAGATCGTGTCGACGGCGCACCGGCTCGGCATCCGCTCGTCGAGCACGATGATGTACGGGCACGTCGACAACCCGACCCACTGGGTCGGGCACCTGCGCACGCTCGCGGCGCTGCAGGACGACACCGGCGGCTTCACCGAGTTCGTGCTGCTGCCCTTCGTGCACGCGAGCTCGCCCGTCTACCTCGCCGGCGTCGCGCGCCCCGGCCCGACCGCGCAGGAGAATCGCGCCGTCCACGCCGTCGCGCGCCTCCTGCTGCACGGGCGCATCGACCGCATCCAGACCTCGTGGGTCAAGCTCGGCACCGCCGGCACGCAGCTCATGCTGCAGGGCGGGGCGGACGACGTCGGCGGCACCCTCATGGAGGAGACCATCAGCCGCATGGCGGGCGCCGACAACGGCTCGGAGAAGACCGTCGCCGAGCTCGAGGAGCTCGCCGCGGCGATCGGCCGACCGGCGCGGCAGCGGACCACGACGTACGGAACCCCGAGCGACGATCGCCTCGCGGCCGCGCGGGCCCACCGCGCCGAGGGCTACGCCGCGACCGGCAGGCGCCTCGCGCTCACGATCGCCGAGGTGCGCGCGGGGGCGTAGCGGATCTCCCTCGCCGCGCGGCTGGTCGGGCCGCGGGCGGCCGGCGGGTCAGCCGTCGAGGAGGGCGCGCGTGCGCGGCCCGAGAGCGAGGGATGCCGCGGCGCGCAGCTGCTCGAGCGTGTCGACGTCGCGGCGCAGACCCGACGATGCCGGCAGCGGGAGCGCGACGTACCCCGCCGCGCGGTGCCGCTCAGCCGACTCGGGGCCGAACGCCGGCGCGTGCGGCACCCCGGCCCGCGCGACGATGAGCGCGGTTCCCGAGCCCTCGGCGTCGGGCACGAACGCGCGCTCGTGGCGCGCGGCCGCGGCGAGGGCGTCGTCGAGCTCGACCGGGCGCAGCGCCGGGAGGTCTCCGAGCAGCACGGCCGTCGGCGCGGGGCCCGCACCACCGTCAGCAGCGGTGCGCGCCGTCGACGCGCCCAGCGCCGCGAGTCCCGTCGCGACCGCCGCGAGCAGCCCCTCCCCCGGGTCGGGGACGACCCGCACGCCGTCGAGGGGCTCGGCGAGCGCGCCGACCACGACGAGCTCGCCTACGAGCGACGCGGCGCGCGCCGCCGCGACCGTGTCGAGCGCGAACGCCGCGGCGAGCGCGGAGCGGCGCGGCTGCTCGACGTCCAGCCGGCTCTTGCCGCGATCGCCGCCGCGCACCGGGATCACGAGAGAGACGCGGACGGCGCCGCCGCGGGCATCCCTGCCCGACGGCGGCGCCGACGAGGACACGCGGCCGCCCGGTCGCTAGTGGGCGACGGCGACGAGACCGAGCTCGGCCGGCGAGGCAAGGAGCTCGTGCCGCGGCGTCACGCGCACGGTGTAGCCGAACGGGCCCGACCGCGCGAGGCGCACGGTGCCCGCGAAGGTCGCCGGCTGGCCGAGGTCGTGCGACACCAGCACGAGGCGCTGGCGCTGCACGTCGGCGAGGTCGTCGCCGTTGCGGGCACGGCCGTGCACGACCTCGACGAGCACGTCGTCGGGCGTGAGGCCGGCGAGCTCGACGTACGCGCGAACCTCGAGCTCGTCGCCGAGCTGGGGCGACTCGACGCCCCCGGACTCGACGTGCGCGACGGAGACGCTCGGCCACTCGGCCTGCACGCGCTGCTTCCAGGCCGAGAGGTGCTTGGCCGGGTAGTGGTCCTGCTGCGAGATGATGCGCTGCGCCTCGGCGGCCGGCATGTAGAGGCGCTCGACGTACTCGCGCACCATGCGGTCGGCCGAGAGCTCGGGAGACAGGGTCGACAGCGTGTGGCGGATGCTCTGCACCCAGCGGCGCGGAACGCCCTCCTCGTCGCGGTCGTAGAAGCGCGGCGCGATCTGGTGCTCGATGAGGTCGTACATCGCGTCGGCCTCGAGCTTGTCGCGCTCGGCGCCGTCGCCCGCGGCGTCGGCCGTCGGGATCGCCCAGCCGTTCTCGCCGTCGTAGTACTCGTTCCACCAGCCGTCGAGGATCGACAGGTTGAGGGAGCCGTTGAGCGCGGCCTTCATGCCCGACGTGCCGCACGCCTCGAGCGGGCGCAGCGGGTTGTTGAGCCAGATGTCGGTGCCCGGGTAGAGCAGGCGCGCCATCGCGATGTCGTAGTTCGGCAGGAAGACGATGCGCTCGCGCAGCTCGGGCGCGCTCGCGAACTGCACGAGGCGCTGGATGAGCGCCTTGCCGCCGTCGTCGGCCGGGTGCGACTTGCCGGCGATCACGAGCTGCACGGGCCGCTCGGGGTCGGTGAGCAGCGCGCGCAACCGGTTCTCGTCGTGGAGCATGAGCGTGAGGCGCTTGTACGTCGGCACGCGCCGCGCGAAGCCGATCGTCAGGACGTCCGGGTCGAGGAGGGAGTCCATCCACGCGGGTGCGGCGATACCGGGGTTCTCCTCCTCCCACGCAGCCTTGACGCGGCAGCGGGCGTCTGCCACGAGCTGCTCGCGCATCGCGCGGCGGACCGACCAGAGGTCGCCGTCGGTGATCGCGGGGCCCGCGAAGTCGGCCGCCGAGGTCTCGAAGTGGCCGAGCTTCTCGCGAACGAGCCCGACCATGAGCGGGTCCGTCCACGTCGGGGCGTGGACGCCGTTCGTGACCGAGGTGATCGGGACGTCGTCCTGGTCGAACCCCGGCCAGAGCGCGCCGAACATGCCGCGCGAGACGTCGCCGTGCAGCTGCGAGACGCCGTTGGCGCGCTGCGCGAGGCGCAGGCCCATGACGGCCATGTTGAACACGCCCGAGTCGCCGCCCTCGTAGTCCTCGGCGCCGAGCGCGAGCACGTCGGCGACGTCGACACCGCGCAGCAGGTCGGTCGAGAAGTAGCGCTCGATGAGGCCGAGGTCGAAGCGGTCGATGCCCGCGGGCACGGGCGTGTGGGTCGTGAAGAGGGTGCCGGCCCTGACGACCTGCAGCGCCTCGTCGAAGCTCAGGCCCTGGCCGATCAGGTCGCTGATGCGCTCGAGGCCGAGGAAGCCCGCGTGCCCCTCGTTGGTGTGGAAGACCTCGGGCGCGGCCGTGCCGCTCACCTCGACGTAGCGCTTGATCGCGCGCACGCCGCCCACCCCGAGCAGGAGCTCCTGCAGCAGACGGTGCTCTCCGCCGCCGCCGTAGAGGCGATCGGTGACGCCGCGCAGCTCCTCGCCGTTCTCGTGGATGTCCGTGTCGAGCAGGAGGAGGACGACGCGCCCCACCGTCATCTGCCACACGCGCGCGTGCAGGGCCTGCCCGCCCGGCAGCGCGAGGGTGACGAGCGCGGCCGCGCCGTCGGCGTCGCGGAGCAGCTGCATCGGCAGCCCGTCGGGGTCGAGGACGGGGTAGCTCTCCTTCTGCCAGCCGTCGCGGTCGATCGCCTGGCGGAAGTAGCCGGCCTTGTAGAAGAGGCCGACGCCGATCAGCGGCAGGCCGAGGTCGGACGCGCTCTTGAGGTGGTCGCCGGCGAGGATCCCCAGGCCGCCGGAGTACTGCGGGATCGCCGAGGCGATGCCGAACTCGGGCGAGAAGTACGCGATCCGCGCGGGCGCACTCTGCAGCGACTGATACCAGCGCGGCTCGTCGAGATAGCGGCGCAGGTCGTCGCGCAGCGCCTCGGCCTCGGCGATGAAGCCGGCGTCCTGCGCGAGCTCCTGAAGCCGGTCGGGGTCGATGCCGCCGAGGAGGGCGATGGGATCGTGCCCGAGCTCGTCCCAGCGCTCCGGGTCCATGCGCTCGAAGAGCTGGCGGGTCGGCTCGTGCCACGACCAGCGGAGGTTGGCCGCGAGATCGCCGACGGCGGCGAGCGACGCCGGCAGGACAGTACGAACGGTGAAACGGCGGATCGCCTTCACGACATCACTCCTCGATCGCGGGCAGGGTGGCGGAAGCCCACGAAGGGACAGCCTAAGCGAGGGGATGCCTGCCCGTTAACGAGGAGCAGGACCGGTCCCCGCCATGGGTGGCGGGTCTCGGTCCTGCATCTCATCCGCCGCGTTCGGGTCACTTCGGATGCGGGCAGCGGGTTCGGGGGCTTCGGGTGGCCTCCGACGTCTTCTGCGTCCACTCATGACAGTACGCGCCCGACGGCCTCGCGCAACGGAAGTGACGCCGATTCGCGTACCCCTCCCGGGGTACATTTCTGTCCCCCCTAATGCCGACACGCCTCCCGGGCGGGTGCGGAACCGCCGAGCGTTCTGTGCGAGACCTGCACATCCGCCCTCGCGCGAGCCCGGTCCAGCGGTAGCGTCGAGGGGTGGCAGCGAACGAGAAGTCCCCCTTCAGCCCGAGGATCGGGCGGATCCCCATCCGCCACCTCACCCCGCAGCAGCCCGAGGATCGATGGCCCAGCAAGGCCTTCGCCGGCGAGGTCGTGCCCTTCGGCGCGACGATCTTCCGGGAGGGCCACGACGTGCTCGGCGGAGACCTCGTCCTGGTCTCCCCCGAGGGCGAGACCACCGAGCATCCGCTCGCGATGCGCACCACGGGCACCGATCGATGGGAGACCGAGGCGCTCGTCGATGAGGAGGGCCTCTGGAGCTGGCGCATCCGCGCGTACACCGACGACTGGGCGACCTGGCTGCACAACGCGACCGTCAAGATCGACGCGGGCGTCGACGTCGACGTCATGCTCCTCGCCGGCGCGCAGCTGCTCGACCGGGCGCGCGCGCTCGCGAAGGGCACGCCCGACGCGACCGTGCTCGGCCAGGCCCGCAAGGCCATGGAGAACGCGAAGCAGACCCCCGCCGCGCGCCTCGCCGTCGCGACCGACGCGCGCGTCGTCGCCGCCGTCGCCCGCCACCGCCTCATGAGCCACGAGACGCTGAGCGACGAGCAGGTGCTGCGCGTCGAGCGCTCCCGCGCGGGGCTCGGCAGCTGGTACGAGTTCTTCCCCCGCAGCGAGGGCGCCAAGCGGAAGAAGGACGGCTCGTTCACCTCGGGCACGTTCCGCACCGCCACCCGCCGCCTGCCCGCCGTCGCCCAGATGGGCTTCGACGTGCTGTACCTGCCTCCCATCCACCCGATCGGGCGCGTCAACCGCAAGGGGCCGAACAATACGCTCACCCCCGGGCCCAACGACCCAGGCAGCCCGTGGGCGATCGGTGCCGCCGAGGGCGGGCACGACGCCATCCACCCCGATCTCGGCACCGTCGACGACTTCACCGCCTTCCTCGCCGCCGCGAGGAAGAACGGCCTCGAGGTCGCCCTCGACCTCGCCCTGCAGTGCGCGCCCGACCACCCCTGGGTCGCCGAGCACCCCGAGTGGTTCACGNCGCTCAACTTCGACAACGACCCGGAGGGGCTGCGCGAGGAGATACTGCGCGTCGTCCGCTACTGGATCGGCCTCGGGGTCACCATCTTCCGCGTCGACAACCCGCACACCAAGCCCCTCCAGTTCTGGGAGTGGCTGCTCGGCGTCATCAACGCCGAGCGTCCCGACATCGTGTTCCTCGCCGAGGCCTTCACGCGCCCGCCGATGATGCAGTCGCTCGCCGCCGTCGGGTTCCAGCAGTCGTACACCTACTTCACCTGGCGCAACACGAAGAAGGAGCTCGAGACCTACCTCACCGAGCTCAGCCACGGGACGAGCGCCTTCCTGCGGCCGAACCTCTTCGTCAACACCCCCGACATCCTCACCGAGTACCTGCAGTTCGGCGGCGTGCCCGCGTACCGCATCCGCGCCGCGATCGCCGCGACGGCGAGCCCGACCTGGGGCGTCTACGCCGGCTACGAGCTCATCGAGAACGTCGCGCGGCCCGGCAGCGAGGAGAACATCGACAACGAGAAGTACGAGTACAAGCAGCGCGACTGGGCCGCCGCCGCGAAGAGCGGCTCGACGATCGCGCCGTACCTCACGCAGCTCAACACGATCCGCGCCCAGCACCCCGCGCTGCGCCAGCTGCGCAACCTGCGCGTGCACTGGAGCGACGACGACGCCGTGCTCGTCTACTCCAAGGTGCTCCCCGGCCGCTTCGTGCGCTCGGGACGCACCGACGGCATCATCGTCGTCGCGAACGTCGACCCGCACTCGGTGCGCGAGACGACCGTGCACCTCGACCTCGAGGCGCTCGGCCTCGAACCCGGCTCGACCTTCGAGGTGAAGGACCTCATCACGGGCGCCCGCTACCGCTGGGGCACCGACAACTACGTGCGCCTCGACGCGTTCACCGAGCCCGTCCACATCCTCCGCATCGACTACCCGAAGGGCCTCTGATGGCGATCGAGAAGAAGACGCACCAGCCCTCCGCCGGCACCGCCGGCCCGAGCGGGGATGCCGCGCCCGCCCCGTCGGCGCCGGCCGGCGCCCCGGGGCCCGCACCCCTGCATCCCGACCACCGCCGCGCGCTCGTCGAGGCTCGCCACCCCCGCCCCCACGACGCTCTCGGTCAGCACTTCGGCGACGAGGGCTGGGTCGTGCGCGTCGTGCGGCCTCTCGCGGCGACCGTCATGGTCGTGCGCGCCGACGGCAGCGAGCACGCTCTCGCCCACGACGCCGACGGTCTCTGGCACGGCCTCCTGCCAGGCGGCCCCGCGGAGGGCCAGGCGTACACCGTGCGCACCACCTACGACGGCGGCCCCGACTGGAACGCCGACGACCCGTACCGCTTCGTGCCGAGCGTCGGAGAGGTCGACCTGCACCTGTGGGGCGAGGGCCGCCACGAGCAGCTCTGGCACGTGCTCGGCGCGCACCGGCGCGCCCACGAGGGGGTCGACGGCACCGCATTCGCCGTCTGGGCGCCGCACGCCCAGGCCGTGCGCGTCATCGGCGACTTCAACGGCTGGAACGGCGCCCTGCACGCGATGCGCCGACTCGACGACAACGGCGTGTGGGAGCTCTTCGTGCCGGGCCTCGGCTCCGGCTCGACCTACAAGTTCGAGCTGCTCACCGCCGACGGCGCGTGGGTCACGCGCGCCGACCCCATGGCCCGGTTCACCGAGGTCCCGCCGGCGACGGCCTCCGTCGTGGGCGAGTCGCACTACGAGTGGGGCGACGGCGACTGGCTGGCGCACCGCGCGGCGAACGACCCGCACTCCGGCGCGATGAGCGTCTACGAGATGCACCTCGGCTCGTGGCGGCCCGGGCTCGGCTACCGCGAGCTCGCCGACCCGCTGATCGAGTACGTGACCGAGCTCGGCTTCACGCACATCGAGTTCATGCCGCTCGCGGAGCACCCCTACGGCCCGTCGTGGGGCTACCAGGTGACCGGCTACTTCGCGCCGACGTCGCGATTCGGGCACCCGGACGACCTGAAGTACCTCATCGATCGCCTCCACCAGGCCGGCATCGGCGTGATCATGGACTGGGTCCCCGCGCACTTCCCCAAGGACGAGTGGGCGCTCGGCCGGTTCGACGGCGCAGCGCTCTACGAGCATCCGGACCCCCGTCGCGGTGAGCACCCGGACTGGGGCACCTACATCTTCGACCTCGGCCGCAGCCAGGTCCGCAACTTCCTCGTCGCCAACGCCCTCTACTGGCTGGAGGAGTTCCACATCGACGGCCTCCGCGTCGACGCCGTGGCGAGCATGCTCTACCTCGACTACTCGCGCGAGGAGGGGCAGTGGCTGCCCAACCAGCACGGCGGGCGCGAGAACCTCGAGGCGATCAGCTTCCTGCAGGAGGCGACGGCGACCGCGTACAAGCGCGTGCCCGGCATCGTCATGATCGCCGAGGAGTCGACCTCGTGGCCCGGCGTCACGCGCGCGACGAGCGACGGCGGCCTCGGCTTCGGCATGAAGTGGAACATGGGGTGGATGCACGACACGCTCTCGTACTTCCAGCGCGACCCGATGTGGCGCTCGCACCACCACAACGAGATCACCTTCAGCTTCCTCTACGCGTTCAGCGAGAACTTCATGCTGCCCATCAGCCACGACGAGGTCGTGCACGGCAAGGGCTCGCTGCTCGGCAAGATGCCCGGCGACCAGTGGCAGAAGCTCGCCAACGTGCGCGCCTACCTCGCCTTCATGTGGGCGCACCCCGGCAAGCAGCTGCTGTTCATGGGCCAGGAGTTCGGCCAGCCCAGCGAGTGGAGCGAGGAGCGGGGCCTCGACTGGTGGATCCTCGACCAGCCCGTCCACCGCGGGCTGCACGCGCTCGTCTCGCGCCTCAACGCCGTCTACCGGGAGAATCCGGCGCTCTGGGAGCTCGATAACGAGCCCGAGGGCTTCTCGTGGCTCGAGGGCGGCGACGCGGGCAACAACGTCATCGCGTTCGAGCGGCGCTCCGCCGACGGCAGCCCGCTCGTGGGCGTCTTCAACTTCAGCGGCAACACCGTCGGCTCGTACCGCCTGCCGCTCCCGCGAGCCGGCGCCTGGCGCGAGGTCGTCAACACCGACGCGCACGAGTACGGCGGATCGGGCGTCGGCAACCTCGGCTCGGTCACGGGCGACGACACCCCGTGGGGCGGTCGCCCGGCCTCGGCCGAGCTCACGCTCCCGCCGCTCGCGGGCCTGTGGCTCGCGCCGGAGCGGTAGCCGGGCGGCTCAGTACAGCAGCGCCGTGAGGCGCCGGCGGGCCGCGATCGTGCGCGGGTCGTCGGCGCCGACGATCTCGAAGTAGTCGAGCAGGCGCGTGCGCACGGCCGTGCGGCCCTCGGCGTCGAGCGCCGGGAAGACGTCGAGCAGGCGCGCGAACGCGTCCTCCACGTGGCCGCCGCTGAGGTCGAGGTCGGCGACCGCGAGCTGGGCATCCGCGTCATCGGGGCTCGCCGCGGCTGCCGTCCGGATGTCGGCCGCGACCGCGCCCTCGAGGCGCAGCAGCAGGGTCACCTGGGCGAGGCCCGCGACGGCCTCCTGGTCGCGAGGGCTCTGCGCGATCGCCGTGCGATAGGCGGATGCCGCGGCCGCGTAGTCGCCGCGGGCGATCGCATCGTAGGCCTCCTGATGCAGAGGGGGCAGGGGCTCCTCGACGGGCTCGGCCGGAGCGTCGCCCTGCTCGAGGACGCCCGTGACGCCCTGCTGCTGCGCGAGCTCGAGCACCTGGTCGAGCACCTGGCGCACCTCGGCCTCGGCGGGCATCCCGACGAAGAGCTGGAGCGGGCGTCCGCCGATGACCGCGGCGACCGCGGGCACCTGCTGCACCTGGAATGCCTGGGCGAGCTGCGGCGAGCGGTTGCCGTCGACCGTGACGAGAGCGATGCGCCCGCCGTAGGCGGTGACGATCGGCTCGAGCGCCGGTGCGATGCCGCTCGCGTAGAACTCGACGATGACCGGCACCCGCTGCGAGAGCTCCAGCACCTCGCCGAACGTCGCGTCGTCGGCCTCGCGGACGACGCCCGCGCCGCCCGTCGGGCGAGCGCCCGACGGCGAGGCCGGGCGGCCGGGAGCGGCCGTCGGCGCGGATGCCTGACGGACGAGGCCGGAGAGGTCGACGGCGCCGCGCATCGCGGCCGGGTTGACGGGTTCCATCACTGCACCTCCGAAGCGGCGACGAGCCCCTGCGTGTAGCCGAGCAGCACGACGGGGTCATCGGGGTTCTCGAGCGATGGCACGTAGAAGAGCACCTGCACGCCGTAGGTGGCGGTGATCCCGCGCTCGCTCGACTCGATGTTCGCGAGGGCGGCCACGGTGCCGCTCGCGTTGACGGTGGCGCCCGACTGCGTCGGGGTCACCGTCTCGGTCTCGGTCAGGTATCCCACCACGAGC
The DNA here is from genome assembly GCF_001429705.1 of Yonghaparkia sp. Soil809. Lineage (NCBI taxonomy): Bacteria > Bacillati > Actinomycetota > Actinomycetes > Micrococcales > Microbacteriaceae > Microcella > Yonghaparkia sp. Soil809. Next base: position 235,133 of record NZ_LMSV01000001.1, read on the forward strand.
GCACCCGCGTCGAGGGTGCTCATCGTGATGATGTCGGCGTCGCCGACGCCGTTGGTGAAGTCGATCGCCGCGGTGGAGGGGATCGCCGCCCGGCGCTCCTCCTTCTTCTCGAAGCCGATCTGGGTGCGGAGGCTGTCGCCCTCGGCCTGGAACAGCGCGAAGTTCGGTGCTCCCGCCTCGCCGAGCAGGAGGACCTCGGCGTACGACTGGACGACGGTCGCCGGCTGAACCGGGAGGAAGGGCGTGTCGGCGCCGAGGAACGCGGTGCCGAGCGACGCCGGCGGGACCTCCGGAAGCGTCGCCTGCGGCTCGAGGGTGATGAGGTGGCTCGCGCGGTACTGGTCGCGCGCGGCCGCCTGCGTGAGCACGATCGCCAGCGGCGGCACCGTCTCGTCCTCCGGGTCGGAGACGATCGCGAAGACCTGGCGGGGCCAGACGTCGGTCTGCTGCGGAAGGACGAGATCGACCGAGCCGGTGGGGATCGCCGGGAGCGCCGCGACGTCGGCGCTGTTCGCGCGCGCCGCGTAGTTCGCCTGGCGCAGAGCGAGAGCGGGGCCGACCAGTCGCGACGCGGCGAGGTCGCCGTTCGCGGCCTCGTCCGCCTCCGCGACGGTCGCGGCGAGACGATCGATGATGCGCTCGGCCTGCCGGGCGGTCACGGCGACGGGCGGCAGCTCCTCCTCCGGCTCGGCGGTCGAGGACGCGGTCGCGGCCTCCGTCGGCTGCGAGATGCTCAGGCCGTCACCGATGCCGCACGCGCTCAGCAGGAGGGCGGTCGCCAGTGCGCCGGGGAGGAGAGCGATGCGGCGGACGGCGCGGCGGCCCTTCGGCCGGCCGATGAGAGTGCTCGACTTGACCGGGCGGTAGCGCGAGGGCTTCGGCACGCGCGGCATCTTCGGGCCCTTGGGCGACTTCCGACGCGGCCCCCGCTGCCTGCGCATGTGCACGAGCGCCCAGATGAGGGCGAGCAGGCCCAGGAGGAGGGCCGCGAAGCCTGCGATCGTCAGCGGCGTCGCGAGCGGGGAGTCGACCTCGAGGGGCCACGTGATGGAGAACTCCTGGGGAGCGGGGAGGGTGCCGTCGGAGACCATGAGCAGCGACACGTCGCGCGGTACGTTCACCGTGAGGCCGAGCTCGCCCGAGCCCTCGAACTCGCCGTACCAGAGGTCGCTGCCGATCGGCGCGGGCACGGCCGTCTCGGAGCCCACGACCTCCTCCGTCACGAGCTCCTGCTCCTCCGCGTCCCACGTGACGAGGGTGTAGGAGGACTCCCCCACCCAGCCCAGGACGTCGGTCGTCGTGCCGTAGACGGCGGCGATGGCGTCGGACTCCGTCGCGGCGGCGGTCTCCGTGATCGGCGACGGACTCGGGTCGGCGGACGGCGAGCCGCTCGGGCCCGCGCTCGGGGCGGGAGCGGGACCCGCCTCGACGCCGCCGAGGATCGCGAGGGTCTGCCGGCCGTCGAAGGCGTTCAGCGCCGAGCCGTCGATGACCGTCACCGGCGCGGTCGAGTCGAGCGCGACCGACTCGGTCACGCGGTCGGCCTCCGCGAAGACGGTGCGCTCGGCGATCCCGAGGCCGATGCCGACGAAGGCGACGACGAAGAGCACGATCGCGATGATGAATCGCACGGGTTCACTCCTCTCATGCTGGCCCGGCGCGCTGGCCTGCGCGCGTCCCGACCGTCCGCTGCGGGCGGCGGTCGCGCACCCTCAAGCAGCGGATCTCGGACGGAGGCTCGACGCTCGAGCTCTCCGGCCAGCAGAACAAAGACGTTCCAGCTTACCGGAATCGCTCCGCGGCGCCCATTCGCGCTCAGCCTGCGCGCAGGAGGCGCGGTCGCGCGCGCCGATTACACTCGAACCCGTTCGCCTCATCGGACAGGGAGACCACACGTGGCAGCGATCGATAGCGACTTCGGGACCGAGATGCGCGGCTACAAGCGCGACGAGGTCGACAAGGCGATCCAGGAGCTCCGTCGCGACGTCATCAAGGCGAACTCGGACCGCGCGGAGACCGCCAAGGAGCTCAAGCGCCTGCAGGCGGTCGTCGACGATCTCCAGGCCGAGCTCGACGAGGTGGGTCGCCCCACCTACGCGGGCCTGGGCACCAAGCTCGAGCAGACGCTGCGCCTGGCCGAGGAGCAGTCGACGCGACTCATCAGCCAGGCGGACATCGACGCCGAGCGCGTGCGCACCGCCGCGCAGTCCGACGTCGAGCGCCTGCAGGCGGAGGCCGCCGAACGCGTCGAGAGGATGGTCGCCGAGGCGGCCCAGCGCACAGCCGCGATGAGCGAGAACGCCGCCCGGGAGGCGGAGGAGCTTCTCGAGCGGGCCCGCGACGACGCCGACCAGCTCGTCCAGGAGGCCACGCGGGAGGCCGCCGCCATTCGCGGCGCCGTCGCCACCGAGGCCGCTGAGGTCCGCTCGATGGCCCGGCGGGAGGCCGGGGCTCTGCGAGCCGAGGCCGAGCGCGACGTCGCCGAGCTGCGCGTCGTCGCCGACCGCGAGGTCACCGACGCCCGCGCCGCGGCAGGGGCCCTCGCCCGCGAGACCGCGGAGGAGCGCGCCCGCTTCGAGAGCGAGAGCAGCACGCGCCGCGCCCAGCTGGAGGCCGACATCGAGGCGGGCCGGAGCGAGCTCGAGCACGAGCTCACGACCGCGCGCGCTGCCGCGACGAGCGAGCTGGAGCGCGAGCGCGCGGACTGGGACGCCGAGGAGGCGCGACGCCGCGCGGAGGTGGACGCGCTCGAGGACCGCACGCGACAGGAGGTCGACGAGCTCCAGGAGCGAACGCGCGCCGCCCTCGAGACGGAGACGACGACGGCGCGCGCCGAGCTCCGACGCGAGATCGACGCCGCCCGCGGCGAGGCCGAGCGCTACGTCGAGCAGGTTCGGAGCGAGGCCGACCGCTACGCCGAGACCGTGCGCGGCGACGCCGACGGCTACGCCGAGCAGCTCCGGGCCGAGACCGACGTCTACGCCGAGCAGACCCGTACGGCTGCGGACGCCTACTCGTTCGACACCCGCAGCGCCGCCGACGCGCACGGCACCAGCGTCCGCGCCGAGGCCGAGGCCCGCGCCGGAGAGCTGCGCACGGCGGCGGAGTCTGACGCCGCGACCGCACGCGAGGGCGCCGAGTCGTACGTGCTCGAGGTGCGGCAGGCCGCCGACGCCTACGCCGCCGAGACGCGCGCGCAGGCGAACGCCGCGGCCGCCGAGTCGCGGCAGGCCGCCGACGCCTACGCCGCCGAGCTGCGCGCCGAGGCCGTCGCGACCGCCGCCGAGACTCAGCGGGCCGCTGAGTCCGCGGCGCTCGAGCTGCGGACGAGCGCCGACGCGTACGCGTTCGACACGCGCGCCGAGGTGGACGCGTACGCCGCGGACGCGCGCGCCGCGGCCGAGGCCCATGCCGCGGGGCTGCGCGCGACCGCTGATGCGGCGATCGCCGAGCAGCAGGCCGCGCTGGAGGCGCGCCTCAGCGCGGCCTCCGCCTCCCTCGAGCGCGAGACCGCGACCGCGCGCGCCGAGCTCGAGCGCGAGACGACCGCGGCCCGCGCCGACCTCGAGCGCGAGCTCACCGCGGCGCGCACCGACCTCGCCCTCGAGCTGGCCGCCGCGCGCGCCGAGCTCGAGCGCGAGACCAGCAGCGCCCGCGACGCCCTGACCGCCGAGATCGCCGAGCAGCGGTCGACCGTCGAGCGCGAGCGGACGGCCGCGCTGGAGGCCCTCGAGCACGACCTCGCCAGCCGCAGCGCGGCTCTCGAGGCCGACGAGACGGCACGGCGCGCGGCGCTCGCCCGGGCGTCATCCGACCAGCAGCGCGCCCTCGCCGACGAGGCCGCGCAGGTCCGGGCGGCGCTCGCCCGCGAGACCGAGGAGCAGCGCGCCGAGCTCGCCCGCGCCGCCGAGCAGGCCCGCATCGACCTCGACGTCGAGCTCGCCGCCCGCCGGGACGAGGCCGAGCGCGAGTACCTCGCCCGCCAGCAGGACGCGAGCGCTCAGACGCAGAAGTACCTCGACGAGGCGACCGCGCAGCTCACGGCGGCGCAGCAGGCGGCCGCCGAGGCGCGCGCCGAGACCGAGGAGCTCACGCGCACCGCTCGCGCCGAGGCGGAGGCCCTGCGCAGCTCCGCCGATGCGACGGCGCGCGAGGTGCTCGAGAACGCCGAGCACCGAGCGGCCGCGCTCGTCGCCGACGCCGAGCAGCGCACCGCAGCCCTCGTCTCCGAGGCCGAGGAGCGTCTCGCCCGACTCCGCGTCGAGCGCGACGCCGTGGCTGGCTACCTCGAGGGCCTGCGCGGGGTACTGTCGCAGGCAGAGAAGATCTCGGGCTCGATCAGCGACGAGTGACGGGCCCGCCGGTCTGACCCGCGCGCGATCCCCGGGAAGCCGCGCGGACATCCCGCCGACGACGAGAGGTGCCCGCCATGAGGATCCAGAACGCGTTCCGGTTCGGGCTCTTCGGCGGCCTCGGCGTCCTCGTCGCCCTCCTCATCGGCGGTGCGGTCAGCGCGCTCGCGACGATCATCACCTACATCGGGGCCGCGCTGTTCATCGCTCTCGGTCTCGACCCGATCGTGTCGTGGCTCGAGGATCGCAAGTGGCCGCGCTGGTCGGCGATCCTCACCGTTCTCATCGGCGTGCTCGGCATCTTCACCGGTCTGATCTTCGCGATCGTACCCGTCATCGTCGAGCAGGTCAGCCGCCTCGTGCAGCAGATCGGCGACTTCCTCGGGTCGGTGCAGTCCCTCGAGGAGCTCGTCGCGACGGTGCAGACCTTCGTGCCGGTCGAGGTCCTCGACGTGCAGGCCGCGATCGACGGCGCGATCACGTTCCTGCAGGATCCGGCGAACCTCGCGGAGATCGGCGGCGGCGTCCTCGGCGTCGGGATCGCCATCGCCTCCGGGACCTTCGGCGCCCTGATCATCCTCATCCTGACGCTCTACTTCGTCGCCTCGCTCGCGAGCATGAAGAGCGCCCTCTACCGCCTCGTGCCCGCGTCGCGCCGGACGACCTTCGTCGGCATCGCCGAGCAGGTCGCCTCGGCCGTCGGCCGCTTCGTGGTCGGCCAGGCGAGCCTCGCGCTCGTCAACGGCGTGCTGAGCTTCCTGTTCCTGACGTTCATCGGCGCCGAGTACCCCGCCCTCTTCGCGTTCGTGGCGTTCCTGTTCTCGCTCGTGCCGCTGGTGGGGACGCTGTCGGGCTCGGTGCTCATCGTCTTCACGCAGTTCATCACGAACCCGGAGTCGACGTCGACCGTCATCACGGCGGGCATCTACTACCTGGTCTACATGCAGGTCGAGGCGTACGTTCTCAGCCCGAACATCATGAACCGTGCCGTGAAGGTGCCGGGCGCGGTGGTCGTGATCGCCGCCCTCATCGGCGGAACGCTCCTCGGAGTCCTCGGGGCGCTCATCGCCATCCCGGTGGCGGCGTCAGTGCTCATCATCATCGACCAGGTGGTCGTCCCGCGGCAGGAGCGCCTCTAGGGGATGCCCGCGCCTACGCCTGCGGCCAGCTGGTCGGCAGCGGCAGAGCGGCGGGGTTGAGCCGCTCGACGACCTCGGTGAGCACGCGATAGGTCTGGTTCTCGCCGACCCACAGGTGCTTCCCGCCCTCGACGGCGACGAGCTCGCGCTCGGGCACGACGGCGAAGCGCTCCTCCGCCTCCGCCGGGCGCAGGTAGTCGTCGAGCTCCGGGACGACGACGACGAGGCGCTTGCCGCTGCCCGCCCACGCCTCCAGCTCGTCCTCGCTCGTGCGGTGCAGGGGCGGGGAGAGCAGGATCGCGCCGATGACGTCGTGCTCGAGCCCGTGCTTGAGCGCGACCTCGGTGCCGAAGGACCACCCGAGCAGCCAGCGCTGCGGCAGTCCGCGGTCCTCCGCGAAGGCGACCGCAGCGTCGAGGTCGAAGCGCTCGGCGTCGCCGTGGCCGAACTCGCCCTCGGACCGGCCGCGAGGGCTCGAGACGCCGCGGAAGTTGAAGCGCAGCACGGCCAGGTCGGCCAGCGCGGGCAGGCGCGCCGCGGCCTTGCGGATGATGTGCGAATCCATGAATCCGCCCGCAGTCGGCAGGGGGTGCAGGCAGATCAGCGTCGCGACCGGGTCGCGGTCGGCCGGCAGGCTGAGCTCGCCGACGAGGGTGAGCCCGTCGGGGGTGCGCAGCTCGATGTTCTCGCGACGGGCGGGCAGGAGGGAGCCTCCGCGGATGATGTCGGTCACGCGTCGATCCTCTCGCACCTCAGGGCGCGATGCGCCAGCAGTGCTCGTGCCAGTGCCGTCGATCGGCCAGATCCGCCTGCTCGCCCATGAGGCCGTCCGCGCGCCAGGCCACCAGGTGCGCCGTGCCGACCACGACCTCGCCGCGGCAGCCCGGGCACACGTAGGGCTTGGTGGCCCCCGCGGCGGTCACCGGCTGCACGTTCCACTCGCCCGACCGCTTCGACTCGACGCGCTTCAGGCCGCGTCGGACGCGATCGAGGTCGAGCGCGTCATCGTCGTCGACGGCACGCCGATGACGCGGCCTGTTGGAGCGGGGCACAGCAGCGGCCTGCTAGTACCAGCCGACCGACTGGCTGTGCGCCCAGGCACCGCACGGCGTGCCGTAGCGGGCCTGGATGTATCCGAGACCCCACGTGATCTGCGTCGCCGCGTTGGTCTGCCAGTCGGCGCCGGCCGTGGCCATCTTCGATCCGGGGAGCGCCTGCGGGATCCCGTAGGCGCCCGAGCTCGAGTTCATGGCGTAGACGTTCCAGCCCGACTCCTTGTTCCAGAGGGCGACGAGGCAGTCGAACTCTCCGGACCCCCAGCCGCGCGCGGCGACCATGTCGGCGGCGATCGCCTTGGCCGAGCCGGGATCAGGGATGCCGGCGGCGGGAGCGCTGAAGGATGCGGGGGCCGGCTCCGGCTCGGGGGCCGGCTCGACGATCTCGTAGCTCGCGAGCGATGCGCCGATCGAGTGCTCGGCCGTGGCCGTGAACTCCTGGCCGACGATCGGCGAGGCGGGAGCCATCGCCTCGATGGCGGCGGCCGGCGTCGAGGTGTCGGAGATCGACACGAGCGCGAGCGACACGACGGCGATCGAGCTGAAGATCGGGAGCGACCACCGAGAGCGTACGTGCCGCTCGAGAGCACGGGGTCGCTGGGGAGCGGCGCCTCCGGGCCGGGTCGACGCGCGCTGCGAGAGCCGCGGAGCCGAACCGGTGGGGCGCGATGATTGCGCTTTGTGCTTACCCACGATCGAAGCAGTCTACCCGACGGTCGACCCCGGTGCTCAGCGAACGGCCAGCATGACCCGGATGACGGCGTCGAGGACGACGTCGACCTGCGTCTCGTCGTACCCCCCGAAGCGGCTCCGGAAGGCGATCGTGCGCACCGCGTCGATCGCGAGCGGATCGCCGTTCTGGAAGTATCCCGCGACGCGATCGGTGAAGGCGTCGACGTCGGCCGGGTGGTAGCCGCGGGCGAGGGCGCTCGCTCGGCGGAAGCGGCGGCCGTGCGGCCGGGCGAGCCGATCGACGAGCTCCTGGGCCGTCTGCCGGACCTCCGCGTAGAACGCTCCCTCCCCGCGCTCGGCGATCGCACGATCGCGCTCGCGCGCCGCGAAGGCCTCCTCGAGGCGCTCGAGCGCGGCATCCACGTGGCGCACGGAGTAGCCGCCTCGACGCACGACGCGGAAGGCGGTGTGCCGGATGACGTCGCTCGAGAGGCCGCCCCCGTCGATCGCGCTGTACGCGCGCCGGGCATCCGCCAGGAAGGTCTCGACCTCGTCGATGTCGTACCCGGGCTTGCCCTTGCGGGCGAGCGGGAAGGTCGAGGTCACCCGACCATTCTGCCCGAGGGGGGAGGACGCGGCGGTCATCCGAGCAGGGTGAAGAGCACGTAGGCCACGATCGTCGACGGCAGGATCGAGTCCAGGCGGTCCAGGAAGCCGCCGTGGCCGGGCAACCAGGTCGAGATGTCCTTGATGCCGAGGTCGCGCTTGATGAGAGACTCGGTCAGATCGCCGAGCGTCGCCGTGCCCACGAGCGCGAGGCCGAGGATCAGGCCGACCCACCACTCCTCGCCGAGCATGAGCCACGCGAGGAGGATGCCCGCCGTGATCGCGGCGACGACAGACCCGGCGAAGCCCTCCCACGTCTTCTTCGGGCTGATGCGGGGCGCCATCGGGTGCTTGCCGAACGCGAGCCCCGAGGCGTACGCGCCGGTGTCGATCGAGATGACGGTGATGAGGTACGCCAGAGTCCACCACTGGCCGCCCTCCTCCGCCGTCATGACGATCGCGAAGCCGCCGAGCAGCGCCACGTACGCGAGCACGAAGACGCCCGCGGCGAGGTCGGTGGGCAGCGAGACGCCCGGTCCGCGCATCGAGGGCCGCACCGACTCGACGATGCGCCACAGGCTCACGAACGCGATGCCCGCGAGGAACGACCACCAGAGGCCCTCGGCGCCGAGGTAGAAGGCCGCGGGCACGACCGCGAGCGACGCGATGACGAGGGGGATGCGCGGGATGTCGCGCCCCGCGAACCGCAGAGCGCTCGCGAGCTCGTACACGGTGAAGACCATGAGGACCGCGCCGAAGAGCATGAAGAGCTCTTTGACCACGATGAGGCTGAACAGCAGCGTCAGACCGAGGACGAGGCCGAAGAAGATCGCCTTCGGGAGGTTGCGGCCGGCGCGCGCCTCGATGCGGGCATCCATCTCTCGCGCGCGGGCCTCGAGATCGAGGAGGGCGCTCTCGACATCGTGGATGCGCGCCTCGACGTCGGCGCGCGCGGCAGCGCCGCGACGGCGGCGCGCGGCGGACGCGGGGCGGGGGTCGGGGGGGCTCGCGGCGTCGGGAGCGCCCGGGGTCGAGTCGGTCATCTAGACCTCGAGCAGCTCGGCTTCCTTCTTCTTGAGCGCCTCGTCGACCGCATCGGTGTGCTTCTTGGTGAGGGCCTCGAGCTCCTTCTCGGAGCGGGCCACCTCGTCGTCACCGACCTCGCTCTTGAGCTTGTCGAGGTCCTCCTTCGCCTTGCGGCGGATGTTGCGGATGGCGACCTTGGCGTCCTCCGCCTTGCCCTTGACGATCTTCACGTACTCCTTGCGGCGGTCCTCCGTGAGCTCGGGCATCGTCACGCGGACGATCGTGCCGTCGTTGCTCGGGTTCGCGCCGAGGTTCGGGAAGCTCACGATCGCCTTCTCGATCTCCTTCAGCGCGCTCTTGTCGTAGGGAGTGATGACGAGGGTGCGGGCGTCCTGGTTCTGCAGGCTCGCGAGCTGGCCGAGAGGCGTCGGCGTGCCGTAGTAGTCGACGAGGATCTTCTGGAAGAGCTGCGGGTTCGCGCGGCCCGTGCGGACCGTCGCGTAGTCCTCTTTCGCGACCTCGACGGCCTTGGTCATCTTCTCGGTGGCTTCGGCGAGCACATCGGCAATCACGGGCAACTCCTTCGTGGGTCGGTGTCGAGTGTAGTGGGCGGTCGCTCAGCCGGCGGCGAGCAGCGCCACCCCGGCGACGACCACCGCACTGCCGATCAGGCGCTGGGCGGGGTGCGGCTCGCGGAACAGCAGCCAGCCCGCGAGCGCGATGAGCACGACGCTCGCCTCCCGGGCGGGGGCGACGATCGCGACCGGCGCGTACGCGTAGGCGACGAGCACGAGGACGTACGCGACCGGTGAGAGGATGCCCACCGCGACGATCGCGGGAGCGTGCCGTCGCACGGCCCGCGCTGTCGCCGCCGGGCTCGAGACGAGCCACGGCGCGAGGATCGCGAGCTGCACGACCAGCGAGCCCCAGAAGTAGCCGACCGGGCTCAGGGCCGCGACGGTCACCGCCACGGCGTCGAGCACCGTGTAGCCGGCGATGAGGACGCCGACGGCCGCGCCGAGCGCGACGCCGACGGCGCGGCGGTTCCGGCCACGGGCATCCGTCGCCGAAACGGACGGCGCGGACCCACGCGCCGGGCGGGAGCCCGCGAGGCCGATGACGACGACGCCCGCGATGACGACCGCCGCACCGGCGAGGGCGATCGGGGCCGGCCGCTCGCCGAGCACGAGGACGGCCGCGACGACGCTCAGCAGCGGGCCGGTTCCGCGCGCCAACGGATAGACGACGGAGACGTCCGCGAGCACGTAGGCGCGCTGCAGCAGGAGGAAGTACCCGCAGTGCAGGGCGCCGCTCGCCGCCACGAGGCCCGCGAGAGCGGGACGATCGGCGAGAGCGGGCAGCAGCGCGGGAGCCCCGGCAGGGGCGAGCAGGACGGTCGAGAGCGCGACCGTGAGCGCGACGAAGCGGACGCCCGCAGCCGGGGAGGCCTTGAGGACGACGTTCCATGCCGCGTGGGCGAGCGCTCCCCCGGCGACGAGGAGCGCGGCGATCACGCCGAGACGCGCGTGCCGATGCGCTCGCCGCGGATGGCGCGCGCGATGTTGCCCTGGGGCTCCATGCCGAAGACGATCATCGGCATACGGTTGTCCATGCAGAGGCTGAAGGCGGTCGAGTCGACGACCTTGAGGCCCTTGACGAGCGCCTCCTGGTAGGTGATCTCGTCGAGCTTGTGGGCGCCGGGGTTCCGGCGCGGGTCGTCGGAGTAGACGCCGTCGACGCCGTTCTTCGCCACGAGCACCTCGTCGGCGCTGATCTCCAGAGCGCGCTGCGCCGCGACCGTGTCGGTCGAGAAGTAGGGCAGTCCCGCACCGGCGCCGAAGATCACGACGCGGCCCTTCTCGAGGTGGCGCTCGGCGCGCAGCGGGATGTACGGCTCGGCGACCTGCGTCATCTGGATGGCCGACTGCACGCGCACCTGCGCGCCGGCCTGCTCGAGGAAGTCCTGCAGGGCGAGCGCGTTCATGACCGTGCCGAGCATGCCCATGTAGTCGGCCCGACCGCGATCCATGCCGCGCTGGCTGAGCTCGGCGCCGCGGAAGAAGTTGCCGCCGCCCACGACGATCGCGACCTCGACGTCCTTCGCCGCCTCGGCGATCTCGCGCGCGATCGCGCCGACGACGTCGGGGTTCACGCCGAGAGAGCCACCACCGAACGCCTCACCCGAGAGCTTGAGCATCACACGTCGGCGGCGTTCGGTCATGAGGTCCTCTGTTTCCGTGGGGGATGTCGTTGTCAGGGTAGTGAAGAACCGGTCGCGCATGGGAACGGGGTCCGGATCGCTCTCGCGTTCCGGACCCCGTTCCATCAGTGCTAGGCGCCGACCTTGAAGCGGGCGAAGCCCGTCACGGTCAGACCCGCGTCCTTCAGGACCTGCGCGACCGACAGCTTGTTGTCGCGCGCGTAGTCCTGCTCCAGGAGCGCGACCTGCTTGAAGAAGGCGCCGACGCGACCCTCGACGATCTTCGGCAGGGCGGCCTCGGGCTTGCCCTCGTTGCGCGAGATCTCCTCGACGATGCGGCGCTCGTTCTCGACGGCCTCGCTCGGCACCTCGTCGCGCGACAGGTACTGCGGGTCGGCGAACGAGATGTGCTGGGCGATGCTGCGCGCGGTCTCCGCGTCATCGCCCGTGTAGGCGACGACGACGCCGACCTGCGGCGGGAGGTCCTTGTTGGTGCGGTGCAGATAGACGGCGAACTTCTCGCCCTCCACGCGCGCCACGCGACGCAGCTCCATCTTCTCGCCGATGATCGCGGCCTCGTCGTCGATCGCGGCGGCGACGGTCGTGCCGTCGACGGCGGCCGCGAGGCCCTCCTCGACGGTCGACGCGCCGGCGCCGGCGACGGCGGCGAGCACCTTGTCGCCGAGGGCGACGAACTTCTCGCCCTTCGCGACGAAGTCGGTCTCGCACGCGAGCTCGATGAGCGTCGCGGCGCCCGCGGCCTCGTGCGCGGCGATGAGGCCCTCGCTCGTGGAGCGGTCGGCGCGCTTCGCGTTGCCCTTCGCACCCTTCAGGCGCAGGATCTCGACGGCCTTCTCGACGTCGCCGTCGGCCTCGACGAGAGCATTCTTGGTGTCGACCATGCCGGTGCCGAGGCGCTCGCGCAGGTTCTTGACGTCTTCCAGGCTGAAATTGGCCATGGATGGACTCCTTCTCGTGTCTCGGGTCGTGTTACGGAGCGGGCGTCGCGGCGGGCGTCTCGGCCTCGGCGGCCGGAGCCTCCTCCGCGGCGGGCGCGTCGGCTGCGGGCGCCTCGACGGGCGCCTCCTCCGCGGCGGCCTCGGCCGGAGCCTCGGTCGACTCGGCAGCGGGCGCCTCGGCGGCGGCCTCCTCGGCGGGAGCCTCCTCGGCGGGGGCGGCCTCGGCGGCGGGGGCCTCAGCAGCGGCGGCGCCCTGCTCGAGCAGCTCGCGCTCCCACTCGGCCAGCGGCTCGACGGCGGAGACGTTGCCCTCGGCCTCGGGCTTCTGGTGCTTGCGGATGAGACCCTCGGCAGCAGCATCCGCGATGATGCGCGTCAGGAGCGCGACCGAGCGGATGGCGTCGTCGTTGCCCGGGATCGGGTACGCGAGCTCGTCGGGGTCGGCGTTCGTGTCGAGGATGCCGATCACGGGGATGCCGAGCTTCTTGGCCTCGTCGATCGCGAGGTGCTCGCGCTTGGGGTCGACGACCCACATGGCGCTCGGGGTCTTCGTGAGGTTGCGGATACCGCCGAGCGACTTGTGCAGCTTGTCGAGCTCGCGCTTCTTGATCAGCAGTTCCTTCTTGGTGAAGCCCTTGGTCGTGTCGTCGAAGTCGAGCTCCTCGAGCTCCTTCATGCGCGCGAGGCGCTTCGACACGGTCTGGAAGTTGGTCAGCAGACCACCGAGCCAGCGCTGGTTGACGTAGGGCTGACCGACGCGCGTGGCCTGCTCGGCGATCGACTCCTGCGCCTGCTTCTTGGTACCGACGAAGAGGATCGTGCCGCCGTGGGCGACCGTCTCGGTGACGAAGTCGTAGGCCTTGTCGATGTAGGCGAGCGACTGCTGCAGGTCGATGATGTGGATGCCGCTGCGCTCGGTGAGGATGAAGCGCTTGACTTTCGGGTTCCAGCGGCGGGTCTGGTGCCCGAAGTGCACGCCGCTGTCGAGCAGCTGGCGAATGGTGACGACGGCCATGGCCGTACTCCTTCTGTTCTCAGTTGTCGCCCCGCCCGACGGGAGGGGCCCTGGTGCCCGGCGCTGCCCCCGACCCGCGCGACGGCTCCCCGCTTCCGGGGCGTCGTTCGGGACTGATGGGGGTGTGCGCTGTGGTGGGCACGCGAAGTCAGCCGGACATGCCGACTGCGTAGGCCAGCATATCACCGCTCCCCCGCCCCGGCCTCGGCCGTCGCGCTCTCCCCCGATCGCCGCGAACGGGGGGTGCGGGATGCCCGCATCGCCCACGATCGTCGGCATGCGCCTCCGACTCCTCGCCTCCGCCGCCGCGCTCGCGCTCCTCCTCTCCGGGGCCTCGCCGGCCTCCGGGGTGCCACAGGCCTCCGGGGTCTCGCCGGCCGACCCCGGCTGGGAGTGGCCCATCGACGGACCGCGCGTCGTGGAGCGTCCGTTCGTAGCCCCGCCCACCCCGTACGGCGCGGGCCACCGGGGGGTCGACCTCCGCGCGCAGGGCGCAGAGGCGACCGTGCGGGCGGCGACCGGTGGGGTGATCCACTTCGCCGGAACGGTCGTCGATCGCGGGGTGGTGACGATCCGCTCGGGGCCGCTGCTCGTCACGGTCGAGCCGGTGAGCCCGTCGGTCGCGGTCGGCGAGGTCGTGGCGGCCGGCGACCCGATCGGCGTCCTCGAGTCCGGCCACTGCGCGGCGGCGTGCGTGCACCTGGGCGTGCGCGAGGCGGGCGTCTACGTCTCGCCCCTTCGATGGCTGGGCGGGCTTCGGCGGGCCGTGCTGCTGCCGCTCGAGCGGTGAGCGCCCGGGCTCGGCCGGCACGGCCGCCGCCGCGCGCAGCGGCCGTCACCGCGCGCAGCGGCCGTCACCGCGCGCAGCGGCTCACGCGCGCGGGTGCGCCGTGCGATACGCCTCCGCGAGCCGTTCGGCGCTCACGTGCGTGTAGATCTGCGTGGTGCCGAGACTCGCGTGGCCGAGGATCTCCTGCACCGCACGGAGGTCGGCGCCGCCGTCCAGGAGGTGCGTCGCGGCCGTGTGCCGCAGCGCGTGGGGTCCGGCCGGACCGCTGCCCGGCAGCTCGGCGAGGAGTCCGGCGACGAGGGAGTAGACCCCGCGCGTCGACTCGCGCGCCCCCCGGGCGCCGAGGAACAGCGCGGTGCCCGATCGCGGGCCCGCGATCGCGGGGCGGGCCCGCTCGCGGTAGGCGTCGAGGGCGCGCCGGGCGGGCATCCCGAACGGCACGATGCGCTCCTTGGCTCCCTTGCCCATGACCCGGACGGTGCGGCGGGCGTCGTCGACGTCGCCCAGGTCGAGGCCGACGAGCTCACTCACGCGCAGCGCGCTCGCGTACAGCAGCTCGACGATCGCTCGGTCTCGGAGGGCGATCGGGTCGCCGGTCGCGGCCCGGGCGTCGAGCCCGTCGAGGACCCCATCGATCTGGCCACGGCTGAGAACGCGCGGCAGATGGCGGTCGGCGCGCGGGGCCCGCAGCCGGGCGCCGGCGTCGGCGGGCGCCCGGCCCGTCCGGGCGAGCCACGCCGTGAACCCGCGCACGGTGGAGGTGCGTCGGGCGAGCGTCGAGGCGCCGAGCCCGGCCGCGTTCTGCTGCCAGACCCACTCGCGCAGCAGCTCCAGATCGAGGAGGGCCGGATCGGGCTCCGCCCCGCGCTCCTCGACGAAGGCGGCGAGCGTCACCAGATCGCCCCGATAGGCACGGACCGTGTGGGGCGAGGAGCCGCGCTCGAGCTCGACGGAGCGCACGTAGGCGTCGATGGCCTCGTCCAGGGCGCTCACCCGCTCGTGCACTCCCCCAGCATGCGCCCTCGTACGAGCCCCCGCGACGGCGACAGGCCGGGACGGGGGCTCGCGACGACGGACGGGGCTCAGCCGGCGGCGACGGCCTCGCGCTCGGTCGGCGGGGCGTCCCCTGCGACCGCATCGGGCATCCGCTCGGCCTGGCCGTTCGCGCCGCGCGCGGCGGCCTCGGCGTCGGAGAGCTCGGGGCGGCGCGGCCACCAGAAGCGATCCCTGGCGATGAAGGCCATCGCCGGCACGATGACCGTGCGCACGAGGAGCGTGTCGATCAGGACGCCGATGCAGACGATCACGCCGACCTGGGTGAGGGTGATGAGCGGCAGCACGCCGAGCACCGCGAACACCGCCGCGAGCAGGATTCCCGCGCTCGTGATCACGCCGCCGGTGGCCGCGAGGGCGCGCACCATGCCCTCGGACGTCCCGAGCCTCGGGACCTCCTCCTTGGCGCGCGTGACGAGGAAGATCGAGTAGTCGACGCCGAGTGCGACGAGGAACAAGAAGCTGAACAGCAGCACGTTCGTGTCGACGCCGGGGAAGCCGAAGACCGTCTCGAACAGGATCGAGCCGATGCCGACCGCGCTGAAGAAGCTCGCCACGACGGCGAGCAGCAGCAGGACCGGAGCGAGCAGCGAGCGGAGGAGCACGATGAGCACGGCGAGCACGAGCACGAGGATGAGCGGGATCACCAGGTTCTGATCGCGCTGCTGGGCATCGCGCAGGTCGAGGCCCTCGGCGTCGATCCCGCCCACGAGACCGGAGCCGTCTCCGAGGTCGTCGAGCGCCAGCCGCAGATCTGAGATGATCGCGAACGCCTCCTGGCTCTCGGGGTCGGCGTCGAGCACGACGTCGAGCTGCGCGATGTCCTCATCAGCGGGCCCGGGTCGCACCTCGACCACGCCGTCGACCTTCGCGAGGCCCTCGCTCACCTCGGCGACGTCGTCGACGGGGACGATCACGGACGCGGGCGCGGTGCTGCCCGCCGAGAAGGCCTCCGCGAGGCGCTCCTGACCGAGGACGGCCTCGGGCTTGACGATGAAGCGATCGTTCTGCGAGAGCCCGACGTTGAGGGTCGTGAGCCCCGAGGCGAAGGCGCCGAGCACGGCGAAGCCCGCGATCGCGACGATCACCGGGCGCTTGCTGACAGCCCGGCCGAGCCTGCCCCAGGGGCTGCGCGAGATCGTGTCGGGGGTGCCGTAGCGGGGCACGAGGGGCCAGAAGAGCCAGCGGCCGAACAGCACGAGAGCGGCGGGCAGCACGAGCAGCGCGTAGGCCATCGCGACGACGATGCCGACGGCGCCGGCGAGTCCGAGCGAGCGGTTGCCCGAGAGCTCGCCGAACAGGAGGGTCGCGAGCGCGAGCGCGACGGTCGAGCCGCTCGCGATGATCGCCGGGCCGGCGCCGCGCAGGGCGACCGCCATGGCCTCGCGGCGATCCTGGTGGAGTCGCAGCTCGTCGCGATAGCGGGCGATGAGCAGGAGCGCGTAGTTCGTCCCGGCCCCGAAGACGAGGACGGAGAGGATGCCTGTGACCGAGCCGTCGAGGGTGATGCCGGCGGCATCCGCGACCAGGCGTGCGGCGATGCCGGCGATGAAGTCGGCGATGCCGACGACGGCGAGGGGGACGATCCAGAGGATCGGGCTGCGGTAGGTCACGATGAGCAGAACCGCGACGACGAGCGCCGTGACGCCGAGCAGGACGAAGTTGGCGCCCTCGAACACGGCCGAGATGTCGACGAGGAAGCCCTCGGCTCCCGTGAACCACACCTCGATGCCGTCGGGGAGACCGTCGGCGGCGATGGTGCGGATCTGCTCGGCCCGCTCGGCCTGGACCGAGACGCTCTCCTCGATCTCCAGCGGCACCGCCACGAGTGCCGTGGTGCCGTCCTCCGACACTGTCGGCGGCGGGACGACGCCGTCGAGCGCGATGTCACCCAGCTCGGCCGCGCGCTCGGAGATCGCGGCGATGTCGTCGGCGCTGAGCTCGCCGCTCTCGCGACCGAAGACCAGGATGCCGCTCGTGGAGTCGTCATCGCGGAACTGCTCCTGCAGCGTCGCCGCTCGGATCGACTCCGCCGAGTCGGGAAGGCCCACCGGCGGTGCGGAGTCGGCGGACTGATACCCGGCGATCACGACGAGCGCGACGGTCGCGGCGATCCCCGCGAGCAGCACGATCCAGGACGTTCGGGCGGCGGTGATGAAGCGCGAGATCGCGATCATGAGGCTCCTCGACGGGGTGCCGCACGGTCGGCGGCGGGGGACGGACTTATCTCGATCATCAAGATATTAGATCATCAAGCAATATAGCCGTAGAATGGCCGCGTGAGCGAATCGGTCGAGCAGCCCCCCGGCTCCGTGCCGCCCGCGGCCGCCGCGCAGCCGCCCGGCGCCGGGAGCTCGCACGCCGCGACGCTCCTACTGCGCGAGCTCCTCGACGTCACGGAGGACTTCGAGCGCTCCCTCGGCGATGACCTCTCCGTCAACCCGACCGATCTCAAGGCCATGCAGCACCTGATCGTGGCCGGCGCGCTGAGCCCCACCGCGCTGGCCGAGCGACTCGAGCTGTCGTCGGGCGCCGTCACCACCGTGATCGATCGCCTCGAAGGGCTCGGGCATGTGCGTCGCACCCCGAATCCCGACGACCGACGCGGCACTCTCGTGGTGCCCGAGCGCGCGTCGGTCGCGCGGGCGATGGGCCGGATCCTGCCGATGGTGAGCGAGGTCGACCGCACCATTCACGCCTTCGACGAGCAGGAGCAGGCCGTCATCACCCGGTATCTGGAGCGCGTGGTCGCGACCTACCGCGGCCACGCCGGCGCGTCCGACAGGACCCGCTCGTGGCGCGCGGATGCCCCGCCGCCGCCGAGCGCGGGCGCGAGCCCGACCCGCTAGCCCGCGGAGCTCGCCGCCTCGTTGAGGTTGAGGTGAGAGCTCTTGCTGGAGAGCTGCTCGAGCCGGACATCCGGGTCCATGCCCTCGATCATGGGCCGGTAGTCGCTCGAGAAACCCGTCGCCTCCGGGTGCGTGGCGAGCGGCACCGTCGAGCTGACGACGACTTCGTCGTAGACGTGGACGAGGTCGAACGACTGGCCGCCGTCGACCCCGGAGAGCAGCCGCCCGGCGTCGGCGCCGAGGTCGAGGGTGTAGCAGGTCGCGGAGGCGACGTGCACGGGAATGCCCGCGAAGGTCGAATGGGTCGAGTAGTGCAGGTGGCCGCCGAGGATGGCGCGGACGTCGGTGCCACGCACGACCTCGGCGAGCTCGTCCTGCCGGTGCAGCTCGAGCACCGCCATGACCTCGAGCGGGGTCGGCACGGGCGGGTGGTGCAGGGCGAGGATGCTGCCGAGGGGCGCGGGCTCCGCGAGGACGCCTCGCAGCCACTCGAGCTGCGCGGGCTCGAGCTCGCCGTGGTGGTACCCCGGCACCGTGGTGTCGAGGGAGATAACGCGCAGGCCTGCGATGTCGTGCACGCGGTCTTGAGGGCGGTCGCTCGGCTCCTCGTCGAGCAGCAGGGAGGAGTACGCCGCGCGGTCGTCGTGGTTGCCCATGACCCACACGAGCTGAGCGCCCATGCGCCGGATGACCGGCTCGACCGCCGCGCGGAGGCGCCGGTAGGCGTCGGGCTCGCCGACGTCGGCGAGGTCGCCGGTGAACACGACCGCGTCGGGCGCGACCGACGAGGCCTCGAGCCGCTCGAGGGCCACGCGCAGGCGATCCTCGACCGGCACGGAGCCGTAGAGCGGGCGGCCCTCGCCGAGGAGGTGCGTGTCGGAGAGGTGCGCGATGACGCGCGACGCGGGTGGATGCTGGCCCATCTGGATCACGCGAGCAGGCTACTCCTTCGCCGTGAACGCGGTTCGCGTTCTCCCCGGTTCCGCGCACCTCACCCAGCCGTCGACCTTCGCGGCGACGCGGTCCTCGAGCGCGAGGACGCCGAGCACGCTGCGGATCCGCGCCGAGGACTCGCCCACCGCGCGAGCGAGCTCGTCGACGGTCTGGGCACGGCGCGGTCGGAGCGCGTCGAGCACTCGCGTGACCATGCCGTCAGGGTCGGGGGCGGCGCGAGGTGGGCCGTCGGCGTCGCCGGCGACATGACCTCCCGCGCCGTGACCTAGACCGAGCCCGAGACCCCCGTGCAGCAGCTCCATCTGCTCCGCAACGCCGGTGATGCAGACGACCGGGCCCTCGCGCAGCATCGCGTGGCACCCGGCGCTCGAGGCGCTGGTCACGGGGCCGGGGACGACTCCGACGGGCCGGCCGAGCCCGAGAGCGTGGCGCGCCGTGCTCAGCGCCCCGGACCGGAGCCCCGCCTCCACGACGACCGTGGCCCCGGCGAGCGCCGCGATGCTCCTGTTGCGCTGCAGGAACCTCCAGCGCGTCGGCGCCGTGCCGCACGGCGCTTCGCTCACCACGACCCCCTGCTCGGCGATGCGGGTGAGCAGCGCCTCGTGGCCGGCCGGGTACAGGCGGTCCACACCCCCGGCGAGCACGGCGATCGTGTCGCCGCTCGACGCGAGCGCGGCGCGATGGGCCATCCCGTCGATGCCGTAGGCGCCGCCGGAGACCACCGTCGCCCCCTGTCGAACGGCGCCGGCGGCGAGCTCCATGGCGATGTGCTCGCCGTAGCCGGTCGCCGCCCGAGCGCCGACGAGCGCGACGCCCTGCCGCGAGAGCAGACCCGCCTCGCCCCGCGCCCACAGGGCGATCGGTGCGCACTCGCCGAGGTCATCGAGCGCGATCGGCCACTCGGCATCGTCGGGGATGACCAGTCGGGCGCGCACTCGGGCCGCAGACTCCAGCGCCCGGACGAGATCCGACTGACGTCGGCGGGGCAGCCATCGACCGAGAGCGCGCTCCGCGGCGGCCCCGGCGAGCTCGCCGTCGGTCGCGGCGGCGATCGTGGCCGGGGCGGGGCTCTCCAGGAGGAGGCGCGCCGCCTCCACCGCGCCGACGGCGCCGATCAGGACTCCCGCGGCGCCGTCCCCCGGCTCGACGATGACGCTCCACAGCGCTCGCGCCAGCACCTCGTCGCGATCTGCCCCTGCCTCGTGGGCGGCTCCTGCGCCGTCGCCGCCGTCGCCTCCGCCGCTCGACGCGCGCTCGAGCGCATCCTCGCGCCCCACGCCGCGCAGCAGAGCCGCGACGGCGCTCTCGGGCAGGCCCCAGTCGATCATCAGATCCCCTTCCGCAGGAACAGCGCCCGACCCACGTGGTCGGCGCGCGGGCGGTCGTCGCCCTCGAGGTCGGCGATGCTCCACGCCACGCGGAGCACGCGGTCGTAGCCGCGCATCGTCAGCCCGCCGCGCTCGAGGGCGCGGTCGAGCGCGGCGCGGTCGGGTGGCGCGAGGCGCCAGCGCGGGCTGCGCAGCGGCGTGCCGGGCACGTGGGCGTTGAGCGACCAGCCCTCGGCGCCCCAGCGCTCGCGGGTGCGGGCGCGAGCGGCGACGACGCGAGCGCGGGCCTCCGCCGTCGTGAGGGCCCCACCCTCGGCGCCCGTGAGCTGGACGGCGCCGACGCGACGCACGGTGAGCCGGAGATCGACGCGGTCGAGCAGGGGCCCGGAGAGCCGCGCGAGATAGCGTCGCCGCGCGTGGGGAGTGCACGTGCACTCGGCGTCGCCGGTGCCCGCCTGCCCGCATGGGCACGGGTTCGCGGCCAGGACGAGCTGGAAGCGCGCGGGGAAGCGCGCGACCGACCGAGCGCGGTGGATGGTGATCTCACCCGTCTCGAGCGGCTGACGCAGCGCGTCCAGAACCGCGGAGGGGAACTCCGGCGCCTCGTCGAGGAAGAGCACCCCGTGGGCGGCGCGCGAGATCGCGCCGGGGCGCACGAGCCCGCTGCCTCCGCCGACGAGCGAGGCCGTGGTCGCGCTGTGGTGCGGCGCCTCGAGGGGCGGGCGCGTCACGAGGCCCTCGCCGACCCCGAGCCCGGCGAGCGAGCGGACCGACGAGACCTCCACCGCGGCGTCGGCGTCGAGGTCGGGCAGCAGCCCGGGCAGTCGCGACGCGAGCAGGGTCTTCCCCGCCCCGGGCGGCCCGAGCATCATGAGGTGGTGGCCGCCGACCGCAGCCACCTGCAGCGCCTCGATCGCCTCGGGGTGGCCGATGACGTCGGAGAGATCGCCCTCGCTCGAGCGGGACTCGACGACCGGCGGCGACGGGATCGGGGCGACCGGCTCGGCCGGCGGGTCGATGTCGGCGCCGTGGACGGCGAGGACGTCGCGCAGCGTCGCGGCGGCGATGATGCGGATGCCCGGCACGAGCTCGGCCTCCGCCCGGTTGCCCCACGGCACGACCACGAGCCGCGCCCCGGCGCGCTTCGCGGCGAGGACCGCGGGCAGCACGCCCGCGACCGGGCGCAACCGGCCGTCGAGCCCGAGCTCGCCGATGTGCACGGTCTCCGCGACGTGGTCGAGCGCGAGCACCCCCGTCGTCGCGATCGCGGCCACGGCGATGCCGACGTCGAACGCCGAGCCGTGCTTGGGCAGCGAGGCGGGCGAGAGGTTGACGGTGACCCGTCGGGCGGGCAGCTCGACCCCCGAGTTCGAGGCGGCCGACCGCACCCTGTCCTTCGCCTCGCCGAGGGCGGTGTCGGGCAGCCCGATGATGGTGAAGGCAGGCAGCCCGTTGGCGAGGTCGGCCTCGATCTCCACGAGCGATCCGTCCACGCCGGTGAGGGCGACGGCCCGCGTGCGCGCGACGGGCATCAGCACACCTGCCGCACGTGCTCGATCGTGATGCCGTCGCGGCCCGCGATCACGGCGACGGCGTCGATGCGAACCCGCCCGCCCGGCTCGTGCTCGGCGCACCACGCACCCGCGAGCCGCCGCAGCCGGGCGAGCTTGACGGGCGTGATCGCGTCGAGCGGGTGCCCGAAGCCCAGCCCCGCTCGCGTCTTGACCTCGACGATCACGGTCGTCGCGGCATCCCTCGCGACGATGTCGATCTCGCCGGCGGAGCAGCGCCAGTTGCGCTCGACGATCTCGTAGCCCTGGTCGGTCAGGTGGTCGACCGCGAGCTGCTCGCCCGTGCGACCCAGTACGTCCTTGCGTGCCATCGGTTCCTCCTGGCAAGGAGGATGGCCGGGCATCCGCACCGGCGAGGCGGGCGGTGCGCGATCAGGGGCGAGCGCGCCGGAGGGCGGCGATGGGGAGGAGCGGCGACGCTACTCGTCGAGCGCGAGCTCCTTGGGGAGCTTGAGCTCCTTCTTACCGAGCTCCTCGACGTTGACGTCCTTGAAGGTCAGCACCTTGACGCTCTTGACGAAGCGATCGCTGCGGTAGACGTCCCACACCCACACGTCGGTCAGCGTGAGCTCGAAGAAGAAGTCGCCGGCGACCTCGCGCACCACCTGGGTGACCTCGTTGGCGAGGTAGAAGCGCCGCTCGGTCTCGACCACGTACTGGAACTGCGAGACCACGTCACGGTACTCGCGGTACAGGGCGAGCTCGACCTCGCGGTCGTAGTCCTCGAATTCGTCGTCGTCCATCGCACGCAGTCTAGACCGAGATCGGCAGGGTCACCGTGGCGGGCGGCACCGAGCGCAGCCAGGTGCGGCGGTGGCGCTCGGTCGCTCCGTGCTCCGCGATCGCCGCGAAGTGGCCCGCGCTGCCGTAGCCCTTGTTGCCGGCCCACTCGTAGACGGGCCAGCGCTCGTGGTCGGCGATCATGAGCGCGTCGCGGTGCTGCTTCGCGACGACGGATGCTCCCGCCACGGCCGCGCAGTCGCGATCGGCCTTGACGCGCGTGATCACCCGCGGCGGCGAGACGAGCGCGGGGGTGAGCCAGTCATGGCTGCCGTCGAGGATGACGGAGGCGGCGGCCACGTCGACGCCCTGCTCGAAGAGCCGGATCAGCGCGCGGCGCCCCGCCAGGCCCAGCGCGGCGACGATGCCGAGGGCGTCGACCTCGGCCGGCTCGGCCTCGCCCACGGCGACCGCGAGCGCCCAGGAGCGGACGAGCGGCTCGACCGCGGCCCGGCGAGAGGCGCTGAGGAGCTTTGAGTCGCGCAGGCCCGCGGGTGCGGCATCCGCCACCGAGACGATCGCGCACGCGCCGACCGCGACGACGCCCGCGATGGCGCCGCGACCGACCTCGTCGATGCCGATGACGACGGGCGCGCCCGCCTCGAGGAGCGAGCGCTCGACGTCGAGCGTGGGGTCGGCGGGAGGCACCGCTACTCGGCCGGCACCTGGGCGTCGCCGACGCCGTCGAAGACGAGCGGGTAGTTGTCGAGCCAGGTCCAGCGGTCGATAGGCCAGCTGATGACGACCGCGCGCCCGACCACGTCGTCGAAGGGCACGAAGCCCTCGGTGAACGTGTCGCGGTTGTAGCGCGAGTCGGCGGAGTCCCACCGGTTGTCGCCCATGACCCACAGCGAGTCCGCGGGGACCTCGGCCTGGAAGTCGTCGGCGCTCACGGCCGTCGACCCGGCGGGCAGGCGCACGTAGGGCTCCTCCAGCGGCACGCCGTTCACGCTCATCTGGCCGAGGTCGTTGCAGCACACGACGCGGTCGCCCGGCAGCCCGATGACGCGCTTGACGAGGTGCTCGTCGCTGTCGGGGGCCGAGATGCCGACGATCGCGCCGAGCCAGTCGAGGGCCGCCTGCAGGGGCGGCGCCTCCGGCTGCGGAGCCGGGTTGAGCCACCCGCCCGGGTCGCGGAACACGACGACGTCGCCGCGCTCGATCGGCACGACCTCGGGAACGAGCTGGTTGACGATGATGCGGTCATTCCGCACGAGCGTGTTCATCATCGAGTCGCTGGGGATGTAGAACGACCGGATCAGGAAGGTCTTGATGAGGAAGGAGATCAGCAGGGCGACGCCGACGATGATGACCACGTCGCGCAGGAAGAGGAGGATCCCGCGCCGACGACTCGTCCGTGCGTCGACCGTCTGCGCGGTGGCGTCGGAGGGCGGGGATGCCGCGTCCGTCGGCTGCGCTGCGTTCTCTGTCATGACTCCCCTGTGCCTCGCGTCCAGTCTAGGCGGCGCTCGGCTCTCGATTCCGATCGAGGCGCGCCGGGCATCCCGATGAGACGACGACGGGCTCCGTCGGAGACCGACGGAGCCCGTGTCGAGAGTCGCTCGACAGCCTAGCTGTCGCGCTTCTCCTTGATCTTGGCCTTCTTGCCGCGCAGACCGCGCAGGTAGTAGAGCTTCGCGCGGCGGACGTCGCCACGGGTGACGACCTCGATGTGGTCGATGACCGGAGAGTGCACGGGGAAGGTGCGCTCGACGCCGACCTGGAAGCTGACCTTGCGGACGGTGAAGGTCTCGCGGACGCCCTCGTTCGAGCGGCCGATGACGACGCCCTGGAAGACCTGGATGCGCGAGCGGTTGCCTTCGACGATGTTCACGTGCACCTTGACGGTGTCGCCGGCGCGGAAGTCGGGGATGTCGGTGCGCAGGCTGGCCGCGTCGACGTGGTCGAGGATGTGCATGGCTGTTCGCTCTCTGCCACCGCCACAGGTCGATCGCGGTAGGAATGGGGTATCCGAAGAGTGGTTCTCGCCCCGTGGAACGACGGCTCCCCTGTGGCAGAACCGTGCCGAGGCACAAAGTGAAATGATGCCATACTGGGCGCCGTCCGGCCAATCCCGCGAGATCCGCGCCCGCCGCGACCCGCCGCGACCGCTTCTGAGGGGGAGATGTCGTCGATGACCGACGAAACGCAGGAACCGACGCTCGCGACCGACAAGGTCGTCATGCGCACCGAGCCGATCCAGCAGCGCAGCGCCGAGCGCATCGAGACCCTCCTCGACGCCGCCGCCGCGCTGATCGACGAGGGCGGCATCGACGGGGTCACGACGAGCGCCGTGGCCAAGAAGTCGAAGAGCTCGGTCGGCGTCGTGTACCGCTACTTCCCCAACATCCAGACCCTCCTCCGCGCGCTCGCGGTGCGCAACATGGACCGCTACGTCGAGCGGGTGCAGGAGAACGTCGCGAGCTCCCCGCCCGGCCCGTGGAGCTCGTTCGACCGGACGCTCGACATCTTCATCGAGATGAACCGCGACGAGCCCGGCTTCCGCGCGCTGCGGTTCGGCGACGTCATCGACCAGCGCTTCCTCAACCCCGAGCTCAGCAACAACTCGATCCTCGCCCGCGAGTTCGCCCGCCAGATCGGCGAGACGTACGACTTCGAGCCCGACGACGAGGTGGTCTTCCACGTCGAGGTCGCGATCGAGATGGCGAGCGGGCTGCTCGGTCGCGCATTCCAGCTCGACAAGGACGGCGACGAGCGCTTCATCGAGGCCACGCGCCGCCTGTGCACCGACTACCTGACCACGAACATCCCGCTGCCGGCCGAGCAGCCCCAGCCGAGGTCCTGATGATCGAACTGAGAACCCCCGACGAGATCGAGCAGATGCGCCCCGCCGGACGCTTCGTCGCGAGCGTGATCGAGGCCACGAGCCGCGCCGCCGCGGTCGGCGTCACCCTCCTGGAGCTCGACGCGCTGGCGCACGAGATGATCCGGGCCGAGGGCGCGGAGAGCTGCTACATCGACTACCACCCCTCCTTCGGCGGCTCGCCGTTCGGGAAGGTCATCTGCACCTCCGTCAACGACGCCGCCCTGCACGGGCTCCCCTTCGACTACGCGCTGCGCGACGGCGACGTGCTCTCACTCGACTTCGCGGCCTCCGTCGGCGGCTGGGTGTGCGACTCGGCGACGACCGTGATCGTGGGCACTCCCCGCGACGAGGATGCCCGGCTCATCGCCACGACGGAGCGCGCGCTCGCGGCGGGCATCGCGGCCGCGAGGCCCGGCAACCGCATGGGCGATGTCTCGGCCGCGATCGGCGACGTCGCGCACGACGCGGGTCTGCTGGTCAACCTCGATTTCGGCGGGCACGGCGTCGGCCGCACGATGCACGGCGACCCGCACGTACCCAACGACGGCCGCGCCGGACGCGGGCTCAAGCTCAAGGCGGGCCTCGTGATCGCGATCGAGCCGTGGTTCATCCACGACACCGACGAGATCTACACCGACGCCGACGGCTGGACGCTGCGGAGCCGCACCGGCGCGCGCGCCGCCCACGCGGAGCACACCGTCGCGATCACGGCCGACGGCCCGCTCGTGCTCACCGCCCGCGGCTGAGCCCGCTCAGACCCGCGGGGCGACCGAGACGACGCCGCCCGTGCCCGGGTGGTCGTCGAGGTCGGGGCGCGGCTCGCCCCCGAGCTCGCGCGGCGCTCGATGCGCACGGCGCTCGCGCACGGTCGTTCCTGCCATCGTCCAGCACGCCGCGACGGCGCCGACGATGAGCAGCGGCCACAGCAGGAAGCCCAGGAGCAGGGCGCCGGGCTCGAGCGAGGTGAGGGCGAGCAGGCCCGCGATGAGGAACTGGCCGGTGACGAGGATCTTCTCGACCGTGGTCAGCCGACGAGGCCGCCGACCCATCACCATCGTCTGATTGACGATCATCGACAGCGCCAGCCCCGGGTAGACGAACGAGGCGGTGATGAGCGCCTGGACCGAGGGGATGAGGTCGGTGCGATCGGCCGCCTGGAAGGCGGTCGCAGCGGCGAACCCCGTGAGGGCGAGGGCCGCGATGAGGGGTTGCGCGAGCATCCAGATCCGCTCGCCCATGGTCACTCCCCGCCGATCAGGTCGGGTCTGACCCGGCGCGTGCGCTCGAGCCGCTGCTCGTGGCGCCACGCGTCGACCGCGCCGTGGTTCCCGCTCAGCAGAACGGGGGGCACGGCCCGATCGCGCCACACGGCGGGCTTGGTGTAGCTGGGGTACTCGAGGAGGCCCGACTCGTGGCTCTCCTCCTCCAGGCTCGCCGGGTTGCCGATGACACCGGGCACGAGTCGGCCGACGGCCTCGATGATCGCCATGGCCGCCACCTCCCCGCCGTTGAGCACGTAGTCGCCGAGGCTCACCTCGTGAACCTCGATGCGGTCAGCGTAGTGCTCGATCACCCGCTGGTCGATGCCCTCGTAGCGCCCGCAGGCGAAGACGAGGTGCCCGCGCGTCGCGAGCTCGCGGGCCGTCGCCTGCGTGAACGGATGCCCGGCCGGGCTCGGAACGATGAGCGTCGAGCGCTCCGTCACGAGGCCGTCGAGCACCTCGCCCCAGGGCTCGGGCTTCATGACCATTCCGGCACCGCCCCCGTAGGGGGTGTCGTCGACGGTGCGGTGACGGTCGTGGGCGGCGTCGCGCAGATCGTGCACGCGCACCTCGATGAGCCCGGTCTGGCGCGCCTTGCCGAGCAGGGACACGTCGAGGACCCCGAAGAACTCGGGGAAGATCGTGACAATGTCGACGCGCACGGCTCGAGCCTAGAGCTCGCGCTCCTCGGGCTCGGCGGCGTCCGCCTCGTCCGCGCCCGCGTGCTGCGGCGCATCCTCGTCCTGCGGCTCCGGCGCGTCGACCGGCGCGGCCGCCTCCTCCGGGAGGTCCTCCAGGAGCCCCGGCGGCGGAGTGATGGTGACGACGCCGGCGGCGATGTCGACCGCGGGCACGATCGCCGACACGAACGGGACGAGCACCTCGCGCTCGCCGGTGTCGATCACGAGGAGGTCCTGCGCCGGGAAGTGCTCGACGCGCACGACGCGGCCGACCTCGTCACCGTCGCGCTGCGCGCGCAGGCCGACGAGCTGGAAGTCGTACCAGGCGTCCTCCTCGGGCTCCTCCTCGGCGTCCTGGTCGATCCAGAGGATGGCCTTGACGAGGGACTCGGCGGCCGTGCGGTCGGCGACGCCCTCGAAGAAGCCGACGGGCTGGCCGTTGTACCAGCGCAGCTCGGCGAGCGTGAGCGTCGACCCGTGCCACGGCGAGCTCGTCGGAACCTGCAGCGTGAAGACGGCCCCTGGCGTGAAGCGTCGGTCGGGGTCGTCGGTGTAGAGCTCGAGCTTGAGGGCGCCCTTGAGCCCGTGCGCCTTCACGAGGCGGCCGACCCGCAGCTGCTGGGTCGACGCGTCGGGGCGGGGGATCTTCACCTCGGCCACGATCGCCTAGGCGTCGGTGTCGACGACGTCGACGCGCACCCGGCGACCGTCGGCGAGCGACGAGATCACGGTGCGCAGGGCCTTGGCGGTGCGTCCGCCGCGGCCNGATGACGCGGCCGAGGTCCTCGGGGTGCACGCGCACCTCGAGGACCTCGCCGCGGCCCGTGCTCTGCGCGACGACAGCGACATCGTCAGGGTGATCGACGATCCCCTTGA
>NZ_LMSV01000001.1:263132-351069 GCF_001429705.1 Yonghaparkia sp. Soil809
CCAGATGCTCCAGCGTGTCAGCGAGCACGATGCGTCAGGCCTTGTCGGCCTCGGCGGCGTCGGCCTCGGGGGCCTCCGCCTCGGGGGCCTCGACGACCTCGGCCTCGGCCGACTCGGTCTCGGGCGCCTCGGCGGCCGGAGCCTCCTCGGCCTTCTTCTCGGCCTTGGGCTTGAGGACGGGCTTCTTGGCGGCGTCGAACTGGAACGCCTCCTTCGGCTCCGCGTAGCGGACGGTGCTCTTCGCACCCTTCTCGCCCTTGAACGTGCCCCAGTCGCCGGTGAGCTTCAGCAGCGCGGTGACCTGCTCGGTCGGCTGGGCGCCGACGCTGAGCCAGTACTGCGCACGGGCCGAGTCGACCTCGATGACCGAGGGCTCCTCGGTGGGGTGGTACTTGCCGATCTCCTCGATGACACGACCATCGCGCTTGGTGCGCGAGTCGGCGACGACGATGCGGTAGTACGGCGCGCGGATCTTGCCCATGCGCTTGAGACGGATCTTGACAGCCACGATTCTCCAGAAGTGTGAACGGGGTGAGTCGACGCCGGTTGCGTGGGGCACACTCGGCGCGAAAGCTCGGAAGGGTTGCTCGCTGGCCTGATTAGAGGGTCGGGCGCGCGAGCACTCGACCGCCTATTCTTGCAGATTCCGCGGGCGGTCGCCTACCGCCCGCATTCGCGACCGCGATCGGGGCCGCGGGCGACGGATGCTCAGCGCGAGCCGTCCCTCCAGGCGAGCCAGTCGCGCACGGGCGCGAGGTCGTAGTCCGGCCCCGTGAGCCCGATCGTGAAGAGACTCGCCCCGAGGCCGCGCAGCTCGTCAGCCTCTGCTGACGATTTCCGCCCGAGCTCGACGGAGATCTCGATCGTGCCGGGGTCGCGACCGACGTCGGAGCAGTGGCCGGCGAGGATGCCGAGCTTCCTCTCCAGAGTCTCGGCGTCGCTGAAGCTGTGCCAGATGCTCGCGTGCTCGGCGACCATGCGGAGGGTCTTCCTCTCGCCCCCGCCGCCGATGAGGATGGGGATGTCGCGCGTGGGCGGCGGGTTGAGCCTCGTCCACCGGTCGCGGATGATCGGCAGGTCGCGCGCGAGATCGTTGAGCCGCGAGCCGACCGTGCCGAACTCGTAGCCGTACTCGGCGTAGTCGCGCTCGAACCAGCCGGAGCCGGTGCCGAAGATGAAGCGGCCCGTGCCGGTTCCCTTGGCGCTGATGCGATCGATCGTGCGGGCCATGTCGGCCTGCAGGTTGGGGTTGCGGTACGAGTTGCAGTTGACGAGGGCGCCGAGCTCGATGCGGCTCGTCTGCTCGGCGATCGCCGCGAGCATCGTCCACGACTCGAAGTGCAGGCCGTCGGGCTCGCCGTAGAGCGGATAGAAGTGGTCCCAGTTGAAGACGATGTCGACGCCGAGCTCCTCCAGCTCGGTGACGCGATCGCGGATGAGCTCGTACGGCGCGTGCTGGGGCTGCAGCTGAACCCCGATGCGGATGGGTCGCATGGTCATGCCCTCAGACTACGGTCGACGCCGCCGGGGAGGCGGTGCGCTCCCAGGGCGCGAGGAGCTCGAGCTCGGCGGCGACGGCGAGCAGGAGCGCCTCCCCCGCGCCGTCCGCGGCCGGGCGGGCGACGAGCTGCACCGCGAGCGGCACGGCCGCCTCCGGGTGCCACCCGGCGGGAACGACCGCGGCCGGCCAGCCGAGCAGGTTCCACAGGGCGGCGTAGGGCGCGTACCCGATGCTGGAGCGCAGGTTCGCGATCCATCCGCGCCGGTGCCAGCCCTCGGCATCCGGCCCCGGCTGCGCGAGCGCCGGCGTCAGCACGACGTCGACATCGGCGGTCGCCACAGTGACGCGAGCCCGCAGCCGGTCGACGGGGCCGGGCCGCAGGGCGCCGAGGCGCTCGAGCACGCGCCCGGCCCGGACGTGCGCCCGCACGCGCGGCTCGAGCAGGCGGTCGTCGAGCCCGAGATGCGCGGCGTCGGCGGCGGCCCCCGCGAACCAGCGCGCGAGCACCGGAAGCGGGTCGGCGGGGTAGGGAAGGGCGAGCTCGACGACCTCGTGCCCCGCCGCGGCGAGCGTGGCGGCCGTGCGACGGGCGGCCGCCTCCCAGCGCGGATCGAGCCGGGCGAGAGGGGTGGGGATGCCCGGGGCGAGCCCGATGCGCAGACGGCGGTCGGGCGGCGCGACGTCGGCGAGGGCGGGGCGGCCCGCCATGACCGCGAGCAGGAGAGCGGCATCCGCCACGGTCGTCGCGAGCGGGCCGTTCTCGCTCATCCCGAACCAGCTGTCGGCGCCCATCTCCGCGGGCACGAGCCCCGCGCCGGGCTTGAGCCCCACGAGAGCGCAATTGGCGGCGGGGATCCGGATCGAGCCCATGCCGTCGGCCGCGTGGGCGACCGCCACCATGCCGCTCGCGACCGCGGAGGCCGAGCCGCCGGAGGAGCCGCCGGCGGTGCGGGTCGGGTTCCAGGGGTTGCGCGTCGTGCCGTGCACGGAGTCAGTGGTCCCGAACACGCACAGCTCGGGCACGCGCGTGAGGCCGACGACGACGGCACCCGCGGCGCGCAGCCGCGCGACGACCTCGTGGTCGGCCAGGCTCGGCGCGGCGCTGGTCGCGGCGCTGCCCTCGAGCATCGGCTCGCCCGCGACGGGGATGTTGTCCTTGATCGCGATCGGCACGCCCGCGAGCGGGAGGTCCTCCCCCGCCGCCAGGCGCGCATCCACCTCGGCGGCCTCCGCGAGCGCGCGCTCGGCGCGGACGAGCTGGAAGGCGCCGAGCTGCGGGTCGAGC
Organism: Yonghaparkia sp. Soil809; assembly: GCF_001429705.1. Taxonomy (NCBI): domain Bacteria; kingdom Bacillati; phylum Actinomycetota; class Actinomycetes; order Micrococcales; family Microbacteriaceae; genus Microcella; species Yonghaparkia sp. Soil809. The sequence goes on from NZ_LMSV01000001.1 coordinate 265,919, forward strand.
GCGGCGATGCGGGCGAGGGCGGCACGGGTCTCGGCGAGGGCCGTGGTTGCGCCGGCGCGCACGGCGGCGGCGGTCGCGACGGCGGACTCCGCGGCGGCGGGGAGGCTCATGGCTTCACCCTACGTCGACGCGCGGCTCCCAGCCGCGGCAGGGGCGCGCCGCACCAGAATCGAGCGATGAGTGACGCACGGGAGCCCGGAACCAGCTGGCCGCAGCGACTCGCGCGCTGGGCCCTCGGGGGCGCGCTCGCGTTCGCGGGCGTCAGCCACCTGACCTACGGGCGCGAGGAGTTCCTCGCCCAGGTGCCGCCGTGGCTGCCGGTCGACGCCGACCTCGTCGTGCTCGGCTCCGGCGTCGTCGAGATCGGGCTCGGCCTCGCTCTCATCGTGCTCGGGCAGTGGCGCGTCGCCGTCGGCTGGGCGACGGCGCTGTTCTTCCTCGCGATCTTCCCCGGCAACATCGCGCAGTTCACCGAAGGTCGTGACGGCTTCGGTCTCGACACCGATGTCGCGCGGGGCATCCGGCTGCTCTTCCAGCCCGTCCTCGTCGCGTGGGCGCTGTGGTCGACGGGCGCCTGGCGCGCCTGGCGGGACTCCGCTCGGACGCGCTAGCGGCCGAGGAACTTCTGCAGAGCGGCGAGCTCCTCCGGCGTCGGCTCGGTGCCGCCCGCGGCGCCCGCTCCCCCGGCGCCGCCGAGGCCTCCGAGCCCGAAGCCCGAGCCGGCCGCCGCACCGGCGGGGCGCACGCCCTGAGCGCGAGCGGCCTCCTCGGCCGCGCGCTTGGCGGGGTTGCCCGACTTGGAGCCGCCCTTGCCCTTCTTCTTCGCCGCGGCCTTGCGCGCGCTCGCCGCTCCGCCTCCGCCGCCCATGCCCGGGATGGGCCCCATGCCCGGGACGTTCGGCACGCCGCCCTTGGCGACGGTCTTCATCATCTTCGCCGCCTGCTCGAAGCGGTTCACGAGGGCGTTGACCTCGGTCACGGTCGTGCCCGAACCGCGCGCGATGCGCAGGCGGCGCGAGCCGTTGAGGAGCTTGGGCGTGCGGCGCTCGGCGAGCGTCATCGACTGGATGATCGCCTCAGTGCGGGTGAGCTCGCTCTCGTCGAAGTTGTCGAGCTGCTCGCGCATGCCGCGGGCTCCGGGGAGCATCCCCAGCATGCTCTTGATCGAGCCCATCTTCTTGAGCTGCTGCATCTGGGCGAGGAAGTCCTCGAGGGTGAAGCTGTCGGTCGCGAACTTCTCAGCGACCTTCTGGGCCTCGTCCTGGTCGAAGGCCTTCTGCGCCTGCTCGATGAGGCTGAGGATGTCGCCGAGGTCGAGGATGCGGCTCGCCATGCGGTCGGGGTGGAAGGGCTCGAAGTCGTCGAGGCCCTCGCCCGTCGAGGCGAACATGATCGGGCGACCGGTCACCGAGGCGACGGAGAGCGCGGCGCCGCCGCGCGCGTCGCCATCCAGCTTCGACAGCACGACGCCCGTGAAGTCGACGCCCTCCTGGAAGGCCTGGGCCGTGGCGACCGCGTCCTGACCGATCATCGCGTCGATGACGAAGAGCACCTCGTCGGGGTCGACGGCCTTTCGGATGCTCGCGGCCTGCTTCATGAGCTCGGCGTCGACGCCGAGGCGGCCGGCCGTGTCGACGATCACGACGTCGTGCAGGCGCGTCCGGGCGAACTGGACGGCGTCCCTCGCGACGCGCACCGGGTCGCCGACGCCGTTGCCGGGCTCGGGGGCGAACACCGCGGCGCCGGCCTGCTCGCCGACGACCTGCAGCTGCGTGACGGCGTTGGGGCGCTGGAGGTCGGCGGCGACGAGCAGGGGGGTGTGGCCCTGGCCCTTGAGCCACTTGGCGAGCTTGCCCGCGAGGGTCGTCTTGCCGGCGCCCTGGAGGCCCGCGAGCATGATGACGGTCGGCGGGTTCTTCGCGAACTCCAGGCGACGCTGCTCGCCGCCGAGGATCGCGACGAGCTCCTCGTTGACGATCTGCACGACCTGCTGCGCGGGGTTGAGCGCCTTGTTGACCTCGTCGCCGAGCGCGCGCTCGCGGACCGTATTCGTGAAGTCCTTGACGACGGGCAGTGCGACGTCGGCGTCGAGCAGCGCGCGCCGGATCTCGCGGACGGTCTTGTCGACGTCGGCCGGGCTCAGCTTGCCCTTCGTGCGGAGGGCGCTGAACGTCTGAGTCAGCCGGTCGGAGAGGGTGCCGAAGGTCGCCATGATCCGCCCATTCTAGAAGGGCCCGTCTGGTTGACTGGAGGCGAGAGCGAGGAGGCGGGATGCGACGGCGCATTTTCGGCAGGGAGCCCGCGGTCGACGAGCGGGCGTGGATCGCCCCCACGGCGGTGCTCATCGGCGATGTCACGGTGCACCCGGGCGCGAGCGTCTTCTACGGCGCCGTGCTCCGCGGCGATCGCGCCGCGATCGTCCTCGGGGAGGACTCCAACCTCCAGGACTCGGTGACGGTGCACTGCGACCCGGGCACGCCGACGATCGTCGGCCGACGGGTCAGCGTCGGCCACGCCGCCGTACTCCACGGCTGCACGATCGAGGACGACTGCCTCATCGGCATGAGCGCGACGGTGCTCAACCGGGCGGTCATCGGCAGCGAGTCCCTCGTCGCGGCGGGCGCGGTCGTGCTCGAGGACACCGTCGTGCCGCCCCGATCGCTCGTCGCCGGCGTGCCCGCGAAGGTGCGGCGCGCGCTCACGGACGACGAGGTGGCGGGCATCCGTCGCAATGCCGACACCTATCTCATGCTCTCGCGGGAGCACGCGGCGATCGAGGACTGAGCGCGCGGGGTCCGCTACGGGACGAGCGAGGCCGCGAAGACGTGCGGCGTGAATCCCGTGAGATCGCCGATGCCCTCGCCCTGGCCGATGAGCTTGATCGGGATCCCCGTGCGCTCCTGCACGGCGAGCACGAACCCGCCCTTGGCCGAGCCGTCGAGCTTCGTGATCACGAGACCCGTCACGCCCGCGTGCTCGATGAAGGCCTCGGCCTGCGCGAGCCCGTTCTGGCCGGTCGTGCCGTCGAGCACCAGGAGGACCTCGGCGATCGGGCTGAGCTTCTCGACCACGCGCCGGACCTTCGCGAGCTCGTCCATGAGGCCCGCCTTGGTCTGCAGGCGGCCGGCGGTGTCGATGATCGCGATGTCGATCCCGTCGTCGATCGCCTTCTGCACGGTCTGGAAGGCGACGCTCGCCGGGTCCTGTCCGTGCTGCTGGGGGCGCACGACGGATGCTCCCGCGCGGTCGGCCCACGTGGCGAGCTGCTCGACCGCGGCGGCGCGGAAGGTGTCGGCGGCGCCGACGACCACGCTGCGCCCGTAGCCGGTGAGGAACTTCGCGAACTTGCCGATCGTCGTGGTCTTGCCGACGCCGTTGACGCCCACCACGAGCACCACGGCCGGCCGTGCGCTCAGGGTCAGGGTCGGGTCGTGCGCGGCCAGTCGCTCCTCGATCGACTCGCGCAGCATGCGCTTGAGGTCGGCGGGATCGGTCGTCCGGTACCGCTCGACCTGCGCGCGCATCTGCTCGAGGATGCTCTCGGTCAGATCGGGGCCGAAGTCGGCCCGGATGAGCGCCGTCTCGAGGTCGTCCCAGGTGGTCTCATCGATCGTCGGCTTCGTGAACAGCCCCTTGAGGGCGCCGCCGAGGTTCCAGGAGCGTTCCGCCATGCGCCCCAGGCTAGTGCGGCCGGCGGGGCGACCGCGGCGCGGCACTCAGCAGGCTCGAGGGTGCGAGGCGCCGACGACTACGCGTCGCGCATCTTCTCGTAGATCTCCTTGCAGGTGGGGCAGACCGGGAACTTCTCCGGGTCGCGACCCGGCGTCCACTTCTTGCCGCACAGCGCGCGCACGGGCTTCCCCGTGAGCGCGGACTCCATGATCTTGCTCTTCGGCACGTAGTGGGAGAACCGCTCGTGGTCGCCGTCCTCCAGCTGCTCCTCGTTGAGCAGCTTCTCGAGCTCGCGGTCGAGGACGTCGAGCCCTCCGCCGGTTCCGGTGTCGTCCGTCGTCGCCATTCTCCGATTCTACGACGCGCCCCGAGCGCGGGGGCCGAGTCAGCTGCGCAGCACGAGGTCGAGCAGCTCAGGCGCGCGACGCCGGAAGACCCGCCCGCCGATGAGCACGCCGAGCGCGAGCATGACGACGCCGGTGGCCGCGCCCGCGATCGCCGCGGCGGGCAGCAGCTCGGTCTCGCCGGTCGCCCCGCGCCAGGCGGTGTGCAGGGTCGGCGACATCAGGACGATGATCGCCAGAAGCGAGAGCCCCTGCGACCAGCCCGCGGACGCGGCGGTGAGCGGGGGCTGATCGAACGGGCCGGCTCCCGGGCGCGGGGCGGGATAGGGGGCGGCCGCCGAGGCGACGCTCGAGACGCCGATGCCCGTGAGCAGGAGCCCGAGGCTCGTGCCGAGGAGAGCCGGCTCGATCCCCTCGATCCCCGACCAGACGGCGAACAGCGGGGCGAGGAGTACGACGAGCGGGACCCCGAGGAGGAGCGGCGGCACCGCGCGCCCCCAGCGGTCGGATGCTCCGCGCACGTGGGCAGCGACGTGCAGCCACACGGCGGTGTGGTCGTAGGCGACGTCGTTGTGGCTGAACCAGCCCAGGAACAGCGCGAGCACGGGGATCGGGATGAGCCACAGGTACTGACCGGGGACCCCGGCGATCGCGAGGGCGATCATCATGAGCGCGGGAGCGACCGGCAGGGCGAGGATCGCGAGACGGTAGCGCGGGTCGCGGGTCCAGTAGAGGATGCTCCGCGCAGCGATCACGCCGCCCTGCGTGGCCGGCACGAGGTCGAAGACGCCCAGTCCGCGCGAGCGCGGGACCCACCGCTGCCGCTCGGGCGCCTCGAGGAGGCGGCCGACGAGCAGACGCCAGCCGAGTGCGAGCACCCCCACGAGGGCGATCGCGCCGAGCATACGCGCCGTGAGGGCCGGGGGCTCGCTGCCCGCCACCGCCCAGGGCAGGCCGAGCGGCGAGGAGGAGAGGAATGCGGCGACCTCGTCCACGCGCGCGTCGTCGCGGCCGCGCTCGACGACGAGGGCGGTGGTGATCGCGGCGGCGAGGCAGAGCCCGACGACGCCGCGGGCGAACAGCGCGACGGTGCGCGCGGTGGTCGGCGCGACCGCGAGCTGCGCGGCGATGGCGACGAGGAACTGGCCGGTGAGGACGATCGCGACGCCGCCGACGAGGCCTCCCCCGACCGCGGCGCCCTCGAACGGCGTGCCCGCCCAGGAGACACCGAGGGCGATGACGAGCACGATCGTGAGGAGACCCTGGACTCCCACCGCCCCCGCGAGCGCGAGCGTCGCGGCGAGGCGACCCGGCGCGATCGGGAACGGCGCGAAGCGCCGCGGCTCGAGCGCCGAGCCAAGCCCGGAGGTCAGAGGGCAGATCGCGAGGGCCAGGGCGAGGATGCTCGTGATGACGATGAGCCCGGCACGGTGCCCGTCGTCCTCGGGCCGGAAGGACTGCGCCGCGTCGAGGACGGCGCCCGTGAACACCGCGATGAGCACAGCGACGAGCCCCGTCCGGGCGAGCCGGCGAGCGCCGCGGAACGCGGAGCCGAGCAGCGCGAGCTTCAGTCGGATAACGTCGTCAACCACTCGAGCCCCTCCACCGCGCTGCGGCCGCCGGCGAGATCGACGAACCGCTCCTCGAGCGAGGATCCGGCGCGCACCTCCTCCAGGGTTCCCGTGGCGAGGATGCTCCCGCCGACGATGACCGCGACCGAGTCGCACACCCGCTCGACGAGGTCCATGTTGTGGCTGGAGAGCACGACCGTCCCGCCCGCGCGGGCGTAGGAGCGAAGGAGGTCGATCGCGTGCGCGGTCGAGACCGGGTCGACCCCCTCGAAGGGCTCGTCGAGCACGAGCAGTCGCGGCGAGTGGATGAGCGCGGCCGCGAGCGAGACCTTCTTGATCATGCCGATCGAGTAGTCGGCGACCGGGCGGTCGAGCGAGCCCTCCAGGGCGAGGGCTCGCGAGAGGTCCTCCGATCGGCTGCGCGCCGTCTCGCGATCGAGGCCGTGGAGCACGCCGCAGTAGTAGAGCATCTGCGCGCCGGTGAGCCGATCGAACAGGCGCATGCGGTCGGGCAGGACGCCGAGGACGCGCTTCGCGTCGCCGGGCGAGCGCCAGACATCGGCCTCCCCCACCACGACCGAGCCCGCGTCGGGCCGGAGCAGCCCGGTGATCATCGACAGCGTGGTCGTCTTCCCCGCGCCGTTCGGCCCGACGAAGCCGAAGATGGCCCCCTTGCGCACCGCGAGGTCGATGCCGTCGACGGCGATCGTGCGCCCGAAGCGCTTGCGCAGGCCCGTGACCTGCAGCACGATCGGCGCGGGAGGGGGCGGCGGGGCTGCCGGGAGGTGCGCGCGCGGGCCGGTGGGGGTCGCCGCGGACGCGCGGGAACGAGAGGCGGACTTCGTGGAGGCCGGTGTCCTGGCCTTCGCCGGCCGCGCGGGAGCCGCCGCGCCGTCGACCCCCGTGCCGGGGGTCGCGTCGCTGGTCGAGTGCGGCGTCGGGGAGTCCACGCGTCCACGCTAGCAACGCCTGCCGTTCCCGGCCCGCCCTCCCTCCACGTTCGTGACGGCCGGTCACGATCCGGCAACGGATGCGGGGCATTTCCTGTCCATCCGGCGGAAAGGCCGGTAAACTCGCCGCAGCACAAGGGAGTGTCTGATCCACAGCGCGCAGTTGACCGTTCGGTGAACTCTCACCGACCGATCCCCCGACACGGGAGCATGATCGCCGAGAGCCTGCGCAGCCGACTGAAGACACAGGAGGTCTCATGACCACGCAGATCGTCATCCTCGCCGCCGGGATGGGCAGCCGCCTCGGCCGCTCGCTCCCGAAGCCGCTCACCGAGCTCAGCGACGGCCGCACCATCATGCAGCAGCAGCACGACAACATCGCGGCCGCGTTCGGCACCGACGCCACCATCACGACCGTCGTCGGCTACAAGCTCGAGCACATCATCGACGCCTTCCCCGACGTCAACTACGTCTACAACGAGCAGTACGACCAGACCAACACCTCCAAGAGCCTCCTGCGCGCGCTCAAGGCGACCGGGTCGCAGGGCGTGCTCTGGATGAACGGCGACGTCGTCTTCGACCCGCAGGCGCTCGTCCGCGCCGCGAGCCTCGTGCACGCCGATCGCTCGTTCGTGAGCGTGAACACCTCCAAGGTCTCCGACGAGGAGGTCAAGTACACCGTCGACGCCGAGGGCTTCATCAAGGAGCTCTCCAAGCAGGTCGTCGGCGGGCTCGGCGAGGCCGTCGGCATCAACTACATCGCCTCCGCCGACAAGGCGACGCTCATCCACCACCTGCAGCGCGTCGCCGACCAGGACTACTTCGAGCGCGGCATCGAGCTCGCGATCGAGCAGAACGGCCTCCGCGTCGAGCCGCTCGACATCTCCGACCTCTACGCCGTCGAGATCGACTTCGCCGAGGACCTGGAGCGCGCGAACCTCTTCGTCTGATCGACGCGCCCCCGAACGACCGCGAACGGCCCGACCCCGGCAGGGGGCGGGCCGTTCGGCATCCGCCCCGCCGCTCGATCGATCGGTGCCGCTCTCGGCCGACGCGGGCGGGATGCCGCTAGCGTTGTGCACTGTGACCCTCGCCTCGCCGTCGCGCCCGCCGCGCACCCCCGCACGGGTCTACCGTCAGACGCTCTGGCTGCTCACGAGTCGCGATCTGAGGGTGCGGTACTCGACGTCGTTCCTGGGCTACGTGTGGTCGGTGCTCGACCCGCTCGTGATGGCCGTCATCTACTGGTTCGTGTTCACGCAGATCGTCGACCGGTCGATCGGCGCGGACCCCTACATCGTCTTCCTCCTCGCGGGGCTCCTGCCCTGGACGTGGTTCAACGGCGCGATCGGAGACTCCACGCGGGCGTTCATCAAGGACGCCAAGCTCGTGCGATCCACGCGCCTCCCCCGGAGCGTCTGGGTCGCGCGCATCGTGCTGTCGAAGGGCATCGAGTTCGTGCTCGCGATCCCGGTCGTGATCGCGTTCGCGGTCATCTACGGCGCCGAGCCCACCTGGGGCGTCCTGTGGCTCCCGCTCGCGATCCTGCTGCAGGCGACCCTCATCCTGGGGCTCGGCCTCATGATCGCGCCGCTCGTGGTGTTCTTCCGCGACCTCGAGCGGGCCGTCAAGCTCGTGCTGCGGTTCCTCTTCTACGCCTCGCCGATCATCTACGGCCTGACCGACCTGCCGGACGGACTGGAGGCGTGGATGGCGTTCAACCCGCTCTCGGGGATCTTCTCGCTGTACCGCGCGAGCTACTTCCCCGACCAGGTCGAGCCGTTCGCCGTGGTCGTCGCGGCGATCATGAGCCTGGTCATCCTCGGAGCGGGCATCCTCGTCTTCCGGCGCATGGTGCGCGCCGTGCTGAAGGAGATCTGATGGGCGACGTCGTCATCCGCGTCGAGGGAGCGGGGATCCGCTTCCGGCGCAACCGCCGAGGGCGCCGGAGCTTCAAGGACCTCTTCGCCGGCAGCAACCGCCGGGCGCGCCCCAACGAGTTCTGGGCCCTGCGCGGCGTCGACGTGGAGGTGCGGGCCGGCGAGGCGATCGGGGTCGTGGGCCGCAACGGCCAGGGCAAGTCGACCCTCCTCAAGCTCGTCGCCGGCGTCATGCTCCCCGATGAGGGTCGCGTCGATGTGATCGGCGGCGTCGCCCCGCTCATCGAGATCACCGGCGGATTCGTCGACGATCTGACGGTGCGCGAGAACGTCCACCTCACGGCCGGGCTCCACGGCATGACCCGAGCCGAGATCGACGAGCGCTACGACGAGATCATCGACTTCGCCGAGCTCCGCGAGAGCGTCGACACCCCGTACAAGCACCTCTCCAGCGGGATGAAGGTGCGCCTGGCGTTCTCGGTCATCTCGCGACTGGAGGAGCCCATCCTCCTCGTCGACGAGGTGCTCGCCGTCGGCGACAAGGCCTTCCGCGACAAGTGCTACCAGCGCATCGACGAGCTGCTCGCCGGCGGTCGCACCCTCTTCTTCGTCTCGCACAACGAGCGGGACCTCACGCGGTTCTGCACGCGCGGCCTCTACCTGGACAAGGGCCTACTGCAGCTCGACGGGCCGATCGAGGGGGTTCTCGCGGCCTACAACAGGGACTACGGTTCCCCCTCATGAGCTCCCACGACCCCACGACGCCCCGGATCGTCCCGCCGCCGCACGAGGAGGCCGACCCGCGCATGGTGCGCGCCCTGCAGGCGATCATGTCGTCCCAGCGCCCCGCGGTCATCGCGCACGTGCGCCGACTGCGCCGCCGCTCGCCGAACGCCTCGCCCGATGAGGTGATCAGGATGCTGGAGAAGCACTACCTGACGCTCGTGACCGCGAGCGGGGCATCCGTCGGCGCCGCGGCGGCCGTGCCCGCCGTCGGGATCGCCGCCTCCCTGACGCTCAGCGGCGTCGAGACGGTCGCCTTCCTCGAGGCGAGCGCGCTGTTCGCGCAGTCGGTCACCGAGGTCCACGGCATCGCGATCGACGACCCGGAGCGGGCGCAGAGCCTCGTCATGGCGCTCATGCTCGGCGGCGCCGGCAAGGATCTCGTGACGCAGTTCGCGCGGCAGATGACGGGCGGCGCTCCGCGCAACGCCTACTGGGGCGAGCTCGTGACAAAGAGCATGCCGCGGGTCATGCTCGACTCGCTCGCCGACCGGCTGCGCACGGCGTTCGTCCGGCGCTTCGCGGTCACGCAGGGCGGCACGGCGATCGGCCGCGCCATTCCCTTCGGCATCGGCGCCGTCATCGGCGGAACGGGCAATCACATCCTCGGTCGCAAGGTGGTGAGCAACGCGCGCGAGGCGTTCGGCCCCGCACCCGTGATGTGGCCCATCACCCTCGAGATCGAGACCCGCGCACCCGGCGCGCCCCGCCCGGGCCGCCGCGTCGTGATCCGCGAGGCCGGCCGTATCGGGCCCGTACGGGTCCCTCGGCTCGCGATCGAGCGGCGCGGCGAGACGGACGCGCCGGACGAGGCGTTCGAGATCTGACGCTCAGCCCTCGCCGGGCGCCGCGTCCTCGTCGATGTCCTCGTCGAAGGGGTTCGACTCGCTCGTGATGGGGTCGTCGCGGTGCTGGGCCGCCGCGCGCTCCCACTCGGCCATGAGCGTCTCGACGGCGGCGTGGAAGCGAGCCGTCGCGGCACCCGGCGTCGTGTCGCCGAAGTAGCGCTCCACCCAGTGCTGCAGGCGCTCGTGCGCCTCGGTGCTCGTGAGCACGCGGTCGATGGCGGGGACGACCTCGCGCGCCTCGTGCGCGGTGAGCCACTCGCACGCGCCGAGGTAGCCGGTGGCATCGATCTCCGCCTGGGACGAGGCGGGACGCGCGATGAGGATGGGCCTGCCCGTGGCGAGCCGGTCGTAGACCATGGCGGAGATGTCCGTGATGGCGACGTCGGCGGCGGCGAGCTGCCAGCCGAGCTCCGGGCCGTCGTCGAAGACGTGCTGCGCGCGCGGGTCGGCGGCGTTCGCGCGGGCGAGAGCGGCGACGATGCGCGCGTTCGCGGCACCGTACTCGGGGTCGACGACGCCGCTGCGCGGGTGCGGCCGGTAGATGACCCGATGCCGGCCGGATGCGAGCAGCTCGTCGACGAGCGCCTCCCCGTGGCTCGCGATCGAGCCGTAGGCGGCGGCCGGCCGGTCGCCCTCCCAGGTGGGCGCGTAGAGCACGACCGTGCGGTCGTCGGGGGCGTAGGGCAGGGCTCCCGCGAAGTGGTCGGCCTGCGGGCGGCCGATCGCGATGGCCTTGCTCTCGACGTCGTAGTTCCAGAGCTTGCGGCGCAGGCGCTCCTTCGCGGCGTCGCCGGCGACGAACGCGTAGTCGTACGCCTTGTACTGGTTCGTGGTCATGTACATCTTGTCCGACTCGCCGTGGTTGACGAACACGTGCCACATGCGGCTGTAGCGGAACATCTGGAAGTTCTTCGCGTTCTGGTTCACGTAGAGCACGATGCGCAGCGGCTGCTCAGCGACGAACCGCTCGAGATCGACGACGCGGCGCAGGTACACGGCAGGAACGGGCGACTCCTCGAGGAGCGTCAGCATCGTGCCGGGGCTGCGGGCGATGATGGCGACGGGATGCTCGGCCGCGAGCTCGGCGAGCGGCGCGTACCACTGGCGGATCTGGTACAGGTTGACCCGCGTGTCGGCGAAATACACGGCGATCTGAATGCTGCCAGGGGCGGGGGGCGTCACGGACGCCAGTCGCGCGGCCAGCTGCGCGCGATGGCGGCGCGACCGCAGGATGTTGCGCGCGAGGCGTCGCGCCGTGCCCAGCTGCTTCAGAATGCTCACTGCTCCATCATGGTCTCCGCCGTCGACGCGACCCCGCGAACAGGGGGCAACCGTTATGCGTTTGTTCGCTGGAGGCGCGGGCGTGGAAGAATCGCCCGCGATGGCCCGCTTCACGTTCAGCGCCGGCAACGCGCGCGCCCTGGCTCGCGCCCCGCTGTACGGGCTGGGCGCGCTCGCCGCGCGCCTCGTGCCCCGCGACCCGTCCCGGTGGGTCTTCGGCTCGGGCATCGGGGTCGGCGAGGGGGCTCTCGCGCTGTGGGAGCTCTGCCGCGATCGCGACCCGGAGCGCCGCCTCGTGTGGCTCGCCTCGAGCGACGAGGAGCTCGCGGACGCGATCGCGCGGGGCATGCGCGCGGTGCCGGCGCGGGGCATCCGCGGGTTCTGGGAGACCCTGCGGTCGGGCGTCGTCATCGTCACGCACGGGCTCGGCGACGTCAACCGCTACGGCTCGAGCCGCGCGCTCGTCGTGCAGTTGTGGCACGGGATCCCGCTCAAGCGGCTGCACCTCGACACGGGGGCCGCGCTGCGCCTGCCCCTCATCGGATCCCTGCCGGGAGCCCGAGCGCTCATGGCCCGCCTGTACCGCGCCGGCTCCTCGCGCATCGCGCTGTTCCCGGTAGCGAGCGAGCTCGTCGCCGCGCGCGTGCGCTCGGCGTTCGGACTGCCCTCCTCCCGCGTCCGCGTGCTCGGCGACGCCCGCGACGACGTCCTCCTGCACGGCGATGCGGACGCCCGCCGGGCCGCGGCGCGCGCGCTGGTCGAGAGCGTGGTCGGCGTCCTCCCCGAGTCCGCGCGCGTGGTCCTCTACGCCCCCACCTGGCGGGACGGCGAGACCGACCCGGCCATCCCGACCGAGCAGGAGTGGCGGGCGATCGCGGAGTGGGCCGAGCGCGTCGACGCCGTGCTACTGATCCGATCGCACCCGCTCGGCGCGGGCTCGTACGCGGCGGGGCCGGCGCTGTCACCGCGGATCCGGCTCATGGGGCGCGACCTCCTGGGGGATGCGACCCCCGCGCTGCCGGCTCTCGACGCGCTCGTCACCGACTACTCCTCCATCGCTTTCGACGCCGCGATCGCGGGCGTGCCGAGCGTGTTCTTCGCGCCGGACCTCGCGCGCTACCTCTCGACCCGCGGCCTCTACACCCCGTACCGCGCGTTCAGCGGCGAGGACCCGGCGACGACCTGGTCGCGCACTCTCGAACGGCTCGACGGCGCCCTCGACGAGGGCTCGGCGCGCGCGGCCGCCCTCGCGCACGCGACGTGGCTGCGCGACGAGCACGTCGACCGCCTCGACGGGCGCGCGACCGAGCGGGTCCGCGCGGCGATCCTCGCCCTGCTCGGCGAGCGCGCGGCGCCGGAGGACCTCGACGCGGTGCCCGAGCGCCCCGTCGTCGTCGACGCCGTCGCGATCGAGAGCGGGGACGACGGCGCGGGCGCGACCGTGGTCGTCGCGGGGCGATGCGCCCTCGGCCTGCGCGGCATCGCGCTCGTCGGGCCCCGGCAGCACCTGCCGGGCGCGCTCTCGGTCGACGGCGAGCGCTTCACCGCGCGTATCCCCCTCCTCGTCTCCCGCTGGGGCTCGGAGCCGCTGCCGGCGCCGAGCGGCGCGTACGCGCTCGAGCTCGAGCTCGACGGCGCGGCGCGCCCGACCGCGCGCGCTACGGTCGCGGCGACGCTGCCCACGGCATCCCTCTCGCCCCTCCTGCGCGTCGCGGTCGCCGCCGACCGGGGAACCCTCCTGGTCACGCTCGCCCCGCCCCTCGCCGAGGACGAGCGCGGCGCGGCCGCCCAGCGCCGCCTCGAGGCCGATTACCGTCATCGCGAGGCGACCCCCGAGCGCGCCGTGCTCCTGGAGAGCTTCTACGCCCAGACCGCGGCCTGCAACCCGCTCGCGATCGACCGCGAGCTCGCCCGCGCGCACCCCGACGTGGTTCGCTACTGGTCGGTCGTGGACCGCTCGGTGGCGGTTCCCCAGGGCGGTGTGCCGCTCGTCGAGGGCTCGGCGGAGTGGTGGCGCGTGCGGGCCGACGCGCGCGTGCTCGTCGTGAACGACTGGCTGCGCAAGCGCTGGCGGCCCCGCCCGCACCAGACGGTGCTGCAGACCTGGCACGGCACGATGCTCAAGCGCCTCGCGCTCGACCGCGATCGGGTCGGGCCGCGCACGCGCATCGCCGTGCGGCGCGAGAGCGCCCGGTGGTCGGTCCTGCTCGCGCAGAACCCCTACGCCGCCGGCATCCTGCGCCGCGCCTACGCCTTCCGCGGCCCCGTCTGGGTCGAGGGGTACCCGCGCAACGACGTCCTCGTGACGGGCGACCGCGCGGCCGCGCGCGAGCGCCTCGGCGTCGGCGCGCCACGTCGGGCCGTGCTCTACGCCCCGACGTGGCGCGACGACCGCACCGAGATCGTCGACTTCCTCGACCTGCCCGGATTCGCGGCGGCGCTCGCGGACCTGCCCGGCGACCACGTCCTGCTCGTGCGCGGGCACAGCCGCACGCTGCGCTTCGGCCGCGACCTCTCGGCGCCGGGGCTCATCGACGTCACGACGTACCCGTCGATGAGCGACCTCCTGCTCGCGGCCGACGTCGTCGTGACCGACTACAGCTCGATCATGTTCGATGCGACGACGACGGATGCCCCGCTCGTGCTCTTCCTGCCCGACCTGGAGCACTACCGTCGCGACCTGCGCGGCTTCTACTTCGACGTCACGACCGAGGCCCCCGGCCCCGTCGTCACCGACCGGGATGCCCTGCTCGCGGTCCTCGGCGACCTCGCGGAGGGAGCGCCGGCCGCCGACCCCGCGGCCCTCGCCGCGTGGCGCGCGCGGTTCAACCCGCTCGACGACGGACGCGCCGCCGAACGCGTCGTGGCGCGCATGATCGCGGCGGGGATGCTCGGCTGAGCCCGGCTCCTGCGGCGCGGCGTGCCGCGGCGCGGGTCAGGACTCGGTGCGCGAGCGGTCGACCGCGTCCCGCGCGCCGAGCGCGACGCCGCGGAGGAAGCCCGAGCCCCACGACACGTGCATCGTCGCGATCACGAGCGCGAAGGTCGCGCGGTCGGCGAGCGAGCGCCCGCTCGACGGGACCCCGAGGAGCCCCAGCAGGAGGAGGAGATACGCGAGCGGCGCGAGGTGGACGAGCCCGAGCACGACCGACGCGGGGCCGAGGAGGGCTCCGGTCAGCTGGAGCAGGAGCACGACGAGGCTCGCCGCGCTCGCGACTACGAGAGCGGGAGGGGCGAAGTAGCGCACGGGGTGCCGGCCGCCGTGGCGGCGCACGAGCTCGCCCCGCCAGATCCCCGTCGCCACGAACTGGCGGGTGAGCTTCGACCACGTGTCGCGCGGCCAGTACGTGACGCGCAGCGCGGGGTCGAGCCACACCACGTGACCGGCGCTGCGGAGCCGGAAGTTCAGCTCCCAGTCCTCCCCCCGGCGCAGGCCCTCGTCGTAGAGGCCGACCTCGACGACCGCGGCTCGGCGCATGATGCCGAGGTAGGCGCTCTCCGCCGGGCCCTCAACGGCCGAGCCGTGGTACGCCCCGCCGCCGAGTCCGAGCCGGGAGTTGTAGGCGCGCGCGACGGCCGACTGGAAGCGGCTCCGACCGGCGGCGACCATGAGGCCCCCGAGCGACGCGGCGCCCGTGCGGGTGAGGGTGGCGACGGCGGTGGCGGTGTAGTCGGGGTCGAGCTCGGTGTGGGCATCCACCCGCACGATGACGTCATGGCGCGCGGCCCGGATCGCGCGATTGAGCCCGATCGGGATGGCCATCTCCGGGTTGTGGACGATCCGGATGCGCTCGTCGGCGGCGGCGAGCCGTGCGACGCGCTCGCTCGTGCCGTCGGTCGATGGACCGAGCGCGAGCACGAGCTCCTGGTCGCCGCCGTAGCGCTGCGCCAGGACGCTCGCGATCGCGTCGTCGATGTAGGCCGCCTCGTTGTAGACCGGCATGACGTAGCTCACACCGGGGGTCTCTGAGGGTGGAGCGGCCATAGCTCCCGAGGCTACTGCCTAGCCGAGCTCGCCCAGCGTCACCGTGAGAGTCTCGCTGCGACCGCCGCGGACGTAGGTGAGCTCGGCGCTCTCGCCCCCGGCCAGGGCCCGGACCTGAGCGGTCAGGTCGATCTGGTCGGTGATCGGAACACCGTTGAACTCAGTGATGACGTCGCCGCCGCGCAGACCCGCCTGATCGGCCGGCCCGCCCGGCGAGACCTGATCGATCAGGGCGCCGACGACGTCGCTCGAGGCGGCGGCGCTCGCGTCGGTCACCGTCGCACCGAGCAGGCCATGGCTCGCCGACCCCGTCTCGATGATCTCGGTCGCGATGCGCTGGGCGAAGTTGGCCGGGATGGAGAAGCCGACGCCGATGCTCCCGGCGCTCCCCTGGCCCCCGCCGGCCGTGGCGATCGCCACGTTGATGCCGATGAGACGGCCGTCCTGGTCGAGGAGGGCGCCGCCGGAGTTGCCCGGGTTGATCGCCGCGTCGGTCTGGATGACCGCGAGCGAGATGGTCGACGACGCCGAGGGCTGGCTGTCGCGGCCGGGGATGTCGAAGTTCCAGAACTCGAAGGGTCCCCCGCTGTCCGGACCCGGCGCCTCGGGGGCCTCGGGGGCCTCGGGCACCGCGGACGACTTCACGGTGATCGAGCGGTTGAGGGCGGAGACGATGCCGTCGGTCACCGTTCCGGCGAGCCCCAGGGGGGCGCCGATGGCGATCGCGCGGTCGCCGACGTTGAGCTCGTCGGAGTCGGCGAACTCGATGGGCTGCAGGTCGGTCGCTCCGTCGAGGCGGATGACGGCGAGGTCGGCGATCGGGTCGGCGCCGACGAGGGTCGCGTCCCACAGACGACCGTCCGCGGTCGTGACGCGGATGGTCGGGTCGCCGGCCGCCCCGTCGAGCGTCGCGACGTGGGCGTTCGTGAGCACGTAGCCGTCGTCGCTCAGGATGACGCCGGAGCCGCTGCCCTGCGCGCCGCCGCCCGCGACCTGGATCGTGACCACCGAGGGCATCGCCGTGGCGACGACGCCCGTGACGATGGTCGCGTCCTCCGGGTCGTTGACGGTGACCGAGGCGGGGCCGGTCGGCGCGGACATCGAGCCGCCGCGGTCGGCGAGGGCCCAGGCGGCGATGCCGCCGCCCGCGGCTCCGCCGACGAGGGCTCCCACGGCGAGCGCCGCGATGAGCGGGGCCAGCGAGCGCTGCGGGGCCGTCGGAGCGGCTGCGGGGGCCGGTGCGGCGGCCGCCGCGGGAGGCGCAGGGGGCACGGGCGCGCTCGGGGCGGGATGCCGATCGGGGCCGGCCTGCTGGTCGGGGGCCGCGTGCTGGTCGGGGGCAGGATGCTGCTCGGGGGCCGCGTGCTGCTCGGGGGCGCCGGGCTGCTCGGGCGTCGGGCCCGCCGACGGCTCGTGCGCGGGGGGCTCGGGGGTGGTCGGGTTCTCGGTCATGGCGAGGTCTCCTTTCGGCCGCTGTCAGCGTCCTCCGCAAACCTGTGCAGTCTATTTGCCCCCACTGAGGGCGGCCTGACGCTCCGGTCAACGGCGTCTATGCGGGGCGGGGCTCGACCAGCACCCCCGGAAGGGGTGCACCCACCGTTCCGCCTCCCCGTCGTACAATGCTGACGCCGCCCATCACCCGAATGAGGACGCTCCATGCCCGCTCCGCCCACCGACGTCGACCGGATTCTCACGGCCGCTGCCGACATCCTCATGGCGGACGGCTACGACGCCGTCAGCATCCCCCGCATCGCCGCATCGGCCGGCATGAGCGAGTCGGACGTCGGCGAGCTGTTCGAGACGCCCGGCGACGCGCTCGTCGCGATGCTCAACCGCGAATTCACGGCCATGTACGCGAGCATCGTCGATCACATCGAGCGCGACCCGCGCGGCGGCCTCCTCTCGCGGATCTACCTCTACATCCTCGCCGGCATCTACGAGCGGCCGCTGTCGAAGACTCTCTTCGTGATCGATCGCGACGCCCTCAACCGCATCATGCGCCACAGCCACTCCTTCCGCTACGTGCCCCAGGTGGGCATCCGCGGCGAGATGATCGAGCGCCTCCAGGAAGCGGGCATGGTCCGCCGCGACGTCGACGCGTCGATGGTCTCGTCCGTGCTCTCCGTGTGCTCGGCCGGCCTCGCCCTCACCGCGCCGCACGACGATCTCGACACGGTGATCCGCGGCATCAGCGACCTCCTCTCGCGCGGGGTCGACGCGGCCGTGGAGGACACGACGCCCGGCAAGCGCGTCTTCTACGACTGGGCCACGAGCCTGACGATCTCGGGCAGGTCGGGCTCGGACGACTGAGCGCGGCCGGTCGCCGGTGCCGGGCATCGCTAGGGTGGGCGCATGAGCGCGACGGAGCCCTGGCGACGATCTCTCGCGGCCGCTGGCCTCCTCGACGCGGACGGCACGACGCGGCCCACGATCTTCGCCGAGATGTCGGCGCTCGCCGCTCGGTACGAGGCCGTCAACCTCGGCCAGGGCTTCCCCGACGAGGACGGCCCCGCGGAGGTGCTCGAGGCCGCCATCGCGGCGATCCGCTCCGGCGTGAACCAGTACCCGCCGGGCCGCGGAGCACCCGAACTCCGCGCGGCGATCAGCGAGCACCGCGCGCGCTTCGGCAGCCCCGCTCCCGCTCCCGAGACCGAGGTGCTCGTCACGGCCGGCGCGACGGAGGCCATCGCCGCCGCGCTCCTCGCGCTCGTCCCTCCGGGCGGCGAGGTGGTGACCCTCTCCCCCTTCTACGACAGCTACGCCGCGATCATCGGCCTCATCGGCGCGCGGCACACGGTGATCCCGCTGCGCGGCCCCGACTTCCAGCCCGACCCGGCGGACATCGACGCGGCCATCGGCCCGGGCACGAGCGCGGTGCTGCTCAACAACCCGCACAACCCGACCGGCGCGGTCATCTCGCCCGAGCTGCTCGAGCGCATCGCCGCTCGCGCGGCCACCCACGGCGCGATCGTCGTGAGCGACGAGGTGTACGAGCACCTCGTGTTCGACGACGCCCCGTTCACGCCGATCGCGACCGTGCCGAGCGCCGTCGGCCGCGCACTGTCGATCTCGAGCGCCGCCAAGACCTTCCGCGTCACGGGGTGGAAGATCGGCTGGATCACGGGCCCCGCCGCCCTCATCGACGCGGTGGTCGCCGTCAAGCAGTTCCTCACCTACGTCAACGGCGCGCCCTTCCAGCCCGCCGTGGCCGTCGGGCTCCGGCTGCCCGACTCCTACTTCGCCGAGGCGAGCCTGACGCTCCAGCGCCGCCGCGACCTGCTGAGCGCGGGGCTGCGCGAGGCGGGCTTCGCGGTGTCGCCGAGCCGCGGCTCGTACTTCGTCGTCGCCGACGCGGCGCCCCTGGGCGTCGAGGACGGCGCGGCGTTCGCGCGCGAGCTGGTGAGGGATGCCGGCGTCGCCTCGATACCGCTCGCCGCCTTCGCGCCGGGCACGACCGACCCCGCGATCCGCAGCTCGCTGCGCTTCGCGTTCTGCCGCCGCGATGAGGCCATCGAGGAGGCCGTGCGCCGGCTGAGCGCCTACCGCCGCTGAGCCGGGTCACGGGTGGGCGGCAACCGCCGCCGGGCCCGAGCGCGCGTCAGCGGGGCGCGACCCCGAAGCGCCGCAGGCCGAGGGCGGGGTTCGCGGCCCGCACCTCGTCGAGGCGGGCGCGCGTCGGGAAGGCGACCGCGGCATCCGTCTGCTCGCCGAGGGAGGCGATCGCAACTCCCATGGGGTCGACGATGAGGCTGCAGCCGACGCCGATGGGCGGGGCGTGGTCGGCGGCGGCGACGTAGATCGTGTTCTCGAGGGCGCGCGCGGTGACGAGGGTGCGCCAGTGGTGCTCCTTCTGCGGGCCGCGCACCCACTCGGCGGGGATGAGCACGAGGTCGGCGCCCGCGTCGACGAGGCGGCGCGTGACCTCGGGGAACCGCACGTCGTAGCAGGTCTGGATGCCCACCCGAAGTCCCGCGAAGGCGAGCAGCTGCGGCGGCTCGATGTCGCCGGCCTCCGCCCAGTCGGACTCGCGGGCTCCGAACGCGTCGTAGAGATGGAGCTTGCGCGAGATCGCGACGACCGCACCGTCGGCACCCACGGCGACGATCGTGTTGCGGAACCGGTCGGGCCGCGTGCCGGTCTCGACGAGTCCGGCGACGAGGACGATGCCGAGGTCGCGAGCGATCGCTCCCAGACCGGTGACGAAAGGGCCGTCGAGCGGCTCGGCCGCGGCCACCCAGTCGGGGCCGAGCTCGGGGGCGAAGTACGAGCTGTACTCGGGCGCGACGACGAGGCCCGCCCCGCGCTCGACGGCCAGCGCGGCCAGGCCTCGGATGCTCGCGAGGTTCTCGTCGCGATCGGCGCCCGGCGAGAACTGCGCCACGGCGACGCCCGTGCGCGCGGCCCCGGGCCCGGCGGGGGCGGCGTGGTCGGTCATGCGCTCAGCCTAGAGCCGCGCCCTCTGCCAGGCTGGAGGCCATGAGCGCCTCCCTCGTCGTCCTCGGCTCCGCCAACACCGACTACACGGTCGCCGTCGAGAGGCACCCGCGGCCCGGCGAGACCGTCATGGGCGGCGACGTGGCGACGGGCACCGGCGGGAAGGGCGCCAATCAGTCGCTCGCGGCCGCGCGGCTCGGCGCCCCGCCCGTGTTCCTCGGAGCCGTCGGCGACGATGCGGGCGGTCGCACCCTGCTCGAGGCGCTGGCCGCCGGCGGGGTCGACGTCGCCCACGTCGAGACCGTGCCAGGCGCCCCCACGGGGGTCGCGCTCATCACCCTCGCCCGCGACGGCGAGAACTCGATCGTCGTGGCCCCCGGAGCCAACGGCCGGCTCGCCGTCGAGCCGACCGTCGAGCGCCTGCGCGCGCTCGCGGCCCCGGGCACCGTGATGCTGGCGCAGCTGGAGGTGCCGATCGACGTCGTCGCGGCGGCCGCCGCCGCCGTCGACGCGGCGGGCGGTCGCGTCGTGCTGAATCTGTCCCCGAGCGCTCCCGTGCCGGATGCCCTCCTCGCCCTCTGCGACCCCCTGGTCGTCAACGAGTCCGAGGCCTCCGATCTCGCCGCGACGTCCGTCGACGGCCCCGCCTCCGCGGCGGCTGCCGCGGTCGCCCTGCTCGAGCGCTGCCGGAGCGTCGTCATCACGCTCGGCGGCGAGGGCGCGGTCTTCGCGCGGCGCGCGTCCGACGACGGCGCGGCGCTCGAGCACGGTGCCGGCCCCGCCGACCGGACCGTCTCGGGCCACCGGCCGGCTCCGCGGGTCGACGTGCTCGACACGACGGGCGCGGGGGACGCGTTCGTCGGAGCCGTCGCGGCCGAGCTCGCCCGCGGACGCTCGCTGGAGGAGGCCGTCGAGAGCGGCGTCGCAGCCGGCGCCGAGGCCGTGCAGTGGCCGGGCGCCCAGCCGCCGCGCGGCTGACAGGGTGCGAGCGTCGCCCCGGCAGGGGCCGGTGCTCACGCGCTCGGGGGGCGAACGAGGTGGGCACCGGCCCGTCGGGAGCGCGAGGGGGCTGTGCGGTCGGGTCGGACCCGATCTCCCGCGACCACTCTGGCGGTATCTACCGGATGCGCGAGCGAGGGCGGCGCGCCGGATGTTCGCATAGCGCACATGCGGCGGGAATGCAGAGGGCCAGGATTGCAGAAGGCCCGGAGAACGCAGAAGGCCCGGAATCCAGGATTCCGGGCCTTCTTCTTGTTGCGGGGGCAGGATTTGAACCTACGACCTCTGGGTTATGAGCCCAGCGAGCTACCGAACTGCTCCACCCCGCGGCACGAGAGCCAACGATACCAGGGGCTGGAGCATCCGTCGAATCGGGGCCGCGCCGCACCGATGCCGGCGCGCTCCGGACGGCTCAGGAGGCGCGGGCGAACTCGGCCTCCGCCGCCCACACGACCTCCTGGGCGCGGCGGGCGAGGCTCATCAGCAGGCCGCGCTCGGCCGCGGTCACCCCCGTGCGCGGCTCGCGATCGATCACGCAGACCGCTCCGACCGGGCGGCCGTCGGCGCCCTCGATCGCGGCGCCGGCGTAGAAGCGGATGCCGTCGGGCTCGGTGACGAGCGGGTTGTCGGCGAAACGCGCGTCACGCTGAGCGTCGAGCACGATGAGCGGCTCGTCCAGCTCGACGGCGTAGAGGCAGAAGGAGTCCTGGATGGGCACGCTGTCGGTCGCGTGACCGGTGCGCGCGACGTGCCACTGGCGGTCGGGCCCGAGCACCGTCACGAGAGCGGAGGGAGCCCGGAACGCCGCGGCGGCGACCGTGACGATCCACTCGAGGCGGGCGCGGTGCTGCGAGAGCGCGAGCACGAGGAGGTCGTTGCGCGCGGCATCGGCCGCGTCGAGCGATCGACGGCGGGCGACGGGCACGCCGACGACGCGGTCGAGCTCGTCCATGAGGGACGCCGCGAGGAGGGTCCCGGTCAGGGCGTAGTCGCCGCGCGCGACGGCGGGGTCGGGAGCGACCCCGTGCGCGGGCGATGCCGGGAGGCGGACGACGTCGATGCCGGACTCGGTCGCGATGCGGGAGCGCAGGATCTCGTTGAGCTCGACCGCCCGGCGCTCGGCCCAGCCGAGCACGGCGCCGTGGAGCCCGGCGATCTCGCCCATCTCGGGGATCTCGAGCACGACCAGGCGCGTCGCCCAGCCCGCCGTCGCCCGCCAGCCCTCGAGCAGCTCGTGGATCGCGTCGCGCCAGGCACGGGAGGTCTGGCCGGAGAGCACGTCCGCTCCCCCGAGGACCACGACGACGACGTCGTAGCGGCCGGGCGAGGCCGGTCGGAGCTCGCGCGCGATGTCGGCGAGGCCCCAGCGGTGGTCGGCGAGGACGTCGACGACGGCGCCGCGCCCCGTTCCCGCGCGGAGCGCGCGAGCGACCGAGCCCGGCAGGGCGAGCTCGTGGGAGGCGACGCCCCAGCCCACGGCGGCGCCCGCGCCGACGAGCAGGACGCGGTCGGGCGAGGGGCCGTCGGCGACCGCGCGCGGGCCGTCGATGGGGCGCGGAGTGGAGTCGCGGACGTCGGAGGCCCACGCCTCCCACGCGCGGAGGACGGGCCGCAGCGACACCGCCATGGCGTCGGCGAGATCTGTGGACATGAGCACCTCCCGGGTCGGGTTGCGCTCAGGCTAGGCCCGCGCGGGCCTCCGACCGAGTGTCCTCCGTTTGGAGGACAGAGCGGATGTTCGCATTGCGAACGGACCGGGCGCGCCCCCGCCCTTGGGCCGTCGTCAGTCGGCCCGACGCGTCGCGCCGAGGCTCATCCCCAGCGGGATCATCGACTCGCCCGGCATGCGCCACATCCCGCTCTCGTCGCGCTCGCACACCGAGAAGATCCTCCACGGGACGGCGTCATGCTCGTGCAGGAAGTCGATGGCGAGACCCGCCTCGATGAGGTCGGTGACCGTGCGGCCGAGGGGGTGCAACCATTCGACGGTGCGGGAGTTCGCGAGCGTCGCGTCGGGGTCGGCGTAGTCGCCGCCCTCGTCGAGCGAGAGCCCCTCCTCGTGGAAGTAGCCGTAGGCGGGCAGCGGGAACGGCGCGCCGTCGATCGGGACGCTTCCGGCCGCGTCGTCGAAGACGAAGGCGGTCGGATGCCCGTCGGCGAAGTACAGCCGCCCGCCGGGCTTCAGGAACCAGGCGACGATGCGCGCCCACTCGGCGGTGTCGGGCAGCCAGCCGATCGTGCCCCACGTCGTGTAGACGACGTCGAAGCCCTCCGGGTCGGGCAGGCGGTGGCGGGCGTCGTACAGGTCGGCGCAGACGAATCGCGTGCGCTCGTCGAGGCCGAGCTCGGTCGCGAGCTCGCGCGCGGCGCGGATGGCGGGCATCGAGAAGTCGATGCCGACGACCTCGGCGCCGCGCTGCGCGAGCACGAGCGAGTCGGCGCCGAAGTGGCACTGCAGGTGGAGCACTCGCAGACCCGCCCAGCCGTCGGGCGCGATGCGGGGCAGCTCCGCCTCCTCGATGGAGTAGAGCCGCCCCTCGCCGCGCCTCAGGGGCGCGAGGTCGTAGAACTCGCTGCCGAGGTGCACGGGGACCTTCTCATCCCAGTGCGCGCGGTTGAGGGCGACCCACTCGGGCTCGACGTCGGCTCCCACTCCGGACGACCCCTAGGGCTGCTGCTCGCTCAACGCGAAGAGCCGCTCAAGGGCCGTCTGCAGCCGCTCATCCGCCTCGGCGGCCGCCACGAGGTCGTTCGCCGCGTAAGCCGCCTCGCGCTCCAGGAGCGCCGCTCGGGCCTCCTGCAGCGCCGCCTCGAAGTCGAGGTCCGGCTCGGCCGGCGCCTCGGGGTCGGTCGGCTGCTCGGGGTCGGTCGGCGCCTCGGGGTCGGTCGGCGGCAGCGGGTCGACCGGGTCGACGTCGCCGTCGCCGGCCTCCGCGCCCGACTCGCCGCCGAAGAGGCTGTCGAGGGCCTGATCGAGCGTGTCCTCGAAGGCGATCTCGTTGCCGAACGCGACGAGGACCTTGCGCAGGAGCGGGTAGCTCGTGCCTCCGGTCGACTGCACGTAGACCGGCTGGACGTAGAGCAGACCGCCGCCGACGGGGAGAGTCAGCAGGTTCCCGCTGATGACCTCGGTCTCGCCCTGGCGCAGCAGGTTGAGCTGCTGGCCGACGTTCGCGTCGGAGTCGAACTGGTTCTGCACCTGGCCGGGGCCGGGCACCGTCGTCTGCCGGGGCAGGGTCAGCAGCGTGAGCTTGCCGTAGTCGTCGCCCGCATCGGCGTTCGCCGCGAGGTAGCCGTAGAGCACGTTGCGGCTGTTGCCGCCCGACGAGGCGGGGATGAACGTGGAGTACAGCGTGAACGCGGGACTCTCGGTGCCGGGCACCTGCATCGTCAGGTAGTACGGCGGCTGGAGCGTCGGGTTCGTCGCGGGCGAGCCGGGATCATTGGGCGTGACCCACTCGTCGTCGCGCGAGAAGAACGAGCCCGCGTCGGTCACGTGGTACTCGCCGAGGATGTCGCGCTGCACCTTGAACAGATCGGCGGGGTAGCGGACGTGGTCGAGGAGCTCGTCGCTCATCTCGCTGATCGGCTCGAGAGTCGACGGGAAGATCTTCTGCCACGTCTGCAGGATCGGGTCCTCCGTGTCCCACGCGTAGAGCGTCACCGAGCCGTCGTAGGCGTCGACCGTGGCCTTCACCGAGTTGCGGATGTAGTTGATGTCGTCGATCGGGAAGGTCGGCGTGGGCGTGTACGTGTCGGCGATCGCGGCCGAGAGCGGCACCGAGGTCGAGTACGGGTAGCTCGCCGAGGTCGTGTAGCCGTCGACGATCCACTGGATGCGCCCGTCGACGATCGCCGGGTACGGGTCGCTGTCGAGCGTCAGGTACGGGGCGACCTTCTGCACGCGGTCGAGCGGGTTGCGGTCGTAGAGGATCTGCGAGTCGTCGTTGACGGCGTCGGAGAGGAAGATCTGCTCGGACTGGAACTTGATCGCGTACAGCAGCTTCTTGAAGGCGTTGTCGAGCGCGGGCCCGCCCTCGCCCGTGAAGGTGTATGTGCGGTTGCCGGAGGTGTCGTCCTCCTCGCCGCCCTCCGACGGGTAGTCGAGCTCGAGCGCCGGAGCGCCCTCGGGAGCGCCGACGATCGAGTACTCGGGCGAGGTCTCGCCGAAGTAGATGCGCGGCTCGTACTCGCCGACCGACTCCGAGAGGGGGCCGCTGGCGGGGATGCCCGACTCGAGGAAGAGCGGCTGGCCGTCGTCGGCGCGCTGGTTGCCGTAGGCCGCGACGACGCCGTAGCCGTGCGTGAACACGATGCGGGAGTTGTACCAGCTCTCCTCCGTCTGCTCGTTCGGGGTGAGCTCACGGACGGAGATGACGGTGTCCTGCGTCTGGCCGTCGACCTCGTAGCGGTCGACGTCGAGATACGTCGGGAACCCGTAGTAGGGGCGGAACTGCTCGAGCTGCGCGAACGCGTCGGTCACGAGCGCGGGGTCGATGATGCGGATGTTCGCGGTCGTCTCCGCGTCCTCCCGCAGCGCGCCCTCCTCGGCGCTCGTGGTCGCCGCGTAGGGCACCTCCTCGATGCCGGAGATGCCGTAGGCGTCGCGCGTCGCCTCGATGTTGCGCTCGATGTACGGCGCCTCGAGCGAGCGAGCGCTCGGTTCGACCTGGAAGCGCTGGACGATCCACGGGTAGACGCTGCCGACCAGCAGGCCCGACACGATGAGCAGCGCGGTGCCGACGATCGACAGGCGCCAGCGGCCGATGATCGCCGTGACGATGAAGAGGATGGCGATGAGCGCGGCGATCCCGGCGAGGATCTGCCGGCCCGGGATGGTCGCGAAGACCTCGGTGTAGCCGGCGCCCGCAGCGAGGAAGCCGTCGCTCGGCTGGACGAGGGCCGCGTACTGATCGAGCCAGATCGAGACCGCCTGCAGGGCGATGTAGACCGCCGCCGTCGCGGCGAGCTGGATGCGCGCGGTGCGGGAGATGCGGACCTCGCGCCCCGTGAATCGGATCGCGCCGTAGAGGTAGCTCGTCGCGACCGCGGCGATGGCGGAGAGCAGCACGGCTCCCGAGGCGAAGGCGACGACGCCGCGCCAGAACGGGAGCTCGTAGACGTAGAAGGAGATGTCGAGGCCGAACTGCGGGTCGACGTCGCCGAAGGGCGTGCGGTTGATCCACTGCAGGACCATCGGCCAGCGGCTCGCCGCCGCGACGCCCGCGAAGAGCCCCAGGACCGCCGGGATGCCCAGCATCGCGACCCGGCGCAGCGGTTCGACGACCTCCTGGTAGCGATCGAGCTGGCTGGAGAGCTTGGCGTAGACGGGGCGCGATCGGTACGCGATCTGGAGGCTCGCGAACACCGGCAGGAACATGCCGAGGAAGCCGACCGCGAACATCCCCGCTGTGGCGAACCACTGCGTCGTCAGCACCGGAAGGTAGCCGAGCTGGTCGAACCACAGCACGTCGGTGTAGAAGTTCGCGAAGACGAAGAAGAGCACGACGATGACGGCGAGGATGCCGGCCGAGATCGCGAGAGTCGCCCGGCTTCGGGTGGCGGGCGGCGGTGCGGTGGACGTCACGGAGGGTCTCCCAGGAGTCGGGTGGCGAGCCCCGCCAGACTATCGGGCGCAACCTTGGCGGCACCCCCGCGCTCGAGCGGTGTTCGCTCAGGGCGCGGGGCCCTCCTCCGCCGCTCCCGGTCGGCGCGTCGGGCTACGAACCGCAGCGGGCGAGGGCGTCGCGATCAGCGTCGTCGGCGATCGTCTGCAGGACGCCGATCGCCTCGTCGAGGGTCGCGACCCGGAAGACCTCGAGGCCCTCGGGGATGCTCCCCACGACCTCGTCGCAGTTGCCGGCCGGCGCGAGGAACACCTCGGCGCCCGCGTCGACGGCTCCGTACATCTTCTGCACGATGCCGCCGATCGGGCCGACAGTGCCGTCGGCGGCGATCGTGCCCGTGCCGGCGACCTCCGCCCCGCCCGCCAGCGAGCCGGGGGTGAGCTTGTCGATGATCCCGAGGGCGAACATCATGCCGGCGCTCGGACCGCCCACGTTCGACAGCTCGATGTCGACCTCGAACGGGAACTCGTAGTCGCCCGCTACGAGGACGCCGATCACGGGCACGCGGTTCTCGCCCTCGCTCAGGCGCGGGGTCACCTCGACGGTGAGCTCCCGGCCGTCGCGCTCGACGCCGAGCAGCACCGGCGACCCCGTGCCGTTCTCCGCGATCGCGGCGCGCAGCGCCGTGACATCCCGCACCGGCTCGCCCTCGATCGAGAGGATGACGTCGTCGGCCTCGAGGACGCCGACGGATGCGCCGCCCTCCTGCGCCTCGACGACGTACAGGCGGCTCTCGTAGGGCTCGCCGATCGCGCGCAGGGCCGCGGCGACGGCCTCCTGCTGGGAGTTCTCCATCTCGATGCGGCTCTGCTCGCGGCGGTCGTCGGTCGAGAGACCCGGGGGGAAGACGGATTCAAGCGGCACGACGGACTGCTCGGGATCGAGCCAGGCGGCGGCGACCTCGAACCACGAGGGCTGCGCCTCCGGGTTGCCGAGCACGTTCACGGTCAGCAGGCTGAGCGAGCCCTCGGTGGGGTAGGTGGGCTCGCTGGGGATCGTGATGAGCGGAAC
Source organism: Yonghaparkia sp. Soil809 (assembly GCF_001429705.1). Classification (NCBI taxonomy): domain Bacteria; kingdom Bacillati; phylum Actinomycetota; class Actinomycetes; order Micrococcales; family Microbacteriaceae; genus Microcella; species Yonghaparkia sp. Soil809. Next base: position 293,304 of record NZ_LMSV01000001.1, read on the forward strand.
CTCCTCGCCGTCGACCGAGACCGTTCCGAGGGTGTCGAAGACCGGGCCGGGCCGCTCGATGACGTAGGGCGAGGGCAGCACGGCCATGCCGAGCACGCCGAAGACGGTCACGGCGAGCAGCAGCCAGCCGATGCGGCGGCCGCGCGATCGCGCGTCGTCCTGCTCGGCGTCGGCCCCGTCGGTGAAGAGCGACACGGGTTGTTCCTCTCGAAATCCGGCCGTCAGCCTACGGCGAAACCCGGCCGGAGAGCGCGGGCGCCGCACTAGCGTAGGCGGCATGGCTGACGATTCCCTCGGCGGCGCCGAGGACGAGTTCCGCGAGATGATGCGCAAGTTCCTGGCGGGAGAGGGCGACATCGACCCCGCGAGGCTCGCCGGAGCCGCGGGGCTGCCGGCCGACCCCGCCATGGTCGCGCGGCTCATGGGCCAGCTGCAGCGGGCGATGAACGCGCAGACGGAGGGCATCGACGAGAAGCTCGCGCGCGAGGAGGCCGGCCGCATCGCCGCGACCGGCGCCGTCACCCCCACCGCCGCCGAGCTCGAAGCGCTGCGTCAGTCGCTCCACGTCGCCGCGCTCTGGCTCGACGAGGCGACGAGCATCACGCAGCTGACGGCCGAGCCCTCCCTGATCTCACGCGCCGACTGGGCGCGGCAGACGCTCCCGGTCTGGAGCCAGCTCGCCGAGCCCGTCGCGCTCTCGATCGCCGACGCCCTCACGCAGGCCCTGGACACCCAGGTGCCGGAGGAGCTCAAGGCCATGATGGGCGACGCCACGGGCATGATGCGCTCGCTCGGCGGCACGCTCTTCACCCTCCAGCTCGGGCACGTCGTCGGCCAGCTCGCAGCCGAGGTCGTCTCGGGCGGCGACATCGGTATCCCGCTCCTCCCGGGCCGCGACGACCACGACGTGCAGGCGGCGCTCCTGCCGCAGAACGTCGCGGCGTTCGCGCAGGGCCTCGACATCCCCCTCGACCAGGTGCACCTCTACCTGTCGGTGCGCGAGCTCGCCCACGCCCGCCTCTTCCGGCACGCGCGCTGGCTGCGCGCGCACCTCATCAGCGCGATCACCGACTACGCGCACGGCATCAGCATCGACGCCTCCAGCATCGAGAGCGTCGCTGCCGACTTCGACCCCGCGAACCCCGAGAGCCTGCGCGAGGCGCTCACGAGCGGCGCGCTCATCCCGCCGAAGACGGAGTCGCAGCTCGCGGCGCTCGCGCGGCTCGAGACGACCCTCGCCCTCATCGAGGGCTGGGTCGACGTCGTCACCGCCGACGCGACCGCGCGCCTGCCCCGGGCGGATGCGGCGGCCGAGACCGTGCGCCGGCGCCGGGCCGCGGGCGGGCCGGCCGAGTCGGCCTTCGCGACACTCGTCGGGCTCGAGCTGCGCCCGCGGCGCCTCCGCGAGGCGGCCGCGTTCTGGCGCGCGATCACGGACGCCGTCGGCGCCGCCGCCCGCGACGACCTCTGGGGCCACCCCGACCTGCTGCCGACCGCGGAGGACATCGACGACCCGTCGCGCATCATCGCGGGGATCCAGGCCGGGCCCGTCGACGACGATGCCTTCGACCAGGCGCTCAGTGAGCTGCTCGCGGGCGAGGGCGACCGCCCCGTCGAGGGCGCTCCGGGCGAGGAGCCGACCGAGGGCGACGACGAGGGCCCTGTGCACAACTGAGGCCCCGCGGGGAGCCGCCGCGCATCATGTGCGCATGGTTCTGCGCATCGATCCGCGTCGCCCCCTCGTGTGGCGCACGCCGCACAGCATCCAGATCGGCGTCGACCCCGTCGTCGCGATCATCGACCCCGTGGACGACGGCGACGCGCGGCTGATCGCCGCCCTTGCGACGGGCGTCACGCGCAGCGGGCTCGGGATGCTCGCCTCGACCCTCGGCGTGGCCGCGAGCCGCGTCGACGAGCTGCTGACCGCGCTCGAGCCCGCGTTCACCGCCCCGCCCGTCGCCGCCGCCGTGCGACGCGTGGCCGTGATCGGTGCGGTGCCGGCCGCGGGGCGGATCGCGCGCATCGTGGCCGATGCCGGGCATCCGGTCATCGCCGCCGCGCACGGCGCGGGGGTCCTCGACGAGTCGATCGACGCCGCCGTGCTCGTCAGCCACCACGTCATCGACCCGACCGAGCACCTCGCGTGGCTGCGCCGCGACATCGTGCACGTGCCCGTCGTGATCGGCGAGCAGTCCGCGACCGTCGGCCCGCGCGTCGAGCCGGGCACGACGCCGTGCCTGGCCTGCGTCGATCAGGCGCGCACCGCCGCCGACCCCGCGTGGCCCGCCATCGAGGCGCAGCTGTGGGGCCAGGAGGCGGCCGCCGATGCGCCGATGCTCGCGACCGAGGCCGCGATCGAGGTGCTGCGAGTGCTGCGCGAGCGGGACGCCGCGAGCGTGCGCATCGACGCCGTCACCGGCCGCCGCCACCGCCGGACGTGGGCGCCGTCGGCGCGCTGCGGCTGCCGCGGTCTCGATCTCGGCCTCAGCGCCGCGCAGCCCCTCGCCGGCTGACGCCGCCGGTCGCACCGACGGGCGGGGAGCCGGGGGCGCGCACCTCGTCGAGGAAGCGGCTCGGCGACCGCTCGGCGCGGCTCGCGCTCGGGCGCTGGGCCCACGAGAGCTCGAGCGCCCGCCGGGCGCGCGTGATGCCGACGTAGAACAGGCGACGCTCCTCGTCGACGGCCTCGAGGCTCGTCGCGAACGTGATCGGCACGGTGCCCTCGCTGAGGCCGACGATGTAGACCGCATCCCACTCCAGGCCCTTCGCGGCGTGGAGGGTGGAGAGGGTCACGGCCGAGCGCGCGGGCGCGTGCTGCTGCTCGGCGCGGCGCTGCAGCTCGCGCACGAAATCGGCGAGCGTCGTGCCCGCGGGCGACTCCTCGGCGAGACCGAGGAGGGCGGTGAGGCTCTCCCACCGCGAGCGCTCGGCGCCGCCGCCCTCGGGAGGGTCCTGCCGCCAGCCGAGACCGCGCAGGACATCGCTCACGCTCTTGAACAGCGGCTCGTCGCCGATCGAGATCGCGGCGCCGCGCAGCAGCATGATCGCCTGCCGCACCTCGGGCTGGTCGAAGTAGCGGCTGTTCGCGCGGGTCTGCACGGGGATGCCCGCGCGGCGCAGGGCGGCCTCGAGCGCAATCGACTGCGTGTTGATGCGGAACAGCACGGCGATCGACTCGGGGCTCGCGCCGTCGGCGACGCGCCGCGCGATCGACTCGGCCACCGCGGCCGACTCCGAGGCGTCGTCCGGGTGCGCCGACACCGTCGGCGCGGGTGAGGCGGCGCCGGCCTCGCGGGCCGCCGCGCGCAGCGTGAGCGCGCCGGGACGCCCGCGCATCAGCCGATTGGCGAGCGTCACGATCGGCTCGGTCGATCGATAGTTGTCCTCCAGCCGCACCACGCGCGCGTCGGGGAACTCGCTGCCGAAGCGCACGAGGTAGTCGCTCGACGCGCCCGCGAACGAGTAGATCGTCTGGGAGGCGTCGCCGACGACGCACAGCTCGCGCCGGCCGCCCAGCCAGAGCGAGAGGAGGTCGTGCTGAAGGGGCGAGACGTCCTGGTACTCGTCCACGACGAAGAAGCGGTACTGCTCGCGCACCTGCTCGGCGACGCGCGGCTCGACCTCGAGCATCCCGGCCGTGGCGAGCAGGACGTCCTCGAAGTCGATCTGGCGCCGTTCATCCTTGATCGCCTCGTACTGGCGGTGCAGGTCGACCATGGCGGAGACGGGCAGGCGCGCGGGCATCGTGCGACTCTCGGCGGCGCGCGCGTACTCGTCGAGCGACAGGCGCGAGACCTTGCGCCACTCGATCTCGGCGGCGGCGTCGCGGAGCGCCGCGGTGTCGAGACCGAGCCTGAGCGAGGACGCCGCCTGGCCGATGAGCGGCCCCTTGCCGTCGAGCACGCGCGGCGGCGACCCCCCGACGACGGTCGGCCAGAAGTAGTGGAGCTGCCGCAGGGCCGCGGAGTGGAAGGTGCGGGCCGAGACGCCGTCAGCACCGAGCGCCCGCAGCCGGCCCACGAGCTCGCCGGCCGCGCGCGCGGTGAAGGTGAGCGCCATCACGCGCGAGGGGTCGTAGGCGCCCGTCGCGACGCCGTACGCGATGCGGTGGGTGATCGCGCGGGTCTTGCCCGTCCCGGCGCCGGCGAGCACGCACACGGGGCCGAGCAGGCTCTCGGCGACGACGCGCTGCTGGTCGTCGAGCTGGGCGAGCAGACGATCGGGGTCGGGGCCGGTCATGCGTCGATCGGGCCCCCGTACCAGTCCTCGATGATCGCGCGGGCGATCGAGGTGCGCCCCGGCAGGGCGATGTCGTCGAGCGCCGCGGCGAGCTCCTCGCGGCTGAACCAGCGCAGGTCGAGGATCTCGGTGCCGTCGGGGCGCAGCTCGTGCTCGAGCGACGGGTCGAGGCGCGCGCGGAAGCCGAGCATGAGCGAGGCGGGGAACGGCCACGGCTGGGAGCCGACGTAGACGGGGTCGACGACGCGGAGCCCCGACTCCTCGCGCACCTCGCGCACCACGGCGGCCTCGAGCGACTCCCCCGGCTCGACGAAGCCCGCGAGCAGCGAGAACCGATTGGCCTCCCACTGAGCGTTCGAGCCGAGCACGATGCGGTCGTCGACGTCGGTCACGGCGACGATGATCGCCGCGTCGGTGCGCGGGAAGAGCTCGCGGCCCGTCTCGACGTCCACGCGCACCCAGCCGCCGCGACCGGGCTGGGTCGGGTTGCCGGTGAGGGGGGAGAAGGCGTGGACCGCGTGCCAGTTCGCGATGCCGAGCGCCTCGACGGCGAGACCGGCGTCGCGGTCGCCGAGCGCGTGGCCGAGCGAGCGGGGATTCCCCCAGCGGGCGATGTCGGCGGCGAATCCGGTCGCGCGGTCGTCGTCGAGCACGACGGCGACGACGGCGGCGCCGGCCGGGAGGTCGGGCGCGTCGTCGGTCGAGCGCCCGAGGTAGATGCGCAGGGCATCCGACGGCGCCGCCTGCACCGGGAGGAGGGCGAGGGCCGGCGCGTCGCCCGCCGAGAGCAGGACCTCGCCGCGCCACACCGCCAGGATGCGCGTCGTCGGCTCGGCCCACAGCTCGTCGAACAGCCTCGGCCGCGTCCGCGAGGCGTCATCGCGGTCGATGCGATAGCGCGAGAGCGGCAGCGACGCGGTGAGCGAGAACTGCATGGATGCCTCCAACTGCCGGGTGGGAACTGCGTGGCGCAGGGCGGCCGGGGGGTGCCCGCCGCCTACCCTGGGGGCATGGCCAGATCCCCTCTCACTCTAGCCGCGCTCGCCACGGCGGCCGTTCCGGGACTGGACGTCACGCACGCCTCGCGCCTGGGTTCCTCGCGCGGCCGCGACGTCGACGCCGCCGTGCTCGCGAGCCGCGACGGGCGCCACCTGGTCATCCGTGTCCCCCGCACCGAGCCGGCTGAGGCCGAGCAGTCGGCCGACCTCGTCGCCCTGCGCGCGCTGAGCGACGGCGTGCGCTCGCGCCTTCCCTTCGCCGTGCCGCGGCTCGTCGGGCAGACGCCCGTCGGCGGCACGCGCGCGATCGTGCACGAGTTCGTCGACGGCGACCCGGTGGCCCTGGAGACGATCACGCCGGGGCTCGCCTCCTCGATCGGACGCGCCATCGCGGCCGTGCACGCGCTGCCCACGAGCGTCGTCGCCGACGTCGGGCTGCCCCAGCTGCGGGCGATCGACGTCATGCGCGAGTCGCTCGCGACGCTCGACCGCGCGAGCGAGACCGGGCTCGTGCCCGCGGGGCTGCTGCGGCGCTGGGAGCTCGCGAGCGAGGACCAGTCGCTCTGGCAGTTCACGCCGACCGTCATCAACGGGGGGCTCTCGGCGGGTTCCTTCCTCTCGATCGGCGAGACGGTCACGGGCGTGCTCGGCTGGTCGCGCCTGCAGATCGCCGACCCCGCCCGCGACCTGTTCTGGCTGCTCGGCTCGGCCGACGCCGCTGTGCCCGAATCGGCCTTCGAGGCGTACCACGAGGCTCGCGGCATCCACGATCGCGAGCTCGCCCGACGCGCCGTCTTCGCCGCCGAGCTCGAGGTCGCCCGCTGGCTGCTGCACGGCACGACGAGCCGCAGCACCGAGATCGTCGACGACGCCGTCGAAATGCTGCACGCGCTCCTCGACCGCGTGCACCGCGACATGACGAACCCCCTCACGATGGAGCAGGATCGCCCGGCCTCCCTCACCGATGCGCACGACCTCGCCGAGCTCGGCGCGCCCGAGGCTGCTCGGATCGCGACGCAGCCCGCGGGGCCGTCGTCCGCGAGCCCGGCATGGGCGGGGTCGACCGCATCGGGGGCCTCGGGCGGCTCGCCCGCGAGCCCCGGCTCGAACGGCAGCGCGGCGACTCCGCCGACGCCGCCCACGCCCCGCGACTAGCGCGCCGCGCGCCGGCTACTCGTCGGCGGCGATGCGGCGCGCGATGAGGGCGCGGCCGCGCTGGACGGCGCGCACGAGCTCCGGCTGGCGGATGCCCAGCTCCTGCGAGACGTCGGAGTAGCTGCGCCGCTCCAGCAGGATCCCGCCGAGCGGCGCCCGCAGCTCGGGCGGCAGCTGCGAGATGCGGCCCACGAGCTCGTCGTAGCCGAGCGCGTCGACCGCCGAGTCGTCGATGTCGTGCTCGGGTGCGACGTCGAGGTCGAAGTCGTCGGCCATGCGGGGAACCTCCGGGAGGGATCGGGGGCCGGGCGGCGCGAACCGGAGCGCGCGCCACCCGAGCGGGCGGAGCATCCGAGCCTAGATGCTGGCGGCTACGACGCGAAGTCGCGCACCAGCTGCTCGTTCTCCTTCTTGTTCACGACGGCGACGACGTAGCCGATGACTAGCGCGATGAAGGGCAGGAGCACGAGGAACCAGCCGAGCGCGTTGAGCTGGAAGGCGCTCTCCGGCAGCGTCGGGTCGACGCCATCGGGCACGGTGCCGGCGAGCAGGTTGAAGCGCGACATCACCAGGTAGAGGCCGAGCACCAGCAGGACGGCGGAGAGCGCGGGCGCGATCGTGGTCTTCCACATCGAGCCGCCGCCCTCGCGGCGGAAGTAGACGATGATCGCGATCGAGACCAGGATCTCGACGACGATGACCGACATCGCCGTGATCGAGCTCATCCAGAAGAAGAGGTTCGCGACCGGGTCGAGGCCCGCGATCGCGAAGACGATCATCACGAGGAGGGCGAGCGCCGACGTGATGACGACACCGCCGACCGGGGCGCCCGCGCGGTTCGTCGTCGCGGCGCGCTGCGGCAGCACGCCACCGCGCCCGAGGGCGAAGAAGTAGCGCGCCGCGGCGTTCTGGAAGGCCAGGAGGCCGGCGAAGAGGCTCGTGATCACGAGCACGGTCATGATCGTGACGAGCCAGCCCCCGACGTACTGCTCGGTGAGGCTGAACAGCACTCCCGCGGGGTTCACGAGAGGGTTGCCGTCGGCGTCGGCCGAGCGGGTGACGACCTCGTCGATGATGCCGCTCGCTCCCATGCCGGTCACCATGCCGAACGAGACGATGGCGAAGAGGATGCTGATGGTCGAGATCGCGATGTAGGTCGCGAGGGGGACGGTGCGCTTCGGGTCACGCGACTCCTCGCCGTAGATCGCCGTCGCCTCGAAGCCGATGAAGCTCGCGAGGGCGAAGGCGAGGGCGATGCCGGCGCCCCCGGCGAACCCGCCGGCGAAGATGTTCTCGGGGCTGAAGGAGGCCGCGATGTTCCAGCCCTCGGGGCCGCCATCGGCGAGCATGGCGATCGCGGCGACGAGCAGAGACAGGAGCTCGAGGACGAGCAGCACGCCGAGCACCTTCGCGCCGATGTCGACGGTGAGGAGCGACAGGCCGGTGACGAGCACCCAGGCGAGGATCGACCAGAGGTACCAGGGCAGGTCGAGGCCGAGCTCGGCCATCGTGCCGGCGACGAGACCGCCGAAGAAGCCGTAGATGGCGAGCTGGATGGTGACGTAGGTGAGGATCGACACGAACGCCGAGGCGACGCCCGCGTTCACTCCGAGGCCCTTGCCCACGTAGGCGAAGAAGGCGCCGGAGTTCGTCACGCGGTTGCTCATCGCGGCGTAGCCCACGCTGAACAGCAGCAGGGTGAGGCCGACGACGAGGTAGGCGCCCGGGGTGCCCGCGCCGTTGCCGACGAGCATCGCGACGGGGACGGCGCCCGTGATGCCCACGAGGGGGGCGGATGCCGCGACGACGAAGAAGACGACGCCGATGACGCCGAGTCGGCCGGCTCGGAGCGAGGAGCGCTCGGTCGTGGCCGTGGGGGTGGAATGGGTCATGTCCAGAACTCCTCATTGAGCAGGGCTGATCGTTTGGGCCTAAACGACTGATTCACAGAATGGCCCTCGCTCCTCCCTCCGTCAAGCAGCGGCGCTCGGCGATTTTCCCTATCGTTTGTTTGCGAACGAATGGGTACGCTGAAGCGCATGGCAGACCTGAACGGCTTCATGGCCCCGAAGACCCCCTCCGGCGCGAGCGCGATCGTGCCCGACATGCCCTGGTACTACTCGGGCACGCTGCTGACCGCCGAGTACCGCACCGACCCCGAGAGGGTCGCCGCCCTCCTGCCCGAGGGACTCGAGCTCGCCGACGAGGATCCGGGCGCCGTCGCGCTCATCTGGGCCGACTGGCAGTCGTGCTCGGCCTCGGGCGCCGAGCTGCTCGACCCGCAGCGCTCGCAGTACCTCGAGACCTTCGCCGTCGTGCGCGTGAAGCACGAGGGCGTCACGTACACGCGGTGCGTCGCCATATGGGTCACGAAGGACTTCGCGATCGCGCGCGGCTGGTTCCAGGGCTACCCGAAGAAGCTCGGCTCGATGGCCGTCACGCGCGTCATGAACGTCGGCCGTGCCGCGCCCCGCCTCGCGCCCGGCGCGAGGATCGGCGCGTCGCTCGCGGCGTACGACCACCGCCTCGCCTCGCTCGTCGTCACCCTCGAGGCCGAGAGCGAGAGCAACGGCTTCGTGAACGGGCACCCCATGCTGCATTCGCGGTGGATGCCCTCCATCACGCCCGGCGCCGGCAACAGCTTCGACCAGCTCATCACCATGAGCACGACCGACGCCGAGATCGGCGCGACCTGGCGCGGCGACTTCGAGCTCGAGCTGCACGACTCCCCCTGGGACGAGCTCGCGTCGATCCTGCCGATGCGCGAGAAGATCGGCGCATACTACCGCGAGGTCGGCGTGACGTTCAACGGCGGAACGCTCGTGAAGGACTTCTCGAACCCGGCGATCTAGATCAGGGCGAGAAAGGCGAGGGGCCCGGGAGCGTCGCTCCCGGGCCCCTCGCATCTGATTCCCTCGATCTACAGGTCGAGGAAATACTCTTTGACCTCCCACTCGGTGACGTCGCGCGTCCAGGGGTCGTCCACGGCCTCGGTGTAGCGCTCGATCTCGTCGCGCTTCATGACCTCGAAGACGTCGACGAGCGGGCCGCCGAGCAGCTCGATGAGAGCGCTGTCGGCGCGCAGGGCATCCAGCGCATCGCCGAGCGACATGGGCAGGATCTCCTGCGTCTCGTCCTCGTAGGAGTACCCGACGGCCGCGGGCGGCGCGTCGAGCTCGCGGCGGATGCCGTCGAGACCGGCCGCGAGGATCGCCGCGGTCATGAGGTACGGGTTGGCCGCGCCGTCGGCGAGGCGCACCTCCAGGCGCGTGCCCGACCCGCGCTCGGGCGGGATGCGCAGCATCGCGCTGCGGTTGTCGTAGCCCCAGTTCGCGCGGTACGGGGCGAGGGTGTCGGGGCCGAGTCGCTTGAAGGCGTTGATGGTCGGGTTGCAGAGCGCCGTGAGCGCGGGGGCGTGCGCGACGATGCCCGCGATCATGCGCTGGGCGAGCACGCTCAGGTCGTGACCCTCGTGCATGAGGTTCTCGCCCTCGGCGCTCTCGAGCGAGACATGCAGGTGGAAGCCGCTGCCGCCCTCGTCGCTCCAGGGCTTGCCCGAGAACGTCGCCGCCTGGCCGAGGCGCGCGATGAGGTCCTTCACGCCGGCCTTGAGCATGAAGATGCGGTCGCACGCGTCGAGCGCCTCGCCGTGCCAGATGTTGATCTCGTACTGGCTCGGGCTGAACTCGTGGTTGCCCGCGAAGACCCCGATGCGCAGCTGGTCGAGCATGCGCAGCAGGTGCAGGAAGGTGCCCTTGGGGTCGACGGTCGCGCCGCTCGTGTAGACGCGGCCGGGCTGCGTGAGCGCGCGGCGGAACGAGCCGTCCTCGTTGCGGTCGGCGATGTAGAACTCGAGCTCGGGGCCCACGACGGGCGTGAGACCCAGTGCGCGGTACTCGCCGACGATGCGCTCGAGCAGGGTGCGCGGCGCGAACTCGTTCGGCGTCATGTCGGGGTTGTTGGCGCCCGCGACGACGTAGGCGACGCCCGGCTCCCACGGCAGAGCGCGCCAGCTCTCGGGCACGATCTGGGTGACGAAATCCTCGAGCCCGTCGCTCAGCACGTCGCCGCCGTCGAGCACGCCGCCCTGGGTGGTCGTGACCCACACGCCCTGGCAGAAGGTCGGGCCGCCGTGGCTCACCTTGTCGAGCTGGCTGACGAGCAGATCCTTCGAGCGGACCGTGCCGATGATGTCGGCGTAGACGACGCGGAGCACGTCGATGCCCGCCTCCGTGAGCTCGCTCTGCAGGTTGACGAGGCTCCGACTCATGTGCGACTCCCTTGTGGCACTCGTGATCCGACTCTGGATCGTTCGGCTTCAAACGATACAGTAGGCACCCGGCGCCGTCGATGAGGAGGTCCCCGTTGCGAGTCCTGTTCGTGCAGCACGATCACGTGAGCCCCCTCGGCCCCGTCGGCGAGCGATTCGCCCATCACGGCTTCGACGTGGACGCCTTCCTCGTCGTCCCGGAGGAGAGCTTCCACTCCCCCGACATCTCCGTCGACTTCCCCGACCTCGCCGACTACGACGTCGTCGTCCCGCTCGGCGCTCCCTGGGGCGCGTGGGACGACGCGTGCATCGGCACCTGGCTGCGCGCCGAGCTCGACTGGCTCGGCGAGGCGGTGCGGGGCGGGATGCCCGTGCTCGGGATCTGCTTCGGCGGCCAGCTCGTCGCGCGCGCGCTCGGGGGCTCGGTCGCGCCCGCGCCGAAGAGCGAGATCGGGTGGACGGCCATCTGGAGCGACGACCCGTCGCTCGTCGGGCCCGGCCCGTGGTTCCAGTTCCACTTCGACCGCTGGACTCTTCCGCCCGGCGCCGTCGAGATCGCGCGCACCCCCGTCGCCTCGCAGGCGTTCACGATCGAGCGGACCCTCGCGGTGCAGTTCCACCCCGAGCTCGACGCCGCCGGGCTGACGGGCTGGCTCGACTGGGGCGGCGTCCGCGCGGTCGCGGAGGACGGCCAGGACCCGGCGATCATGCTCGCGCAGACGCGCGCCGAGGAGGCCGCCGCGCGCGAGCGCACCTTCGCGCTCGTCGACGCGTTCCTGACGCGCGTCGCGCTGCTCGTCCCCTGAGACGGGAGGCCGATCGGGCGCGCTCACGAGCGCGCGTGCATCCCGCGGACCCGGTGCACCGCACCCCGGGCGCGCCGACTCCCCCGCACTGCGCCCTCACTGCGCAACTCAGGAACTCCGGCAGCGACCGCCGCGCTTTACCGCGGAAACGTGCGGGACATCGGCGCGCCCTGCCGGATCCGTCCTGAGTTCCGCATGTTCGGCGCGCGCAGGGGCGCTCGCAGGCGGGCGCACGCAGGCGCGCGCGCGCAGGGGCGCTCGCAGGCGGGCGCGCGCAGGCGGGCGCGCGCAGGCGCGCACCCGCGACCTGACGCACGCCGCGGGGCCGACCGGTGCGACCCGCCGACGCCCTGCGCGGAGCGCCGGGGTCAGACGACGCGGACGGGCATCCGCTTGATGCCGTGCACGAAGTTGCTGCGCAGGTAGTCGATGTCGCCCGTGCGCTCGAGGACGACGTCGCGCGTGAGGAGGTCCTCGAACATGATGCGCAGCTCGATGCGCGCGAGCGCGTTGCCGAGGCACATGTGCGGGCCGCCGCGGCCGAACGACATGTGCTCGTTGGGGTTCCTCGTCACGTCGAAGCGGTACGGGTCCTCGAAGATCGCGTCGTCGCGGTTGCCGGAGGCGAACCACGTGACGACCTTCTCGCCCTCCGTGATCTCGGTCCCCGCGAACTCGACGTCCTTCGTCGCCGTGCGCCGGAAGTGGTAGACGGGCGAGGCGAAGCGCAGGAACTCCTCGATCGCCCACGGGATGAGCGAGGGGTCGTTCTTGAGCAGCGCGAGCTGGTCGGGGTTGTTCAGCAGGTTGCTCATCGAGTGCGTGATCGTGTGGCGCGTCGTCTCGTTGCCGGCCACGACGAGCAGCAGGAAGTTGGTGTTGAAGTCGCGCTCGCTGAGCGGCACGCCGTCGCTCGGGACGCCGTTGGCGAGCAGCGACACGAGGTCGGTGCCGCCCTTCCCGAGACGCTCGGCCTTGAGGTGCTTGCCGTACTCGTAGACCTCGATCGCCGCGGGCGAGCGGAAGGGCACGTGCCGGTACGCCTCGCTGTCGGCCGAGCCGATGAGCACGTCGGCGTGCTCGGGGTCGGTGTTGCCGACCATCCGGTTGCCCCACTCGATGAGCTTGCCGGTGTCGCTGTCCGGTACGTCGAGGATGCGCGCGAGGACCCGGATCGGGAAGTCGGCGCTGACCTCCTCGACGAAGTCGAACTCGCCCTTGGCGAGCGCGGCGTCGAGCGTCTTCGCGGTGATGCCGCGAAGGAAGGTCTCGTACTTCGCGACCGCCTGCGGCGTGAACTCGCCCTGGAGCATCCGTCGCACGGCGCGGTGCCGGAGGCCGTCGGTCTCGAGCAGGGAGCGCCGCATCTCCTCCTGCTCGGCGTCGACCTCCTCGAGGTTCGTGAAGTGCGTGGAGGTGAAGGTCTCGGTGTCGCGCAGCACGCGCACGATGTCGTGGTATCGGGTGACCGACCAGAAGCCGCTGTTGGGGGCCTCCTCGGTCGAGAAGTGGAGGCCCGGAGTGCGCCGGAGCCCCTCGAAGACCTCCCACGGCGCCCCGTGGGCGAACAGGTCGAGGTCGGCGAGGGNCAATCTTTGGCACCCCGCGTCGAGTGCCGATTCCCCCGGCGCGCCATCGCGACGCGGGCGCGGTCTCTCAGCACGTTTCGCGTCCGAATGAGGTTGGATGCTCGTGGAGAGGATCCATCGATGCCCAGCCCCCACACGCTCGCCGAGACGGAGCAGCAGGTCGCGCAGAAGCTCGGCGGCCTGCCCATCGACTTCGAGGCCATGGCCGTCGTGTCGAACCTCTTCCGCGCGGCCAACGCGACGCGCAACTACCTCGAGCGCACCGTGCTCGCCCCGCACGGCCTGTCGTGGACGGCCTTCGTCGTGCTCTGGGTGACCTGGATCTGGGAGCCGATCGAGACCCGCCAGATCGCCGAGGAGGGCGGCTTCTCGAAGGCAACCCTCACGGGCGTGCTCACGACCCTCGAGGCCAAGGGCCTCCTCGCCCGCGAGCGCAGTGCGACGGACGGCCGCCTCGTGGTCGTGTCGATGACCGAGGCGGGCCGCGCGCTCATGCTGACGCTCTTCCCCGAGTTCAACGAGCACGAGCGGACCATCGCGGGGGCGGCCGGCGACCGGCGCGTCGAGCTCGCCGAGCTGCTGCGCGCGGTGACGCTCGTCGTCGAGAAGGAGCGCTGAGCCTGTCGCGCGGAGGGCGATTCCGTTAGTATCGTCGCAGTCATTCGCATCCGAATGAATCGCCACTGCAAGGGAGCAGCCACGTGCACCAGGTGCAACTCGCGGGCCTGACGGTCGACACCCGACACGCGATCGGCGGCGAGCGCCTCGCATCGGCCGAGACCTTCGACAGCATCTCGCCCATCGACGGCTCGATCCTCGCGCACGTCTCCCGCGGCGGTGCCGCTGAGGTGGATGCGGCGGTCCAGGCCGCTCGCGCGGCCTTCCCCGCCTGGCGCGACCTCGGGCCCGAGGGCCGTGGCGAGCTGCTGCACCGCCTCGCCGACCTCGTGGAGGCGAACCTCGAGCAGCTCGCGAACCTCGAGACCCTCGACAACGGCTCGCTCCTGCGCAGCCACCGCCGCGGCGTCATGCCGCGCGTGGCCATGAACATCCGCTTCTTCGCCGACTGGGCGATCAACAGACTGCACCACGAGGTGTGGCAGACGCGAGGCCACGACAACAACGTCTCGTGGGATCCCTCCGGCGTCGCCGCGCTCATCACGCCGTGGAACGCGCCGCTCATGCTCGCGACCTGGAAGATCGGCCCCGCGCTCGCCGCCGGCGACACCGTCGTGCTCAAGCCCGCCGAGTGGACGCCGCTCAGTGCGAGCGTGTTCGCCGACCTCGCGAACGAGGCGGGCATCCCGCCGGGGGTGTTCAACGTCGTGCAGGGCTTCGGCGCAGAGGCGGGGGCCGCGCTCGTCGCCCACCCCGGCATCGCGCGCATCTCGTTCACCGGCTCGGTGCCGACGGCGAAGGCGATCGCGCGCGCGGCGGCCGACAACCTCACGCCCGTGAGCTTCGAGCTCGGCGGCAAGAGCCCGCTCATCGTCGCCGACGACGCCGACCTCGACCTCGCCGTCGACCTCGCCGTCGAGCAGTACGACAACGCCGGCCAGGTGTGCCTCTCGGGCACTCGCCTGCTCGTGCACGAGGCCGTCGCCGAGCGCTTCGCCGAGGCCTTCGCCGCGCGCGCCGCCGCCCTGCGCCAGGGCGACCCGCGCGAGGAGGAGACCCAGATCGGGCCGCAGATCCACCGCGTGCACCTCGACCGCGTCGACGGCTTCGTGCAGCGCGCTCGCGAGAGCGGCGCCCGCATCGCGTTCGGCGGCGGGCCGAACGAGGAGCTCGGCGGGCTCTACTACCGCCCCACGCTCGTCGTCGACGCCGCGCCCGACAGCGAGATCCTCACCGCCGAGGTCTTCGGGCCCGTGCTCGCGATGCAGACCTTCTCGACCGACGAGGAGGCCGTCGAGCTCGCCAACGGCACCGAGTTCGGCCTCGCCGCTGTCGTCGTCTGCGGCGACCGCGCGCGCGCCGAGCGCCTCACCAAGAACCTCGTCGCCGGCACGATCTGGGTCAACTGCTTCTTCGTGCGCGACCTCGCCGCGCCCTTCGGCGGGTCCAAGAAGTCGGGCATCGGCCGCGAGGGGGGCACGTGGTCCTTCGACTTCTACGCCGACGTCAAGAACACCGTCTACGCACCGACCGGTTGGAAGGAATAGTCATGGGAAGAGTCGTCGGAGCCGCCATCCTGGCTCACGTGCCCACCATCATGCTCCCGCAGGATGTCCGGTACGACCTCAACGAGGGGAAGGAGATCTCGCTCGTTCCCGGCCTCAAGCGGCTGCGCGAGGAGGTCATGGAGACCCTCGACTACGACACGGTCGTCGTGCTCGACTCGCACTGGGCGACGACCGTCGAGTTCGTCATCACCGCCCAGGCCGAGCGCAGCGGGCTCTTCACGAGCGAGGAGCTGCCGCGCGGCATGTCGCAGATCCCCTACGCGTTCAAGGGCGACCCCGAGCTCGCTAACCTCACCGCCGAGTACGACGAGAAGAACGGCACCTGGATCACGCCCATCAGCGACCCGCACCTGCCGATCTTCTACGCGACCGTCAACCTCTGGCACTACCTCGGCCGCGGGCTCGACAAGCGCTGGGTCAGCATGTCGGTCTGCCAGACGGCGGAGACGGAGGACTTCCTCCGCGCCGGCCGCGCCCTCGGCGAGGCCATCCGCGACAGCGACCGCAAGGTGCTGCTGCTCGCCTCCGGGGCGCTCTCGCACACCTTCTACAAGCTGCGCGACCTGCGGGCGCACGAGTCGAGCGACCCCTCGCACATCTACAGCCCGGAGGCCCGCGAGGCCGACCTCGAGCGCATCGAGTGGATGAAGGCCGGCGACCACGCGCGCATCCTCGACACGATGGACGAGTTCAAGAGGTACAAGCCGGAGGCCAACTTCAGCCACTGGCTGACGATGGCCGGCGCGACCGGCGAGGGCGCCAACACCGCGCCGGGCGTCCTGTACTCGGAGTACGAGAACTCGATCGGCACGGGCCAGGTGCACGTGTACTTCCCCGAGCCCGAGGGAGGGTTCCCGCAGCCGCGCGACCTCGTCCTCTCGCGGGAGCGCTGAACGTGGGCGACGCGACGACGACCGACCCGACCGGCACGACCGAGTACCGCCGCATCCTGCTCGGCGGGGCGCCCGTGCGGGTGCGCCGCGACGGCGAGGAGCTCATCGCCCCCGACGGGCGCCGGGTCGCGATCGCGGAGGCCGTGCACCTCGCGCCGAGCATCCCCACCAAGATCCTCGCGGTCCATCTCAACTACGCAAGCCGCACCGAGGAGTTCATGACGAGGCTCCCGGCCGCGCCGACGTACTTCCACAAGCCGATCACGGCCCTCAACAGCCACGACGGCGACATCGTGCGCCCGATCGGCTGCAAGTGGCTCAACTACGAGGGCGAGATCGTCATCATCATCGGGCGCTCGTGCCGCAACGTGTCGCCGGCCGAGGCGGGCGACTACATCGCCGGGTACAGCGTCGGCAACGACTACGGGCTGCACGACTTCCGCGACACCGACGCGGGCTCGATGCTGCGCGTGAAGGGCTCCGACACGCTCGGGCCCGTCGGCCCCGGGCTCGTCGAGGGCTGGGACTTCCGCGGCAAGATGATCCGCACCTACGTGAACGGCGAACTCAAGCAGGAGGACTCGACCGACAACATGGAGTGGGACATGCACTACCTCGTCGCCGACCTCGCGCGAACGATCACCCTCGAGCCCGGTGACATGATCTTCACCGGAACGCCCGCGAACTCGCGCCCGGTCGTCCCCGGCGACGTCGTCGAGGTCGAGGTCGAAGGCCTCGGCCGACTGCGCAACCGCATCGTCGAGGGCCCCACGCCGATCCGCACCGACGTCGGCGCGCAGCCGACCGAGAGCGAGGAGGTCGTCTCGACCGCGCTCGGCGGCGACTGGGAGTTCCGCGGCATCCGCACCCCCTCGAAAGACCTCTACCCGTCCACCGTCCAGGAGGAAGAAGACGCATGATCAAGATCGATGTCGACATGAACAAGTGCCAGCACTACGGCCAGTGCGTGTTCGAGGCGCCCGAGGTGTTCCAGCTGAACGCCGACGACAAGCTCGAGTACAAGGCCGAGGCGCCGGACGAGATGCTCGCCGACCTCGAGGCCGCCGCCGACGTGTGCCCGATGCAGGCGATCACGATCACGCGGGCCTGATTCCTGATGACGGATGCCCCGCTCCTCATCGTCGGAGCCGCGATGGCGGGCCTCCGCACGGCGGAGAGCGCCCGGCGCGCGGGCTACGCGGGCCCCATCGAGTTCCTCGGGGCCGAGGCGCACGCGCCGTACAACCGGCCGCCGCTGTCGAAGGAGCTCCTGCAGACCGAGGGGCACGGGCACGACGAGGTGGCCTTCCCGATCCGCTCGGCGCTCGAGCAGGACGTCACGTGGACGCTCGGTCGAGCGGCCGCATCGCTCGACGCCGAGCGGCGCGTGGTGACCGACGAGGCTGGGGACGAGCATCCGTACCGCGCGCTCGTGATCGCGACCGGGCTGCGCCCCAAGCCGCTGCCCATCCCTGATCACGGGCTCACGGGCATCCACGTTCTGCGGACCCTCGACGACGCCGTCGGCCTGCGGTCGGCGCTGCGGTCGGGGGCGAACGTCGTGATCCTCGGCTCGGGGTTTGTCGGCTGCGAGATCGCGGCGACGGCGGCCAAGAACGGATGCGCGGTGTCGGTCGTCACGCAGAGCGCGGTGCCGCTCGAGCGGGCGCTCGGCCCCGAGCTCGGGGGCGAGGTGCGACGACGGCACGAGGCGCACGGCGTGCGGTTCTTCACCCGTGACGGGCTGTTCGGGCTCGTCGGCGATCCGGGCGTCGAGCGCGTGATCCTCACGAGCGGGGTCATGCTCGAGTGCGACGTGCTCGTCGTCGCGGTCGGCAGCGACCCGAACACCGAGTGGCTCGACGGCTCGGGGCTCGACGTGAGCGACGGCGTTCTCGTCGACGGGGGCCTGCGGGCCGTCGGCGACGACGGCGTCGTGCGCTCGGACGTCTTCGCGGTGGGCGATGTGGCCCGCTACCCGAACCCGCTCTTCGACGACGTCGCGAGGCGCGTCGAGCACTGGAACCTGCCGACCGAGACGGGCAAGCGCGCGGGGCAGCTCATCGCCGCGCACCTCGCCGGCGCGGACTGCGAGCCGCTCGCCGCCGCGGGCTTCGCGCCGCTCCCGTCGTTCTGGAGCGACCAGTACGACATGCACCTGCTCGCCTTCGGCATGACGTACCTCGCCGACCGGCGCGAGCTCGTCGCCGGCTCGCTCGACGACGAGTGCGTGGTCGAGTACCACCGCGGCGACGCGCTCGTGGGCGTGTGCGGCATCGGGATGCGCTCGCTCGTGCAGAGCTACCGCTCGCGCTTCACGGTGCCGACCGCCGCGGTCTAGCCCGCCTCCGCGTCGATCGCCGCGCGCCAGAGCGCGCGCAGCTCGGCCTCGTCGGGCAGCCGCTCCGGCCGGACCACCTTGTCGTCGGCGACGAAGTAGAAGGCCGCATCGACGCTCGCCAGCGGCAGTCCGCGCCAGCGCGCGTAGGCGAGCCGGTAGACGGCGAGCTGGAGCTCCTTCGCCGCGCGGTCGTCGGCATCCCGCGGGGCGCGGCCGGTCTTCCAGTCGACGACCTCCACCCGCTCCTCGCCGTCGGGGCCGGGCGGGAGCGCGTAGACGGCGTCGATCTTGCAGACGAGGATGCGCCCCTCGAGCGGCACGTGCAGCTCGCGCTCGACATCGAGAGGTCGGCGAGTCGCCCACGACGATCGAGCGAAGGTCGCCTGGAGCTCGGCGAGCCGCTCGCGCTCGACCTCCTCGCCTCCGAGCTCGTCGACGGCGTCGGGGTCGAGCACGATCCCGTCGACGGCGTCCTCCATCGTCGCGAGGCCGTAGCGCTGCTCGACCCAGCGGTGGAAGACGGTGCCGAGTCGCGTCGCGCGGTACGGGCGCTGCGGCATCGGGCGCCGCAGACGCTCGGCGATGCCCTCGGGGTCGGTGACGAAGTCCTTCAGGGTGGAGGCGGCCACGCGGAGGGGAACGGGCGCGCGGCGGGCGCCGGCGAGCCGCTCGGCCCGCTCGGCGAGGAGCAGCTCGACGTCGTCGTGCCAGGCGCTCGCGGCGTCGGGGCTCGCCGCCCGCACGCGCGCAGCGGCGCGCTCGAGCACGGGGCGGCGGGCGCCGAGCGGATCGCCGGGCCACCAGGGCGCGTCATCGTCGTCGAGCACGAGCGGGTTCTCCTGGTGGGCGCTCGCCTCCGGCACCCCGGGCAGGATGCCCCGCTCGACGAGCGGCACGAGGAAGGGGCTCACCGGCCGCGGATTCGACTGCCCCGCCCAGAACGATCCCGTCAGCAGGAGCCGGTGGCGGGCTCGCGTGACGGCGACGTAGGCGAGCCGGCGCTCCTCGCGCTCGAGGTGCGCGCCGACCTCGACGGAGTAGGCGTCGCGGCGCTCGAGCAGCTCCTTCCGCGTCTCCGCCCCGCGCCAGGCGAAGACGGGCAGCTCCGCGGCGTCGCCGCGCAGCTCGTAGGGGAGGACGCCGAGGCTGAGCCAGCCGGTGGTGCCGTCGCGCGGCTTGGACGGCAGCTCGTCGGCGACGAATCGGGGGACGACCACGTGGTCCCACTCGAGTCCTTTGGCGCCGTGGATGGTGAGCACCTGCACCGTGCCGGGCTCCGGGTCCTCGCTGCGCGGCGAGAGGTTGTCGCGCCACTCCGCCTCGCGCAGCCAGGAGAGGAACCCGCCGAGCGTCGCGTGGTCGGCGAGCGCGAGATACCCGTCGAGGGCGTCGAGGAACGCGTCGCGCGGCGCGTCGCGGAGCACCCGCGCTGGGTTGGCGATGACCTCGATGTCGAGCTGCAGCTCGTGCTCGACGGCCGCGACGAGGTCGGGGAGGTCGAGGGCCGTCCGCGCGCGCAGGCGGGCGAAGAGCCGGCCCGCCTCGCGCAGTCGCTCCCGTCCTGTCTCGCTCAGGCGGGCGAGCTGTCCGTGGCCGTCGGGGGCCGTGGCGACGAAGTCGAGGGCGTCGACGAGCGAGACGCCGTCGGTGGCGGCGACCGAGGCGCGCATCCGCTCGATGACCTCGGGCGGGAAGGCGCGCTGGGCGAGGTCGCGCTCGCGCAGCCAGGAGGCGATGCCGCGCAGCGCCTCGAGGTCGGCGAGTCCGATCCGCCAGCGCGGCCCGGCGAGCAGGCGCACGAGCTCGGTTCCCGCGGCGGGGTCGTCGACGACCGCGAGCGCGCTCACGAGGTCGGCGATCTCGGGCTCGGCGAGGAGCCCGCCGATGCCGAGCACGTGGAAGGGGACCCCGTGCTCGCGCAGCGCGGCGAGGAAGATCGGCTGCAGCGTGCGATTGCGCATGAGCAGCGCGGCGCTCGGCCGCAGCGGGCGCCCGGCGTCGTCGACCGCGCCGGGGTCGAGCCCGTGCGGCGGTTCGGCGAGCCGCGCGGCGAGCCAGCGCGCGACTGCGTCGGCCTCCTCCGTCACCGTCTCCCGCTGCGCGAGCTCGACGGGCTCGGCGCTCGCGGAGGGGCCGGGGTGGAGGCGCTCCACCGGCACTCCCCCGCGCGCGGTGAGCGGTTCGACGAGGGCGTTGGCGACGTCGAGGATGCGGTGGCCGTTCCGCCAGGACGTGCTGAGGGAGTAACGGGCGACGCTCGCCTCCTCGCCGCGCGTGAAGCGCCGGGCGAAGTCGTCGAGGTTCGACGCGCTCGCGCCGCGCCAGCCGTAGATCGACTGGTGCGGGTCGCCGACGGCCATGACGGGGAGTCCGGCGAAGAGGGAGGCCAGCAGGCGCGACTGGGCGACGTTGGTGTCCTGGTACTCGTCGAGCAGCACGACGCGGTACCGGTCGCGCACCCCCGCGGCGACCTCGCCGTGGCGGGCGACGATGCGCAGAGCGAGGCTCACCTGGTCGCTGAACTCGACGAGCCCCTCCCGAGCCTTGAGCGACTGGAACCGTTCGACGAGGTCGACGATCGGCAGCGTCGCGCCGAGCCGCAGCAGCGATTCGATTCCCTGCCTGCGCTCGTGGCGATCGCCGAGGGGCAGGTCGGCGACGCCGAGGAAGTCGGTGATGAGCGCGCGCACGTCGGCGATGTCGGCGTCGTGCTCGGCGACCGCGTGGGCGAGCTGCAGCACGGCGGCCGAGATGCGGTCGACGGGCCGGTCGAGCTCGGCGAGCCGGGCGTCGTCGGAGCCCGTCACGAGCTGGCGCGCGAGCTGCCAGGCGCTCGCCTCGCCGAGCACGGCCCCCTCGGGGTCGCGGCCGATGAGCACGGCGTGGTCGCGGTAGAGCGTGGAGGCGAAGGCGTTGTAGGTCGAGACGGTCGGCTGGGTGAACGCATCGACGAGCGGGGGCGCGTCGGCGCCCCGGCTCATGAGCGGTGTGCTCCCGAGCGCGGTCAGCCGCTCGCGGATCCGGTGCGAGAGCTCGCCGGCCGCCTTGCGGGTGAAGGTGAGCCCGAGCACCTGCTCGGGCGCGACGAAGCCGTTGGCGACGAGCCAGAGCACGCGCGCCGACATGGTCTCGGTCTTGCCCGACCCGGCGCCGGCGACGACGAGCGCGGGGCCGAGCGGCGACTCGATGACGGCGCGCTGCTCGGGAGTGGGTCGGTGCTGGCCGATGGCGTCGGCGATCTCATCGGCGCTCACGCGGGCGCCGGGCACGGAGGCGATCCAGCTCGTCATGACTCTCCCGTCACGGGCGGCACGCGGTGGATGCGGTGGCGCAGTGCCCCGTAGTCGTAGCGGCCGACGGTACGGGCTCCGGTGAGCTCGGCGACGGCGATCGCGGAGACCGCCTGGCGCAGCCGCTCTCGGAACGTCTCGAGCCCGGCCTCATCGAGCACCGGCTGGCTCGCCTCCCGGTAGGGCTTTCCCCGCNGCTCGTCGAAGGCGCCGTCGGCGTAGGCCAGCTGGTACGCGCCGAGCTGCGCGTTCTCGGCGGCGCCGGCGTCGGTCACGGGTCGCCCGGTCTTCAGGTCGATGATCCGCACGGCGCCGTCGGCACCCCGCTCGATGCGGTCGACCGTGCCGCGCAGGCGCGCGCGGTCGACCTCGACCTCGAAGCGGCTCTCAGCCGCGACGAGCGCGCGGCCGGCGCGCGCGGCGTCCTGGAGGTAGGCCGAGACGCCCTCGGCGTAGCGGCGCGCGAGGCGCCGCTGCTGATCGGCGAGCCAGGGCGACTCGAAGACGAGCTCGCTCCAGCGCGCCTCGATCGCGGCCCACACGGCATCGACGCTCGGGTCGGCGGCGGTCTCCATCGCGCCGTGCACGATCGTGCCGATGCCCATCGCGGGGCTCGACTCCTCCGGGGCGATCCGGTCCAGGAACCAGTCGAGCGGCGACGACTCGATGGATTCGAGCTTCGAGGGCGAGAGGGCGACGTGCTCCGTCTCGGAGAAGAGCGGCTCGGTCGTCGAGGGGTCGATGAGGCCCCACCACTCGGCGGGGTCCGCGCCGGCGACCTCGGCCTCGGCGAGCCGTCGCAGTGCGACGGCGGCGTCGGCGCGCGCGGTCTCCCCCGAGCCCGGGTCGGTCAGGATGCGTCGCAGGTGCCCGACGAGCCGGCGCAGCGACCGCGGTCGGCCGCGCCGACGCTCGGCCGCCGCTCTCGCTGCGCCCGAGCCCGCAGCGCCTCCGGCTCCGTCGCCGTCCTCGCGGCTCTCGAGCGCGGAGGCCGCGTCGGCGACGACCTGCCAGAGGGCGCTGGGCTGCTCGTCGTCGCCCGCGGTCGCCGTCGCGATGAGCTGGAACCGGGCGCGCGAGAAGGCGAGCACGGCCATCCGGAGCTCGTCGTCGAGCACGAGGCGGCGCTCGTCGATGTCATCGACGGGCAGCCCGCTCGCGAGTCGGCTGATCTGCGGCGCGTGCAGCAGCGTGCCGCGGATGCGCAGGTTCGGCCACACCCCCTCCGTCAGGCCGACGACGATGACGACGTCGACCTCGAGGCCGGTCGCGGAGGCGGGGGTCGTGACGAGCACCGACTCCGCGACGCGCACGGGGGCGAGCAGGTCGTCGGCGACGTCGCTGTCGAGCACGCGTGCGAGGAAGGCTTCGACGGTCGCCTCCGGCACAGTGTCGACGATCGTCGTCGCCGCCGTGAACACCGCGACGACCGCATCCAGCGCGCGATCGGCCTCGACGGCGGCGATGCCGGAGCCGGCCGACTGGCGCGCCCACTCGTCGGCGACACGCGCATCGCTCCACGCCGCCCACAGCAGCTCGTCCACGGTCGCCCCGGCCTCGTGCCGGGCGCGGATGCCCGCGAGGGTCCGCGCGACGCGCGCGGCGCGACGGGCCACGCGATGGTCGATCGTCTCGAGCCGGTCGGGGGCGGCGAGCGCCTCGACCAGCAGCTCGTCCGCCGGTCGGTCGCCCTCGCCCGCGAGCTCCTCGGCCCGCAGCGCGCGACGGAGCCGTCGCAGGCCGATGCGGTCGAGACCGCCGAGCGGGCCGAGGAGCAGCTCGGTGGCGGAGTCGGCATCGAGCGCGCTGCGCCCGACCCCGACGTCGACGAAGCGGATGAGCGCGCGCGCCGCGGGGTGCTCCCGCAGCGGTCGGCCCGCCGCCGTCGTGCGCACCGGCACATCGGCGACCGCGAGCGCGCGCGCGATGAGCGGCACCTGGGCGCCGCTGCGCACGACGACCGCCATGCGCGACCACGGCACCCGATCGAGCACGTGCCTCTCGCGGAGCAGGTCGGCGACGAGGGTGCGCTCCCGCGCACCGCTCGGCGCGGTGAGCGCGATCAGGGGCGGGTCGAGCGGGAGCACGAGCGGGTCGAGGCCAGCCGCGCCCGGGCCCTCCGCAGCCACCCCCTCCGCAGCACCGGCATCCCGCTCGCGTCCGGCGACCGCGCGCCGCTGCATTCCGGCCGCGGCCGTACCCACCCGGCCGGCGAGGGAAGCGGTGAGCGCGCGCAGGGCGGGCCCGTGCCGATGCGCGACGCCGAGCACGAGCGTCGGCAGCGCCGCACCCTCGACGAGGGCCGCGAAGCGAGCGACCGCATCCGGCTCGGCGCCGCGGAAGGTGTTCGTCGCGACGTCGGGATCGCCGATCACCACGACGGTCGACCCGCGCGCGGCGAGAGCGGCGAGCAGGTCGAAGCCGCTCGGCGTCGCGTCGTGAGCATCGTCCAGGACGACGAGGCGCGGCACCGGAGGCGCGCTCGGGAGCGGGTCGCGGACGAGGCCGATCGCCGCGCGCACGAGCTCCGCGGGGTCGACCTGGTCGGCCCGCGCGCCGCCGAGGACGGCGCGGTACTCGTCGACGAAGTCGGCGATCGCCGCCCACTCGGGCCGCGACCGCCGGGCGGCCGCCGCCCGCAGGTCGTCGGAGGACCAGTCGTGCTCCGACAGCCGCGCGACGACGTCCCGCAGCTCCGTTCGGAACGCGCCGAGCGCGCGCACGTCCGGCCCGAGGTGCGCGGGCCAGACCGGGCCGGCCCCGTCGGCGAGGTGGCCGTCCAGCAGCTCGGCGATGTCAGCATCCTGATCGGCCCCCGACAGCAGGCGCGGATCGGCGTCCCCGGCGAGACGCGCCTCCGCGGTCACCACGGAGTGCGCGAAGGAGGCGATCGAGCGCGCGAGCGGACCGGGCAGGACAGGGGCGCGGGTCTCGTCCGGCTCGGCGAGCCGGAGGGCGATCCGATCGCGCAGGGCGGTCGCCGACCGCCGCGACGGCGTGAGGACGAGCACTTCGTCGGGGGCGAGCCCGTCCTCGAGCACCGCGAGCGCGAGGAGCTCGATCGCGACGGTCGTCTTCCCCGTTCCTGGCGCGCCGAGCACGACGGCCCCGCGGCCGCGCCGGGCCTCGACGGCGGCGAGCTGCGAGGGGTCGAGCGGGGGCATGCCCACACGCTAGCGCCGCCCTCCGACACCGCCTCGCCGCCGCCGCGCGGCCCGCGCGCTCCGCTCTCGGTGAACGCCGCGGGACCGCCCCGCGCGCCGGGGTACAGTGACGTTCGTGGACATTCGCATCGGCATCCTCAACAGCCCCCGTGAGCTCGCCTTCGAGACCTCGCAGACCGCCGCAGACATCGAGAAGGCCGTGACCGAGGCTCTCGCCGCCGGCACCGTGCTCTCCCTCGCCGACGACAAGGGCAAGCAGTACGTCGTGCCGGCCGCGGCGATCGGCTACGTCGAGATCGGCTCCGAGTCGACCCGCCGCATCGGCTTCGTCGGCTGACGATGGAGCTCCTGTTCGTCACGGTCATCGGCGCCGCCCTCGGCCTCGGAGTCCGCTACGGCGCGCCGGGCCGCGACACTCACGGCCTGCTGCTGATCCCCGCGATCGCCGCCGCCGCGACCGCGGCGACCTGGGTGCTCCTGCTGTGGCTCGGCTTCACCTTCGACGGCGGGTGGATCTGGGTGTTCAGCCTCGTGATCGGCCCCGGCGTCGCGCTCGCCTTCGCGCTCCTGCTGCCTCCCCGCCGGCGCGCCGCCGACGACGCGCTCCTGGCGCGCCTCATGGCCCCGGGCGGGATGCCCGCTCCGGCCCGCTCCGCCTGACGCGCTCGGCGCTCGACTCGCCCCTCGCCCGAGGCCTGCTGCCGCGTCAGCCGGGTCGAGACATCGACGCCACGGCGACGACGACCGCGTCCACGGCGAGCTCGAATCCCGACTCGTTGCGGCGCTCGTCGTCATCGGTCGCGGCGACGTCGCGGAGCTCCGGGAGGTCCTCTGCGCCGATCCGCCACAGCGGCACGGGCGATCCGGCGTCGACGGCCGAGCCCAGCACGACGGCGTCGATCATCGCGGAGGCCGCCACCCGCTGCTCGCGCGGCACGCCCGCGTCGCGGAGGATGACGAAGAGCGCCTCGTAGATCTCCAGGGTCGGGCGGTCCTCGACCTGCGCCCCGACGAGGACGGTGACCGCCTCGGGGACCTGGGCGGTGGCCGATCGGTAGGCGCGCATCCACTGCCGGAGCCGATCGAGAGCCGGCCTCGATGAGTCCATCGAGGAGCCGAGGTCGAGGGCGGAGTAGAGCCTCTGCCGCATCTGGTGGACGATCGCGAGCCTGCCGCCGGGGAGGTGGTGGTACAGCGACGACGGGTGCACCCCGAGCGCGGCGGCGACGCCGGGGATCGTGAAGTCGCCGTTCTTCGCGACGAGCCGCATGGCGGCATCGGCGATGATCTCCGGCGAGAGGAGCTGCTGCCTGGGTCGTGCCACCGTGCCCCCGTCAGAAGTGAGCGATCAGAACATTATGACGCTTCGCCCCCGGGCTCCCGCGCGCATGAGGTCGAACGCGGCGTTCACGTCGGCCAGAGGGAAGCGGTTCGTGATCAGCCGGTCGATCGGCAGGCGGCCGTCGAGGTAGAGCCGAGCCAGCATGGGGAAGTCCCTCGCCGGGACCGTCGACCCGTAGTTCGAGCCGAGGAGCGACTTGCCCTCCTCCGCGAGCGCGAGCACGTCGATGGGCACGGGTCGATCCTGCGGGGGCAGGCCCACGATCACGCCCGTCCCCCCGCGCTTCAGCGTCGCCGGCATGAGGGCGATGGTCTCCTGCCTCCCGATCGCCTCGAAGGCGACGTCCACCCCGTCGGGAGCGATCTCGCGGATGCGGTCCGGCAGCGAGGCGTCGGACCTCACCGTGTGCGTCGCGCCGAACTCGCGGGCGAGCTCGAGGGACTCCTCGGTGACGTCGGCGACGATGATCGGGCTCGCGCCGGCCAGCGCGAGCCCCATCACGATGCTGATCCCCACTCCGCCCGCGCCGATCACGAGGGCCGACCGCCCCGCCCGGACCCGGGCGCCGTTGACGACCGCGCCGACGCCCGTGGCGATCGAGCATCCGATGAGCGCCGCCACATCGAACGGCAGCTCCTCCGGCACGCGGATCGCCGCCTGCTCCGCGACCACGACCCTCTCGCTCATCGAGCCGACCGCGAGGTACGGGTAGGCGGTCTCGCCGTCGAGCGTCATGGGCGTCGAGCCGTCAGGCAGCAGGCACGCCTCCGAGTTCGAGCCCGTGCACACCCAGGTCCGGCCCTCGCGGCAGCTCGTGCAGGACCCGCACGGGTAGAACCAGGTCATGATCACGTGGTCGCCGGGGGCGAGGCTGCGCACCCCGGTGCCGACCCGTTCGACGACCCCCGCGCCCTCGTGCCCCAGGATCATCGGCGTCGGCATCCGCCAGTCGCCGTCGAGCACGTGCCGGTCGGAGCCGCACACCCCGGATGCTCCGAGACGCACGAGCACCTCGCCCGGGCCCGGCTCGCGCAGGGCCACGTCGCGGATCTGCAGCGTGCCGGTGCCGGTGTAGACGGCGGCGCGAGTGGTCGTCACGTCACTGCGCTCCGGCGGTGAACGTGCGTCCGCGGTAGAGCACGCGGGCGAGGACGAGGTAGACGACCGCGGAGACGATCGCCGACGGGAGGGTCGCGCTGATCACCACGAACGCCGGCTGCGTCTCCAGCGTGATCGGGTTGTACAGCCACAGGTAGAACAGCGTGCCCACCGCGAGCGATCCGATGCCCGCCCAGTTGATGCCGCCGCGGAAGGCGTAGAGCGTTCCGCGCTGACCGAGGTGGATCTCCCGGAGGTCGATGCTCTGCCGGCGCAGGATGAAGTAGTCGGCGAGCGCGACGCCGCAGAGCGCCGCGAGGAACGCCCCGGAGATGAGCACGAAGATCATGAACTGCTCGTACATGAACTGCGGGAAGAACGTCATGATCGCGGGGAGCACGAAGAACGCTCCCGTGAGGACAGGCCAGGGAACGCGCGCCATGAGCCGACCGGACGACTGCCGGATGGCGAGGATCGTCGAGTAGACGATGGACGACATCGAGGTGATGTTCGCGAAGGCGATGAAGATCAGGACGGCGACTCCCAGAACGGCGCCGCCGAAGGGCACCATCCAGACGGTGGGGTCCGAGTCGCCGAGCGTGAGCGCCGCCGCCATGCCGACGACCTGGGCGATGAGGGTCGCGACCAGCAGCCCGCCGTAGGCGGGCCACACCGCGGCCCGACGCGTGCGGGTCATGCGCGCGAGCGACCCCATCACCGGGTACCACGACACGCCGACTCCGACGTTGAACTCGACGGCGACCACGAAGTTGAGAGTCGCGTCGTCGAACGGCGCGATGGGCGCCGCGGCGAAGAGCGCCTCCCACGAGGTGTTGATCACGAGGAAGACCATCATCACGACCGTGATGATCGCGAGCCCGGGGGCGATGACCGCGTTGAAGCGGCCGATCGTCACGGGGCCGCGCGAGAGGACCCACCACGCGATCACGATGGCGACCAGGCCGCCGATCGTCACGACCGGGCCGTACTGCCCGAGGTCGACGCCGACGAGGGTCGAGGCGACCTGGCTCGTGGCCCGGCCCGCCATGACCGCGAGCAGCGACGACCAGCCCATCTCGGTGATGAGGATGACGGTGAAGACCACGATCCCGACTCCGACGACCCCGAAGGCGCCGCGCAGGAGCATGTACTGCTCCGAGCCCCATCGCTGCGAGGCGACGACCGAGGCGAGCACCATGATGCAGAGCCCGATCGCGTTGCCGATGACCATGGCGGCGACGCCCGCCTGGAAGCCGACGAGGAGGGCGGTCGATCCGCCCACGAGGAAGGCCCAGGTCGCGATCGCGAGCGCGGTGTTGACCCAGGTGAAGTCGAGCGCGCTCCAGCTGCGCTCCTTCTTCAGGAGCGGGAAGGTGCCGAAGAGGAGATCGCGCGTGAGCGAGCCGTCGGCCTCCGTCGCCGTCGCACGGCTCACAGGATCACCACCAGCAGGCCCAGCACCACGACGACGACCGACACGGCGACGTACACGGCGAGCTCGCGACCGGACATCGGCCGCCGGGACTCGTCCTGCGCCTCGTCGTGCTCGATGACGCGGATGCGCCGCTCGAGCTCGGCGGCGACGGCGGGCTCGGTGCCCCCGTCGACCATCGCGGCCTGGAAGCCGCTGTGCTCCGCCGGAGCGGTATCGGTGTACGGAGTGGACGTCATCTCGGCTCCTCGGGGACGGTCGCGGCCCACATCCTTGTGAGCCGGTAACCCAATGTAGTTGGGTTAGCGGATATCTTGGGCGATGAGCGGTCGGCCGTCAACTGCTTTCTCGGCCGTCGGCGCGCCGACGCAGACGCGTCCCCCCGGACGCTCGGAGAGGATGGACCCATGAGCGACCCACGATCCCGCTTCGTGGCCGTGGCGCAGGCCGAGGCCGTGGTCGACGACATCGATCGCAATCTGGCCACCATCAGCCGGCTGGTGCAGGAGGCGGCCGAGCAGGGCGCCGACATCGTGGTCACTCCCGAGCTGTTCGCGACCGGCTACGCCCCCGACCGCGCCTGGCGGCACGACGGCGCGGCCGTCCGCGAGGCCCTCGCCGGGATCGCCCGCCGGCACGGCGTCGCGCTCGTCGCCTCCACCGTCGACTCGACGACGCGCGAGCACCGCATCTCCGCCTCCTTCTTCTCACCGGACGGGCAGGAGCTGGGCAGAGCGCCGAAGCGCCACCTGTTCGGACCGGTCGAGCAGCGGTGGATGAGCCCGGGTCACCACTACGCCGACCCGATCTCGTGGGACGGCGCTCTCTGGGGCCTCGGCATCTGCTACGACCTGGAGTACCCGGAGTTCGCGCGCGCCGCGGCCCTCGCGGGAGCGGACATCCTGCTCGTCCCGACGGCGGTGCCCCTCGTGGAGGACGGCGCGCCCGGCCTCGACGACCCGTGGCACTACTCCTCCACCCAGACCTCCACCCTCCAGGTGCCGGCCCGGGCGCTCGAGAACGGGGTCGTCATCGCCTACGCGAACCACTGCGGCCCCGGGTTCACGGGCCGCAGCTGCCTCGCGACGCCGTTCGGGCGCAATGCCGTCCTGCTCGGCGACGCGGAGGGGATCGGGGTCCTCGAGGTCCCGCCCGGGGCGATCGAGCGGGCTCGGAGGGTGAACAGCTACCTCGCCGACCTCGGCGCGCTCGACAAGGCCGAGCCCGCGCCGGCCTAGGCCGTGAGGCCGAGGCGGTCGAGCCGCCGGGTGTGCTCCGCGATGAGCTCGGTGAACACCGGCTCGATCTGCTCCTCGTCGCGCGACCGATCGGCATGCAGGGCGAGCGCCGACCGGGCCTGCAGCATCGTGTCGCCGACCAGTCGGCGGCACCACAGCGCGAGCCGCGACGACAGCCGCGGGTTCGCGGCGATGGCGCGCTCGATGATCGCGTGCAGCGGGCGCTCGAGGTCGCCCTGGGCGAGCACCGTCTCCACCCGGTCGCGCGACTCGCGCGGCAGGCCCGCGCCGAGCCGGATCCAGAAGTCGGTGAGGAAGCCGATCGCGACGTGCGCGCTCGCGACCTGCTCGTGCCAGTCGGCGCCCATCGTGCGGCGCTCGAACTCCTGCACGCCCGCGAGGTGGGGCTCCATGACGGCGGCCGGGTCGAGCTTGAGCCGCCCCATCTCGGCCACGAGCCCGCGGTAGCGAGCGAGGGTGGTGGCCGCGGCCTCGGCGAGGGCATCCTTCTCGGCGACGCGCGGAGCGTTCGCGACCGCGTGGCTCAGCTGCTCGAAGAAGGTGAGGTGCAGCGCGGCGCAGTGGCCGAGGAAGACCCCGGTGTCTGGGGTCAGCTCGTGCAGGTCGACGCGCGTCGTGGCCGTCGACGTGTCGCGCGACGGGAGCGTCGGCGCGGGCGTGCGCGGACGGGAGCGTCGGAGCCACGGAGTCACGCGGACAGCCTAGGCGATGCTCTCGTCGGCCGGAGAGCGGGACCGACGGGTAAACTGAGCGCTACCAATACCAGACAGGGCGAACCTTCACGTGACTTTCACCGATCTGGGCATCGAGACCGACCTGGTCGATGCCCTCGCATCCCAGGGCATCATCGAGCCCTTCCCGATCCAGCAGCAGACCATCCCCCTCGCCCTCACGGGGCAGGACATCATCGGTCAGGCCAAGACCGGCACCGGCAAGACCTTCGGCTTCGGCCTCCCCCTCATCCAGCGCCTCGGCCTGCACCCCGAGCCCGGCGTCAAGGCCCTCATCGTCGTCCCCACGCGCGAGCTGTGCGTGCAGGTGACGGAGGACCTCGAGCTCGCCTCGAAGAACCGCGACGTGAAGATCGTGTCGATCTACGGCGGCAAGGCGTACGAGGGCCAGATCGACCAGCTCAAGGCGGGCGCGCAGATCGTCGTCGGCACCCCCGGGCGCCTCCTCGACCTCGCGAGCCAGCGCCTGCTGAGCCTCGCGAACGTCGAGGTCATGGTGCTCGACGAGGCCGACAAGATGCTCGACCTCGGCTTCCTCTCCGACATCGAGAAGCTCTTCTCGCAGACCAAGCCGACGCGCCACACGATGCTGTTCTCGGCGACGATGCCCGGTCCGATCGTCGCCCTCGCGCGCCGCTTCATGAACCGGCCCATCCACATCCGCGCGACCGACCCCGACGAGGGCCTCACCCAGGCCAACATCGAGCACATCGTCTACCGCGCGCACGCGCTCGACAAGGACGAGGTGATCGGCCGCATCCTCCAGGCCGAGGGCCGCGGCAAGACCGTCGTCTTCACGCGCACCAAGCGCGCCGCCGCGAAGCTCGTCGAGGAGCTCAACGACCGCGGCTACAGCGCCGGCGCCGTCCACGGCGACATGACGCAGGAGGCCCGCGAGCGCTCGATGGCCGCGTTCAAGGCCGGCAAGAAGGACATCCTGATCGCGACCGACGTCGCGGCCCGCGGCATCGACGTCAACGACGTGACCCACGTGATCAACCACACCGTCCCCGACGACCACGACGCCTACCTGCACCGCGTCGGCCGCACGGGCCGCGCCGGCAAGACCGGCATCGCCGTCACCTTCGTCGACTGGGCCGACATGCACAAGTGGGCGCTGATCAACCGCGCGCTCGAGATGGGAATCCCCGAGCCGGTCGAGACCTACTCCTCGTCGCCGCACCTGTTCAGCGACCTCAACATCCCCGCCGGCTCGAAGGGCCGCCTCAAGGCGACGCCCATCCCCAAGGTCGAGAAGGAGGCCTCGCACCCGCCGCGCGAGCGCTCGCGGTCCCGCTCGGCCGGTTCGGGCGAGGGCTCGCGCGACGGGTCGCGGCCGCCGCGCGAGCGCCGTCGCAGCGAGCCCGCCGAGAGCACGACGACGGATGCCCCCGCAGCGTCGCCCGCGGCCGATGGCACGGCACCCGCGGCCAAGCGCCGTCGCCGCCGTCGTCGCTCGGGCGGGTCGGGCGGCCCCGGCGAAGCCGGGCAGGGCGGCGCGGGCGAGGGCTCGGCCGCCGCGCAGTCCTAGTCGCCGACCCCGTCCGGAGGAACTCGCGCTGCGGATTCCTCACGGACGGGAATGACGGAGGGCAGGAGTAGGTTATGCATTCGCGGCCACCGCCGCGCATCCCCCGCTTCGCCGCCGACCGCCTCGGAGACTCGTGACTTCCTCCCCCTCCTCCCCCGCGACCACGCCGTCGACCGCCGAGTCGCCCGATCACGCGCGCAACATGCTCGTCATCCGCCTTCTGCTGGTCTCGGCGTTCGTAGTGATCCTCAACGAGACGCTCATGGGAGTCGCGATCCCCGAGCTCATCGACGACCTCGGCATCACGGCGAGCGCCGCGCAGTGGCTGACGACCGCGTTCATGCTGACGCTCGCCGTCGTGATCCCGATCACGGGCTTCCTCATGCTGCGCTTCTCCACCCGGCGCATGTTCCTCGCCGCGATGTCGCTCTTCACGATCGGCACGGCGATCGCGACCGTCGCGCCCGGCTTCGCGGTGCTGCTCATCGCACGCGTCGTGCAGGCCAGCGGCACGGCGATCATGATGCCGCTGCTCTTCACGACCGTGTTCGCGCTCGTGCCCGCCCACATGCGCGGGCGCGTCGTCGGCAACATCTCGATCGTGATCTCGGTCGCGCCGGCGCTCGGCCCGACCGTCTCGGGCCTCATCCTGTCGATCGCCGACTGGCGCTGGCTCTTCATCACGATGATGCCCTTCGCCATCGGCGCGCTCGCGCTGGGCGCCGCGCGCATCGTCAACGTCGGCGAGCAGCGCCCGGTGCGCCTCGACGTCCCCTCGGTGGTGCTCTCGATCCCCGGCTTCGGCGGCCTCGTGTACGGGCTCAGCCTGCTCGGCGAGCGCGGCGGCGAGCAGCTCGTCCCCGGGCTGATCGCGCTCGGCATCGGCATCGGCGCGATCGCCCTGTTCACCGCTCGACAGGTCGTGCTGCAGCGCACCGACGGCGCACTGCTCGACCTGCGCACCTTCGCATCGCGCGAGTTCGCCCTCGCGATCGCGACCGTGACGATCGCGTCGATGGCGCTCTTCGGGGCGATCATCCTGATCCCGCTGTACGTCCAGGACGTCCTGGGTGCGGAGGCCGTCGTCTCCGGGCTGCTCATCCTCCCCGGGGGGCTGCTCATGGCCTTCGCCGCCCCCGTCATCGGCCGCCGGTACGACCGCGTCGGGCCGCGCTCCCTCGTCATCCCCGGCGCGATCCTGCTCTCGGCGTCGCTGTGGGGCATGACGCTGTTCTCGGCCACGACCCCGCTCTGGCTCGTGACCGTCGCGAACCTCGGCACGAGCCTCGGCCTCGCCCTGCTGTTCACGCCGCTCATCACGAACGGCATGTCATCGCTCACGCCGCGGCTCAGCTCGTACGGCAGCGCGATCGTCGGTACGATCCAGCAGGTCGCGGGCGCCGCCGGGATCGCGCTCTTCATCTCGGTCTCGTCGGCCTTCGCCGGGCCCGAGGGCGCGACGACCGACTCGGTGACCGCCGAGGGAGTCCGCGCGGCCTTCGCGGTCGGCGCCATCATCGCGCTCGTCACGATCCCGCTCGTGCTCATGGTGCGCCGCGCCGAGCCGGTTCCGTTCGCGACACCCGGACCCGACGGAGCCGGCGACGGCTCGGCCGACGCCGAGGGCGGAGCCCCGGCCGAGGGCGGGGCCCGCGCCGCGAGCGCCCCCGCGACCGAGGGCGCCGATCACTCCGCCGCGAGCACCGCCGAGAACTCCTCAGGCAGCACGACGTTGTCGGGCGCTCCGACGAAGAACGGCGCGACCTCCTCGGGGTCGTAGCCGGCGATGCCCGTCCCGATCGGGGTGACGAGGAACCGCAGCTCGGGGTGTTCGGCGGCGAACTCCAGGAGGGTCCGCACCTCCTCCTCCAGCACGCCGAGCCCGCTCATGGAGTCGACCGCGTACGAGCGGCCGTGCAGCCCGTGGCCCTCGCCCCACACGGCGCCGAAACGGTCGAGCGCGGTCTTCGCCGCACCCCCCGCATGCCAGCCGTCGGGGTTGGAGCCGAAGACGAAGATCTCGTTCGGGCCCAGCTCGGTGATCACGCGGCATCGCCTCCCGGTCGTCGGCCGGACGCCGCGGGTCGGCGTCGGCTGAGCACCGACGGTACGCCGCCGTCGCCGTCGGGCGCCGGGATCGCCCTCAGGCGCGCACGGGCGCGACGCCGCGCGTGCGGGCGACGATCGCCTCGAGCGACTCGGGGTCGGTCGTGTTCTCGGCCAGGCGGTTGGGCTTGCCGTCGCCGTGGTAGTCGCTCGACCCGGTCATCACCAGGTCGTACCGCCGCGCCCACTCCCGCAGCGTCGCGCGGCCCTCGCTCGTGTTCTCGCGGTGATCGACCTCGAGGCCGACGAGACCGGCGTCGACCAGCTGCTCGAGCATCCCCTCATCGATCACGGCGTCGCGACCGCGCGTAGCGGGGTGCGCGATGACGGGGGCGCCGCCCGCGCTCGCGATGATGCGCACGCCGTCGAGCACGGTCGGCGCGGCGTGCGGCAGGTAGTAGCCGGCGCGGAAGTGCAGGATCGACTCGAAAGCCTCGCTGCGCGTGCGGACGATGCCGCGCGCGACGAGCGCATCGGCGATGTGCGGGCGGCCGATCGAGACCCCGCCCGACTGGGCGAGAACGTCGTCCCAGGTGACGTCGTAGTCCTCCGAGATGCGCGAGACCATGCGCTCCGCGCGGGTCAGGCGATCGTCGCGGATGCGGCCGGTCTCCGCGACGAGGTCCGCGTCGTGCGGGTCGAAGAGGTAGCCGAGCACGTGGACGCTGCGCCACTCGTAGCGGGTCGACAGCTCTATTCCGCGGATGATCTGGAGCCCGCTGCCCGCCGCCGCCGCGACCGCCTCGTCCCACCCCGCCGTGGAGTCGTGGTCGGTGATCGCGAGGGTGTCGAGCCCGGCTGCGATCGCCGCGCGCACGAGCTGGGTGGGGGTCTCCGTGCCGTCCGAGACGCTGCTGTGGCTGTGCAGGTCGATCGTGGGGCGCGGCATGCTCCTCATGCTACGCAGGAGGAGCTCGGGGCCCGCCCCGCGCGCGCCGGGCATCCGCCGCCGAGGGGGCTCGCGAGAGCGCGGGATAGGCTCACGGGGTCATGATCCGCCGTTCCGCCGCCGCCGCCCTCCTGCTCGGCGCGGCCGCGGCCCTCCTGGTCATCGCGTGGCCGAGCCTCTTCGGGCTCGCGGGGGCGCCCGTGATCGCGCAGCTCGTCGGGCTGCGCGGCCTCAGCTCGCTCGTCGCGGTCCTCGTCGCCGTCACGCTGCTCATCATCGCGGCGATGTGGGCGGGCGGGCGGCGCTTCCTCGCGGGCCTCGCGGTCATCGCCCTCGGGTTCACCGCGATCAACGTCGCCGTCCTCGCCAGTCGCGGCTTCGGGGCGGATGCCCTGCCCGCGCCCGCCGGCGACGACCTCGTCGTGCTCTCCTGGAACACCCTCGGCGACGCCACCGGCCCGGGCATCATCGCCGATCTGGCCGCCGCCGAGCGGGCCGACGTGATCGTTCTGCCCGAGACCACGGAGGAGACCGCGGTCGTCGTCGCCGAGATCCTCCGCGACGCGGGCCGGCCGATGTGGGTGCACACGCTCGATTTCGACCCCGAGCTGGAGCTCAAGGCGCGGTCGACGAGCGTGCTCGTCTCGGTCGAGCTCGGCGAGTACGCGCGCGACGACTCGGTCGGCTCGACCACCGTGCTGCCGAGCATCGTCCTGCGGCCGATCTCGGGAGAGGGGCCGACGATCATCGGCGTGCACCCGATCGCGCCCGTCCCGGGCGAGCTGGAGAGCTGGCGCGCCGACCTCGCCTGGCTCGACGAGGTGTGCACGGGTGAGCGCGTCATCATGGCCGGCGACCTCAACGCGACCGCCGACCACTTCACCGCGACCGACGACGGACCGGGCCTCGGCTCGTGCGTCGATGCCGCACTCGCGACCGGCAGCGGGGCCGTGGGCACGTGGCCGACGCGCCTGCCCGCGCTCCTCGGCGCACCGATCGACCACGTGCTCGCGACCCCGGATCTCGAGATCCGCTCCTATCGTGTGATCACGACCCTCGACGACGCCGGGAGCGACCACCGGCCCGTGGTGGCGCGACTCGGCCTCTGATCGAGTGCGCGTGCGAGCATCCCGCACCCCCGCCCCGCGCCGGGTGGGAGGATGGGGGCATGGCTGAGACCGATCAGAAGGATGCCCCGCGCGCGACCGCGAACCGCTCGACCACTCCCGGCTCCGACGCCTTCAAGGAGTACATCTCGCAGGGCTGGGCCGAGCGCCCGAGCCGCGCGAGCGGGCCCCGCGAGCAGGCGGCGTTCGCCGCCGAGCGCCGCGCCCGCGTCTCGGCGCTGCACCCGACCGCGCGCCTCGTGATCCCCGCCGGACCGGCCAAGCAGCGCTCGAACGACACCGACTACCCGTACCGCGCGCACTCCGCCTTCGCGCACCTGACCGGCTGGGGCTCCGACACCGTGCCCGGCAGCGTTCTCATCCTCGAGCCGCGCACGGACGAGGCCGGCGAGCCCGACGGGCACGACGCCGTGCTCTACTTCCGCGAGGCCGCGGGCCGCGACTCCGACGAGTTCTACGCCAACCCCGAGATCGGCGAGTTCTGGACGGGGCCGCGCCCCACCGCCAGCGACGTCGCCCTCGATCTGGGGCTCGCGACACGCGGGCTCGGCGAGCTCGAGGCCGTGCTCGAGAGCCTCGACGCCCGCACTCTCGTGGTGCGCGACGCCGACCGCGCCATCACCGACCGGGTGGATGCTCTGCGTCTGCTGCTCGCGACCGACGGAGCCGACGACGCCGAGGCTCTCGCGGGCGAGCTGACGGAGCGCGACGCCGACCTCGCGCGCGACCTGAGCGAGCTGCGGCTCGTGAAGGACTCCTTCGAGATCGAGGAGATGCGTCGCGCCGTGGCCGCCACCCGGCAGGGATTCGACGACGTCATCGCCGATCTGCCGGAGATCGTCCGGCACCCCCGCGGCGAGCGCCTCGTCGAGGGCGCCTTCGACCGCCGCGCCCGGGCCGAGGGCAACACCGTCGGCTACGACACGATCGCGGCGAGCGGCCCGCACGCGTGCATCCTGCACTGGACGCGCAACGACGGCCCGGTGCTTCCCGGCGACCTGATCCTCATCGACGCGGGCGTCGAGCTCGAGAGCTACTACACCGCCGACATCACCCGCACCCTGCCCGTGAGCGGCACCTTCACCGACGTGCAGCGCCGGGTGTACGAGGCCGTGCGCGAGGCGGCTGACGCGGCCTTCGCGGTCGTGCGGCCGGGCATCCGGTTCCGCGAGATCCACGCCGCCGCGATGGAGGTCATCGCGCGGAGGACCGCCGAGTGGGGCCTGCTGCCCGTCACCGCGGAGGAGGCGCTGCAGCCCGAGGGCGGCCAGCACCGCCGCTACATGGTGCACGGCACCTCGCACCATCTCGGCCTCGACGTGCACGACTGCGCGCAGGCCCGGCGCGACCTCTACCTCGACGGCATCCTCGAGCCGGGCATGGTCTTCACGATCGAGCCCGGCCTGTACTTCCAGCCCGACGATCTGACCGTGCCCGAGGAGTACCGCGGCATCGGCGTGCGCATCGAGGACGACGTCATGGTGACCGCCGACGGCTGCGAGAGCCTCTCCGCGGGCATCCCCCGCACGGCCGACGAGGTCGAGGCCTGGATGGCGCGCGCCGCGCGCTGAGCATCCCGCACCGCAGCGGGCCGACCGCCCCTGGTGCCCGCGCCGACGCAGGAGGATACTGGCGCCACCCAGCCCTCGTGATGGAGGAGGCCGCGCCATGGTGACCGCACGCGCTGCTCGACCGACGAGGCTCGCGCGGACCGCTCCGCGGATCGCGATGGGCGCGCTCGTCGTCCTGCTCGTGCTCGTCGGTGTCGCGCTCGCCGCCGCGGCCCTCGCGCCGCGGGAGCTCCACCCCGTGCTCGGCCATCGATCGCCCGCGACCGCCCTGCTGCTCGGCGCCGCGACCCTCCTCGGTCTCGCGCTCATGCCGCGGCTCGGCGCGATGGGCCGCACCGGCGCGGTGATGCTCGCCGCGCCCATCGGGACCCTGCTCGTGGCCAACGAGCTGCTCGGCAGCGACTACGCCGGAGCCCCGACGGGCACGGCCCTCGACGTCCCCGTGCTCCTGCTCGTGCCCGCCGGGCACCTGACGCTGCTGTTCGGCGCTCTGCGCTCGGCCGGCTGGGCGCGGCGCGGCGCCTGGGCGATCTTCGCGCTCACCGCGGCGCTGTCGCTCCTGATCATGATCGTGCCGACGCCGCCGATCTCGGACTTCCTCATGGCCGATCGCACGGTCTACGGCGCGCTCCTGATCGCGGCGCTCATGACGGCCGCGATCGCCATCCTCCTCGAGCGAGGTCGGCACGCCACGGGCACCGGTCTCGCCTGACCCCGCGGTCGCGCCGGCTCAGTCGTCGTCGCGCGAGTCGCGGAAGTAGCGGACGGCCTGCCAGACGAGCACGGCGACGGTCGCGAGGCCCATCGCGAGGAAGAGCGGCCCCGCGGCGGATGCCGTGCCGGGGTCGGTCGGGATGGGGAAGGCGAGCAGCGCGGTCACGCGTCGCCGTCGCGGAAGTCGTCGGGGGTCGGGAAGTCGTCGGTGTCATCCCACGTGATGGCGAGAACCTCGATGGCGTCGTTGGCGAGCTCGATGAGCTGACGGAGGAGCGCTTCGGCGTCCGGCGCGCGCAGCAGTCGGACCTGGTCGAGCGGTCCGAGCGGCGCGATGCCGGCGAGCTGCCACATCGCCTCCACGGGGTCGGCGCTCAGCTCGACGTCGGCGCCCCACTGCTGCTCGACGAACTCGCTCGCCTGGGCGAGCGCGCGGCGCACGGTCGACTCGGCCTCGTCGAAGAGCGGGCCGAGCGCGTCGTGCCACTCCAGCTCGGGCAGGGTGCTCACCCGCGCCCGCGGGTAGGGGTCGTCCTCCAGCCACTCCTCGACCTGCACGCGCGCGGTGCCCTGCGCGACGAGGCCGATGAAGCCCTCGCTGGCCTGCACCTGCGCGATGCGCGCGATCGTGCCGACAGGGAACCGCTGCTCGCCGCCGCCGACCTCTGAACCGCGCTCGATCAGCACGATCCCGAACTCCGCAGGCTCCTCCTGCAGCACGGTCGAGAGCATGACGATGTAGCGCTCCTCGAAGATGCGCAGCGCGGTCGGCATGGACGGGAAGAGCACCGACCCGAGGGGGAACATCGGCATGACCGTCATGCCTCCACTGTCGCACCGCAACCTGTGCGCGTCGACCCCGCGGAGCGCTCAGGTGCCGCTGACGGTGAAGGTCTTGGAGTCGGTGCTCGCGACCGAGCCGTCCTTCATCGAGTACTCGGTGATGACGAGGGTGTACTCCCCCGGCTGTCGCGGGCCCAGGTCGAGGCTCCAGGGCGCCCGTGCGGGGCACGCCTCCTCGCTCATCGCGGACCCCTCCTCGAGCACCATCCCGCCCTGCAGCAGCTCCCACCCGAAGGTCGCCTCGAACACGCACGCGAGGCCGCTCGCCCGCAGGGGGCTCGTGACCGTCGAGCCCTGCGCGGGGGTGTCGATCTGCAGGGGGCTGAGGGTGCTCTCGGCGAGGCCGCGCGCGAATTCGCCCCGGGCATCCACGTGCCCGCCGAGCGTCTCGACGACGTCGCCATCGACCGTGAAGGTCAGGGCGCGGATGCCCGGCTCGATGTCCGTCGCCGTCCAGACCAGCTGCTCGATCGCGACGGTCTCGGCCTCGGCACCGACGCCCTGGAGGAGCCCGCCGAGGTCGACGCGGAGCACGGCGCCCTCGCGCTCGACGCCGTTCAGCGGGACATCGCGCCAGAGGTTCGCGTAGTCGGGGTCGGTCGGCGCGATCGCGCCCTCCGTGATCGCGGCGAGCGCGGCCTCGATGGCGCTGCCATCGGACTCGACCTCGAGCTCGTGGGTCTCGGGGATGAGGTCGATGTCGGTCGGGTGCGAGACCGCGAAGAAGAGCTCGACCTCGGCCGTCTCGGTCGGGGCCGCCGTAGGCTCGGCGGTCTCGCTCGGCCTCGCGCTCGGCGGCGCGGTCGATGCGGTGGGCTCGGGGCCCGGGGGCGGGACGCAGCCGGCCAGCGCGACCGCGAGGGCCGAGGCGAGGGCCAGGTGCGCGGACGCGCGGATGAGGAGCTCGGCGCGGGTGGCGAGGCGTCGGCGGCTCATGGTGACCTCCTGGTGCGGCTCGACGCCGCGTGGGGTCACGGTAGCCCTGCGCGAGAGCGGCCGGTCAGGGCCGAAGGTCCCGAGCCGAGCATCCGCTCGCAGGGATGGAGCCCGGACATGCCGAGAGGCGGGCCGCGTCCGCGGCACCGCCTCTCGGGGTGCGGCGCCCGGGGGCGCCGTGATCCTGATCACATCGGGGGCTCAGGGCCTAGCCACGTCCGATCAAGTGAAGATGCTGACGCCACCGGGGCCGACGAGCAGACCGAGAACGATCAGCACGATGCCCCACAGCATCTGACCGCGGACGAGCGTGACGATTCCCGCGATGACGAGGATGGCCGCGATGATCCAGAGAAGTGTTGCCATGGTGGTGCCTCCTTCCGGTCGCGGATCGCGCCCCGGCTCGTGCCGTGACCTCCGACGACCTGTCGGTATGGGCTGACGCTAACGGTCAGCGCGAGAGAGCGAGAAGGGGGTTGACGGCGGCCCGAAGTGCTGACATGGATTCGCGGAGCCGCCCGCGACGTCAGGGGCGCTGCAGGCTCAGCCAGCGCTCCGTGACGCGGAACCCCACTGCTCGGATCATGCCGAGGCTCCGGGCGTTCTGCGAGGCGCCGCCCGCGGAGAAGGCGCGCTCGCCCGCGGCGATCGCGCCGAGCATCCACGCCGCGACGACGGCGGCGCCGATGCCGCGATCGCGCTGATCGGGGGCGACGACCACGAAGTCGTTGTCGCCGGCCGAGCCCACGCAGACGCCGACGAGTCGGTCGCCGTCGAGCGCGCCGAACGCGCGGCGACCGCGGCGGGCCCAGTCGTGCACGTCGGCCGCCGAGACGGGAGCGTGGACGGTCGCGGGCGTCGTCGGCACGTCGGCCCAGCTCTCGGCGTCGAGGGCCTCGATCGCGGGAGCGTCGCGCGGGGCGAGCTCGCGGAGCTCGAGCCCGGAGCCGCGGGCGGACGCCACGAAGCCGCGCAGGCGCTCGAGCAGAGCCGCCGTGTCGGCGCCCCCGTCGATCTCGAGCTCGGCGCCCCATGACTCGCCGACCACCTCGAAGCCGTCACCGAGGAGCCCCGGGAGGTCGGGATCGGTGTCTTGCAGGACGTGGGTCTCGAGGAGCACGGAGTCGAGACTATGTCGAACCTCCGACATCGGTCGCGGGGCTCGCGGCCGGAGCGTCACACGCCGTCACACCGCCGACGCGTCGAGGCGGATGCGCAGGGTGACGATCTCGAAGGGCCGCAGCAGCAGCACGATCTCCTCGTCCGGGGCGAACGCGTCGCGCCGGTCGCCGCGCTCGCGCTCCAGCAGGTCGACGCACTGGGCCTCGCCGCGGCGGGCGTCGACCACGACGGCGGTCGTGGTCGACGCGCCGCTCGCCTCGTAGATCCGGACGATGAGATCGCCCGATCGATCGTCGGCGAGCTTCACGGTCTCGATGACGGCCGAGCCTCCCTCCAGCCGGACGAGGGGCGCGACCGGCGTCGCGCCGCGCAGGGCGCGAGGCGGACGGCTCCGTCGGTAGCCCTCGGCGACCGCGTCGGAGATCGAGCGGGTCGGCCGGAGCGAGAGCGCGAAATCGTGCTCGCCCCGATCGGCGTCGGGGTCGGGGAAGGTCGCCGCCCGCAGCAGCGAAGCCCGCAGGAGCGTGCCGACGCCGCGACCGTCCCGATCGAGACGCTGGATGTCCCACCCGTACGCGCTGGCGTTGGCGACGACGAGCCCCTGCCCGGGCTCCTCGACTTGGACCCAGCGGTGGGCGACCGTCTCGAACCGCGCCGCGTCCCACGAGGTGTTGGCGTGGGTCGGCCGATGGACGTGGCCGAACTGGGTCTCGGAGGAGGCGCGATCGGCGAGGATGCCGACGGGCAGCGCGAGCTTCAGGATCATGCGGTCCTCGCGCCAGTCGACGTGCACGTCGAGGTCGAGCGCCGCGCCGTCGGGCGACAGCGAGATCCGCTGCTCGATCGTGGACGCCCCCGCGGTGAGCCGCAGGACGACCGCCTCGCCTTCGATCTCGCACGAGACGACGTCATCGACCTCGCGACCGGTGCGCCGGTAGTTCTCGTCGAGATCCCAGGCGTCCCACTGCGCGGGGCGGTCGCGGAAGAGCTGGAAGCGGTTCGCCGGCTCTCCCGCCACGATCAGCTCGCGCCCGCTGGTCAGGTCGACGAACGAGACGATGCGCCCGCCCCGATCGATCACGACGCGGAGCGTGTCGCTCTCGAGCACGAATCCCCCGTCGTCCGCGCGCCCGACGGCCCGGCCGAGGGCGTCGGAGCGGGTGCCGAGGTCGGACTCCACGATCGCGAAGGCCGCCGGATCGCAGGGCGAGGAGATCGCCCGCAGCGCGCGGTCGCCCTCCCCGGCCAGCGCGGCCACGGAGGCGTCGATGAGGGATTCGAGCGAGCGGCGCACCTGCGCGTAGCGCTCCTCCGCCTCCTCGTGCACCCACGAGATCGACGTGCCGGGAAGGATGTCGTGGAACTGCTGCAGGAGGACGATGCGCCAGGCCGCGTCGAGCTCCTCGTGCGGGTAGGGGGCGCCGGAGCGCACCGCGGCGGTCGCCGCCCAGAGCTCCGCCTCGTGCAGGAGCGCCTCGCTGCGGCGGTTGCCCTGCTTGGTCTCGGCCTGCGAGGTGAACACGCCGCGATGCAGCTCGAGATAGAGCTCCCCCGACCAGACGGGCGGGCGAGCGATCTCCTGGCGCGCCTCGTCGAAGAACGCGGCGGGCGTGGAGAACTCCACGCGCGGCGAGCCCTCCAGGTCGCCCTTGCGTCGACCCAGAGCGATCATCTCCCGCGTCGGGCCGCCGCCGCCGTCGCCCCAGCCGAAGGGCACGATCGAGCTCGATCCCACCGCCTTCTCGGCGTACTGCCGCTCGGCCTTGGCGAGATCGGCAGCTCCGAGATCGCTCATGTAGCTGTCGACCGGCGGGAAGTGGGTGAGGATGCGCGAGCCGTCGATGCCCTCCCACGAGAAGGTGTGGTGCGGCATCCGATTGGTGTCGTTCCACGAGATCTTCTGCGTCACGAAACCGGTCGCCCCCACGCCGAGGAAGATCTGCGGCAGCGCGGCCGAGAAGCCGAACGAGTCGGGGAGCCACACGATGTCGCTCTCGACCCCGAAGGCCTCGCGGAAGAACCGCGACCCGAGCAGGAACTGCCGGATCATCGACTCACCGCCGATCATCGTGGCGTCGGACTCGACCCACATCCCGCCCACCGGGATGATCCGGCCGGAGTCGACCGCCGTGCGCAGCCGCTCGAACAGCTCCGGGTAGT
The DNA here is from genome assembly GCF_001429705.1 of Yonghaparkia sp. Soil809. Lineage (NCBI taxonomy): Bacteria > Bacillati > Actinomycetota > Actinomycetes > Micrococcales > Microbacteriaceae > Microcella > Yonghaparkia sp. Soil809. Next base: position 337,096 of record NZ_LMSV01000001.1, read on the forward strand.
GCTGCTGCACCCACGCGTACTGCTGGGCCGAGGAGGCCACGAAGCGGAAGTCGGGGTCTCGGTCGATGAGGTCGAGCACGTTGGAGAGCGTGCGGGCGAACTTCCGCACGGTCTCCCGCGTGGGCCAGAGCCACGCCGAGTCGATGTGGGCGTGCCCCACGGCGTGGACGCGATGCGCGCTCGCGTGGGCGGGCCGCCCGAGCTCCACCGCGAGCACCTCCCGCGCCCGGTCGACGTCGGCGGCCACGTCATCGGGGTCGACGAGGTCGACCACGCGCGCGAGCGCCTCCACGATGCGCCGCCGACGCGGCTGCTCGTCCGGCAGCTGGCCGACGAGGTCCCACAGGGCGGTGGCGTCGTGCCAGAGCTCGGTGACCCGGACGTCTCGCCGGACGAGGTCGACGCGTCGCAGCACGTAGAGCAGGGCATCCCCCGCCGTATCGCGGTGGCCGAGAGGCGTCGCCCGGAAGCTGAAGTCGTCGGCGATGTTCGGGTTCGCCGCGGCCTCGATGAGCAGATCGACCGCGCCCGCGTGCGGCAGGGGGACGAAGCGGTTGAGCGGCTCGAGGCCCTTGAGCATGCGGCCCGAGGCGTCGTACACGATGCCCTCGGCCTGGAAGCCGGGCAGCCGCGACGAGTACCCCAGATCGACCTCGAGCTCGACCTCGTGGCGCCCGTCCGCGCCGGACCACTCCGCGGGCACCTCGCCGGTGACGCGGAACCAGACCGTGTCCCACGCCCTGCCCCACTCCGACCCGACGGCGAACGGGGCGAAGGGGCGCGCGACGGCCTCGGCGAACGGGATGGGCTCCCCGTCGACCACCGACGCCGTCACCGCGAGCGGGATGCGCTCGGCGATGCGCTGCGGGCCGAGGACGTCGCGCAGGAAGCGCTCGATGCGACCGTCGGTGGTCAGGCGGTGCTCGTGCACGGTGGTCCTTCCGGGTGGGGTCAGCCCTTGACCGAGCCGGCCAGGGCGAACGACCCGCCGATCAGTCTCGAGGCGAGGATGTACAGGATGACGACGGGCAGCGAGTAGAGCAGCGAGAAGGCAGCGAGCTGACCGTAGGCGATCGAGCCGAACTGTCCGAAGAAGGTGTAGATGCTCGTCGCCGCGGGCTGCTTGCTCGGCGAGTAGAGCAGGACGAACGGCACGAAGAAGTTGCCCCACGCCTGCAGGAAGACGAAGACGAACACCACGGCGATGCCCGGGCGCATGAGCGGCACGACGATCATCCGCAGCGCGCGCATCGCGGAGGCGCCGTCGATCCACGCCGCCTCCTCGAGAGTGACGGGAACGGCATCCATGAAGCTCTTCGTCATGAACACCGCCATCGGCAGCGACGACGCGACCAGGAAGAGGATCGTGCCGGGCATGGAGTCGAGGAGGTCGAGCACGACGAAGAGGCTGTAGACCGGCACCATGATCGCCGTGATCGGGAGGCAGGTGCCGAACAGGACCCCGTACATGACGCCCCGATGGAAGCGCGAGCGATAGCGCGACAGCGGATACGCCGCGAGCAGCGCGACGAGCACCGTGATCGCGGCCGTCGCGGTCGACAGCAGCAGGCTGTTGCCCAGCGGCACGAACGTCGTCTGCGGGGTCAGGACCGCGGCGAAGTTGTCCAGCGACAGCTCCTGCGGCAGTCGGGTCTCGTAGGTGGCTCTCGCGTCGAAGGCCGCGAGCAGCAGCCAGGCGAGCGGCAGCAGGAAGGCCGCGGTGACGAGCACGAGCGCCGCGGTCGACAGCCCGCGGGAGACCGATCGACGCGGGGAGGCCACCGACACCGGTCGAGGGGCGCGGGCGACGGCGGCCGTCATCGGTCGGCCTCCGCCCGGTTGAGGATGCGGATGTAGACGATCGAGAAGACGGCCCCGATCACGAGCATGACGGTCGCGATCGCGGTGCCGAACGCGATGCTGCCGAAGCGGAACGCCTCCTGGTAGGCGTACACCGGCAGGGTCGCGCTCGCATTGCCGGGGCCGCCGGCTGTCATGACGTAGATGAGGGTGAAGACCGACAGCGTCTGCAGGGTGACGAGCATGAGGTTCGTAGCGATCGTGCCGCGCAGCAGAGGGACGGTGACGCGCACCAGCCGCTGCCAGCCGTTCGCCCCGTCGATCTGCGCGGCCTCGGTGAGCTCCGGCGGCACCTCGCTGAGGGCCGCCCGGTAGACGAGCATCGAGAAGGCGGTGCCGCGCCACACGTTGGCGAGCACGATCGTGAGCATGGGGACGGTGAACAGCCAGTTGTCGCCTTCGAGCCCGATGACCGCCAGCAGCTGGTTGAGCGTGCCGTCACGCGAGAAGAACGCGTAAGCGACGAACGCGGCGACGATCTCCGGCAGCACCCAGGCGCCGATCACCGCGCCGCTCGCGATCGTCGCGACCCGGCGATCGGCCCGCGTCATGGCGAAGGCGACGAGGAAGCCCAGCACGTTCTGCCCGACGACGGCGGACAGGACCGTGAAGACGACGGTCAGCCACAGCGAGAGCGGGAAGTCGGGATCGGCGAGGAGCCGCTCGTAGTTCGCGAGCCCCACCCAGTCGGGCGAGGTCGCGGAGGCTCCGGTGAGGGTCGCGTTCGTCAGCGACCCGACGATCGACCAGACGATGGGACCGAGCAGGAAGACCGCGAGCAGCAGGAGTGCGGGAAGAAGAGGCATCGTCCGGGCGGCGAGCCGAGAGGCTCGCCGCCCGAACGGGCTGTCGCGGCGTCCGAAGGTACCGGACGGACGCTGCGACGACGATGCGGTTGCCGTCACCGGGCTGCTGCCCGGCTGCACCGGTGGGGCGGTGCCGCATCGAGGTCTGGGGTCATCTCTCGATGATGCCGTCTGCGCCGACGATCGACTCGACGTCGCGGTCGTACGCCGCGGCGGCCTCCTCGGGGGTCGACTGACCGGTCATCACCGCCTCGGTCGCGTTCTGGACCGCGGCGGAGATCTGGTTGTAGTCGCTCGTCGCCGGGCGGAAGTTCGTGATCTCCACGAGCTCCGTGACCGCGCCGACGAAGGGATTCGACTCCAGGTAGCTCGGCTCCGCCGCGACGTCCGCGCGCACCGCGATCTGCGAGTTCTCGGTGACGTAGGACAGCGAGTTCTCCTTGCTCAGAGCCATGGTGAGGAACTCGAAGGCGAGGTCGGGGATCTCGGACGCAGCGCCGACCGCGAGCGTCCATCCGCCGGACATGCTGACGCCCTCGCCGTCCCCGTTCTGCGTCGGGAACGCCGTGGCGCCCATCTGATCGGCGTACTCGGGCCACTCGAACGACCCGCCCTCGACCCAGAACGACGGCGTGTAGGAGCCCTCGATCGTGGCGCCGAGGCGACCCTCCGGGAAGAGCTCGCCGAACACCGACTGCCACACGTTCGGGTCGAGCGCCTGGTCGGCGGGGAGCGAGTAGCCCTCGGAGTAGACGGTCTCGACGAACTCGAGCGCGTCGACGAAGCCCTCGGAGCCGACGACCCACTTGCCCGACTCGGAGTCGAAGAGAGCGTCGCCGCCGAGCTCGGTGCCGTAGAGGAGCTGGTAGAAGCCCTGCATGTTCGAGCCCTCACCGGTGCCGGTGCCCGAGTACAGCATGAAGGGCACGGCCTCGGGGTCGGAGGTCTGCACGGCCTCGGCCATGTCGAGGACGTCCTGCCAGGTCTCGGGCTCCCACGGGGTCGGGATGCCGGCTGCCTCGAGCACGGGGATGCTGTACCAGAGGGCGCGCGTGTCGGTGCCCAGGGAGACGGCGTAGGTCGAGCCGTCGGTGCCGAGGCCCGCGGTACGCGCGGCCTCGCTGAACTGGCCCCAGTCCTCCCACTCGGCGAGGTAGTCGTCGAGCGCCAGCAGGTAGCCGGCCTCGGCGTCGGCGCGGATCGTGGTCGTGTCCTGGTAGAACACATCGGGCGCGGTCTCGGCCGAGCGGTGCGAGAGGGCCAGGCGGGTCTTGTAGTCCTCATCGGGAGCGGAGACGGGCTGGAGCTCCACGGTGACGCCGGGGTTCGCATCCTCGAAGTCGGTCTTGACCGTCTGGAACAGGGTGTCGAGCGCGGTGAAGGCATCCGTGCGGATGTAGGAGACGGTGAGGGTCTGGTCGTCGGACTCCTCCCCCGCGGCGGAGCAGCCGGCGACGCCGATGAGGGCTCCCGTGACGACGAGGGCGGTGGTGGTCGTGCGAAGGGTGCGCCTCATGCTGTGCTCCTTTGCTCGGCATGGCGGAGGGGGACCGAGCACTGACCCGCAGCCCGATCACGATAAGTAAATCGAATGGAGTAATCCGCGTCAAGCGAGAATCGCCGGAAGCATCAGCGAGCGCGTCTGCGGCGAGAGCGTGCGATCGAGGATGAGCGCCGCGGCCCCGATCGCCGCGACGTCGTCGCCGAGCGCGGACGTCCCGACACCGAGCGGGTGGATGCCGCGCGCCGCGCGGAGCCCCTCGAGCTCCACGGGCACCGTCGACATCATGAGCGCGCTGATGGGGGTGAGGAACGGGCCGCCGAGGACGACGCGGTCCACGTCGAGGAGATTGGTCATCACCGCCAGCAGTCGTGCGAACCTCATCGCCGCGCGCTCCAGCACGAGGACCGCCAGGGGGTCGCCGCTCCCGGCCTCCGCCGCCAGCAGCGTGAAGGCGCCGTCGATCGCCTCGGTGTCGGTGGCGCCGCGGTCGGCGGAGCGCCCGCCGAGCCCCCACCACTCCCGCACCAGCGCCTCAGGCGTGCACGTCACGGCGACGCAGCCGCGCGACCCGCAGGTGCACTCCGGACCGCCCGGGTCGACCACGATGTGCCCGACCTCCCCCGCGTTGTCCGCGCTCCCCCGCACGACCTCGCCGTCGACGACGATGCCCGCTCCGATGCCCGTGCCGACGTACAGGAACACGAACGAGCCGCTCCCCGCGCCGCTCGCCGCCGCCCACTTCTCGGCGACGGCGGCCGCCGTGACGTCCTTATCGACGACGACCTCCATGCCCGAGCGGAGCCGCAGCTCGTCCCGCACCGCGACCCGGTGCCAGCCTTGGAGGTTGGGCGGCCCGACCAGCGCGCCCGCGACGGGGTCGATCGGACCGGGCGCCGCGACGCCCAGGCCGGCGAGCCGGCTCCGGTCGATGCCCGAATCGATGAGGAGCCGCTCGGCGGTCGCGGCGATCGCGTCGATCACCTCGTCCGGGCGCTGCTGCAGCGGCGTGCCGATCCGCTCGCGCGCGATGACCGACCCCGCGAGATCGAGGAGGACGACCGTCGTCACCGTGGGGTCGAGGTGCGCGCCGAGAGCGAAGCGCCCGCCCGGGTTCAGCCTCAGGATCGTGCGGGGCTTCCCCGGCCCGCTCACCTCCTTACCCGCCTCCGAGATCAGGTCGGCGTCGAGGAGTCGACGGCTGATGTTGGACACCGTCTGGGCGGAGAGCCCCGTCGCCTCCGCGAGCTCGACCCGGCTCAGCCCCTGCGGCGCGCGTCGCACCGCCTCGAGGATGACCGACTGGTTGAAGTCGCCCATCGCGGGCAGGTTGGTCCCGCGCCGTCCGCCGGCGCCGTCGAGCGGCAGCGCGCGCAGAGCCCCGTCGCCGACCATACGTGCACCCTAGCGGGCGAGCCCGCGCGCGTGAGCGGGCCGCCCGCTCGCGTCAGCGGGCCGCCTCGACGGGCGCGGGCAGATTCTCGGCGAGCCACGTGTTCCACTCGCCGACGACGCGCCAGCCCGCGCGCACGCGGTCGACGAGCTCGGGCCCGGTCATCCACTCGGCGGGGGCGTGCTCGGCGGCGACGGCCAGGCGCTTGAGCCTGAGCAGGGCGATCTTCGGGTGGTCGGCGCGGTAGCCGCGGGGGGCGGTGGCGAGGGCATCCGCCGTCATGATCGCGAAGCCGCGCTCGGCGGCCTCGTCCAGCGTCGCCTCGAGGTCGCCGACGAGGCGGTTGTCGTCGCAGATCTCGCGGAAGCGGGCGAGCTGCTCGCGGCTCGGCTGGTACTCGCCGCCGGCGAGCATGAGGCCGTGGTGCGAGACCTGCAGGTAGTAGGTGCCCGCGCTCGAGTCGGCGCTCACGAGCCCGAGGTGATCCTTGTACGGGCGCTTGTCGGCGCTGAAGCGCACGTCCTTGTACGGCCGGAAGATCTTCAGCGGCCCGAACTCGCCGCCGAGCGCGTCGACGAGCCGCTCGACCGGCGCCTTCACGCGCTCGTCATAGCGCTGCTTGTTCGCGAGCCACCACTCGCGGTTCTGGTTCTGCTCGAGCTCGGCGTAGAAGGCGAAGACGTCGGGGTCGAGGCCGGTCGCGGGGGCTGGGCCGGTCGATTCGGTCACGGATGCTCGCTCTCGGCTCGCGCGGCGACGAGGGCTCCGCGCGCGAGGTCGACGCGCTCGGCGAGGTAGGCCGCGAGGGGGCGCAGCGCGCTGTCCGGGGCGGTCGGGATCCAGCGGACGAGGACCTCGAGTTCGCCGGATTCGGTCTCGCGCAGGACGAGCGGGCCCCGCTCGGCGCGCATCGCCTCCGGGTCGTCGAGCGGGATTGCGCGGGAGTCGAGCACGAGGGTCTCGCCCTCGTCGAACCCGGAGTCGAGAGCCGTCTGCCGGAGGGCGCGGCGCTCCTGGGCGCTCGCCGACTGGTGCCCGGGCAGTACCTGCCGGCTCGCGCGCACGATTCGACCCGGATCGAGCACGTCTCCGTCTCGAGTGGCGAGGAGGGCGCCGAGGAGGAATCCCTCGCCGGTGCGGCGGAGCTTCTCGCGCACCGGGATGAACCCGAGAGCGCGGTGCGCCGCGACCGTGGTCGCGACCTGCTCAGGGCGCGCACCGGCGGCGGCGAGCTCGGCCGCGGCCTCGGCGAGGGCGGCTCGGGCGGCGGCGAGCGCGCGGGGAGCATCCACGCCTCTATCGTGCCTCAGCAGGCTGAGGACAGGGGCGATCCTCGAATTGTTGTCCAAGGGTGCAACACCGGCTTATCGTTCTCGTACCGGCGACGACGCCGGGCCGCACTCCACGCTCGACGCGAACGGGGCCTCCGCCGTGCACAGACTCGCCGACCGATCGCTCAGCGCCGCGCTCCTCACCGACGACGCCCGTGCGCCGCTGCCCGCCCGCGCGGGCACGGTCATCGTCGGCGGCGGCATCATCGGCGCGAGCATCGCCCACCACCTCGCCGCGGCCGGCGCCGACGACGTGCTGCTGATCGAGCGCGCTCGGCTCACGAGCGGCACGAGCTGGCACGCCGCGGGCCTCGTCGCGAACGGCCGGGGGTCGACCGCGATGACGCACCTCTCGTCGTGCGTCGTCGCGACCTACGCGACGCTGCAGGAGCGCTCGGGCATCGACGTGTCGTTCGACCGCGTCGGCTCGCTCAGCATCGCCCGCACGACGGGTCGCGTCGACGAGCTGCTGCGCGCCCGCGACGTCGCCGCCCAGAACGGCATCGACGCGCGCATGGTCGAGCTCGATGAGATCGCGCGACTGTGGCCGCTCGCGTCGACCGAGGGGATGCTCGCCGGCCTCCACTACCCGGCCGACGGCCACGTGAACCCCGGCTTCGCCGCGCTCGCCTTCGCCGCGCTCGCCCAGCGGTCGGGCGTCGCCCTGCGGGAGGGTGTGACGGCGCTCGAGATCCTGCACGACGGCGGGGTCGTGCGCGGCGTGCGCACCGATCAGGGCGACGTGCTCGCCGAGCGCGTCGTCATCGCGGGCGGGCTCTGGAGCCGCGAGCTCGCGGCGACCGCGGGCGTCCGGCTGCCGCTCTACCCGGCCGAGCACGTGCACGTGCGCTCGGCCCCGATCGCGGGGGCGGCCGGGCCTTCGGGCGCCGGGCTGCCCGTCCTGCGCGATCTCGACCGCAGCTACTACGTGCGCTCGGAGGGGGAACGGCTGCTCGTCGGCGCGTTCGAGCCTCGAGGGATCCCGCGGGCCGTGCCGAGCATCCCGACCGAGGGGTTCGCGGAGTTCCCGCCCGACTGGGAGCACTTCGCGGCCGTGCGCGCGCACGCCGAGAGCACGGTACCGGCGCTCACGGCGGCTCCATACGACCGCTTCCTCAACGCGCCTGAGAGCTTCACGCCCGATACGGCGTTCCTGATGGGCGAAACCGCGGAGGTCGAGCAGCTGTTCGTCGCGGCCGGCATGAACTCGCAGGGCATCATCTACGCGCCGGGAGTCGGTCGCGAACTCGCGGCCTGGATGCTGACGGGCGCGCCCGCATTCGAATCGGCATCGGTGGATGTGCGGCGCTTCTCGCCGCACCAGGCCAGTCGGCGCTACCTGCACGCGCGCACGACGGAGAGCCTGGGCCGGCTGTACGCGATGCACTGGCCGCAGTACCAGTCGGAGACCGCGCGGAACGTGCGCCGCACGCCGCTGCATGACCGGATCGGAGAGCTCGGCGCGCGGTTCGGCGAGCTCAACGGCGGCGAGCGAGCGCTCTACTACGGCGGGCCGGCGATCGCCGACGGCTACAGCTACGGTCGGCCCGGCTGGTTCGTCCGGGTCGCCGCCGAGCACCGCGCCGCGCGCGAGGGCGTCGCCCTGTTCGACCTGAGCCCGTTCGCGAAGTTCGAGGTCGCCGGGCCCGACGCGCTCGCGCTGTGCCAGTGGGTCGGGACGAACGACGTCGACGTCGCGGTCGGCACGGCGGTCTACACGCTCTTCCTCAACGCGCGCGGCGGCATCGAGCTCGACGGGACGATCACGCGACTGGCCGACGACCGCTTCCTCGTCGTCACGCCGTCGGCGAGCCGGCACGCCTCGCTCTGGCTGCTGCGGCGGGCGGCGCGGGGTCGGGCGGCGGCCGTCGTCGACGTCACCGCGGGCCTCGCGACGATCGGTGTGATGGGGCCGCGGAGCCGCGAGCTCATGGAGCGCGTCTCGCCCGACGACTGGTCGGACGCCGCCCAGCCGTACACGCGCGGCCGCGAGGTCGAGGTCGCCGACGGCTTCGCGTACTGCCTGCGCATCAGCTTCGTGGGCGAGCTCGGCTATGAGCTCTACCCGCCGGCCGACCTCGCCGTGAACGTCCTCGATGCGCTGCTCGCGGCTGGCGAGGGCCTCGGCGTGCGCCTCGCCGGCTACCATGCCCTCGACTCGCTGCGCAGCGAGAAGGGCTACCGGCACCTCGGCCACGATATCGGCGCGAGCGACGACCCGTACTCGGCGGGGCTCGGCTTCACGGTCGCGCTCGACAAGCCGGGCGGGTTCTGCGGGCGCGACGCCGTGGCCGCGCTCGACCGGTCACGACCGCGCCACCGCACCGTCTTCGTCGCGCTCGACGACCCGGAGCCTCTGCTGCTCCACGACGAGACCGTCCTGCGTGACGGGGTGCCGATCGGCCGGGTCACGAGCGGCGCGTTCGGCCACACCCTGGGGCGCTCGGTCGGCCTCGCCGCGATCGACCCGGATGCCGACCTCGAGGGGGTCTTCACGATCGAGGTCGCGGGGGTCGCGCATCCGGCGACCGTGGCGCGGCGCCCCTTCTCCGACCCGCGCGGCGAGCGCCTGCGCGGCTGACCAGGAACGGAGACGCGATGAGCAGGCACGACGTGATCGTGGTGGGCGCGGGGCTCGCCGGGCTGAGCGCGGCGCGCGACCTCGGCGCGGGCGGCGCCGACGTGATCGTGCTCGAGGCGCGCGGCCGAGCGGGCGGCCGCGTCGAGCAGTCGGAGACCCCCGACGGCAGGCCGATCCAGCTCGGTGGCGAGGTCATCGGCATCGCCCACACGGCCTACCGCGAGCTCGTCGCCGAGCTCGGCCTCACGATCGTGCCGAGCTTCACCGACATTCCCGGCGAGTCGACGTGGCTGGTCTCCGAGGGTCGCGTCCTCGGAGATGAGATGCCGTGGATGCTCGACTCGGACCGCGCGATCTACGACCGGCTCGAGCAGAGGTTCGCGGCCCTCGCCGCCACCGTCGACCCCGATGACCCGTGGGCGCATCCCGATGCCGTCGCGCTCGACCGCCTCAGCGTCGGAGCCTGGCTGCGGTCGGAGGGCGCCACCCCCGCCGTGCTGCGCGCGATGGAGTTGCGCACCCTCGCCCTCGCCGACCCGTCGATCGAGCGGCGGTCGCTGCTCGCCGACCTGCGCAAGGAGGCGACGGCGGGGGCGCTCGGCTTCTACGACTACGACGCGTGGGAGAGCGCGAAGGTGCTCGAGGGGTCGGCGACCGTCGCGCTGCGCATGGCGGAGGGGCTCGGGCACCGGATCCGGTACGGGAGCGCCGTCGTGGCGATCGCCGTCGGTTCTGGTGGCGTCGAGGTGACGCTCGCGACGGGCGAGCGACTGACCGCCTCGGATGTCGTGTGCGCGCTGCCCGCGGGGCCGCTGCGCGACCTGCGCATCTCGGGGGTCGCACCCGACTATCTCGCGGCGGCCACGCGGCGGCAGCACGCTCCGGCGGCGAAGCTCGTCACCGTCTACGCGTCGTCGTTCTGGGAGGCGAACGGGCAGAACGGCACGGGCTACTTCGAGCACACGCTGCTCGGGGGCACGTGGGTGCAGACGACGGGCGCGCTCTCGGCGCTCGTGCCCGTCGATCGGCTCGGGCCGTACCAGGCGCTGCCGGCGGCGCAGCGCGAAGCCGTGCTGCTCGGCGAGCTCGTCGCCGCCTACGGGCCTGAGGCGGCCGAGGTCGAGTCGGTGTTCGTGCGCGACTGGTTCGCCGACCCGTGGACGCAGGGGTACATCACCGCGTGGCGACCCGGCGACCTCACCGCGGTCGGGCCGCTGCACGGCACGCACGCGCCGCCGTTCTGGCTCGTCGGCTCGGATCAGTGGGTGTGCGGGTACATGGAGGGCGCGGTGCGCACGGGGCGCGGGGCGGCGCGGCAGCTGCTCGCGCGCTGAGCGCGGCTCGCGCGGGCCTCGCGGCACGCCCGCGGCCACTGCCAGAACGCAATCCGCACTGTTCGGGGCACTCCGTGCGCCCGGGGGCGGACGAGTTGCCCCGAACAGTTCGGAATGCGCGCGAGGTCAGCCGATGAGTCCGACGACCAGGCCCGCGAGCGTCAGGCCGACGACGTCGCCGCCGACCTCGATCGCCCAGACCCGGATCCCGTCGCCGCCGAACAGCCGGTGCGAGAGCGAGCTCGCCGCGACGAGGCCGATGCCGAGGAGGAGGCCGCCGAGCGCGCCGCCGAGCGGACCGACCGGGTCGCCCGTCGCCTGAGCGACGAATGCGAGCACGATGGCGAGCGTGAGCACCTGCACGAGCGCTCCGACCGCGGTGAGCCCGAACAGCAGGCCGGGGCCGTGCAGCCCCGGCGGGTTCTGCGGGTCGTGACCTTTGGCGCGCATCCGCGCCGGGTAGAAGGTCTTCGGCCCGAACCAGATGGCGCCGGTGACGAAGTAGACGACGAAGCCGGCGAGTACGGCCAGCCAGTTGAGCTCGGGGAGGGTCATGGGGCGACGGTACTCCCGCGGATCGGCGGTGGCGAAGACACGGACGTCCCGTGTCTTGCGGTGGTGGGTGCTGCGGCTTCAGCCTCCGACCGGCTCGAATGACACGATGGTCGGGTCGCCGCCGCCGCTGTCGGTCGTGCACCGCCAGGCGTACTCGACGGTCGAACCGTCGCTCGCCGACTCGCGTGCGCTCACGACGCCGCTGACGTCGGCGGCACCGGTGCCAGGCGAGTACGAGTGACTGATGTCGGTGAGGTAGATGCCGGACGGAACCCTCGCATCGTCTCGCAGACGGCCATCAGCTGCCTCGAGCGAGCACGCGACGACAGCGTCGCGCAGATCACCGTCGTAGTCGAGGTACACCTCTTCGGCGATCTCAGGCCCGACGCAGCCGGCGAGACCGAGAGCGACGAGGGTGATCACGGCGACGCGACGGATGCTCACGACCGGATTCTAGGCGGCCGGCGTGTCGACCCGCCACCGCATGAGCACCTGGCCCGACTCCGGCCATGCCCGGCTCTCGAGCAGCCTCAGCGCGACTGGCGGCCGCGCGTCGAACAGCGGCACTCCCCCACCGGCGATGAGCGGGAACGTCACGAGGTGCAGCTCGTCGACGAGGCCCGCGTGCATGAGGTCGTTCCAGAGGATGCGCCCGAGCAGGATCAGAATGCCCGGTCCGTCGAGCGTCTTCAGGCGGGCGACCTCGGCGCGAGCATCCGCCACCGCCACGATGCGGGTGTTCGGGTACGGGGCGAGGTCCGCCTCGGTGATGGTGTCGGAGACGACCACCTTCTCGACGCGCTCGATGAGCTCGGCGAACTCGCGGCGGATCGCCGTCGCGCTCGGGTCGTCGCGCACGCCCGCCCAGTACCCGAGGTTGCCGAGCGCCGAGCGCCGCCCCGACAGCAGGAGCGTGCCGGCCTCGCGCAAGAGCCCTGCGTTGTAGTGGTCGAAGGTGTCGGTGCCGCCGTAGTCGGCGTGGTGGTGCTCGAAGAGCGAGGCGATGTCGTGGTCGTCGTCCTCGTAGCGGCCATCGATCGTGACGAAGTTGCAGACGGTGAGGGTGCGCATGGTGGGCGCGCTCAGCGCGGCAGGGTCCAGAAGAAGAAGTTGCCGAAGATCGACGCGACCATGCCCAGCCACGCGATCACGAACATGACGATGAACGCGGTGAAGACTCCGCCGACGATGGCCCCGGCCTTCGCGAGCCCCGCGCCCTGCTCGCCCGTGCGGGCGATCTGACGCTGAGCGAGGATGCCCAGCACGAGCCCCGCGGGAGGCGCGACGAACGCGGCGACGAGCGACAGGATCGCCATGAGGTTCGTCGGGCGCTCGGGCACCGAGTACGGAGAGGGGCTCGGTTGCGGAGTCGGCGAGGGCTCGGTCATGCGGAGATTCTGTCAGGGAGCGCTCGCCCCGGTCCGGCCCGTCGACAGGCGCAGGCGAATTACGCTGGACGAATGCTTCTGCGCCGCCTCGCCGCCCGTGCGTTCTGGACCGTCAGCCGGTGGCGCCTCGTGACGGAGCCCGCTCTCGACCGCCCCACCCTCCTGATCGGGGCCCCGCACACGTCGAACTGGGACTTCGTCTTCATGCTCGCCATCACGTGGAAGCTCGACATCCACATCCGCTGGCTCGGCAAGAAGAGCCTCTTCGCCGGGTGGCGGGGGCCGATCATGTCGCGGCTCGGCGGCATTCCCGTCGATCGGGATGCGCCCGGCCGCGTGGTCGCCGAGGTCGTCGAGCGCATCCGGTCGGGCGAGGTGTTCAGCCTCGTGGTGACGCCCGACGGCACGCGCTCGGGGCACACGCACTGGAAGTCGGGCTTCTACCGGATCGCGCGCGAGACCGGGATGCCCGTGACCCTCGGGTACGTGGACCGCACGACGATGACGACGGGGCTCGGACCGACGTTCGAGCTCACGGGAGACGTGGCGGCGGACATGGATCGGATCCGGGCGTTCTACGCCGACAAGGCGGGCCACCACCCGAAGAACCGCCTCGAGCCGCGGCTGCGCGAGGAGCTCGCGGGCGAGTAGGCGTCGCGGCCCTGCACCACCCGGCTACACGTTGAAGCGGAACTCGACCACGTCGCCGTCCTGCATGACGTAGTCCTTGCCCTCGATGCGGGCCTTGCCCTTCGCGCGGGCCTCGGCGACGGAGCCGCACGCGACGAGGTCGTCGAACGAGATGACCTCCGCCTTGATGAAGCCCTTCTCGAAGTCGGTGTGGATGACGCCGGCGGCCTGCGGGGCCTTCCAGCCCTTGCCGATCGTCCAGGCGCGCGACTCCTTGGGGCCGGCGGTGAGGTAGGTCTGCAGGCCGAGCGTGTCAAATCCGATGCGGGCGAGCTGGTGCAGGCCGCTCTCGGCCTGGCCGGTCGAGGCGAGCAGCTCAGCCGCATCGTCAGGGTCGAGCCCGATGAGCTCGCTCTCGATCTTCGCGTCGAGGAAGACCGCCTTCGCGGGCGCGACGAGCGCCGCGAGCCCGTCCATGCGCGCGGCGTCGCCGAGCACGCCCTCGTCGACGTTGAACACGTAGATGAACGGCTTCGCGCTGAGGAGGCCGAGCTCGCGGATCGGCGCGGCGTCGAANNACCCGCCGCCGAGAGGG
>NZ_LMSV01000001.1:351088-562555 GCF_001429705.1 Yonghaparkia sp. Soil809
CTTGCCCTTGACCTCCTTCTCGTAGCGCGGGATGGCCTTCTCGAGCGTCTGGAGGTCGGCGAGCATGAGCTCGGTGTTGATGATCTCCATGTCGCCGGCGGGGTCGACCTTGCCGCCGACGTGCACGACGTCGTCGTCGGTGAAGGCGCGCACGACCTGCGCGATCGCATCAGACTCGCGGATGTTCGCGAGGAACTGGTTGCCGAGCCCCTCGCCCTCGCTCGCGCCCTTGACGATGCCCGCGATGTCGACGAACGACACCGTCGCGGGCAGGATGCGCTCGCTGCCGAAGATGCCGGCGAGCACCTGCAGGCGCGCATCGGGCAGCTCGACGATGCCGACGTTGGGCTCGATCGTCGCGAACGGGTAGTTCGCCGCGAGCACGTCGTTCTCGGTGAGCGCGTTGAACAGGGTGGACTTGCCGACGTTGGGCAGGCCGACGATGCCGATAGTGAGAGCCACGATCCACCAGCCTACCGGCGGGGGTCGGGGCCGCCGGGCGGCGGTGGTGCGGCGGGCGCTGGGTGGCCACCGCATGAGCGACCACCTGCGCCGGATGCCCGGGTTAGCCTCGAAGGATGACCACCGTCGATGCTGGCCCCGCCTTCACCCCTCCGCTCGCCGATCGCACGCGCCCCGAGCTGCGCGGCACCTTCGGCATGGCGGCGAGCACCCACTGGCTCGCCACCGCGACCGCCCAGTCGGTGCTCGAGCGCGGCGGCACCGCGATCGACGCGGCCGTCGCGTGCGCCTTCGTGCTGCACGTCGTCGAACCGCACCTCAACGGGCCGGGCGGCGACCTCACGGGGCTCGTCGCGCCCGCGGGCGAGGCGCCGATCGTGCTCGCGGGGCAGGGCGCGGCGCCCGCGGGCGCGACGATCTCGCACTACACGGGACTGGGGCTCAGCGAGGTGCCGGGCGCCGGCCCGCTCGCCGCCGCCGTGCCCGGCTCGGTCGTGACGTGGCTCACGCTGCTCGCCGAGCGCGGCACGTGGGAGCTGCGCGACGTGCTCGCCCCCGCCCTCCGCTACGCGGCCGACGGCCACCCCGTGCACGAGAACGTCGTGCGCACCATCCGCGCGGTCGCGCCGCTGTTCGACGAGCACTGGCCGACGTCGAAGGCGCAGTGGATGCCCGGCGGCGAGGTGCCGGAGGCGGGCGACATGATCCGCAACGAGGCGTGGGCCGGGGTGCTGAGGCGACTGATCGCGGCGGGCGAGTCGACGGGCTCGCGCGAGGACCGCATCCATGCCGCGATCGGCATGTGGAAGCACGGCTTCGTCGCCGAGGCGATCGAGGAGTTCGTGCAGACTCCCGTGCGGCACTCGACGGGCGGCGATCACGCGGGCGTCATCACGGCGGCCGACGTCGCGGCGTTCGCCCCGTCGGAGGAGGAGCCCGTCGTGCTCGCCTTCCGCGGCGTCGATGTCGTGAAGGCCGGGGCGTGGACGCAGGGGCCCGCCCTGCTCATGGCGCTCGGCATCCTCGAGGCGCGCGCCGCGACGCACGGAGACGGCGTGCTCGACCCGTCGACCGAGCTCGGCGTGCACACGATCGTCGAGGCGCTCAAGCTCGCGCTCGCCGACCGTGACGCGTGGTTCGCCGACCCGGCGGCGGCGGACGTGCCGCTCTCCGATCTGCTGTCGGCGTCGTACCTGGCGTCGCGGGCCGAGCTGATCGGCGACGAGGCGTCGCGCGAGGTGCGACCCGGCAGCCCCGGCGGCCGTACGCCGTGGATGCCGCCGATCGTCGACCACGCCGCCGCCGTCGCGGGCGGCGCGGCCTCGTCGTCGGGCGCGGGCGAGCCGACGATCGACCGCAGCGGCCGCTCCCGCGGCGACACGTGCCACCTCGACGTCGTCGACCAGTGGGGCACGCTCGTGTCGGTGACTCCCTCGGGCGGATGGCTGCAGTCCTCCCCCACGATCCCCGGCCTCGGCTTCTGCCTCGGCACGCGCGCCCAGATGATGTGGCTCGACCCGGAGTCTCCGTCGAAGCTCGAGCCGGGCATCCGCCCTCGATCGACGCTCTCGCCGACGATGCTCGCGCTCGCCGGTGAGGCGTTCGAGGCGCTCGGCACGCCGGGCGGCGACCAGCAGGACCAGTGGCAGCTGCTCTACCTGCTGCGCCGCATCGTCGGCGGGTACGAGCCGCAGCAGGCGATCGATGCGCCGATGTTCCACACGGATGCGATGGTGGCGTCGTTCCAGCCGCGGACGGTGCAGGTCGCGTCGCTCACGGTCGAATCGCGCATGGGCGAGGACGTGATCGCGGGGCTGCGGGCGCGCGGGCACGATGTGAAGGTCGTCGGGCCGTGGACGCTCGGCCGCATGAGCTGCGTCGGCATCGACCGCGCGCGCGGCTGGATGTACGCGGCGTCGAACTCGCGCGGGGCGCAGGGGTACGCGGCCGGGCGATAGGGCGGGCTGACTAGATCGAGCCAGCGCAGGCTTGCAGGCGCGAGCATGAGCGGCTTTGGTGACGACGAGCGCGATCACCGGAGCTCTTCGTCATCAAACCCGCTCTTCGTCGAACCGCGGGGCGCGGCCGGGCGCGGCTAGCGCGGCGTCTGCACCAGCTCGACGCCGCGCACGGCCCCGCCGGAGACCTCGAGCGTCATGACCGTGCCGACGGGCTGCCGCCGCCGATCGGTCGGCGAACCCGGGTTGAGCAGGCGCACGCCGCCGGGCGTCGTCGAATCCCACGGGATGTGCGAGTGGCCGAAGACGAGCACGTCGGCTTCGAGCTCCGATGCCGGGCCGAAGCGGACGTCGCACCGTGCCTCGCGACCCGCGGCCGCCCCGGTCTCGTGGATCACCGCGATGCGCACGCCCTCGACCTCGACGCGCGCGACCTCGCCGAGCCGCGCCCGCAGCTCGGGGCCGTCGTTGTTGCCCGCGACCCCGACGAGCCTCCGGGCGCGCGCCGACAGCGCGTCGAGCGTCGCGAGGTCGACCCAGTCGCCGGCGTGGATGACGAGGTCGGCCTCGTCGACGAGCCGCCAGACCTGATCCTGCAGCGCCTTGGCTCGCACGGGCAGATGCGTATCGCTCAGCAGAAGGAGCTTCACGTCGCCGCCGGCGGCTCGTCGATGATCAGCCGCTTGCCCATGTCGATCGTCTCGTCGACCGTGTATCCGAGGTGCCGGTAGAAGCCCGCGACGGCGTCATTGCCCGCTCGGATCTGCAGGTTGATCTTCGGGCATCCGCGGCGCAGCAGCTCCGCCTCGGCATGTTCGACGAGGGCGCGCCCGGCGCCCGTCCCCCGTGCAGCTGTCGACGTCGCGAGGTAGTTGAGCCAGCCGCGGTGGCCGTCGTACCCGGCCATGACGGCGCCGACGATCTCTCCGTCGGGCCGCGCGGCGACGAAGAAGAGCTCGGGCTGCTCGGCGAGCTTGCGCGCGATGTCGGCGTGCGGGTCGTTCCACGGGCGCAGCAAACCGGCCTCGTCCCACAGCCCAATGACCGCGTGCTCATCCGCGGGGTCGAAGGGACGGATGCTGACGTCGGATGCGGCGCGGCTCACCTCGCCAGCATCCCAGATCGCACTACGCGAGCGACGGCACCGCCGCCCGCACCGCCGGCATGACGTCGCGCGCGAGCGACGCGAGGATGCGCGCGTTGACGTCGACCCCGAGCTGGTTCGGCACCGTCACGAGCAGCGTGTCGGCCGCGAGGACCGCGGCGTCGCGAGAGAGCTCTTTCGCGAGGCGATCGGGCGTGCCGATGTACTGGCGCCCGAAGCGCGAGCGCGATCCGTCGAGGATGCCGACCTGGTCGCGCTGCGGGCCTTGCGCGTGCAGCCCGAAGTAGTACTCGGTCTCGTCGTCGATGAGCGGGATGACGCTGCGGCTCACCGAGACGCGCGGCGCGCGCTGCCACCCTGCGTCGCGCCACGCGGCGTGGAACAGCGCGATCTGCTCGGCCTGCAGCTCGTCGAACGGCACGCCCGTGTCCTCCGTGAGGAGCGTCGAGCTCATGAGGTTCATGCCCTGCTCGGCGGCCCAGACGGCGGTCGCGCGCGTGCCGGCTCCCCACCAGATGCGATCGGCGAGACCCGGCGACTGCGGGGTCACGGGCAGGCGGCCGGTCGTGCCGACCATATGCGGGTTCGCGGGCGCCATGCCGGCGCCGGTGAGCGCCTCGCGGAAGACCGCGGTGTGCCGGCGCGCCATGTCGGCGTCGGTCTCGCCCTCGCGCACGTCACCGACCGAGCCCTCGCCGGGGACGTGCCCGAAGCTCCGATACCCCGCGATCGACGTCTCGGGCGACCCCCGGCTGAGTCCGAGGTGCAGGCGCCCTCCGCTGATGAGGTCGGTCGCGGCGGCGTTCTCGGCCATCGCGAGCGGGTTCTCGTAGCGCATGTCGATGACGCCCGTGCCGAGCTCCATGCGCGAGGTGCGCGCCGCGGCGGCCGCGAGCATCGGGTAGGGCGAGGAGTAGTTCTTCGCGAAGTGGTGCACGCGGTAGTAGGCGCCGTCGACGCCGGCCTCCTCGGCAGCGACCGCGAGCTCGATGCCCTGCAGGATCGCCTCGCCGCCGGTGCGCGTGAGCGAGCCGGGAACGTTGCTCCAGTTGCCGAACGAGAGGAAGCCGAGTCGCGTCATGCTCATGCGAACGCATGGAGCACGATCGCTATTCCGCGCGGTCCCGGCCTCGGGCATCCCCCGCGTCGGTCACCGCGTGAGCATCGTGGGGCGACGGATGCCCGTGCCCGACGATCTCGATCGGCGCGGTGTGCGCGGCCCCCGGCTCGCCGGCGCCGTCGGCGTAAAGCGGAGGCTCGGCCGGCACGCGCGGCGGACGCGTCGCGAGGTAGACGCCGACGAGGACGACGAGCCCGCCGACGATCTGCCACACCGTGACCACGTCGCCGAGGGCGATCGCGATGATCGTCGTGAACACGGGCAGCAGGTTGAGGAAGACGCCCGTCTTCGAGGGGCCGAGGGTCGCGGCGGCGATGTTCCACAGCAGGTAGGCGAGGGCGCTGGGGAAGACGATGATCCAGGCGAGGCCGAACCAGCCGGCGTCGGTCGGCTGCGCGGGCGCGCCGGTGATGAGCAGCAGGGGCAGGAGCACGACGACGCTCAGCGCGACCTGCACGGTCGTCGCCGTGATCGGCGGGGTCGTGAGGCGGCGCGAGACGATGACGTACGCCGTCCACGAGAGGACGGAGCCGACCAGCAGCAGGTCGCCCACCGACACGGAGAAGCCGGCCGAGGCATCCCCCTGCCCCGCGAGCACGACGAGGAGCACGCCGACGATCGACAGCGCGATGCCGACGACGCCGATGCGGGTGACGCGCTCGCCGAGAAGGATGACGGCGGCGATCGTGATCGTGGCCGGGCTCATGGCGCTGATGACGGCGGCGTTGACCGACGAGCTCGTGCCGAGCGCCGCGTAGAGCAGCAGGGTGTATCCGACCATTCCGAGCATCGCTTGCAGCAGGTGCCACGTCCACTCGGCCCACGCGACGCGCCAGTCGGGGCGCTCGAGCCACCAGGCGATGACGAGCAGGAGCGGCAGCGCGCCGAGCCAGCGGTAGGTCGTCAGCTCGACGGGCGTGAACTCGTCGATGAGGCGGGCGCCGAAGATGAAGTTCGTCGCCCAGAACAGCTGCGCGAGGACGGGCGGCGCGAACCGGCGGAGGGAGTGCACGTCACCAGGCTAGAACCGTGCGGGGCCGAACGATGACACGGATGGTGGGCGCATCGGCGCGGCGGTTCGGTGCGGCGCCGTCGGAGCCCCGTGCGACCCTGGAGGGGTGCCGCTGAACTTCACCGCCATCGACTTCGAGACCGCCAACAATCACGCGGCCTCGGCCTGCTCGGTGGGGCTCGTGAAGGTCGCCGACGGCCGCGTGGTCGACAAGACCGGCTGGCTCATCCGGCCGCCGCTCGGTTTCGACCACATGCTGGAGTGGAACACGCGCATCCACGGCATCACCGCCGCTGACATCGTCGACGCCGCTCTGTGGGCCGACCAGCTGGATGCCCTGCTCGAGTTCGTCGACGGCGACGCCCTCGTGGCCCACAACGCGGGGTTCGACATGGGCGTGCTGCGCGCCGCGACCGAGGCGAGCGGACTCGAGGTGCCGAGCCTGCGGTACGCCTGCAGCCTGCGGGTCGCCCGTCGCACCTACCACCTCGACTCGTACCGGCTCCCCGTGGCGGCGATGGCCGCGGGCTTCGAGGACTTCGCGCATCACGACGCGCTCGCCGACGCCGAGGCCTGCGCGGCGATCATGGTGCACGCCGCGAAGCGCCACGACGCGGGCGACCTCGATGAGCTCGCCCGCATCACGGGCACGACGATCGGCGCGATCGGAGCGGCTGCCGCGGAGGCCGCGGCGGAGCGCCGCCCCGCCGCGCTCGCTTAGCCGACCGGCCGAGAGCGTCGACTCAGCGTCGGCTCAGCGGCGAGGCTCGTCGTCCAGGCGGATGCCCTCGTGCTGGGCGCCATCCCGACGGACCTCGTCGTGACGGACCTCGTCGTGACGGACGTCGTCGTGACGGACGTCGTCGTGACGAACATCGTCGTGACGAACATCGTCGTGACGGACATCATCGTGTCGAGCATCCGCGTGCGCGCCGTCGGCGTGACCATCGTCCCCGACGATGGTCGCCGCCTCGCGGCTGCGCTCGTCGGCCCGCGCGCGGACCTCCTGCGCCGAGCTCGCGTGCTCCTCGGCGGCCTGGCGGGCCTTCGCGGCGTCGGCTTCGGCGCGGCGGGCCTCCGCCTCGGCCTCCGCGGCGCGCGCCTCGCGGTCGGCGGCGGTCACGCGGTCGCGCTCGGCCTGCGCCTGCAGCTCCTGGGCACGACGGCGCTCCTGCTCCGCGTGCTGCTCCTTGCGCTTGCGCGAGACGACGACGGCGACGACGACCGCGAGGGCCGCGACGACGATGAGGATGACGACGAGGGTGATGATCTGTGACTGATCCATGCGCCGAACGCTAGGCCGGGCATCCGCTCGCCGTGACCCCGTTGACAGACGGGGTCGATCCTGCCCGTCAGCCCTTGCGCACGACCGCGCTCACGGGCGTCGGGTTCGCGAAGAGGTCGAGCACCGGGCAGTGCGCGTCGACGGCGGCCCGCAGCTCGTCGTAGCGCTCGAGCGTCTCGGGCCCGGTGATCGTGATGACGAGCCGGATGTCGCTGAAGCCGGCCCGCACGCTCTCGTCGATGCCGAAGAGTCGCCGCGCATCCAGGTCGCCCTCGGCCGCGATGTCGATCTCGTCGACGCGGATGCCGAGCGCCTGCGCGTACAGGCGGTAGACGACGACCTGGCACGAGATGAGCGCGCCGAGCGCGTACTCGACGGGGCTCGCCGCGACGTCGTCGCCCGCGAGGGCTCCCGGCTCGTCGACGACGAACTCGTGCTCGCCGGCGCGGATGCGCGTCGCGACCGACCCCTCGCCCTCGCCCGAGACGCGGTAGGTGAGCTGCGCGGAGGCCGGCGACGCGGCGATGCGGTCGGTCCACGTGGCGCCGGCGTCGATGAGTCGGGCCGCGCGGTCGTCGGCGGTCGAGAGGGGGACGGAGGGTGCGGTGAGAATCGTCATGCGGGCACGCTAGGCGGATGCCCGCCCCGCGTCACGCGGGCCCGTCACGCGGCGTCGCGCACCGTCATGAACCGCCATCGCGCGTCACGCGACGTCACCGTGCGGGGCGCTCCACGCCCGAGGCGCCGAGCCCGACGCCCGCGTCTGAAGGCTTCGCGAGCAGCAGGGTGAAGGTCGTCGTCCGCCCCTCCGCGAGCAGCAGGTGGCCGCCGAGGGCCGTCGCGAGCTCTTGCGCGACCGCGAGCCCGATGCCCTCCCCCGTGCTGGAATCGCCGCGGGTCGCGCGGGCGAAGATGCCCTGATCGCTCGGCCGGGGCCCGTCGTCTGCGACGGCGAGCTCGACGTGCGTCCCGCGGTCGACGGCCGAGAGGGCGATCGGGCCGCGCCCGTGCCGCAGCGCGTTCTCGATGAGGACGTCGAGGATCTGGGTGACGGGGCCGGGCGGCACGAGCGAGGGCAGCGGCGCGTCGGGGGTGCTCGCGGTGACGCGTCGACGCTCGCCCGAGGCGGTGGGCGACCAGCGCGCCTCCGCCTCGCGCACGATCGCGCCGAGGTCGACCTCCGCGACTGCGGCGAGCCGCTGACCGCGCGCGAGCGCGAGCAGCTCGGTGACGGTCTCCGACAGCCGGTCGAGCTCGCGCAGTGCGCGGCCGAGCTCGTCGGCGACGACCGGCGGCGTCTCCGGCCACATCGCGAGGTCCTCGAGCTCGAGCCGCAGCGCCGTGACCGGGGTGCGGAGCTGGTGCGAGGCGTTGGCGGCGAACTCGTGCTCGCGGCGGACGAGCTCGCGCAGGGCATCCGTGCTCGATCGCAGGGCGAAGGCGATCTCCTCCGCCTCGGGAACCCGGTAGTGGGGCACCTCGACGTCGAACCGCCCGGACCCGAGCTCGTCGGCCACGCGTGCGAGCTCCTGGAACGGGCGGGCGAGCCGTCGCGCGAGCCAGAAGCCGAGGAGCACGGAGCCGAGGACCAGGGCGATGCCGATGAGCACGACGGGCATGACGGCGTCCGCGATGCGCTGCTCGATGAGGTCGCTCGCGCGCGAGAGCGTGACGCTCCCGCCGTTCTCGAGGGGGATGCTCCGCACGATGTCGTGCGACCCGTCCGACACCTCGCTGCCGGCCGCGACCGTGCTCGCGCCGTCGGGGGCCACGTACTCGATCCGCTCGGCCTCGTTGAGGAGTCGCGACAGGAAGTCCTCGGTGATGGGGGCGGCGTCGCTCGAGCGCTCGACGAGCAGGACGGCGAGCAGGTCGAGCGAGCGCTCGATCTTGCGCTCCTCGTTCTGCTGCACCTGCTCGGCGACGATGTAGGCGCGCGGGATCCCGTACAGGGCGACCACCGCGATCGTCAGGCCGACGAAGGCCGCGATGAGCCGTTCACGCATCGTCGTCGATCCGGAAGCCGACGCCGCGGATCGCCGTCACGCGCGAGCCCGACCCGGCGGCGCTGAGCTTCTGGCGCAGGCGCCCGATCGTGACATCGAGGGTCTTGGTCGAGCCGAACCAGTTCTCGTCCCAGACGCGATCCATGAGCTCCTCGCGCGTGACGACCGCTCCGCGGTCGACGAGGAGGAGGGCGAGGACGTCGAACTCCTTCGTGGTGAGCACGATCTCGTCGGAGCCGACCCAGGCGCGGCGGGCGCTCGAGTCGAGGCGCAGGGCGGTCGACGGGAGTGCGGGCGCCGGCACCGGCGCGGCCGGCCCGGCGTCGGCGGGCGGCGCTGCGTCGGAGGCGACCGACGGGGTCGCGGCAGGAGCATCCGTCGCCGGACGCACCGCGCGCCGCAGCAGGGCCCGCACGCGCGCCAGGAGCTCGGCGAGTCCGAACGGCTTCGCCATGTAGTCGTCGGCGCCGACGTCGAGGCCGACCACGCGGTCGAGCTCCCCGCCGCGCGCCGTGAGGATGAGCACGGGGCCGTCGAAGCCGTTCACGCGGATCCAGCGGCACACCTCGAGGCCGTCCATGTCGGGCAGGCCGAGGTCGAGCACGACGAGATCGACGTCGCCGACGCCCACGCGGTCGACGGCGTCGCCGCCCGTGGCGCTGCGCTCGACGGTGTAGCCCTCGCGGCCGAGGGCGCGCGTGAGAGGCAGGGCTATGCCGTCGTCGTCCTCGACGACGAGAATCGTGTGCGCCATCTCATCGATGATAGGTCGCCCGCTCCGTCACTCCGGGCGCTCGCGCCGTGCGCGGGACGAGCATCGCGGCGCACGCGGTGACGCTCGAGAGCGCTCCGACGATCCCCGCCGCGGTGAGGGGCGCCGCCTCCTGCCCGGGGTACCCGATCGTCGTCGACAGGCCGATGCCGATGAGCGTGAGCACGGCGAGCGTGACGACGATCGCCCGGCCCTCGACGCAGTCGACGAGGAGGAGGCGCAGTGCGGCCCACACGCCCACGAGGCAGAAGAGGGCCAGGATGCTCCCGATGACGTGGCCGGAGGCGACGAGCGGCCCCGCCGCCGCCGCGTGAGCCGCTGCCTGCATGGCCGCGCCCGTGGCGAGGACGAGCCGAGTGGCCGTCGACGACCGCATCAGAAGTCCCGGTCGAGCGTGCCGAGCTCGGTGGTCGGGGCGGTCGAGGCGCGGTTGCCGAAGGCGTCGGTGACGGAGCCCGAGGGGGTCCAGATCATCGCACCGGTCAGGCTCGTGGTGCGCAGCCCGCCGCCGCTGGAAGCACCCAGGCGGATGCTCACGACCGTGACGGTGCGGCCGTTGACGACCGCGGTGGAGGCCGTCATCGTCGAGGCGAAGCTGACCGTCCTCGACGACTTGATCACATCGTTCCTGACCGCGACGGAGCCGAGGGCGACGGCCGAACCGCTGCGCAGGACGTCGATCGTGTCGCCGGCGTTGCCCAGACCGAGCAGGTTGCCATCCTGGAGGCGGAGCGTGACGGCGAGCGCCGAGCCCGTCCAGCCGCTCGTGACGGTGCCGAGCGACACGGCGTCGTTGTAGGTGAGGGTCAGGGTGTCTCCTGACTCGAGACGCCCGAGGGTCGTGCCGCCGTTGACGGCCTGGACGTCGTAGCCGCGCAGCGGTGTGTTGTCCACCTGCCGAGCGGCGACGATCGCGGAGGTCGTGGTGCGTCCGGCGCCATCCACCAGGACGGCACGGAGGTCGTACGTGCCGTCCGCGACGCCCGTGGTCGTCCACGAGCAGGCGTACGGGCTCGCGGAGTCGACGCAGATGTCCGTCCAGGTGCCGGCGCCGCTCGGGGAGCGCTGGATGGTCACTGACGTGATCCCCGCGGTGGACGACGCGTTCGCGCTCACCGAGACCGTCCCCTGGAGGTAGGCGCCGGGATCGACGACCGAGACGGAGGAGACCGTGTTGTCGACGATCCGGTTGGCGATCGTCGCCGAGGTCGTGCTGTTGCCTGCGGCGTCGGTGACGATGGCGCGGAACGAGTAGCCGCCGTCGGCGAGCGCCGCGCTGTCGATGCGGCAGCTGTAGGGCGCCGCGGTGACGGTGCAGCGGGAGGTCCACGTCGTAGAGCCGGTGGGGGCCGACTGGATGACGACCTGGGCGACGCCGGAGTGGGCGTCGGTCGCGGTCGCCGCGAGCGTCACGAAGCCGCTCAGAGGCGAGCCCGGGTCGACCATCGTCGCGACGGGAGCCAGGTTGTCGACGAGGATGTCGGCGACCACGGCGGAGGTGTGGCTCGTGCCGCCGGAGGTGGCGACGGCGCGCAGGTCGACGAAGTCGTTGGCGTACCCGGTCGTCACCCACGAGCACGTGTAGGGGGAGGCGGAGATCGTGCAGAGGGTCTTCCACGTTGTCGTGCCGGCCGGGGCGTACTCGATGCGCATCGAGTAGGCGGCGGTGCCGCCGTTGACGATCGACGCGGAGAGGGGCACGGTCGCGCGGACCACGTCGGCGGGAGCGGCCAGGACGACGAGGACGTTGTTGGCGACGAGCGTGCGGGCCGGTGCCGACGCGGTCGAGTAGCCGGCAGCGTCGGTGGCGATGGCGCGGACGTCGTAGTTGCCGTCGGCGAGGCCCGCGGTGCTCCAGGCGCACGAGTAGGGGGCAGTCGTGTCGGTGCAGACAGTGGTCCAGGCGGCGGCGTCGGGCAGCTGGTACTGGATGACGACGGTCGCGATGAGGGACTCGCCGTCGGAGGCCGTCGCCGAGAGAGCGACCGTGCCCTTCACGGGCGAGCCC
This sequence comes from Yonghaparkia sp. Soil809, assembly GCF_001429705.1. Classification (NCBI taxonomy): domain Bacteria; kingdom Bacillati; phylum Actinomycetota; class Actinomycetes; order Micrococcales; family Microbacteriaceae; genus Microcella; species Yonghaparkia sp. Soil809. The sequence goes on from NZ_LMSV01000001.1 coordinate 362,817, forward strand.
GGGTCGGCGATCGCCACGGTGGGCGGCGTCCAGTCGGCGGCGGCCGAGACGGTCGAGGCGGCGTTGCTCGTGCTGGCCGTGAACGCGGCGGTCGAGAAGGCCGGGGCGCCGAGGACGGCGGCGCCGACGAGCAGCCCGAGCGAGGAGACGAGCAGAGAGGAGCGCCCGGACATGACGTGTCTCCTCTCTGCTCGATGCCCGCGGGTGCGGGGCTGCTTCCGAAACTACGGAGGAGGCGCCCACACCCCGTCAACGCGATGGTTACGGCTGATCCACAATCGCGGTGACGCGCGACGCCGCGAGGACGCGGGGGGCCTCCGCGTCGGCGGCGGTCGCGGCGGAGTCCGTGGCTCGAGCGCGGGCCGAGAGCTCGTCCAGGTTCCGGACGGTGCCGGGGGCGGGGCGGAGGAGCCGGACGATCTCGCGGAGCGCCATGAGGGCGATGATCGCCGAGGGCACGCCGAGCAGCAGCATGCGGTTGGCGGAGTCGGCGAGGGCGATGAAGACCCAGCCGAGCGCCGGAACGGTCGCGATGTGGACGGCCTGCGACTCGCCGTCGAGACGGAACTGCCACGGATCGGCCGAGGCGTTCGCGTCGCCCTGCGTGCGGAAGAGGGGGCCCTCGGCGCTCTGCTCCACCTCGATGATGCGGTGGGTCACGAGCTCGGTGAGGCCGGACTCGGCCGGCGGAATGTAGGTGATGACGTCGCCGACCGCGAGATCGCCGACGGGGCGGGATTCGGAGAACACGAGGTCGCCCCGCTCGATGGACCCGGACATCGAGCCGCCCGTGATGACGTAGCGCTCGAGGCCGAGCATCCCCGGGATCAGGATGATGAGGGCGAAGACGAGGGTCGCGACGCCGACGACGCCGACGAGGACGCGGGCGGTGCGGCGGGCTGCGCGGCGGGCGATCGAGAGCATCGTGGGGTCCTTCGCGGTCGGGGCGGACGGAGAGTCGAGCGGCGGAGCGGTGCGGCAGTGCGGTGATGCGATGCGGTGATGCGATGCGGTGATGCGGCGACGCCGGCGCGGGCCCCAGGAGGGAGGCCCGCGCCGGCGCGGCTGGCGGGGCGAGCGACTACTGGTTGTAGGTCGTCGCCGCGGTCTGGATGGCGTCCCAGGTGTAGGTCGCCGAGGCGGTCTTGCCCTGCTCGGTGTTGTCGGCCGACTGCGCGAGGGTGACCGTGAAGATGTACTCGCGGGCCTCGCCGGCGGCGAAGTTGCCGAGGGCGACGGTTCCTGCGGTGCCGAAGGTTCCGGCCCAGACCGGGGTGCCGGGGGCCGAGGCCGCGGCGATCGAGAGCGACAGGTTGGCCTTGTTCACGAAGCCGTTCGTCGCGGCCTCGCTCAGGCGGAAGGTCGCGGGCAGCGTTCCCGTGTTGGTGATCGTGACCCTGCCGACGACCGAGTCACCCGGCTTGAGGTTCGAGAGCGAGAAGATCGCGGCGTTCGCCTTGCTGTTGCTCTGGGTCAGGGTGCCGGAGGCGTAGACGTTGCTCGTGTTGACCGAGGTGGAGACGAAGTCGGCGCCCGAGCCGGCGGTCAGCGCGACGGCAGCGAGGAGGGTGGCGACCGGGACGAGGAACTTCAGGCCGGCGGACTTCTTGGCGGGAGCGGCTGCGTGCTTCATGGGGGTTCTCCTTGGTGGGGTGGAGCGGACGAGCTCTGAAGGTCTGGGGGTGGTGCGATGGGTTCAAACTACGAAGCCGCGATCCACCGATCGGCCACACGTCGTCCATCGCTCATCCACGGCTCCTCCACAACTCGCCCGCCTGTCAGCGACCGAGAACGGTCGCCGGAGAACGAGAACGGTCGCCGGAGAACGAGAACGGGGCTCGCGCCTCGGCGCGAGCCCCGCATCCGCCCCGCCCCTGCCCCGATGGGAGGCAGCGGCGGCGGTGATCAGCCGTTCTGGGGGAAGCCCAGGTTGATGCCGCCGTGGCTCGGGTCGAGCCAGCGCGAGGTGATCGCCTTCTCGCGCGTGAAGAAGTGGATCGCCTGCGTGCCGTAGGCCTTCGTGTCGCCGAACAGCGAGTCCTTCCAGCCGCCGAACGAGAAGTAGCCGACCGGCACGGGGATGGGCACGTTGATGCCGATCATGCCGACGGTGACCTCGCTCTGGAATCGGCGCGCTGCACCGCCGTCGTTGGTGAAGATCGCCGTGCCGTTGCCGTACTGCGAGCCGTTGATGAGCTCGAGGCCCTCGTCGTAGCTCTGCACGCGCACGATCGAGAGCACGGGGCCGAAGATCTCCTCGGTGTAGACGCGTGACGAGGTCGGCACCTTGTCGATGAGCGTCGGGCCGAGCCAGAAGCCGTTCGCGTCGCCGTCGATGTCGATGCCGCGGCCGTCGACGACGATCTCGGCGCCGTCGGTCTCGGCGACGTCGAGGTAGCCGGCCACCTTGTCGCGGTGCTCCTTCGTGATGAGCGGGCCCATGTCGCAGTTGCGCGTGCCGTCGCCGACCCTCAGCGTGCTCATGCGCTCGGAGATCTTGGCGATGAGCTCGTCGGCGACGGGCTCGACGGCGACGACGACCGAGATCGCCATGCAGCGCTCGCCGGCCGAGCCGAAGCCGGCGTTGACGGCCGAGTCGGCGACGAGATCGAGGTCGGCGTCGGGGAGGACGAGCATGTGGTTCTTCGCGCCGCCGAGGGCCTGCACGCGCTTGCCGTTCGCGGTGCCGCGCTCGTAGATGTACTTCGCGATGGGCGTCGAGCCGACGAAGCTGATCGCCGCGACGTCGGGGTTGTCGAGGAGGGCGTCGACGCTCTCCTTGTCGCCGTTGACGACGTTGAGCACGCCGTTCGGCAGACCGCACTCGGTGAGGAGCTCGGCGAGCCAGATCGACGCCGACGGGTCCTTCTCGCTCGGCTTCAGGACGACGGTATTGCCCGCCGCGACGGCGAGAGGGAAGAACCACAGCGGCACCATGGCCGGGAAGTTGAAGGGGCTGATGATGCCGACCACGCCGACGGGCTGCTTGATCGAGTACACGTCGACGCCGGTCGAGACCTGCTCGGCGTACTCACCCTTCATGAGCTGCGGGATCGAGCAGGCGAGCTCGACGACCTCGAGGCCGCGGGCGATCTCGCCGAGCGCGTCGGAGGTGACCTTGCCGTGCTCGGAGGTGAGGATCGCCGCGAGCTCGTCCTTGCGCGCGTTGAGCTTCTCGCGGAAGGCGAACATGATCTGCTGCCGCTTGCCGACGGGCGTACGGGACCAGCCGGGCAGGGCGGCCTTCGCCGAGGCGACGGCGGCGTCGACGTCGGCGGTCGTCGCGAGCGCGACCTCGCGGGCCACGGAGCCCAGGGCGGGGTTGTAGACGGCAGCGGTGCGCGTCGAGGAGCCCGCGAACGCGGCTCCGTCGACCCAGTGCTGGACGATGGTCATGGGGATGCTCCTGACAGCGAAGAGGGTGGGGTTCGTGCCCAGTCTGCGCTCCCTGTGATCTGCACTCAAGCGGTGAAGGTGCACAGTCGATGTGCAGATCTGCAGATGCGTCTCAGCGCGGCGGGACGAGCTCGTCCCGCCGGCGCGCGACCTCCGCCCGCAGGGCGTCGCGCACGATCGCGACGGCGTCGACGGCGGGGCTCTCGGGCCGCGTCGAGAGGGTGAGCTCCAGCCGGAAGTCGACGAGCGCGGGCAGCACGGGCACGAGCCGGGCATCCGCCTCGCCCATGAAGGCGTGGAGGAGGCCGATGCCGGCGCCAGCGCGCGTGGCCTCCACCTGCGCGAACACGCTCGTCGAGCCGAAGCCGAGCCGCATGCCGCCGAGCACGGGCGCGAGGTCGAGCTCGCGCACCGTGAGCAGCGCGTCGACGTAGAAGACGAGGTCGTGGCCCTCGAGGTCGGCGAGCGCGCGCACTGGCGGGCGGGCGGCGAGATAGTCGCGCGAGGCGTAGAGGCGCAGCGCGTACTCCGCGAGCGGCTCCGACTGCACCCGCGCCGCACGGGCCGCGCCGATCGTCACGGCGAGGTCGAAGCCGGAGCCGCGCAGGCTCAGCGGCCGCGTCGAGGTCACGAGCTCGAGGGCGATGCCGGGGTGCCGGGCCCGCACCGCGGCGAGCGCCGGAGCCACGAACATCGCCCCGAAGCCGTCCGGGGCGGCGACGCGCACGGTGCCGCGCACGGCCCCGTCGCCCGAGGCGGCCGCGACGACCTGCTCGACGATGCCCTCGAGGGCGGATGCCCGATCGACGACCTCGCGCCCGATCGCGGTGAGCTCCCATCCGTCGGCGCCCCGGTCGAGCAGCCGAGCGCCGAGCGCGGCCTCGAGCCGGTCGATGCGGCGGCGGACGGTCGTGTGGTCGACCCCGAGGAGCGTGCCCGCGGAGGTCATGCGCCCGACGCGAGCGACGGCGACGAGGTACCGCACGTCGTCGGTCGAGACGTCCTGCGGGCGCGGAGCGGAGGCCATGCGCTCACCCTATGGCGCGGTGCGCGGGCGCCGGCGATGTCGGACGCCCCTGCCACACTCCTCGCTATGGACTTCCTCCTCCCCCTCCTCATCGGCGCGCTGCTCGGTGCGCTGCTCGGCCTCGCGGTCGGCGTGCTGCTGGCGCGACGCGCACGCCCCGCGACGGAGGACCCGGCGATCATCGAGGCGCGGCATCAGGCCCTGCTGGCCGAGGTGCGCGCGGAGGAGGCCTCGCATCGGGCGCGGCTCTCGAGCGAGCTCGCCGGCCTGCAGGCGACGGCCGCGGCCCTGCGCGATCAGGTCGTGCAGCAGCAGGAGCAGCACCGTGAGCTCGTGGAGCGCCAGCGCGCCGAGCAGCAGGTGCAGACGGAGCGAGAGCGCGCCGAGAGCCGAGTCCTGCAGCAGCTCACCCCCGTCCAGGAGATGCTGCGGACGATGCAGGCGAAGGTCACCGAGCTCGAGACGCAGCGCAGCCGGCAGCACGGCGAGCTCTCGCAGCAGCTGCGGCAGGCGACCGAGGCGGAGGAGCGCCTGCGGGCGACCGCCGAGTCGCTCGCGAGCGCTCTGCGCAACAACGCCACGCGCGGGGTCTGGGGCGAGACCCAGCTGCGCACTCTCGTCGAGTCGGCCGGGCTGCTCAACCGCGTCGACTTCTTCCTGCAGGAGTCGATCGAGGCCGACGGCGCGGCGCGTCGTCCCGACATGGTGCTGCGACTGCCCGGCGGCAAGTCGATCGCGGTCGACGCGAAGGTGCCGTACAACAGCTACATCGAGGCGAGCGCGATCCCCGCGACGGCGACCGGCGAGGAAGAGGCGCGTCGCGCCTCGCTGCTGACCGAGCACGCCAAGCGCATCAAGGTGCACGTCGACGCGCTCGCCGCGAAGAACTACTTCACGGGCCTCGAGGCGAGCCCCGAGTTCACGATCGCGTTCATCCCGAACGAGCCGCTGCTCGCCGCCGCGCTGGAGAAGGACCCGAGCCTGCTCGAGTACGCGTTCTCCAAGCGCATCGCGCTCGCGAGCCCGGTGAGCTTCTGGGCGGTGCTGAAGACGATCGCCTTCACCTGGCAGCAGGAGGTGCTCACCGACGAGGCGAAGCTGCTGTTCGACCTGTCGAAGGAGCTCTACTCGCGCCTCGCCAAGCTCGCCGAGCACGCCGACGCTCTCGGCGGCGCGATCGAGCGCAGCGTGAAGGCCTACAACCAGTTCGCGAGCTCGCTCGAGAGCCGCGTGCTCGTCACCGCCCGACGGCTCGACGGGCTCGATGAGAGCAAGGTCGTGCCCGCTCCGCGCACGATCGAGGAGCAGCCGAGACAGCTCACCGCTCCCGAGCTCACCGACGAGCTCGCCTCCGGCGGGCAGCCCGTCGACGCGCTGCCCGCACGGGAGTAGCCTCCCGTCCATGAGGAACCTCGCCTTCGCCTTCGCCGGGTTCGCCGTTCCCGACACCGACGCGGCGCGAGCGTTCTACGGGGGCGTGCTCGGCCTCGAGGTCGCCACCGAGATGATGGGGCAGCTCTCGCTCGAGCTGCCCGGCGGCGGCTGGGTGCTCATCTACCCGAAGCCCGACCACGAGCCCGCCACCTACACGGTGCTGAACCTCGAGGTCGACGACATCGACCGGGCCGTCGACGAGCTCGAGGCGGCCGGCGTGACGCTCCTGCGCTACGAGGGCTTCGGGCAGGATGCCCGGGGCATCGCCCGCGGGATCACCACCGACCGCGGCCCCGACATCGCCTGGTTCACCGACCCCGCGGGCAACATCATCTCGGTGCTGCAGAACCCGCCGCGCGACGAGGCCGCACCGATCTGATCACGAGCGGCGTTCTCGGCGCCGTGCCGACGCCTCGCCCAGGGCTCAGCACTGTGCCGGCTACGCCTCGCCCAAGGGCTCAGCACTGTGCTGGCTACGCCTCGCCCAAGGGCTCAGCACTGTGCTGGCTACGCCTCGCCCAAGGGCTCAGCGAACTGCGCGTCGTAGAGCCGCGCGTAGGCGCCGTCGGCGACGAGCAGCTCCGCGTGGCTGCCCTGCTCGACGATGCGTCCCGCCTCCATGACGAGGATGAGGTCGGCGTCGCGGATCGTCGACAGGCGGTGCGCGATGACGAAGCTCGTGCGGTCGCGACGCAGCGCCGCCATGGCGTGCTGCACGAGCACCTCGGTGCGCGTGTCGACCGAGCTCGTGGCCTCGTCCAGGATCAGCACGCTCGGCCGGGCGAGGAACGCCCGCGCGATGGTCAGCAGCTGCTTCTCGCCCGCGCTCACGTTCCCGCCGTCGTCGTCGAGCACGGTGTCGTAGCCGTCCGGCAGCGAGTGCACGAACCGGTCGACGTACGTCGCGCGGGCGGCGTCGAGGATCTCCTCCTCGGTCGCGTCCGGGCGGCCATAGGCGATGTTGTCGCGGATCGTACCGCCGAACAGCCACGTGTCCTGCAGCACCATGCCCATGCGCGAGCGCAGGTCGTCGCGCGTCATCGCGGCGATGTCCACCCCGTCGAGGGTGATCCGACCGCCGTCGAGCTCGTAGAAGCGCATCATGAGGTTCACGAGCGTCGTCTTGCCGGCGCCCGTCGGCCCGACGATCGCGACCGTCTGGCCGGGCTCGGCGACGAGCGACAGATCGTCGATGAGGGGCCGGCCGGCCTCGTAGCGGAACGACACCCCCTCGAACACGAGTCGACCGGTGGATGCCTCGGGCCGCTCCCCCGGGTCGGGGTCGGCCGACTGCTCGGGCGCGTCCATGAGCTCGAACACGCGCTCGGCGCTCGCCACGCCCGACTGCAGGAGGTTCGCCATCGAGCCGAGCTGGCTGAGGGGCTGGGTGAACTGCCGGGAGTACTGGATGAACGCCTGCACGCCGCCGATCGTCATCGCCCCGGTCGTGACGAGCAGGCCGCCGACGACGGCGATCGCGACGTAGACGAGGTTCCCGACGAACATGATGGCGGGCATGATGATGCCGCTGACGAACTGGGCGCCGAAGCTCGCCGCGTAGAGCTCGTCATTCTTGGCGCGGAACCGCGCCTCGACCTCGCGCTGCCGGCCGAAGACCTTCACGAGGGCGTGGCCGGTGAAGGTCTCCTCGATCTGCGCGTTGAGCTCGCCGGTGTGCCGCCACTGCGCCGCGAAGAGCGACTGCGAGCGCTTCGCGATCACCGCGGTGATCACGAGCGTGAGCGGGATGGTGATGAGGGACACGAGCGCGAGCACGGGCGAGATGACGAACATCATCACGACGACGCCGATGACCGTGAGCAGCGAGGTGAGGAGCTGGCTCATCGTCTGCTGCAGGCTCTGCGAGACGTTGTCGATGTCGTTGGTGACGCGGCTCAGCACCTCCCCGCGCTGCACGCGATCGAAGTAGGTCAGCGGCAGCCGGTTGAGCTTCGCCTGCACCTCCTCGCGCAGTCGGTAGATCGTGCGCTGGGTGACGCCGTTGAGCACGTAGGCCTGCAGCCACGAGAACAGCGACGAGAAGACGTAGACGAGCAGCACGCCGCCGAGCAGCAGCTGCAGCGCGGGGACGTCGATTCCCCCGCCGTCGCCGGCCTCGCCGGCGAGGTCGGCGCTGCCGAAGACCCCCTCGACGATGAGGTTCGTCGCGAGTCCGAGCAGCGCGGGGCCGACGACGCTCAGCAGCACGCTGACGACGCCGAGCGCGATGACCGCGATGACGCGGCCCCGCTCGGGTCGGAGCCGGCCCACGAGTCGCTTCGCCGACGGCCCGAACGAGGTCGCCTTCTCGGCCGGCATGCCGATGCCGCCGCCCATCGGACCCCCCATCGGGCCGCGCCGCACCCCGCCGGGAGGGCCGACCGGGCGCTCGGGGGCGCTGGCCCGCTCGCTCATGCTCCCGCCTCCACCCGCTGCTGGCTGCTGACGATCTCGGCGTACGTCCCATTGCGGGCGAGCAGCTCGGCGTGGGTGCCGCGGCCGACGACGGCGCCGTCCTCGAGCACGATGATCTGGTCGGCGTCCTGCACGGTCGCGACGCGCTGGCCGACGATGATGACCGTGGCGTCGGCGACGGCGCGGCGCAGCGCCTGACGGAGCCGGGCATCCGTCGCGGTGTCGAGGGCCGAGAAGGAGTCGTCGAAGACGTAGATCGGCGGCTGCTTGACGAGCGCACGGGCGATCGCGAGTCGCTGGCGCTGTCCGCCCGACACGGTCGTGCCGCCCTGGGCGACCGCGGTGTCGAGACCGTCGGGCATGGCCCGGACGAAGTCGGCGGCCTGCGCGATCTCGAGCGCTGCCCACAGCTCGTCGTCGGCGGCGTCGGGCTTGCCGAATCGGAGGTTCGACGCGATCGTGCCGGAGAACAGGAAGGGGCGCTGCGGCACGAGACCGATGCGCGCCCACAGCACGTCGGGGTCGAGGTCGCGCACGTCGACCCCGTCGATGAGCACCTGGCCCGCGGTCGCGTCGATGAGCCGCGGGAGGAGGCTCACGAGGGTCGTCTTGCCCGAGCCGGTGCTGCCGATGATGGCTGTGACCGTTCCCGGCTCGGCGATGAGGTCGACGCCGGCGAGCACCGGTTCGGCGGCGCCCGGGTACTCGAAGCCGACGCCGCGCAGCTCGACGCGCCCGCGCGTCGCGAGCTCCGTCACCGGCGCGCTCGGGAGGACGACCGATGACCGCGTCTCGAGCACCTCCCCGATGCGGTCGGCCGAGACGGTCGCGCGCGGCAGCAGGACGGCGATGAAGGTCGCCATGAGCACGGCCATGAGGATCTGGATCAGGTAGGTGAGGAACGCGGTGAGCGCCCCGACCTGCATCTGGCCCGCCTCGATGCGCGCGGCGCCGAACCACAGCACCGCCACGCTCGAGGCGTTGAGCACGAGCAGCACGATCGGGAACATGAGCGCGAACAGCCGCCCGGCCCGCAGCGCGGTCTGCGTAAGCGCCGCGTTCGCGTCGGCGAACCGGTCGATCTCGTGCTGCTCGCGGACGAACGCGCGCACGACCCGCATGCCCGCGAGCTGCTCGCGCAGCACCCGGTTGACGCCGTCGATGCGCTCCTGCATGACGCGGAAGAGCGGCACCATGCGCACGATGATGAGGCTCACGGCGATGAGGAGGACGGGGATCGCGACCGCCATGATCGCCGAGAGCCCGACATCCTGCTGCAGCGCCATGACGACGCCTCCGACGGCGAGGATGGGCGCGCTCACGAGCATCGTCAGGCTCATGAGCACGAGCATCTGCACCTGCTGCACGTCGTTCGTCGACCGGGTGATGAGCGAGGGGGCGCCGAAGCGGGCGACCTCCCGCTCGCTGAAGGTGCCGACGTGGGCGAACATCGCGCCGCGCAGGTCGCGGCCGAGCGCCATCGCCACGCGCGCGCCGAAGTAGACGGCGGTGATCGCGCACGCGATCTGCACGAGCGCGATGCCGAGCATCATGCCGCCGACGCCGAGGATGTACCCTGTGTCGCCGCGCGCGATGCCGCGGTCGATGATGTCGGCGTTGAGCGCGGGCAGCAGCAGCGAGGCGAGCGCCTGCGCGAGCTGGAACACCACGACGCCGACGATGAGGGGTGCGGAGGGGCGGAGGTACCGCTTAAGGATTCGCGCGAGCATCGTGGGCTCATTCTTCACCCGCGGATGCCCGGCGAGCGCCCGCGTTCGCCGTGAGCGTCACCGCTCTCGCGGGAAGCGGTCAGCTCCGCCCGAGGAGGCTCAGAAGTCGAGCCACTTCGACGCGAGGTGGTCGGCCACGACGCGGCGGACGGTGCCCGAGCGCGAGCGCAGCACGATCGACTCGGTCGTGATGATGTCGCCCTGCCGGCGCACGCCGCGCACGAGCTCGCCGTCGGTCACGCCCGTCGCGACGAAGAAGGTGTTGTCGCTGCGCACGAGCTCGTTGGCCTCGTAGACGTGGTCGAACTTCAGGCCCGCGGCGAGGCCCTTGTCGATCTCCTCCTGCGAGCCGGGCGCGAGCCGACCCTGGATGAAGCCGCCGAGCGCGCGGATCGCGCACGCCGTGGCGACGCCCTCGGGGCTCCCACCGGTGCCGATGGCCATGTCGATGCGCGAGTCGTGACGGGCGGCGTTGATGCCCGCGGCGACGTCGCCGTCGAGGATGATGCGGGTGCCGGCGCCGGCGCTGCGGATCTCCTCGATCAGCTGCTCGTGGCGGGGACGGTCGAGGACGGCGATGCGCATCTCCTCCACCGGCTTGCCCTTGGCCTTGGCGAGGGCGCGGATGTTCTCGCCGACCGACTGGCGGATGTCGACGACCCCGATGCCCTCGTTGCCCGTGACGATCTTGTCCATGTAGAACACGCTCGAGGCGTCGAGCATCGAGCCGCGGTCGGCGACCGCGAGCATCGAGATGGCGTGCGAGCGGCCCGCGGCCGTGAGCGAGGTGCCGTCGATCGGGTCGACGGCGATGTCGCACGCGGGCCCCTGGCCGTTGCCGACCTCCTCGCCGTTGTACAGCATCGGCGCCTTGTCCTTCTCGCCCTCTCCGATGACGACGACGCCGGCGAAGTTGACCGTCCCCAGGAACTTGCGCATCGCATCCACCGCCGCCCCGTCGGCCGCGTTCTTGTCGCCCTTGCCGATGAAGGGGGTGGCGCGGATGGCCGCCGCCTCGGTCGCCCGGACCAGCTCCATGGCGAGGTTGCGGTCGGGCTGGAGGTAGAGGGATCCGGTCTGCGTGGTCACCATGAGTGGCGTCCTCTCGAGTCGTGGCGAGCTGAGTGAAGGACGCGCCGGGTGGTAGCACAGCGCTGCGCCAACCCTACCGCGGGGCCGCTGACGGCGGCGGGCCCCGTCGCTAGACTGACGCACGAAATCCACCACACCGCCGTCGAAGGAGTCCCATGCCCATCGCCACCCCCGAGCAGTACGCCGAGATGCTCGACAAGGCCAAGAAGGGCGGGTTCGCGTACCCCGCGATCAACGTGTCGTCGTCGCAGACGATCAACGCCGTGCTTCAGGGCCTCACCGAGGCGGGCTCCGACGGCATCCTCCAGGTGACCACGGGCGGTGCCGACTACTTCGCCGGCCAGAGCGTCAAGGCCCGCGCCTCCGGCGCCCTCGCCTTCGCCGCCTTCGCGACCGAGGTCGCCAAGAACTACCCCATCACCGTGGCCCTCCACACCGACCACTGCCCGAAGGACGCGCTCGACGGCTTCGTCATGCCGCTCATCGAGGCGAGCGAGGCCGAGGTCAGGGCGGGCCGCAACCCGATCTTCCAGTCGCACATGTGGGACGGCTCGGCCGTGCCGCTGCAGGAGAACATCGAGATCGCCCGCGAGCTCCTGCCCCGCATGAAGAGCATCAACGCCATCCTCGAGGTCGAGATCGGCGTCGTCGGAGGCGAGGAGGACGGCGTCCAGCACGAGGGCTCGAACGAGGCCCTCTACACGACGCTCGGCGACGTCACCCAGGCCGTCGAGGCCCTCGGCCTCGGCGAGAACGGCCGCTACATGGCCGCGCTCACCTTCGGCAACGTGCACGGCGTGTACAAGCCGGGCAACGTGAAGCTCCGCCCCGAGCTGCTCGCCGAGATCCAGGCCGGCATCGCTCAGAAGTACGGCACGGATGCCCTGCCCCTCGACCTCGTCTTCCACGGCGGCTCGGGCTCGACCGACGCCGAGATCGCCGAGGCGGTGCGCAACGGCGTCATCAAGATGAACATCGACACCGACACGCAGTACGCCTTCAGCCGCTCGATCGCGGACACGGTGCTGAAGAACTACGACGGCTTCCTCAAGGTCGACGGCGAGGTGGGCAACAAGAAGATCTACGACCCCCGCGCCTGGGGCAAGATCGCGGAGAAGGCGATGGCCGAGCGCGTCGTCGACGCGACGCGCCAGCTCGGCTCGGCCGGTCACTCGGGGAAGTAGCGAGTCACATCGCGCGCGGGCGGGCGGGCGCCGGGGCGGGCGAGTGCTGCACGACCGCCCGCGGCGCGAGGTCGTTCAGCGGCACCTCGAAGTCGACGACGAGGGTCGTGCCGTTGCGCCAGCGGATGTCGTCGACCGTCGCCTGCAGGGTCACGTAGTACGGCGCGAGGAACGTCACGCGTCGCCCCTCCGGCAGCGTGCTGAGGATCCGCAGCGCGACCGCCACCGTTCCGCGATCGGCCGCCTTCAGCTCGACCTGCCCCGCGACGAAGCCCGAATCGGGCTGAGCGAGCAGGGCATCCAGCATCGCGCGGAGCGCCGTGCGCTGCGGGAGGCTCAACCGCTCGGCCAGGCGGTCGACGTCGTCGACCTCGATCGGCCTGCCGCGCACGAGGCGCGCGAGCCAGGTGTCCTCCGCCTCGGCGATGAGCTCGGCCCGCAGCGCCGCCGCGAGCGCGCGCGCCCGCTCGCGGTCCTCCGGGGTCACCGCACCGCGATCGAGGATCTCCCGCACGAAGCGCAGGGGGACGGCGAGGCGGGCGGACATCTGGCCGTCGACGCGTCTCGCGAGAGCCGCGCCAGGATCGGATGCCGCCGGCACGCGTGCCCCATCGGCACCGTCCATGGCGCCGACCGCGCCGACCGGGTCGATCGCGTCGATCGTGTCGCCGTCGTTCCCCAGCGGCCTCTCGTTCCAGGTCTCGAACAGGCGCGTGACGACGGCCACGAACACGATGCAGCCGACCGCCGCGAGAACGATCTGCAGCTCCACGAGGTAGACCGTCACGAGCACCGGCCAGCCGAGAGAGGCCTCCGCCTCGAGCGCGAGGGTGGCGAACGCCGTCACGGCGAAGGAGACGGCGCCGTAGCGCGCGAGCTGCAGGCCGGTCGAGAACGGGGTGAGCGCGACGAGCATGAGCGCGACGCTCGCGGGAGCCGACCACATGTCGGCGGGGAACGGCGAGCCGGCGTAGCCGTACGCCGAGAGGGCGAGGGCACCGATCACGATGGCGATGGCGGCCCAGGCGACGGGCTCCCGCAGAGGTCCTCGATGGGGGCGGGTCGTGACGTGCACGAGCAGGAAGGCGACGATGGGGAGGACCGCGGCGGCCACCTGAAGGAGGGGGCGCGAGTCGTCCGGGTCCATCAGCAGGAGCATCACGAGAGAGCGCACGGCCGCGTACGCGGCGCAGCCGAGCGCCAGCAGGTCGATCGCGAGCCAGCTCAGCGGGTCCGCGCTCCAGGGCGAGCGCGAGCGGTCGGCCGCCCTGCGCCGCGCGGCGGCCCGGCCGATCACGACGGCGTCCCGTCTCCGCCGATCGGGACCGAGAGCATGACCGTGGTGCCCTCCTCGCCCGACCACACGCGCGCCGAGCCGCCCACCTCGCGCACGCGCGCGTCGATCGAGGAGCGCACGCCCAGGCGATCGGCGTCGACGGAGGTCGAGGAGAACCCGACCCCGTCGTCGACGATGAGCACCGAGAGCGTCCCGTCCCGCTCCCCCACGACGAGCTCGGCCCGGTCGGTCGCGGCATGACGGACCACGTTGTCGAGTGCGGCGCGCGCGGCGCCCAGCACGGCCGCGCGGACGGGCTCGTCGACCGCGACCACGAGGTCGTCGCAGCCCGAGACGTCCACGGTGACACCGCTCCACTGGTACTCGCGGACGAGTTCGAGGAGGTCGTCCGCGATCGGCGAGCGCCGAGGCTCCGACGGCTCCGCGGTGTCGAGCGCGACCGTCCCCGCGAGCGCGAGCGCGAGGTCGCGCTCGAGGCGGGCGCGCGCACCCGGGTCGAGCGGCCCCGGGCGCGCGGCGATGATCGCAAGGTCGGCGAGCACGGTGTCGTGGGCGACTCGAGCGGCGCGGCGCTCGAGCTCGCGCTCCCGATCGCCGAGCTCGAGCTCGCGCTGCAGACGATCGAGGTCGGGCACACGGCGGCGCGCGCGCGCATGGCTGAGAACGAGGGCGCCGTAGGCGAGGAGGACGATGATCGCGCCGAGCAGCGGCGCCACCCCCGTCTCCGGCGGCCGCCCGGCGAGCGCGAAGCCCACGACGAGCGAGAGCTCGGCGAGCACGAGGCCCGCCGCCGTCCACAGCACGCCGCTGCGGGCGCTGCCGCGCAGGGCCCCGACGAGGACGAGCCCGGCCGCGGCGCGGTTCACGAGAGACGGGCCGGGCTCGTCGAGCCGGGCATCCGCGGTCAGGAGCGCGACCGTGTAGACGACGGAGGCCACCGCGCCCACGGCGAGGAAGACGGTCGCACGAGCGGCGGTCGGGCGGAGCAGGAGCCGCAGGGCGAGGACGCCCATCACGGCGAGCGCGGCGAGGACGGGGACGAGCGCGAGCGGCTCGCCGCCACGCGCGAGCACCGCGACCGTGCTGGCCACCGCCGTGAGCGCCGCGCCCACGACCACCATGGCGCGCTGCGCGGTCGCGAAGCCGCGCACGATGATGCCCGAGGCGACGTCGCGGGGCAGCGCGATGGATGCCATGGGCCCTCCCGGTGCGCGCCGCGCGGCGCGCTGCTCGCAGACTACCGGGCGCGCGAGCGCCGAGCGGGGGCTACGCGCGGGTGCGGCCGCCGAGAGCGCGGGCGTCCTGCTCTCCGCTCGCGGTCGTGCGGAGCTCCTTCGGCAGCGAGAACATGAGGTCCTCCTCCGCCGTCTTCACGACCTCCACGTCGGCGAATCCGGCGTCGGCGAGGTCGGCGAGCACCTGCTCGACGAGCACCTCGGGCACGCTCGCGCCGCTCGTGACGCCGACCGTGGCGACGCCCTCGAGCCACTCCTGCTTGATCTCGCTCGCGTAGTCGACCCGGTACGCGGCCTTCGCGCCGTACTCGAGCGCGACCTCGACGAGCCGCACGCTGTTGGAGCTGTTGGCCGAACCGACGACGATCACGAGGTCGGCATCCGGTGCCACCTTCTTGATCGCGACCTGGCGGTTCTGCGTGGCGTAGCAGATGTCGTCGCTCGGGGGGTCCTGCAGGTGGGGGAAGCGGGCGCGCAGCCGGCGCACGGTCTCCATCGTCTCGTCCACGCTCAGCGTCGTCTGCGACAGCCAGATGAGCGCGTCGGAGGCGGGGACCTCGACCGTGTCGGCCTCCTCCGGCGTGCCGATCAGGATCGTGCGCTCGGGGGCGTGCCCCATCGTGCCCTCGACCTCCTCGTGGCCGGCGTGACCGATGAGGAGGATGCGGTAGTCCTGCTTGGCGAAGCGCACGGCCTCGCGATGCACCTTCGTCACGAGCGGGCACGTCGCGTCGATCGCGGCGAGGTTGCGGTCGGCCGCGCCCTGCACGACGGCCGGGCTCACGCCGTGGGCCGAGAACACGATGTGCGAGCCCTCCGGAACCTCCTCGACCTCGTCGACGAAGATCGCACCGGCCTGCTCGAGCTCGCTCACGACGTGCACGTTGTGCACGATCTGCTTGCGCACGTACACGGGCGAGCCGTACTGCTCGAGCGCCTTCTCGACCGCGATGACGGCACGATCGACTCCCGCGCAGTAGCCGCGCGGCGCGGCGAGCAGGATGCGGCGGGGCGCGGCGACGTCGGTCGCGCGCAGGCGCTCGCGCCGCTCGGGGACGACGGGCGTGGTCAGGGTGACGCCGAGGGCGCCGTTCGTGATCGTGCTCACGGTCGCCAGTCTACGAGGGCTCACGTGGGGGACCGCCGTGCGCGGCCGGGGTCGGGCTCGCTCGCGCTACTCGACGTCGCGCCGCAGCGTCGTGAGGGCGGCGACGACGAGCAGCACCGCGGCGAGGGCCGCGAGAACGAGGCCCCCCTGCCACCAGAGCAGGGCATCCGTCGCCGCCTGCGGAACGGTCGGATCGATCGACCCGAGCGAGCTGAGGATTCCCGCGCCGACGAGCGCGTCGGTCGCCGCCCCGGGCAGGAAGCGCCCGATCGCGGCCGTGGTCTCCCAGACGCCGGCGAGGATCCGCAGGATCGGCTCGACGAACTGCGTGAACGCGAGCACGATGACGATCGCCGCGATCTGGCTCGTCAGCAGCGCGCCGAGGCCGAGCCCCAGGAGCGACCACAGCGCCGTGGCGACCAGCGTGCGCAGGAGCAGACCGATGACCTCGGGCTCGTCGAGCGCCGCGCTCTCGCCGAGCGCCTCGAGCACGGGCGCGCCGACGCCGACCGAGCCGACGAGGCCGATCGCGCCGTAGAGGGCGCCGACGACGAGAGCGACGACCGCCTTCGCCGCGAGGACGACGCCGCGGCGGGGCTGGGCCAGCACGGTCGGGGTGAGCGTTCGGTGGCGGTGCTCGGTCGTCGCCAGGAGCGCGCCGAACAGCAGCGGGATCACCAGCCCGACCGCCGTGACGCTGCTGTAGACGAGATTCGCGGAGACGACGGGGTCGAGGGCGGGCGCGCCGGCTCCCCCGAACCGGGCGCCCACGTCGCTCAGGAAGAAGGCGAGGCCGCCTGCCGTCACGCCCACGTAGACCAGGAGCACGAGTCCGAGGAGCCACCACGCGCGCAGCGAGAGAACCTTCGAGAACTCGGAGGCCGTCTGGCGGGCGAGGGCGGTCGCGAGCGCGGTCACGCGCTTCCCTCCGCATCGGCGGTGAGCGCGAGGAAGACCGACTCGAGGCCGTCGCCCTCGTCGCTCAGGTGCGTGAGGGCGATCCCCGCGTCGCGCGCGACCTCGCCCGTGCGCGCGGCGTCGAGCCCGGCGACGACGAGGCCGTGGCCGGGCTGCTCGGCCGGCTCGACGCGGGCCCCGGCCGCGGCGAGCGCCGCCGCGAGCGCGGCGCGGTCGAGCGCGTCCACGCGCACCTGCGCGGTGCCCGCCTCGAGATCGGAGAGCGGGCCGTCGAAGACGATGCGTCCGCGGCGGATGACGACCGCGTCATCCACCGTCTGCTGCACCTCGCTCAGCACGTGCGACGAGAGCAGCACGGTGCGGCCCTCGTCGGCGAGAGCGCGCAGCAGGCCGCGCATCCAGCGGATACCGTCGGGGTCGAGCCCGTTGATCGGCTCGTCGAGGACGAGCGCGTCGGGGTCGCCGAGGAGCGCGCTCGCGAGGCCGAGTCGCTGGCGCATCCCGAGGGAGTAGCCGCCGACCGCGCGGCGCGCCGCGTGCGCGAGCCCCACCTGCTGAAGGACGGCGTCGGCGCGGGAGGTCGGGATGCCCGCCGCGAGCGCGAGCGCGCGCAGGTGGTCGCGGGCGCTGCGGCCGGGGTGGAAGACGTCGGCCGAGAGCGACCCGCCGACGCGCGCGAGCGGCCGGTCGAGCGCGCGGTACGGCAGCCCTGCGATCGTCGCCGTACCCGCGGTCGGGGCGTTGAGCCCGAGCAGGATGCGCAGCGTCGAGGTCTTGCCGGCGCCGTTCGGACCGAGGAAGCCCGTGACGCGACCCGGCCGCGCCGTGAACGACACGTCGCTGAGCGCGGTCACCTCGCCGTAGACCTTCGAGAGCCGCTCGACCGCGAGGGGTGTGGGCAACGGCATGGTGTCCTCCGGTCGGCGGCGGGCCCGCGTCGGCGTCGGGGGCGTCCACTACCCTGGCGGAGGCCGCCGATCGAGGCAAGGGAGGGTCATGAGCGAGGCACCGTCCACCGCCGACGCGCCCTGGCCCGTGGGCGAGCTGTCGCAGAAGATCAAGGGCTACATCGACCGCCTCGGCAGCGTCTGGGTCGAGGGCGAGATCACCCAGTGGGGCGTCTCGGGCGGCAACGTCTACGGCAAGCTCAAGGACCTCGCGGTCGATGCGACCGTCTCGTTCGCCGTGTGGTCGTCGGTCAAGGCGAAGCTCCCGCAGGGTCTCGGGCAGGGCGACCGCGTCGTCGCGCTCGTCAAGGCCAACTGGTGGGTCAAGGGCGGCTCGCTCACGATGCAGGTCTTCGAGATGCGCCGCGTCGGGCTCGGCGACCTCCTCGAGCGGCTCGAGCGGCTCAAGCAGCAGCTCCGCGCCGAGGGGCTCTTCGACCCCTCGCGCAAGAAGCCGCTCCCCTTCCTGCCGCACTGCATCGGCCTCGTGACGGGTGCCGACAGCGACGCCGAGAAGGATGTCCTCCGCAACGCCCAGCTGCGGTGGCCGTCGGTCCGCTTCCACGTCCACCACTCCGCCGTCCAGGGCGAGCGCGCGGTGGGCGAGATCATCGCGGGCATCCGCGCGCTCGACGCCGACCCCGAGGTCGACGTCATCATCGTCGCGCGCGGCGGCGGCGACTTCCAGAACCTCCTGCCGTTCAGCGACGAGGCCGTCGTGCGGGCGGCAGCCGCGTGCGAGACGCCGCTCGTGAGCGCGATCGGGCACGAGAACGACCGGCCCATGCTCGACGAGGTCGCCGATCTGCGCGCCTCGACGCCGACCGACGCCGCGAAGCGCGTCGTGCCCGACGTGAGCGACGAGCTCGCGAAGGTGCAGCAGGTGCGCTCGCGCCTGCTGACGCGCGTCACGGGGCTCATCGGCACCGAGATCGACCGGCTCGCGCAGATCCGCTCGCGGCCCGCGCTCGCGAGCGCGACCTGGATCATCGACCAGCGGGCGGAGGAGCTCACGCGCTTCGTCGCGCGCGGCGTCGAGCTCACCGCGCGCCGCCTCGAGCGCGCGCACCTCGACCTCACCGAGCGCCGCGGCCAGCTCCGCGCCCTCTCGCCCCAGCACACGCTCGACCGCGGGTACGCGATCGTGCAGACCGGCGCGGGCGGCGTCGTGCGCGACGCGGCCGAGACCGCGCCCGGCGACGCCCTCGTGCTGACGCTCGCGCGCGGCCGCATCGCGGCGACCGCCGGCGAGGCGCACCCGTCGGCGAGCGCGAACCCGGCGTCCGGCACGCGGACGCCCACCCCGCCAGCCCCCGAGCCGCAGACGCCCACCCTGTAGACAGAGAGACGCTCCTACCATGGCTGATGTGACCCCTCCCGCCGCTCCCGCTCCCGCCGGCGCCCCCGCCGCGGCCGCGGCCGATGGCGTCGACGCGCTGTCGTACGAGCAGGCGCGCGACGAGCTCGTGCGCGTGGTCACCGAGCTCGAGCAGGGCGGCGCGACGCTCGAGCAGTCCATCGCGCTCTGGGAGCGGGGCGAGGCGCTCGCGCGCCGCTGCGAGGAGTGGCTGATCGGCGCGAAGGAGCGCCTCGATGCCGCGCGGTCCGCCGCAGGCCAGGGCTGAGCATCCGCGCATGACCGACCCCGTCACCGGCCGCCCCATCGTCGCCGAGCTCGGCCGCCCCGAGACCGACGACGAGCGCGCGGCCCGCGTCGCCGAGAATCGCCGCAAGCGGCGCGCGAATCAGTCGTCCACGAACCTCCTGCTGTCGATCGCCGCGTCGCTGCTCATCGTGCTGTTCCTCGTCGTCGTGACGGTGCGGGAGGACCCGACCCCCGAGAGCGTCGACTACCGAGCGACGGCCCAGCAGGCCGAGGCGGGGCTGGGGATGCCCGTGGTCGCCCCCGAGCTGCCGGAGGGCTGGTACGCCAACCGCGCCGATCTCGGCAGCGACGGCTCGGTGCAGGAGTGGTACGTGGGCC
This sequence comes from Yonghaparkia sp. Soil809, assembly GCF_001429705.1. Taxonomy (NCBI): domain Bacteria; kingdom Bacillati; phylum Actinomycetota; class Actinomycetes; order Micrococcales; family Microbacteriaceae; genus Microcella; species Yonghaparkia sp. Soil809. The sequence goes on from NZ_LMSV01000001.1 coordinate 382,584, forward strand.
TCATCACGGGCGAGGACCGCTTCATCGGAGTCCTGCAGGGCTTCGACGCGAACCCGACCTGGCTCGACGAGGCGCTGCGGCAGCCGAGCGGCCAGGGCGAGAGCGTCGAGATCGGCGGCGTCGAGTGGACGCTCTACGATCGACGAGAGGTGGAGGGCGCCGGCAATCGCGGCTACGCCCTCGTGACCGAGACGACCGGCAGCACCCTCGTGCTGTACGGCACGGCGTCGGAGTCGGAGTTCGCCCAGCTCGCCACCGCGGTCGCGGCCGAGCTCGACGGCACCGACGGCTGACCGCCGATCTCGACCGCCCGAGCCGAACGACGCACGCGGAGGACGACCATGACGACACCCACGCGCACCCCCGCCGACGTCTGGCGCGAGATGGAGCGCGGGAACGCCCGCTTCGTCGCCGGGGAGCCGGCGCACCCGCGGCAGGACGTCGACCGCCGCACCGAGGTCGCCCTCGCGCAGGCGCCGCACGCGGCGCTGTTCGGCTGCAGCGACTCGCGGCTCGCGGCCGAGATCATCTTCGACAAGGGCCTCGGCGACCTGTTCGTCGTGCGCAACGCCGGGCAGGTGATCTCGAGCAGCGTCGTCGGCTCGCTCGAGTACGCGGTCGGCGTGCTGGGCGTGCCGCTCATCCTCGTCCTCGGCCATGACGAGTGCGGTGCGGTGCGGGCCGCCATCGACTCGCGAGGCCCCGATGCTCCTCCGCTGCCCCCGCACATCCACGGGCTCGTCGAGCGCATCCAGCCCGCGGTCGACCGGTGCCTGCTCGCGACGGGCACCACGGACATCCACGAGCTCGACGCGCAGGACGTCGGGCGCGAGCACCTGCGCGACACGGTCGGCGAGCTGCTCGCGGCCTCGGAGCTCATCAGCGACGCCGTCGCCGCCGGTACCCTGGCTATCGTCGGCGCCAACTACCGCCTGCTCGAGGGTCGAGCAGTGCCCGACATCGTCGTCGGCCAGATCTGACCGGCGCACCGACCCCCGCACGCCTCTACGAGAAGGACGAGATCGCCGTGAGCGAGACCACTGAGCCGGAGTACCGGATCGAGCACGACACGATGGGCGAGGTGCGCGTCCCGCGCAGCGCCCTCTACCGCGCGCAGACGCAGCGCGCCGTCGAGAACTTCCCGATCTCGGGCTCGGGCCTCGAGCCCGGCCAGATCGTCGCGCTCGCGCAGATCAAGCGCGCCGCCGCGATCGTCAATGCCGAGCTCGGGATCCTCGACGCCGATCGCTCGAGCGCGATCGTCGCCGCGGCCGACCAGATCATCGCCGGCCGCCACCACGAGCACTTCCCCGTCGACACCTACCAGACGGGCTCGGGCACGAGCTCGAACATGAACATGAACGAGGTGCTCGCGACGCTCGCGTCGACCGAGGCCCTCGCCGTGCACCCCAACGACCATGTGAACGCCTCGCAGTCGTCGAACGACGTCTTCCCGACCTCCGTGCACCTCGCGGTCACGAGCGCGCTGCTCGCCGACCTCATCCCCGCGCTCGACCACCTCGCCGGGGCCCTGGAGGGGAAGGCCGAGCTCTGGAGGACGGTCGTCAAGGCGGGTCGCACGCACCTCATGGACGCGACGCCCGTCACGCTCGGCCAGGAGTTCGCCGGCTACGCCCGCCAGATCCGCCTCGGCATCGCCCGCGTGCAGGCGACGATCGAGCGCGTCGCCGAGGTGCCGCTCGGCGGCACGGCGACCGGCACGGGCATCAACACCCCGCTCGGCTTCTCGCAGAAGGTCATCGCCGAGCTCGCCTCCTCGACCGGCCTTCCCATCACCGAGGCGCTCGACCACTTCGAGGCGCAGGGCGCGCGCGACGGCCTCGTCGAGGCGAGCGGTGCGCTGCGCGTCATCGCGGTGTCTCTCACGAAGATCTGCAACGACATCCGCTGGATGGGCTCGGGCCCCAACACGGGCCTCGCCGAGCTGAGTATCCCCGACCTGCAGCCCGGCTCCTCGATCATGCCCGGCAAGGTGAACCCCGTCGTGCCCGAGGCCGTGCTCATGGTGTGCGCGCGCGTCATCGGCAACGACGCGACGGTCGCGTGGGCGGGCGCCTCCGGCTCGTTCGAGCTCAACGTCGCCATCCCCGTCATGGGCACCTCGCTGCTGGAGTCGATCCGCCTGCTCGCGAACTCGACGCGCGTGCTCGCCGACAAGACCGTCGTCGGGCTCGAGGCGAACGTCGAGCGCGCCCGCGCGCTCGCCGAGTCCTCGCCCTCGATCGTCACGCCCCTCAACCGCGTCATCGGCTATGAGGCCGCGGCGAAGGTCGCCAAGCACTCGGTAGCGAAGGGCCTCACGGTGCGCGAGGCCGTCGTCGACCTCGGCTTCGTCGAGCGCGGCGAGGTCACGGAGCAGCAGCTCGACGAGCTCCTCGACGTGCTCTCGATGACCTCGCCCGGCCTGTAGGCCCGGTTCTCGTCGCGGAACGGCGCCCGCACCCTCCCGGGGCGGGCGCCGTCCTCATGCGCGGATGCCCGGCTCGCGCCCCGCGTCAGCTGAAGTAGTGCGGCCGGCTGACGTAGGTGTCGCTCACGAACATGACGCCCGTCGAGCGCTCGAGGAGCGAGCGCAGGCCCTCGATGAGGTCGTCGGCGCGGTCGTCGGGCACGACCGTGATGGTCAGCGTGAGCGCATCGCGGTCGTTGAACAGCGCCCGGCCCTCGTGCGCGCCGTGGTGGCCGAGCCCGGTCACGGCCGGGAGGCTCGTGTAGCCGGTCGCGCCCGACGCGACGATCTGCCGACGCACGGCGTCGGAGTCGGCGGTGCGGGCGACGACCTCGATCTTGGTCATCCTGGTGAGCGAGTCGCGGCTCATGCCGCCTCCTTCCGGTCGGGGCTCACGGCCGGCTCGGCCGCTGCGGTGAGGGGGGTCAGTGGATACGGCGCCCAGCCATCGCGTGTGCGGCGCACCCATGTGCCGGGCTCGGCGCCGGGTGCCACGAGCACGACCCAGTCACCGAAGACGAGGTCGGCGACCACGTCGGCGCGCGCGATGATGCCGTCGATGCGCTCGAGGGGGGCGTCGACGACGGCGAGCAGCCGCAGCGGCTCGTGGTGGAGCCCCGCGCGCGTGCCGATCGACTGCCAGGGCAGTCCGATGCGGAGGTCGCCGCCGGGGCCCGTGAGCACGCCCGCGCCGCCGACGAGGTTGTGCACGGTCTTCGATCCGGCGCCGAGCACGTCGGGGTCGACGGCCGAGAAGTAGTACTGGGCGTTGATCCAGTGCGCGACCACGAGCGGCGCCGTGAGGATCGTCTCGAGAGCGGAGCCATCGGCATCCGCCACCGGGTCGTAGGAGTGCAGGAAGGCCCGGCGCTCGAGGTCGGCCCCGGCGGTGCGCGAGCGCGGAGCGATGATGATCGCGGCGTTGCCGGCGAGACCCCACTCGGGGTAGACCTGCGCCCAGTCGCGGCCGCGGCGCTCGAGCCGGGTGCGGCGGCGCGCGCGGGCGCCGGGGAGCTCGGCGGCGCGCTCGCGCTGGAGGGCGACGGCCGCCCGTGCCGCGTCGGCCCGCAGCGCGTCGAGCTCGCCTCGCCGCTCGGCCGGGAGCGCGGAGGCGTCGACGATGCGGATCGCGTCGCTCACGGTGTCGTGCTCGGCGGCGACGAACACGGTCTCGGCGGGAATCTCGATGCCGCGGGCCGCGAGCCCGACGCGCACGGCGACGGCGTTGAGGATCGCGGCGGCGATGCGGGCGTTGGGGGCTCCGCGATGGCCGCCGCACGCGCCGCAGTCGAGAGCCGTCCGGTAGGCGTTGTTGGTGGTCGTGGAGCCGTGGCCGACGAGCACGACGAGCGGGGCATCCGGCGCGGTCATGCCCATCGTGCGCAGGATCACCTCCGCCGCGTCCAGCTGGTCCTCGACCGTCATCGCCGAGTCGACGTCGAAGAGCGTCGACGGCGCGCTCGCGGGCTCGTCCGGTCGGCGGCCGCGTCCAGCGGCACCGGCGAGGATGCTGCGGGTCGCCGCGACCGGACCCCACAGCCAGCCGGTCATCTCGGCCCACCCGAGCGGCGCACCGGCCACGGAGTCGGGCGCCTTCAGCGCCGAGCGCCACGCCCGGCCTCCGGCGAGCCGGTCGACGAGCGTCCGCGCGCCGCGCCACTCCCCCGGTGCCGGCCGCTCGCTCACGCGGTAGCGCGGCGCGAGGAGCACGGGGCAGGCTGCGGAGACGCCGGAGGCGGCGAGCGGCTCGATCTCGGCCGCGATGCCGAAGAATCCCGCGAACCCGGAGGTCGCGTACGGACCCTGCGCCTCGAGGTGGCGGCGGATCCCTTCGCTGCGGACGTCGATGCAGAACACGAGGTGGGCGCGCGGCGGCACGGCGGCGAGCGCGGTCGCCGCCGTATGCACGCGCGACAGCAGACGCCCGTGCACCCGGGCCTCGAGGGCGACCTGCCAGACGAGGGCCCGTTCGACGTCGTCGAGCCCGAGCGGGTCCCGTCGCGGGCGGGTCGTCGCGGCGGACCCGTCGGCGGGGAGCGGCAGGCCGAGGGCCGCGCGCAGCGTGAGCCGGACGGCGAGCAGGTCGACGACCTCGACGTCGCCCCGCGTCTCGGCCCGCCACCGCACGTGCGCGGTGAAGCCGGGCGTGCGGGCGAGCTCCCGGCGCAGAGCCTCGGCGCGCTCGGCCTGCGGGATCCCGCTGGCCTCGAGGGCTGCGGCGAGCGCGGCCTCCGCCGTGGCCGGCGCCTCCTCGATGAGACGGCGGGCCTCGCGCGGGAGGGTCGGGTCGACGGCCGCGAGCGCGCGCCAGGCGCCGTAGAAGCCGAGCTCGGCGACCGGGACGGGCCAGGCGGCCGCCTCGGGCGCGAGCGCGGCGCGGCACCAGGCGGTGAGCAGCTCGTCGATGCGCTCGGATCCGTCGGGCTCCGCGCCGCCCGTCGCGGGGGCGTGCTTCTCCATCGACTCGCCTCCGGCCAGGAACCGCGCCACGAGAGTCGCGTCGGGCTCCGCAGCCGCAGGGTGCTCGGAGCCGAGCCGCTCGCGCAGCGCCGCGGCGAGCTCGGCGCGCGCGATGCGCCCCGACTCGACGCAGGCGCGCCCGTAGGCCTCCGAGACGGAGCCGCGCGCCCCGAGGGCGGGGGCGGCGTCGCGGAGTGCCGCGGGCATCCCCTGACGCAGCGCGGGCAGGACGGGGTTGACGGCGATCGCGGCGTCGAGCCCGTAGAAGGGGGCGATGACGCTCGCGGCGACCTCGGCGTCGGCTCGGGCGCGGAGGATGCGCGCGGTCGTGGGCAGGAGTGTCGTCATGCGGAGGCTCCGATCGGGTCGAGCGCGCGGGCGGTGCGAGCCGGGCGCGCGGCACCGGGGCGGTGCAGGCGGCGGGTCCGGGGGCCGCCGAGGCGGTGCCCGAGGGCGAGGATGCGCAGCGCGAGCCGCCCGGTGGGCGCCGTGCCGCGCACGGCGGCGATCGCGGCGAGCGCCGACAGCGCGAGCGCGGCGAGCACGAGCGGCACGGTGCTCCCGCCGATCGCCGCGTCACCGGAGGGAAGCGCGAGCGCTCCGGAGAGCGCGGAGGTCAGCGCGGCGAACGCGGCGGCGGCGAGCGCGGCGAGGGCTCCGACGCCGAGCGCGTGCGGGAGACTGCGCACGGCGAGGGCGGCGCGGGAGCCGGCGGTGGCGATGGCCGTGGCCGCGACGAGCAGCAGGAGCGCCTCGGGCAGGCCGCGGCCGCCCGGGTAGAGGGCGAGCGCGGTGACGACGAGGGCGAGCACGGCGGGCAGCGCGCCCACGAGCATCCGCCCTCGCCGCCCGGCCGTCGACAGGCGGATCGGTGCCGGGGCGCGACGGTCGGCCGCGCGGCGGTCGATGCCGTCGCTGGAGCCGAGGAAGAGGGCGCTCTTGTAGAAGCCGTGCGCGACGAGGTGGAGCGCTGCGGCGGCGTGCAGGCCGAGCGCGATGCACAGCAGCATGAAGCCCATCTGCGCGACGGTCGACAGCACCAGGCGGCCCTTCACATCGGTGCGCACGAGAGCGCCGATCGTTCCGGCGACCACGGCGACGGCGGCGAGGGCGGCGAGCAGCGCGAGCGCGAGGGGGCTCCGCTGCAGAACCGGCAGCTGGCTGAGGAGCAGGATTCCGCCGCCGTTGACGATGCCGCCGTGCAGGGCGGCGCTCACCGGCGTCGGGGCGTGCAGCGAGTCGACGAGCCAGCCGTGCGCGGGCGGTGCGGCGCAGCGGATGCCCGCCGCCACGACGAGCAGGACGGCCGCCAGATCGGCGCGCCCTCCCGCCGCGATCGCGGCGACGGCGCCCCAGAGCGCGAGGTCGCCGACGAGGAGCCACGGCAGCGCGCGCCGCACGGCGGAGGGGCCGCCGCCGAGTCGGAGCGCCGTGAGCGTCGCGAGGGTCGCCGCGCTCCACGCGAGGGCGACGAGCCAGGGCCGTGCGGCGACGGCGAGCAGCGCGGTCGCCGAGAGCATCCCTGCGAGGGCGACGGTCACGGCGACCCCGTGGCGATCGCCGCGCAGCGAGCGGTGGGCGTACGGCAGCACGGCGAGCGCGATGCCGCCGACGAGCACGAGCAGGAGCACCGAGAGCGGCTCGAGGCTGAGGAGAGGGGCGGATGGCATGGGCGAACCTCCTTACGCGACACACAATACACGCAATTCGTATCGCGTTTTGTCGTTCGCGCGATCGGCGTCGTGTGTTGGCGCTCATCCGGCCGATCGGAGGATTCTCGCTCTACAGTGGGCGGGTGGCCGAGTGGACGTTCCTGACCAATCACTCGCACGTGCTCGTGTGCCTCGCCGCCGACCCCGAGCTGCGCATCCGCGAGATCGCCGAGCTCGTGGGGATCACCGAGCGCGCCACCCAGCGCATCATCGCCGAGCTCGTCGAGGGCGGCTACCTGCTCAAGGAGCGCGACGGCCGCCGCAACCGCTACTCGGTGGTCGGCAGCGCGAGCCTCCGCCACCGCGTCGAGGGCGACCACACCCTCGGCGAGCTGCTCGCCGCGGTCGCGCAGTCGCGCCGCGCCCGGTCGACCGACTGACGACGGACGGCGCCCGCCCCGCGGGGCGAGCGCCGTCCGATCGCGGATGCCCGGCTCAGGCCAGCTCGTTGCCCTCCAGCAGGTCGGTCACGAGGGCGGCGATGGCGCTGCGCTCGCTGCGCGTCAGCGTGATGTGCCCGAACAGCCCGTGGCCCTTGAGCGTCTCGATGACGCTCGCGACGCCGTCGTGACGACCGACGCGGAGGTTGTCGCGCTGGGCGACGTCGTGCGTGAGGACGACCTTCGAGTTCTGGCCGATGCGGCTCAGCACCGTCAGCAGAACGTTCCGCTCGAGCGACTGCGCCTCGTCGACGATCACGAAGGCGTCGTGCAGCGACCGACCGCGGATGTGCGTGAGCGGCAGAACCTCCAGCAACCCGCGGTCGATGACCTCGTCGAGCACGTTCTGCGACACGACGCTCGAGAGCGTGTCGAACGTCGCCTGCGCCCAGGGGTTCATCTTCTCGCTCGCATCGCCCGGCAGGTAGCCGAGCTCCTGCCCGCCGACCGCGTACAGCGGGCGGAAGACCATGATCTTGCGCTGCTGCTGCCGCTCGAGCACGGCCTCGAGCCCCGCGCAGAGGGCGAGGGCCGACTTGCCGGTGCCGGCACGACCGCCCAGGGAGACGATGCCGATCTGCGGATCCATGAGCAGGTCGATCGCGAGCCTCTGCTCGGCCGAGCGCCCGTGCAAGCCGAAGACGTCGCGGTCGCCGCGCACGAGCCCGATGCGACCCTTCTCGATGACGCGCCCGAGCGCCGAGCCGCGGTCGGAGTGGATGACGAGCCCGGTGTTGATCGGCACGTCGGCGACGGCCGACGTCTCGATCGTCTCGCGGTCGTAGAGCCTGGCCATCTCGTCGCTCGAGAGCGTGACGTCGGCCTGCCCCGTCCACCCGGAGTCGACGGCGAGTTCGGCGCGGTACTCCTGGGCGGCGAGGCCGATCGAGGAGGCCTTCACGCGCATCGGCAGGTCCTTCGACACGACGACGACGTCGAGGCCCTCGCTCGCGAGGTTCATCGCCACGGCCAGGATGCGCGAGTCGTTGTCGCCGAGCTGGAGCCCCGAGGGCAGCACCGACTGGTTGGAGTGGTTGAGCTCGACGCGCAGCGAACCCCCGTCGCCGACGGCGATGGGGAAGTCGAGGCGCTCGTGCTGCACGCGCAGATCATCCAGATTGCGCAGCGCCTGCCGCGCGAAGTAGCCGATCTCGGGGTCGTTCCTCTTGGCCTCGAGCTCGCCGATCACGACGACGGGGATGACGACGGCGTGCTCCGCGAAGCGGAAGAGCGCCGTGGGATCGCTCAGCAGGACGGACGTGTCGAGCACATAGGTGCGCTGGGCCACCTCCCCCGACGTCGCGCTGCTGGTTGCTGCCTGGCGAGTAGTGCGGGAAGAGGCCACCGGTGCTCCATCCCCGGGGAGCGCGGGCATCCCCGGACCATTGTCGCGACGAGACGGCCAGGGGCTCGCGAGACGATTCGAGGCCGTCCCGACCGGGCGAGGTGCCCGATGCGGCTGACGCTAGACCCGCCGGAACGGACCCGCGGGACCGACACGCGCGCGACATGCAATGGTCATCCGTGCCGACCGTGCCGACTCAGACGCGCGTGCCGGCCTGGTACTCGCCGAGCGCGGCGCGCAGCAGCTCGATGGTCTCGTCGGTCGTCGACGCGTGCGGGCCCAGGCGCACCCGGCCCCCGCGGACGGTCGTCGACACCCCGTGGTTGTGCAGTGCGGCGGTGAGGATGCTCAGCTCCTCCGCGGGCGGATCGATCACGACGATCCCCGCCCGCTCGGCGTCGTCCCGCGGCGAGCTCACGGGCAGCCCGACCTCGTCCGCTGCGGCGATGATGGCCGAGGCGCGCTCGAGCACCCGCTCGCGGATGGCCGCGACGCCCACGGCGACGACCTCCTCGACGGCACCGGCGAGACGCGCCTGCGCGACCGGATCGGCGAAGCCGACGCGGAACGCGCGGGCCGTCGGGTGGGGCGCGACGATCTCGTGGACGGGCCCGTCGTCGAGGGGGTGATCGATCGCGTTCCAGCCCGAGCACACGGGCGTGAGCTGCTCGCGCGCGCGGTCGCTGAGCGCGAGCAAGCCCGTGCCGTACCCGGCGCGCAGCCATTTCTGGCCGCCCGCCACGATGACGTCGCAGAGCTCCCACGGCGCCTCGACGACGCCGAGGCCCTGGATGGCGTCGACGATGAGCAACCGGTCGCCGATGACCTGGCGGATCCCCTCGAGGTCGATGAGGTGCCCCGTGCGGTAGTCGACGAGGCTCACCGCGACCGCGACCACCGAGCTCGCCATCTGGTCGCGGACGACGGCCGGCGTCACCCGATCGTGGTCGGGCGTGATGGTGTGCGGCACGAGCACGCCGAGCGCCTCGGCCGCGCGAGCGACGCCGTACCCGATGGAGGGGAACTCGCCCTGGCTCGCCGCGACGCCGCCCGTCACGCCGAACATCGTGTGCATGAGCGCCTGGCTCGTCGACGGCTGGAAGACGACCTGATCGGGGCGGAAGCCGATGAGCGAGGCGACCGCCGCATCCGCTCGCTCCTCCTCTGCGTCCATGGAGGGGACGGAGCCGAACCGCGCGCGGGCCAGGAGCTCCGACTGCGCGCGCTGCTCGGCGAGCGCGGCCTCGCCGGGAGGGCCGAAGGAGGGGAAGTTGAGGTAGCCGGGCTCCTCGGAGAAGCGCGCGGCGTAGTCGTCGATGGCGGGCATCCGTCTGCTCCTCTCAGGCGCCGAAGCGTCGCTGGCGGCGGGCGAAGTCGCGGAGGGCGCGCAGGAAGTCGACCTCGCGGAGGTCGGGGCCGAGGGCCTCGACGAAGTAGAACTCGCTGTGCGCGCTCTGCCACAGCATGAAGTCGCTCAGGCGCTGCTCGCCCGAGGTGCGGATCACGAGGTCCGGGTCGGGCTGGCCCCCCGTGTACAGGTGCTCGGCGATCTTCTCGGGCGTGACCTGCTCGGCGAGCTCGTCGAGGGTGCCGCCGCGCTCGGCGTGATGGTGCACGATCGAGCGCACGGCGTCGGCGATCTCGCGGCGACCGCCGTAGCCGACGGCGAGGTTGATGTGCAGGCCGCGGTCGTCGGCGGTGCGCGCCTCGGCGGCGTCGAGGGCGGCGAGCAGCGGCTCCGGCAGCCCCTCGCGGCTGCCCACGTGCTGCACCCTCCACTGCGGGACGCGCGAGAGCTCGTCGGCGAGCTCGGCGATGATGCCCGTGAGGGAGGCCAGCTCGGCCTCGTCGCGCCCGGTGAGGTTGTCGGTCGACAGCAGGTAGAGCGTCACGACGCCGATGCCGGCCTCGTCGCACCACGACAGGAACTCGCGCATCTTCTCGGCGCCGGCGCGGTGGCCGTGCTCGGTCGTTCCGCCGAACTGCCGGGCCCACCGCCGGTTGCCGTCGATGATCATCGCCACGTGGCGGGGGTGCACGGTCTCCGCCAGCTGGCGGCGCAGCCGGCGCATGTAGAGCTCGTAGAGCAGCCCGCTCCCGCCGGGGATTCTCCTCGAACGCACAGGCTTACGGTAGTCCACTGCCGAGGGCTTGTGCCCGAGCGTCAAGGGATTGGGCGGGGCACCCCGGGCCGCGTAGCGTGGGCGCATGACCTCGACCCCCTCCCCCGGTTCGCCGCGATCGCACGACGAGTCGGCGGACGAGGCGGCCGTCGACCGCGAGGCGGGCGCGGACATCCCGAACATCCCGCTCCTGGAGGACGAGCTCGAGCACCCGCCGGTCGAGGGCAAGCCGCTCTGGCGAGGCTGGATCCACGCCGGCACCTTCCCCCTCGCGATCGTGCTCGGCGTCGTGCTGCTCGTGCTCGCCGACGGCGCGAGCGCGACGTGGTCGAGCGCGGTGTTCATGACGACGTCGCTGCTGCTCTTCGGCATCTCGGCCACCTACCACCGGTTCACGTGGAGCGAGCGGACGCGCATCCTGCTCAAGCGCCTCGACCACGCGAACATCTTCCTGCTCATCGCGGGCACCTACACGCCGCTCGCCGTGCTCGCGCTCCCGCCCGAGAAGGGCCTGCTGCTGCTCGCGCTCGTATGGGCCGGCGCCGCGATCGGCATCGGGTTCCGCGTGTTCTGGATCCACGCTCCGCGCTGGGCCTACGTGCCGCTCTACGTCGTGCTCGGCTGGGCCGCCGTGCTGTACATGGCAGACCTCTACGCGGCGAACCGGGCGATGATGGTGCTCGTGATCGTCGGCGGCCTCGCCTACACGGCCGGCGCGGTGATCTACGGGATGAAGCGCCCCAACCCCGTCCCCGGCGTCTTCGGCTTCCACGAGATCTTCCACACGCTCACCGTCGTGGCGTTCCTATGCCACTGGACGGGGATCCTGCTCGTCGCCCTCGACCCGCCCTTCGGCGGCTGACGCGCCGGGGTTCGCGGCCCGCAGCGCCGCCTCGGCGCGCTCCGCCTCCAGCTGCTCGCGCACCTCGCCGCGGTAGCGCACGCGCCGGACCCGGCGCGCCATATCGATGATCAGCAGGATCGCGGCGATCGTCACGAGCGCGATCGCCAGGAAGCCGACGACGCCGGGGGTGACCGAGTTCGGGTCGACCTCGATGGGCGGGATCAACGGGTCGCCCGGGTCGTCGACAGGGCCGGGGCCCACGGTGACGGGGGCGAGAGACGACAGCCAGTTCACGACGAGCTCCTCGAGAAGGGTGGACCGCGCGGGGGGCCCGGTGCGGTCGGCGCTCAGCGCCGCGCAGTAGCGTTGCTCCAGACTATCCGTCCGATTCCGTGAGCAGACAGGATGCCCTCCGCGCGATGCCCGACGACGCGACCTCCGACCGCAGGAGCACCGGTGGCACGAGCGCCGGTTCCGCCGCGGCCGCACACGGCCGGCCGATGACGGCGCAGGCGCGGCTCGATGCCCGGTACGGCCGCACGCCCGGCGAGCGCCGCCGGACGCGGACCATCGTCATTGCGACCGCCGCGGCGTTCGTCGTGGTCTTCGCCGCGTGGGTCGTGTGGGGCGGCCTCTCGGGCACGAACGCGACCCTGGAGGTGCGCGAGCTCGGCTACAGCGACGCGACCGACACGTCGATCTCCGTCCGCTGGGAGGTGACGACCGAGCCAGGCACGGAGGTGTCGTGCGCGATCCAGGCCCTCAACGGCAGCTTCGGCATCGTGGGCTGGCGGGTCATCGACCTCGGGGCGTCGGAGCGGCGCACGCGCGTCTTCGAGGAGTCTCTGCGGACCGCGGAGCCCGCGGTGACGGGTTTGCCGTATCGCTGCTGGCTTCCGTAGAATCCACGGAATCGATCCGCGGAACCGGCCCATGTGGCCGGTTCTCGTGCGTTGACACGAACGACCGACCGAAGGGCACTCCCATGAGCGACACCGGCAGCTCCACCAAGTGGCTCACGCAGGAGGCCCACGACCGTCTCAGCTCCGAGCTCGAGTACCTGTCGACGACGGGGCGCTCCGACATCGCCAAGCGCATCGAGGCCGCGCGCGACGAGGGTGACCTGAAGGAGAACGGCGGCTACCACGCCGCGAAAGACGAGCAGGGGAAGATCGAGGCGCGCATCCGCCAGCTCACCGAGCTGCTGCGCACCGCGACGGTCGGCGAGGTGCCCGAGGCGACCGACGTCGTCGAGCCCGGCACCGTCGTGACCGCGAAGGTGATGGGCGACGAGGAGAAGTTCCTCCTCGGCAGCCGCGAGATCCTCGCCGACGGCAGCGATCTCGACGTCTACAGCGAGCAGAGCCCCCTCGGCGCGGCGATCCTCGGGCTCACGATCGGCGAGTTCACGACCTACACCGCACCCAGCGGCAAGGAGATCGACGTCGAGATCCTCGACGTGCAGACCTACCGCCCCTGATCACGAGTCGCCGGCGCTCGCTCCCTCGGGGCGGGCGCCGTCGGCGTCTGCGGGGCCGCGACGCCTCAGAGCGTGCGGCGCGGTTCGTACCCGGCGTCACGCAGCGCGGCGAGCACCTGCTCGGCGTGCTCGGGGCCGCGGGTCTCGATGTGCAGCTCGAGCTCGACCTGGCTGATCTGCAGGCCCGAGCCGTGCCGGGTGTGCAGCACCTCGACGACGTTGGCGTTCTGCGAGGCGACGATCTCGCTCGTGCGCGCGAGCTGACCCGGGCGATCGGGCAGCGGGATGCGCAGCTTCAGGTAGCGCTCGCTCGCGGCGAGGCCGTGGCTGATGACGCGCTCCATGATGAGCGGGTCGATGTTGCCGCCCGACAGCACGACGACCGTCTTCCCCGTCGCGCGCAGGCGACCGGTGATCACGGCGGCCACGCCGACGGCTCCGGCGGGCTCGACGACGAGCTTGGCCCGCTCGAGCAGCACGAGCATCGCGCGGGCGATGTCGTCGTCGTCGACCGTGACGACCTCATCGACGGTCTCGCGGACGATCGCGAAGTTGAGCTTCCCCGGCTTGGCGACCGCGATGCCGTCGGCGATGGTCGGTGTCATGGTGATGGCGGTCGGCTCTCCCGCCGCGAGGCTCGCGGGGTAGGCGGCGGCGTTCGCGGCCTGCACGCCGATGACGCGGATGCTCCGCCCCTCGGCCGACGCCCGCTGCTTGAGCACGGTCGCGACGCCGGCGATGAGCCCGCCCCCGCCGATGGGCACGACGATGGTCTCCATGTCCGGCACCTGGTCGAGGATGTCCAGGGCCAGCGCCCCCTGCCCCGCGATGACGTCGGGGTGGTCGAAGGGCGGGATGAACACGGCGCCCGTCGCGGTGGCGTGCTCCTGCGCGGCGCGCCGCGACTCGTCAAAGGTGTGGCCGCGCAGCACGACGTCGGCGCCGTAGTGGCGGGTCGCCTGCAGCTTGGGCAGGGCGACACCGACGGGCATGAAGATCGTGGCGCGGATGCCCAGCTCACGCGCGGCGAACGCGACGCCCTGCGCGTGGTTGCCGGCGCTCGCGGCGACCACGCCGTGGGACCTCTCGTCGGCGGTGAGCCGCGACATCCGGTAGTAGGCGCCGCGGATCTTGTACGAGCCGGTGCGCTGGAGGTTCTCGGCCTTGAGCAGGACGGGGGCGCCGAGGATCTCGCTGAGGTAGCGCGAGGTCTCCATCGGGGTGACCTCGGCGACCGCGCTCACGACGCGCCGAGCCTCCTCGACCTCGGCGAGCGACGGGCCGGGGTACCGCGGAAGCGCGCCGGCCGCAGGCGCAGCGTCAGCGGCAGGCGCAGCACCGGCCGCGGGCGCGGCGGCGGCGATGTCGGTCATCGGGGTCTCTTGTCTGCGAGAGGTGGTGGCGAGGCCCCCGGGGTGAGCGGGCCGGGTGCGAGCGCGGCCGGGTCGGCACGCCACGCCCCCGTCGCAATGTACCGGACGAACACGTTGAGGAACGCCACGATGGGCACCGCGAAGAGCGTGCCCGGGATGCCCGCGAGGAAGCCGCCCGCCGCGACGGCCAGCACGACCGCGAGCGGGTGGACCTTGATCGCCGAGCCCATGACGAGCGGCTGCAGAACATTGCCCTCGATCTGCTGCACGAGCAGGACGCCGGCGAGCATGATGAGCGCCGGCACGGGCCCGGCGTAGACCAGCGCGACCACGACCGCGAGGCTGCCCGTCACGACGGCGCCGACGATCGGCACGAAGCTGCCGAGGAAGACGGCGACCGCGATGGGCAGCACGAGCGGCAGCTGCAGGGCCAGAGCGACGAGCCCGATGCCGAGCGCGTCGACGAAGGCGACGAAGATCTGGACCTTGGCGAACTCGGTGACGGTGCGCCATCCGGCGCTCGCGGCGCCGTCGACGGCCTCGCGCGCGCTGCGCGGGAAGAGCCCGACGACGAAGAGCCAGATGCGGCGGCCGTCGAGGAGGAAGAACAGGAGGGCGAAGAGCGCGAGCACCGCCCCCGTGAGGATGTCGGCGGTGGTCGCCCCGATCGAGAGCGCGCCGTCGACGAACCAGTCGTCCGTGAGCTCGAACTGACCGAAGAACTCGTCGATGGAGGCCTGGATCTCGGTCTGCGACAGACCGAAGGTCGTGGCGACGAAGGAGAGCAGCTCGTCGAAGCGCTCGGCAGAGCGCTCCTGCAGGTCGGCCATCCCCGACCGGACCTGGCTCACGACGAGCCAGATCAGACCGGTGATCACGCCGAGCAGGGTGAGCAGGCCGATGGTCGCCGCGAGCCCGTTCGGCACGCGCCGGCGTCGGAGCCAGCCGACGAACGGGCCGAGCAGGGCCGCGAGGAGCACGCCGACGAAGACCGGGATGACGAGCAGTCGCAGCTGCATGACGAGGAAGATGACCACGGCCACGACTCCCGCGACCGCGAGGAGCCGCCACGAGTAGGCGCCGGCGATGCGCATGCCGCGGGGCACGTCGTCCGGGCGGAGCGTCGTGGACTCGACGGGCGTGCGCAGGCGTCGGAACATCGCCCCAGTCTACGAGCGCGGGGTCCTCAGCGCGGTGCGACCGCGACCGGCCGGCCCGACAGCCTCACGTGCACGCGATCGCCGGGGTGCGCGACCGCGCCGGCGGGGTGCTGGACGAGGAGCTCGGCTCCCCCGTCGAGCTCCACGCGCGTGCGGCGGAACGCGCCGAGGAACGAGGTGGTGATGACGCGCCCGGCGTGCGATCCCGGCTCGTGCTGGCCCACGAGCTCGACGTCCTCCGGACGGACGAGGGCGTGGACGTCGCCGCTCGCCGAGCCGGGGTCGAGGAGGGGGAGCGGCTGGCCCGCGACGAGGACGACGTCGTCGACGACGCAGCCGGGCATCCGATTCGACAGGCCGACGAAGTCGGCGACGAAGGCGCTCGCCGGGCGCGCGTAGAGCTCCTCCGGGCTGCCGATCTGCTCGATGCGGCCGGCGCGCATGACGGCGACGCGATCGGCGACGGCGAGCGCCTCCTCCTGGTCGTGGGTGACGAAGAGGGTCGTGATGCCGAGCTCGGTCTGGATGCGGCGGATCTCGTCGCGCAGCTGCACGCGCACCTTCGCGTCGAGCGCGCTGAGCGGCTCGTCGAGCAGGAGCACGCGCGGTCGCGTGACGAGGGCGCGCGCGAGGGCGACGCGCTGCTGCTGGCCGCCGGAGAGCTGGTGGGCGTAGCGGGCGGCATGGTGGTCGAGCCCGACGAGCTCGAGCGCCTCGGCCGCGCGACGCCGCCGGTCGAGCGCGGCCACCGTGCGCATGCGCAGGCCGAACTCGACGTTCTCGATCGCGGTGAGGTGCGGGAACAGCGAGTACGACTGGAAGACCATCCCGATGTCGCGCCTGTTCGTGGGCGTGCCGTCGACGTCGTCGCCGTCGATGAGGATGCTGCCCTCGTCGGCCGCCTCGAGCCCGGCCAGGACGCGCAGGGCAGTCGTCTTGCCGCAGCCGGACGGCCCGAGGAGGGCGACGAGCTCGCCCGGCGCGAGGTCGAGGGAGACCCCGTCGAGCGCGGTCAGCCCGAGGAATCGCTTGACGACTCCGCGGAGCGAGACGGGGGCCGAGACGCGAGCGGCGGTGACGGAGGTCATGGGGTCCTTCCGGAGCGGATGCGCCCGAGCCGCCCGATGACGAGCAGCAGGGCGAGGGCGAGGAACAGGGCGAGGAGCGCGACGATGACGGCGATGAAGGGGTCGTCCTTCTGCACGATGACGAGCGCCGTCTGCAGGTTCTGGCGGTTGAGGAGGGAGGCGATCGTGAACTCGCCGAGCACGACCGCGACGGTGATGAAGGCGCCCGCGAGGAGCCCGGGGCGGAGGTTCGGCAGCAGCACGCGCGCGATCACGACGGGCCAGCTCGCCCCGAGGGAGCGCGCCGCCTCGGTGAGGGTCGCGACGTCGACCGCGTCGAGGTTCGACTGCACGGCGCGGTAGGCGAAGGGCAGCACGAGGATCCCGTAGGCGAACGCGAGGCTCCACACGCCGCTGCCTGCCGCGCGCGCGATGACCCCGTAGACGGGGGCGAGCCCGACCACGAGCACGATCGCGGGGATGCTGATCGGCAGCAGGCAGACGAACTCGAGCACCGGGCGCAGGCGCGGGAGCCGCAGGTGCACCACGATCATCGTCGGCACGAGCAGCACGAGCACGATCGCGACCGTGGCCGCCGCGAGCACGAGCGAGTTGCCGATCGCGGTTCCGAGGACGCGGTACTCGGGCCCGAGGCTCCCCGTGAGTACGGCGGCCCAGCGGGAGAGGTCGTACCCGCCCTCGAGCCCGCGGCGGAGGGTGAACTCGAGCATCGCCACGAGCGGGATCGCGAACACGGCGCCGACGAGACCCAGGATGGTCCAGCGGGCGCGGCGGGAGGGGACGGGGATGCCCGCGCCGGGCATCCCGCTCATCGCTGCCACCGGGAGGCGCGGCGCTGCAGCAGGCCGTCCAGCAGCATGACGACCGCCATGACGAGGATCATCGCGAGCGCGAGGGCTCCGGCGAGGTTCTCGCGCCCGAGCAGCGTCTCGCTCGTGAGCGCGGCGCGGATCTGCAGCGGCAGGATCGCCTGCCCCTGGCTCGTGAGCGCGGCCGCCGTGGCGTACGACGAGAAGGCGTTGGCGAAAAGGAGCAGGAGCGAGCCGAGGAACGAGGGGGCGAGCACGGGCAGTCCGATGCGCCACCAGAACGTCGCCGTCGTGCCGCCGAGGGTGGCGCTCGCCTCCGCCCACTGCGGCTTGAGCGCCTCGAGGGCCGGCATGAAGATGATGACCATGAGGGGCACCTGGAAGTAGATGTAGGGCAGCACGAGCCCCGGGGCCTCGTAGAGCCAGACGCCGTCGGCGAAGATGTCGATGCCGAGGCGGTCGCGCAGCAGAACCGTGATGACTCCCTGGATGCCGATGGTCGCGACGAAGGCGAAGGCGAGCATGACGCCGCCGAACTGGGCGAGCACGCCGCTGGCCGCGTCGATGACCGAGCGCACAGGCCCCTCCGGGCGGAGCCCGAGCAGCGCGTAGCAGACGAGCGCGCCGAGGACCGCGCCGACGACCGCCGTGACCGCGGAGAGCTGCACCGAGGTCAGCAGGCCGCTCACGACGAAGGGGTCGCCGAGGGCGGCGAGATTGTCGAGGGTGAGTGCGCCGTCGCCGTCGAGGAAGCCGGTGCCGAGGGCGATGCCGGTCGGGAGGGCGAGGAAGAGCAGGACGTAGAGGGCGAAGGGCGCCACGCCCCACCCGGGGTGGGCGAGCGCCGAGCGGAGTCGTCGGGCGCCGCCGGCGCGCGGGGGGTGGCCGGAGCGGCCGAGGCGGGCGGTGCCGGTCGCGCGGGCCGACCCCCGGAGCGCGTCGCCCCGGGGGTCGGTCGCGATCGCGACGGGCGCGCTACTGGACAGCCGTCGCCCACTTCTCGCCGAGGAGCGCGGCCGCGGCCTCGCTCTGCTCGGCCGTCGGCACGACGGTCTCGGCGGGAGCCTCGGGGAGCGCCGCGTACAGCGCCTCGTCGATCTCGCCGGCCTCGACCATCGCGGCCTCCAGCACGGGGCGGGCGCCGCCCTTCAGCCACAGGTTCTGCACCTCGGCCGAGTAGAGGAACTCCATCCAGAGGCGCGCCGCGGCGGGGTTCGGCGCGTCGATGTTGATGGCCTGGTTGTAGTAGCCGGCGTAGCCGACCCCGTCGAAGACCACGACCTCCCAGTTGCGCTGACCCTCGAGCTCGGAGGCGTAGCCGCTGTTGAGGTAGTCCCAGTCGAAGACGACGGGCGTCTCGCCCGAGGCGACCGTGGCGGGCGTGGGGTCGATCTTCACGAAGTTGCCGACCTCGTCGAGCTCGGCGAAGAAGTCGATGCCGGCCTGGAAGTCGTCGAGGTCGCCGCCGTTCTGCACAGTGGCCATGCCGACCGCCGCGAACGCCGCGCCGGCCTGCGTGGGGTCGCCGTTGATGGCGACCTTGCCGCGGTACTCCTCGCCGAGCAGGTCGTCGAGCGACTCCGGCGCGGGCACCGCGTCGGGGTCGTAGCCGACGGCCATGTACCCGCCGTAGTCGCCGACGAAGAGGTCGTCGGGGTGCTTGAGCTCGGCGGGGATCTCATCCCACCGCTGCACCGTGTAGGGGGCGAAGTAGTCGGTGCTGCTGAGCGCGACCGCGAGGCCGAGGTCGAAGACGTCGGGCGCGGTGTCCTGACCCTTGAGGTTCTCGGCGGCCTGGATCTCCTCGGCGCTCGAGGCGTCGGGCGAGGCCTCGGTGATCGTGATCTCGGGGTAGCGCTCGGCGAAGAGGTCGAGGATCTCGCCGTAGTTGGCCCAGTCGCGCGGCAGGGCGATGACGTTGAGCTGCCCCTCGGCCTTCGCTGCGGCCTCGAGGGCCTCGAACGAGCCGAAGTCGGCCAGGCTCGTCGCGCCGGCGGCGTCGACGTCGGAGACGGGCTCGGCGTCGGCGGCGCACGCCGACAGGCTGATCGCGGTCGCGGCGAGCAGGGCGGCGCCGGCGAGAGTGCGAGAACGGATCACTGTGTTTCCTCCGTGGGTGCGTCGCGGCGGCTCGAGGGCTGACGAGCACGGGGAACCGCGACTGGTCGAACCGTACGAAGGCGCCGTGACCGGGCGGCCCCCGGCGGGTGAACGCCGAACCAACCATCGGTGGACGAGCGTGCTTCACGACTGGGCCGGGCGCCGCGTCGCTGTCGGAGCGAGCCGCTACCGTGGCGGCGTGGACCACCTCTCCGCCGCCGCCGCGCGCCGCCTCACGCTCGCCGCGCAGGGCTTCGACCGCGCGCATCCCGCCGCCGTCGGGTCGCGGCAGCTGACGGCCGCAGTCGACCGCCTGCAGGTGCTGCAGCTGGACTCGGTGTCGGTGTTCGCGCGCTCGCACTACCTGCCCCTCCTCGCGCGGCTCGGCGCCTATGACCGCGCCGTCCTCGACCGGCTGCTGTTCGCCCACGGCGGCCGCTACACCGAGTACTGGGCGCACGAGGCGGCGGTCATCCGTCGGGAGGACTGGCCGCTCTGGCACTGGAAGCGCGGCGAGCTGCGCGAGCGCTTCACGCGGAAGGTGCCGTGGGTCGGCGAGAACGCCGCGCTCATGGCGTGGCTGCGCGCCGAGCTCGCCGACAAGGGCCCGCTGACGGTCGCCGAGGTCGAGCACGACGCCACCGGGCGGCGCGGGCCCTGGTGGGGCTGGTCGGACGTCAAGAACGGGCTCGAGTACCTCTTCGCCTTCGGCGACGTCGTGAGCGGCGGTCGCCGCGGCTTCTCGCGCGTCTACGCCCTGCCCGAGCACGTCGGCCTCGCCGAGCTGCACGAGGTCGCCGTGCCGAAGGCCGATGCGGTGCGCGAGCTCGTGCTGCGCGGCGTGCGCGCCCTCGGCGTCGGCACCGTCGGCGACATCGCCGACTACCACCGGCTGAAGATCGCTCCGACGCAGGCCGCGCTCCGCGAGCTCGTGGAGGCCGGCGACGTCGAGAAGGTCGCGGTCGAGGGGTGGGAGCGGGGCGGCAGGTCGCTGCCGGCGTTCCGGGTGCCGGGCACGCGCATCCCCCGTCGCATCGACGCGACGGCGCTGCTGTCGCCCTTCGATCCCGTGGTCTGGAACCGCGACCGCGCGCTGCGGATCTTCGGCTTCCACTACCGCATCGAGATCTACACGCCCGCTCCGAAGCGCGTGTACGGCTACTACTCGCTGCCCGTGCTCGTCGACGACGCGCTCCCGGGCCGCATCGACCTCAAGAGCGACCGCGCGGCGGGCGTGCTGCGCGTCCAGTCGGCGTGGGCCGAGGAGGGCGCCGACGCGGGGGCGATGGCCGAGCGCGTCGCGCCGGCCCTGCGGGCGGCCGCCGCGTGGCAGGGGCTGGGGGATGTCGTGGTCGCCGACCGCGGCGACGCGGCGGCCGCCGTGCGCGCGGCCCTCGACCGCGGCTGAGGCCGCGGCCGCCGCAGAACCACCGCACTCGCGCACCTGAGCCCATTCGTCGCGAATGCGCCCGAAAATTCGGGCTCAGATGCGACGAACGGGCTCACTCGCGAGCGCGGGCGGGAGCCGGCGGCGGAGCCAGCGCCTCCGCTAGAAGCGCGCCGAGTTCTCCAGCAGGCGCTTGACCCGGTCGGGGATCGGCGGGNCGAGTTCTGCCGGCGCATCGGGCGGGCGTAGTCGCCGAGCTTCTGCAGCGCGCTCGCGAGACCCTCGGGGTCGCGCGTCGTGAGCGCCCCGGTCGCGTCGGCGAGGTACTCGCGCTGCCGGGAGACCGCCGCCTGGATCATCGCCGCGACGAGCGGGGCGACGAGCATCGCGACGAGGCCGAAGACGAGCACGATCGGGTTGCCGCCGTTGCTGTTGCGGTTGCCGCCGAAGAAGGCCATGCGGGCGAGGATGTCGGCGATGAGGCCGACGGCGACGGTGAGGCCGAACACGATCGTCGAGACGCGGATGTCGTAGTTCTTCACATGCCCGAGCTCGTGCGCCATGACGCCCGTGAGCTCGCGGTCGGTCATGATCTCGAGGAGCCCGGTGGTGGCGGCGACGCTCGCGTGCTCGGGGTCGCGCCCGGTCGCGAACGCGTTCGGCGCCGGGTCCTCCACGAGGTAGACCTTCGGCATCGGCATCCCCTCGGTGATGGCGAGGTTCTCGACGATGCGGTACAGCCGCGGGTTATCGGCCTTCTCGATCGGCCGTGCGCCCGCCATGGAGAGCGCCTGCCTGCCCGCGGCGAAGTACTGGAAGGCGGTGTAGGCCGCGGCGCCGATGAGGGTGCCGATGAAGATGCTGTAGCCGCCCCCGTAGAGGTAGTCGGCGACGAGGCCGAGCAGCCCGATGAGCACCAGGAACACGAGCATGATGACGATGGTGTTGCGCTTGTTCGCGGCGATCGCGCGATACACGTCAGCCCTCCTCGGGCGGGATCGGGGTCAGGATGCTCGGGGCGGGGTCAGAACTGGACGCGGGGCGGCTCGGCGATCGCCGCGGCGTCGGAGACCTCGAAGAAGTCGCGTTCGTGGAAGCCCAGGCGGCGCGCGAACAGGGTGTGCGGGAACTGCTTGATCTTGACGTTGAGCTCGCGCACGCCGCCGTTGTAGAAGCGGCGGGCGGCCTGCACCTTGTCCTCCGTGTCGACGAGCTCGCCCTGGAGCTGGAGGAAGTTCTGGCTCGCCTGCAGCTGCGGGTAGGCCTCGGCGACGGCGAAGATGCTCTTGAGCGCCTGCTGCATGTGCCCCTCGGCGACGGCGGCATCGGCGGGGCCCTGCGCGCTGAGCGTCTCGGCCCGGGCGCGCGTGACGCTCTCGAACACCTGCTTCTCGTGGGCCGCGTAGCCCTTGACGGCCTCGATGAGGTTCGGCAGGAGGTCGGCGCGGCGCTTGAGCTGCACCGTGATGTCGCTCCATGCCTCGTCGACGCGGACGTTCAGCGTGACGAGCGAGTTGTACGTCGCCCAGAGGTAGATGCCCACGATGACCGCGAGCAGGACGACCACTCCGACGAGGATGAGGATTTCCATGCGGCACAGCTTAGGGCCGCCGCCGACCCGCCGACAGGTGGCCCGCTCGACCCCGGCTATGGATCCGCCCGGATCGCGACGATCGCTCAGCACGCACCTGGAAGAATGTCGAGCGGCGGGAGGGCAGCACCTCCCCCGCACGACGACCGAGCACCATCGGCCCGAGGAGGCGGCATGCGCGCGCACCCGCACCGCCCCGCGCGGCGCCGCGGTGCGACCCGCGCCCTCGTCATCGCCCTCGCCGCGATCGCGGCCCTCGCCTCGATCGCGCTGCCGGCGTCGCCGGCCGCCGCGGCGGCATCCTTCGCGGAGCCGTCGGGCGGATTCGTGGGCAGCGATCGCGTGACCGTCGCGGGCACGAAGGATGCCGGCAGCGGCGTGCGCGTCGCCGTCGTCGGCGGCCCCGTCGTCTGCATCGTCGCCGACGCCTCGACCGTCTGGCGCTGCGAGGGCGTCGATCTGCCCGACGGCGTCATCGAGCTCGCGGGCGTCGAGACGCTCGACGACGGCACGACGGAGGAGTTCGGGCCCCTGCCGGTGCGGGTGCTCGGCCCTCCGCGCATCGACGGGGGCGGCGGGACGCTGCTCACGGCCGGGCGCTTCACCGGCACGGCGGCGTCCGGGGCGGCGATCGAGGTACGCACGATCGGGCCGCGGGGCTCGATCGTGCACGACTGCCCGGCCGCGCTGCCGGACGGATACTGGTCGTGCATCGTGACGGTGCCGAGCGGGCAGTACCGCACGAGCGCCCGGCAGTCGCTCGCCGAGATCGGGCCGGAGCCGTCCGGCTGGTCGGCGGCGACCGTCGCGACGGTCGACCGCGATGTGCCGGCGGCTCCGACCATCGACGTCCCGCGGACGGGAACGCGGACGGCCACCGCGATCGTCCGCGCCGAGGGCGCCGGTGAGCCCGGCGCGACGCTCCAGCTCTACGTCGACGGGGAGATGGTGTGCGCGACGACCGTCGACCCCGGCGAGCTCTGGGCGTGCGAGGCGCGCCTCCCCGCGCCCGGGGTGCGCGAGCTCCGGGCGCTGCAGCGCGACCCGGCCGGCAACTTCAGCTCGGCGAGCACGGGCGTGCGGGTCGAGTGGGCGCTCCCGGGCGAGGAGCCGGGTGCCGGGCCGGGCGAGGGCCCCGGCGAGGTGCCACCCGGCGAGGCTCCCGCTTCGCCGAGCGACCCCGCCGAGCCCGGAGGGCCGACCGCGGCGCCCGCGCCCGGCGGCGAGGGGGGCGGGTCCGGATCCGGCGGCGACCCCGGGGCCGGCGGCGGGCCGCCCGGCGAGGGCGACGGCGACGCGGCCGCTCCCCCGGCCGAGCCCGCGACGCCCGGCGCGTCCAGCGACGAGCCCGCGTCGAACTGGGGCACCCCGACCGGCTTCGGCGGCACGCTGCCGACCGTCGCGCAGATCCTCGAGCGCGAGCGGCTCGCGATCGCGCCGCTCATCGCGCTCGGATACCTCGCGCTCATCGCGCTGCCGCTGCGCTGGTTCGCGACGCGGGCCGCGCCGCGCATCCGCCTCGCGATGCCCCGACTCACGGGACGCAACCGGGGGACGCTGCTGAGCGAGGACGACCCCGTCCTCTCCCCCGCGATCACCGCGATCGGCGTCTTCGCCGGGGCCGCCGTCGTCGCCGCGGTCGGCGGCGGTCTCGACCTCGAGGTGCGCTACCTGCGCCTCACCGCCGCGATCGGGCTCGGGCTCCTCGTGCTCGCGACGGCCGGGGTGCTGATGCCGGCGGCCGCCGTCCGGCGGGTCTCGCGGGTCCCGGTCGTCACGCGACTGCTGCCGGGCATCCTCGTCGCGGCGATCGCGGCCGCTCTGCTCTCGCGCGTGGCCGAGCTGCGGCCGGCCATCCTCATCGGCGTGCTCGTCGCCGCGAGCGTCGTCGGGGCCGCGCGGTTCCGGGTGCGCGTGGGCCTCGCCGTCGCGCAGCTCGTGGCCGTCGCGGTGCTCGCGCTCGTCGGGTGGGCGGTGCACGATGCGCTGACGCCCAGCACCGGGTTCTGGGTGAGCTTCGCGGCCGAGACGGCCGCGACGGTCGCGCTCGGCGGGCTCGGGTCGCTCCTGCTCATGCTGCTGCCCGTCGGCGCGTTCCCCGGCCGTGCGGTGTTCCAGATCTCGCGCACGACGTGGGCGCTCGCGTCGCTCGCCGTCGCGACGGTGACCGGGGCCGTCCTCGCCTCCGGTGCGAGCTTCCCGCTCGTCGGTCTCGGGCTCGCCGCTGCCGGAATCGGCGCGGTGCTCGTCGGCACGACGCTGTGGGTGCAGTGGGTCGAGCCCGCGCTCGCGTGAGCGGCCGCCGGGCGGGCGGCGCGACGCGCACGACGAGACCCCGCTGCGTGCCCCGGCTGGGGTTCGAACCCAGACTGGGCCGATTTTAAGTCGGCTGCCTCTGCCGGTTGGGCTACCGGGGCGCGCCCCCGTGCGACGCCGGGGACGCCCCCGAGCCTACGCGGCGAGCACGGCGCGACACGGGAGCGCCCTCAGGACAGGCACGCCCGCAGCGCGTCGATGATGCGCGTCGCCCGCGGATCCTCGGCCTCCATGACGTTCGTGAGGAAGGCGAAGCCGACGCCGTGCACGGGGTCGGCGAAGCTCACCTGCCCGCCCGCTCCGTCGTGGCCGAAGCTCGCGCCGGTGAGGTAGCGACGGGCCTCCGAGTCGAGCTGGAAGCCCATGCCCCAGCGCGGCCACGGGGGCGGCGCGGCGAAGTGCGGGGCGCCGCTGGTCTGCACCTCGAGAGCGCGATCGAGCGTCGCGTCGTCGAGCAGGCGCATCCCGCCCTCGTCGACGACGGTCGCCGACCAGATCGTGGCGAGCGCGCTCGCGGTCGCGATGCCGCCCGCGGCCGGAATCTGCGCGGCGTGCAGCCGCGGGTCGTTGAAGCCCTCGGTGTCCTCGACGAGCGTCGCCGGCAGCGCGGCGCCGAGGGTCATGGCGCGGTCGAGCCAGTCGATCTGCGACGGGTCGCGCTCGGCGGTCTGCCGGTCGACGAGCCCGCGCAGGGTCGGGCCGACCGTGAGGTGGGCGACGCGGTGCTCCTGCTCGGGCGGCAGGCCGATCCAGGCGTCGACGCCGAGCGGGGCCGTGACGGCGTCACGGAAGTAGTCGCCCACGCTCGTGCCGACGATGCGCCGGACGACCTCGCCGACGAGCCAGCCCTGCGTGATCGCGTGGTACGCGTAGGCCTCCCCCGGCTCCCACAGCGGTCGCTGCGCGGCGAGCGCGCTCGTCACCGTCGACCAGTCGAGGATGTCCTCGGTCGAGAGATCGACGTCGGGCGCGCTGAGCCCCGACCGGTGCGCGAGCACGTGCCGCACGAGCACGCCCTCCTTGCCGGCGGCGGCGAACTCGGGCCAGTAGTGCGCGACCGGGGCGTCGTAGTCGAGGCGCCCCTCCTGCACCAGCCGAGCGGCGAGCAGCGCGGCGAGACCCTTCGTGCACGAGAAAATGACGCTCGCGGTCTCGGGGGTCCAGGGCTCGGCGGTCCGGACATCCCGGACGCCGCCGTGCAGATCGATGACCGCGCGGCCCCCGACGCGGATGCTCAGCGCCGCGCCCATGCGCTCATGGCCGTCGAACGCGCGGACGAAGGCGTCGGCCACGGGCTCGAAGCCGGGCTCGACGGCGCCGGCGATGAGCGCGCTCATCGGCCGACCTCCGCGACCGCGCCGACGACGAGCCCCGACTCGGCGGACCAGCTCAGCGGCATCGGATCCGTGATGCCGCCGACGAACGCTCCGGACTCGTCGAGGTTGCGGAAGCCCAGCAGCTGCCAGCGGCCGGAGCGATCCCGCACCGCCCGCGCCGCGTACGTCGACTCGTCGAGGATCAGCCGCGCGCCCTCCGGCGCGTACGGCCCGCCCTCGCGCGGCACCTCGACCGCCCACACGCCGCCCGTCTCGCCGCGCGCCTCGCGCGCTCCGGCGAGCGCGGGGGTGTCGCACGAGAACAGCAGCACGTCGTGGCCGTCGATGTCGATGATCTGCGGCACCTCGAGGTGCTTGAACCCGGCGCCCGGCGCCGAGAGCGCGGGAGCGGCGCGCCAGGTCACGAGGTCGTCCGAGACCGCGAGCCCGACGACGCCGCGATCGAGCTCATCGGCGCCGTCGCGCGATCGCGCCGTCACGAGCATCCACCAGCCGGTCGCGCCGCCCGGCGCGGGCATGACCCACGGGTCGCGCCACGCCTCCTCCGGCCAGACCGAGTGCCCGAGCGTCTCGTAGAGCGCGGGGTCGGCCGAGAGCGAGAGCTCGGGATGCTTGACCCAGGTGTGCAGATCGGTCGAGGTCGCGACGGCGACCGTCTCGATGTTCGCGTGGGAGTCGGGGCGCAGGAACCGCGAGCCCGTGTAGTGCATGCGCCAGCCGCCCGCGGGGTCGCGCACGATGCTGCCCGTCCAGGTCGCGTCGGCGTCGACGGCGTCGCCGCCGCTCGGCAGCAGGCACGGCCCGAGGTCCTCCCACTCGCGCAGGTCGGTCGAGATCGCGTGGCCGAGCCGCGCGTTGCGGTGCCGCAGGTGCGGGTCGCCGAGCGAGCACGGCGCGTGCAGGTAGTACAGGTGGAACCGCTCGCCGTCGTCGGCGAACCAGAAGTCCCAGACCCAGTGGTCGCGAAGGGAGAAGGGCATGGCGAGTCTCTCTGACTGAGGGGGGTGAGCAGTGTGGGGGCGGAGCGGAGTGCGGCGGGGCGGTCAGCCCTTGACCGCTCCCTGCAGCAGCGCCCGGATGAACTGGCGCTGGAAGATCAGGAACACCGCGATGGCCGGCAGGATGATGAGGAGCGCGCCCGCGTTGAGCAGCGGGATGCTCAGGTAGTACTGGCCCTGGAAGAAGGTCAGCGCCCCCGCGACCGTGCGGTCGAGCGGGTCGGCGATGAGCACGACCGGCAGCAGGAACTGGTTCCACGTCCAGATGAACAGCAGGATGGTCAGCGCGCTGACGGCGGGCAGCGCGAGCGGCAGCTGGATGCGGAAGAACTCCTGCCACATCGTCGCGCCGTCGACGCGCGCCGCCTCCGACAGCTCCCGCGGCACGTTCACGAAGTGGGCGCGCATCCAGAACACCGAGAACGGCATGAACAGGCCGATGAGCGGGAGGATCACCGCCCACTGGGTGTTGAGGGTGCCGAGCCCCTGCGCCTGGTAGTAGAGCGGGATGATGAGCGCCTCGAACGGGATGGTGAGCCCGAGCACGAAGACGATGAGGATGCCGCGCGCCCCGCGGACCCGCAGGCCCCCGAGCGCATAGCCCGCGAGCGTCGCGATGATGAGCGCGACGGGCACGACGCAGATCACGATGAACGCGCTCGAGCCCATGAGGCGCCAGACGTTGCCGACCTCGAAGGCGGTGACGAAGTTGCCCCACTGCGGATCGGTGGGCCACGTCAGACCGATCGGGTTGCGGTCGGCCGGCTGCAGCGCCGCCGACAGCATGTTGGCGAGCGGGATGAGGGTGAGAACGACCGCGAGGGCCAGCAGCAGACGGCCGAGGACGACCTCGGTGCGGGAGATGATCAACGGTCGCTCGCTCTCGAGAGGCGCTGGATCGGCAGCACGAGGGCGAGCACGAGCAGCATCATGACGATGCCGAACGCCGAGGCGAGGCCCACGTCGCTCTGCGTGAATCCGATGCGGAAGATGAGCAGGCCGGGCACGAGCGTCGCGCGCCCCGGCCCGCCCTGGGTCGAGGTGTAGATGATGTCGAAGGTGCTGAGCGCGGCGATGACCGTGAGCGTCACGAGCACCGCGATCTCCTGCCGCAGGCCCGGCAGCGTGATGGTGAAGAACTCGCGCCACCATCCGGCGCCGTCGAGGCGGATGGCCTCGAAGAGCGACTGGTCGATCTTGCCGATGCCGGTGAGCAGAAGCACGGTGCAGAGGCCCGTGAGCACCCACGAGCCGATGAGCCCGACCGCGGGCAGCGCCGTGCCGTAGTCGGCGAGCCAGGGCCGGGTGATGAATCCGAGCCCGAGGCCGCTGAGGATCTGGTTGACGGCGCCGGTCTGCGCGTACATCCACGACCAGGCGATGCCGGCCGCGGCGAGCGGGATGATCTGCGGCAGGAAGAGGACGGTCTGGGATGCCCGCAGCACGAATCCGTCGCGCATGCTGCGGATGAGCGTGGCGAGCACGAGTCCCGTGCCGACGGGGATGATCGTGAAGAAGGCGATGAGCACGAAGGAGTTGCGGATCGCCCCGAGCAGGTCGGGGTTCGTGAACACCTGCGCGTAGTTGTCGAGGCCGACCCAGGTGGCGACGCCGATGCCGTTCCAGTCGTAGAACGAGTACTGGATGCCCGTGGCGAGCGGGTAGATGACGAACCCCCCGTAGGCGGCGAGCGCCGGCACCAGCATGAGCCAGCCCGAGAGGTCACCCCGTCGGGCCGCCGCGCGTGCGGCGGCCCGACGGGGTGCGTTCGAGACTCGAGTCGCGATCACGCTGCGCCCTCATCCAGGCGAGAGGAGGCGGCCGGACGCCGCTCGAACGCGCTCATGGTCAGCCCGCGATCTCCTGCTCGTAGAACGCCTGGACGCGCTCGACGAACTCCTGCCCGGTGATCTGGCTGGTGACGAGCAGCTGCGACTCGGGGATGATCGAGCCGGCGTAGATGCCCGCGGTCGTGTTGGCCATGAAGTCGACCTGGCCGTTGTCGGCGCCGATCTGCGCCGACATCTCGAGCGCGCGCTCGATGAGCGAGCCGGGCTCGACCTCGGGCAGCGGCAGGGTCGGGTCGCCACCGGGCGAGGCGCCCGTGACGTCGACGACGATCTGGCGCGCGGCCGGGTCGGTGTGCACCCAGTTCAGGAAGTACACGATCTCATCGATGTTGTCGCTGCCCGCGGCGACCGAGAACGAGTTCGCGGCGCCCATCGCGATGAAGCGGTCGCCCTCGTTGGCGGGCGGGGCGAGGAAGAAGGTCACGTCATCGCCGAGCGCCTCCTGGTAGCCGGCCGCGGCCCAGTTGCCGTTGAACGTGAACAGGCCCTCGCCCTCCGAGAAGCGCGTGACGAACGTGAAGTAGTCGATCGCGTTGATGTCGGACGGGAAGTAGCCGGCGTCGGCCCACTCGCGCACCTTCTCGGCGCCCTGGATGTTGCCCTCGGTCGCGTAGGTCGCGCCCGGCTCGTTGAACATCCAGCTCAGGAACTCGTCCTGGTCGGCGTACTGGTTCATGAGCGCCTGCACGACGAAGTTCACGACGCCGTCGCTGTCACCGGCCATGATCGGGAGCTCGCCGGCGGCCTTGGCGGCCTCCATCATCTCCTCCATCTCGGCGATGGTCGTCGGGGGCTCCGTGAAGCCGAGGCTCTCGGCGATCGCGAGGTTCATGTACACGCCAGTGACGCTGTAGCCGAGGCCCAGCTGGTAGAGCGAGCCCGAGCCGCGCACGCCCTCCTCCGACATGCGCAGCGGCGAGAGCTGCGAGGCCGGCCAGGCGTCCCAGCCGTAGGCGTCGAAGTACGGGTCGAGGTTCGCGAGCAGGCCGTCCTTCACCGTGTCGCCGATCGTCGGCAGGCGGATGAGGTCGGGCGGGTTGTCGCCCGCGAGCAGGCGCGGGGCGTTCGCGGTGAGGTTCTGGAACGTGTCGCGCGTGATCTCGAACGTGACGTTCGGGTGCTGACGCGTGAACTCCTCGGTGAGCGCGTCGGTGGCCGGGAAGCCGGTCTCGTCGGCGATCGTGAGGACGACCTCCTCGTCGGTCAGCTCCGTGCTGACGGTGACGTCGTCGGTCTCGGCGGGGTCGGCGGCGGGGGCGCCGGGAGCGCAGCCGGCGAGGGCGAGCATCGCGAACGCGATCGACGCCCCGATCGCTGCGCGCGGGGTGGCGCGCCGCGTCATGTGAGAACGCATCGTGGGGACTCCTTTGTCGTGACTCTTGGTATCAGACGAGCGTCCGGTCGCCAGGGACCGCGCCGTCCTGCACGGGCACACCGCCCTGCTAAATCCATTTAGCAATACACTCGACCGTGTTGTCAAGCCAGGGTGCACACTGCGCACTCTAGACTCGCGCCGGAAAGGATCCGAATGGCCGGCAGACGCGTGACGCTCGCCGACGTCGCCCGCCGCGCGGGCCTCTCATCGTCGGCGGCATCGATGATCCTCAACGGTCGCCCCGATACCCGGCTGTCGCAGGACGCGCACGACCGCGTCATCAAGGCGGCGGCCGAGCTCGGCTACCGCCCGAACATCGCGGCCCGTGGGCTGCGCACCGACCGCACGCACACGATCGGCTTCGTCTCGGACGTCGTCGCCACCACGCGCTTCGCGAGCGGACTCATCAAGGGCGCCCTCGATGCCTCGCACGCCGCCGGATACGTCATGACCGTGCTCGAGACCGCGGGAGACCCCAAGCGCGAGGCCGAGGCCGTCGAGGCCGTCCTCGACCGCCAGGTCGACGGCATCATCTTCGCGACGATGCGCTCGCGCGAGCTCTACGTGCCGCCGGTACCGGACGGAACGCGGGTCGTGCTTCTCAACGCGACCAACGAGGCCTTCCCGGTCTCGATCCTCCCCGACGAGCAGGCCGGCGGGCGAGCGGCCGTCGAGCTGCTGCATCGCGCGGGGCATCGATCGGGCATCCTGCTGCTCGGATTCAACGCCGAGAAGGAGAAGGGCCTGTTCCGCTCGATGACGGTCTCGCGCCGCATCGCCGGCATCAGCGAGGCGATGCACGAGCACGGCATGGAGTTCCTCGCCGAGGAGTCGATCTGGCTGTGGGAGCCCGAGAACGGCTACGCGGTCATGAAGCGCATGATCAAGAAGCACGGGCGAGGAATCCGCGCCGTGCTCGCCCTCAACGACCGGCTCGCCTTCGGCGCGAGCCAGGCGCTCGCCGAGGCGGGGCTGAGCATCCCGGAGGACGTCTCCATCGTGTCGTTCGACAACGACGAGCTCGCCTCCTACATGCGACCCGGCCTCACGACCATCGCCCTCCCCCACGAGCAGATGGGGCGCGCGGCGATCGAGGCGCTGCTCGACCGCTCGCAGTCGGGGGAGATCCTCGTCCCGATGCCCGTCATCGAGCGGGCGTCAATCGCCCCCGCCTGAACCGCGGACTACGCCTTCGGGCGCGTGGCGAAGGCCTGGAAGTACTCCTGCGGCTCCTCGCGCGCGGCGAGCGTGACGTTGTCGCGGCCGAGGAGGAGGTTCCAGAGCCAGCCGCTGAACACGCGGATCTTGCGCTCCCACATCGGGATCGCGAGGCCGTGGTAGCCGCGGTGCGCGACCCACGCCGGGAAGCCCTTGATCGCGATCCTGCCCGACTGGAAGACGCCGTGGCCGAGGCCGAGGCCCGCGACCGCGCCGAGGTTCTTGTGCACGTAGTCCTGGGGCTCCTCCCCGCGCAGGACCGCGACGAGGTTCTTCGCCAGGCGCTTGCCCTGGCGCACGGCGTGCTGGGCGTTGGGCACGCAGAAGCCGCCCACGCCGCCGCCGGTGAGGTCGGGAACGGCCGAGACGTCGCCGGCCGTCCAGGCGCCCTCGACGACGGCACCGCTCTCGTCGACGACGCGGAGGTCGGCACGGGCGCGGATGCGGCCGCGCTCCTCGACGGGCAGGTCGGTCGAGCGAACGACGGGGTTCGCCATCACGCCGGCCGTCCAGATGATGAGGTCGCTCTGGAAGCTCTCGCCCGTCGACAGCTCGATGACGCCGTCGACGGCGCTCGTGAGCTGGGTGTCGAGGTGCACGATCGCGTCGCGCTGCGCGAGGTTCTTGAGCACCCACTGGCTCGTCTCGAGCGACACCTCGGGCATGATGCGGCCCATCGCCTCGATGAGGTGGAAGTGGGTGTCGTCGATCGAGAGCTGCGGGTACTCCTTCAGCAGCGAGCTCGCGAGGCTGCGCAGCTCGGCGAAGGTCTCGATGCCGGCGAAGCCGCCGCCGACGACGACGACCGTGAGCAGGCGGTCGCGCTCGGGGCCGGCCGGCAGGAGCGCGGCGCGGGCGAAGTTGTCGATGAGGCGGTCGCGCACGGCGACGGCCTCCTCGATCGCCTTCATGCCGATGGCCTCGTCGGCGACGCCCGGGATGGGGAACGTGCGCGACACGGAGCCCGCGGTGACGACGATGTGGTCGTACTCGAGCTGCCAGGGCTCGCCCGCCTCGGGCGTGATGGTCGCGGTCTTCGCGGCGTGGTCGATGCCCGTGACCTTGGCCGTGATGATCCGCGTCCTGTCGAGGTGGCGGCGCAGCGAGACGACCGCGTGCCGCGGCTCGATCTGACCGGCGGCGACCTCCGGCAGGAAGGGCTGGTAGGTCATGTAGGGGAGCGGGTCGACGACGACGNCGCCACCGACGATCAGGATTCTGGGCACGGGGGAACGATCTCCTTGTGGTGAGGGACCCGGACAATCTACCCCGAGCGAGCACGCCTGACGAATCGCGCGGCGCCGATCGAGACGGCCGCGATGACGAGGAGCGAGCCGCCGAGCACGGCTGCCCCGACGGTTGCGAGGGGGGCGATGGCCGCCACGACGGGGCGCACTGCCTCACCGATCCTACCCAGTCCGGGATGCCCGGCGCGCCCGACCGCCTCGCGCGCGCTCTCGACGCGCACGCTCCGCACCTCGGCGTCGGCCCGTCGGTTGAGCGAGATCCACTCCGCGAGGCTGCCGAGGGGGTTCTCGGCGACGGGAGGGAGGTCGGCGCGCACGGCGGCGGCGGCATCCACGAGCCCGTAGCCGTACAGGGGGTCCGGCACGGTCGCGGTGACGGGTCTGGCGGTGCCGATGAGGCGCGCGACGACGTCGGCGGCGGTCGCCTCGGGGTGCGCCGAGCGGATGAGCGCGGCGATGCCGGCGACGATGGGCGCCGCGCCGCTCGTGCCCTGCCAGATGACGTGGCCGCCCCCGGGCACGGCGCCGACGAGCTGCTCGCTCGGAGCCATGACGGCGATCGAGATGCCCTGCGCGCTCGCCGTGTCGCTCGCGACACCGCGCCGGTCGACTCCCCCGACGGCGACGACGCCGGGGATGGTCGCGGGCGCGCCGACCTGCTCGGTGCCGCTGCCGCGGTTGCCGGCCGCGGCGATGACGACGACGTCGTTGGCCTCGGCGTACCCGAACGCGTCGTCCCAGCTCTCCGGCCATGACAGCGTGTTGCGGGTGAGCGAGAGCGAGATGACGTCGGCGCCCGCGTCGACGGCCCAGCGCACGGCCTCGGCGACCTGGGCGTCGCCGTCGCGCTGCTCGGGGCCGAACGCGAGCGAGGCGCTGAGGAGGCTCGCCTCGGGGGCCGCGCCGATGACCCCGTCGCCGGGCGCGCTCCCCCGGCCGGCGGCGAGCGAGGCGACCATCGTGCCGTGATCGGGAGCATCGCTTCCGACCGGCCGCGTGCCGTCGGACGAGCCGACGCCGGAGAGGTCGATGCCGTCGACGACGGCTCCGCGCAGATCGGGATGCGTCGCATCCACCCCCGAGTCGATGATCGCGATCGTGACGCCCGCCCCGCGCGTCACGGCCCACGCCGCGCGGATCCCGTACTCGTCGAGCCAGTACTGCCGGTCGCGGACGGCGTCGGCGGCGAGGATGCCCGGGGCCGCGACGGCGACGGAGGCGGGCACCGCGGGCGCCGCGCCGGCGATCGCGGCGAGGAGGAGCGCGGCCGCTACGAGCCGCGCTGGTCGGGGGCGCACGCGCACACCTCGGGACTCCAGTCGCACTCGGCCAGAGCGCGATCCCCGATCGGGTTGATGCCGGGGCCGACCGACAGGCTGTGGCCGATGAGGGCGTGCAGGCACTTCACGCGCGTCGGCATGCCGCCGGCGCTGATGCCCGCGATCTCGTCGACGTCGCCGAAGGTCGCGCGATCGGCGAGGTAGCTCTCGTGGGCGCGGGCGTAGGCCGCGGCGAGCGCAGGGTCGTCGGCGAGCTCGGCCTGGTACTCGGCCATGACGCCGCTCGCCTCGAGCCGCGAGGCGGAGGCGGTCGCGGCCGGGTGCGTCAGGTAGTACAGGGTCGGGAAGGGCGTGCCGCTCTCGAGCCGCGGGGCGGTCGCGACGACCGTCGGAGCGCCGCAGACGCAGCGGGCGGGGATGCCGATGACGTCGCGCGCGGGCCGGCCCAGCTGCGCGGAGACGATCCGGACATCCCGCTCGCTCGCGGGGTCGAAGGGCGGACGGCTCACGGGGCGGGCTCCGTCGCGGGCGGGGTCTCGGTCTCGGGGCCGACGAGCTCGACGGCCGGGAGGTCGGTGAGGGCGGCGGTGAGCACGGAGGAGAGCACGGCGCGGCTCCAGTCGATGCGGGTGCGCTGGATCTCGTCGCTCACCGGCTGCACGGGGCCCACGTCGATCGTCGCGCCGTCGTCGATCACGAGGTAGCTGATGTCGCCGGGCTTGACGTAGAGGAGGCGGTCGCGGGCCTGCGACTCGATGTAGGCGGGGTCGGACCACCGGTCGATCTCGGAGGAGAGACCCTCGACGGCGCGCTCCTGCTCGGCGACGCGGGCCTCGAGCGCCGCGATCTCCTGCTGCTGCTCGACGAGGATGCGCAGGGACGGGGCGAGCACGACGAGGGCGCCGATGATGAGCACGAGCACCGTGACGGTGAAGCCCGAGATCTCGAGATTGCGGAACCACGGGGTGGAGGCCGGAGCGTCGGCGGGCAGCTCGACGGGGAGGTGTCGCGAGCGGCCGGCCATGCCTCCAGCCTACGCGAGGGGCCCGCCTCCTCCCGGGAGGGAGAGGGCGGGCCCCGGAGCGCTGACGCGGCGGACGGACTAGCCGCGGAAGCGCGGGAAGGCGGTCCGCGCCGCGTACACGGCGGCGTCGCCCAGCTCCTCCTCGATGCGGAGCAGCTGGTTGTACTTCGCCACGCGCTCGCTGCGGGCGGGCGCACCGGTCTTGATCTGCCCGCAGTTGGTCGCGACGGCGAGGTCGGCGATCGTGGTGTCCTCCGTCTCGCCCGAGCGGTGCGAGAGCACGGCCGTGTAGCCGCTGCGCTGCGCGAGGGAGACCGCGTCGAGCGTCTCGGTGAGCGAGCCGATCTGGTTGACCTTCACGAGCAGCGAGTTCGCCGTGCCGCGCGCGATGCCGTCGGCGAGGCGCGTGGGGTTGGTGACGAAGAGGTCGTCGCCGACGATCTGCACGGCGCCGCCGATCTCGGTCGTGAGCGCGGCCCAGCCGTCCCAGTCGTCCTCCGACATCGGGTCCTCGATCGTGACGAGCGGGTAGTTCTTGACGAGGTCGGCCCAGAACGCGGCGAGCTCGGTCGCCGAGCGCTGCGAGCCCTCGAAGTGGTACGCGCCGTCGCGGTAGAACTCGGTCGCGGCGACGTCGAGGCCGAGCGCGATGTCGGTGCCGGGCGTGAAGCCGGCCTTCTCGATCGCGGCGAGCAGGAAGTCGAGCGCGGCGGTCGTGCCCGCGAGGTCGGGGGCGAAGCCGCCCTCGTCGCCGAGGCCCGTGGCGAAGCCGCCGGCCTTGAGCTCGCCCTTGAGCGCGTGGTACGTCTCGGCGCCCCAGCGCAGGGCCTCGGTGAAGCTCTCGGCGCCGATCGGGAGGATCATGAACTCCTGCACGTCGACCCCGGTGTCGGCGTGCGCGCCGCCGTTGATGACGTTCATCATCGGCACCGGCAGCACGTGGGCGTTGGGGCCGCCGAGGTAGCGGAAGAGCGGCAGGTCGGCCGAGTCGGCGGCGGCCTTCGCGACCGCGAGCGAGACGCCGAGGATGGCGTTCGCGCCGAGCTTGGACTTGTTCTCGGTGCCGTCGACGGCGCGCAGCTCGCCGTCGATCAGGCGCTGGTCGCTGGCCTCGAGGCCCTCGATCGCCGGGCCGAGCACGTCGATGACGGCGTCGACGGCCTTCAGCACGCCCTTGCCCAGGTAGCGGCCCTTGTCGCCGTCGCGCAGCTCGTAGGCCTCGAACGCACCGGTCGACGCACCCGAGGGCACGGCCGCGCGCGAGACGGTTCCGTCGTCGAGCAGGACCTCGACCTCGACGGTCGGGTTGCCTCGCGAGTCGAGGATTTCACGGGCTCCAACGGCCTCGATAGCTGCCACGAATGGGTCTCCTAACCAGTGGGGGTGCGGACGCGACGGTGGTGGTCGTCCGCAGGGAATCCTACTCGCCGCGAGGAACGCGGCCCCGGTCGCCTCAGGCGCTGCGCTCGAGCGGCCGCCAGTCGAGAGCCGAGGCATCCGCCCCGGTGCTCGCGCTGACCGTCGCGAACCGGGCGAAGCCGTCGGCGGCGAGCTGGTGGAGCGCCGTCCTCATGTTCTTCGGGCGCTTCACGAGCCGCACGCGGGCGCCCTCGGCGACGAGCGTCGACTTCAGCGCCATGAGGTCGGCGGCGCTCACGTCGCGGTCGTAGACGAGGGCCGCGTCGCCGTCGCCGTCGCCCTCGGGCAGCTCGACGAGGTCGATGAGCCGCTCGAAGCCGAGCGAGAAGCCCGTCGCGGGCACGTCGCTGCCGAGGAAGCGGCCGATCATGCCGTCGTAGCGCCCGCCGCCGCCGAGCGAGTAGCCGAGCTCGGGGTGAGCGACCTCGAAGATCGGGCCCGTGTAGTAGCCCATGCCGCGCACGAGGAAGGGGTCGAAGACGAGCGGCACCGCGTCGCCGAGGCCCGCGGCGATCGCGGCCAGGTCGGTCAGGGCCGCCTCGTCGACGCCGGCCGGGAGGAGCGAGGCGATGCTTTCGGCGGTGAGGGCGCCGCCGGCGGCGGGCGCGCGGCGCTCCCCCGAGCCGTCGGCGGCGGACGCCGCCTCCGCCCCGAACGCGGCGAACGCCGGAACCGCGGCGAGGGCCTCGATCGCGTCGGTCGCGTGGCCGCGCTCGCGCAGCTCGGCGAGCACGCCGGCCGTGCCGATCTTGTCGAGCTTGTCGAGGGTGATGAGCACCTCGGCGGGGCTCTCGGGGGCGAAGCCGAGCACCGTGAGCATGCTCGTGAGCAACCGGCGGTCGTTGATGCGGATGCTGCAGCCGGGGATCCCGAGGGCGTCGAGCGCGCTCGACGTCGCCGCGATGAGCTCGATCTCGGCGATGACTCCCGGCTCGCCGATGATGTCGATGTCGCACTGGACGAACTGGCGGAACCGGCCCTTCTGCGGGCGCTCCGCGCGCCAGACGGGCGCGATCTGGATGGCCCGGAAGACGCCGGGCAGCTGTCCGCGGTTGCTCGCGTAGAAGCGCGCGAGCGGCACCGTGAGGTCGAACCGCAGGCCGAGGTCGGCGAGGTCGAGCGCGGTCGCGGCGGAGCGCAGGTCATCCGTCGTCAGCGCCCGCCTCATGACCGCGAAGGCGAGCTTCTCGTTGTCGCCGCCGAGGCCCGCATGCAGGCGCGAGGCGTCCTCCATCACAGGGGTCTCGATCTCGTCGAAGCCGTGCGCGCGGTAGACCCCGCGGATCCGCGCGAGCACGTGCTCGCGGCGGGCCTTGTCACCGGGCAGGAAGTCGCGCATCCCGCGGGGCGGGGTCACCGGGCTGGCCATGCCTCGATTCTGTCAGAGCGCGCGGCGGGGTCCCGGCGAGCGGCGGATGCTCCGCCTGGAGCCTCACGCGACGCGCGCGCCCTTCGGCAGACGTCGGGAGGGCGTCCGCGTGCGGGCGACCGCGCCCCACAGCGCGAGTGCCGCGAGACCGGCGTGGATCAGCAGACCCACGAACCAGCTCGGCACCGTGGAGGCGTAGATCTCCTCCGGCGTCGGGTAGTCGTACGGATCCTGGAAGCCGTTGCGGGCGCTCTCGCACTCGTCGTAGACGGTCTCGGCGTCCGGCGCGATCTGCGCCTGACGGATGCCGAGCCCGATGCCGCCGAAGAGGTCCTCCGGGTTGCCGTTGCTGTCGAACGTCGTCGGCGAGGCGTCGGCGAGCACGATGTAGGGGTTCGCGGCGAGCAGCCACCACACCCGGTCGAAGCGCGGCGACTGGTAGGTGGTGACCTCCGGCTCGAGGCAGCGGATCTCCTCGGGGATGCCCGTCTCGGGGTCGATCTCGCCCGAGTAGTCGAGCCCGATGTAGACGTTGCGCACCTCGGTCTGGTTGACGAGGCCGCCGAGCCCGAACGCGATGAGCGTGCCGATGCTGAGTGCAGCGACGACGAGGTAGGTCGTGACGACCGAGAACAGCGCGCGGGTCTGCAGGCCCGACAGACCGACGCCGACCGCCGCGACGACGCCGAGCTCGAGCACGAGCACGCCGAGCGAGGTGAGCATCGTCAGGAACGGCACCCCGCCGAGGACGACCGCGAGGACGATGAACGGGAGGCTCGCCGCCAGGAACGTCAGGGCGATCGTCCAGGCGGCGAGGAACTTCCCGAGCACGATCTGCCCCGCGCTGACGAGCGTCACCTGCGTGGTCGCGAGAGTGCCGGCGTCGCGCTCGGCGTTGATCGCACCGCCCGAGACCGCCGGCGTGACGAGCGTGCCGACGAGCAGCACGAAGAAGATGATGCTCGAGTAGATCGCCGCGTTGTCGAGGCTGCCTGCGCCGAACTGCGTGAGCGCGAGCCACAGCAGGAGCGTGACGACGCCGACCACGACGAAGACGACGCTGAGCAGGACGATCCACGCGACCGAGCGGACGCGCTGGCGCAGCTCGAGGCTCGCGATCGTGCCGAGGCCGATGATCCAGCGGTTCACGAGCGGCCGCCCTTCGCGAGGTCGAGGAAGGTGTGCTCGAGGTCGCCGACCGCGGGCCCGAACGCGCTGATGCCGACGCCGTGCGCCGTGAGCCGGGCCAGCAGGGCCGCGGCCTCCGGCTCGCCCGCGACGGGCACGAGCACGCCCAGATGGTCGGCGCCGGAACTGGGGATTCCCAACTCGGCGAGCGCCGCGGTCAGGGCGGCGGGGTCGAGCGCGCGGATGCGCCAGTCGCGCACCGTCGCGCGGCTCGCCTCGACGCTCGCGCGCGACGCGGTGACGCCGGCGTCGATGTACACGGCCTCGTCGGCCATCTCGTCGAGCTCGGCGAGCACGTGGCTCGAGACGAGGATCGCCGCGCCCTCGCTCGCGAGCCGCCGCACGAGGACGCGGAGGTCGATGCGCGCGGCCGGGTCGAGACCCGACGCGGGCTCGTCGAGCAGCAGCACGCTCGGGCGGTGCGCGAGGGCCCGCGCGAGGCTCAGGCGCTGCTTCTGCCCGCGGCTCAGCACGCGCGTCGGCTGGTCGGCGAGCGCCTCCAGGCCCACCAGATCGATGAGCTCGGATGCGCGGACGCGGGCCTGCGCGGCCTCGATCTCGTACAGGCGCGCGGTGGTCTCGAGGGTCTGGCGCACGGTCAGCGTGGCCCAGGAACCGAGCACGTCGGGCATCCACCCCATGACGCGCCGCACGGCGCGGGGGTCGGAGATCGGGTCGTGGCCCTCGATGCGGATCGAGCCGCGATCGGGCTCGAGGAGGGTCGCGAGCATGAGCAGCAGCGTCGTCTTGCCGGAGCCGTTGGGCCCGATGAGGGCCGTCACGGCGCCCGCTCGCGCCTCGAAGGTCACGTCGCGCACGGCGTGCACGTCGCCGAAGCTGCGCGCGACGCCCTCGACCGCGATCGCGGGTTGGGTGGTCATGGGGGTGAGTCAAGCACTCACGGCACCCGGTGTCGAGGAGGACTCGCCTATGGCGACGATTCCTCGCCGGACACCGTCGCGGTCGCGGCCGTCGAACCGGCGGCGCGGATGCCCGCCTCCAGATCGCGCGTCGCCGTGCGGAGGGCGCGCTCGGCATCCCACCCCCGCTCGCGGGCGACCGCGACCAGGTGGAGGAGCTCCTCGCCCAGGGCCCGCTCGTCGGCGAGGTCAGGGCGCTCGCGCCCCGCAGTCTGCGGCGCGACGCCGAGCGCGCCGCCCTTGCTCAGCACCTTGTCGGCGCGCACGAGCGCCGGCAGTCCGCCCGGCAGCCCGTCGAGCACGCTCGTGCGGGTGGGCTTCTCGGCGGCCTTCCACGTCTCCCAGTTGGCGGAGACCTCGTCGGCGGTGTCGGCGACGACGTCGGCGAAGACGTGCGGGTGGCGGCCGACCATCTTGAGCATGCTGCGGGCGGCGACATCCTCGATCGTGAAGGGCGCGTCGGAGTCGGCGGCGGCGATGTCGGCGTGGAAGAGCACCTGGTAGAGCACGTCGCCGAGCTCCTCGAGCAGGTCGTCGCGGGATCCGTGCTCGATCGCCTCGATGAGCTCGTGCGCCTCCTCGATGAGGTACTTCGTGAGGCTCTCGTGGGTCTGCTCGGCATCCCACGCGCAGCCGCCGGGGGCGCGCAGCCGCGCCATCACGCCGATGAGCGCGTCGAGCGCGGGGTGCGGCTCGACCGGGGTGCCGGCCGGGGGCGCGGCGGAGGCGGCGGGGGTCGGCGAACTCATGCCGTCATCCTGGCATCGGCTCGCCACTCCCCGGCCCCCTCGCGGCTCTCGATACCAAATGCAGGACGACGCGGCGGCGCACCCGGCGTGTCGCCGCGACACGCCGATGCCGAGGTGTCGCCGCCCTTCATTTGGTCGTCAGGGCGCGCGCGGGGTGGGCCGGCCCACCCAGTTCGGCGGGTGCAGCTCAGGCGGGCGCGGCAGCGTCCGCGGCCGCGCGGTCGGGCGCGGCGTGCGCTTCGTCGCCCTTCGGCGCGGGCGTGCGCGGCATCGTGGACGCCGCGACGAGGGTGACGACGGCGGCGACGAGCGTCGCGGCGAAGACGGCCGACGACGCCGCGATGATCGCCTCCGCGCTCACGCCCTCCCCCGCCGGAGCGCCCTCGCGGCCGATGATGCCGTTGGCGATGGCTCCGAAGATGGCGACGCCGACGGCGCTGCCGATCGAGCGGGCGAAGAGATTGGTGCCGGTGACCACTCCGCGCTCGTTCCAGGGCACGCTCGACTGCGCGGCGATGAGCGAGGGCGTGGCGACGAGCCCCATGCCGAGGCCGCTGACGAAGCACGCGACCGCGACGACGGCGACCGACGGCACCCCGGCCGTGGCGGCGAGCACGACGGGCCCCGCGATCACGAGCACCATGCCGATGAGCACCGTGTTCCGGAATCCGACCGTCAGGTAGAGCCGCCCCGACTGCGCGGCCGAGATGGGCCAGCCGATCGTGAGGGCGCCGAGCGCGAGACCGGCGATGAGCGGCGAGACCCCGAGCGAGCCCTCGAGGTAGGTGGGCACGTACGAGGTGAGCCCGAACAGCACCGCGCCGATGCCCGTCGACACGAGCGTCGTGGTGAGCAGCAGCCGCCGCGAGAATACCCACATCGGCAGGATGGGCTCGGATGCGCGCCGCTCGGCGAGGCCGAACGCGACGAGCAGCGCCCCGCCCCCTCCGAACGCGAGCGCGCTCTGCCACGAGAGCCACGGCCACGACTGGCCTCCCTCGAGCACTCCGACGAGGAGCAGCGCGAGTGCGGCGGTGAGAAGCACGGCGCCGAGGTAGTCGACCCGGTGGGTGCGGCGCTCGACGGTCTCGTGGAAGTGGCGGATGAGCATCCACCCCGCCAGCACGCACAGCGGGACGTTGACGAGGAAGATCCAGCGCCACGCGTCGAGCTCGGCGAACAGGCCCCCCAGCAGGGGCCCGATGACGGCGGATGCCCCCCACACGCTCGCGATGTAGCCCTGCACCTTGGCGCGCTCGGCGACGGAGTAGATGTCGCCTGCGATCGTGATCGACATGGGGCCGACCGCACCGGCGCCGAGGCCCTGCACGGCGCGGAAGGCGATGAGGGCGGGCATGCTCCAGGCGAGGCCGCACAGGATCGAGCCGACGAGGAAGAGCGCGATGCCGGTGAGGATGATCGGCTTGCGCCCGACGACGTCGCTGAGCTTCGCGTAGATCGGCACCGAGACGGCCTGGGCGAGCAGGTAGATCGAGAACAGCCACGGGAACTGCTCGAACCCGCCGAGCTCGGCGACGAGGGTCGGCACGGCGGTCGCGAGGATGGTCGCGTCGATCGCGACGAGGCCCGTGGTGACCATGAGCGAGAGCAGGATCGGCCCGCGCGAGGAGCGGAGTCCGACGTCGGCAGTGCTCAGGGGTCGCTCCTCGGTTCGGGGCCGTCATCGGCGCGCTGCTGGCCGCTGCGCGCGGTCGGCTCAT
Organism: Yonghaparkia sp. Soil809; assembly: GCF_001429705.1. Taxonomy (NCBI): domain Bacteria; kingdom Bacillati; phylum Actinomycetota; class Actinomycetes; order Micrococcales; family Microbacteriaceae; genus Microcella; species Yonghaparkia sp. Soil809. The sequence goes on from NZ_LMSV01000001.1 coordinate 424,977, forward strand.
GCTGGCACCGCAGTCTGGGAGGCGACCGCTCGGGAGCCGATCATCCGCTCCCTGTCAGGATGGCCCCGTGCTCACCCCCGACGACCCGCTCAGCCGCGGCATCGCGGCCGCGATCGCGGTCGGGCTCGTCGCGCTGCTGATCTGGCGGGCGATCCGCAAGGACCGCCGCGAGTACTCCCGCTTCCGTCGCTACCGCTCGAGCGCGAAGCGCCGGGCGATGATGCGGCGCTGGCTGATCGAGTCGCTGCTCCTGTTCGGCGGCTCGGCGATCGTGCTGGCCGCGGTCGTGCATCCGCTCACGGGGTCGGTCCTCGAGGCGGCCCGCGCGGTCGGGTGGGTCGCGGCCGTCGTGGGCTGGCTCTCGAGCCCGGTCGGGATGCTCGTCCTCGCGCTCGCCGCCGCCCTCGCCGTGGCGCTCACGATCGTGGGCGTGCGCTCCGCCCGCCGCGAGGGCGGCGTCGTGATGATCGGCGACATCGCGGCGCTGCTGCCCCGCAACCGCCCGGAGCTCGGCTGGGCGTCGGCGCTCGCGGTCAACGCGGGGGTCGTCGAGGAGCTGCTGTTCCGGCTGTGCCTGCCGGCGCTGCTGTTCGTCGTGACGGGCGAGCCGCTCAGCGCGTTCGGGCTCGCGGCGCTGCTGTTCGCGGCGCTGCACGCCTACCAGGGGGTTCCGGGCGTGATCGGCACGCTCGTCGTCGGGCTCCTGCTGACGGCCGCGTACGTGCTGAGCGGCAGCGTCGTCGTCGCGATCGTGCTGCACGCGCTGCTCGACCTGCGCACGCTCGTGCTCGTGCCGGTCGCCGTGTACGACGTGCACCGCGTGCCGGGGACTCGGCGGTTCCCTCCGGCGCTCGCGGCGCTGTCGCTCAGCGAGCCGGAGCCGGAGCCGGAGCCGGAGCCGACTGCCGAGGCCGACGCGGACGCGGACGCGGAGACACCCGAGACGCGATGAGGGGCGGAGCGCCGAAGCGCCCCGCCCCTCACCCCTCGACCTGCGTCAGCGCTCGAGCTGACCGCGGATCGCGCCCGCGCGGAACTCGTCGCTGTGGATGTTGACGTAGTACGCGCCCGGATCGCGGACGATGTCGCGCAGCAGCTCGCGCGGCGCGTCGACGCACCCGGCGGCGACGCCGTCGGCTCCGGCGACCGCGGCGAGCGTGATGACGACGGGTCCGTTGACCCCGGCCCCGCCCGCGTGGACGTGCCCGAAGATCGGCGCGACGCCGCTGAAGGCGATGTCGTAGCAGAGCTCGCCCTGGCCGACGTTCACCGTGACGTTCGCCGTGCCCATGCCGTCGGGGTCGCCGACGACGGCGCCGGGGGTCGCGCCGACCTCGTTGGCGCCGCTGAGCTCGGCGGCGAGCGGGCGGCCGGAGGATCCGTCGTCGCTGACCGAGGCGGCATGGGCGGCCGCGGGCGCGCTCAGCAGGCCGAGAACCGCGGCCGCGGTGATGATCGAGCGGGTTCGAGTGGCGATCATGTGGTGCTCCAGACTCATCGGGGGAACCGCGGCGCAGCGCCGCGCCCGATGATGCTCACCCGGCCCTCCCGAGAGCGACCCCCGCCCCCAGCGAACCGGGAGCGATGTCGCACTCGATCGTCAGGTGGAGGGCGCGGCCGACGGCGCGGGCTCGACCGCGTAGAGGTTCGTGAGCGCCGAGCCGACCCACGCGATGAGGTCGTCGTCGCTCGCGTCCTTCGGCAGCGGCATCGTCGCGACCTTCTGCTGCGCGAAGTACTTCGAGCCGGGGTACATGCGCTGCAGGCGCAGCTGACGCGAATCGGGGAGCTCCTTGCCGACGATGCGGAGGTTGGAGCCCATGACGACGACGTCGCTGAGTCCGAGAGCCTGGGCCTGGCGGCGCAGGCGAGAGACCGCGAGGAGCGCGAGCACCGTCTGCGGCGGGTCGCCGTAGCGGTCGGTGAGCTCGTCGAGCACGGCATCCAGCGCGTCATCGGGGCTCGCGGGGCCCGCCGCCGCCGAGAGCTTCTGGTACGCCTCGAGGCGCAGGCGCTCGGATTCGATGAACTCCTCGGGGATGTGCGCGTCGACCGGCAGCTCGAGCCGCAGCTCGGTCTGCTCGTCGGCCGCGTCGCCGCGGAAGGCGCTCACGGCCTCGCCGATCATGCGCAGGTAGAGGTCGAAGCCGACGCCCGCGATGTGGCCGGCCTGCTCGGCGCCGAGCAGGTTGCCTGCACCGCGGATCTCGAGATCCTTCATCGCGATCTGCATGCCGCCGCCGAGGTCGGTGTTCGCGGCGAGGGTCTGCAGGCGGTCGTTCGCGGTGTCGGTGAGCGGCTTGAGCTCGTCGTAGAGGAAGTACGCGTACGCGCGCTCGCGGCCGCGGCCGACGCGCCCGCGCAGCTGGTGCATCTGGCTGAGCCCGTACTTGTCGGCCCGGTCGATGATGAGCGTGTTGGCGTTCGCGACGTCGAGGCCGGTCTCGATGATCGTCGTGGAGACGAGCACGTCGAAGCGGCGCTCCCAGAAGTCGACCATGACCTGCTCGAGGCTCGACTCGCTCATCTGCCCGTGCGCGACGGCGATGCGCGCCTCGGGCACGAGCTCGGCGAGGTGGGCGGCGACGCGGTTGATGCTCGAGACGCGGTTGTGCACGTAGAACACCTGGCCCTCGCGCAGCAGCTCGCGGTGGATCGCCGCGGCGACCTGCTTGTCGCTGTACGGCCCGACGAAGGTCAGGATCGGGTGGCGGTCCTCCGGCGGCGTCGCGAGGGTCGACATCTCGCGGATGCCCGTCACGGCCATCTCGAGGGTGCGGGGAATGGGCGTGGCCGACATCGCGAGCACGTCGACGTTGGTCTTGAGCTTCTTGAGCGCGTCCTTGTGCTCGACGCCGAAGCGCTGCTCCTCGTCGATGATGACGAGGCCGAGGTCCTTGAAGGTGACGCCCTGGCTCAGGATGCGGTGGGTTCCGAGGACGACGTCGACCGTGCCGCGGGCGAGCCCCTCGATCGTCTCCTTCGCCTCCTTGTCGGTCTGGAACCGGCTGAGCGCCCGCACGTGCACCGGGAATCCGGCGAAGCGGTCGGCGAAGGTCTCCATGTGCTGCTTCACGAGCAGGGTCGTCGGCACGATCATCGCGACCTGCTTGCCGCCCTGCACGGCCTTGAACGCGGCGCGCACGGCGACCTCGGTCTTGCCGTAGCCGACGTCGCCCGCGAGGAGGCGGTCCATCGGGATGGGCGACTCCATGTCGCGCTTGACCTCATCGATCGTCGTGAGCTGGTCGGGGGTCTCGGCGTACGGGAACGCCTCCTCGAGCTCGCGCTGCCACGGGGTGTCGGGCGCGAACGCGTGCCCGCGGCTCGACATGCGCGCCGAGTACAGCTTCACGAGCTCGACGGCGATGTCGCGCACGGCCTTGCGCGCCCTGCCCTTCGCGGCCGCCCAGTCGCTGCCGCCCATCTTGCTGAGCGCGGGCGCCTCGCCGCCGACGTACCGCGTGAGCAGGTCGAGCTGGTCGGTCGGCACGTAGAGCTTGTCGCCCGGGTAGCCGCGCTTGGAGGGCGCGTACTCGAGAGCCAAGAACTCGCGCGTGCTCTTCACCGCGCTGCGCCCGCCGCCGGTCGACACCTCGCGCTGCACGAGCTCGAGGAAGCGCCCGATGCCGTGCGTGGCGTGCACGACGAAGTCGCCGGTCTTCAGCTGCAGCGGGTCGACGACGTTCTTCCGTCGGCTCGCGAGCTTCTTCGGCTGGCGCGAGTCGTAGCCGACGGCGCGGCCGTAGAACTCGGTCTCGCTCAGCAGGCCGATCCGCAGCTCGGGCAGCTCGAAGCCGTGCTCGACGCTGCCGCGCACGAGGTGCACGACGCCGGGCTCGAGCGTCTCGGGCAGCTCGTCGACGATGCGCGCGGCGACCTGCTGCTCGGAGAGCACGTCGCTCGCGCGCTCGAGCAGGCCCGCGCCGCCCGCGACGACGACCATGGCCCACCCGTCACGCACGCGATCGACGACGTGGTCGACGGCTCCCCCGGCCAGCCCTGCGAAGCTCGGCGGCTCGGTCGCGTCGATGCGCAGGACATCCGGGTCGTCGGCGTCGAACGCGCTGATCGTGTACCAGGGGCGGTCACCGGATGCTGCGCGCAGGCCGTTCACGGTGAGGAAGTCGCCCGCGTCGAGGTCGATGGGCGCCTCGGCTCCGGCCGTGGCCGCGTGCCACGCCGCCGACAGGAACTCGCGGTTGGTCTCGACAAGGTTCGTGGCCCGGCTCGCGACGCGCTCGGGGCTCAGGACGGCGACCGCCGCGCCGGCCGGGAGGTAGTGCGTGAGGGGGACGAGCTCGTCGACGAGCGCGGGGGCGAGGCTCTCCATGCCCTCGACCGGGATCCCCTCGCCGATCTTCGCGAGCATCTGCGCGAGGCTCGGGAACTCGTGCTGCATCTCGCGCGCCCGCTGCTTCACGCTCTCAGTGAGCAGGAGCTCGCGCGTCGGCGGCAGCTCGATGCGCGCGACGGGCTCGGGCAGCGAGCGCTGGTCGGCGACGGAGAACTCGCGCAGCTGCTCGACCTCGTCGCCGAAGAACTCGATGCGGACGGGGTGCTCGGCGACGGCCGGGAAGACGTCGAGGATGCCTCCGCGCACCGCGAACTCGCCGCGCCGCGTGACCATGTCGACGCGCGCGTAGGCGAGGTCGATGAGCCGCTCGACCGTCGGGGCGAGCTCGTGCCCGCGCTCGCCTGCGGCGAGCACGACGGGCTCGATTCTCGTGAGACCCGTGGGCAGGGGCTGCAGCGCCGCGCGCACGGAGGCGACGACGACGAGGTGGCCGGTGGGGGCATCCGCCCACTGCGCGAGCGCCCGCAGGGTGCGGATGCGGCGGCCGACGGTCTCGGCGCTCGGGCTCAGGCGCTCGTGGGGCAGGGTCTCCCACGCGGGGAGGTCGAGGATCGTCGCGTCGGGCAGCAGGCAGCGAAGCGCGTCGATGAGGCCCTCGGACTCGCGGCCGGTCGCGGTGATCGCGAGCAGGCACTTCGGGGCGTCACGAGCAGTCAGGATGCTCGCCACGAGCGGAGCGCGGAGGCCCTCGACGACCGAGAAATCGGTCGAGACCCTCGCGGCCTCGAGCGCCTCCTGGAGCGTGCGGGCGCGCGACAGGGCCGGGATCAACCGCTCGAGACTCACTGAAGTGAGTGTACGCGCGGGCGGCTGAGGGTTGCGCGGGTGGCGGGCGGCGCGGAGCGGGTGCGCTGCGGGTCAGGCGCGCGGGCCGTGGAACCTCTGCTGCGCCGCGAGCAGCCCCTGCTCGACGAGCAGCTCGACCGCGTCGGCGGCGTCGCCGAGGAGGAACGGCAGGCGCGCCCTCTCGGCGGCCGGGAAGTCCTTCAGGACGTAATCGGCGGCATCCTGCCGCCCGGGCGGGCGGCCGATGCCGATGCGGACGCGCGGGAACTCCTGCGTGCCGAGCGCCTTGATGATGTCGCGCACGCCGTTCTGGCCGCCGTGCCCGCCGTCGGCCTTGAGCTTGATCGACTCGAACGGCAGATCGAGGTCGTCGTGCAGGACGACGACGCGCTCGGGCGGGATGCCGAAGTACTTGGCCGCGCTCGAGACGGGCCCGCCGGAGGTGTTCATGTAGCTGAGCGGCTTGACGAGCACGAGCTTCGGGCCGCCGGGGCGCAGCTGCACCTCGGCGAGCATCGTCGTCGACCTGTGGCGCGAGAACCTCCCGCCGAGCCGCTGCGCGAGCTCGTCGAGCGCCATCTGGCCGACGTTGTGCCGATTGCCGGCGTAGCCGGGCCCGGGGTTCCCGAGCCCGGCTACGAGCCAGACGTCGTCGGCCACAGCCGGAGGTGCCTGACGCCTCGTGAATCCGACGATGATGCCTACTCGGCGGCCTCGGTCGACTCGCCCTCGGCGGTCTCGCCCTCGGCGCCCTCAGCGGCCTCGCCCTCGGCGCCCTCGGCCTCGGTCGTGCCGTCGGCGTCGGAGGTCGTGTCGAGCTGCGGGGNCTGGCCCGCGAGGATCTGCGTGCCCTCCTCGAGGCCCTCGATCGAGACGACGAAGCTCTCGGGGATGTGCGTGGCCTCGGCCTCGACCGAGAGGGTCGTGTGCTCGAGCATCGCGATGGTGCCGGCGAAGCTCTCGCCCTCGAGGTGCACGGGCACGTCGACGACGACCTTCTCGCCCTTGCGGACGACGATGAGGTCGATGTGCTCGATGAGCTGGCGCACCGGGTCCTTCTGCACGTCCTTGACGAGCGCGAGCTGCTCGTCGCCCTCGATGTCGAGCGTCAGCACGACGTTCTTCTTGCGGAGCAGAAGAGCCGTCTCGTGACCCGGCAGGGTGACGTGGCGGGGCTCGGTGCCGTGGCCGTAGATGACGGCGGGGATCTTGTTCGTCGCACGGATCTTGCGCGCGGCGCCCTTGCCGAAGCTCGAGCGCACCTCCGCTGCGAGGTGGGTGTTCTCGGACATGCCGGACTCCTTGTGATCAGTGGGCCGTTGAGACCCGGTCGTGTGTGTCGACTCGAACGCGTTCACGCGTGAGGAAAGACCTGGCGCCTCGCCCACCGCGTCGATAACGAAGGGCACGCGCCCTTCCTCGCCGAAGTTCAGTGGGCCAGTCTACGCGACATCCGGCGACGCCGGCACCGGCAGCAGGTCGGCGACCTCCTGTGCCAGCTGCGGGATGCTCCGCTCGCCGTCGAGCACCGTGACGAGCTCGCCCTGCGCGGGGCTCTCGAGCGTCGCGAGCTGCGAGTCGAGCAGGCTCGCCGGCATGTAGTGGCCCTGACGCCGCGCGAGCCGCCCCTCCAGGACGGTGCGGGGGACGTCGAGCAGCGCGAAGAGCGTGCCCGGGGCGAGCTCGCGCAGTCGTGCGCGGTAGGAGCGCTTGAGGGCGCTGCAGGCCATGACGCAGGGGCGGTGGTCGCGGAGGGCCGCGCCCACGGCATCCAGCCAGGGGGCGCGGTCGGCGTCGTCGAGCGGATGCCCCGCCGCCATCTTGGCCACGTTGGCGGCCGGGTGCAGGTCGTCGGCGTCGAGGAAGACGACGCCCGCGCGGGCCGCCGCGTCACGACCGACGACCGTCTTGCCGGCGGCCGAGACGCCCATGAGCACGAGGGAGGGGCGATCGGGCATGCCTCCACCGTAGGCGGGAGGCCGTCGGGCCGGCGCCGAGCGTTCAGGGAATAGGCTGGAGACGGTCGTGCCACCACCTCTCTGACCGCGGCGCCGAGCGCCCCCACCCCCTCAGGAGCACCTCGTGACCCAGCCCCAGGCCAACATCGGAGTCGTCGGACTCGCCGTGATGGGCTCGAACCTCGCCCGCAACCTCGCCAGCCGCGAGGGCAACACGGTCGCCGTCTTCAACCGCTCGTACGAGAAGACCGAGACGCTCATCACCGACCACCCCGAGGCCGGGTTCATCGCGACGAGCACGTACGACGAGTTCGCCGCGGCGCTGCAGAAGCCGCGCACGGCGATCATCATGGTGCAGGCCGGTCGCGGAACCGACGCCGTGATCGACGCCCTCACGACGGTCTTCGAGCCGGGCGACATCATCGTCGACGGCGGCAACGCGCTCTTCACCGACACGATCCGCCGCGAGGCGGCCGTGCGGGCGACGGGCATCAACTTCGTGGGCGCCGGCATCTCGGGCGGCGAGGAGGGCGCCCTCAACGGCCCCTCGATCATGCCCGGCGGCTCGGCCGAGGCGTGGCAGACGCTCGGGCCCATCCTGCGCTCGATCGCGGCGGTCGCCGACGGCGAGCCGTGCGTGACCCACGTCGGCACCGACGGCGCCGGCCACTTCGTCAAGATGATCCACAACGGCATCGAGTACGCCGACATGCAGCTCATCGCCGAGGCGTACGACCTGCTCCGCCGCGTCGGAGGCCTCGAGCCGGCCGAGATCGCCGAGATCTTCGCCGAGTGGAACCGCGGCGAGCTCGAGAGCTACCTCATCGAGATCACCGCCGAGGTGCTGAAGCAGGTGGATGCGACGACCGGCAAGCCGCTCGTCGACGTCATCCTCGACCAGGCCGGCGCCAAGGGCACCGGCGCATGGACCGTGCAGTCGGCGCTCGACCTCGGCGTTCCCGTGTCGGGCATCGCGGAGGCCGTGTTCGCCCGCTCGCTCTCGTCGAAGCCGGCCCAGCGCCTCGCCGCGCGCGACCTCCCGGGCGCCGTCGACGCGTGGGAGGTGAGCGACCGCGCCGCGTTCGTCGAGGACGTGCGCCGCGCCCTCTACGCCTCGAAGATCATCGCCTACAGCCAGGGCTTCGACGCGATCGTCGCCGGCGCCGAGCAGTACGACTGGGACATCAGGAAGGGCGAGATCGCGAAGATCTGGCGTGCGGGCTGCATCATCCGCGCCCAGTTCCTCAACCGCATCACCGAGGCCTACGCGGACGACCCCGAGCTCGTCGCGCTCGTCACGGCGCCGTACTTCGCCGACGCGGTCGCGGGCGCACTGCCCTCCTGGCGGCGCGTCGTCTCGGGGGCCGCGCTCGCGGGCATCCCGACCCCGACGTTCGCGTCGTCGCTCTCGTACTACGACGGGCTGCGGGCCGACCGCCTGCCGGCCGCGCTCGTGCAGGGCCAGCGCGACTTCTTCGGCGCGCACACGTACGAGCGCGTCGACCGCGAGGGCACGTTCCACACGCTGTGGAGCGGCGACCGGAGCGAGATCTCGGCGGCGGACGCGCACTGAGCCTCACGGTTGCGTCGTCGCGCGGCCGCCGCTGCGGCGGGGGGCACTCGACGACGCGCCGAGATCAGGAGAGCACGCGCGACAGGAGCTCCGTGCGGTGGCGATGCCCGACGGTCTCATCGCCCACGACGATGAGGATCGGCGCGAGCGTGACGACCACGAGGCAGATCGACAGGGCGACGCCCGCAGCGGCGAGGGCCACCGCGAGCACCAGCAGCGCGATCGTTCCGGCGAACAGGCCCCAGTGGAACGGGTCGCCCTCGCCGACGAGCGCGGTGTGGAGCACGAAGAGCGCGACCACGAAGACGAGCACGGGAAGCGAGACCGCGACCACCGTGAGCAGCGAGCTCAGCTCGGACTCGCCCTCGATGAAGTACGCGGCCGCGTGCAGGCCGGCGCCGACGGCGGCGATCGAGGTGTAGAGGACGATGTGCCCGTAGCCCCAGCTGACGAGACGGTCGCGATACCGCGCGAGGACGGGCCCCGATGGCAGGGTGAAGTACGCCCACCACATGGCGAAGGTGAGTGCGGTGCCGGCGACGACCACCATGATCGCGTCGCCGCTCCAGCCCTGCACGTCGACGAGCGCGTTGACCGCGGCGATCGTTCCGAAGACCCCCTCACCGAGAACGATGATCGCGAACAGTCCGTACCGCTCCGCCAGATGATGCGGATGCCACGGGGTGCTGCCCGAGCGCCGCTCGATGACGCGGGGGGCCGCCAGCTCGATCACGGTGAGCGTGACGCCGATGACGATGAACAGCGGCAGCGGGAGCGCGGCGATCGCCAGGGCGACCCAGAAGAGCTGAATGACCAGGGTCGTGACGGACATGCCGATGGCGGTCGCCCGATGCTCGGGGTCCTGCCGGGCGACGCGGAGCCACTGCACGACGATGGCCACGCGCATGACCACGTACCCGGAGACCACCACGAGGTTGGCTGGCGGCTGCCCCTCCTCGAGCGAGTGGAAGAAGACGGGGAGCCCGAGCGCGAGGATGATGACGCCGGTCATCTGAACCATCGTCGTGATGCGATAGAACCAGTCGTCGGTATCGAACGCCGAGGCGAACCACGAGAACGCGATCCAGGCCCACGAGATCGCGAACATCGCGAATCCGAAGCCGAACACGCCCTCGGCCGGGTGCCCGTGCGTGAGCAGATGGGCGAACTGGTCGGCGGCGACCCCGATCGCCGCGACGAAGGCGAGATCGAAGAGAAGCTCGAGCGGTGTGACGACCCGACCGCGCTCGCGCGGGTCCCGCCCGACCATGAGACCGATGCGTCCGATGCGTCCACGTGCGATGGCCTGGGACGACGTCATGAGGATGCTCCTGTCCTGCGCCCCTCGCCGCGATGGAGCCGCCGCCCGATTGTGGCACGTGACCGCGACGGGGAGCGGAACGGCGTGCCTCCCCCGTCGTCTCGGGCGAGGCGCTCCCGCGCGTTCAGCGGGCCCGGCGGCCGCGGCGACGCGCGTAGCCCGGCGTCACCGCGCGCGACCGCGCGGACGCTCGCCCCAGGAACGGTCGGGTCAGCGCGAGCAGCACGGGGACGGCGAGCTGGATGAGCGCCGCCCCCGAGACGGCGACCGCGAGGCCGAGACCGACCCCGAGGTTCCAGGCCGCCTCGCCGGAGGTCGGCAGCGACCCGGTGTAGGCGAGCGTCGCGCCGACCACGTGCGCGACGAGACCCAGCGCGCTCGTGATCGCGAGCGTCGGGCCGACCGCGAGGCGGCGCGAGAGGGTGACCCAGCCGAGCGCGAGCGCGAGCGCCTGCGCGGCGGCGCCGACCGCCCAGCCGGGGTTCGACCACCAGCGCGCGCCGATGTCGGGCTGGGCGAGGAGCGCGGCGCCGAGCGTCTCGGGCAGCCCCTGCATCGCCCACACGAGCGCGGCGCTCAGCAGCGCCCACACGATCGCGCGCGTCGGCCGCATGATGACCGCGCGCGGCCCGCGCGGAGCGACCCGCTCGGCCTCCGCCTCGTCGTGCCGCTCGTCGACGAGCCAGAACGGGTCGTCGGAGCCGAGGTGGCGCGGCGGGTGGACGGTGTGCAAGCGGACTCCCCCGACCTCGAGCGGCGAGGCGAGCACGTCGGCGAGCCCCCACGGGGTGTCGAGCGGCGTCGACGGCACGCGCGGCTCGGCGTGCGCCTCGGCGGGCCCGAGCGCGTCGCGCAAGCGCTCGAGCTCGAGGCCGGTGCGGGCGAGCGACAGGCGGCTGCGCGACCCCTCCCCCGTGCGGCGCGCGTGCGCGACAGCGCGCAGGGCGGCCGTCGCGGCCAGCCACCCGGTGGCGTGATCGAGGGCCTGGACGGGCAGGGCGATCGGGGCGTCGGGTGCGCGGTGCGCATCCCCCTCGGAGGGCGCGGGGGCCGCGACGCTCGCGGTCGCGGGATCGGCGATGCCGGTCGCGAGCTGGACGAGCGAGTCGAACCCGCGCCGGCCCGCCCACGGCCCCGAGTACCCCCACGCGTCGAGCTGGACCTCGACGAGCCCGGGGCGGATCGCGCGCAGGGTGTCGTCGTCGAGGCCGAGCCCGGCGAGGGCCCCCGGCCGGTAGCCGTGCACGATCACGTCCGCCTCGGCGACGAGCGCGATGAGCTCGCTGCGCCCCTCGACGGTGTGCGCGTCGACGCGGGCGCAGCGCTTGCCGAGGGTCATGTCGGGCTCGACGGCGGGCTCGTCCCAGCCGGGCGGGTCGATGCGCAGCACATCGGCCCCGAGCATCGCGAGCGTGCGCGTCGCGACGGGCCCGGCGAGCACGCGCGTCAGGTCGAGCACGCGCACGCCGACGAGGGGGCGCTCGGGCACGCCGGGCGGGAACGGCTGGTCCGGCCGCGCGATCGCGGTCGTCTCGACGGCGATGAGGGGCTCGGCGGCGACGGCGACGCCCTGGGGATGCTCGCTCCACTCCGCGACGGACCGCAGTCGGGCGGCCGCCCCGCCCGCCTGCACGACCGCGGCCTCGAGGGCGTCGCAGCCGAAGGGCGCGACGGCGCGAGCGACGGTCTCGCGGTCGGGCTGCGCCGCCGCGGTGTCGGCCGTCACGCCGGCGGGGGCCAGGCCGAGCACGGCGAGGGCCGCCGCCCGGTGGTGCGGAGCGTTCATGTGCAGCCGGATCCAGCCGTCGACGGCGCGGTAGTCGCCGCTGAGCGGGTCCCACGGGCTCGGCTGCTCGGCCCGCGGCCGCACGGCCGCCCGGAACCAGGCTCCCGCGAGCGCCGCGTCGACCGTCACGGGCCCGTCGTGGTCGATGAGGTCGGCGAGCGCGAGCGCGGTCGTGGAGACGGCGGCGGCCGCGAAGGCGCCGACGGGGTAGGCGCCGCCGAGTGCGGGCCGTCCGCGGGCGGTGACGCCGCCCGCGACGCCCGCGCTCGCCGCGAGGGCGGCGGCGGCGAGCTCGAGCGCGCGCACGTCGCCGCTGTCGCCGAGCCGACCGGGGTCGTCGGGCTCGCCGTTCGCCGCGCCGGGCGCGCCGGGGTGGGCGTGTCGGGTCACGCCCTCAGTCTGCCCCAGTCGCGCTCAGCGCGCGCCGCTCGTTCCGGCGCGGACCCGGAGGGCGACGGCCCGGGCGACGAGCCCGACGACGAGGATGCCCGCCGTGCCGAGGAGCGACGCCGCCGGCAGCGCGGCGACGAGGACGAGGCACCCCACGAGCCCGGCGCCGGCGAGGAGCCGCGGTTGCCACCGCTCGCCCGCGGGCTGGCGGAGCGCGGAGAGGTGGGCGATGGCGTAGTAGACGAGCACGGCGGCGCTCGAGGCGGCGACGAGCTGGGCGGGCTGCAGGAGGAACGCGATGCCGATCGCGATGAGCGCGATGAGCGCCTCCGAGACGACGGGCGCCCCGGTGCGGGTCGAGATGCGCGCGAGCGGGCCGGGCAGGTCGCGCTCGCGCGCCATCGCGAGGCTCGTGCGGCTGAGCCCGGCGAGGATGCCCGCGAGCGACCCGAGGCACGCGAGCGCCGCGAGCAGCGCGATCGGCAGCGCCCAGCGCGGGTCGATCGCGTCGGCGAGCGGTGATCTGCTCGCGGCGAGCGCGTCGACCCCGAGCCGGTCGACGAGCACGAGCGCGAGGGCCGCGTAGAGCGCGAGCACGACCCCGAGCGCGATGAGGATCGCGCGGGGGAGCGTGCGGCGCGGCGCGCGGACCTCCTCGCCGAGGGTCGCCATGCGCGCGTATCCGGCGAAGGCGAAGAAGAGGAGGGCCGCGGCCTCGAGGAGGCCTCCGAGCGTCGGCTCGGGCGCGGGCGGTGGGGCTCCGTCGCCCGACCCCGGGTCGCCCACCGAGCCGACGACGGGGCCGTCGACGCCGCCGAAGTCGGGGGCCGCCGTGAGCGCCGTCACGACGAACCAGACCGCGAGGCCCGCGAGCACGATGCTCACCATCGTGATCGCGACGCGCGCGGTCGTGCGGACTCCCGACATGTTGAGTGCGGCGAGCACAGCGATGAACGCGGCGGCGAGGATGCGGGTCGGGACGGCGTCGAGCCCGAGGGCGGTGCCGAGGTACGTGGCGGCGACCGAGGCGATCGCGGCGGCCGAGGCGGTCTTGCCGACGACGAAGAGCCAGCCCGCGCTGAAGCCGATCCACGGGCCGACGTAGCGGCGGCCGAACGCGTACGCACCTCCGGAGGTGGGGTGCGCCATGGCGAGCTGGGCCGAGCTGAAGGCGTTGAGCGTCGCGACCATGGCGGCGATGAGCAGCGCGAGCAGGAGAAGCTCGCCGGCCGCTGCCGCCGCGGGAGCCCACACGAAGAACGCGCCCGCCCCGATCATCGACGCGAGCCCGATGCCGATCGCGCCGCCGAGCGCGACGCTGCGCGCGAGGGCGGAGCGACCTGGCGGCGTCGGCGGCTCGGCGCCGGTCGGCGGTTCGTCGGCGTCGGCGTCGGCGTCGGAGGTCACGCGCGCAGATTACCGGTGCGGGGTGGACGGGGCGGGGTGGACGGGGCGGGCGCGCGACGCACGTCGGGGTGTCCAGGCCGCCGGCGACCACGGTCAGTCGCGCACCCGTTCACGATGCGGAGGAGTGACGTAATGCTTTTTCGTCATTCCTCCACATCATGAGTGCGGCGGGNTCCCCCGGGCACGCGGCCCGCGACCCCGCGTGCGAGACTGGCCGGGATGGACGACGACCCCCGCGAGCTCCGCGAGGCCGACTGGCCCGACGACGGAGACGGTGCCGACGGTCGCTCCCCCGCGTGGGGGCGCCGTGCCCGCGTCATGCGCATCGTCAGCATCGTCGCCCTCCTCTCCCTCATCGTCCCGGGCGCCCTCGCGACGTGGGCGCTCGCCCAGTCGACCGCGGCGCGCGCGTGCCGCCTCGCCGTCGACACGCAGGCGGATGCCCGCATCCCCACCCGCGTCGCCTTCGAGCTCGGCAGCCTCGAGACCGTGGGCTGGAACTGCTACGCGCTCGCCCCCACGGGCGAGGTGCGCGTGGCCGTGCTCGGGGTGATCCCGGGGGCGCCGGACCTGCGGCCGCGCAGCGGCGCCTGAACCCGCGCCGCGCATCCGTCGCCCCTCTTTCGGGATGCCGGGTCGGTTTGCGATGATAAGAGCGTTCCGTGTTCGCCGAAGGCCGCGCCCTGGAGGGCGCAGCGCCTGACCCGTCGAGGAGCGGTGGTTGCTTTCATCGCTTCCGGTCACCTCATGCGATCACCAGCACGGAGCCGGTGCGCCCTGCCCGCGGAGACTCCGCGCCCGGCAGCGCTGGCACCGTCGACGAAACGAATGAGGACCCCATGATCACGATCGATCGCACCCGCCTGGCCGAGATGTACGCCCGCGAGCAGGAGGCGTTCACCGCCGCCCGCCCGAAGTCGAAGGCCGCCTACGAGCGCGCCGAGCACCTGTTCGGCCGCGTGCCCATGACCTGGATGAACAAGAAGGCCGGCGGCTTCCCCATCTACCTCGACCGCGCGCACGGCAACCGCGTGTGGGACATCGACGGGCACGAGTACATCGACTTCGCCCTCGGCGACACCGGTTCGATGGCCGGGCACTCGAACCCGATCGTCGTCGAGGCCGTCACGCGCCGCATCGGCGAGCTCGGCGGCCTCGTGACGATGCTGCCGACGGAGGACGCGGAGTGGGTCGGCGCCGAGCTCTCGCGCCGCTTCAAGATGGACCGCTGGAGCTTCTCACTGACGGCGACGGATGCGAATCGCTGGGCGATTCGTCTCGTGCGCGCGATCACCGGGAGACGCAAGATCGTCTTCCACTCGTACTGCTACCACGGATCGGTCGACGAGTCTCTCGTCGTCGTCGGGCCCGACGGCGAGAGCATGTCGCGCCCCGGCAACGTCGGCGCCCCCGTGCCCGTGACGGAGACCTCGCGCGCCGCCGAGTACAACGACCTGCCCGGCCTCGAGCGCGCCCTCGCGCACGGCGACGTCGCCGCGGTGCTCATCGAGCCCGCGCTCACCAACATCGGCATCGTGCTGCCCGAGCCCGGCTACCTCGAGGGCGTGCGCGCCTTGACGCGCCAGTACGACGCGCTGCTCATCATCGACGAGACGCACACGTTCTCGGCCGGGCCCGGCGGCATGACGACGGCCTACGACCTCGAGCCCGACCTCGTCGTCATCGGCAAGTCGATCGGCGGGGGCATCCCGACCGGGGCCTACGGTCTGTCGGCCGAGTTCGCCGAGCGCGCCCTCGCGCGCACCGACCTCGACCTCGTCGACATGGGCGGCGTCGGCGGAACCCTCGCCGGCAACCCCGTCTCGGTCGCCGCCATGCGCGCGACGCTCGAGCACGTGCTCACCGACGAGGCGTTCGCGCACATGATTGACACGGCGACGTACTTCACCGACGGGGTCAACGCGCTCTTCGACCGGTACGACCTGCCGTGGGCGATCAACCAGCTCGGCGCGCGGGCCGAGTACCGCTTCGCGCGGCCCTACCCGCTCAACGGGACGCAGGCGGCTGAGGCGGCCGACGGCGAGCTCGAGGACATGATCCACCTGTACCTCGCCAACCGCGGCATCATGCTCACGCCCTTCCACAACATGGCGCTCATGGCTCCCATGACGACGCGCGCCGATGTGGATGCCCACCACCGCGTCTTCGAGGAGTGCATCCGGGAGCTCGTGGCCGCGTAGCGCGCCGCGGGGCGTGGACTCGGCGTCGGCGGGGCGTCGATCAGCGCCGAATGAGTCGAAAAGTCGCGGTTGGGCCCGAATTTTCGGGCTCAACCGCGACTTTCGGGCTCAACCGCGGGCAAGCGGTTCGGCGCGGGGGCGCGAGGACGCAGGTGCACGGTGCGCGGGGCGCAGGTGCGGTTACGCGGCCCCGTCGAACATGCTCGTGACCGACCCGTCGTCGAACACCTCGTGGATGGCCCGCGCGAGCAGCGGGGCGATCGGCAGGACGGTGAGGCGATCCCAGCGCTTGTCCTCCGGGATGGGCAGCGTGTCGGTCACGACGACCTGGTCGATCGCCTCCGCCTGCAGGATGTCGAACGCGGGGTCGGAGAAGATCGCGTGGGTCGCGGCGACGACGACGCCGATCGCGCCGGCCTTCTTGAGCGCCTCGGCGGCCTTCACGATCGTGCGGCCGGTGTCGATCATGTCGTCGACGAGGAGGCAGACCTTGCCCTCGACCTCTCCGACGATCTCGTGCACCGAGACCTGGTTCGGCACGAGCGGGTCGCGGCGCTTGTGGATGATCGCCAGCGGCGCCCCGAGCTTGTCGCTCCAGATGTCGGCGACGCGCACGCGCCCCATGTCGGGCGAGACGACCGCGAGGGTCGAGGGGTCGAGCTTGGCGCGGAAGTGCTCGAGCAGCACGGGCATCGCGAACAGGTGGTCGACCGGCCCGTCGAAGAAGCCCTGGATCTGCGCGGCGTGCAGGTCGACGCTCATGATGCGGTCGGCGCCGGCGGCCTTGAACAGGTCGGCGATGAGGCGGGCCGAGATCGGCTCGCGGCCTCGCCCCTTCTTGTCCTGTCGCGAGTACGGGTAGAACGGCGCGACGACGGTGATGCGCTTGGCCGAGGCGCGCTTGAGGGCGTCGACCATGATCAGCTGCTCCATGAGCGCCTCGTTGATGGGGCGCGCGTGCGACTGGATGACGAAGGCGTCGCAGCCGCGCACGCTCTCGTCGAAGCGCGCGTAGATCTCGCCGTTGGCGAAGGTGCGCGCGTCGGTGGGCAGGACCTCGGTCTCGAGCTCCGCCGCGACCTGCTCGGCGAGCTCGGGGTAGGCGCGCCCCGAGATGATGACGAGGCGCTTCTGGCCGGTGATCTTGATGCTGGCCACGAGTCCTCGGTTTCTGCCGCCGCGGCGACGTTGCGATCGGTGTGGTTCTACTGTGGCGGCAGGGGGGTGTTAGTCGTCCGAGGCTGCGGCAGCCGCCTCGGCCGCCGCGGTTCCCGGCCGGTTCTTCTCCACCCAGCCGGCGATGTTCCGCTGCGGAGCGACGTTCACGGCCAGCTCGCCCGGCCCGACATCCTTGCGGATGACCGTTCCGGCGCCGGAGTACGCTCCGTCGCCAATCCTAACGGGGGCGACGAACACGTTGTGCGAGCCCGTCCGCACCTGCGAGCCCACGACGGTCTTGTGCTTGTTGACGCCGTCGTAGTTGGCGGTGATGGTGCCCGCGCCGATGTTCGAGCCCTCGCCGACGGTCGTGTCGCCGATGTACGACAGGTGCGGCACCTTGCTGCCGGCGCCGAGGGTCGTGTTCTTCGTCTCGACGAACGTGCCGATCTTGCCCTTCTCGCCCACGACGGTGCCGGGGCGCAGGTAGGCGAAGGGGCCGACGGATGCTCCCGCTCCGATCACCGCGAGCGTGGCGTCGGTGCGGCTGACGCGCGCATCGACCCCGACCTCGGTGTCGGTGAGCGTCGAGTCGGGGCCGACGACGGCGCCGGCCGCGATCGTCGTCGCGCCCTTCAGCTGCGTGCCGGGCAGCACCTCGCTGTCGGCCTCGAGCGTGACGGTGCGGTCGATCCACACGGAGGCGGGGTCGCTGATCGTGACGCCCGCGAGCTGCCAGCCGCGCACGATCATCTGGTTGAGCCGCAGCGCCGCGTCGGCGAGCTGCACGCGGTCGTTGACACCCGCGACGAGCCACGACTGGCCGGCGGGCAGCGCCGCGACGCCCTGCCCGTCGCCGCGCAGCAGGCCGATGACGTCGGTGAGGTACTTCTCCTGCGCCGCGTTGTCGGTCGACACGAGCGCGAGCGACGAGCGCAGCGGGGCGACGCTGAAGACGTAGGTGCCCGAGTTGATCTCGGTGATGGCGCGCTCGTCGTCGGTGGCGTCCTTCTGCTCGACGATGCGGTCGAGGTCGCCGGCGGCCGAGCGCACGATGCGGCCGTACCCGGTGGCGTCGTCGAGCACGGCGCTCAGCACGGTCGCGGCGGCGGCGCGGGTCCGGTGCTCGGCGATGAGCTGGGCGAGGGTGTCGGCGTCGAGCAGGGGCACGTCGCCCGAGACGACGAGCACGTCGCCCGCGAAGTCGGCGGGAAGGGCATCCAGTGCTGCTTCGACGGCCCGGCCGGTGCCCGGGATCTCGTCCTGGTCGGCGATGAGCGCGTCGGCGTCGAGCTCGGTGATCGCGGCGGCGACCGTGTCGCGATCGTGCCGCACGACGGCGACGACGTGCGCGGGGTCGAGCGCGCGGGCGGTCGCGAGCACGTGCCCGATGAGCGGGACTCCCGCGAGCCGGTGCAGCACTTTCGGCGTGCGCGACTTCATGCGGGTGCCCTGGCCGGCGGCGAGGACGATGACGGCGAGCTGAGAATCGGTCATCCGGCCATTCTCTCGCACAGCTCGCGCAGGGATCGCAGGTCGGCCGCGACGGCGGCCGCGTCGGCGTCGAATTCGGCGTCGGACATCCCGTCGCGCTGGAAGAGCGTGAAGACGACCTCGCTTCCGCCATCGTTCGGCAGGACGCGCATCGCGTTCGTGACGACGGTGCCGTCGGGCATCGTGACGTCGTGATCGAGGATGCCCCGCTCGATGTCGGTGCGGAACTCGACCCGCACGTCGCCCATCGGCGAGCTCGCGATCCACGCGTCGCCCTCGCGGCGGATGCCCTCGGCGAGCCCCGCGGCCCACTCGGGCAGGCTCAGCGGGTCGCGGGCGATGGCCATGACGACCGAGGGCGGGCGGGCGATCGACTCGCTGACGTGCCGGGCTCTGAACATGGGGTCAGTCTGTCGGTCGGGCGCGGGCGGAGGGAATCAGCACTCCACGTAATTCACAGCGAGGCCGCCCTCGGACGTCTCCTTGTACTTGCGCGACATGTCGTCGCCCGTCTGGCGCATCGTCGCGACGACGGTGTCGAAGCTGATGAGGTGCGTGCCGTCGCCGTGCATCGCCATGCGGGAGGCCGCGACGGCCTTCCCCGCGCCGATCGCGTTGCGCTCGATGCAGGGCAGCTGCACGAGGCCCGCGACGGGGTCGCACGTGAGGCCGAGCGAGTGCTCCATGGCGATCTCGGCGGCGTTCTCGATCTGCTCGTTGCTGCCGCCGAGCAGGTGGGTGAATCCGGCGGCGGCCATCGACGCGGCGGAGCCGACCTCGCCCTGGCAGCCGGCCTCGGCGCCCGAGATGCTCGCGTTGTTCTTGATGAGGGCGCCCATGGCTCCCGCGACGAGCAGGAAGTCCTCGGCCGCGGCATCCCTGTCGGTGATCGGCAGGACGTCGAGCGCGTACCGCAGCACGGCCGGGATGATGCCCGCCGCCCCGTTCGTCGGCGCGGTGACGACGCGGCCGCCCGCGGCGTTCTCCTCGTTGACGGCGATCGCGTAGGCCTGCAGCCACTCGAGGGTGCAGTCGCGCGTGTGCGCCTCGTCGATGTCGCGCAGCTGGCCGGCCATCGCGGCGGCGCGGCGCGGCACGTTGAGCCCGCCGGGCAGGGTTCCGCGGGTCTCGAGGCCGGCGTCGATGCACGCGTTCATGGCGTGCCAGATGCGGCGGAGGGCGGCGCTCGACTCGTCGGAGGTGCGCAGCGACTCCTCGTTGGCGCGCGCCAGCTGGGCGATCGTGAGCCCGTTGGCGCGGCACAGGCGCAGGAGCTCGGCGGCGGTGTCGTGCGGGTACGGGACTCGCGGGGCCCCGACGTGCGCGTCGCCGGCGCGCTCGGAGGCGGGCGCGCTCTCCTGCTCGACGAAGCCTCCGCCGATCGAGTAGTAGGTCTCCTCCGCGACGACCGCGCCATCCGCGTCGCGGGCGGTGAGGGTGAGGGCGTTGGGATGCCGCGGCTTGAGCTCGCGCGGCGCGAACGTCAGCCAGCTCTCGTCGATCGCGATGTCGTGGCGGCCGTCGAGCCTGAGGCGCCGCTCGGTGTCGGCGCGCCCGCGGACGGCCACGACGTCGTCGCGCACGACGTGCTCGACCTCGTGGCCGGCGAGCCCGGCGAGCACGGCGTCGGGGGTTCCATGGCCGACGCCGGTGGAGCCGAGCGAGCCGAAGAGGGTGCACTGCACGGTGCTCACTCTGGAGATCTCGGCATCGCTCAGGGCGCTCACGAACGCTTTGGCGGCGCGGAGCGGCCCGACCGTGTGAGAGCTCGAGGGGCCGATGCCGACGCGGAACAGGTGGTGCACCGAGATGAACTCGCGCTCGGCGAGCGGCAGGCTGACCGCCACGGGGATGCTCACGAGGGCTCCGATCGGTGGGGCCGGGTCACGGCCGAGGAGTGGAGCGACCCGCTCTGCTCGCGCTGCGCGGGTCGGCGGCGCAGGCGACGCCCCTCGTGCGGGCGTCGTCGAGCCGCGTCTCTATTGTGGCCCTGATCGTTCGGGGGCGCACGACCTTGCGCAGGTGCGCGTCAGTGAGGAAGTCACGCCGCGCACGCACCAGCGACGCGAAAGTTGTTCGGGGGCGGCGAGCAGTGCCTAGGAGAGCGAGGCGATGACGAGACAAACGGGTGTGGGAGCGAAGAACTGATCGCGGAACTCGAGGAGACCGGTGCTCGTCCGCTCGAATGTCACGACGCTGTCGGAATCCTGGTTGCCCACGTGCAACAGCGCGCCGTCGGGAGACAGGGCGACGTCGCGCGGGGTGCGGCCGCGAGTCGGCTCGAACTGCAGCGGCTTGAGCGCTCCCGCGTTCCAGGCGAAGACCGCGATGCTGTCATGCCCGCGGTTGCTGACGTACACCGCGTCGCCCACCGAGGTCACCGCCACTGCGCTCGCCTGGTTCGGTGCTGAATGCCCTGCCGGCAACGTCGAGATCACTGACCGGACGACGAAGGTGCTACCCGACCGCGCGAGCACCGCGACTGTGCTCGTGAGTTCGTTGACCACGAGTACGTGCTGGCCGTCGGGGTGCAGGGCGAGGTGGCGCGGGCCTGAGCCAGCGGGGAGGGCAACCCGACCCAGCTCGCTCAACCTGCCCGAGTCGTCAAGCGCATAGCTGATGACCGCATCGAGCCCCAGATCGGTGACGAGGAGGGTGCCTGTGCGGCCGTCTGGCACCACCTGGTGAGGGTGCGCGCTTCGCTGCCGGCGCGGATGCACGCTCGCACCCTGATGCTGCACGACGTGCGTCAGACCATCCACGAAGCCATCGGACCGCAGTGCGAGGACTGCCACACGCCCGTCTGCGTAGTTGGAGACGATCAGGAATCTGCCCGAAGGATCGACGGCGAGGTGGGCTGGCTCGTGACCGCCGCTCGAGGCGCGCTGCTTGAGCGCGAGCGAGCCGTCGCGGCTCGAGAAGACTGCCACCTCCCCTGCGTCGCCCCCACCCGCTTCGATCACGGCGTAGACGTGCGAACCGTCTGCGGAGGCCGCGAGCCAGGAGGGGTTGCGCACGCGAACCGTGCGCAGCGGACCAATGGGGTCGCCGTACTCGGCCACCATGAGGCCCTGCGCGCGACCGTGCACGTGCGGCAATTCCTCGGTGTAGCTGCCGAGCAGCAGCGTTTCGGTCATCGCACGAGCCGGTCCATGACAAGGTCGGCGATCTCCGCCGCTGAAGCCGCCGAATCCACCGTCACTCCCTCTTCGTCCACCGACAACTCTTCCACGACGGCGAGCTGGCTCGCGAGAAGAGACGGGGGCATGAAGTGCCCCGTACGCGCATGCAGACGCAGGGCGAGCAGCTCGTCAGAGGGGGCGAGGTGAACGAAGAGGATGTCGTTCTCGCCGCGCCGGATCGCCTTGCGGTACGACGCCCGCAGCGCGGAGCACGCGACGACCAGCCCGTCACGCTCGCGCGCGCTGGCCACCTCGTCGGCGACCCGCTCCAGCCACGGCCAGCGGTCCGCATCGACGAGCGGCTCGCCGCGGGTCATCTTGGCAATGCTCTCGTGGGAGTGCAGATCGTCGGCGTCGACGAAAGGCACCCCCAGCCGCGCGGCGAGCAGGCCGCCGACGGTGGACTTGCCGCTACCCGTCACGCCCATGACGACGACGAGACTCACCAATCGTGCACCGTTCCATCTGCGAGGCGGTTGTAGGGCAGATAGGCCTGCTCGTAGGGGTACTTGCCTGCTTCATCGCGATTGAGTTCGACGCCGAGACCGGGCTTGTCGCCGGGGTGCAGCATGCCGTTCGACCAGCTGAACGACTGCTCGAACACTGTGTTCGTCGCTGCGCCGTGCTTCATGTACTCCTGGATCCCGAAATTGTGGATGCTCAGCCCGAGGTGCATCGCCGCTGCCATGCCGACCGGCGAGATGTCGGTCGGGCCGTGCATGCCCGACTTGATCTGGTACTGCGCCGCGTACTCCAGCGTCTTCTTGAGGTGGCTGATGCCTCCCATGTGCGTGACGGCCCCGCGCACGTAGTCGATCAGCTGCTCGCGGATGATCTGCTGGTAGTCCCACACGGTGTTGAAGATCTCGCCGATCGCCAGGGGCGTCGTGGTGTGCTGCCGGACGAGCCGCAGCGCCTCGGGGTTCTCGGCCGGCGTGAGGTCTTCGAGCCAGAAGAGGTCGAAGGGTTCGAGCGACTTGCCGAGTGAGGCGGCCTGGATCGGTGTCATGCGGTGGTGGCCGTCGTGCAGCAGCGGGATCTCCGGTCCGAATTCGTTCCGAACCGCCTCGAACACGGTGGGGATGTGCCGGAGATACGAGCGAGTGTCCCAATCCTCCTCGGCAGGGAACGCGCCTCGCTGCGCGGGTTCGTGGTCGTACCGGGCACCCTTGTTCGCTTCGAAGGTCGCGTTGGACGCGATCCCGTAGATCGAGGTGAGGCCGGGTACCGCGGCCTGGATCCGGATGGCCTTGTAGCCCTCCGCCTGGTGCTTGCGGACGCTGTCGAACAGCTCCTCGTTGTCTCGGCCGGATGCATGGCCGTAAGCCAGCAGTCCGGTGCGGCTGGCGCCTCCGAGCAACTGGTACACCGGCAGGCCCGCCGCCTTGCCCTTGATGTCCCACAGCGCCATGTCGACGGCCGCGATCGCGGCCATGGTGATGGGGCCGCGTCGCCAGTAGGCGCTCCGGTAGAGGAACTGCCAGGTGTCTTCGATCCGTGAGGCATCTCGCCCGATCAGGAGCTGCACCACATGGTCGCGCAGGTAGCTCACGACGGCGAGCTCGCGGCCGTTCACGGTGGCGTCGCCGAGTCCGACGTGGCCGTCGCTCGTCTCCAACCGGAGGGTGACGAAGTTCCGATCCGGACTCGTGACGATGACGTCGGCACGCTCGATGATCATGATGACTCCTTCTGCAGGTTCGTGAGGGCGTTGGTGATGGTGTCGAGAAAGGCGCGATCGGCCGCGAGGTCGGAGTCGAGGATCGCGACCAGAGCGCGGAGGTCGCCCTCGCTGGCCGCGATGGCATCCGACGCCGAGTCGGCTCCCGATCGTCCGGCTCGGACCGTGGCGATCCACGCGGCCACAGCGGTCGCGCATCCTGCCGCATCGCGACCGGCCTCACGTTCTGCGCGTGCGGTCGGCACGACGCGGAGCCGCAGCTTGGCGGCTGCGTCGGTGGCGATCTGCGCGAGCTCATGCCGAATGCGCGGATTCTCGAAGCGGCCGAGCAGCGCCGTGCAGTACTCGTCGAGCCCCAGCGTCTCGTCGTCGAGAGCTCGACGAGCCTCGCGCCAGAACTCGAGCACACTCGCGCGGCACACCGGGTCGACGATGGCCTCGGCCACGACGGCGAAGCCGCGCACGACTCCGAGGGATGCAAGGAGGGAGTGCGCCCCGTTGAGCAGCCAGAGCTTGCGATGCTCGAAGGCGTCGATGCGGTCGACGAATCGGGCCCCGGCGTCCTCCCATCGAGGCCGCCCGAGCGGGAACTCCCCGCTCAGGATCCAGTCGGTGAAGGGTTCGGTGACGACCGGTGCCGCGTCGAGCCAGCCGCCCAGTCGTCCGGCGACCGCTCGCTCGTCCTCCGTGAGTCTCGGGGTGATGCGGTCGACCGAGGTCGAGACGAATGACACGTTGGTCTCGATCCACTCGGCGAGTCGGGGGTCTCGCCGTGTGGCGATGGCGAGCACACCGGACCGCAGGAAGGGGCCGTTCGACGGCAGGTTGTCGCACGGCACCACCGCGATCGGAGCGCCCGTTCGGCGCCGCGCTTCGAGAGCGACGGTGAGGCGACCGAGCGCAGAGATCGGGACTCCGCCTGCCAGATCGGCGGCCATGATCGGGTCGGTCTCGTCCGGCCGGCCGTCGCTCGTGAGCCGATAGCCGGCCTCCGTGATCGTGAGGGTGACGAGCGCGGTCGTCTCGGCGGCGACGACCTCCACCAGGCGATCGACCCGTGACCCGTCGGTCGCTTCGACGATGCTCGCGACGACGGACGCGCGGTCAGAATCCGCTCCCCGCTCGATGAGCGTGTAGAGGCCGCCCTGGCCCGCGAGCACGTCGGCGGCCGTCGAGCGGCGGCCACTGAATGCGGCGATCCCCCACTCGTCGGTCACCGCGTCGGTGTACCAGGCCTGGTGCGAACGATGGAACGCTCCCAGCCCGAGGTGAGCGATCCTGACGGGCGCCGGGGAGGAGCCCATGGCGGCTCGGCTGAGCTCTCTCACAGCTTGAAGGCCGCTCTCGGTATCGCTCCGACGAGGTCCGTCGCGACTCTCGAGGCCTCCGACATCGTCAGCCGACCTTCCACGACCCGCTGAGCGAGGAAGCCCGAGTCGATTCGACGCGCCATGGTGTGTCGAGCCGGCACCGACAGGAAGGCTCGGGTGTCATCGATGAACCCCGAGCCGCGGTAGAAGCCGGCCGTCTCGACGGTGGCCTCCCGAAAACGTCGGCTCGCGTCCGGCGCGTCGAGGAACCACCACGGAGCCCCGATGAACACCGATGGATAGAAGCCGGCGAGCGGCGCGATCTCACGCGACCACACCGACTCATCGATCGCGAAGAGCACGAGGTGGAAGCCGGGCGTCGTGCCGAACCGCTCGAGAAGAGGGCGCAGGGGCTGGGTGAACGATGTCGCCAGAGGGATGTCGTGACCCGTGTCGCCACCGAATCGATCGAAGGTGGCCGTGTGGTGATTCCGCTGCACGCCCGCGTGCACCGTCATGACGAGGCCGTCGTCGACCGACATCTCCGCCGATGCGAGGAGCATGTGAGCGCTGAAGATGGCCGCTTCGCTCGCGTCAAGGTCACCGGATCGCGCTCGCTCGAAGAGCGCGGCTGCGTCGCGGTCGTCGATGTCGATCGCGGCGGCGTGCGCGACCCCGTGATCGGCCGAGACGGCACCGTGCGCGATGAAGTAGGCGCGACGCTCGCGCAGAGCATCGAGGTAGGTCGCGTAGCTCGTCGCCCCCAGTCGCTCGACCCGGTCGCCCCAGCCCGGCATCGACGGGTCCAGGTAGGCGTCGGGCCGAAACGTGGGCAGCACTCGACCGCGAAAGCTCGGGTCCGCACGAAGCGCCTGATGCGCCGCGAGGTCGTCGAGCGGATCATCCGTCGTCGCGAGCACGTCGATTCGGAACGCATCGAACAGGGCCCTGGGCCGGATGCCGGGCTGCGCGAGTGCCGCGACGAGGGTGTCGTACATGGTCGCGCGCGGTGCTCCGTTCACGCCCAGCACGGTCGACAGCGTCTCCCTCATCCAGAAACCGACCGCCGTGCCGTGGAACCAATGCCAGTGATCGCAGAACAGTCGCCAGACCTCGCGGGGGTCGGGGTTCTCCCGCAGAGCGGCGAGCTCGACTCCCGCGGCGTGCAGCAGCCGAGTGACGTAGTGATCTGCGGAGACGAGCAGCGTCGACGGGTCGGGGAACGGCGCGTCGTCGAGCAGCAGTCGAGCAGGAACGTGCCCGTGCGGCGAGACGATCGGGGCCTCGTCCACGAGAGCGTAGAGCTCGCGGGCGATCGCCCGCGTGCGGCCCTCGACGGGAAAGAGCCGGTCGGGGTCGAGCGGTTCGTCGCTCGTCACGCGAGCGTCCCGACCGAACGGCGCACCGCATCCATCGTGGTCATGATCTCGATGGAGAGGTCGAGCGGGTGGACCGGCGACTCGAGCAGACCGTCGTCGACATGCTGCGCGACCGCCGCGGCCTCCCATGCGATCCCATCGCGGAACTCGAGCCCGGTGTCGTTGACGAACGACAAGCGTTTGTCGCCCTTGCCGGGGGCGATCAGGTCGAAGCCCGCCGGCACCACGAACCACGAATTCACCTCGATGCGCGCAGCGGTGCCGTTGACGCTCGCGCGCTCGGGGCTGAAGTGCAGCAGGCTCGTGGTGAGGACGGACTGCGCACCGCCCTCGAACTCGAGCACCATGGCGGTCTGCGCATCGACGCCGGTCGTGGTCAGGCTGCCGAACGTCGACACGCGGTCGGGAGCGCCGAGGAAGAGCTGGCTGAACCAGATCGGGTAGATGCCGAGATCGAGCAAGGACCCGCCGGCGAGGTCGGGGTTGTAGTTCCGGCCGGTCGGGTCGGTCGGCGCGATCGTGGCGAAGTCGGCGAGCACGAGCCGAACGTCACCCAGCACACCGTCCTCGAAGAGCTGAAGCATGACGTCGGTCTGCGGCAGATAGCGGGACCACATGCCCTCCATCGCGAAGACGCCCGCCTGGCGCGCCGCGGCCTGGATGTCGCGCGCGTCCTGAGCGGTGACGCCGATGGGCTTCTCGATCAGCACGTGCTTCCCCGCCGCGATCGCGAGCAGTGCCAGGCGCTTGTGCTCGGTGTGCGGAGAGGCAACGTACACGATGTCGATGTCAGGGTCGTCGACGAGCTGAGCGTGCTCCCCGTAGGCACGGGCGATGCCGTGCGTCGCCGCGAACTGCTGCGCGCGTTCGAGGGATCGCGAGGCGACCGCTTCGATGCGCTGATCGGTGTGCGTGTGGACGGCTCGCACGAAGTCCTTCGCGATGTCGCCGGGAGCGAGGATGCCCCAGCGCAGGGCGGGCCCGCCGCGCAGGGCGACGGTTCGCGCAGCGGGAAGCGAGGTCGGGAAGGCAGTCATCGTTCTCCTGGGTTCAGCTCGGCGTGACGGGAGAGCAGCGGGCTAATGAGCTCGCGCGCGTGCAGGGGGTCGCTCGCGGTGACGATCGAGCCCTCGGACTCGTGGCGGCGACCGTACCCCCATTGCGCGAACAATGAAGGAATACCGACCGCACTCGCAGCGCGAATGTCGAAGGACCGGTCGCCGATCATGAGGGGCGCTTCCGCTGCTGCTGCCAGGCTCCGGAGGGCGGCGCGGATCACCGTCACCTTCCCTCCTCCCTCGTCGTCCTCACCGGCACCGTGCACCGCGATGAAGCCGCTGTCGAGCGAGTGGAGCTGCAGGATCGCGCGTGCGTGACTCTCCCGCTTGGAGGTTGCGACAGCGATGGGCACGTTCGAGCGATGGATGGCATCCAGCAGCGCGCGGATACCCGGGAACACCGAGCTCTCGTGCATGCCGCGCTCCCAGTAGAGGGCTCGGTAGTGCTGAACCACCCGGGGCAACTCGGGAGCGGGCACCCGTGTCAACGCTCGAAGGGTCTCGACGACGGGCGGCCCGACGAATTCCCGCAACGACTCGGGCGGATGGTCGTCGCCGCCGAAGTCTCGCACCGTCTGCGCAAGGCATTCCGTGATGCCGGGCGCCGAATCGACGAGAGTACCGTCGAGGTCGAAGAGCACGCACGACACCCTCGTCAGCGCGCCTGCGGTCATGAGCGGATCCGATCTCTCGGCGAGACGCGTCGGGGTTTGACGGCGCGTCAGACTATGTGCGAACATTCTGTCATAGTCGTAGCGCGATGGCCAACCCGCCGAGCCGCCCGATCTTCGCCGTCGAAAGGACCCACACTCCATGCCCGACACTCTCGGCATCGCCATGGTCGGCTGCGGCGGCATCGCCCGCAGCCACGCTTTCGCGCTCACCAAGGTGGCTCGCGCCCGGTTGATCGCGAGCGTCGACATCGATGAGGCGGCCGCGCTCCGATTCAAGGAACGATTCGGTTTCGAGACGCACTCGACCGACCTGGATGCTGTGCTCCAGCGCGACGACGTCCACGCCGTCGTGATCTCGACGTCATCGAAGTCGCACGGCCCGCTGATCATCAAGGCACTGGAGGCCGGCAAGCACGTGCTCGTGCAGAAGCCGATGACCGCGAACGTCGACGAGGCGCGCGCCGCACTCGAGCTCGCCGACACGACCGGCCTCAAGCTCATGGTCTCGTTCTTCGAGCTCTTCCTCCCCCCCATCGAGCGCGCTCGCGCGATCATCGAGGCAGGGCTCATCGGCGACCCCTTCCTCTTCAAGGCGATCATGGCCTGGCACACTCCCGACGTGACCAGCAGCTGGCGATTCGATCCGGCGCTCGCGGGCGGCGGCATCATGCTCGACGGCAGCGTGCACCACGTCTCCAATGCGCTCTACCTGCTCGGGAATCCCGAGGTGCAGAGCGTGTACGCCGAGTACGGGGCGCTCACCGCCGACATCCAGGTCGAAGACACGGCGGTCATGGTGATTCGAACCGATTCGGCGATCCTCGAGATCTCAGGCTCCAACCGGCTGCAGGAGCCGGGCGGGGCAACGATGGCCTTCAAGGATCAGTGGGCCGTATACGGCACGAAGGGCACCGTGCAGTGGGATGCCGCGGCGCGGCCCACGTTCCGCGTCTTCACGAGCGAGAAGTCGGCGACCGACGAACTGCTTTCAGACGGCTGGATCAGCCCCAAGCTCCCCGTGATGGCCGCGGACCACCGCGAGTTCTCGATGCACATCAACGGCGAGGAGAGCCCCTGGGTTCCGCAGCACCAGCACTTCGTCGACGCATGCCTGGATGACACGGAGGTGCGCAGCGACGCGCGGTTCGGTCTCAAGACCCAGTTGATCCTCGATGCCGCCTACGAGTCGGGTCGGCAGGGTCGCAAGCTGCCGATCGGGTCGTGACGGTGGCGCACTCCGTCATCGACGTGCACGCGCACATCGGACGCACGATCACCTCCGACGTCGGCCAGACAGTCGACGAGTGGATCGCCGAGATGGCGGCGAGCGGGGTCACGAGGTCGGTCATCTCGGTCGCAGCCGGCGGTCTTCAGACCGAGGGCATCATCGACACCCGCCGCGCGAACGATGCCGTGGCCGCGGCAGTGGTCGCGCATCCTGGGCTGTTCCTCGCCGGACTCGGCAGCGTCGAGGTGCGACACGGCCTGGCGGGGGTTGCCGAAGCACGTCGCGCGATCGATGAGCTGGGGCTTAAGGGGCTCGCCTTTCATGCGACCTTCGAAGGGTTCACCGTGCGGTCGGCCGCGTTCTCAGCAGTGCTGGACGCCGTCGCGAGCACGCCTGCGCTCATCCTTCTGCACTCGACGCCGGATCCGAAGGCCAGCCCGAGCGCGATCGCCCAGGTCGCGGCCGACTACCCATTGCTCACGTTCGTCATGGGCCATCCCCTGTTCACCGAGGATCAGCGGTCGCAAGCGGTGCGAGCCGTCACGGCCACGCCCAACCTGCACGTGGACATCGCCTATCAGGCCGACCCAGCGGTCACCGAGTACTTCGTTCGCGAGGTCGGCGCGAGTCGGGTGCTGTTCGGCAGTGACGCCCCGTTCTTCTCCGCTCGAGACGTCATCCGCTCTGTGGAGCAGGCCGAGATCAGCGACGACGACCGCGCAGCGATCTTCTCGGGCAACGCCGAGGCACTCCTGGCCTCGCTCTAGACGACCTCGACGCGATCGGTCTGAGTCGAGCGCTCCGCGGCGGAGAGCACTCGCGTGACGTGCGCGCCGAACTCGAGATTGCACTCGTGCGCAGGGCCGCCGTGCGTGACCTCTGCTGCGAGGCGCTGGAGAGCGCAGCGGTACGCGCGCCGCGCACCGGTGACCCAGTCCGTGACCGCTGGCGGAGCGGCGCTGCCCAGCGAGCCGACCAGCTGCATGCCGCCGGGCGGCGCGATGCGCAGGTCGGCGGCGAGCGAGATGATGCCGATCGCCCCGGAGTCGTGCTGGAGCACGATCGTGCGGCAGTCGCCCCTCCCGCGGCGGGCGACGGCCGTCGCAACCGGGCCGAGCACGCCGCACAGACGAGCCACCGCATGCGGGCCGACATCCCAGAGCGACCCATGCTCGTGGCGCCAGGCGGAGTCGGCGACCGCATCGCCTGCGACTGCGAGCAGCGACGAGTAGCTGTCGACCCGGCCGATGGCCCACGGGCCCTCGCCCTTCGCTTCCGCCGTCCACTTCGCGAGCTCGGGAACGAAGCGATGCGTGAAGAACACGAGGGATCGGATCGAGCGTGCGCGAGCGCGTGCAGCGAGGTCGGCCGCGTCGTCCGCATCGATCGCGACGGGCTTCTCGAGCAGCACGTGCTTGCCCGCCTCGATCACGCTCCGTGCCATGCGAATCTGCACCGCGGGCGGCACCGCGAATCCGACGATGTCGACCGCATCGAGGAACTTCTCGAGCTGAGAGAACGGCTGCGCCGACGTGCCGTCCACTGCGGCCGTCGTTCGATCGGCGTCGCGGCCGAGCACACCGGTGAGCTGCACCAGCGGCTCCGAGGCTGCGGCGTGGATGTGGACGGATCGCGCCCAGGTGCCGCTGCCGATCACGCCGAAGCGCAGAGCGGCCGGCATCAGTGCACGAACGGTCGCAGGGTGTCTCTCGCGATTCGGAACCCGCGCTGAACGAGTTCCACTGACCCTTCGAACGCGCGATCCTCGTGCTCGACCGAAGCCACATGGTCGTAGCCGACCGCGTAGAGCGCTCCGAAGAAGGCGCCCCAATCCACCTCGCCGAGGCCGCAGAGCCGAGGCACCTGCCATCCGACTCCGGCGCTAATGATCCCGTGGTCGTACAGCCCGTCCCTCCGGATCTCCAGGTCCTTCGCATGCACGTGGAAGATCCGGTCGCCGAACTCGTGGACGGCTCGGGGGATGTCGATGAACTGCCAGACAAGGTGCGAGGGGTCGAAGTTCAGACCGAAGTTCTCGTCCGGGATGATCTCGAACATCCGCCGCCAGTTCGCCGGGCTGAAGGCAATGTTCGTCCCCCCCGGCCACTCATCCCCGCTGAAGATCATGGGGCAGTTCTCGATGGCGATCCGAATGCCATGATCCCCCGCATAATGCACCATCTCCGGCCAGACGGCGGCGAATCGATCGAAGTTCTCGTCGAGCGACGTGCCCTTGTCGCGGCCCGCGAAGGTCCCGACGGTCGACACCCCCAGGAGCTTCGCGGCGCGCACGACCGCCTTGAGGTGCTCGAAGGCGGCCGCGGCCTCCGTCTCGTCGGCCGAGAGCGGATTGGGATAGTAGGCGAGGGCCGAGATCGAAAGTCCTTTCTCGGCGAGGTCGTCGACGATGCGCTGCGCGCTCGATGCATCGAGCGATTCGACGTCGATGTGGGCGGTTCCCGCGTACCGCCGCGAGGCGCCGGCGCCGGTCGGCCAGACGGCGATCTCGATCGCCTCGAACCCGTTGCTCGACGCCCAGTCCGCGACCTCGTCGAGGGTCAGCGTGGGGAACGCCGCGGTGAGGAGTCCCAGCTTCATGTTCGCTCACTTCCTGTTGTTCCGAATCCGTGGTCGGCGACGGCCGTCCACGACGAGGTGCGTGCGCTCTCCGCGACGGCATCGATCACGAGAGCCTCGTAGTGCCCGTCGGCGAAGGTTGCGTACGTCGGATCTGCGGCAGGTCCGCCGGCTGCGACATCCCCGTAGACGGCCGCGTAGAGAGCTGCGAATCCGTTCTCGAACCCCTCGGCATGACCACCCGGCAGCCTTGTGATACTCGCTGCCGAAGGAGAGAGCAGGGCGGGGTCGCGGAGGAGGACCTCGTTCGGCGACTCGCGGTGACCGATCCAGAGCTCGTCGGGCCGCTCGCCGCGCCACGACAGGGATGCCGTCGATGCGCTCACCTCGATCGACACCGCGTTCTTCCGCCCTGCGCTCACCTGCGACACGGAGACGGCCCCGCGCGCTCCGCCGTCGAAACGGAGAAGGATGCTTCCGCCGTCCTCGGATCCGATCTTCGCGTCCGTCGTGGGCCCCGAGACGGCGCTGAAGGTCGCGACCTCTCCGCTCGGCCGCCTCCTGACCGGAATGAACGTCGTCAGATCGGCCATGACTTCCACGATGCGCTGACCGGTCACGAAGCTTGCGAGATCGAACCAGTGCGAGCCGATGTCTCCGACAACGCGGAGGTCGCCCCCCCGAGCGCTGTCGAGCCTCCAGTTCCAGTCCGTGTCCAGCAGCAGCCAGTCCTGGAGGTATGACCCGGTGACGAGATACGGGCGCCCGACGGAGCCCGTCGCGACGCGACTCCGCATCTCGTGCACGTGCGGATAGAAGCGGATGTTGAAGTTGACCGCCGCGACCAGACCCGTCGACTCGGCGAGCGCCGCGAGCTGCCCGGTCTCGACCGAATCCATCGCCAACGGCTTCTCGCACACGACGTGCTTGCCGGCCCGCAGGGCATCGCGCGCCTGAGGGAAGTGCTGATCGTTCGGCGAGGTGATGTGCACGACATCGACAGCCTCATCCGACAGCAGCTCGTCGTAGTCGCGATAGGCGCGTCCGAGGCCCCACGATTGCGCGAACTCCACGCTGCGCGAGTGCGAGGATCCGAGAACGCCCGCGACGGGAACGCCGAGTCGCCGCAGCGCGTCCAGATGGACGGCGCCGATGAATCCGGTTCCGACGATGGCGGCACGGGGCCGCTCGGTCGAGCTCGACATGCGCATCGGCCCTCTCGGCTGGACATCAGGGTGACCATGCGGTCAGAATGTCTTTACATACTAACGTAGGAGGAGCTCGTGGCCAATACCGATTCGCCGACCGTCGTCATCACGGGGATATCCCGCGGCATCGGACGCGCAGCCGCCCTCGCCTTCGCCGAGCAGGGCTTCCGCGTCGCCGGCATGCACCGGGGAGCGGATCCGGAGGTCTCCCGAGAGCTCGAGCAGGAGATCATCGGACGCGGGGGCGAGGCCTGCATCGCTGTGGGCGACACCGGTTCGACGCACGACGTGGACGCGCTCGCTGCGGAGGTCGTTCGTCGATGGGGCCGCATCGACGTGTGGGTGAACAACGCGGCACGTCTCCTCGTGCAGCCGTTCCTGTCGATGTCGGACGAGGACTGGCAGAGGCTTCTCGACACGAACCTGCTCGGGTACGTGCGCGGCGCTCGTGCGGCGGCGCGCGTCATGGTCCCCGCCGGTCGAGGCACCATCATCAATGTCAGTTCGGCGGTCGACCCGCTCCCGCCGACCGACATGACGGCCTATGTGACCGCGAAAGGTGGCATCGGCGGGTTGACGCGCGCGCTGGCGGTCGAGCTCGGGCCGACCGGCGTCACCGTGAACTCCGTGGCGCCCGGAGCCACCGAGACGCCGCTCAACGCGGAGAGCTACACGGATGACGTCCGAGAGACCTACCGAGCGCGCATCCCGCTCGCCCGGATCGCGGCTCCGGAGGAGATCGCCGACTGCATCGTGATGATGGCATCCTCGGGCGCGCGCTATGTGACGGGGCAGATGCTGCTGGTGGACGGCGGGCTCACGCTCAACGGCTCCGTCGGGCACAAGCGCAGCGCATGATCACGCTGCGCTCCCCCCATCTGACGGTTCGCCTCGACCCTAATCGGGGAGGAGAGCTGCAGTCCGTCGTGGCGCATGGATCCCCCAATCTGCTCGCATGGCACGAATGGGATGCTCCGCTGTCCGCCGCGGACGGGCCCGGGTACGGCTCGAGCGAGCTGGACTTCCTGTCGATGTACCGAGCCGGCTGGCAGGTGCTGTTCCCGAACGCGGGCGCCGAAGGAGTGGTCGACGGCGTACCTGTCGCCTTCCACGGGGAGACCGCGCTCGCCCGGCTCTCGGTCCTGTCCGAGACCGTCGACTCGTGCTCACTGCGTGCGGTCGCCCGACTGCCCCTCGAGCTCACGAGGACGATCCGTCTCGCGCAAGACCACCCCGCCGTGCTCGTGGAGGAGACCGTCGTCAATGTCGGCGCCCGGCCCGTCCCTTTCATCTGGGGCCACCATCCGACCTTCCCCGCCATCACCGGATCTCGGATCGACCTCCCCAGCGCACCCACGGCGATCGTCGAGCCGACGATCCCCGGTCCGCTCGCAACCGGGAGCGGCGCATGGCCGACACTCCCCCGATCGGACGGCGGCTCCGCCGATCTGTCGGTCATCCCCGCCGAGGAGCAGGTGAGAGTGACCTATCTGCCCAATCTCGCCGAAGGCTGGGTGGCGCTGCGACCTCCGCTGGCCGACGGCCGGCCCGCAGTCGGTCTCGCGTGGGATCTCGCCACCTTCCCGCATATGTGGCTGTGGCTGCAGAACGGCGACCCGGGATTCCCCTGGTACGGCCGGGCCCGGATGGTCGGCCTCGAGCCACAGCGCTCGTGGCCGTTCGACGGGCTGGTCGGTGCGATCGAGCGAGGACAGCAGATCGTCCTCGAGCCCGGCGAGAGCACATCGAGCTGGATCACGATGACCGTCTTCCCCGCCACCGACGATCAGGTGACGGGGATCTCGCGGGAGGGGATCGTCACGACGGGATGATGACCGTCTTGATGCCCTCGCCGGCGGCCGCCGCGGCGAAGGCCTCAGCGAATCGTTCGATCGGCACCTCTCGCGTCACGAGCGGGCCGAGCGACACTTGGCCCTGCTCGATCAGCGCGATGGCGCGGCGCCAGGACGTGGCGGTCGAGGCGAAGCCGCTCGAGACCACGAGCTCCTTGTAGAGCACGACGTCGAACGGCAGCGTCACCTCTTTGCCGAAGATCCCGACCTGGACGTAGCGACCGCCGCGCCGGGCGGCGCGCAGCGCCGCCGCAGCACCCGGGGCGCTTCCCGAGCATTCGATGACGACGTCATAGGCGTCCGTCTCGGGCGCTTCCGTGCTCGTGGTGATGCCCAGTGCCGCGGCGATCGCGAGTCGGTCGGAATCCTTCGCGAGGCCGATCAGCGTCACCCTCCCTCCCTGCGCGAGAGCCACCTGCGCCGCGAGCTGCCCCATCGCTCCCGGCCCCGTGACGAGCACGCGATCGCCGGCGTTGACGACCGCGGGGTCGAGCAGGCACTGCACCACGCACGCAAGAGGCTCCGCCAGCACGCCGTCCAGCGGCCCGAGCGAATCCGGAAGTCGGTGCAGGTTGGTCACCGGCATGACGACGAATGCCGAGAAGCCCCCGTTCTCGAACGAACCGAGCGATCGGCGAGACGGGCAGAGATTGCGCCGTCCGGCCCGGCACCACTCGCACGTCTCGCAGGTCGAGTAGTAGGTCTCGCACGCGACGCGGGCGCCGATCCACTGCTCGTCGACCCCGTCCCCGACCGCGTCGACCACTCCGAGGATCTCGTGCCCCATGATCACCGGGACTTCGTGGGCGTACTCGTCGTGGGCGACATGGATGTCCGTGCCGCAGATGCCCGTCGCCACGACGCGCACGCGGACGTGGCCGGGGACCGCGACCGGCTCCTCCACGTCGCGCAGGACGACATTGTCCGGCCCCCGCCCCATCTTGACCACTGCCTTCATGCGCTCTCTCCTCGTACTCGGTGCGGCCGAATCGGCTCCGCGCCACTCGCGAACCCGTTCACACTTGCCATTATGTTTCTTTGTCTTATCATTTTGGTATGCCCTTGCCTCCGCCGTCCGCCTCGCAGGCCGAGCCGACCATCCCCACGGCCGAACTCTTCATGGACCTCGATCGCTCGGGCCCCGTGCCGCTCTACTACCAGATCGCTCGTCGCATGCAGGCGGCCATCGAGAGCGGGGCGCTGCCGCCCGGCTCTCGGATCGAGAACGAGCTCGCGCTCGCCGAGCAGCTCGCCATCTCGCGACCGACGATCCGCCGCGCCATCCAGGAGCTCGTCGACCAGGGCCTTCTCGTGCGACGACGCGGGGTGGGCACCCAGGTCGTCAGGGGACGGCTCACGCGCAGCGTCGAGCTCACGAGTCTCTACGACGACCTCAGCCTGTCGAACCGCTCCCCCTCCACAACCGTCCTGCTGCACGAAGAGGTCGTGCCGTCCGCGGAGGTCCTCGAGTCGCTGACCCTCCCCGCCGGGACGTCGGTCCTCCATATCAAGCGACTTCGGGCATCCGATGGCGTGCCCTTCGCCCTCCTGGAGAATTTCCTCCCGCCCGAGTTTCTGACGTTGACCGCCGATCAGTTCGAGAAGCATGGGCTCTACCAGCTCATGCGAGCGCGTGGCACGACCATGCGCGTCGCCCGCCAGACGATCGGCGCGCGGAGCGCGACGCCGGAGGAGGCGAAGCTGTTCGCGCAAAAGGCGGGCTCGCCGGTGCTCGTCATGTCGCGCACGTTGTACGACCAGTCGGGACACGCCGTCGAGTACGGCGAGCACTCCTACCGGCCCGACCTCTACTCGTTCGAGGTCACGCTCGTCGAGAAGTAGCACGAGCGGCGTCAGCGGGCGCCGTGCACGAGCTCGGCGGCGCGCTCCACAGCACGGCCCACGTCGCCATCCGGGGGGTACAGGATCGTCCGACCGACGACCAGTCCGCGAACGCCTGGCAGGCCGAGTGCGTTCTCCCACGATCGGTAGATGTCCTCCGATGCCATCGCCGGGTCGCCGCCCAGCAGGAGGGTCGGGAGCGTCGTGGCCTTCATGACTCGCTCCATATCGGGAACGACCGGGAGCTTGAGCCACGTGTACGCCGAGCTCGCGCCCAGCGCAGACGCGATCGCCACAGACCTGATGACGGCGTCGGCCGTGAGGTCGTTCTTGATCGAGCCCTCCGACCATTCGCTCATGAACGGCTCGATCATGAGCGGCATCCGCGCCTCGGCGGCGCGCGTCACGATATCGCCGGCGGTGTGCAGCGTCTGAGCCGAGCCGGCGTCCTGCAGATTGATCCGCACGAGGAGCTTCGCGAAGTCGAGATTCAGCTCGCGGATGGTGTCGAGGTCGTACGCAGTGAATCGGTCGTCCATCTCGAACACCGCGGCCTTGAGGCCTCCGCGATTCATGGAGCCGACGACGATCTTGTCCTCCAGAGCGCCCATGAGCGCGAGGTCCTCGA
Organism: Yonghaparkia sp. Soil809; assembly: GCF_001429705.1. NCBI lineage: Bacteria > Bacillati > Actinomycetota > Actinomycetes > Micrococcales > Microbacteriaceae > Microcella > Yonghaparkia sp. Soil809. The sequence continues at coordinate 462,028 of NZ_LMSV01000001.1, forward strand.
CGAGGTCGGCAGTGCCGAGGAACCCGTCGACTCGAGGGTTGGCCAGACCCTCCGCGAGGCGGTCGAGCAGGTCGTAGCGATCGGCCATCGCCATGCCGTCGGTGCCGACACCCAGCGACCCTCGCGCCGGGTGATCAGCAGCGAGGATGAACAGCCGGTTGTCGCCGACGAGCAGAGGCCGCCGCGATCGGTTCACCAGCGCACGGCGGATCGCCTCCGGATCGGATGCCCTGGCGTGGCGAACCGCCTCGAAGTCTCGCTGAGTCGTCACTGAGGCGTCCCTTCCAAGAGGCGTTCAACGTCGTCGGTGCTCGGCATCGCGGTCGAGCATTCGCGCCGACTCGCCACGATCGCTCCCGCGACGTTGGCGAAGCGCAGCGTGGCCTCGAGCGACCAGCCGCTCAAGAGCCCGTGGCAGAGTGCGCCACCGAATCCGTCCCCCGCCCCGAGGCCGTTGACGACGTCGACGGGGAACGGTGCCACTTCGACGGATTCGTCGCGAGTCTTCGCGAGAACGCCCTTCGGGCCCTGCTTCACGATCGCCAGCTCGACGCCGCGCTCGAGCAGAGCATCCCCCGCTCGATGCGGGTCGGTCTCCCCCACCGCGATCTCGCACTCCTCGCGATTGCCGACGGCGACGCTCACGTGCTCGAGCGCGCTCGCCACCTGCGCCCGCGCCTGCTGCGCGCTGTCCCAGAACATCGGTCGGTAGTCGAGATCGAGCACCGTGATTCCCGCTCGTCCCCGCGCCGACCAGGCCGCATGGTGAGCGGCGCGACTGGGCTCCCGGGAGAGGCCTGTGACCGTCGACCAGTAGATCCTGGACTCCCGCACCGCCTCGAGATCCAGGGACCCGGCCTCGATCATGAGATCGGGTGCGACGGGCTCGCGGTAGAAGTAGATGGGGAAGTGATCGGGCGGGAACATCTCGCAGAACGCGACGGGCGTGTTGAGGCCAGCCGTGACCGCGATGTACCGCGGGTCGACTCCGAGTCGCGCCACCTCGCGTGCGACGAAGCGGCCGAACGGATCGTCGCCGACGGCGGTGATTACCGCGCTCGCCCGACCATGTCGAGCGGCCGCGATCGCGACGTTCGTGGCGCTTCCGCCGACCGACTTGCTGAAGGTCGCGACGTCCTCGAGCGGCGTGCTGTCCTGCAGCGGATAGAGGTCGACGCCGACCCGACCCATCGTGAGGACGTCCAGTGGCGCGGTCATCCCTTCACCGCCCCTCCGGTCGTGCCCTCAGCGATGTACTTCTGCACGAAGAAGCCGATGATGATCATGGGCACCATGGTCACGGTGGCTGCGGCGCTCGACAGCCCCCAGTCGACCGAGATGGCGCCGACGAAGCTCGCGATGCCGACGGGCAGCGTGTAGGTCTCCAAGGTGGTCAGCTGCAGCGAGAACAGGAGCTCGTTCCACGAGTACTGCGCGCTCAGGATGAACACCGCGGCGATCCCTGGGACGACGACAGGGAGCATGACGCGCCAGAACGCCTGCATGCGCGTGCATCCGTCGATCATCGCGGCGTGCTCGAGCTCGCGCGGGATGTCGCGGAAGAACCCCATGAGCAGCCACACCGCGAACGGAAGATTCAGCGCCACGTGAGCCAGCACGGGCCCGACGAGCGTGCCGCGCAATCCGACCGCGTTGATGATCACGAAGATCGGGAGCATCATCGCGATACCAGGGACCAGCTTGCCGACCAGGAAGCCGTTCGCCACCGAGTTCGCGAACCGCAGCTCGAAGCTCGTGAGGCCGTACGACGCGAAGGTCGCCAGCACGATCACGATGAAGGTCGAGCACACGGCGACGACCGTGCTGTTGATGAAGTAGAGGCCGAAGTCGCTCTTCGTGAAGGCGTTCACGTAGTTATCGAGCGTCGGTTCGAAAAAGATCTTCGGGACGTCGGTGAAGATGTCCTTCGCCCGCTTGAACGAGTTGACGATGATGAGCGCGATCGGGACGACCGTCCAGAGCAGGAAGAGGACGATCACGAGCCATTTCGCAATGGTGACGAGCGCGCGCTTGGTCATGAGTCGCCCTTGCTTCGAGCGGAGTTGCGCATGAGCGGTCCGAACAGGATCACAAGGGCGATGAGCGTGATCATCGCCACGGCCATGGCGTAGCCCATCTCGTTGTTCTCGTAGGCCTGCTTGTAGGCGTAGATGCTCAGGGATGAGGTCGAGTTCGCGGGGCCGCCGCCCGTGAGTCCGTAGATGAGGTCGAAGACGCGGAAGGCGTCGGTGCCGCGGATGAGGATGAGCACGATCAATGTCTTGACGAGGAGCGGCAGCGTGACGTTGACAAGCGTGCCGATCGTCCCTGCTCCATCGATGCGGGCCGCCTCGTAGAGCTCTTCCGGGATCACGGTCAGACCCGCTGACGTCACGAGGATGATGAACGGGACGGCGTGCCAGACATCGGTGATCACGATGCTGAAGAGGGCCGTGGTGGTGTCGGTCAGACCGCCCCACTCCTCCAGCCCGAACCAACTCAGCACGTAGTAGACGAGTCCGTAGGTGGGGTCGTACATGTACCGCCAGATGAGGCTGACGATGATCGGGGAGATCAGCAGCGGCATCGCGAAGATCGCCCGGAGGATGTTGCCGGTGCGCGGGTTCAGGCTCTTGAGCAGGACGGACATGCCGACGCCGATCAGCATGCAGAGGAACAGCGACATCACGGTGAACAGGGCGGTGTTGAGCAACGAGGAGATGGCCACGGGGTCAGCGAAGAACTTGGCGTAGTTGTCAAGGAAGACGAAGACCGCCGACTCTTCCTGACCCAGGCTGTACTCGAACGTGCTGGCGATGAGAGCGAAGCCGAGCGGGACGATCATGACGATGAAGATCGCGGCGGCCGCGGGCAGCACGAGATAGAGGGCGAGCCGGAGATCCTTGCGTGCGTAGCTGCTCGTGCTGCGCCTCTGCGCTCGGCCCCTCGGGGCGAGCTGGATGCGGGTCATGGGAACCTCCGGGGCGTCGGGGGAGAGGGCGCCGGTGCGGGCCGTGAACGAGCCCGCACCGGCGATGGACCAGCGTCTAGAACTGCGAGGCCAGCGTGTCCTGGATCCCCTGCAGCATCGTCGCAGGGTCTTCACCGCTGCTCACCACTCCCGAGAGTCCGACGCTGAGCGCGTCCGTCAGCGCGGGTGCGTTGGGCTGCAGAGGAACGGTCACGCCCTTAGCGAGCGCCTCCTGAACCGTGGGGAGCCACGGGGCGTTCGCAGTGAGGTCGGCGTCGGTATAGAGCGACTCGCGGAAGCTGATGAACGACGGGTCGATCGTGCCCATCTCCTTCTGCGCGGCCTTGCTGGTGAGCCAGGCGCCGAGCTTGAAGGCCTCCTCCTGGTGCTTCGAGTCGGCCGGAACGGCCCAGCCCCAGGTCTGCAAGAGGCCCGCGGGCGTCTCGCTGTACGGGAGCGGTGCGTAGGCGAGCTTGCCGGCGACATTGGACTCGTCCGGGTTCTCCAGCGCCGTGAAGAGGCCGGAGGTGAGGATGCCGATGGGAGCCTGTCCGAACTGCAGCGCCTTGTTCACCTCATCCCAGTGCCACGCGTTGCTGCCCTCGAGTCCGTACTGGCTGAGCTCCTGGATGAATTCGACGGCTTCGACGACATCAGGGTTGGTGAGGTCTAGCGCCCCGCTCTCGTCGAAGAAATCGGTGTCGTTCCCGGCGAGAAGCACCGCCATGATGTTGACGATGGCCGAGCCCTGACGGAAGGGGAGCGCGATTCCGGAGCCCTGCTCCTTGAAGTACTTCGCGACTTCCAGCGTCTCGTCCCACGTGCTCGGGGCCTCGAGCCCGGCGGCGTCGAGTGCTTCCTCATCGAAGACCACGAGCGGCGTCTGCACGAAGTAGGGAAGGGCGTACAGAGCGCCGTCGCGGGTGTAGACCTCGACGCCGCTCTCGTTGAAGTCCGCGAAGTCCCAATCGGGGCCGGTGAGGGCCTCGTCAGTGACGAAGTCGGAGAGATCGGTGAGGTAGTCAGCCTCGGTGTACTCGCCGACCCAAGCCTCGGGCACGTAGATCAGATCGTACTCGCCCGTGGCCGTGCTCATGTTCAGCGTCTGCTTCTGCTTGAGCTGGCCGTAGTCGATGGCGTCGAATCGGATGGTGACGCCGGTCTCAGCGCTGTACTGGTCGAGGAGCTCCTGCTGAGCGTCGGCCTGAGGCCCGGCCCAGCGGGAGACGGTGAGGGTGATGTCGCTCTGGGGCGACTCGGCGGCGGGCTCCTCTGCCTCGCTCGCACACGCCGTGAGACCGGTCAGCGCCATGAGCGCTGCAAGTCCGATGGCGACACTGCCACGTGATTTGCGCATTTCGTCCTTCTTCTTCGTAGGTGAAAGCGGGGGCCCATCGGGTCCTGGTGCGACGCCATTCAAATGTACTAACAAACAAATGTCAAGCCAAAGTATTGACGGGAAAGCGAGCTCTCGACCGCGCGAGCACGGACGACAGCATGGCCTGCCGACCCCGCTCCCCGAGTTCCGACGCGCAGTCTGGTCTCGCCGTCGAACTTCTTCGGGCCGCACATGACCGGGAGAGAAGACTGGGAGCGCATGCGATCTGCGTGGGCAGGAGAGCGAGCGGCTCAGAAATGCCGCCTGTGGGCGCCGTAGTTCCATCAGCTCCGCCTCCAGGATTCGAACCTGGGCCTAACAGCTCCAAAGGCTGTCGTGCTGCCGTTACACCAAGGCGGATCGCGCCTCACGGGCGCGGGGCAAGTCTGCCAGACGAGCCCGAGCGGCCCGCGGGCGGCGGGCGCGCGCCGAGCATCCGTCGCCGCCGGCAGGCGACCGAGACAAGGCGCGACCGGCGCACATGAGGCGCCCGCGATAATGAACGCATGACCGCCCCCGCTGATGACGTCGACCGCATCGTCGACGCGTGGCAGCGCGAGCGGCCCGACCTCGACTTCTCTCCGCTGCACGTGCTGTCGCGGCTCGGTCGGGTTGCCAAGCACCTGGATCGGGCGCGGAAGGCGGCGTTCGCGGCATCCGCGCTCGAGAGCTGGGAGTTCGACGTGCTCGCGGCCCTGCGCCGCGCCGGCTCGCCGTACGAGTTGAGCCCCACCTCGCTGCTGCGCCAGACGCTCGTCTCGAGCGGCACCATGACCAACCGCATCGACCGGCTGACCGCACGCGGTCTCGTGGAGCGGCGGACGGACCCGAACGATGGCCGCGGCATCCTGGTGCGGATGACGGAGTCGGGCCGCGAGCGCGTCGACCACGCGATCGCCGAACTCGTCGTCGCCGAGCGCGAGCTGCTCAGCGGGCTCAGCCGCGCCGACCAGGAGCGGCTCGCGAGCCTGCTGCGGACGCTCGGCGCCGACTTCGAGGGATCGGTTTAAGGGCTCGGCCCGCTTGTCGCTGTCGATCCCGTCCGACTAGGAATCGGTCAGTCCAGGTCTAGCCCGGCCACTCTGCCCATGGCCGTCTTCCATCCCCACACCTTATGAACCACGCCAACTCCGCGGTCCCTGTAGTTCGATGGCAGCGACGTAGGGGCCACCGGCGCATTCGCGACGACGACGAGGCCTCCCTCGACGAAAAGCTCAATTGGGATGAGGGCTTGTTCTCTCACCAGCAGGCCGATCACATCATCCGAAGTCGGCCACGCAGCTCCGCGCCATGGCAATGGCCCGCCCACGAACGTGGATCGGCTGCCCGGGCCCTCGTGCTTCAGGTCAGTCACCTGCAACACACCCCAGGCATCGTCCGTCCTCATGATCGGAACTAGATCCCCGACCCTGAGGTCACGGCTGGATTTCGGCGTGAGAGGGAACGATCGGACGCGCGTCACGGAAGAGAAGCTACCGGCACGGCGGCGCAGCGGCCGTCAACGAAGTGCGACGGTCGTCACTCATCTCGAAGAGCCGATCTAGAACCGGCCTCGGGGCAGCGTGGCTACGCTCGGTCCATGAGCGAGCCGACTGTTGCCGACGCCCCCGAGCCCGCGAGCGTCGACGTGCTCGTGACGGAGGTCATCCGCCGGCCGGTCGAGGTCGTCGCCGCCTACGCGAACGACCCGTCGAACGCGCCCGAGTGGTACGCGAACATCTCGAGCGTCGAGTGGAAGACTCCCCCGCCGGTCGGCGTGGGCAGCGAGGTCGCGTTCGTCGCGACCTTTCTCGGACGGGAGCTGCGCTACACGTACGCGATCGTCGAGCGCACCGCGCAGTCGCTCGTCATGCGCACCGCCGAAGGGCCGTTCCCGATGGAGACGACCTACCGGTACGAGGCGTTGCCCGACGGCAGCACGCGGATGTCGTTGCGCAACCGCGGGAACCCGAGCGGGTTCTCGAAGGTCGCCGCGCCCCTCATGCGATTCGCGATGAAGCGGGCAACGAGCGCCGACCTGCGGGCGCTCAAGGCGATCCTCGAGCGCGAGTCCTGAGCCGCGCCGAGCCTGAGCGGGCTCAGCCCAGAAGCGGCAGCACGAACGACAGCACGACCGCGATCACTCCGACCGCCGTCAGGATGCCGCCGAGCGTGATGAGCGCGCGACCGTCGTGGGCCGGCGAGTCGAGGCGGGCGCTCTCGGGGCGGGAGGGGTGCACCCAGACGGTCCGGGCATCCCCCACCGCCGGAATCGGCCCCGTGAGGGGCGAGACGGTCTCGTGCACGTCGCCTCCGTCGCCGAACCAGCGCAGCTTGGCGTCGCGCTCGTGCACGTTCGTGATGACCGCCTTCGCCGTGCGGTAGCGGCGCGCCCACGCGCGGCGCGAGAGCCCGATGACGAGCAGGATGATGCCGCTCGGCAGCAGCAGCCACGACACGGCCTCGGCGACGATCGCGATGGCGTCGAGGGGGTCGGTCATGTGCTCATCGTAGGGGCGAACGCTCGGTCACGACGGGTCGCGCGGCGGGCCCGGGCCGTGCTCAGCGGGGAGCCATCCGCACCGCGCCGTCGAGCCTGATCACCTCGCCGTTGAGCATCGGGTTCTCGACGATGTGCTGCACGAGCGCCGCGTACTCCGTAGGTCTGCCGAGGCGGTGCGGGTGCAGCGTCTGCTCCTCGAGCGAGGCGAGCGCCTCCTCCGGCAGCATCTCAGCCATCGGCGTGCGGAACAGGCTCGGCGCGATCGCCATCACCCGGATGCGGTGCTCGGCCAGGTCGCGCGCGAGCGGCAGCGTGAGACACACAATCGCACCCTTCGACGCCGAGTAGGCGGCCTGACCGACCTGCCCGTCGAACGCCGCGACCGAGGCGGTCATGACGATCACGCCCGACTCCTCGTCCGGGGCGTCGGCCGCCGTCTCGACCATGCGCGCCGCCGCGAGGCTCACGACCGTGAACGTGCCGGTGAGGTTGATGTCGACCACCTGCCGGAACATGTCGAGCGGGAACGGCCCCTTCCGCCCGACGACGCGCGCCCCGCGCACGATGCCCGCGCACGCCACGACGACGTCGAGCCGCCCGAGCTCGCTCGCCGCGTCGACGGCGGCCTGCACCTGCTCGGCGTCGGTGACGTCGGTCGGCACGAAGACGGCGCGGTCGCCCCACTCGTCGGCGAGCGCGGCTCCCGGAGACTGGGGCAGGTCGGCGATGACGACCGAGCTGCCCGCGGCGAGCATCCGCTCAGCCGTCGCCCGGCCCAGCCCCGAAGCGCCACCGGTGATGAGAGCGGTGCGGCCGGTGATGTGCATGGATGTCCTCCGAGAGCTCTTCCGAGCGCCGACGACGATGACGGCGCGGCTTCCATGCCTACCACGGGGGTGCGCCGCGTAGGGTTCTTCTGCACCCGCCGCCGTCGACTGGAGTCACGCATGAGCACTGTCCCGTTCCGCATCGGCTACAAGGCCTCGAGCGAGCAGTTCGCTCCGCGCGAGCTGCTCGACTACGGCGTGCTCGCCGAGCAGGCCGGCTTCGAGTCGGTTTTCATCAGCGACCACCTCCAGCCGTGGAAGCACACCGACGGCCACGCGCCCGCCGCGATCGCCTGGCTCGGAGCCCTCGGCGCGAAGACCGAGCGCATCGTCATGGGCACCTCGGTGCTGACGCCGACCTTCCGGCACCACCCGGCGATGGTCGCGCAGGCGTTCGGCACGCTCGGGCAGCTGTTCCCGGGCCGGGTGATCCTCGGCGTCGGCACGGGCGAGTCGCTCAACGAGGCCCCGCTCGGCTTCGTCTGGCCCGACATCAAGGAGCGCTTCGCTCGCCTCAAGGAGGCGGTGCAGCTCATCGAGCGCCTGTGGGACGAGGAGCGCGTCAGCCACGAGGGCGAGCACTACCGCACCGAGAACGTCACGATCTACGACCGGCCCGAGGTCAAGGTGCCGATCTACATCGGCGCCTCCGGCCCCGCCGCGACGCGCCTCGCCGGCCGCATCGCCGACGGCTACATCACGACCTCCGGCAAGCCGCGCGAGCTCTACACCGAGAACCTGCTTCCCGCCTTCCGCGAGGGCCTCGAGAAAGGGTCGCGGGCTCCCGGGAGCGTCGACACCCTCATCGAGATGAAGGTCTCATTCGACACCGACAGGCAGCGCGCCATGGAGGACACCCGCCACTGGGCGGCCCTCGCGCTCAGCGGCGACGAGAAGATGGGCGTGGAGGACCCGCGCGAGATGGAGAAGCTCGCCGACGCCCTCCCCCTCGAGCGCGCCGCCTCGCGCTGGATCGTCTCGACCGACCCCGACGAGCACGTCGAGCGCGTCATGGACTACGTGCGCATGGGCTTCCGGCACCTCGTCTTCCACGCTCCGGGCCCCGACCAGGCGCGGTTCCTCGAGCTGTACGGCTCGGAGGTCGCGCCGCGCCTGCGGGCCGCGGTCGCCGAGTTCGACGCCGCGCAGGGGTAGTCGCCGTGCCGTTCTGGAGCAAGATGGAGTTCGGCGACCCCGCCCTGCCCAAGGGCGACCGCGGCAAGGGCTCGTTCGACGACTACGCGTACGACCTGCTGCCGAAGAACCGCGAGATCACGATGCGCCTCGCCGACGCGACGCCGCACCAGGACGAGATCGCCGAGCTCGCCGACACCGACGCCGACTCGCTCTTCACGGCGACCCCGGCGCGCAGCCTCGATCAAGAGCGAGTGGATGCTCCCATCGAGGTGCGCGTCTTCTCGGGTCGCCGCGTCTCGGGCGTCGTGGGCGTCGTGCCGCGCGGACTCGAGAGCGTCTACGACGAGGCGGTGCGCCGACTGGACGGCCGAGGCGACAAGCCGCGCATCCCCGTGGCCGTCGTGCACACCAAGCACGGTTGGCGCGTCGACCTGCTCATGGGCCGCACGAAGTAGGGACAAGAGCTAGAACGACTTGTCCACCTTTAGGAGGACTTGTCTCTTCCTCAAATTTCGGACAGGGTCAGATCGGCCCCACCGATGGCGATGAAACCGGGTCATCCACGAGAACAGGCACAACGTTGGCTAAAGATCGAGTTGAAACCAAGCCGCGGCGGCGGATCGCCAAAGCACTCCTGGCAAGCGGGCTGGCCCTGGGGTCAGTCCTAGGGCTCGCGCTTCCCGCGCACGCCTATTCGTCCACCGTGTGGGGCGAGCTGAACTGCACTGGATCGACCGTGTACTTCAGTACTGTCCGATACACCCAGGGCTCCGCAATGATCCACTACGCACTCGCGAATGAGACCGGCAGCACCTACGGGTCGGACGGCACCTACTTGGGTGTGTACATCGTTGCAGAGAACTCGTACAAGGGGCTGAAGTTCATGTCAGTTCCGTCCTATCCGAATGCGGTTCTCTCCGGAACCTTCTGGCTGAAGAACACCGCCTTCAAGATGTACGGACGCATGCCGGTTTCGGATGGAGCGTGCGACAACTACTTTTCTGGGACGCTCTACTTCGAATGAACTCTCAAACCCGAATTGCGGTGGCCATCCTCGCGGTGGCCACCGCGCCACTCTTACTTACTGCCTGCGTATCGACTTCACCCCCGGACGCTGAGACGGAGGCGAACCCAAGCGCTCCCACCTCCGAACTTGGCGACCTTGGTGGAGCACTCGCGGAGTACCGTGCCGCCACCGAGCTGTACGAGTTGCCCGCGGGCGACAGCTACCCCGAACCGTCGTTCGACGACGACGCCGGCCTGTACGAGGCAGGGTTCGGCGAGAGCGAGGTCGTGCTGTTCTGGAACTGCGCGTGGGGCCAGGAGTACCTCGACCTTCGCGGCGGCGATGCCGCCGCTGCCGCCACCGCCCTTGAGGAGTTCGCGTCTCTCGCCGAGACCGACGCGTACGACCGATACTTCGACCCGGTCAGCATCCACCCTGTGTTCGAGGCAGCGGTCGAGGACGCGCGGCTCGGCGATCCCACCGCCGTGCAGTCGATCGTCGAGGGCAGCTGCGCCTCGTGAGGGGTCGGCTCCACCGCGCCGTCGCGGTGACGACCCTGAGCGCTCTGCTCCTGACGGGGTGCACCCTCAGCAACCTACCGACGGAATCGGCTCCGTCCCCGGCGTCCGAGGGGATCAGCGTCACGACGCGGGATCTCACCTCTGTGCTCGTCGTCGAGGGCGCTGTCGTCGCATCACCCGAGGTCCTCATCGCGGCGAACGCGGCGGGCACGGTGGAGTTCGACGACGCAGCCCTGGGTGATCCGTCGTTGGGCGAGAACTCCCCTTTCGGGACGGTGGGCGGAGCAGCGCTGACGCTGCCATTCGCCGGTCGTATCGTGGCCCCGAGCGTTCCGAGTGGCTCAGATGTCGTTGCCAATGCGCCGGTGGCGACGGCGGCATACGCGGGGTTCGGGGTCGTGGTTCGGGTGCCCGCTGAGCAGCTCTACCGTCTCTACACCGAACCCACGACCGCGCTCGTGAGCCTCACAGCCGGAGCCGCCGGCATCACGTGCGCGCTGCATCCCCTTGCCGGAGCATCATCTCCAGACCAGCTGCCAGCGTTCGCCTGCCTCCTGCCTCCCGACACCAGCGCAGTCCCCGGGCTATCGGCTCGCGTCGGGATCGAAACGGCGTCAGCCCCGGGGGTCGTCGCTGTTCCCGTCTCTGCGGTGCTCGGGTCGAGTGAGTCAGGGGTCGTGACCGTCATCGATGGCAGCGATCGCGAACGCCGAGACATTCGCCTGGGAATCTCTGACGGGTCTTTCGTAGAAGTCGTCTCCGGGCTCGAGGTCGGGGAAACGATCTCGTCTGTCGCGCCGGACCTCCGACCGTGACCGCCGTGCTCGAGGGCGTCGCCCTCGCAGCGCGCATCCCTGGGACGGGAGGTCGCACTATCTATGAGGATGTGAGCCTGACCGTCCACGACGGGGAATCAGTGGCGATCATCGGCCGTTCCGGAGCAGGCAAGTCGACATTGCTCGCGACCCTGGGGCTGCTCCAGCCGCCGCACCGGGGCGAGGTGAGGATCCATGGCCGCGCCGTGAGCCGATCGAGTGACAGCCAGCGGGCTCGACTGCGCAATCGCGAGATGGGTTTCGTCTTCCAGGACTACGCCCTCGTCCCCCAGCTCGACGTTGTCGGCAACCTCGAGCTGCCACTCTCCTACGGCAAGCGGATGGGAGCGAAGCACCGTCGGTCGCGCATCGCCGAATGCCTCGAACTCGTCGGGATGGCGGGTACCGAAAGACGGAGGCCCGCCTCGCTGTCGGGAGGTGAGCAGCAGCGCGTCGCCATCGCCCGCGCTCTCGTCGCTGAGCCGTCGATCATTCTGGCCGACGAGCCGACTGGCGCCCTCGATGTCGCAACCGGCGATGACGTTCTCGAGGTCCTCCGCTCATCCACGGCCAGGATGGGAAGCTGTCTCGTCATCGTCACCCACGACCCTGTCATCGCCGCGCGGGCGGATCGTGCGCTCCGTCTCTCGGATCGTGGGCTGGAGACGGCGGGGATAGAGCGATCATGATCTCTCGACTCGTACTCGCTCAGGAGCTCCGCAGCCAGACGCGACGCTACATACTCGTCGCGCTGAGCATGCTGCTGGGCGTGCTCGGACTGGTCGGAGTCGCGCTCGGGAACTCCGTCGCCGCCGATTTGCTCATCGCGCAGGAAGAGCAGCTCAACGGTCGTGAGGCCACCTATGAGGCTTCTGCCCGAGCCAATCCGGCAGCGGGCGGGACGGTCATCGACCCATCCATCACTGCGATGCTGGACGGCGTGCTGGCGGGGGCCGGCGCTCGCGTGCGCGCCGCCGCAGTCACCACGGACATCCCCGGCCGCTTGCGCTCGATGACCGAGAGCGAGCAGGGACTGGCCGGAAATGCGGTGACGGTGACCTGGACGTCAGGGGCCATCGAGGCAATGCGCCGCATCCCGGTGCTCGACGGGCGGCGCGCCGCTCCGACCTGCCTCCCCGGGGAGATGACGCTGAACGAGCCGGCAGCCCGCGTGACGGGCGTTCGTGCGGGCGATCAGGCGTTGCTGTCGTTCGATTCGGGAGAGCAGCCCCGGTACGTGTTGATTGCGGGGATCGTCGCCGACGGGGCATCGCAACCGATCGTCTACGGCTCGTGGGAGCAGCTCGAGTGCATGATCCTCAGTCGACCTGCCCCGGAGGACAGCGTCATCAGGTTCGTCATGAGTCCACGCGACGCGACCACGGTCGAGCAGCTGCTGATCGAGTCCTTGGCCGATCGTGGGCTCAGCCTCGACGGAGGGGTGCGGCGCGTTGACACGGTTGACGGGGTGCGCTCTCAGATCGAGGTGCTGTCGACGATCTTCGCCGTCTGCGCCGCACTCCTGCTCGTCGTCTCGGCGCTGGGGATCGCGAGCGTCGGTATCGCGGCCGTCACCGAACGATCGCGCGAGCTTCTCGTTCGCCGAGCCTTCGGTGCCCGGCGAGTCGACATCTTCGCCCAAGTCATCATCGGAGCCGTTCTCGTGGGAGCGATCATCGGCGTCATCGGCTTCGCGATCGCGATCGGTCTCACGTACGGGCTCCTGCCCTCTCTCCTCCCCGTCGCCAGCTCCATCGCCGCCCCCGAGTTCCCCTGGGGCGCCGGCATTCTCGGTCTGGCAGCAGGCATCGGCACCGGACTCATTGGCGGCGCAGTGCCGGCAGTGCGCGCCACCCGCCTGCCGATCGCCGAGGCGCTGCGTCGCTGACGTCGCGCGGCCTCAGCCGAGCAGCTCGCCGAGCTCGAGCCAGCGCGTCTCGAGCTCGTCGCGCTGCTCCTCGAGCCCGCGCACCTGGTCGTGCAGCGCGCCGATCCCCGTGTAGTCGCTCGTGTCGTGCTCGGCGAGCGCGACGTGCAGCCGGTCGATCTCGCCCTGAAGCTTCGCGATGCGGCGCTCGATCGACGCGAGCTCCTTCTCAGCGGTGCGGCGCTCGGCCCCTCCGAGCGACAGAGCGGGCTTCGAAGCAGCCGCGGCAGCCGAAGGGCCCGCCGAGCCTGCACCGGCCGAGCCCGACGACGAGGCACCGGATGCCCCGCCCGCGCTCGTGACGGACGCGACCGTCGCGCGCCCGGCATCCGATACCGACCCTGCCGATGCCGCGGCGAACCGCAGGTACTCGTCGACGCCGCCCGGCAGGTGCCGCAGGCGCCCAACGCCGTCGGAGCCCGGCAGCACCGCGAACTGCTGGTCGGTGACGCGCTCGAGCAGGTAGCGGTCGTGCGACACGACGATGAGCGTGCCCGGCCACGAGTCGAGGAGGTCCTCGATCGCGGCGAGCATGTCGGTGTCCATGTCGTTCGTCGGCTCGTCCATGATGAGCACGTTCGGCTCGTCGAGCAGGATGAGCAGCAGCTGCAGGCGGCGCTTCTGGCCACCGCTGAGGTCCTTGATCGGGGTCGAGAGCTGCGCCGACGTGAAGCCGAGCCGCTCGAGCAGCTGGCCGGGCGTGAGCTCCTTGTCGCCGGCCACGTAGCTGGTGCGCTTCGTCGCGATGACCGCCGAGAGGCGCTCGTGCGCGACGGCGCTGAGGTCGCCGAGCTGCTGGTCGAGGGTCGCGACGACGACCGTCTTGCCACGCTTCACGCGCCCGGTCGTCGGCGCGAGCGAGCCGTCGATGAGCTTGAGCAGCGTCGACTTGCCGGCGCCGTTGACGCCGAGGATTCCCGTGCGCTCCCCCGGCGCGATGCGCCACTCGATGTCGTGGAGGATCTGGCGGTCGCCGTACGACACCGACACGTCGAGGAGGTCAATGACGTCCTTGCCCAGGCGCGCGGTCGCCATCTGCGCGAGCTCGATCGGGTTGCGCAGCTCGGGCACGTCGGCGATGAGCGCGTTCGCCGCCTCGATGCGGAACTTCGGCTTCGCCGTGCGCGCGGGGGCTCCACGGCGCAGCCACGCGAGCTCCTTCTTCATGAGGTTCTGGCGCTTGGCCTCCATGGTCGCGGCCTGCCGGTCGCGCTCCATGCGCTGCAGCACGTACGCCGCGTAGCCGCCCTCGAACGGCTCGACGATGCGGTCGTGCACCTCCCACGTGTCGAGGCTGACCTCGTCGAGGAACCACCGGTCGTGCGTCACGACGAGCAGCGCGCCCTGTCCGATCGCCCAGCGGCGCTTGAGGTGCTCGGCGAGCCAGGCGACTCCGCCGATGTCGAGGTGGTTGGTGGGCTCGTCGAGCACGACGATGTCCCACTCCTGGCTCAGCAGCGCGGCGAGCGCGACGCGGCGCCGCTGGCCGCCGCTCAGATCATCGACGAGCGTGTCGCCGGGGATGTCCGCGATGAGTCCCGCGAGAACGTCGCGAACGTTCCGATCGCCCGCCCATTCGTGCTCGGGCCGTCCGCCCACGACCGTGTCGAGCACCGTGCGGCCGGTCGCCAGCTCGTCGCCCTGGTCGAGCATCCCGAGGGTGACGCCGCGGCGGCGCGTGACGCGACCGCCGTCCGGCTCCTGCTTGCCGGCGAGGATGCGCAGCAGCGTCGACTTGCCGTCGCCGTTGCGGCCGACGACGCCGATGCGGTCTCCGTCGCCGATGCCGACCGTCACCCCGTCGAGCACGACGCGGGTGGGGTATTCGACGCGGAGCTGCTCGGCTCCCAGGAGGTGGGCCACGTCTCGAGCCTACGGCGCGCGGGCTGGGCCTCCCTACCCGGCAGAATGGGGTCATGTCTTCGCCCGATGGTCCCGCCGTGCCCGCCGACGAGGAGCGCGCGACCGCGCTCGACAACCCCGCCGTGCGGGCGCGCATCCGCCGCGTGCTGCCGTGGACCCTCGTGCTCGCCGCCGGCATCATCCTGCTCGACCAGGGCTCGAAGTTCTGGGCCGAGGCGACGCTCGAGCGCGGCGTGGGCGTCCCCGTCATCGGCGAGCTCATCCAGTGGCGGCTCGTCTACAACCCGGGTGCCGCGTTCGGCATCGGCGGCGACTACACGTGGATCCTCACGCTCGTCGCCGCGCTCGCGGTCATCGGGCTCGCGGTCTTCGTGTCACGCCTGTCGAGCATCCGCTGGGCGATCGCGGCCGGGGCGCTCTTCGGCGGGGCGATCAGCCACCTCGGCGACCGGCTCTTCCGCGAGCCCGCGTTCGCGCGCGGCGAGATCGTCGACTTCATCGACTACGCGGGCTACTTCATCGGCAACGTGGCCGACATCGCACTCGTGCTCGGCGCCGTCGGCGTCGTGCTGCTGAGCCTGATGGGCGTCAGCCCGCGACGACCCGAGCCCCGTGAACCGGACCCGTCGCACGGATGACCGTGTGACGCCCCGCGCTCAGCTCGACCTGCAGCTCGAGCGCGGCGTCGGCGTCAGCGACGAGGAAGGCGACGGTCGGGCCCGAGCCTGACACGATGCCCGCGAGGGCTCCGGCCTTCTCACCCGCCTCGAGCGTGCGGGCGAGCCCCGGCTCGAGGTGCAGCGCGGGAGCCTGCAGATCGTTGTGGAGGTACTCGGCGAGCTGGTGCGGGTCACCCGCGCGCAGCGCCTGCAGAACCTCGATGTCGACGGTCGGCTGCTCGGGGGCGGGCGCGATGTCGTTGACGTGGCGCTCGCGGTGCCGGTCGAGCTCGGCGTAGACCTCGGGCGTCGACAGCCCCGCCTCGGAGAGCGCGAGCACCCAGTGGAACGTGCCCTGCGCGAGGGCGGGCGAGAGCGCGTCGCCGCGGCCCGTGCCGACGGCGGTGCCTCCCATGAGCGCGAAGGGCACGTCGGCGCCGAGCTCGGCGGCGAGGGAGTGCAGCTCCTCCCGCCCGAGGCCCGTGCCCCACAGGTGGTCGCACGCGAGGAGGGTCGCGGCGGCGTCGGCCGAGCCGCCGCCCATGCCGCCCGCGATGGGCACGTTCTTCTCGATGTCGAGGTGCACGCCGCCGCGGTAGTCGGCGACGCGAGCGAGGAGTCGCGCGGCCCGGATGGCGAGGTTCGAGCCGTCGGTCGCGAGCGCGCTCGTGTCGATCGAGCCGGAGAAGCTCACCGAGAAGTCGTCGGCCGGGCGGGCGGAGACCTCCTCGTAGAGCGAGATGGCCTGGTACGCGGTCGCGACGTCGTGGTAGCCGTCGCCCATGAGGACGCCGACCTTCATGAAGACGTTGATCTTGCCGGGCGCCCGCACGTGCACTGCGCGCGAGGCTCCGGTGGCGACCATGAGAACACCTTATGGGAGCCCGGGAGTGCGTTCGTGCGCTCTCTCCCGGGCCCCCTGCTCAGTTCCGCGCGCCGCGCGGGGCGGTCGCGACGTCGTCCTCCTCGGTGAGCAGCAGCTGACCCTCGGCGAGCGACTCGGCGGGGATCTCGTGCTCGATGCTCGTCGAGAGCGGACGCTCCACGATGAAGAGCAGCGCGATCACGGCGGCGACCGCGAGCGGCGCGATCACGAGGAAGATCGGCATGAGCGCGTCGTTGTAGGACTCGATGATGGGGATGCGCAGGGCGTCCGGGAGCTCCTGCACGAGCGCGGGAGTGAGCGAGCCGGTACCGCCCTCGCCCGGCGCCGCGGGAAGCCGCTCGGCGAGCAGGTCGCCGAGCCGCGTCACGAACACCGAGCCGACGACGGCGGAGCCGAGGCTGCCGCCCACCTGACGGAAGAAGTTGTGCGCCGCAGTGGCCGTGCCGACCTCGCGATGCGCGAACGAGTTCTGCACCACGAGGGTCATGACCTGCATGCTCGTCCCCAGCCCGATGCCGATGACGGCCATCCAGGCGCAGACGACCGCCACGGGGGTGTCGACGGTGACGCTCGAGAGGCCGACGAGGCCGCCGGCGAGGATGGCCGTGCCGACGATCGGGAGGCGCTTGTAGCGGCCCGAGCGCGAGATCATCGTGCCGGTGATGATCGAGGTCAGCAGGAGCGAGGCCATCATCGGGATCATCAGCAGACCCGCCTCGGTGGCGCTCGCGCCGACCGACATCTGGAAGTAGGTCGGCAGGTAGCCGATGGCGCCGAACATGGCGACGCTCACGAGCAGTCCTGCGACGGTGGCGAGAACGAAGTTGCGGTCGGCGAACAGTCGCAGCGGGATCACCGGCTCGCTCGCCCGGCGCTCGACGAGGAAGAAGAGGATGCTCACCACGACGGTGCCGATGGCCAGTCCGATGATCTCGGCCGAGTTCCAGGCGTACTGCGAGCCGCCCCACGTCGCGATGAGCACGGCGCCCGTCGTCGCGGCGGCGAGCAGCGCCATCCCGAGCGCGTCGATGCGCGGACGCGCGGTGAGCTCCGGCCGGGGGATCCGCATGAGCACGAGGATCGCGACGATCGCGAGGAGCCCGAGCGGCACGTTCATCCAGAACGTCCAGCGCCAGCCGGGGCCCTCGGTGAACCAGCCGCCGAGGAGCGGGCCGGCGACCGACGAGAGGGCGAAGACGCCGCCGAGGATCCCCATGTACTTGCCGCGCTCGCGCGCCGGGACGACGTCGGCGATCGCGGCCTGCGACAGCACCATGAGTCCTCCGCCGCCGAGCCCCTGCACGGCGCGGGCGGTGATGAGCGCGGTCATGTCGGTCGCGAGGCCGCCGAGCACCGAGCCGACGACGAAGAGCACCACGGCGGCGATGAGCATGGGCTTGCGGCCGACGAGGTCGCTGACCTTGCCGTAGATCGGCATCGTCACGGTCGAGGCGAGCAGGTAGGCGGTGATCACCCACGAGAGGTGCTCGACGCCGTCGAGCTCGCCGACGAGGGTCGGGAGCGCGCTCGAGAGGACCATCTGGCTGAGCGAGGCGAGCAGCATGACGATCATGAGGGTCGCGAAGAGCAGCACGAGAGTGCGGCGCGCGTGCGCCTGGTCGCGCGCGGTGGGCGATGCGGCGGACGCTCCGGTGGGGGCGGATGACGCGGTGGGGCTGGATGACGCGGTGGCGGTCATGATTCCTTCCTGAGGAGATCGCGGAACAGGTCGAGCGCGGCATCGAGCGCGGGGCGCTCATCGCCGGCGGCCACCTGTGCGAGGTCGGTCTTGTAGGCGAAGCGCACGATCGTCGTCGCGAGCATGAAGGTCGCGGCGGCGCGGCGCTGGTCGGGGTCGCGCTCGGCGGGGGCGTCGAGGGGGACGTGGTCGGTGGCGAGCTCGTCGGCGATGTGGGGCGCGACGAGCGACTCGAGCATTCCGGCGAGGGCGTCGAGCCGTCCGCGCAGCTCTGGGTGGGCGCGCACGAGCGCGAGCCGCCGTCCGCCGGTGCTGGGCAGATCCGTGGATTCGTGGATCGCCGCGATGATGAGGGCGACGGTGCGGTCGAGGAGGGTCCCGTCGCCGCCGCGGAACGCGGCGACCGCCGCATCGGTGAGGCGCGGCTCGCGGAATCCGAGCATCGCGTCCTCCTTCGTGCCGAAGTAGTTGAAGAAGGTGCGCTTGCTCACGCCCGCGCGCGAGGCGATGTCGTCGACGGTCACGGCGCTCGGTCCGCGCTCCTCGGCAAGCGAGGCGGCGGCCTCGTAGAGGGCGGACCAGGTCTCGCGCCGGTTGCGCTCGCGCAGGCTCACGGCGGCCCCGACGGGATGCTCGACAGAAGTTTGCACTGGTGCATCTTATGCACTGATGCAGGTTGCAGCCTGAGCGTTAGCCTGGAGGCCCATGCAGTGCTCCTACTTCGACGCCGGACTGTGCCGCTCGTGCACGCTCATGGGCACGCCGTACGCCGAGCAGCTGGCCGTGAAGGAGGCGACGGCGCGCACGCTCCTCGCCGCGCATCCTGAGGCCCGCTGGCTCCCCGCGGTCGCGAGCGAGGAGTCCGGCTTCCGCGCGAAGGCGAAGATGGTCGTGGGGGGCTCGAGCACCGCGCCGACCCTCGGGATCCTCGACGGCCGCGGGCGGGGCGTCGATCTGCGCGCCTGCGGGATCATCGCGCCGGGCATCCGCGCCGTGTTCGACCAGCTCGCCGAGGCGATCACGCGGTCGGGGCTCGAGCCGTACGACGTGCCGTCGCGGGCGGGCAAGCTCAAGTACCTCATCGTGACCGAGTCAGCCGACGGCGAGCTCATGGTGCGGTTCGTCGTGCGGTCGCGCGCGTCGGTCGCCGCCGTGCGGGCGGTCGTTCCGTGGCTGACGGATGCTCTGCCGCAGATCGCCGTCGTCTCGGTCAATCTGCACCCCGAGCATAAGGCCGTCGTCGAGGGAGCGGAGGAGGTCGTGCTGACTTCGCGGTCGACGTTGCCGATGCGCGTGGGCGACGCGACGCTGCAGGTGCGGCCGCAGAGCTTCGTGCAGACGAACACGGCGATCGCGGGGGCGCTCTACCGCCAGGGCCGCGCGTGGATCGACGCGGCTCAGGCGGCGTCGGTCTGGGATCTCTACTGCGGAGTCGGCGGGTTCGCCCTTCACGCCGCGGCGCCCGGGCGGCAGGTGCTCGGCGTCGAGCTCTCCTCCGACGCGGTCGCGAGCGCGCGCATCGCCGCCGCCGCGCTGCCGGCCGGGCCCGATGGGCGGATGCCCGCGGTGCGCTTCGAAGTCGGCGACGCGACGAGCGCCGCGACCGCCCGGGGTCGCGGCGCGGGCGCTCCGCCGCCCGACCTCGTCGTCGTGAACCCGCCGCGGCGCGGACTCGGGGAGTCGCTCACGAGCTGGCTCGAGCGGTCGGGGGTGCCGACGGTCGTCTACTCGAGCTGCAACGCCGCGTCGCTCGCGCGCGACCTCGAGTCGATGCCGTCGTACCGCGTCGTCGAGGCGCGGCTGTTCGACATGTTCCCGCAGTCGACGCACTCGGAGGTCATGGTGCTGCTCGAGCGGTGATCTGCCTGCGGCTCAGCCCTGCACGCGCGCGAGCGCCAGGAAGTCGCGCATGACGAGCTGCTCTCCGCGGGCGGTCGGGTCGAGCCCCGCCGCCTCGAGCGCCGCCGAGGCGGCCGCCGATGACCCGAAGAGCTCCGCGAGCGCCTGCCGCAGCATCTTGCGGCGCTGACCGAACGCGGCGTCGACGAGCGCGAACATGCGCAGCCGCTCCTCCTCCGTCCCCGGCGGCGCCGTTCGCGCCTTCATCCCGACGAGCACGCTGTCGACGTTAGGCACCGGCCAGAACACCTGCCGGCTCACGACGCCCTCGAGCCCCCACTGCCCGTACCAGGCGGCCTTCACGCTCGGGCTGCCGTAGATCTTCGAGCCCGGCCCCGCCGCGAGCCGCTGACCGACCTCCGCCTGCACCATGACGAGCGTGCGCGTGATCGACGGGACGTGCGCGAGCAGGTGCAGCAGCACCGGCACCGAGATGTTGTACGGGAGGTTCGCGACGAGCGACGTCGGCTCCCCCAGCGTCTCCGGCAGAGACGTGACGCGAAGGGCGTCCGCGTGCACGACCTCGAGGCGCGCCGACGGCTGCAGCTCGGCGACAGTGAGGGGCAGCTGGGCGGCGAGCCGGGCATCCAGCTCGACCGCGACGACCGGATGCCCGGCCTCGAGCAGGCCGAGCGTCAGGCTGCCCAGCCCGGGCCCCACCTCGAGCACCGTCGAGCCCGGCGGCAGGGCGGCCGTGGCGACGATGCGGCGGACGGTGTTGGCGTCGTGGACGAAGTTCTGCCCGAGCTTCTTCGTGGGCGTGACGTCGAGCAGCGCGGCGAGGTCGCGCACCTCAGCAGGGCCCAGGAGCCCCGCCACTCAGGCCCCGCCCTGCTCGGTCGTCAGGTCGTCGGCACGGCCCGGCAGAGCGTCGCGCTCGGGGTGATCGGCATCCGGGCGATCGGCCCAGGGGTCGCCGGGGGCGGTGACCGGCTCGGCATCCCACGTGCCGTACACCGTCTCGGTGTTCGAGCTGATCTGCGCCGCGAGCATCGACACGTCCGTGCCGAGGTGGTCGGCCATCGCGCGGAGCGTCCACGGCAGCAGGTACGGCGAGTTCGGACGGCCGCGGAACGGGTGCGGGGTCAGGAACGGCGCATCCGTCTCGACGAGCAGCAGCGCGCGCGGCAGGACGTCGAGCGCGTCGCGGAGGTTGCGCGCCGTCTTGAACGTCGCCGTGCCCGCGAACGAGGCGTACCAGCCGTTCTCGGCGAGGATCGACGCGAGCTCGACGTCGCCGCTGAAGCAGTGGAAGACCGTGCGCTCCGGCGCCCCCACCCGGCGCAGCGTCGCCACCACGTCGTCGTGCGCGTCGCGGTCGTGGATCTGCAGAGCGAGGCCGTGCTCCTTCGCGATGCGGATGTGCTCCTCGAAGGCGTGCAGCTGAGCGTCGCGTCCGGTGCCCGACTCGGTGCGGTAGTAGTCGAGGCCCGTCTCGCCGATGGCGACCACGCGGGGCTGCGCGGCGAGCTCGTCGATGACGGCGAGAGCGGCATCCAGCTCACCCGCCGCCGCGAGCGTCGCGGCCTCGTTCGGGTGGATGGCCACGGCGGCGAGCACGCGCGGCTCGCGCGCCGCGATCGCCGCCGACCAGCGCGAGGTCGGCACGTCGGTGCCCACCTGCACGACGCCGCGCACGCCGACGGCCGACGCGCGGTCGAGATGCTCGCGGTAGTGCATCGGGTTCTCGCCGTCGGCGATCTCGAGGTGCGTGTGGTTGTCGTACACCGGAACGACGAGCGCCTCGGGGCTCGGCGGGTAGCTGAGGTCGCGCGACGAGTCCTCCATCGCGGCGCGGGAGCGCACGTGCGGTGCCATCTCGTCGGTCATGTCGCGCCCCTTCTAGGCGGTGGCCTCGTGCTCGATGCGCGGGAAGAGAGCCTCGAGCGCCTGGGTGCGGGCGCCCGCCGGCAGCTGCTCCCACTCTCCCGCATCGGGGATGCGCTGGTCGACCAGTGCTCCCAGGTGCGGCTCAGCGCCGAGGGCCGTCCACAGCTTCTGCGTCGCCTGCGGCAGCACCGGGCTCAGCAGCACCGCGAGCGCCCGCAGCCCCTCGGCCGCCGTGTACAGGATCGTGCGGAGGCGCTCGGTCTGCGACTCGTCCTTCGCGACCTTCCAGGGCTCCTGCACCGTCAGGTAGCCGTTGAGCTCGTCGACGATCGACCACACGGCCGCGATCGAATCGTGGATCGCGAACCGGTCGATCGCGGCGGTCGCGGCGACCACGGCATCCGCCACCGTTCGCTGGATGCCCGCCTCGGCCTCGCCGAGCGGGCCCGCCTCGGGAACGACCCCGTCGCAGTACCGGCCGACCATCGCGACCACGCGCGAGGCGAGGTTGCCGAAGCCGTTGGCGAGCTCGGCCTGGTAGCGGGCGGCGAGGTCCTCCCACGAGAACGAGCCGTCCTGGCCGAACGCGATCGCGCGCAGGAAGTAGTAGCGGAACGCGTCGGAGCCGAACACGTCGGTGATCTGCGACGGCGCGATGCCGGTGAGCTTCGACTTCGACATCTTCTCGCCGCCGACGAGCAGCCAGCCGTGACCGAAGACGCGACGCGGAACCGGAAGGTCGGCCGCCATGAGCATGGCGGGCCAGATGACGGCGTGGAAGCGCGCGATGTCCTTGCCGACGATGTGGTTCGACGGCCAGAAGCGGTCGAACAGCTCGCCGGGCTGCTCCGGGTTCCAGCCGAGGGCCGAGATGTAGTTGATGAGCGCGTCGAACCACACGTAGACGACGTGCTTGTCGTCCCACGGCACGCGCACGCCCCAGTCGAAGCTCTGCCGCGAGATCGACAGGTCGTCGAGGCCGCGCCGCACGAAGGACACGATCTCGTTGCGGAGGCTGTCGGGCTGGATGAAGTCGGGCTGCGACTCGTACAGGTCGAGCAGGCGCTGCTGGAACCGGCTCATGCGGAAGAAGTAGTTCTTCTCCTTCAGCACCTCGACCGGGCGGCCGTGGATGGGGCACACGTACTGGCCCTCGAACTCGCCCGAGCCGTCGACGAGGTCGGACGGCTGCTTGTACTCCTCGCAGCCGACGCAGTAGTAGCCCTCGTACTCGCCGTCGTAGATGAGGCCGTCGTCGTAGAGCTTCTGCAGGAACCGCTGCACGACCGACTCGTGGCGCTCCTCCGTGGTGCGGATGAAGTCGTCGTTGGCGATGTCGATCGTCTGCAGCAGCGGGACCCACGCGTCGGCGACGAGCTTGTCGGCCCACTCCTTCGGGGTGACGCCGTTCGCGACCGCCGTGCGCAGGATCTTCTGCCCGTGCTCATCGGTGCCCGTGAGCGACCAGGTGTCGACGCCGCTCTGCCGGTGCCAGCGTGCGAGAACATCGGCCGCGACCTCGGTGTACGCGTGCCCGATGTGGGGAGCGTCGTTCACGTAGAAGATCGGGGTCGTGACGGAGAAGGAGTCGCCTGCGGCCATAGCGCACAAGTCTACGGGCGGGGTCGCGTAGCGTTTTCCGCGTGAGCAGACCTCCCCACATCATCGTCCTCCCCGGCGGCGGGTACTGGCGTCATGCCGACCACGAGCGCGCCCCCGTCATCGAGTGGCTCGAGTCCCTCGGCCTCGAGGCGAGCGAGCTTCTGTACCCGGTGATGACCGAGCACCCCGGCCCGCTCGACGCCGTGGCAGCCCGGGTCGGCGAGCTGCGCGCGAGCGGCGTCGAGCGGCTCGGCGTCATCGGGTTCTCCGCTGGCGGGCACCTCGCCGGACATGCCGCCGTCTCGGGGCTCGTCGACGCGGCGATCCTCTGCTACCCGGTCGTCTCGATGGAGACCGAGACGCACGCCGACTCGCAGCGCTGGCTCGCCGGAGAGAACGCCGCTGACGAGCGACGCCGCGCTCTCTCGATCGACCGACTCGTCACCGCGGCGATGCCGCCCACCTTCGTCTGGCACACCGCGGAGGACGCCTCGGTGCGCGTCGAGCATGCGTACCGCCTGGGTGCCGCCCTCGCGGAGCATGAGGTTCCCCACGCGCTGCACGTCTATCCGCACGGGAGGCACGGCCTCGGGCTCGCGCATGGTGAGGGCGCGGCCGCGCGGTGGTCTGAGGAGTGCGCGGGCTGGTTGCGGGAGCTGGGCTGGGTCAACTGATCTCGAGCGCGCGCGAGGCGTGCCGAGATGGCTGAGGGGGTGCGCCCAGGCGCGCACCCCCTCAGGTCTGTCATCGACCGGGACTGCGCCAGCGGAACCAGTCGAATCGGGCATCCGTCGGCGAGGCGGCGGTCGCGCCGTGGATGGCGACCGGGCCGATCGTCGCCAGCGGGAGCTCTTCAACCGGAATCCGTCGACCCATCGGAGTGAAGAGCACGCCGTCGTGCGAGATGCTCGCGGTGATGTAGCGCTCGTCGCTCGACAGTCGCAACCAGAATCCGGCAGCCGTGCCCGAACCCGGTCCTCGCGTGTCGACCGACGTCGACGGCCGGTCGACTCCTTCGTGACGCCAGGCGAAGTCGACGACGAGCCCGGCGCTCGCGCGACCGAGCACGAGCTTCGCGTAGTCATCACCGTCGCTCCTCAGCAGAAGCCCGCCCTGCTGGAACGGCTGCGTCGGGTCGATCTGGATGCGCGTGGTCACCGCCCACGGGGCGCTCGCCGGGACCGGCTGCGCCAGAAGCGGCGCACCGGAGATGCCCGCCGCGACCGTCGGCATGACGAGCTGGCCGTTCTCGAGCCGGTAGGTCGACGTCGACGGTCGGATGGGCCACGTCGAGCTCGACAGCGATGCTGCGGCGAATTCGTCGGAGCCGCTGCCCGCGCTCGCCGCTGTCGGCCCGCCGAGCGCGCACGCGTCGCGCTGCGCATCGGACGGCGTGAATCGCGCCCAACGGAACGACGCCTCGGTCGCTGCGCCGCCCGTCGCTCCCTGCAGTGCGACCGGGCCGATGCGCGTCGCGGCGATGTCCGCGAGCGGCACCGCGCCGCCGAGCGGCTGGAAGCGATCGCCATCCGTCGAGTAGCGCGCTCGCACCGACGAGCCGTCGCTCACGAGGCGCAGCCACACGGGCTCGCCCGCGATGTCCTCCGATGGAGCGAACCCCACCCCGATGGATTGCTCGGTCCCGTTCTTCCTCCACGTGAATTCGAAGCGCTCGCCGCTCGAGCTCTGCGCGAGTGCGAGCTTCGCGTAGGTCGAGTCAGTTCCGTGCAGGAGGATTCCGCCCTGCTGATACGCGGTCTGCGGGTCCACGCGGACCTCGGCCGTGTACTCCCACGCTCCGGAGGGCAGCGAGCGCTGCACGAGCGGAGCGCCCGCGACGCCGGCCGCATAGGTCGGGATGACGAGCTCCCCGCCCTCGACGCGATGGGCTGTTGCGACGCCCGCGCGATTCGTGACGGTCCAGCTCGACCCGAGCGCCGACCCGCGGAACTCGTCTGACCCTGTCCCGGGGCAGCTGTCGTGCAACGGCGCCGACGGATCGAGCTTCGCCCAGCGCACGGTCTCGTTCGTGCCGGCGCCACCCTGATTGCCCGTGTAGAAGAGGTACGTGCCGGTCTCATCGGTGATGATCTCGGGCGACTTCACGCCACCGACGTCTCCGCTGATGCCCGTGGACTCGTGGAGCACGATCGGCTCGCCGATGTCGGTGAAGGTGGAGTTCACCGTCCGGGCGATCGTCTTGCCGTTGGACCCGTGGTAGACGACGTAGTTCTGACCGTTCCAGGTCCAGAGGTTGCCGCCGGAGACCTGCGCGCCTGCGACCGAGTCGCCGGTGATCACGAAGTCTGGTCGCACCGTCCAGTTCCGACCATCTGCCGACTCGGCAAGGCGGACTCGCCTCGTGTAGGTCGGGTCACCGCGGTGGTCCATATAGAGCATGCCCCACTTCACCTGGCTGGTCGGCGCGGGGTGGACGAACACCCGGCCGTACGATCGCTCGGTGATCGTCTCGCCGACTGCGACGCCGTTCTTGATGATCGTGTTGCCGTCCTGGGAATTGAGCGCCTCGCCGCCGTAGGTGAAGGTGATGCCGTCGCTCGAGGTCGCCCACCGCGTGGTGTAGTTCTCGCCGTGGAAGTACAGGTACATCAGCCCGTCCGTCGGGTTCCAGATGGGATCCGGACCCGAGACGTGATCCACGTCGTAGTAGACCTGGCCCGAGCCGTCGTTCTTCTCCCATCGATTGTCGATCAGCGGGGTCGAGCCGTACTGCGTCCACGGGCCCTCGAGGGAGTCGGAGTAGAGCAGGATGATGCCGCCCGGCCTGTCGTGCGGCGCCGTGTAGAGGTAGTAGCGCCCAAGCGGATTCTCGAGCTCGGTGGTCTCGATGACCCCCGGGAAGATGTACTCGTAGTTCGTCGGGTTGGGCTTCCACTTGATCGTCACGGGATCGGTGATCACTCCCCCGTGACGCCACGAGGGCAGCGGGTCGGCAACGATCGGGGCGGGTGGGTGCGTGGCACTCGCGGGCGGTCCGCCGGGAACGACGGAGGCAGCGAGAACGATCGCGATCGCCGCGGCGACGATGCGCCCGGTTCGCTCTCGACGGGACGATGGCATGACGGTCTCCTCATGAGGCGCCGCGGCGACATCGTCGTCGCCCCCATACGGCGCCCTCTCGAGAACCGGAGCGAATCTCCCGAACGCTAATGCGCATTAGCACCCGATTCGCGATCACCGTAACCCGAGTGTCCGGACGAGTGCAAGAGTCGCGGAAGTCCGACTGGACAGAAGTGATAATGCGCATTAGCATCGCCACAACGCCCCGCTAATACGGATTAGCACCCTCCCCACGAAGGATGTCCCGCGCATGACCGCCCCAGGCAAGATCAAGATGACCCAACGCCGAATCGCCGAGCTCGCCGGCGTGAGCCAGGCGACGGTCTCCCTCGTGCTCAACGGCAAAGCGGACAGCGACGCGCGCATCCCCGAGGCGACGCGACAGCGCGTGCTCGACGTCATCGCGGGCACCTCCTACGTCGCCGACCCCGCGGCGCGGCGGCTCGCGGGCGTCGGCAACAAGATCCTCGGGGTCTTCACGTACGAGCCCGCCTTCCCGAGCGGGAGCATCGACTTCTACACGCCCCTCCTGACCGGCATCGAGGCCGAGGCCGAGCAGCACGGCTGCGACCTCCTCGTCTTCACGAGCGCTCCGGTCGAGAACGGGCGCCGACGGCTCTTCCACGAGAACAACCGTCTCGGGCTCGCCGACGGCGCCCTGCTGCTGGGCCGCGAGATGGACCCGGTCGAGCTCGAGCGGCTCGTCGACATGCAGTTCCCCTTCGTCGCGATCGGTCGCCGCGACGTCTCCGGTGTGCCCTACGTCGGCGTGGACTACGCCGCGGGCACGGCCGAGCTCGTCCGCCGAGCCGTGGCGCTCGGCCATCGGCGCCTCGCGCTGCTGCACCTCGACTCGACGGCCGAATCGGTGCTGGACCGGCAGCGAGGCTTCCGCGAGGAGGTCGCTGCGCACGCCGACATCCGGGTCTGGAGCGGCCCGACCCGCGGTGACGATCTCGTCGGCGCGTGGACGCGCATCCGCGACTTCCGCCCCACCGTGCTGTTCGTCGAATCGCCCGACCACGCCGCCGAGCTCCGGCGGATCGCCATCGATGACGGTGTGGAGATCCCTCGCGAAGTGTCGATCGTCGTCCTCGGCGAGGTCGCCGTCCACGACGCGCTCGCGGTCGACTTCACCCGACTGAGCCCGCCCCGCGTCCAGCTCGGCGCCGACGCCGTCGCGCTGCTCACGCGCATCCTCGACCCGGACGACGAACCGACCGACGCCGACCTCCGCCGCCTGCTCGACTGCGACATCACCGACGGCGCGACGCTCGTGGCGGTGGTCGAATGAGCCACCGCACCCTCCGCTGCGACGTGCTCGTCGTCGGCGGCGGCATGGGCGGCGTCGCCGCCGCGCTCGCCGCGGCGAGCGCCGGCCGGAGCGTCGTGCTCACCGAGGAGTTCGCGTGGCTCGGCGGCCAGCTCACGAGCCAGGCCGTGCCGATGGACGAGCACACCTGGGTCGAGCAGTTCGGCGTGAGCGCGACCTATCGCCGACTTCGCGAGGGGATCCGCGACTACTACCGCCGCAACTACCCGCTCACCGCGCGGGCTCGCGCCGATCTCGCCCTGAACCCGGGCGCCGGGCTCGTGAGCCGCCTCTGCGCCGAGCCGCGCGTCGGCGCGGCCGTCATCGACGAGCTGCTCGCCCCGTGGCGCTCCTCCGACCGGCTCACCGTCCTGCAGCCGTACCGGCCGGTCGCCGCCGCCACCGACGGGGACGACGTGCGGTCGGTGACGCTCGAGCACGTCTCGACGGGCGATCGCGTCGAGATCGAGGCCGCGTACATCCTCGACGCCACGGAGCTCGGCGACCTGCTGCCGCTCACCGGCACCGAGTACGTCACGGGGTTCGAGTCGAGCGCCGAGACCGGCGAGCCGAGCGCTCCCTCCGAGGCGCAGCCCGACAACCAGCAGGCCATCAGCTGGTGCTTCGTCGTCGACCACGTCGACGGAGACCAGACGATCGATCGACCGCACGACTACGACCACTGGCGATCGCTCCAGCCCGAGTTCTGGGGCGCGCCGATGCTCTCCCTCACCGGGCCCGACCCGCGGACGCTCGAGCAAGTCACGCGCACCTTCACGCCGAACCAGCACGACGACCCGGACGGCATGATCGCCGACCAGCGGGCGAGCGGCGGTGACCGCGAGCTCTGGACCTTCCGCCGCATCGCCGCGCGCGCGCAGTTCACCGGCGGCCTCTACCCGAGCGACATCGTGCTCGTGAACTGGCCGATGATCGACTACCTCGGCGGCACCGTCATCGACAACCCCGACGCCGAGCGGCACTTCGAGGGCGCCAGGCGCCAGTCGCTGTCGATGTTCTACTGGCTGCAGACCGAGGCTCCGCGCCCGGACGGCGGCACGGGATGGCCGGGCCTCCGCCTGCGCGGCGACGTGACCGGAACCGATGACGGATTCGCGCAAGCGGCGTACATCCGCGAATCGCGTCGCATCCGCGCCCAGGTGACGGTCCGCGAGCAGGATCTGTCGATCGCGATCAGGGGCCACGGCCGCCCCGCGCGATTCTCCGACTCGGTCGGTGTCGGCATGTACCGCATCGACCTGCACCCCTCCACGGGAGGGGACAACTACATCGACGTCGCTTCGGCGCCGTTCGAGATCCCCCTCGGTGCGCTCATTCCGGTTCGGACCCGGAATCTGCTCGCCGCGGGAAAGAACGTCGGTACGACTCACCTCACCAATGGAGCCTTCCGACTCCATCCGGTGGAGTGGAGCATCGGCGAGGCGGCGGGCTGGCTAGCGGCCTTCTGCCTGGACCGTGCGGTGGATCCCCGCGCGGTCCGCTCCACTCCTCGACTTCTCGAGGAGTTCCAATCCCTTCTCCACCGCTCCGGCGTCGAGCTGCACTGGCCCGACGTCGAGGGCTACTGACACCCAAGAGGAGCAACTCATGAGATCAGCGAAGATGCTGACCATCACCGGCGTGCTGGCCGCGTCGGCGATGACGCTCGCCGCGTGCGCCGCGGCCGAGCCCACGGCCGTCGAGCCGGAAGGCCCGGTCGACCTGCGAATGACGGTCTGGACGGCCAACGAGGACCATCTGGCCCTCTTCGACTCCATCGCCGAGGCCTACATGGCCGAGAACGAGAACGTGGAGTCGATCACCTTCGACCCGCTGCCGTTCGAGGACTACACCACGACCATCACGACGCAGATCGCGGGCGGCAACGCCCCGGACCTCGCGTGGGTGCTCGAGAACGCCGCGCTCGACTTCGTCGGCAGCGGCGCTCTGCTCGACCTCGCCCCGACCTTCGAGAAGGCGGAGGGCTTCGACTACGACGACCTCACCGACTCGGCGACCGGCCTGTGGCGCGACGGAGAGAGCCTCTACGCCTACCCGTTCTCGACCTCGCCCATGGCGATCTTCTCGAACACGACCCTTCTCGCCGAGGCGGGCGTGCCGAGCGCGAGCGAGCAGGTCGCCGCCGGCGACTGGAACTGGGAGGAGGTCGCCGCGAACGGCGCCGCCGTGAAGGCCGCGACGGGCAAGGCCGGCTTCATCGTCCGCGACTTCGAGTACCAGCAGTGGGATCTCCTCTCGACGGTCTGGAACGGCTGGGGCGCGCAGCCCTGGAACGACGAGCGCACCGAGTGCACGATGGACTCCGACGAGATGGTCGACGCGTTCGAATTCCTGCACGAGGCCGCGTTCGAGACCGGCGCGATGCCCGGCCCCGGCACGACCGCCGACTTCTTCGCCGGCGAGGTCGCCTACACGGTGACCCAGATCTCGCGGGCCGCGCTGCTCGGCGAAGCCGGGTTCGAGTGGGAGCTCCACCCGCTGCCGGCGGGCCCCGCGGGCGAGTACTCGGTCTTCGGGCAGGCGGGCATCGGCGTCATCGCCGACAGCCCCAACGCGCAAGCCGCAGCCGACTTCCTCGCGTTCTTCACCAACCCGGAGAACTCGCGCCAGCTCGCGCAGTACTTCCCGCCGCCGCGGGCGTCGCTGCTCACCGGCGAGACGCTCGCGCAGACCAACCCCCTGCTGAGCGCCGAGCAGCTCGACGCGGTCGTCGTCGACGGCATCGCAACGGGTGTCACTCGCCCGACGATCGAGGGCTCCGCCGAGATCCAGCAGGCGGTGCGCGCCCAGCTCGACGCGCTCTGGACGCCGGACGCGGACATCCCCGCGGTTCTGACGTCGGTGTGCGACGCGATGCAGCCGCTCATCCAGGGCTGACCGTGACCCTCACCGCTGTTCGCGCGCTCCCGAGCCGGGCTCCGGCCCGGCCCGGGGGCGCGCCCCGGCGGCGGCCCCACCGGCATCGCCGGCAGGATGCGCTCGTCGGCTACCTCTTCATCGCCCCGCAGGCGCTCGGCATCGTCGCCTTCGTGCTCGTGCCGCTCGGCCTCATCGCCTACTACAGCGCCCACGAGTGGAACGTGCTCGCGGGCACCTTCCGCTTCGTCGGCACCGAGAATTTCGAGCGCCTGTTCACCGACCCGCAGCTCGGTGGCGTGCTCCAGGCCACGACGATCTTCTCGATCGCGCTCGTCATCGCGAATCTCACGCTCGCCCTCGTACTCGCCCTCCTCCTCAACCGGCGGATGCGCGGGGTCGGATTCTTCCGGACGGTGTTCTTCTCCCCCGTCGTCGTCTCGCTCGTCGCCTGGACGATCGTCTGGGGCTTCCTGCTGCAGGCCGACGGAGGCATCAACGGGATGCTCGCCACGATCGGCATCGAGGGCCCGAACTGGCTCCGCGAGGGACCGACGGCCATGGCCAGCGTCGTCATCGTGCAGGTGTTCAAGAACGTCGGCCTGAACATGGTGCTGTTCCTGGCCGCGCTGCAGGGCGTGCCTCACGAGCTCTTCGAGGCCGCTCGCGTCGACGGTGCCCGCCCGTCCACGATCTTCTGGCGCATCACCTTCCCGATGATCTCGCCGACGATCCTGCTCACCGTCATCATCACGATCGTCGGCTCGCTGCAGGTGTTCGCGCAGATCGCCGTGCTCACCCAGGGCGGGCCGGGCACCTCGACGACCGTGCTCGTCTACTACCTCTTCCAGCAGGCGTTCCAGTTCGGCAAGTTCGGCTACGGCTCCGTCCTCGCCATCCTGCTGTTCCTCATCGTGCTCGTCCTGACGATCGTGCAGTGGATGCTGCGCCGGAAGTGGGTCTTCCATGAGAACTGAGACGGCCCCCGACGTGAGCCGCGCCTCCCGCCGCTCGCGTCGCCGCACCCTGTCGTATCTCGCGTTCTACGCGACCATGACCGTGCTCGCCGTGCCCTTCGTCTTCCCGACCTGGTGGATGATCACCTCGAGCTTCAAGCCGATCACCGAGATCTTCGCCTTCCCGCCGACGCTCGTGCCGGAGAACCCGACGATCCAGCCCTTCCTCGACGTGTTCGCACTTCAGCCGTTCGCCCAGCAGTACTGGAACTCGGCCTACATCGCGATCGTCGTCACGATCGGCACGATGCTCGTGTCGTCGCTCGCCGGGTACGCGTTCGCGCGCATCCAGTTCCCGGGGGCCAACGCGATCTTCCTCGTCGTGCTCGTCGGGTTGCTGATCCCCGCCGAGGTGACGATCGTCCCGCTGTTCCAGATGTTCAACGGCCTCGGGCTGATCGACACGCACTGGCCGATCATCCTCGTGTCGACTTTCGGCGCACCGAGCGTGCTGACGACGTTCATCATGCGCCAGTTCTTCCTCTCGCTGCCGGTCGAGCTCGAGGAGGCAGCGCGCCTCGACGGGCTCAACCGGTTCTCCATCTGGTGGCGGATCGCCATGCCGCTCGCTCGGCCCGCCCTCGCGGCCGTCGCGATCTTCTCGTTCCTCCACGTATGGAACCTGTACCTCGAGCCGACCGTGTATCTGCAGTCGACCGAACTGTTCACGCTCCCCGTCGCGCTCACGCGATTCACCGACGCCTACGGCGGAGCGCTCTGGAACGTGCAGCTCGCGGCGGCGACCATGACCGCGGTGCCCGTGCTGCTCGTCTTCATCGTCGCGCAGCGGCAGTTCGTCGAGGGGCTCGCGCACACCGGGCTCAAGGGCTGAGCCGACGGTCGGGGCGAGCGGGGTCGCGTAGCGTTCTGAGCGTGAGACGCGACCCGACCCGCCCGGCCCGGCCACGGGCATCCCGCGCGATCGCCGTCGGCGCGGTCATCGCGACCGTCGCGGTGCTGGGCGGATGCTCGGGCCCGCCTCCTGACCAGAACGCCGAGCTGAGCGGGTGCCTGGTCGGCGATCGCGGCACCCTCGCCCTCGGAGTGACCAACTCGGCCGGCGAGCCGCTCGAGATCACCGGGGTCGAGCTCGCCGAGGCCGAAGGCGTCGCGGTCGTCGACCGGTTCATCGCGATCGACCCGGAGGCGCGGGCGACGCCCGTGCTGTTCGAGTCGGAGGGGCGCGGTGGGTTCGACGGCGTCGACCTCGCCGACGCGAGCATCGAGCCGGGCGCCGCCGCGTTCGTCGGCATCGAGGTCGAGCGCACGGGCGCCGCCGAGGGCCGCGTGAACGGCGTCGTCATCACGACGGACGAGCGCGAGACGATCGCGCCCGTGCGCCTCGTGCTGCTCGACGACTGCGGGTAAGCGCGAGGCGCGGGCGCGGCCCGTGCGAGCCGTGCGAGCCGTGCGAGCCGTGCGACCCAACGATGCGCCGGATTGGTGAGAATGCGCGGGATCAATGTGGCGCATCGTCATCAAACTGACGCATTGTCAGAGGGGTCGGTGCGGGACAGCGCGGGGGCGGCGGGGGCGGGACAACGCGGGGGCGGCGGGGACGGGACAGCTCGGGGGCGGCGGGGACGGGACAGCTCGGGGGCGGCGGGCCCGGGCGCGCGGCGCGGAAGCCGCGCGCCCGCGCCTACCCGCGCCGGGCCGCCAGCGCGGCCTCGTAGAGCTCGCGCGTGCCGAGCCCGGTGGCGGCGGCGACGGCCGACGCCGCATCCTTCAGCCGCTCGCCAGCCGCCGCACGCGCGACGACCTCCGCCACCGCGCCGGGCAGGTCGCCCGACCGCGCGGGCGCGCCCTCGACGACGACGACGATCTCGCCGCGGGCTCCGTCGGCGTAGCGGTCGGCGAGCTCGGCGAGGGTGCCGCGTGCGACCTCCTCGAACCTCTTGGTGAGCTCGCGGCAGACGGCGGCGCGGCGGTCGGCTCCGAAGGCGTCGCGCAGGTCGGCGAGCGCCGCTCCGATGCGGTGGGGCGCCTCGAAGAAGATGAGGGTGCGCTGCTCGGCGGCGAGCGCCGCGAGCGACCCGGCCCGCCCCTTGCGCGGCAGGAACCCCTCGAACGCGAACCGGTCGGTCGGCAGCCCGCTCAGCACGAGCGCCATGAGTACGGCGCTCGGCCCGGGGAGCGCGGTGACACCGACCCCGGCTGCGATCGCGGTCTCGACGAGCACGTAGCCGGGGTCGCTGATGCCGGGCATGCCCGCGTCGGTGAGCACGACGACGTCGGTGTCGCGGGCCCGCTCGACGAGCTCGGCGGAGCGCGCGCGCTCGTTGTGCTCGTGCAGGGCGAGCAGCTGCGGCCGGTTCTCGATGCCGAGGGCGCGCAGCAGGTGGGCCGTCGTGCGCGTGTCCTCCGCGACGACGAGCTCGGCCGCCTCGAGGGTCTCGATGAGCCGCCGCGACGCGTCGCCGAGGTTGCCGATGGGGGTGGCGGCGAGCACGATCATCCGGTCATCCTCCCACTCGAGCGCCCGGGGCGGCCCGGAGCGGGCGGGGTCCTGCCCGGGGCGGGCGCGGCTAGCATGAGCGCGTGACGCGAGCCGAACCCACGACCGCACCCTCGGGGGTCGGTGGCGGGATGCCCGGCTCGCGCCTCGACGAGCGCTGGGCCGCGGCATCCCCCGCCGCCCGCCGCGCGGTGCGCATCGCCGCACCGACGCTCGTGCTCGGCGTCGCGGCCGCCACGCGCCTGATCGGGCTCGACGAGCCGCGGACGCTCGTGTTCGACGAGACCTACTACGTGAAGGATGCGCTGAGCCTGCTGCAGCTCGGCTACGAGGGCCGCTGGCCGGAGGGCGCGAACGAGGCCTTCGCGGCGGGCGAGCCCGGCGCGGTGGGCCCGGAGGCGGCGTTCGTCGCGCACCCGCCGCTCGGCAAGTGGATCATCGCGCTCGGCCTCGCCGCGCTCGGGCCCGACTCGCCCGTCGGCTGGCGCATCGCGACGGCGCTCGCGGGCGTCGCGGTCGTCGGGATCGTCATGCTCATCGCGTTCCGGCTGTGGCGGTCGGTGGGGCTCGCGAGCCTCGCCGGGGGGTTCGTCGCGATCGACGGCAACGCGATCGTCATGAGCCGCGTCGCGCTGCTCGACGGGCTGCTGACGCTCGTCGTGCTCATCGCGGTGCTCTTCGTGATCCTCGACCGGCGCGGGAGCCATCATCGGCTGCGAGAGTGGCTCGCCCGACGACGATTCGAGGGGCGTGCGACCGACTGGGGGCCCGTGCTGTGGGGGCGGCCCTGGCTCATCGCGGCCGGCGTCGCGTTCGGCCTCGCCGTCTCGATCAAGTGGAGCGCCCTCTACCTGCTCGCCGCGTTCGCCGTGCTCACCGTCGCCGCCGACGCCCTCGACCGCCGCAGCGCGGGCGTCGCGCTGTGGGCCTCGGGCACGCTCCTGCGGCAGGCTCCGGCGAGCGCGCTGCTCGTCCTGCCCGCGGCGCTCGCCGCGCATCTGGTGACGTGGACGGGCTGGTTCCTGTCGAGCGACGGCTACGACCGGCAGTGGATCGCGTCGGGCGGCGAGCGATGGTCGGGCATCCTCGCCTGGGTGCCCGACGCGGTGCAGAACCTGTGGCACTACCAGGCGTCCGTGTACGGGTATCACGTGGGCGAGTCGAGCCCGCACGCGTACGAGGCGCCCGCGCTCGGCTGGCCGCTGCTACTGCGCCCCACCTACATGCACTACGTCGATCAGGGCGACGGCACGGCCGTCGCGATCACGGGAATTCCGAATCCGCTGCTGTGGTGGGCGTCGGTCGCGGCCGTGATCGTGCTGGTGATCGGATGCCTCCTGGCGGCCGTCGCGGCGGCGCGCGGCACAGGCGCCCGCGCCGCGATCGCGCGCTTCGGCTCCCCGTGGGCTCTCGCCGTGATCTTGACCGGGGCGGCGGCTGGCTGGCTGCCGTGGCTGCTCTACCCGGAGCGCACGATGTTCTTCTTCTACACGGTGGTGCTGACGCCGTTCCTCGCGCTCGCGCTCGTGGCGGTGCTGCGTGCGGTGCTCGGCGGGCCCGCCGATCCGGCGCCCCGACGCCGGCTCGGCATCGCGGTCGTGGCGTCGCTCGTGGTCGCCGCCGTCGTGCTCAGCGCCTTCTTCCTGCCGCTGTGGACGGGCTGGTCCGTGCCGCTCGACTTCCTGCGCCTGCACTACTGGCTGCCGGGCTGGATCTGAGCTTCCGACACCCGAGGATCCTTTTCGCGACACCGTCTTCCGTGTGACCCGTTCGGGGGTTAGGTTGTCTGTACCCACCCGCCGCAAGCCCGGCAGACGCCCACCCCGCGTCACCGCCGCAGCGGCGATCCCCTCCTCGCGCCGTGCGCGGGGGCCACGATGTGACGCGATCCTGCCTGCCTGCCCCGAGGGTGCGGGGCGGCGGGGAGCTCGCGTTCGGGGGCGGGCGGACGAGTGCCGCCCGGGCGGTGCCCGATCGCGGTGGGGATCGTCGATCGGGCCCCGCCGAACCCGCCCCGCGGCACGCTACGGATTGTGACGCGGGCGCCCGTCGCCGCCGCCGCCGCGACGTACTCTGACTCAATGGCCGACCGCGACTATGGCTTCCGCACGCGCGCGCTCCACGCGGGCAACGTCCCCGACTCGGCGACGGGCGCGCGCGCCCTGCCGATCTACCAGTCGAGCGCCTTCGTCTTCGACGACGCGCAGGACGCCGCCGCGCGCTTCGCGCTGCAGAAGTACGGGAACATCTACAGCCGCCTCGCGAACCCGACGGTGGCGAGCTTCGAAGAGCGCATCGCGAGCCTCGAGGGGGGATTGGGGGCCGTGGCGACCTCCAGCGGGCTGTCCGCGCAGTTCGTGGCCTTCGCATCCCTCGCCGGCGCCGGCGACCACATCGTCGCGAGCGCGAACCTCTACGGCGGGTCGATCACGCAGCTCGACGTCACGCTGCGCCGCTTCGGCGTCGAGACGACGTTCATCGCCAGCGACGACCCGGCCGACTACGCGGCCGCGATCATCCCGGGGCGCACGAAGCTCCTGTTCGCCGAGACGATCGCGAACCCCAGCGGCGACATCGCCGACATCGCGGGGCTCGCCGACGTCGCGCACGCCGCCGACCTCCCGCTCGTCATCGACTCGACGGTCGCGACGCCGTACCTGTGCCGCCCGATCGAGTGGGGCGCCGACGTCGTCGTGCACTCGGCGACGAAGTTCCTCGGCGGGCACGGCACGACCCTCGGCGGCGTCGTCGTCGAGTCGGGCCGCTTCGACTGGTCGAACCACAACTTCCCGCTGTTCGAGGAGACCGTGCCGCACTACGGCGGCCTCACCTGGTCCGGCAACTTCGGCGAGTACGCCTTCCTGACGCGCCTGCGCGCCGAGCAGCTGCGCGACATCGGGCCGGCGCTCGCGCCGCACTCCGCCTTCCTGCTCGCCCAGGGCGTCGAGACCCTTCCGTACCGGATGCAGGCGCACGTCGACAACGCGCGCCGCGTCGCCGAGTGGCTCGAGGCCGACCCGCGCATCGAGCAGGTGCGCTGGGCCGGGCTGCCCTCGCACCGCCACCACGACCGCGCGGCGAAGTACCTGCCGATCGGCCCGAGCTCGGTCTTCTCGTTCGACGTCGCGGGCGGTCGCGCCGCGGGCGAGGCGCTCATCGAGAACGTGCAGCTCGCGAGCCACCTCGCCAACATCGGCGACGCGAAGACGCTCATCATCCACCCCGGCTCGACGACGCACGCGCAGCTCACCGAGCAGCAGCTGCACGCCTCGGGCATCGGCCCCGGCCTCGTGCGCCTCTCGGTCGGCATCGAGGACGTGGACGACATCATCTACGACCTCGATCAGGCGCTCGACGCGGCGCAGAAGGCGGTGTGACATGAGCGAGACGACGACGGATGCCGGGGGCGCGACGCCGACGGCGACGGCGACGGACAGCACCGAGACCGTCACCCTCGCGAACGGCCTCACCTGCGCGATCCCGGCGAGCTCGCCGCTCGCGAAGCTGCTGAAGTCGCAGCGGACCTGGGTGGGCCCGTCCGCGAAGGAGCGGCTGGGCATCCTGCGCCGGGCCAGGAGCGTCGCGATCGTCGGAGCCTCGCCGAACCCGGCCCGCAGCTCGTACTTCGTCGGGACCTACCTGCATCAGTCGAGCGACTACCGCGTGTACTTCGTGAACCCGAACGCGACCGAGATCCTGGGCCAGCCCGCGTATCCCGACCTGGCGTCGCTGCCCGAGGTGCCCGACATCGTCGACGTGTTCCGGAAGGCGAGCGACATCCCCTCCGTCGTCGACGACGTCATCGCGGCGGGCGCCTCGACCATCTGGGTGCAGCTGGGCATCTGGAACGAGGAGGCCGCGATCGACGCCGAGAAGCGCGGGCTCACGGTCGTCATGGACCGCTGCANAGGTCGAGCACGCGCGCTTCCACGGCGGCCTGCACCTCATGGGCTTCGACACGGGAGTCATCAGCGCGAAGAAGCAGGTGCGCTGACGCCGATCGTCGGCGGGTCGGGTGGCGGCGCAGGCGCCCCGCATCGACGCGACCCCTAAGATCACGGCCATGACCGCTCTCGCCGCCCTCGCCGCCGCCCCGCTCGCTCGCCCCACAGAGGGCGGAGGCGTCTTCGATCTGATCGGCGGCCTTCCGGTGCACCCCCTCGTGGTGCACCTCGCCGTCATCGCGCTCCCCGTCGCCGCCCTCGGCCTCATCGTGGCCATGGCGTTCCCGCGGGTCCACGCGGCCGTGCGCTGGAGCGTCGTCGGCGCTCTCGCGGTCGGCGCGGTGTCGGCGTGGGTCGCCTCCGAGTCGGGTGAGGCGCTGTCCGAGCGCGTCGGCGAGCCCGAGGTCCATGCGGAGCTCGGCGAGAAGCTTCCCGTGATCGCGGGCATCGCCCTGCTGCTCGGCATCGTGTGGGCGGTCATCAGCCACCTGATGGCCCGGGCCGCGCGGCGCGGCGCGACCCCCGTGCGCGCACTCGCGATCGCGCGCATCGTCGTCTCCGTGATCGCGGCCGGCTGGATGATCTACACCGTCTGGTACACGATCCTCGTCGGGCACTCGGGCGCGGAGTCGGTGTGGATGTCGCGACTGGGCGGCTGAGCGCACGACGCGCACGGGCGCCGCTCCGCGCGACCCCGTGAGCGGGTGCCCGACATCGGGGACGTGTTCCGCAGGGCGAGCGACATCCCCTCCGTCGTCGACGACGTCGTCGCCGCGGGCGCCTCGACCATCTGGGTGCAGCTGGGCGTCGGGAACGAGGAGGCCGCGATCGACGCCGAGAAGCGCGGGCTCACGGTCGTCATGGACCGCTGCANCGGTCGAGCACGCGCGCTTCCACGGCGGCCTGCACCTCATGGGCTTCGACACCGGCGTCATCAGCGCGAAGAAGCAGGTGCGCTGAGCCCGGCGGTCGAGCCCTCGCCGCCGACCGCACCCTGACCTCGCGGTCGACGCCTCATCCGGCGCACGCGTCGGGCGTTCCCTCCACCGCTGTCATCGTGAAGGTGAGGTTCGCCGGGAACTCGAACTCCTGTCGGCCGAGCGGCGTCTCGTAGGCGGTCGTGCCCGTGCCGTCGGTCGTGAGGCGGCCCGTGAGCCCGTCGGGCTCGAGGGCGATCGTGTACGTGCCGCGCGCATCCAGCTCGATCAGGCCCTGCCCGTAGGTGCCGTCGTCGACGTACCGGAAGGTGCCGCTGCGATCATCGTTCGGCGAGAACGTCGTCACAGTGCCGGTGCCGACCAGATCGAACGAGCGACCGCTCGAGAGGTCGCAGATCACGCCCGAGGCGTACACGTCGCCGTTCGTGCCCTCGACGAAGTACGCGCGGCCGCCGGTCGAGATCGTGATCTCCTTCGTCGCAACGCCGCGACGTGACGCCGCCCGGAAGAGGATCGTGCCCTGCGTGCCCGCCTCGCCCGCCACGAACGTGACCGAGCTCGTCGATCGGAACGAATCGGGTGACACCGAGTCACTGCCGGTGAGCGCGGCCGTGACGGAGGAGCTGAACTCCTCAGCCGAGAGCTTCGAGCGCACGACGACCGGGATCTCGGTGCCGGACCGGGGCGGCGCCGTCTTCGGACCCGTCGCCTCGATGCCGACGCAGCCGTTGTTCCACATCCCCGTCACGGAGCCCAGTGCCGAACCCCACGACAGCGCACCGAGGCGTGCGGCCGCGCGACTGGCGATTCGACGAACGTCGGCACTCGTCGCACCGCTCGAGGAGCGGACGAGCTGCGCCGGCTGCTGGCTGACCAGGACGACGTTGAGGATGTTCGCCTCCGGCAGCGTCTGCCGCGTCTCGACGTAGATCGGCTGCTTGCCCGCGGGCGCCTCCCGGGTCGCCTGGGTGGCATCGATGGCCATGGACTCGGGATAGCCGTCCTCACCGAGCCGCCCCGTGACGCGCACGGTGAGCTCCTCCCGCACCGTGTCGCCCCCGGGGCCGGTCACCTCGCGATCGAGCTTCACGGTGAAGTCGAACTCACCGTCATCGCTCGGGCAGACCTTCCCCTCCTGCGTGAGTCGGTTGCGCGTCGTGACGCCGTTGGCGGACGTCGACTCCTGCTGGATCGCGACCGACAGCTCATTCGCGCCGACGCGACGCACCTCCGTCTCACCGCTGCTGCGTGCGGCGGCGGTCTGCGCGTCGCCGATGCGCC
The DNA here is from genome assembly GCF_001429705.1 of Yonghaparkia sp. Soil809. Lineage (NCBI taxonomy): Bacteria > Bacillati > Actinomycetota > Actinomycetes > Micrococcales > Microbacteriaceae > Microcella > Yonghaparkia sp. Soil809. The sequence continues at coordinate 502,437 of NZ_LMSV01000001.1, forward strand.
CGCTCGACTGGCCGATCTGCAGGTCTCTCGCCCACCACGCGCCCTGCATGGCGGGCACCAGCAGGCCCGAGCTGAGCATGCCGACCACGAGCGACTCGCCCGCTCCGCCGGACTCGGTGGGTGAGCGAAGCAGCGGCCCCACGAAGGCGAGCTGCGCGGTAGCGGCGGGCCGGGCGTCCGCCGCCGTCAGGCTCGGATCGAAGAGCGCGACTCCCGGAGGGCTCCCGGTCGCTGCCCCGGCCTCGGGCTGCGCGTCGGGGTCAGGCTCGTCGAGTGCGGCGCGCAGCTCCTCACCGGCGAGACGCTCGGCCTCGAGCAGCCCGGCGACATCGACCGTCTCGCCGGTGAGGGCGATGTAGTCGCCGAGCGGCTCCGCCGTGGCGAAGTAGATGCCGCCCGGGTCGTCGGGCAGCGGTGGTGCCGCGTCGGGCACCGCGACGGGCGCCACGTCGAGCTCGATGATCTCGACCGCCTCGATCGGCCCCGTCGGGCCGCAGCCGACGAGGGCGCCGACCATCGCGATCGCGAGAGCCGACGCGAGCATGCGCACGAGCGCGATGCTAGACCCATCGACTCAGGGTGACAATACCTCGAGGGCGGACGCCCCTCCCCCTGTCAGCCGTCGGCGTCGAGCTCGGCGACGCTCGCGACCGGCAGCCGGCACACGAAGTCGGTGCACGCGAACGCGGTGCTCGCCGACCCCTGCGGCTGCCGGTCGTCGAGCAGCGCGAATCCCGCGCCCGCCCAGGCCGACGCCGCGGACGCCGTGAGGGCGATGGCGAGCGTCCCCTCCCGCTGCGGCCCGCGGGCGCGCGCCTCGAGCTCTCCGGGCGCGGCGCCATCGGGTCGCACGACGACGAGCTGCCGGGCGGGCGCCGCGAGCGCCGACGCGACGGCGAGGGTCGCCCCGAACGCCATCGGCCGCTGCCGCGCGAGGGGGGCGAGCGCGGCGACGAGCGCGTCGGCGGAGAACCGGTAGCGCGGCTCAGCGGTGAGCTGGTGCAGCAGGAAGGCCGCGCGCGCGATCGCCGCCTCGCCGCTCGGGGCCGAGCCCTCGTTCGGATCCTCCCCCGCCGCGAGGCCCTGCGCCGCGAGCACGGGGTCGCCGCCGCCGGGCACCGCGGCGGTGATCGGCCGCCCGGACGCGACGGCCTCGCGGTCGCCGGCGACGAGGCACGCGTCGACGAGCTCGCGCGCCACGGTCGCGTAGCGATGCTCGCCCGTCGTGATCGCGAGCTCGAGCAGGCCGACGGCGAGGTCGCCGTAGTCCTCGAGCGCCGCGCGGGCGGTCGACGGGCGCCCGTCGCGGCTCGCGCGCAGCAGTCGCGGCGCCCCGTCGTCATCACTGCCGTCGTCGACGCGGGTCAGGTGCGCGGCGACCAGCTCGTCGGCGAGCCCGGCCGCGAACGCCGCCCACTCGGGCTCGTCGAGCAGCCGCGAGGCGACGGCGAGCGCGCCGATCGCGAGGCCGTTCCAGCCGGTGAGCACCTTCGCGTCGAGAGCGGGCGGCGGATGCTCCGCGCGGGCCGCGGCCGGCAGCGCGTAGTACCCGCCCTCGCTCCGCTCTCCGTCGATGAGGCTCTCGCTGTCCTGCCCCGAGGCGAGGCCGCCGGAGACGCGCAAGATCTCGCGGAGGAACCCCACGACCCCGGCCGCGGTCTCCCGCGCCCCGGCGCGCGCGGCGACCTCGAGCAGCAGGGCGTTGTCGTTGAGCATGCGCTCGTAGTGGGGCTCGCTCCAGTCGCGCCGGGTGGCGTAGCGGAAGAAGCCGCCCTCGACGGGGTCGCGCAGGTCGCTCGCGGCGATGCGCTGCAGCGTGCGCGCGGCGAGGGCATCGGCATCCGCATCACCGGCGGAGCCGCGCGCCTGCAGGAACAGCAGCGCGGGCGCGACCGGGAACTTCGGCGCGCCTCCGAAGCCGCCGTGCAGCTGGTCCTCGAAGCCCGCGAGCTCGGCGACGATCTCGGCGAAAGCGTCGGCGTTCGGCAGCGCGCCGGGGTCGCGGCGGCTCGCGGCGGTGATCGCGTCGCGCAGCCCGTCGGCGCTCTGCAGCACCTCCTCGCGTCGGCTCGTCCACGCCTCGAGCACCGCGTCGACCACCTGTCGGAACGACGGCACGCCCGAGATCGGCTGCGGCGGCAGGTACGTCGCGGCGTAGAACACGCGCCCCTGCGGGGTCGCGAACACCGTGAGCGGCCAGCCGAGCTGGTCGCTGAACGCGCCAGCGGCGGTCATGTACGCGGCGTCGACGTCGGGATGCTCCTCCCGATCGACCTTGATGCTGACGACCCTCTCGGCGAGCCACGCGCCCACCTCGGGGTCGGAGAAGGTCTCGCGCGCCATGACGTGGCACCAGTGGCACGTCGCGTAGCCGATCGAGATCATCACGGGGACGTCGCGACGCGCGGCCTCGGCGAAGGCCTCCTCGCCCCACGGCCACCAGTCGACGGGGTTGTCGGCGTGCGACTGGAGGTACGGGCTGACGGCGTTCTCGAGTCTGACTGCCATACATTCGAGCCTATGAGCCTCCCCTCCGACTCCCCCGCGTCTCCCAGCCTCCACCCGGCCTCGCCGGTCGCCGTCACCGTCGTCGGCGGGCCCACCGCCCTGCTCGAGTGGGCGGGTCTGCGCCTGCTGCTCGACCCGACGTTCGACCCGCCCACCGTCTACGGCCCCGGACCCAACGACCTCACGAAGACCGACCCGCCCGCCGTCGCCGCCGCCGACCTCGGCCGCATCGACGTCGCGCTCGTCTCGCACCATCACCACGAGGACAACCTCGACGTGGCCGGCCGCGCCGTCTCGCTCGGGCTGCCGCTCGTCATCACGACCTCCGAGGGCGCGAGCGAGCTCGCCGCCCGCTGCGAGGCCGGTGAGGGCACGGCGACCGTCATCGGACTCGACGAGGACGAGTCGCTCGCCCTCGACAGCGCGGCGCTCGTCGGCGACGCGGTCGCCGAGCACGCCCCGGCCGGCGCGCGCGTGATCGCCGTCGCGGCGCAGCACGGGCCGCTCGAGGTCGCCGATGAGCTCGGCCCCGTCATCGGCTTCGTGCTCACCGCTCCGGGCGAGCCGACGATCTACGTGTCGGGCGACAACTCGTCGGTCGACGTCGTGCGCGCGATCGCCGCTCGCCACGGTGCGGTGGATGCCGCGATCCTGTTCGCGGGCGCGGCGCGCGTCCCCGCGATCGATGCGGCCCTCACCCTCACCGCGGCGGACGCGCGCGCCGCCGCCCTCGCGCTCGCCGCCCGTCGAGTCGTGGGGCTGCACGTGGACCAGTGGACGCACTTCAGCGAGGGTCGCGACGCCCTCGAGCGGGAGTTCGCCGGGCTCGAGTCTCCCGCGGGCGGCGCGCTCCTCGCGGCGACGCCGCTCGGCGAGCGCACCGAGCTCGCGCTCTAGCTCAGCGCGAGCCGGGCATCCGCCCCGCCCCTAGAAGTCGGTGTTGAGCGGGTGGGCGCCGACGCGCTGGTCGCGGTCGGCGGAGGCGATCGTCGCCATCTCGTCGGCCGAGAGCTCGAAGTCGAAAACATCGGCGTTCTCGATCATGCGCTCGCGCTTCGTGGTCTTCGGGAAGACGATGATGCCCTCCTGCAGGTGCCAGCGGATCGCGACCTGCTGCACGCTCTTGCCGTGACGCGCGGCGATCTCGGTGAGACCCGGCAGCTCGGCGAGCTCGTACTTGCCCTGGCCGAGCGGGCCCCAGGCCTCGGTGAGGGTGCCGCGGGGCTCCTGGAAGGCGCGCAGCTCGCGCTGCTGGAAGGCGGGGTGCAGCTCGACCTGGTTGACGACGGGCACGACGTCGGAGACCTGCGCGAGGTCGTCGAGGTGCGTCTGCATGAAGTTCGAGACGCCGATCGACCGCGCCTTGCCGCTCTCGCGCAGCTCGACGAGCGTCTGCCACGACTCGACGTGCTTGCCGTACTTCGGCGCCGGCCAGTGGATCAGGTAGAGGTCGACGTAGTCGAGCCCGAGCTTCTCGAGCGAGGTGTCGAGCGCGGCGCGGGCCGAGTCGGTGCCCTGGTCGCTGTTCCAGAGCTTGGTGGTGATGAAGAGCTCCTCGCGCGGGATGCCGGACTTGGCGATCGCGCGACCGACGCCCTCCTCGTTCTTGTAGATCATCGCCGTGTCGATGTGACGGTAGCCGACCTCGAGCGCGTCGGAGACGATGCGCTCGGCCTCGGCGGGGTCGACGAGGAAGACTCCGAGCCCGAGCTGCGGGATCGTGCGGCCGTCGTTGAGCGTCAGGTGGGGGGTGGGAATCGCAGAAGTCATTGCCCCATGCTGACTCACGAAACCGTGAGGTGCCGCTCGTCGGGGCCGTTGTACGCGCTCAGCGGACGGATGAGCGCGTTCGAGGCGAGCTGCTCGCGCACGTGGGCCGTCCAGCCGGTGACGCGCGCGGCGATGAACAGCGGCGTGAACATCGTCGTGTCGAAGCCCATCAGGTTGTAGGCGGGGCCCGACGGGTAGTCGAGGTTCGGCTTGATGTTCTTCGCCTCGACCATCGCGGTCTCGAGGGCGTCGTACAGGTCGAGCACCTCGGGCCGGTCGTAGTGCACGACGAGGGTCTCGAGCGCGGCCCTCATCGTCGGCACGCGGGAGTCGCCGTTCTTGTACACGCGGTGGCCGAAGCCCATGATCTTGCGCTTCTCGGCGAGCGCCGTCGCGAGCCACTCGCGCGCGCCGTCGGCCGAGCCGACCTCGTCGAAGGTGTGCTGCACGGCCTCGTTGGCGCCGCCGTGCAGCGGACCCTTGAGCGCGCCGATCGCGCCGACGACCGCCGAGTAGACGTCGCTGAGCGTCGAGGTGATGACGCGCGCGGTGAAGGTCGAGGCGTTGAACGAGTGCTCGGCGTACAGGATCATCGACACGTCGAACGCGTCGACGACGACCTTCTCGGGCACCTCGCCGAAGGTCATGTGCAGGAAGTTCGCCGAGTAGCCGAGGTCGTCGCGGGGCTCGACGAGGTGCTCGTCGCGCAGGCGGCGCTGCGCGAAGGCGACGATCGCGGGCAGCTGGGCGAAGAGGCGGATGCTCCGCTCGAGGGTTAGGTCGAGATCGATCCACGTCCGGTCGGTCGTGAGCGTCTCGTCGAGGGCGCCGATGACGCTCACGGCCGTGCGCACGACGTCCATGGGGTGGGCCGAGAGCGGCAGGGCGTCGATCGCGTCCTTCACCGTGGGGTTCAGGCGTCGGTGCGCCCGCTCGAGGGTCTCGAACTCGGCGAGCTGGGCATCCGTCGGCAGCTCGCCGTGCCAGAGCAGGTACGCGACCTCCTCGAAGGTGCAGTTCGCAGCGAGCTCCTGCACGGGGTAGCCGCGGTACAGCAGCGAGTTGGTGTCGGGGTTCACCTTGCTCACGGCGGTGCGGTCGACGACGACGCCGGCGAGGCCCTTGCGGATGTCTTCGGTCATGGTGGCTCCTTGGGGGTGCGGGGTCAGTGGCCGGTGTACGTGAAGATGCCGGCGTCGAAGGCGTTGTACGCCTCGTAGTCGAGCAGCTCGTAGAGCCTGCCCCGAGTCTGCATGCCCGCGACCTCGTCGTCGAGCGTGCCCGTCGCGAGCAGCGTGTCGAGGCCGCGCTCGATCGCGCCGAACGCGATGCGCAGCAGCGACACGGGGTGGATGACGATGTTGACGCCGACGTCGGCGAGCTGGGCGTGCGTGAACAGCTGGCTCTTCCCGAACTCGGTCATGTTGGCGAGGATCGGCACGTCGACGGCCGCGCGCATCGCCGCGAACTCCTCGAGCGTGCCCATCGCCTCGGGGAAGATCGCGTCGGCGCCTGCGTCCTGCAGCGCCTTCGCGCGGTCGATCGCGGCGTCCATGCCCTCCACCCCGCGGATGTCGGTTCGCGCCATGATCACGAGGTCGCGATCGCGGCGGGCGTCGACGGCTGCGCGGATGCGCTTGATCGCCGTGTCGGCATCCACGACCGCCTTGCCGTCGAGGTGGCCGCAGCGCTTCGGGTTGACCTGATCCTCGAGGTGCAGGCCGGCGACGCCCGCGTCCTCGAGCTCGTGGACCGTGCGGGCGACGTTCATCGGCTCGCCGAAGCCGGTGTCGGCGTCGACGAGGGTCGGCAGGTCGCTCATGCGGCTGATCTGGTGGGCGCGCTGCGCGACCTCGGTGAGCGTCGTGAGGCCGATATCGGGCAGGCCGAGTTCGGCGGCCATGACGGCGCCCGAGATGTAGGCGCCGTCGAAGCCCTTCTCCTGAATGAGGCGGATGCTCAGCGGCGTGAACGCGCCGGGGAAGACCTGCAGGCGGTCGCTTGCGAGCCCCGCCCGGAAGGCCTGGCGGCGCTGACTGGGTGTCGTCGTCGTGGAGAGCATCAGAAGAGTCCCTTCGGGGCGGCGGGCACCGGGCTGATCGGCGTGACGGTGAGGCCGCCGAGCTCGTCGGCGCTCAGGCCGGGCAGGCGAGCGGCGAGGGCGAGGAAGCGGTCGACCTCCTCGTCGGCCAGCACGCCGTCGGCGAGGATGCGCAGCTTGTGCTCGTACTCGGCGCGGCCGAAGGGCCGAGCGCCGAGCGGGTGGGCGTCAGCGACGGCGATCTCGTCGATCACCTTCTCGCCGTTGGTCAGCTCGATCTCGATGCGACCGCCGAACGCCTTCTCGCTCAGGTCGAGCGAGTGGTAGCGGCGGGTCCACTCGGCGTCTTCGGTCGTCGTGATCTTCTGCCACAGCGCGACGGTGTCGGCGCGGGCGGCACGCTCGGGGGCGTACGAGTCGACGTGGTGCCAGCGGCCGTCCTGCAGCGCGACGGCGACGATGTACGGGATCGAGTGGTCGAGCGTCTCGCGGCTCGCGGTCGGGTCGTACTTCTGCGGGTCGTTCGCGCCCGAGCCGATGACGTAGTGCGTGTGGTGGCTCGTGTGCAGCACGATCCTCGCGATGTTCGCGGGGTCGCGCAGCTCGGGGCGCTCGGTGCCGAGGCGTCGCGCGAGGTCGATCCACGCCTGCGCCTGGTACTCGGCCGAGTGCTCCTTCGTATAGCTGTCGAGGATGCCCGTGAGCGGCTCGCCGCTGTCCGGCAGCGGGACCTCGTACCGGGCATCCGGGCCGCTCAGCAGCCACGCGATGAAGCCGTCCTCGCCCTCGTAGATGGGGCTCGGGCTCGTCTGGCCGCGCATGGCCCGGTCGACGGCCTCGACGGCCATCTTGCCGGCGAAGGCGGGGGCGTGGGCCTTCCAGGTCGAGATCTCGCCCTTGCGCGACTGGCGCGTGGCGGTCGTCGTGTGGAGGGCCTGGCCGATGGCCTGGAAGATCGTGCTCTGGTCGAGTTGGAGAAGCGTTCCGATGCCGGCGGCGGCGCTCGGGCCGAGGTGGGCGACGTGGTCGATCTTGTGCTCGTGGAGGCAGATCGCGCGGACGAGGTCGATCTGGATCTCGTAGCCGGTGAGCAGGCCCTTCAGCAACTGCGCGCCGTTCTGGCCGGTGTGCTGCGCGACCGCGAGGATCGGCGGGATGTTGTCGCCCGGGTGCGAGTAGTCCGCGGCGAGGAAGGTGTCGTGGTAGTCGAGCTCGCGCACGGCGACACCGTTGGCCCAGGCGGCCCACTCGGGGCTGACGCGCTGCTGCTGGGTCAGCCCGAAGACGGTCGCGCCGGGGCTGTACGGGTGCGCCTCGGCCTGGCCGCGCGCGCTGACGACGGGGGCGCGGCCGATGCTCGCGGTAGCGACGGCAGCGTTGTCGATGATGCGGTTGATGACCATGTCGACGGCGCGGTCGTCGAGCGGGCGGTCCTGCTCGGCGGCGAGCGCCGCGAGCTTGCCGGCGAGCTGGTTCTCTGCGCTCAGGGGCTCGCTGCTCTTGTAGGTGCGGACGGTGTGGACGGTCGTCATGGTGTCTCCTGGTTCTGGCCGGCGCCGGGCGGCAGGTGGCGGTGGATGCTCGTGAGAGCCTCGTGCAGGTGCAGCCGGGTGGCGGCGGCGGCGCGCTCGCCGTCCGCGTCGGCGATCGCGCGGGCGATGGCGCCGTGCTCGGCGGCGCTGGCCGCGAGGCGGGCGTCATCGTCGCGGGCGAGGCGCCGCACGCGCGCGAGGTGGACGCGCGTGCTCGCGATCGCGGCCGCGAGGTAGGGGCTGCGGCTGAGCGCGTCGTCGAGAGCGGCGTCGAACTCGGCGACGAGGGCGTAGTAGCCGTGGCGCTGGGGATCGTCGTCGGCGAGGGTCGATGGGGTGACGGCGCGGAACCGGTCGGCGAGGTTGGCGAAGGCAGCCGCGGTGTGCGGGTCGGCGGACGCGCGGGCGGCGGCGAGGCGGGCGGCCTGCTCGTCGAGCGCGCGGCGGAGGTCGAAGAGCGCGGCGACGTCGGCCGCGTCGATGTCGGAGACGACGAGGGAGCGCGGCCCGCGCTCGGTCGCGAGCCCGGCGGCGATGAGCCGGGCGAATGCCTCGCGCACGGGCGTGCGGCTCACGCCGAGGCGCGTCGCCTGCTCGACCTCGGCGAGCGGGGCGCCGGGCGCGAGCTCACCCTCGACGATCTGCGTGCGCAGCTTCTCGAACGCGCGGTCGGCGGAGGTGAGGGCGCTCGCCCGCTGCACCGCCGCATCCATCGCCATGCCCTCAATGTATACATTGAGGGCATCGGGCGCTAGCGATTCTGCAGATAGAGGCCCCGTCGTATACACCAGCAGCGCGCGACGTCTTCCTCGGTGTCGAACGTCGGCGGCGGCTCCCAGCCGATGTCGCGGTCGCCGCCGTCCAGGTCGAGGTCGTCGTACTCGGTCGCCGCTCGTAACTGGATCAGGTGGGCGACGAGACCGTCGAGGGCCCCGATGACGCGAGGGCTGAGCCGGTAGATGCGGTTGTTCATGTCGATGCGGATCTCGACGAGGCCCGCTCGGCGGAGGCGGCCGAGGTGCTTGGAGACCGCCTCGCGTCCGACGCCCCGCATCGACTGCACCGCGTCGGCGAGCTGCCCGGCGCTGTGCTCGCCGCTCGCGAGGATCTCGATGAGGCGCCACCGCAGCGGGTGCGCCAGCAGGAAGAGAGTTTCCATTTCGCGAGTGTGCCCGCCGCGGCACATGCCGCGGGGCGCCTGCGTCGGATCAGTCGAGTGCGCCGGGCCCCTCCCGGTTGTGGACGACTACGGCCAAGCGCGGCACGTGCCGCGACAGGCACACTGGCGAAACAGAAACCGCAGTCGGTCGGCGTGGCCGCGGGCCGGCTCGGCCGGCGGTCCGGCGGGCCGGCGAGCGGGGCGGGCTGGGCGGGCGGGGCGGGAGGGGCGGGCTGAGCGGGCTGAGCGGGCTGAGCGGGCTGAGCGGGCGGGCGAGGCCGCAGGTGCGGGAATCTAGACTGGAGGGCTCATGACCGCGCAGCCCGAGACCACGCCGGCCGACTCGTCGGCGCCGTCGGCGACCGCGGACCGCGCCGCCACCTCTCCGGCGAGCGCCGCCCCCCTGCGCATCACCTACCCCGAGGACCTGCCGGTCAGTCAGCGACGCGACGACATCGCCGCAGCGATCGCCGCGAACCAGGTCGTCATCGTCGCAGGCGAGACCGGGTCGGGCAAGACGACGCAGCTGCCGAAGATCCTGCTCGAGCTCGGCCGGGAGCGCATCGCCCACACGCAGCCGCGCCGCATCGCCGCCCGCACGATCGCCGAGCGCGTCGCCGAAGAGCTCGGCACCGAGCTCGGCGGGCTCGTCGGCTACAAGGTGCGCTTCACCGACCAGGTCGGCAAGACCACGCGCGTCACCCTCATGACCGACGGCATCCTGCTCGCCGCCCTCCGCGGAGACCGCGAGCTCAGGAACTACGACGCGATCATCATCGACGAGGCCCACGAGCGCAGTCTCACCATCGACTTCCTGCTCGGCTACCTCAAGCAGCTCCTCCCCCGCCGCCCCGAGCTCAAAGTCATCATCACCTCCGCGACGATCGACCCCGAGAGCTTCGCCGCCCACTTCGCCGCCGCCGACGGCACGCCCGCCCCCATCATCGAGGTCAGCGGGCGCACGTTCCCGGTCGAGGTGCGGTATCGCCCGCTCGTCCCGGACGGCGTCGACACCGACAGTCTGACCGACCCCGACCCCGACGATGACGAGGCCGACGGCCCGTCGACCCCCGGCGAGGCCATCGACATGATCGACGGCGTCATCGCCGCGGTCGACGAGCTCGCGCGCGAAGGCAGCGGCGACGGCGACGTGCTCGTGTTCTTCAGCGGCGAGAACGAGATCCGTGACGCGACGGATGCCCTGCGCGGCCACCTGGCCCGCCAAGCTCCGCGCGGCGCAGGCACCGAGGTCCTGCCGCTCTACGGTCGGCTCAGCGCGGCCGAGCAGCACCGGGTGTTCGAGCGGGCGCCCGCGGGCATCCGCCGCCGAATCGTTCTGGCGACCAACGTCGCCGAGACGAGCCTCACGGTGCCGGGCATCCGCTACGTCGTCGACACCGGAACGGCCCGCATCAGCCGGTACTCCGCGCGCGCGAAGGTGCAGCGGCTGCCGATCGAGCCGATCTCGCAGGCGAGCGCCAACCAGCGCTCGGGCCGCTCAGGCCGCACGAGCGACGGCATCGCCATCCGCCTCTACTCCGAGCTCGACTACGCCAAGCGACCCGAGTACACCGACCCCGAGATCCTGCGCACGAACCTCGCGGCAGTCATCCTGCAGATGATCTCGCTCGGGCTCGGCGACGTCGAGCGCTTCCCGTTCCTGCAGCCGCCCGACAAGCGCGGCATCAAGGACGGCCTCGACCTGCTGCTCGAGCTCGGCGCGATCGTGCCCGCGAACGGCCAGAACCGGATCACTCAGCTCGGCCGCGACCTCGCCCAGCTGCCGCTCGACCCCCGCTACGGCCGCATGGTGCTCGAGGCGAAGAAGCACGGCGTCGTGCGCGAGGTCATGGCGATCGTCGCCGGGCTGTCGATCCAGGATCCGCGCGAGCGGCCCGTCGAGAAGCGCGAGCGCGCCGACCAGCTGCACAACCGCTTCCGCGACCCCAGCAGCGACTTCATCAGCCTCCTCAACCTCTGGAACCACCTGCAGGAGCGCCAGGCCGAGCTCAGCGGCAACCAGTTCCGCAAGGAGGTGCGGGCCGAGTTCCTCAACTACCTCCGAATCAGAGAGTGGCAGGACGTCTACCGGCAGCTCTCTCGCCAGGGGCAGCAGCTGAGGCTGCTCACCAAGGAGGAGGCGCGCCGCCCGGCCGAGAGCGGCGCCGACGGCGACGCCATCCACCGCTCGCTGCTCGCGGGCCTGCTCAGCCATCTCGGGATCCGCGACGCCGAGAAGCGCGACTACCTCGGGGCCCGCCAGCGGCGCTTCGTCCTGTTCCCCGGGTCGGGGCTCGCGAAGAAGCAGCCGACCGCGATCATGGCCGCCGAGCTCGTCGAGACGAGCCGCCTCTTCGCCCGCACGGTCGCATCGATCGACCCCGCGTGGGCCGAGCCGATCGCCGGCGACCTCGCCAAGCGCCAGTACAGCGCGCCGCGGTGGGAGAAGCGGCAGGGCGCCGCGGTCGTCGACGAGAAGGTCACGCTCTTCGGCGTGCCGATCGTGCCGCGCCGCCGCGCGCAGCTCGCCCGCATCGACCCCGCTCAGGCGCGCGAGCTGTTCATCCGGCACGCGCTCGTCGAGGGCGACTGGGATGTCTCGCGCATCGACAAGCGCCTCACCGCGTTCCTCCGCGACAATCAGCGCACCCGCCGCGAGCTCGAGCAGCTCGAGGAGCGCACGCGCCGCCGCGACATCCTGCTCGACGACGAGCGCATCGTCGACTTCTTCGACGCGCGCATCCCCGCGGACGTCACGGACGTGCGCCGCTTCGAGAAGTGGTGGCGGGATGCCCGGCACGAGCATCCCGATCTGCTGACCCTCACGCGCGACGATCTCGTCGAGGCCGACGAGATCTCGGTCGACGACGATGCCTACCCGACCAGGCTCACGCTCGGCGACCAGACCCTGAGCGTCGGATACCGCTTCGAGCCCGGCACCGCCGACGACGGAGTGACCGTCACCGTGCCGCTGCCGCTGCTGCCCCGTCTCGACACCGCGGGCTTCGACTGGCTCGTGCCCGGGCTGCGCCTCGAGCTCGTGACGGCGCTGCTCAAGACGCTGCCGAAGGCGATCCGCCGCAGCGTCGTGCCCGCCGCCGACTGGGCCGCGAAGCTGCTCGCCGCGGTTCCCGAGGGCGCCGATCTGCGCGAGCTGTCGATCACGGAGTTCCTCGCGCGTGAGATCCGGCGGCAGACGTTCACGCCCGTCGAGCCCGACGACTTCGACCTCGAGCGCCTGCCCGCCCACCTGCGCATGGGCTATGCGGTCGTCGACGAGCGCGGGTCGCGCCTCGCGCGCGGCACCGACCTCACCGCTCTGCAGGCCAAGCTCAAGGAGCGCACGCGCGACTCGGTCGCCCGCGTCGCAACCGCCGCGACACGCAGTCCGATCGAGCGCGGCGGCATCACGGCGTGGGACGACTCGATCGGCGCCGGCTCGGGCGCGCCCGCCGGCACCCTCCCGCGCGCGCTCGACTCGCGGCGCGGCGAGACGACCATCCGCGCCTACCCCGCCCTCGTCGACGAGGGCTCGAGCGTCGCCCTGAAGCTCTTCGCGACCGCCGCCGACCAGGAGCGCGCCCACCGCGGCGGCGTCCGCAGACTCGTGCAGCTCGGCGTGCCCTCTCCGCTGTCGTACGTGCAGGAGCACCTCACGACGCCCGAGAAGCTCACCCTCGCCGCCTCACCGTACCGGTCGACCGCGGCGCTCATCGACGACGCGCTGCGCGCCGTCGTCGAGGCCGAGATGGATGCGGCGGGCGGCATCCCCTGGGATCGCGCGTCCTTCGAGGCCCTCCGCGATCGCGTCAATGCCGGACTCCCCGACCGCCTGTTCCGGATCGTGGCGACGTGCGTCTCCGTGCTCGCCGCGGCACGCGAGGCCGACGTCGCGATCGGGCGCGCCTCGTCGATGTCGCTCATGGCGCCGCTCGCCGACGCGCGCGAGCACCTGAACCACCTCGTGTTCGACGGCTTCCTCTCACGCACGGGCCTCGATCGCCTGCCGCGCCTCGCCGTCTACGTGCGCGGCATCACCCACCGCGTGGAGCGCCTCGCCGACGACGTCGGCCGCGACCGCCAGCGCATGACCGAGCAGCAGGAGGCGACGACGCTCTTCACCCGCGCGGGCGGCTCGCTGCCGCTCCCTGCCGACGCGCGACCCGACCTCGTGACCGCCCGGTGGATGCTCGAGGAGCTCCGCATCTCGCTCTTCGCGCAGCCGCTCGGCGCGCACGGGCCGATCTCGGTGCAGCGCATCCGCAAGGCGCTCGGCGGGTAGCGCTGCTACGGTCTGCGCCGTGAATCGAATCGCCGAGGGGTATCGCCGCTGGGCGGAGATCGAAGCCCGCGGTTCCAGTGACATCTACGAGGCGTGGGCTGTGGCCGTCTCAGAGTCGGACTCTCGGCTTCCGCTGATTCGCGCTCGGCCTGACGGGAACCGGCAGCCGAACCCGGGTGGCGCCTGATTCCGGATCGCTACGGCTATCGATTCACCCACGGACGGACGACACGCACGCTCGGACCTGCCGATGACGGTTCGCTGGTGATCGAGTGTGCCGTCGAAGGCACAGAGGCCCCTGCGCGGATGCCGGACATTGTCTGGCGTGCGGGCCTTGATCTGAATCCGGTCGATCTCTCAGACGCTGACGAGCGCTCCTGGATGGAGACGCTGATCTGGCCGGAGCACGCCGCGAGACGGGATCGATTCCGTCGCGCGGTCGACGTGCTTCGCGAAGACCCGCCAGCCATCTTTCACGGCGACCTCGTGACCGAGCTTCCCGCCTCGTCGCGAGAGCCCCGTCTGACTCGACAGTGGTGATCATGCACAGCGCAGTGTTCGCGTACCTCGATGAGTCGGCGCGGGCGGCCGCGGAATCCGTCATCTCACGACGTGACGCGCGACGCGTGAGCCTCGAAGGGGTCCGGGCGCTCCCCGATGTCGCCGCCCGGCTCCCGAGCAAGCCTGTGGCCAAGGATGGCGATTTCGTACTGGCCCTCGACGGGGTACCGCTCGGCTACGCGGCCCCCCACGGCGGACGATTCACTGCCCTTTAGCCTCGGCGCCTACCGGCCCGCGAGCACCGGCGCGAGTGCACTCGGAGGGATCGGCGCCGGCTTCTTCCGCAGCTCGACCAGGTCGAGCGCGTGGCGATCGAGTCGACCGTCCTCCTCGGATTCCAGCGCCAATGACGCGATCGGAACCGCCCGCCCGCTTTCGCCACGGTCGACGAACACCGTCATGCACGTCGTGGTGAGAGCGAGCTCGTGCGGGCGCGTCGGGCTCCCCGCCCGCACGTGCACGGCGATGTGCATCGATCGCCGCCCCGTGTGGATCAGTCGCGCCTCGACCTCGACGAGGTCGCCGATGCCGATGGGGCTGGCGAACTGGATGCCGCCGGAGTACACGGCGACGGCGTGCTCGCTCGACCAGCCGGCCGCGCACGCGAAGGCGGCCTCGTCGATCCAGCGCATCACCGTGCCGCCGTGCGCCTTCCCGCCCCAGTTCGCGACCGACGGCGCGGACAGGAAGCGGAACACCGTTCGCGGCGCTGTCCCCGCGTCCGAGTAGACCTGAGCGAGCATCGCCTCGCGGATCTCCCGTCGCACGAGGATCCGCTGCTCGGCGCTCGCCCTCAGCTCACGATCCTCGTCCGTGCGCGGTCGCCACTCCGGCACGGTCGTCGTCGAGCCGTTCGCGTCCACCGCGACGAAGACGAGGATGCAGTGCGTCGCGATCGAGAACTCGCGCGTGCGCGGGCTCGCCGACTCGATGACGACGAGCACCTGCATGCTGGTGCGACCGGTGTGCACGATGCGGGCGTGCGCCTGCACGAGGTCGCCCGGGGCGATCGAGCGGGTGAAGTGCACGTTGCCGACGTAGGCGGTCACGCAGTATGACGCGCTCCATCCGACGGCGCAGGCGTAGCCGGCCTTGTCGATCCACTCCAGCACGCTGCCCGCGGCGACCGTCTTCCCGCCGACGGCCGAGTCCATCGGCTCGGCGAAGAACTGCAGCGTGATGCGGTCGGCGGGAGGCTTCATGGCTCGATTGAATCACCCGGTGAGGGGGCGCCCCGTCAAGGCTGCGAGAGAAGCTCGCGGCGTCGCGCCGTGAGGAGCAGAGCCCCGAGCGTCAGCACGAGCAGCGCCGTGCGGATGAGCGGGTCGACGCCGGCCGAGCCGGTCGCGGCCAGCGCGGGCAGGATTGTCACCCCCGTGAAGACCGAGCCCGAGGCGGCGCCGCGCACCTCGATGCGGTGCGCACCGGCCTCCGTCCCCGCCGGGATCCTCACTGTGGTCGCGAAGGTCCCGTCCAATTCGGCGACGCCGGTCGAAAGCAGCACGGGAGTCGAATTGAGCCAGACCTGGAGCCGCTCGCCCGGGAGGAAGCCGGACGCGTTCACGGTGATCGTGCCGCCGGGCTCGATACTGGTCGCCGACGTGTCCACCGCGGTGGGCGGATCAGGAGTGGGCGATTCGGGTTCCATCGGAACCGACGGGTCGACGGGCTCCACGGGCTCGACGGGGTCAACAGGATCAACAGGGTCGACCGGGTCGACCGGCTCGACCGGGTCCACCGGGTCCACCGGGTCCACCGGGTCGACGGGATCAACCGGATCAACCGGATCAACCGGATCAACCGGATCAACCGGAGGCGTGACCTCGGCCGGGTCGACGGTGAGCGCAGCCTGCGCCGTGAGGTCGCCGACCGTCGCGGTGACCGTGTGCACCCCCACCGGCCCGCCGCACTTGGAGCCCGTGCAGCCGCCAGCACTCGTGATCGAGAAGCTCGCGATCGCGGTCAGGTCCCCGAGCGAGTCGCCATCGCGATCGAAACCCTCGACGGCGAAGGTGGCGGCCGCGGGGAACGTGACGACGCTCGTGGCGGGGCTGATCGCGATGCTGGCGATCGACACCGCGTAGCTGATGCTGACGGATGCGGTCGTGGACGCGTTCGCGGCGCCGCTCACGAATGTCACGCCGTCGGCGAGATAGCTCGAGCCTCCACCGCCACCGCCGCCGTTGCTCGCACTGCTGCCCGTCCATGCGCCGCCACCGCCACCGCCGTAGTAGCCCGCCCCGCCGCCGCCTCCGCCGTTACCGCCGACGCCGCCCGCACCGCCGATGCCGAGCAGGCCTGCACCGGCGTTCGACACTCCGGCCGCGCCGCCGGCGCTGCAGGTCGCGCCGCCGCCGCCCGTGCCGCTGCCGCCTCGCGTCGGGTTCGTCGAGGCGTTCGTTCCGGCAGCACCCGGCGCGCACGGCGCCGAGCCGTCCGGCACCCCGGCCGCCCCGCCGAGCCCTCCGGCACCGGCGTAGCCCCCGGCGCCGCCGCCCGCGCCCACGACGAGCGCGGTCGTCAAGTCGACGCCGGTCCGCACGTCGGACGCGCCGCCGCCACCGGGCGCGCCGCCATTGGCCCCGACCGTGACGGTGAGCTGCTCGCCCTCGATGACGGGCACGAGGGCGGTGACGGTGGCCCCTGCGCCGCCGGGCATGATCCAGTTCATCGCGCCGGCCGCGCCGCTCGCGACGACGGTGAGCTGCGTCACCCCCGACGGCACCGTGAAGCTCGCGCTGGTCGTGAAGTCGCAGACGGCGACCGGCGCTCCGGTCGAGAGATCGAGCCGGCAGTCGGCGGGCACCGCCGCGCTCGCGCCGATCGCGGGAACGACCGCGAGGGCCGCACCGAGCCCGAGAGCGACTACCGCGACCGATGAGACGGCCTGCGTCGCGACGCGAGGTCGTCGCGCGCCGATGGGAGTCTCGCGACGGGGTGCACGTGCAGTGAGGAAGCCCATGGGCAGGTCCGATCGATCCGGGGGAGGAAGCAGCACGCAGTGGTCGACCGTCGCGCCCCGCCGGATCGCGATGAAAGCGATTCGAATTAGAGGGGCATCCGAGCTTGCGATGACAGTACTGCACTCCGGAGGGCACGGAGGACGCCACGCCAACGCCGGGAGCGCAGGATTGACTTGAGCCCCCGGTTACGGGATGACCGATTACGGAGCGGCAGAACCCGGCGCTCAGCCGAAGACGCGGCGGCCCGCGATCCACGTGCCGACGGTACGGGCGGCGTGGATACCCGTCGCCTCCCCCGCGAACGGGTCGCGGTCCGTCGCGGCGAGGTCCGCGATCGCGCCCACCGCGATGACGCCCGCGACCTCGGCGTCGCCCGGCCCGCGCCCGGTGATCCACGCCGAGCCCGCGGTGTACGCGTCGAGAGCCTCGGCGAGCGTCAGCGCCTCGTGCGGCAGCAGCGGCTCGGGGTCGAACTCGGGGTCGTCCTCCGGCAGGCGCCGGTTCACCGCGACGTGGATCGCCTGCCACGGGTCCGGGGTCGAGACGGGCCAGTCGGAGCCGGCGCACAGCACCGGGCGAGCATCCATGCCGGTGTCGGAATGCATCCCGCCCCCGGCTCCCGACGAGCGCAGGATGCTCGCGAAGGGGTACTGCGTCGCGGCGCGCGCCTCCCCCACGAACGGGACGGTGAGCTCGCGCATCTGCGGCTCGTAGCAGGCCCAGAGGGCCTGCATGTTGGCGGTCACGCCGAGCGCGGCGAAGCGGGCGACGTCGTCGGGGTGGACGAACTGGAGGTGGGCGAGGTGGTGGCGCCGGGCATCCGCCGGATCGCGCTCGGCCCAGCCGTTCGCGGTGCGCGCCGCCTCGAAGCCGTCGAGAGCGTCGCGCGCGGCGCGGTCGCCGATGACGTGCACGTGCGCGCTGAACCCGGCGGCGTCGAGGGCGACGATCGCGTCGATCAGGTCCCGTCCGCCCACGAACGCGATGCCGCGCGGGTGCTCGGTCTCGCCGAGCGGTCCGAGATACGGCTCGAGCATCGAGGCGGTGCCGTTCTCGACGACGCCGTCGGCCATGATCTTCACCGCGGGGAGGCGGAAGCGCGCGTGCGGGCCGAGGTCGGCGGCGAGCGCATCGCGACGGGCGACGAGCTCGGGCACCTGCTCGACGCCGCGATCGCGGTCCCACCAGAGCGCGCCGGTGACGTCGACGAGCAGTCGGCCGTCGGCGAGCGCACGCCGATACACCTGCGCGGTGTCGGCCGAGCCGAAGTAGTCGCCGACGATCGCATCCTGCCAGCCGGTGATGCCGACGCTGAGCGCGTACCGCTGCGCCTCCAGCAGCGCCGCGTGCACGTCGTCCGGGCTCGGCGACGGCGCGAGGTCGGCGACGAGCTTCGCCGCACCCTCGTGCAGGGTCCCCGAGGGCGATCCGTCGGGCAGCCGCTCGATGCGCCCGTCGGCCGGGTCGGGCGTCTCGGCGGTGATGCCCGCGAGAGCGAGCGCCGCCGAGTTGGCCCACGCGCCGTGGTGATCGCGGTTGTAGAGGAGCACCGGCCGGATCGGCTCGACCGCGTCGAGCTCGGCGGCGGTCGGTGTGCCGCCGGGGAAGGCGCTCATCGCCCAGCCGCCCCCGGTGATCCAGGAGCGGGAGGCGTCGCATCCCCTCGGCGGGTTGAGCTGCGCGTAGGCGGCGATGAGCTCGAGGTACTCCTCGCGCGTCGAGCCCTCGCTCAGGTCGCACGCGAGCCGCTCGAGGCCGCCCTGGATGGGGTGGATGTGGGCGTCGACGAACCCGGCGTGGAGCATCCCGCCCGCCAGATCGACCACGTCGGTCGCCAGCCCGCGCCAGGCGCTCAGGTCGGCGTCGACCGCCGCGATGCAGCCGTCGAGCACCGCGACCTCGAGGGGCTCGGGAACGACGGAGCGGCCCGCGCCCCGGTAGACGACCCCTCCGATGAAGAGGAGGTCTGCCGGGAGCACGGGCCGCACGTCGGGAACAGCTAGGCCGAGGTCTTCGCGTTGACCTCGTACGACGTGTTCGTCGACTCGAAGAAGTTGACGAGCTGCAGGGTGTCGTTCGCCGTCGCCATCCACTTCGCCGGGTTCGACACGTTGTACTCGGGCTCGAAGCCGAGCTCCTCGAGGCGGCGGTCGGCCAGGTACTTGACGTACTGGTTGATGTAGTTGGCGTTGAGGCCGAGGATGCCGTTGGGAAGCAGGTCGTGGTTGTACGCCGACTCCATCTCGACGGCGTCGAGGATCATCTGCTTGATCTCGGCGGCGAACTCCGGCGTCTGCAGGTCGGGGTTCTCCTCCAGCACCGTGAGGATGAGGTTGATGCCGAACTTCAGGTGCAGGCTCTCGTCGCGCACGATCCAGTCGACGAGCGAGCCGAAGTTGCGCAGCAGGTTCCGCTGGCGGAACGACAGGGCGACCATGAAGCCCGAGTAGAACCAGATGCCCTCGAGGATCACGTTGTACGCGACGAGGTTGCGGATGAAGTCCTGCTTGCCCTCGGTCGTCGTGATGTCGAGCGTGTCCTCCGTCATGCGGCGGATGAACTTGACCTCGAACTCCTCCTTGCGCGCCATCGACGGCACGTCGATGTGGCTGTCGTAGGCCGCGGCGCGGTCGATCGGGAAGGTCTCGAGCACGTACTCGAAGCTCATGCAGTGGTTGGCCTCCTCCCACATCTGCTTCGCGAGGTAGAGGTGCGCCTCGGGAGCCTTGACGTAGGGGTAGACGCCGAACGCGAGCGCCTTGTTGACGAGCAGCTCGTTCGGGTTGAAGTAGCTCATGAGGAACGTGATCGCGTGGCGCTCCTCGTCCGTCATCTTCTTGAAGTCGGCGATGTCCTCGCCGAGCTGCACCTCGTTGGGGAACCAGGTGTTGGCGACGGCCTGGTCGTAGAGATCCATCGCCCACTTGTACGTGACGGGCTTGAGCAGCAGGCCCTCTTGGATGCCGGTGCCGAGAATTCCCATGATCTGTCGTTCTTTCTGTTCGGGAGGAGGGGAAGTGTGGGGTGGATGGGTGGAGCGGTCGTGCGAGCGCTGCGCCTACTGGCAGCTCTCGCAGTGCAGGTCGTCCATCGGATCGGTCGGGACGTAGTAGCCGCCGACGGTGTCGACGGTGGAGTCGCGGGGGTCCATCACTCGCCGCCCTTCGCGACGCCGCCGAAGCCGAAGCCCTTGCGCGCGGGGGCCGCCGCGGCGGGCTCGGCCGCCGGCGCAGCGGAGCCGCCGGCCGCGCCGAAGCCCTTCTTGGGCGCGCCGCCGCCGGCGTTGATCGTCTCGGCCTTGTTGACCTTGACCGTCGACTGCTCAGCGGTGTGGCGCGGCTTCATGTGCAGGTAGTAGGTCGTCTTCACGCCCTTCTTCCACGCGGCCGAGTAGATGTCGACCATCTCGTCGACGTCGCGCGTCTCGAGGTACATGTTGCGGCTGATGGCCTGGTCGATCCACTTCTGGGCGCGCGCCGCGACCTCGAGGAAGGCGTACGGCGAGAGCTGGAAGCTCGTCTTGTACGTCGCCTTGATCTCGTCGGGGATGAGCGCGATGCCCTGGATGTCGCCCTGGCTGCGGAGGATGTCCTCGCGGACGCGCTCCCACAGGCCGTGCTCCTGCAGCGTCGCCACGAGGTTGCGGTTCACCTCGAGGAACTTGCCCGAGCTCGTCGAGCGGCTGAAGATCTGCGAGAACTGGGGGTCGAGGCCCGGCGTCGTGCCGGCGACGAGGCCGATGGATGCCGTGGGCGCGATGGCCATGAGGGTCGCGTTGCGCATCCCGCCCCTGACCTTCGCCCGCAGCGCGTCCCAATCGAGACGGCTCGTGCGGTTGACCTGCACCTCGAGTCCGCGGTCGGCCTCGGTGAGGTCGATCGTGTCGAGGGGCACGAGGCCCTGCGACCAGCGCGAGCCCTCGAAGTTCGCGTACGAGCCGCGCTCCTTCGCGAGCTCGGTCGACTCGTCGATCGCGGCGTACGAGACGTGCTCCATGATCTCGTCGATGAGGTCGAAGGCCTCCTCCGAGTCGTACGAGAATCCGAGCTTCTCGACGACGTCGGTGAACCCCATGACGCCGAGGCCGATCGCGCGGTTCTGCTGGTTGGCGAAGTCGGCCTCGTCGACGCTCGAGACGGTGATGTCGATGAGGTTGTCGAGCTGGCGGACGGCGAGGCGGGCGCTCTCAGCGATCTTCGCGAAGTCGACGACGCCGTTCTCGACGTGACGCGAGAGGTTGATCGAGGCGAGATTGCAGACGGAGATGTTGTCGCGGTCCTGCGGGAGGCAGATCTCGGTGCAGAGGTTGGAGAGGTGGATCGTGCCGGTGTTGTTGTTGATCGCCCGGTTGTTGATCGTGTCCTTCCACGTGAGCCACGGGTGGCTCGTGGACTGCAGCGAGATGAGGATCTGCTTGAACTGCTCGCGCGCCCCGAGCTTCTTGAACATCTTCAGCTCGCCGCGCTCGGCCATCGCCACGTACTCGGCGTACCGGGCGGAGAAGGCCTTGCCGTAGAGCTCGTTGAGGTCGCTGACCTCGAGCGGGTCGAAGAGGTACCAGTCCTCGTCGTTCTGCACGCGCTTCATGAACTCGTCGCTGATCCAGACGGCGGTGTTGGCCGTGCGGGTGCGGCGGTAAGGGTCGCCGGAGTTCTGGCGGAGGNTGCCGCCGCGGCTGACCGCGCGCAGCACCGAGTCGATCGTGTGCATGAAGGGGATCGGCCCGGTCGAGGTCGTGTTGTTGGAGCGGATGGGCGAGCCCTGGGCGCGGAGCTTCGTGACCGAGAGGCCGATACCGCCGGTGCCCTTCGTGAGCCACATGACGTCGCGCACGCTCTTGGCGATGTGCTCGATGTCGTCCTGCATCTCCATGACGAAGCAGTTCGACAGCTGCGGGTAGCTCGTGCCGGCGTTGACGAGGGTCGAGCCGGCGGCGAGGTACTCGAGCGTCGACATCTTCGAGTAGAAGGCGATGGCGTGGCTCGTCGGGTCGGCCTCGTTGAGCGACAGGCCCATGGCGACGCGCATCCAGAAGTACTGCGGGACCTCGAGCGGCTCGCCGTTGCGGGCCTTGATGCCGTAGCGGTTGTTGAGCGTGACGACGCCGATGTACTTCAGCAGCTCGTCGTTCGCGGGCTCGAGGGCCGCGGCGAGCTTCTCGAGGTCGAAGAGCTCGGTGAAGCGCGAGTCGAGGAGGACCTCGTCGACGCCGCGGCGGACGTAGGCGGCGAAGTGCTCCCGGTGCAGGCGGCGCAGCTCGTCGGCGGAGGAGTAGTCGCCGAGCACGCGCTTGTAGATGGTCTTGAGGAGGAGTCGCGCGGCGACGATGTCGAACGCCGGGTCGTCCTTGATGTTCTGCAGGGCGACCTGGATGACGGCCTCGTCGAGCTGCTGCGTCGTGATGCCGTCGAAGAGCGTGAGCTCGAGCTCGCTCGCGATCTGGGTGACCCACGTGATGCTGGGGTCGAGGCCCTCGGCGGCGCTCTCGATCGCCAGGTTGATCTTGTTGGCGTCGTAGGGCTCGCGGGTCCCGTCGCGCTTGACGACCGTGATGCTGCTCACGTGGCTCTTCTCCTCTTCGCGCCAGCGGCGCGGCTCTGCGGTTCTCTCTCGCCCGAATCGGCGTGGTTCTCGCCTGTCGGCGAGGGCTCCGACCCCCGATCGGGGGCCACCGAGCGATGCTCCGGTCCGGCGGTTCCGCCACTATATATCGGGGCACTGACAATGCGCACACCCCACATGTAGTGGGCGTGTCGTCCACAGCTGTGCATAAGTCCGCTGCCTTATCCACAGTCTGGGGGTAACCGCCGACACCCCGGCGGATGGACGCAGACCGGCGGATCCTCGCGCCTCCCCCGGCCCTCCGACAGTGTCGTCGGGCTCCCCTAGGCTGGGCTCTCGTGAGCGGATACGGCGACCTGTTGAGAACCCGGGGGGTCGCCCGCATCATCGCGGCGCAGCTCACCGCGCGGTTCCCCAGCGGGATGCTCTCGCTCGCGTACCTGATCCACGTCGAGGGCATCTTCGGCTCGTACGGCGCCGCGGGGCTCGTGCTCGCCGCGACGAGCGTCGGGCAGGCCGTCGCCGGCCCGCTGACGAGCCGCTGGATGGGCGTGTGGGGCATGCGCCCCGTGATCGCCCTGACCATCGCGGTGTGCGCGTCCAGCATGGCCGCGGTCGCCTTCGTGCCGATGGAGCTCTGGGGCTACATGCTCGTCGGGCTCGTGGGCGGCCTCGCCTACCCGCCGATCCAGCCGGCCGTGCGCACGATCTACCCGAAGATGGTGAACTCGCGCCAGCTCACCCCGCTCTTCGCGATCGACGCCTCCGCCCAGGAGATCATCTGGATCGCCGGCCCCGTCATGACGACCTTCGTCGCGACCCAGGTCTCGACCGTCGCCGCGATCGCCCTCGCGGGCGCGTTCCTCCTCGGAGGCGGCGTCTGGTTCCTCGCCTCCCCCGAGCTCGGCCGCGTGCGGATCCCCCGGTCGAAGCGCTCGTTCGGCGCGGTCCTCGCGCGCCCGCCCGTGCTGCTCGCCACGGTCGTCGGCTTCCTTCTCGTCGCCTCGTGCGCCGCGATCGAGGCCGCGGTCGTCGCGAACTTCGGCAAGGAGGGTGTCGAGGCGGGCGTCATCCTCGCCATCTGGGCGATCGGCTCGCTCGCCGGCGGCCTCGGCTTCGGCCAGGTGCCCATCGGCCCATGGGCGCTCGCGCGGCGCATGGCCCTCGTGTTCGTCGGCGGCGCCGCGGCGATGTTCTTCCTCGACTTCTGGGGGCTCGCGATCACGCTGCTCATCGCCGGCGCCGGCATCGCCCCCGCGCTCGCGGTCATGTTCGCGATCGTCTCGGCGAGCGTGCGGTTCAGCGACACCGCCGAGGCCTACGGGTGGGTCGGCACCGGCCAGCTCATCGGCGCCGCGCTCGGCTCGGCCGCCGCGGGCTTCCTCATCGACGGGTTCGGCGCGAGCGGCGGATTCGCCGCGGGCGCCGCGTTCGCGTTCGCGGGCATGCTCATCGCGATCGTCTTCCGGCGCGCCCACCCCGACCTGCGGGGGCGCGACGCGAGCCCGCTGCCCGACACCGAGCCCGTGCGCCTTCCCGTCAGCTGAGCAGGCAGGGCGGCTGAGCAGGCGGCTCAACGCAGCGGCGTCAGCGCCTCGGCGGTCTCGATCAGCTGCGTCGTCATCGCGGCGACCGTGCCGGCGAGCTTGTCGTCGCCCTGGAAGACGCCGTCGACCATCTTCGAGCCGATGAAGTTGATCTCCGGGTTCGCGGCGATCTTCACGAGCCCCACCGTCGAGAGCACCGGATCGAGAGCCGCGACGCCGCGCGTGCCGGCCGAGGCGCCGCCGTAGCTGACGACCGCGACGGGCTTGTGCGCCCACTCGGTGAAGAGGAAGTCGATCGCGTTCTTCAGCGCCGGGCTGTACGAGTGGTTGTACTCCGGGGACACGAGCACGATCGCGTCGGCGGCCGAGACCCGCTCGCTCCACGCGACGGTATGCGGCTTCGTGTACTGCTTCTTCACCGGATGGTGCGGCTCGTCGAGGAACGGCAGGTTCAGCTCGGCGAGATCGACCAGGTCGATGGATGCCGCGTCCCCTCCCCCGTGCCCGTCGCGTTGGACGGTCTCCTGGACGCGATCGCGGACCCACTCCGCGACGGAGAGGCCGACTCGGCCGGGGCGGACACTGCCGACGATGATCATGATGCGGGTCATGTCTCCATGCAACCGCATGGACCGCGCGTCCATTCCGCGCGTCCAGCCGACTCCCACCGCGCGCACTGCCGACGCGGAGATCCAGGGTCGGCGACGATACTGGAGCGATGACCGACAGCATCCTCCCCGCGATCGGCCCGACCATCCGCCTCCACGACGGCGCCGCCATCCCGCAGCTCGGGCTCGGCGTCTACAAGGTGCCCGAGCCGCAGACGGCCGACCTCGTCGCCGGCGCGCTGCGCCGGGGGTACCGGCACGTCGACACCGCGGCGCTGTACCTGAACGAGCGCGGCGTCGGCGAGGGCATCCGTGCCAGCGGACTTCCGCGCGAGGAGGTGTTCGTCACGACGAAGGTCTGGAACGACGCGCACGGGCTCGACGAGACGCGCCGCGCGTTCGACGCGAGCATGGCGCTGCTGGGGCTCGAGACTCTCGACCTCTACCTCATCCACTGGCCCGCGCCGACGCAGGACCGCTACGTCGACGCGTGGCGCGCCATGATCGCGCTGCGCGACGAGGGCCGCGTGCGCTCCATCGGGGTGAGCAACTTCGAGCCGCACCACGTGCAGCGCCTCGTCGACGAGACCGGGGTCGTGCCGGTGGTCAACCAGGTCGAGCTGCACCCGCATCTTCCGCAGACGGCGGTGCGGCAGGCGAACGCGGCGTTCGGCATCGTGACGGAGAGCTGGAGCCCCCTCGCGCGCGGTCAGATGCTCGCCGAGGGCTCGCGCGATCTCGCGGTGCTGTCGGCCATCGGCGAGCGGCACGGCCGCTCAGCCGCGCAGGTCGCGCTGCGCTGGCACGTTCAGCAGGGGCTCGTAGTGATCCCGAAGTCGACGTCGCTGCGACGCGTGGAGGAGAACTCCGCCCTGTTCGGATGGGAGCTGACGGTCGAGGAGATGGCCGAGATCGCGACGCTCGAGACCGGCGCGCGCACGGGGCGGCACCCGGACGACCTGGACTGAGCAGGACCCGCCTGCCGGCCGCGGCGCCGCGCGCCTCAGTCCGCGCGCCGCTTCCAGTAGCCCTTCGCGACCGCGTGCTCGACATCGATGCCCCAGGCCGCGAGGAGCGCCCGCGCCGGGGCCAGCAGCGACTGCTCGCCGCACGCGAAGATGAAGACGTCGGGGGAGGCTGCGGGCGGCGGCTCCCCCGCGAGCGCGGCGAGCTCAGCCGCGAGTGCAGCGCTCGGGCGCGCGGGGTCGGGGGCAAGCACGCGCAGCTCGACGCCCGGGCCGACCGCGACTCCGAGGGCCGCGGGGTCGAACGCGGTCTCGAGCAGCACGAGGCCGGGGGTGCCGGCGCCGAACATCCCGAGATAGCGGCGGAGGGCGGGGATCGCGGAGTCGTCGCCCGCGAGGACGAACGCGACCGGGGCGCCGCCGAGGACGACCGAGCCCTTCGGGTCGGCGAGCATCGCGGGCGAGCCGAGCGGTGCGCGGGCGGCCCACGGGCCGATGAGCCCCGCGTCGCCCGTCTCGTCGGCGGCGTGCACGAGGATGTCGAGGTCGACCCAGCCGGCCTCGGCGTCGAACGCGACGATCGTCTCGGTGCGCGACGGCGCGGTCGGATGCCCGGCATCGTCGACCGCGACGCTCGCCCACTCGGGGGCCTCGGGCACGAACACCCGCAGATGGTCGCCCGCTCCCGGAGACGTGAAACCGTCGAGCGGCACCCCGCTCTGCAGGCGGATGCGGATGAACCCGGCGCCGTCGGCGGCCCGCGGCACGAGGTCGGTGCGCGCAGCGAGGCGCACCTGCCGCCGGCGCGGCGGGAACGGGTGGCGGGTCAGCGTGAACGGCATGGGCTCATGCTCGCAGACGGTCGCGCCGCGGGTCAGTCGACCGCGGGCACGCCCGGCGGCTCGCCCGGCGGGAGCGTGCCGATCGCCCCGGTCTCGGCGGGCGGCTCGTCGCCGTTGTCGATCGTCTCGGGGTCGGGCAGCGTCGTGAGGAAGCGGTAGAAGACGAGGGCGAGGACGGTGAGGGCGGCGCCGCCGACGATCCACGGCACGGCCAGGCCGAGCAGTGCGAGCCCGCCGCCGAGCAGCGAGCCGAGCGGCATCGAGCCCCACAGGAGGGTGCGCCAGGTTCCGTGCACGCGGCCGAGGAGGCGACCGGGGATGATCGCCTGCCGGAACGACATCATCAGGATGTTCCAGATCGTGACCGCGCCCGAGCCGATCGCGAACATCACGACCACCCAGATCGGCTGCGGCCACACGCCGATGAGGAGCGTCGTGACGCCGCACAGCAGGTTCATGGCCGCCATGACGCGGCCCAGGCCGAAGCGCGCCTGCAGGCGCGAGGCGACGACCGAGCCGAGCAGACCGCCGATCGCGCCCGCGAGAAGGAACCCGCCGAACGCCGCCTCCGGCACGGCGAGCGTGTCGAGGACGAACAGCACGAGCGTGGCCGAGGCCGCCGAGAACAGGATGGCCGTGCCGATGGAGAAGAACCACAGGGTGCGGAGCATCCGGTTGCCGATGATGAACCGCCAGCCGTCGGCCAGCTGCCGGCGGAACGGGACGGCCGCCTGGCCGGCGGGCGCGTGGAACTGCCTGCCCGACGCGACCGCGGGCAGGAAGGCGGCGAGGAGGGCGGCGAGCCCGAACGCCGCGACGAGCCCGCCGACGGGGATGAGCACGGCGACGGCGAAGAGCACCGAGGTGAGCGGGGCCGCTGCGAAGTTCTGCACGACGAGCTCGGCGCCCTCGATGCGGGCGTTCGCACGCGGCAGCTTCGCCTTCGGCACGATGCTCGGCACGACAGCGCGGATCGCCCCGTCGTAGAGGGTCTCGCACGCGCCGTAGACGAAGATCACGAGGTACAGCCACCAGATCGTGAGCGCGTCCGTCGCGACGAGCACCACGAGCCCGACCGCGAGGGCCGTGCGCACTCCGGCCGCGAGGGCGAGGGCGCGTCGACGATCCATCCGATCGACGAGGATGCCCGCCGGCAGCGCGAAGAACAGCCACGGGAGCATCGCGACCGCCGCGATCCCGGCGATCAGCAGTGCGTCGTCGGTGAGCCGCGCCGCCAGGAGCGGCGAGACGGTGCGGGCGATGCCGTCGCCGAGGCTCGACGCGAGGTTCGCGGTGAAGACCGTGCCGAAGGTGCGGCCGAGGCCCGACCGTGCCGGTCGCCCTCCGCCGCTCTCCTCGCCCGCGGCCCGCCCGGCCGCCGCCGTCACCAGCGCTCGTGGATGGTCGCGCGGAAGTACTCGTCGTAGAGCGCGACGACGCTCTCGTGGAAGCTCGGCGGCAGGTCGGCGACCTCGCCGGCGGCGGCGTTCGCGCGCGCCTGCTCGGGGCTGCGGGCTCCGGGGATGACGGTCGAGACGCCCGGCAGCTGCGCGAGCCAGGCGAGCGCGGCCGTCGCGGGCGCGAGGTCGTGCTCGGCGGCGAGCGCGGAGAACCGCTGCGCGGCCTCGACGCCCGTCGCGTAGTCGACGCCCGAGAAGGTCTCGCCGACGTCGAAGGCCTCGCCCTGGCGGTTGTAGGTGCGGTGGTCGTCGGCGGCGAAGGTCGTGTCGCGCGTGTACCGGCCGCTCAGCAGGCCCGAGGCGAGCGGGACGCGCGCGATGATGCCGACGCCGGCGGCCTGCGCGGCGGGCAGGACTTCGTCGAGCGGCTTGAGCCGGAAGGCGTTGACGATGATCTGCACGCTCGCGACGTTCGGGCGCGCGATCGCGGCGAGGGCCTCGTCGACGCGCTCGACGCTCACGCCGTAGTGGCGCATCCGCCCCTGCTCGACGAGGGCGTCGAGGTCGTCGAAGACGCGGTCGATGCCGTACACGGCGGTCGGCGGGCAGTGCAGCTGGACGAGGTCGAGGGTGTCGACGCCGAGGTTGTCGAGGCTGCGGCGCGTCCAGGCGTCGAAGTTCTCGGCGGAGTAGTTCTCGGGCTCCTGCGGCAGACGGCGGCCCATCTTGGTCGCGACGAAGACGTCGAGCTCGGGGCGATCGTGCAGGTAGCGGCCGATGAGCTGCTCGCTGCGCCCGTCGCCGTACACGTCGGCGGTGTCGAAGACGGTGACGCCGGATTCGACGGCGGCGTCGAGGACGGCCCGGGCATCCGACTCGCTGACGTCGCCCCAGTCGGCGCCGAGCTGCCAGGTTCCGAGGCCGATGGAGGAGACGGTCGCACCGGTGCGGCCGAGGATCGAAGTGCGCATGAGGCCAGCCTACGCAGGGCGGGGGACAGCCGGGGACAGCCGCAGACGCAGCGAGGGGGCCGATCTCTCGGCCCCCTCGTCCCTCGCGTCCACCCCTGAGCGCGCAGGCTGTCAGAGCGGCGACGGATGCTCGGACCGCCGTCCATCAGGCCGATCCGGTGCGCATCCCCACCGCGCTGAGTCGACCGTAGCGGGGCGTCGAGGGCCCTCGAGCCGTTCGAGGCCGACGCTCAGATCACTCTCGGATCACGCCCAGGTCACGATCGCGTTGCACCGCTCTTCGGACCCTGGTGCGGGCGAGCGGGGCGGGTCTACCGTCAGCCGCATGAGCACCCAGGATGCGGTGGGAGACCCTGTCGGGACGATGCGCGAAAAGGGGGCCGCGGCTCGATCCGGGCCGACGGGCGACCACCGGTCGCGCCTCCGACGACGCGGCCGCGCGGCGCTGTCGCTCGCGGCTCTCGCCGTGGTCGTCGGGCCGCTCCTCGCGGGCTGCGGGGCGATCGGTGCGCGCGACGAGTCGGGCGGCTCGGGCGGCGAGCCCGGTGTCGTGGGCGAGGCCCCGGTCCAGGACGGCGGCGACCTGGGCGGCGGGGCGGGTGGCGGCGCCGACGGCGGCGGCTCAGGCGGCGGGGAGGCTCCCGCGGAGGACCGCGAGCTCGTCATCACGGGGTCGCTCTACGTGACGGTCGAGGATCCGCTCGAGGCGGCGGACGAGGCGGCGCGAATCGTCGAGCGCGCGGGCGGCCGGGTGGATGGGCGGCGGGAGTCCGCCCCGCGCGACGCTGGGAGCGGCGACGGCACCTCGTCGGGCGGCGGCACTGAGTTCGCGCCCGACTACTCGGTCGACGAGTACGGCGGGCACAGCGGCTACTACTCGTTCGGGAACGGCGGCGGCGCGGTTCTGGAGCTGCGCATCCCGAGCACGCGGCTGATGGAGACCCTCGACGAACTGGAGGCGCTCGGCGAGCGCGAGGAGCTCGTACTCTCGAGCGACGACGTGACGTTCGAGCGGCGCGACCTGACGGCGCGCATCTCGGCGCTCGAGTCGTCGGTCGCGCGCCTGCTGGCCCTGCAGGATGCGGCCGCGGACCTGGACGATCTCATCGCCCTCGAGTCGGCGATCAGCGACCGGCAGGCGGAGCTCGAGAGCCTGCAGGCGCAGGAACGCTATTACGAGGACCAGGTGTCGCTCTCGACGATCACGCTCACGCTCGGGTCGGAGGACGTCGCGCCCGTCGACGAGCCCGACTCGTTCTGGTCGGGGCTGGCCACCGGGTGGGATGCCCTGCTCGCCTTCCTCGGCGGCGCCCTCGTCGTCGCGGGCGTGCTCCTGCCGTGGCTCATCGCGCTCGGGGTGCTCGCGCTCGTCGCGTGGGCGATCCTGCGGCGCGCACGGACGCGGCGGTCGAAGGCGACGAGCGACGCTCATCCGGTGAGCGCGAGCGCCGGCTCCGACGCGTAGGTGCGGCCCGACGGCGCACGCCACCGCAGCACTCCTCCGGGTTCCTGCGCCACGGTCCGTCCGGTCTGATGCTTCAGCCGATGGTGATGCCGGCAGAGGTGAGCGAGGTTGTCGTGGCTCGTCGCGCCGCCGTGGCGCCAATCGCGCGTGTGATCGAGGTCGCAGCGGGCGGCGCTGCGGGCGCACCCGGGGAAGCGGCAGGTGCCGTCACGTACTCGCCGCCACGTCTGGAGGTCGGCAGGGACGCGGTACCGATCGCGCCCGACCGAGAGGACGACCCCGGTCTCGGGGTGGGTCAGCAGTCGCGTGAAGCTCGGGGCCGTCGCAGAGAGCCGGCGAGCGGTGTCATCGTCGATCGGGCCGTAGCCCTCGAGGGTCGCGGGCGCACCGCCGCTCTGCCCGAGCAGCGTCAGAACCAGTACCGTCACGTGCACCTCGGCCCGCACGCCGACGCCGAGACCGCCCGCGTCGATCTCTCCGGCGATGAGCAGGTCGGCGAGCACGTCGGCGCGACGGTTGCCGAGCGTCCGGCGCTCGATGCCGGAACGGGCCGGCGCGCCGACGCCGAGGTCGTGCTCGTCCTCGAGCGACTCGGCGATTCGCGTGAGCCGCCGATAAGCGCCGTAGGCCTTCTCGGCGGGCAGGAGCGCGCTCAGCCACGCCATGCCGTCGGCTACAGGGTCCACGAAGACATCTCGCGCCGCCATCGCCTCCGCCTTGCGCGCGGCGATGGACTCGGGGTGCATCCGCTCGCGGAGGATGCGCGCACGTGACGTCAGCCGGGAAGGGTTCTGCGCTTCCGCGCTCGGCAGGATCGCCAACTCGAACTCGGCGCGCGAATCAACAGGAAGAGCGTCAGCGGCATCCGCGATGACGGCGGCATGCGCGAACGCGACCCGCCCGTCCCGCAGCGCCTCCATCGTGACCGGCAGCGTCGTGATGAGCGTCGCCGCCCGAGCAAGAAGCGAGTCCGCCGTGCGGGAGGTGATGCGCAGTGCGCACGCGAGCTCCGCCGACGCGCTCCGTCGAGCGATGACGCCGGGATCCCAGTTCGCGCCGGTCGACACCGGGGCCCCGTGCTCCCGTTCAGCCCGCTCCTTCTCGACGCGCTCCTGCTCGACCCGCAGCTCGTGCACGAGCTCGAGCCGGCGCGCGGCGATGCGGGACGCGCGCACCTCGCACTCGACGAGCGCCTCGAGCAGGGCATCCGTTCGCGACGATGCGAGAGTAACGCTGATCTCCGCCGTGAGCTCGTCGAATTCTGCAGCGGCGATGAGTTCGTCGAACGCGCGACGCAGGTCGGAGTTGCAAGGACTCTCCCCCGGTGCGGGCGGTTCGATCGGGCTCGTCATGCATCCCACTCAACACCCCACCGCCGACATTCGAACGTCGCCGAGCTTCATCGCCGAATCGATGGGGAACGCCCCCTGACCTGGGCAAATGTGGACGAGCGGCGAACCGGGGGCCGCTGTGCGACTAAGGAGCACGTGCGACGCGAGGGCGGCGACGGCAGCGAGGACGGCCAGGACGAGGGCGGCAGGGCGAGGGCGGCAGGACGAAGGCGGCCAGGACGAAGGCGGCCAGGACGCCCCCGACAGCGCGACCTACGCCCCGACGCCGTCCACCCGCGCCCCCGCAACAGCCGCCTCCAGCGCCGCGAACAGCGGATGCCCCGGCTCGACCCCCGTGACCGACTCCACGAGCTCGGCCGACGGGCTCTCCGACCCCAGCCGCTCCTGCAGCTCGACGCTCTCGGGGTCGTCGGGGACGCGGAACCGCAGCGCGGCCGCGATCACCGCGAGCAGTCCGACCGGCTCGACCCCCTGCTCGGCGAGCGCCGCGGCCGGCTCGATCAGCCGCTCGTGCCGCGAGAGCTTGCGCAGCGGTTGCCGCCCGACGCGCTCGACGCCGTCGTGCAGTGCCGGGTTCGCGAAGCGCGACAGGGCGGTCTCGCGGTACGCGTCCTGCACCTCGACCGGGAAGCCGTGTCGCGCGACGAGCAGCCGCGACGTCTCGCGCAGCGCCGCCTCGACACCGGAGCGCACCGCCGGCATCCCGATGGCCTCGTCGACCGTGGTGGCGCCGGCGAGCCGCCCCAGGTACGCGGTCGCCGCGTGCCCGGTGTTGACGGTGAAGAGCTTCCGCTCGATGTAGGGGGCGAGGTCGTCGACGAGGTGGGCGCCCGGGATGACGGGGGGCGAGTCGGCGAACGGGCCCGCCTCGATCGCCCACTCGCAGAACGGCTCGACGCGGACATCCAGCTCACGACCCGCCTCGGGCTCCTGGATCGGGACGATGCGATCGACGGCCGTGTTCGCGAAGACCGCGCGGTCGAGCACGGACGGGTCGTCGACGAGCAGCTCGGCGAGGTGGGCGCGCAGCAGGTCGGTGGCTCCGAGCGCGTTCTCGCACGCCATGATCGGCAGAGGGGCGCGGCCTGCGGGGCGGGCGCGCAGCCCGGCGGCGATGACGGGCGCGATGAAGCGCAGGATGCTCGGGCCCACGGCCGTCGTCACGACGTCGGCCGAGGCGACGGCCGCCGCCGCGCCGTCCGGGTCGGCGGACGAGTCGATGCCGGTGAAGCCGGTGACGGTGCGGATGCGCTCCTCGCCTCCGATCTCGATCACCCGGTACGAATCGGCGGCCGCGATCGCGGCGATGAGCGGTGCGTTGACGTCGACGAAGACGAGCTCGTGGCCGGCGTCGTGGAGGAGCAGGCCGATGAACCCGCGGCCGATGTTGCCGGCGCCGAAGTGGACGGCGGTCATCGCGCCGTCACTCCGCGACGGCGTCGTTGACGTCGCCGAGCATCGCGAGGACGGTCTCGGCGTCGGGCGCGACGAGCAGCCGCTCGACGGCCTCCTCGTCGCTGAAGACGAGGGCGAGGGCCGAGAGCACGCTCATGTGCTCGCCGTTCTTGCCGGCGATCGCAGCGACGACGCGCACGGGGTCGCCGTCCCAGTCGATGGGCTCGGCGTAGCGGACGATCGTCATCGCCGACGCCTTGATCGCGTCCTTCGCGTCGTTCGTGCCGTGCGGGATGGCGAGGTGGTTGCCCATGAAGGTGGAGGTGAGCTCCTCGCGCGCGAGCATCGCGGCGTGGTACTCGCTCGTGACGGCCCCGGCGGCCTCGAGCAGGCGGGCGCCCTCGGCGATGGCCTCGTCGCGCGTGCGCGCGGTGCCGTCGAGGACGATGCGGTCGGTGGTGAGCACGGTGGCGGTCATGGGGTCGCCAGTCCTTCCTGGGAGTCGGCGCGCGGGGACGGGCGCCGGAGTGCGGGGGCCCGGGGGCGGCCGCCTGGACGACCGCCCCCGGGTTGCGGCAGAGACTAGCCCTGCTGCCGCGGCGACTGCTGCGACGTCAGGAGTCCGACCACGACGTCGTACTGCGGGCTCGCCATGAAGTTCTCGACCGAGACGTGCTGCGCGTGCGGAGCCTGCTCGTGGGCCCTGGCCGTGAGGTCCTGGTGCGTGATCACGAGGTCGGCCTCGTCGGTGAGGTTGGTGATCGCCTGGTTGGTGACCGTGACCCCCTCGATGCCCGCGTCCTTGAGCTTCTTGCGCAGGACGGTCGCACCCATCGCGCTCGACCCCATTCCGGCGTCGCACGCGAACACGATGTTCTGGATGCGCGTGGCCGTCGCCGTCGCCGCCTCCTGGCCCAGGAGGCCCGCGACCTTCGAGTCGCCGCCCTTGTTGGCCGCGTTCTGCGAGACGGCGCCGGTGAACCCGTCGGCACCCGCCTCGAGCGAGGCCATGTCCTTCTTGCGGCTCGCGCGGAGGATGACGCCGGCGATGAGGAAGGAGACCGTCGCGGAGAGCACGACCGAGAGGATGACCCCGAGGTAGCTGTCGTTCGCCGTCTGCAGGAGCACCGCGAAGATCGAGCCGGGCGAGGCGGGAGCGCGCAGACCCGACTGGAAGATCAGGTTCGTCGCGATGCCGGTCATGCCGCCGCCGATCATGGCGACGATGAGGATCGGCTTCATGAGCACGTACGGGAAGTAGATCTCGTGGATGCCGCCGAGGAACTGGATGATGATCGCGCCGGGCGCGGTGGCGCGCGCGATGCCCACGCCGAAGACGGCGAACGCGAGCAGCAGGCCGAGGCCCGGGCCGGGGTTGGCCTCCAGGAGGAACAGGATCGACTTGCCCTGCTCAGCGGCCTGCTCGATGCCGAGCGGGGTCAGCACGCCCTGGTTGATGGCGTTGTTGAGGAAGAGCACCTTGCCCGGCTCGATCACGAGGCTCGCGAGCGGCAGCAGGCCCGTCTCGGTGAGGAACTTCGCGCCGGCGCCGAGGGCGTCGCTCACGACCGTGAACACGGGCGAGAGGCCGAAGAACGCGAGGATCGCGAGGCCGAAGCCGAGGATTCCGGCGGAGAAGTTGTCGACGAGCATCTCGAAGCCGGCGCGGATCTTGCCGGCCCACAGCGCGTCGACCTTCTTCATGAGCCACGCCGCGAGCGGGCCGACGATCATCGCGCCGAGGAACATCGGCACGCTCGTGCCGACGATGACGCCCATCGTCGCGATCGAGGCCACGACGCCGCCGCGCGTGCCGTAGACCATGCGGCCGCCGGTGTTCGCGATGAGCAGCGGGAGCAGGTAGACGATCATCGGGCCGACGAGCTTCTCGAGGTCGGCGTTGGGAGTCCAGCCGGTCGGGATGAAGAAGGCCGTGATGAAGCCCCACGCGATGAAGGCCGCGATGTTGGGCATGATCATGCCGCTCAGGAAGGTGCCGAAGCGCTGCACGCGCACGCGTGCGGAGCTGGCGGGAGGGGCTGACGTCGTCGTCATGGGTGTCGCTCCTTGTTTTCTGGGGTTCGGGGTGTTTTCGGAGTGCAGGTGTGCGATTGCCGGGTGGTGCGGTGGGTGCCGGGGTGCGGGTCAGATGGCGGGCGGGGGCCAGGACGCGATGCGGTCGGCGACCGCGGCGCGGGCCGACTCGGCGCTGTCGGCGCCGAGAGCGAGGGCGGCGAGCTCGGTCGCCTCGTCGAACGTGCGCAGCGCGAGCTCGGCCCGCACGTCGGCGATCGACGTCGACGACATCGACAGGCTCGTCGCACCGAGTCCGACGAGCACGAGGGCGAGCCGCGGGTCGGCGGCGGCCTCGCCGCAGATGCCGACGGGCACGTCGTGCTCGGCGCCCGCGCGGCCGACCTGCTCGATGAGCCGGAGGACCGCCGGGTGCCACGGGTCCTGGAAAGCCGACACCGTGCCGAGCAGGCGGTCGGCGGCGAAGAC
Organism: Yonghaparkia sp. Soil809; assembly: GCF_001429705.1. NCBI lineage: Bacteria > Bacillati > Actinomycetota > Actinomycetes > Micrococcales > Microbacteriaceae > Microcella > Yonghaparkia sp. Soil809. Next base: position 537,862 of record NZ_LMSV01000001.1, read on the forward strand.
GTACTGCGTCAGGTCGTTCGTGCCGATCGACAGGAAGTCGGCGTTCGCCGCGACGTGGTCGGCCATGATCGCGCACGACGGCACCTCGACCATGACGCCCGCGACGGCGATGCCGAGCTCATGGGCCAGGTCGCGGAAGTACTTCGCCTCGGCCGCGGTCGACACCATCGGCGCCATGACCTGGACATGCGCCTCGCTCGAGGCGGCGGCCGTCGCGAGAGCCGTGAGCTGATCGCGCAGCACCTCCTCGTGCGCGGCGAGCGCGCGCAGCCCGCGGCGGCCGAGCGCGGGGTTCTCCTCCCCCTGGTCGGTGAGGAAGGCGAGCGGCTTGTCGGCGCCGGCGTCGAGCACGCGCACGACGACCTTCTGCCCCGGGAACTGCGCGAAGACATCCCGGTAGGTCGCCGCCTGCTCGTCGACGCTCGGCGCCGTCTCGGCGCCCAGGAAGAGCACCTCGGTGCGGAAGAGCCCGACGCCCTCGGCGCCGCGGGCGGCCGCCTCGCGCGCCGACTCGGGCGAGCCGATGTTGGCGAGCAGCGGCACGGCCCGGCCGTCGGCGAGGCGCCCGGGGCCGCTGCTCGCGGCGCGGATCGCCTGCAGCGTGGCGGTGCGCTGGCGGGCGAGGTCGATGCGCTCCTGCGCGGGGTCGAGCTCCACCGTGCCGTTCTCGGCGTCGACGAGCACGAGGTCGCCGTCGACGAGCCCGGCCGCGTCGGAGGCGCCGACGATCGCCGTGATGCCCTTCTCGCGGGCGAGGATCGCCGTGTGCGAGGTCGGGCCGCCGTCGGTCGTGATGAGCGCGAGCACGCGGTCGAGGTCGAGGGTCGCCGTGTCGGCGGGGGCGAGGTCGCGCGCGACGAGCACGAACGGAGTCGCCGATTCGGGGATGCCCGGTGCCGGCAGCCCCTGCAGGCGGGCGATCGCGCGGCGCGCGACGTCATCGAGGTCGCCGGCCCGCTCGCCGAGATAGCCGCCCATCCCCGCGAGGAGCTCGCGGAAGGTCGTCATCGCGGCGTGGATCGCGAACTCCGCGGTCGCGCCGTCCTCCGTGCGGTGCTGCACGTCGGCGGCGAGCGCGGGGTCCTCCGCCATCATGGCGAGGGCGTCGAGCACCTCGGCGGCGGTGCCGCCCGCGGCCTGACCGCGCTCGCGCAGGTGGGAAGCCGTCGCCGCGAGCGCCTGGGCCGCGCGCGCCTGCTCCTCCGCCGGCGCGAGGGTGCTCGGCCGGTCGCTCGGGTCGGGCACGGGGTCGGGCATGCGCAGCACGGGGCCGACGGCGGTGCCGCGACCGATTCCGATGCCGCGCATGAGGGCCGGGCGGGTCGAGGTGCCGCTCACGCGTCGTGGTCCTGCTCGAGGAAGGAGGTGAGCTCGGCGAGCACGCGCTCGTCGTCGTCGCCCGTGACGGTCAGAGTCACCTCATCGCCGTGCTCGATGCCGAGCGAGACGACGCCGAGGATGCTCGCGGCGTTGACGCTGCGCTCGCCCTTCCGCAGCTGCACCGCGCAGCCCGACTCGGTGACCGACCTCACGAACAGCGCGGCGGGGCGGGCGTGGAGCCCGTGGGCGGATGCGACGACGAGGGTGCGGTCAGCCATGGTGCTCTCCTTCGGAGGGGGCGGTGGTGGACGAGGCTGCGGAGGGGGCGGCGGTCAGGTGCGCGAGGGCCGACGCGACGGCGTCGGGCCCGGTGCCCGCGGCGTCGAGAACGACGGACGGTGCGCGACCGTCGAGCGCCGAGGTGACCGCGTCGACGCCGGCGGCGAGGTGCTGCCCGACGATCACGAGATCGAGGTCGTCCGCGCGGTCGGCGAGCTCGTCGACCGAGAGCGGCTCGACGCGCCAGTCGAGCGAGCGCTCGGCGATCGCGCCGCGGAGCCCGCGGGCGAGGAAGGTGCTCGAGACGCCCGAACCGCAGACGACGGCGACCGTGCGGGTCATGAGCGCCTCCTCGCGATCGTGTGCGGAACGTACTCATGCTCGCCCGCGGGCCGCCCGCGGCTCCAGCAGACTTCCTTCCCACCCCTGCGGAAGGCGCGCCGGGCATCCGCGCCGCTGCGACCGTCGGCCCGCGCGACGGGCTGGTCTACAGTGAGCCGGACATGGCCGACAAGTACGAGCGGATGCTCGAGCTCCTGCTGCACGCCGACGACTGGGTGACCGCCACCGAGCTCGCCGAGCGGCTCGGCGTGACGACGCGGTCGGTGCGCAGCTACGTCGCCGCCGCGAAGACCGCCGCGCACCCGCTCGTCATCGTGACCGCGTCGACCGCCGGCTATCGACTGAACCGCGAGGCCTACGCCGAGTTCCTCGCCGCGGGCCGCGGTCGGGGCAGCGCCGCCGAGACCCCGCAGGCGCGCGTGCACCACCTCGTCCGCCGCCTGACGGACGCCGACGAGGGACTCGACGCCTACGAGCTCGCCGAGAGCCTCTACGTGAGCGACTCGACCCTCGAGGCCGACCTGCGCAAGGTGAGGGCGCTCGCGGAGGAGAGCGGGGCATCCCTCACCCGACGCGGCAGCACGATCGCGCTCGCCGGGTCGGAGGCCGCGAGCCGCCGCCTGCTCAGCCGCCTCCTGCAGAGCGAGAGCGCGCAGGGCGTGCTCGAGCTCGACGCGATCGAGAGCGAGTTCGGCGTGGGCGGGCTCGGGGCGTTCAAGACCGAGCTGATCCAGGCGCTCGACGCGGACGGCTTCTTCATCAACGAGTACGGCATCGACGCCGTCATCCTGCACGTCGCGATCGCGGTCGAGCGCGCGCGGCGCGAGCGTCACCTGCCGCCGACCGCGACGGCCCCGACGGCCGCGACCCGCGCCGCCCCCATCAACGCGACCCTGCACCGGCTCATCCCCGACCACTTCGACGTCGCGGTCACCGAGGCCGACGTCGAGTACCTCGCACGACTGCTCACGACGCGCGTCATCGCGCCCGGCGCCGGGTCGGAGGGCGCGCCGCACGTCGACGAGGCCGACCTCGGCACCGTGCGCCGCATCGTCGACCTCGTGGCCGAGGAGTACCTCGTCGACTTCCGCGACGACGCCTTCATCGCCCGCCTCGCGCTGCACCTCGGGAACCTCGTGACGCGCGCTCGCGAGGACGCCCGCTCGCGGAATCCGCTCGCGCGCTCGATCAAGAGCTCGTACCCGCTCATCTTCGACATCGCCGTCTTCATCGCCTCGATCGTGCAGCGCGAGCGCGGTATCACCGTCGACGACGACGAGATCTCGTACATCGCCCTGCACCTCGGCTCGCNCGACCTGCACGCGATCCTGCGCAGCCGCATCGAGCGCGAGCTGGGCGCCGACCTGTCGATCGAGTTCGTCGTCACGCGCACCGACGTCGACCCGCGCGAGCTCACGAGCGACCTCGTGATCTCGACCATCCCCTCCCCCGCGCTGCGCGAGGGCGTCGTCGTCGTGCAGCCCTTCCTCACCGACGACGACATCGACGCGATCCGCCAGGCGATCTGGCGCGTGCGCCGGCAGCGCCGCCGCCAGCGCATCACCGACGAGCTGCTCGAGTACTTCGACGCCGAGCTCTTCTTCGCCGAGCCCCCGGGCGACGACCCCGAGTCGATCATCCGCGGGCTCGGGGCATCGCTCGTCGCCGCGGGCATCGTCGACGATCGCTACGTCGAGGGCGCCCTCGAGCGCGAGCGGATGTCGTCGACCGCGTTCAGCGAGACCCTCGCGATGCCCCACGCCATGGGGCTCTCGGCCGCGCGCACCGCGATCGCCCTCGCGCTGTGCCCCACCCCCGTCGCGTGGGGGGATGCCCGGGTCTCGGTCGTGGCTCTCATCGCGTTCAGCCCCGAGGGCAGGGCGCGCTTCCAGCCCCTGTTCGATCAGTTCGTCGACGTGTTCGCCTCGCGCCGCGAGGTCGGCGAGCTCGTGCGCGCGGGCGGCGACTTCGCGAGCTTCATCGGCGAGCTCGCGCAGCTCATCGAACGCCGCTAGCCCGGATCGACGGGCGTCCGAGTCGCCGCCGGGCTCACCGGCCGCGACGAGTCGAGCACGCGCGCGACCGCCTGCGCGAGTCGGGGGCGGAGGATGTGCGCGACGCCCGAGACGCGGTGGGCGGTCACGTGGCGCAGCTGCTCGACGATCCCGATGCCGCTCGGCGCGAGGAACGGATCGAGCGCGCCGTAGACGAGGTCGATCGGGACGCTCACGCGCGCGAGATCGGCGAGGGTCGTCTGCGACTCGATCGCGTTCTGCAGCGAGAGCATGAACGGCGTCCAGTTCGTCTCGGTGAGCTCGAGGACGTTCTTGATGGGCGCGATCGCGGCGAGCGCCGCCGCCGTGCGCGTCGTGAAGCGCGGGTTGGAGCGCAGGAACTCGTAGACGGAGAAGTAGGCGCCCATGCTCGCCCGATCGACCGGGTCGCCGATGAGCGCCGGAGGCAGGTAGATCGGCGACCCCACGAGCACGAGGCGCGAGAGCACCCTGCGGTGCGTCGCGGCGTAGCGCGCGGCGATGAGCCCGCCGAGCGAGTGCCCGACGAGGATGACGTCGCGCCGGAGCCCGAGCGATCGGAGCGTCGCGTGCAGCGAGCGCTCGTGCTCCTCGAGCGTGTACGTCGCTCCCTCCGGCGCGGGCGAGGCGCCGAAGCCGAGGATGTCGAGGGTGATGACGCGGAAGTGCGGCTCCAGGAGCGGCACGAGGTGATGGAAGGTGACCGAGGAGGACGCGATGCCGTGGATCATGACGACGACCGGGCCGCTCCCGGAGTCGTTCGTGACCGCGAGAAGCGGAGCGCCGCGCCACGGCCGGGGTGCCATGGCCCGATTATGTCGGACCGGGATGGCCGGGGCCCGACGGTCGGGCCGCTACGGGCGCCGTCTCACTCGTAGACCTTCACGACGAGCCAGCGCGAGGGGTCTCCGCCGTCGCGGAGGTCGAGGATGCAGCTGCGCCCGTCGTCGGCCGTGGCCTGCAGGCGCCAGCCGGTGCACTCGCGCGGCGCCCGATCGAGAGCGAGGGCATCCGGATCGAGGCGGCGCCACCACGCGACCGGCTCGGTGATGACCGTGGGGCGATCGGTGACGCGCCACCGGGAGCCCTGCCAGATCAGGCGGATCGGGCGGCCATCGGCGTCGCTCCAGACGACGGCGGGCTCGAGAGCGGCGGCGCGCTCGGCGGGGAGCACGGCGGGTGACGGGGTGGGAGCAGGAGCCGGCACGGCTGCCTCCTTCATCGGCTCGTGCGCTCCGGCCCGCGCGACTGATGGGATCACTCGAACATACGTTCGAGTGCCGACAGTACGCCTCGCGCACGCGACACGCCAAGAGGCGTCCGTCGGCGTTAGCCTCGAGTCATGCCGCTGACCGGAGAGTACGCACCCAGCACGTCCGAGTGGGCCCGCGAGCAGGCGGAGCTCTACGAGCGCACGAACGGCCTGGAGGGCAACGACCTCCGCGGCCGGCCCATCATCGTCCTGACCACGCTCGGCGCGTCGACCGGCAAGCTGCGCAAGACCGCGCTCATGCGCGTCGAGCACAAGGGCGACTACCTCGTCGTCGCGTCGAAGGGCGGAGCCCCCGAGCATCCCGCCTGGCACGGCAACCTCGTCGCGCACCCGCTGTGCGAGCTGCAGGACATGGCCGAGAAGCGCGACTACCGGGCCCGCGAGCTCGCCGAGGGCCCCGAGCGGGCGCTGTGGTGGGAGCGCGCCTGCGCCGTCTGGCCCGACTACGCCGAGTACCAGAAGAAGACGGAGCGGCGCATCCCGATCTGGGTGCTCGAGGCCGTCGAGGGCTGAGCCGCGCCTAGCGGCCCTCGCCCGCGCGCCGCACGAGCAGGTCCTCCGCCGCGACCCACGCGAGCATCGCGCACTTCACGCGCGCGACGTACTTCGAGACGCCGCTGAGCGCCGCCGCGTCGCCGAAGCGCTCCTCGTCGAGGGCGATCGCCCCGCGCGAGCGGAGCGCCTCGCGGAACTCCGCGATGAGCGCCGTGAGCTCCTCCGGCGTCCACGCCGCGCCCTCGGCGGCGCTCTCCTCCGCGAGGGTCGCCAGGAGCGAGGCGCTCGCCTGCGAGATCGAGCACCCGCTCCCCTCCCACGCGACGTCCGCGATGCGATCGCCCGCGGCATCCCACCGTAGGGCGAGCGTCACCTCGTCGCCGCAGACGGGGTTCCGCTGGTGGCTCGTCTTCTCGCCCGCGGCGAGGTCGGTGCCGTGCGGGTGCTTCGCGTGATCCATGATGATCTGCTGGTACAGCTGCTCGAGACCGCTCATGCTCCCGCCCCCTCGCCGAGACCGAAGAACGGGCGGATGCCCGCCACTGCGTCGATCGCGCGATCGAGCTCGTCCTCCGTCGTGTGGATGCCCGCGCTCAGCCGCAGGCTCGCGCTCACGCCGAAGCGCCGGTGCAGCGGCTGCGCGCAGTGGTGGCCGACGCGGGCCGCGATGCCGCGGTCGTCGAGCACCTGGCCCGCATCGTGCGCGTGCACGCCGTCGACGACGATCGAGGCGAGGGCGACGCGCGGCGCGGGGTTGTCGGCGCCGAGGATGCGCACGCCGGGCACGCGGGCGAGGCCGTCGAGCAGACGCGCGGCGAGCACGTGCTCGGTCGCCGCGATGCGCTCCATCCCGACCTCCTCGACGAAGCGGATCGCCGCGGCGAGCCCGACGGCCTGCGAGAGCCGGGGCGTCCCCGGCTCGAAGCGGTGGGGCGCGGGCAGGTACTCGGCGCGCTCCATCGTGACGGTCGTGATCATCGACCCGCCGTAGAGGAACGGGGGCAGCGCGTCCAGCAGCTCGGCGCGGCCGTAGAGCACGCCGATGCCGGTCGGCCCGTAGAGCTTGTGGCCGCTGAAGACGGCGATGTCGACGTCGAGCTCGCGCGGGCGCAAGGGCAGGTGCGGCGCCGACTGGCACGCGTCGAGCACGACGAGCGCGCCGACCGCGCGGGCGAGCGGCACCAGCCGGTCGAGCGGGGTGACGCCTCCCGTGACGTTCGAGACGTGGGTGACGGCGAGCACGCGCGTGCGCTCGCCGATGATGCGCGCGGCGGCCTCGGGGTCGAGCCCGCCGTGGTCGAGCGCGGGGATGTACCGCAGCGTCGCGCCGGTGCGCGCCGCGAGCTCCTGCCACGGGATGAGGTTCGCGTGGTGCTCGAGCTCGGTGACGACGATCTCGTCGCCCTCGCGCAGGGCGAAGGGTGCCGCACCGGGGTGAGATCCGGCGCCGCGGCCCGGGCTCGACGCGCCGATGCTCGCCGTGCCGAGCGAGTACGCGACGAGGTTGAGCGCCTCGGTGGCGTGGCTCGTGAACACGATCTCGTCGTCGTCGACGCCGAGGAAGCGCGCGATCGCGCCCCGGGCATCCTCGTACGCCTCGGTGGCCTCGCCGGCGAGGGAGTGCGCTCCGCGATTGACGGCCGCGTTCGAGGTGCGCAGGAAGTCGCTCTCGGCGTCGATCACCGAGTCGGGCTTCTGCGCGGTGGCCGCCGAGTCGAGGTAGACGAGGGGATGCCCGTTGACCTCGCGACGGAGGATCGGGAACCGCGCGCGGATCCCCTCGATCTCGGCGGAGGTCAGCGGGGCGGCGAGCACCCCTCCAGGGTAGGCCGTGCCGCCGGGGAGCCGCTGCGCGGGGCGACTCCGCCGAGGTCGGTAGCGTGTTCGCTGCATGCCCTATCCGAGCGATTTCGTCAATCCCTACCGACGGAACATTCCATATGCTCGGATGACAAGGATGCACCGGCGGACAGCACCGCCCCGAACACCTTGAGAGACGATCCATGACGAGAGCCGCCTGCGTCGGCCCCGCCCCCCTCCCCGCGACCTTGCACCTCCCGACCCGATGAGGGAGAGCGACCTCCTCGACTGCCTCGCCGAGCTGGCGCGCATCTGCGCGAACCGACCCGACCGCGCGTCGTTCGCGTGCTCGCTCGTCCTCCAAGTGCTGCGACCCTTCGAGGCTCGGGCTGCAGGGGTCGGGATCGTCGACGGTCAGGGCTATCTGGACATGCGCACGATGTACGGGTTTCCTGCTGGCGCGCTGCGCGACGGCCCCCGCTATCTGCTGGACGACGATTACCCGCTACCCGATGCGGTGCGTCGCGGCGTCGCCATCGAGGGGACTCTCGATGACCTGGTCGACAGATACCCCGCGATCGGTCCTCTCGAGCTTCGGGGCAGGCACATGCTCCTCACTCCGCTGCTGTTCCGTGGGGCCACGATCGGCGGCATGGCGATCCTCATGGATGCCGCGCCCCGCCATGAGGAGAACCGCGTGTTCTGGAGCGCCGTGGCCGATCTGGTGTCGGCGACGATTTCGAGCGATGACCCCGCCCCCGTCGCGCCGCGCGACCGCCAACGCCGGAGCGCTCCACTGAGCGCCCGGCAGCGCGAGATCCTCGGGCACATGCAGCAGGGCCGCACGAACGGCCAGATCGCCCGCGCGATGAACTTCGGCACGTCGACGATCGGTCATGACATCATGCGCATCTTCGACGCGCTCGGGGTCGAGTCGCGGCGCGAGGCCGTGGCGGCCGCCGAGCGCGCGGGCATCCTCGCCCCGCGCGAGCAGCCGTCGCTCTGACTCGCTCGGATGCGACGACGCGCGGGGCTCCTACCACCGGAAGCCCCGCGCGTCGTCCGTCTGCGGGTGAACGTGCGATGCGGCGCTACAGCGCCTTCACCGCTCCGAGCACCTTCGTGAGCGATTCCTTCGCGTCGCCGAACAGCAGGGTCGTCTGCGGCTCGAACAGGAGGTCGTTCTCGATGCCGGCGAATCCGGGGCGCATGGAGCGCTTGAGGAAGACGACCTGGCGGGCCGAGGCGACGTCGAGGATGGGCATCCCGTAGATCGGCGACCCGGGGCTGGACTTCGCCGCGGGATTCACGACGTCGTTGGCGCCGACCACGAGGGCGACGTCGGCCGTCTTGAACTGCGGGTTGACCTCGTCCATCTCCTGCAGCACCTCGTACGGCACGTTCGCCTCGGCGAGCAGCACGTTCATGTGCCCGGGCATGCGGCCCGCGACGGGGTGGATGCCGAAGACGACCTCGATGCCCTTCGCCTCGAGCGTCGTCGCGAGCTCGGCCATCGTGTGCTGCGCCTGGGCGACCGCGAGGCCGTAGCCGGGCACGACGATGACGCGCTGCGCGTAGCCCAGCAGGATCGCGACGTCCTCCGCGCTGGAGGAGCGCACCGGGCGGTCGGAGGCGACCGTGGAGCCCGCCGTCGAACCGCCTTTGAAGGCCCCGAACAGGATGCCCGCGACGCTGCGCCCCATCGCCGAGGCCATGGCACGGGTCAGGATCGTGCCCGAGGCGCCGACGAGCGTGCCGGCGACGAGCAGGAGCGTGTTGCCGAGCACGAGGCCCGACGCTGCGACCGTCAGGCCCGTGAAGGCGTTGAGCAGCGAGATGACGATCGGCACGTCGGCGCCGCCGACCGGCAGCACGAACAGCACACCGAGCGCGAGGCCGAGCGCGAGCAGCACGTACGCCGCCGTCGGGTCGCTCGTCACGACGAGCCAGACGGCCGCGGCGAGCGAGGCGATCGCGACGATCGCCATGACGACCGGGCCGCCGGGGAAGACGATCGGCCGCGTCGGCATGAGCTCCTGGAGCTTCGCGAACGTGATGACCGAGCCTGAGAACGACACCGCGCCGACGAGCACGGTGAAGGCGACCGCGATGACCGCGCCGATGCCCTCGACGTGCGTGAGCTCGAGCAGCGCGACGAGCGCCGCCGCACCGCCGCCGACGCCGTTGAACAGCGCGACGAGCTGCGGCATCTGCGTCATGGCGACGCGGCGCGAGATCGGGGCGGCGATCGCCGAGCCGACGAGGATCGTCGCGATGATGAGCGCGACGTTGTCCAGCTCGGTCGACAGGAACACCGTGACGAGCGCGATGACCGCACCGGCGGCGCCGATGAGGTTGCCGCGGCGCGCCGACTTCGGCGAGCTGAGGCCCTTGAGGGCGAGGATGAAGCAGACCGCGGCGATCAGGTAGAGCAGCGCCGTGGCTTCGATCGAGAGGATGCTCATCGCGCGCCCTCCTCGGTGGTCGCCTTGGCAGGCTGCTTGCGCCCGCCGAACATCTCGAGCATGCGGTCGGTGACGACGAAGCCGCCGACGAGGTTGACCGTCGCGAGCAGGACGGCGATGAGCGCGACGATCAGCAGGCCGACGTTCTCGGCCTGGCCGGCGACGATGATCGCCCCGACGAGGATGATGCCGTGAATGGCGTTGGCGCCCGACATGAGGGGCGTGTGCAGGGTGCTCGAGACCTTCGAGACGACTTCGAAGCCGACGAAGACCGAGAGCACGAAGAAGGTCAGCAGGGTGATGGGGTCCATCAGTGCGCTCCCGTCGTTCCGGTCGAGGAGGTGGCGGCGGCCGCGATCGCGGCGGCCGTGGGCTCGTGGCGGACCTCGCCCGCGTGGGCGAGGCAGGCGCCCGCGACGACCTCGTCGTCGAAGTCGGGCGCGATGGCGCCCTCGACGGTCATGAGGCCGATGAGGTTGGCGATGTTCTGGGCGAGCAGGCGGCTCGCGTCGAAGGCCATGGTCGAGGGGGCGTCCTTCATGCCCACGATCGTGACGAACCCGCCGGGGACCTCGACGCGGACATCCTCGCCCGCGACGGCGCCCTCGACGTTGCCGCCGGTCTCGGCGGCGAGGTCGACGATGACCGAGCCGGGCTTCATGCCCTGCAGCATCGACGCCGTGATGAGGCGCGGCGCCGGCCGGCCGGGGATGGCCGCGGTCGTGATGATGACGTCGGCGTCGGCGACGTGCGGGGCGAGCAGCTCGCGCTGGCGGTCGGCGCGGTCGGCGGCGAGCTCCTTGGCGTAGCCGCCCGCGGCGTCGGCCGCGGCGTCGAGGTCGAGGTGGATGAACGTGCCGCCCATCGAGCGGACCTCATCGGCGGAGGCCGAGCGCACGTCGTACGCCGAGACCTTGGCGCCGAGGCGCTTCGCGGTCGCGATGGCCTGCAGGCCCGCGACGCCGGCACCGAGCACGAGCACGCGCGCGGGCGGGATCGTGCCGGCGGCGGTCATGTAGAGCGGGAAGAAGCGCGGGAAGCGCATGCCGGCCTCGAGCACGCAGCGGTAGCCCGCGATGAGCGACTGAGAGGTGAGGGCGTCCATCGACTGGGCGCGCGAGATGCGCGGGATGAGCTCGAGCGAGAAGGCGGTGACGCCCTGCGCGGCGAGCGCGGCGACACCCTCGAGCTCGGAGGCGGGCGATCCGAATCCGACCGTGACCGCGCCGCTCGGCAGCGCTCCGATCGTCGCGGCGTCGAGCGGGCGCACGTGGGCGAGGACCTCGACGCGGCCCAGGTCGACCGCGTCGACGAGCGTCGCGCCCGCGGCCTCGTAGTCGGCGTCGGCGTAGCCTGAGGCCTCGCCGGCCCCTCGCTCGATCGTGACGGTGAGCCCGTTCTTCAGATACTGCGCCGTCGAGGCGGGTGTGGCCGCGACGCGGCGCTCCCCCTCGATCGGTTCGCGGCGGACGGCGATGTCCATGCAGCTCCCTCGGTCGATGTGCTCGTAAAGCACGGTGGTGTTGACGAACTGTATCCACGCCGAGCGCACTTCTGGGCGTTCATTCTGGCTGAACAGCGTGAAGGAACGGCGGATCTTTCGGAAATGAGAACGCCGCGCGGTCTCCGGTGCGCGTCGTCAGCGGGCGACGTACTCGGCGAGGTGCTCGCCCGTGAGCGTCGCGCGGGAGGCGACGAGGTCCGCCGGCGTGCCCTCGAACACGACCCGACCGCCGTCGTGACCCGCGCCGGGGCCGAGATCGATGATCCAGTCGGCATGCGCCATGACCGCCTGGTGGTGCTCGATCACGATGACCGACGTGCCCGCGTCGACGAGCCGGTCGAGCATGCCGAGCAGCTGCTCGACGTCGGCGAGATGCAGGCCGCTCGTGGGCTCGTCGAGCACGAGCACGCGGCCGGTGTCGGCCATGGCCATCGCGAGCTTGAGCCGCTGCCGCTCGCCGCCCGAGAGCGTCGAGAGCGGCTGGCCGATCGTGAGGTAGCCGAGTCCGACGTCGACGAGTCGCTGCAGGACGGCGAGCGCCGCGGGCACGCGCGACTCCCCCGTCACGAAGAAGTCGACGGCCTCGCTGACGGGCATCGCCAGGACGTCGGTGATGGTGGCGCCGTTCAGGCGGTACTCGAGCACGGACGACTGGAAGCGCCGGCCGCCGCAGTCCTCGCACGGGGACGACACCGTGGCGAGCATCCCGAGATCGGTGTCGATCACGCCCGCTCCCTTGCAGGTCGGGCACGCGCCCTCGGAGTTCGCGCTGAAGAGCGCGGGCTTCACGCCGTTCGCCTTCGCGAAGGCCTTGCGGATCGGCTCGAGCATGCCCGTGTAGGTCGCCGGGTTGCTGCGCCGCGAGCCGCGGATCGCGCCCTGGTCGACCGCGACGACGCCCTCCCGCGGGCCACCGCCGTCGCGCACGACCGAGCCGTGGATGAGCGAGCTCTTGCCCGAGCCCGCGACGCCCGTGACGACGACGAGCACGCCGAGCGGCACGTCGACGTCGACCGACTGCAGATTGTGATCGGATGCTCCGCGCACGGCGATCGCCCCCGTCGGCGTGCGCACGCCGGCCTTGAGGGCCGCGCGGTCGTCGAGGTGCCGGCCGGTGAGCGTGCCGCTCCTCCGCAGCTCGTCGACCGTGCCCTCGAACACGATCTCGCCGCCCGCGGTGCCGGCGCCCGGGCCGAGGTCGACGACGTGGTCGGCGATCGCGATCGCCTCGGGCTTGTGCTCGACGACGAGCACGGTGTTGCCCTTGTCGCGCAACCGCTGCAGGAGCCCGTTCATGCGCTGGATGTCGTGCGGGTGCAGCCCGACGGTCGGCTCGTCGAAGACGTAGGTGACGTCGGTGAGCGACGAGCCGAGGTGCCGGATCATCTTCGTGCGCTGCGCCTCGCCGCCCGACAGGGTGCCGGCAGGCCGGTCGAGGCTCAGGTAGCCGAGCCCGATCTCGGTGAACGAGTCGAGCGTGCGGCGGAGGGTCGTCACGAGCGGCGCCACGCCGGGATCGTCGATCGCGGCGACCCACGCGGCGAGGTCGCTGATCTGCATCGCGCACGCCTCAGCGATGCTGACGCCCGCGATGCGCGACGATCGCGCGGCCTCGCTCAGGCGGGTGCCGTCGCACTCGGGGCACGTCGTGAAGGTGACCGCGCGCTCGACGAAGGCGCGGATGTGCGGTTGCATCGCGTCGACGTCCTTGCTGAGCATCGATTTCTGGATGCGCGGCACGAGGCCCTCGTAGGTCATGTTGATGTTGGAGACCCGGACCTTCGTCGGCTCCCTGTAGAGGAAGTCGGCGAGCATCTCGGGGCTGAAGTCGCGCACCGGGATGCCGCCGTCGACGAAGCCGGACTCGGTGAAGATGCGCACCATCCACCCGTCGGCGGTGTAGCCCGGCACGGTGATCGCGCCGTCGGCGATCGAGCGGCTGTCGTCGACGAGCTGGCTGATGTCGATGTCGGTCACGCTGCCCATGCCCTCGCAGCGCGGGCACATGCCGCCCAGGTACACCTCGTTCTCGATGACCGTGCGCTCGCCCGTCGAGCTCTCGCGCTCGCCGCTCACGCGCGTCGTCGGCACATTGAACGAGAAGGCATTGGGCGGGCCGATGTACGGCTCGCCCAGGCGGCTGAAGAGCACGCGCAGCATCGCGTTCGCGTCGGTCGCGGTGCCGACCGTCGAGCGGGAGTTCGCGCCCATGCGCTCCTGGTCGACGATGATCGCGGTCGTGAGCCCCTCGAGCACGTCGACATCGGGGCGGGCGAGGCTCGGCATGAAGTTCTGCACGAACGCGCTGTAGGTCTCGTTGATCATCCGCTGCGACTCGGCCGCGATCGTCGCGAAGACGAGACTCGACTTGCCGGAGCCCGAGACGCCCGTGAACACCGTGAGGCGCCGCTTCGGGAGGTCGACGCTCACGTCGCGCAGATTGTTCTCGCGCGCGCCCTGCACCCGGATCAGATCGTGACTGTCGGCGGGATGCTGCGCTGCGGTCATGGCGCGAGCGTAGTCCTGCACGCCGGCACGGGGCAGGGGTACCGTGTGCCCATGTCGCGCCTCGTGTACTCGGTCGCCTGCTCGCTCGACGGCTACAACTCCGATGCCGACGGAGGGTTCGAGTGGGCCTTCCCGAGCGAGGAGGTCGTCACCGCGATCAACGACGACATGGGCTCGGTCAGCACCTTCCTCTACGGACGCCGCATGTACGAGACGATGTCGGGCTGGGAGACCGAGCCGGCATGGGCGGACACCCCCGAGATGGTCCGGTTCGCCGAAATCTGGCAGCGCGCGGAGAAGGTCGTCTTCTCGCGCACCCTCGACGGCGTCGTCACCACCCGGACCCGGCTCGAGCGCGAGCTCACCGCGGAGTCGATCGCCCGCGCGCTCGACTCCGCGGCCGGGGACGTGACGATCGAGGGTCCGACTCTCGCGGCCCTGGCCTTCAGGCTCGGTCTCGTCGACGTCGTGCAGCTGCTCATCTGCCCCGCGGTCGTCGGCGGCGGCATCCGCGCCCTCCCCGATGACGTCCGCCTCGACCTGCGGCTCGTGCGCGAACGCCGCTTCGAGAACGGCATGGTGCAGGTGACGTACGAGCGCGCCTGACCGGCTGCGAGAGCGGCGCGGCGCGAAGCCGCTCGATGATGAGGCCCGCCCTCGCGACGCGAGCGCCTGCAGCATGACGATCTGTGACGCCGGATGACGGCGCGTAACGCCCCGCCTGGATCCCGCTCCGAAGCGCACGTAGCGTCTCGTCCACCCGCCTCTCCGATCGACGCCCGGGGCGCAACCGCTATCGACAGGAGCGAGCATGACCACCGACACCACGACCTCCACCATCGCCGACGAGATCGCCGCGTTCCTGCCGGGCTTCAGCGGCGCCATCGGACCGGAACTCTCCGCGGTCTTCGAGGGCGAGCAGGCCGACCTCCGTGCCGCGGGGGCACCGGCGGAGGCCGCTGTCGTCGGCGCCCCGCTGCCTCGAGTCTCGGTGCTCGACGCCGATGGCACTGCTCACGACCTCGACGACCTGCTCGGCGACGGAGTCGCGGTTCTCGTCTTCTACCGCGGGGCCTGGTGCCCCTTCTGCAACATCACGCTCAGGCACTACCAGCAGACGCTCGCCCCGGCGCTCGAGGAGCGCGGCGCGCGACTCATCGCGATCAGTCCCCAGAGGCCGGAGGGCACCGGATCGGCCGTCGAGAACGGAGAGCTCGGGTTCGCGGTCGTCTCCGACCCCGGCAACGCCCTCGCAGGCGCCCTCGGCATCGTCACGGCGCCGAGCGAAGAGGCTCAGCGCGCGCACACCGCCCTGGGGTTCGCCGTGAAGGACAGCAACGCCGACGACTCGCCGGCTATCCCGTACCCCTCCGTGATCGTGGTGGACGCCGATCGGCGCATCGCGTTCGTCGACATCAAGGCCGACTACACGCAGCGCACCGAGACTCCGGACATCCTCGCCGCCGTCGACGCGCTCTGACGAGAGCTCGACGCCCGGGACTCCGAGACGATCGGGTCCTGGGCGCGACCGTCGCTTCAGCCGGCGAGCAGCAGGACGGCCGCGATGACGGAGAGCACGGCGATCACGAGCGCGAGCGCGATGAGCACGACGTGCACGCGGAAGAACGCCGTGCGGCGCCCCGCGGCGTTCCTCGATCGCGGATCGGAGGCGATCCGCGGGTAGAACCGGGGCCAGGCCACGGCGTTGAACAGAGCGCCGAGCAGCAGCACGACCACGGCGGCGATCGAGGGGGCATCCATCGCCTCGAGGCTAGCCTGCGCGACCCTCGTCCCGCGTCGATCCGACGACAGGCCTCGTTCGGGACGATCGGGCTACCGTGGGGACGTGACCCGGGACGCAGATCTTCCTGACCGCGCGCACCTCAGCCGCGTCGTGCGCTGGTGGGTCCCCGCCGCCGCGACGGCGGTGCTCGCCATCGTGCTCATCGGTGTCGTCATCGGGCTCGTCCGGCCGCCCGGTCCGCTCGACGACCCGCGACCCGCGTACCAGCGCGACGGCATCCTCCGCGATGGCCCCGTCCTCGCGCGCGAGGTCGCCGGGGTGCCGTTCGGCGAGCGCACGGTCGTCCTGCTGTTCGAGCGCGACGCGCCCACCGGAGCGGAGTGGGAGGAGTGGCGGCAGGACGTTTCGGACGACGGCGTCGATCTCGTGCTCGTGCCCGCCAGCGTCGACGGGGCGAGCGCCCTCGCGGCGGCGGTCGGGATGCCCGTGCCCGTCGACGGCGGACCGCCCGTCGGATACGCCGTCGTCGACCCCGATCGCCAGGTGCGCTACGCGACGCTCGACCCGAAGTACCTGCTCAACGCCTTCGAGGTCGACGTCATCACGGGAGCGGTCTCGTGAGCGCGCGCGACCCGGGGTCGACGACGACCGCGCGCTCGTGGCATCCCCTCTCGCTCTCGATCCAGCTCGCCGTGCTCGTGCTCGCCGAGATCGCGCTGTTCCAGACGTACGGCGCGCACGACGCGCGGTTCCACTGGGCGGCGCACTTCCTCGTCGCCGTCGCGACCGCGGCCCTCGTCCTGCTCGCCGTCCTGCTCGTGCGCGGCTCGCCCGGGCGGTACCCGCTCCTGCTCGTCCTCGCCCTGCACCTGTTCGCGATGGCTCCCGACCTCATCTTCCGCGCCGGGGCCCCGCACGCGCTCTGGATGGACGTCTTCCTCGGGCACATCTCGGTGCACTACCTGCCGGGCGGCGACACCGCGGGGCTCGCGATCGCGCTCGTCGCGGTCGGCGCCTACGTCGCAGCGCTCACGCGCTGGCTGCGGGCCACCCGGAACCCCATGTGAGTGGTCGCCGAGTCGGTGGTCTGCCGGGTCCGCGCCGCCGGTCGGTAGCGCAGGCAGTACTCGGGGGCGCACAGGTGGGAGCCGCCCTTGGCGACGCGATCGTCGGTGCCCGGCGCGGCCGCGGGCGAGCATCCGCAGCTCGATGACGACGCGGGCGGCACCGCCTCGTGACGGTCCGTCCAGCGGGTCGACGTCCACTCCCAGACGTTGCCGGTCATGTCGAGCAGGCCGAATCCGTTGGGCGGGAAGCTGCCGACCGGCGACGTGCCGACCCAGCCGTTCGCGCCGGTGTTGCGCCACGGGAAGTCGCCCTGCCACGTGTTGGCCTTGAGCGCGCCGACGTGCTGCGGCTCCTCGCCCCACGCGTAGGTCGCGCCGTCGAGGCCGCCGCGCGCGGCGAACTCCCACTCCTCCTCGGTGGGCAGGCGCACGCCGGCCCAATCGCAGAATGCGAGCGCGTCCTCGAACGAGACCTGAACGACGGGATGCCCGTCGAGCGCCGCCGCCGGCGCCTCCGGCCCCCGGGGCGCGCGCCAGCTCGCTCCCGGCACCCAGCGCCACCACTGGCGCCAGTCGCGCAGATCGACGGGGCCGTCGGTCGGCGTGAACACGAGCGAGCCGGGCGTCGTGTCGAGATCGACGGCGCCCGGGAAGTCGGCGGGGTCGAGGGGCCGCTCGGCGGTGGTGACGTAGCCGGTCGCGGCCACGAACGCGGCGAAATGAGCGGTGGTGACGGGAGTGCGGGCGAGAGCGAAGGGGCCGACCTGCCGCCTCACCACGGGGCCCTCCTCCGGGTAGAAGTCCGTCGAGCCCATCGCGACGACGCCGCCATCGAGAGCGACGAGGTCGAGGTCGATTCCGAGGTCAGTGGCCACGGCCGCGTCTCCTTTCGATGCTCTCCGAAACTACAGGGAGGCGGCGGGATGCTCGGCGATCAGCCGGGGCATCGGCTGCGACGAGTGCGGCACGTCGCCGAGCGAGGCCTGAAGCCGCCACATCGCCGCGTCGAGCTCGTCGCGCACGTCTGCGTACTCGGGCTCGTGGGCGACGTTCCGCAGCTCGTCCGGGTCGCGTTCGAGGTCGTAGAGCTCCCATTCGGGGTCGTAGACGCGGGGGCCTGCGCCTGGCAGCCCGAGACCGTCGTTGTAGTAGTAGATGAGCTTGTAGCGGTCAGTGCGATAGCCGTAGTGGGCGGGCGCTCGATGGTGCGGGTCGTCGTGCTCCCAGTAGCGGTAGTACATGCCCTCGGCCGGTGGTTCGGGGTCGACGCCGGTGAGGTCGCCCCAGAAGCTGCGGCCCTGCATGCGCGGGTGGTGGGCCACGCGGGCCGCGTCGAGGAGGGTCTGGGCGAAGTCGACGTTCGTGACGATGCCGTCGTGCACGCGACCCGCCGGGATGGCCGCGGGCCAGCTGAGCACGAGAGGCATCCGCAGCGACTCCTCGAACATCAGGCGCTTGTCGAACCAGCCGTGCTCGCCGAGGAAGAAGCCCTGGTCGCTCGTGTACATCAGGAGAGTGTCGTCGAACTCGCCGCGCCCGCGCAGCCAGTCGATCAGCCGACCGACGCTGTCGTCGACGGAGGCGACGCACGCGAGGTAGTCCTCCATGTACCGCTGGTACAGCCAGATCGCGCGCTCCTCGTAGTCGAGGCCCTCCGGCGGGGTCCGCTTGACGTCCTCGATCGTCAGCTGCTCGGCGATGCGCATCGCCGCCCGACGGACGCTCGCCGATCGGGAGCGGTAGTCGTCGTCGAACGTGGCGGGCACCGGCAGATCGGCGAAGCGGCCGCGGTGCTTTTCGTCGGGCTCCCACGGTCGGTGCGGAGCCTTGTGATAGACCAGCACGCACCACGGCGCATCTCCCTCGAGCGACTCGACCCAGTCGATCGCGAGCTCCGTGATGATGTCGGTCGCGTACCCGGGTACCGTGCGCAGGCCGCTCGGCGACAGCAGGCGCGGGTCGTGGTACTCGCCCTGATCGATGAGCACCTCCCAGTGGTCGAACCCCTGCGGATCGTGGCCCTCCCCGTCGCCCATGTGCCACTTGCCGATGATCGCCGTGCGGTAGCCGGCTTCGCGCAGCTGCGTGATGAAAGTCGGCTGACCGGAGTCGATCGGGGTCGCGAGCGTCGTCACGCCGTTCACGTGGCTGTGGGTGCCGGTGAGGATGCTCGCCCGGCTGGGCGAGCACAGCGCGTTCGCGGCGAAGCAGTTCTCGAACCGCCACCCGAGCTCGGCGATCTCGTCGATGCGCGGGGTGGTGTTCACGACCGAGCCGTAGGCGCCGATCGCGTGGGCGGCGTGGTCGTCCGACATGACCAGCACCATGTTGGGGCGGGTGCTCACGATGCCGGCGCCGCCGGGGCGTAAGTGGACTCGTCGAGCCCGCTCATGGTCGGGTCGTGGTCGACCTCGCCGACCTCGTACATCGAGGTCATCCAGTGGAAGAAGTTGTCGCCGCGCTCGACGAGGCAGCGGTACAGCCGCCGCATCAGCCGGGCGCGCACCTCGACGAGGGCGGGGTCGAGGTATCGGTTGGTCATCTCATCGGGGTCGGCCTCGAGGTCGTAGAGCTCGTTGACCGAGTCGGGGTTGACCACGAGCTTGTAGCGGTCGGTGCGCAGCATCCGCTGCGGGTAGGGGAAGTGGTGGCCGTGGAACTCGCACACGATGTCCTCGTCCCACTCGACCTCCTCGCCCGCGACGAGAGGCACGAGGCTGCGCGAATCGGTGGCGAACCCCGCGTCGAGCCCGGCGATCTCCAGGATCGTGGCCGTGCAGTCGACGAGGCTGACGAATTCATCCCGCACCTGCCCGGGCGCGCCCCCGGGCATCCTGATGATGCCGGCGGTGCGGTAGATGTCCTCGTACATCGCCGGACCCTTGTCGTGCAGACGATGCGACCCCGTGAACTCGCCGTGGTCGCTGGTGAAGAAAACGGTGGTCGAGTCGGTCAGACCGAGACGATCGAGCGCGGTCATGACCCGGGCGATCTGGTCGTCGATGAGCGCGACATAGCCGTGGTAGATCGCGATGAGCTTGCGCGAGATCTCGAGCGGCATCGTGTCGAAGGTCCAGTGGGCGCTGTAGTTGGCCTGCACCGGAGGCTTGCCTTCGAAGGTCTCGGCGATCGAGGCCGGCAGCTCCACCTCGGACGGGTCCACCAGGTCGAAGTACTCGTTCGGCAGGATGTAGGGCAGGTGCGGACCGTAGAAGTTCAGTGCCAGGAAGAACGGGCGCGCACCGCTGCGGTACTCGTCGGCGTACTGCTCGAGCAGTCCGATGGTGCGCTCGGCCAGGAAGTACTCGAACGTGGCCTCGACCGGCTGATGAAGGCGAGCGGCGAGAAGATTGCCCGGCCCTCCGTTGGGCAGGACGCCCCGGATGCGATCGCTGATGGCGTACGGCGGGAGGTCGTTCGCGGCGAGGTACGCCACGTACTCCTCGTGGTCGATCGGGTTGTGCCAGCCCGGCAGGTCGGGCCCGTCGAACCCGAAATCGGCGGCGGGGCGCAGATGCCCCGCGTGCCACTTGCCGATGAGGCCGCAGTTGTAGCCGGCCTCGGTCAGCGCCTGCGAGAAGGTGAAGGCGGAGCGGGGAACATCCTCCAGATAGCCGACGTTGCGCTCGTGATTGGCGAGCACCCGGTGGCGGAACGGCGCCTGACCGGTGAGCAGACTCACCCTCGCGGGCGTGCAGATCGCGGTCGGCGTGTACCACCGATCGAACCGGGTTCCCCCGGCCGCGAGAGCGTCGAGCGCGGGCGTGCGCCCTGCCGTCGCCCCGTATGCGCCGAGAGTGTCGACCCGGTGCTGATCGGTCATCAGGAAGAGGATGTTCCCCGCCATCGTCTACTCGCCCGCTCCCAGGAAGAGGTCGCCGGTGTAGAAATCGGCCGGGTCGGCGGGCTCGGTGAGCTTGCCGGCTCCGACGAAGTAGTCGACCATTCCCGACAGCCACGTGTTGACGGTGCCGTCCTCGGTCAGCTCGTCGAGCTCGGCGAGCGACATGATCTGCACGTTGCCCGCGTCTGCCGCAACCTGCTCCTCGCTGATGGCCAGGAAGGCGGCAGTCAGCGCGATCGCATCCTCCGGGTTCGAGGCGCGGTAGTCGATCGCCTCCCGCAGCGCGGCGAGCACGCGCTGCACCTTCTCGCCCTCGTTCGCCACGACGTCGTTGCCGGCGACGAAGGCGGTCGGGAAGGCGATCTGGTCGACGAAGTCGGTGTTCTGGGCGAGCTCGACGAGGTCGGGCACGTTCTCCTTGACGGTGGCGAGGCCGGGGNTCGGAACGAGCTCGATGTCGTCCTTCGTCATGCCCGCCTCGGCGAGCGCGAGGGTGAGGATCATGTCTCCCGAGGTGCCCTCGGGAACCGCGACCGTCTGTCCGCGGAGGTCCTCGATGGAGTCGATGCCGGGCTGGGCCACGACGCGATCGGCCTTGCCGAGAGTGTTGATCGCGACCACCTTGGCCTGCCCCGAGGCGGGGAGCCACATGGCGCCGGGGCCGATGTAGCCGAAGTCGAGGTCGCCCGTGCCGAGCGCCTGGATCTGGAGGGGGCCGTTCGTGAAGCTGAGCGTCTCGACGTTGAGCGCGTACTTCTCCCAGATGCCCTGGTCCTCGGCGATCGCCAGCAGACTCGTGCCGTTGAAGTCGGGGATGTAGCCGAAGTTGACGTCGATGGGCTCGAGTGCCTCTGCGCTCTCTCCCGCCTGGGGAGCGGCGGGCTCGGCGGCCGGGCTGCTCGCGCAGCCCGTAGCGACGAGAGCGGTGGCGAGCCCGAGGGCCGCAGCGCTCCAGATCCGTGATGACAACACCATTGTGATCCTCATTTCTCGGTGGGGGTGGTCGTCGACGACGACGCGGTCGCGGCGTGGGTGCCGGCGGTCTGGTGATAGACGGAGGTCCAGACCCGATTTCGCAGCTGCGCGAACTCGGGGCTCAGACGCACGTCCTCGGTTCGGGGGTAGGGCAGGTCGACCTCGACGATGTCGTAGATCCGACCGGGCCCGGCTGCCATGACGACGACGCGGTTGGCGAGGAAGACGGCCTCGTCGACGTCGTGCGTGATGAACATGACGGTGCGCTTCTCCTTGCTCCAGGTGTCGAGCAGCTGCTCCTGGAGAGTGACGCGCGTGAGAGCATCCAGCGCCCCGAACGGCTCGTCCATGAGAAGGATCGACGGATTCACGGCGTAGGCGCGGGCAATGGCGCAGCGCTGCTTCATGCCGCCGGAGAGCATCTTCGGCAGCGCATCCGCGAACTGCTCGAGACCGACCATGCGGATGAAGTGGTCGGCGCGCTCGCGGCGCTCGCGGGCGGCCACCTTGCCGACCGAGAGACCGAACTCGACGTTCTGACGGACGGTCAGCCAGGGGAAGAGCGCGTACTGCTGGAAGATCACGCCGCGCTCGGGGCCGGGACCCTGGACCTCGGCGCCGTCGACCAGCGCGGAGCCGCCCGAAGGGGTCTCGAGGCCCGCGAGGATGTTCATGAGCGTGCTTTTGCCGCAGCCCGACGGGCCGACGACGGTGACGAACTCGTTGTCCTCGATCTCGAGCGAGACGCGATCGAGGGCGACGAACTGCTCGTCCTTGAGGGGGAACACCTTGGAGACCTCGCGGACGGAGATCTTCGCGGCGCTGCCGTCGACGCGCGGCGCGGGGGTGGGGATCGTGGCGGTCATCGACGCTCCTGCCATCCGGTGAGCTTGGTCTCGGCGAGCAGGAGGAGGCGGTCCATCACGAGGCCGAGGATCCCGATGAGGACGATGCCGACGAAGATTGTCGCGAGGTCGTAGTAGAGCTGCGCGTTCTGCATCCGATAGCCCAGGCCCGCCTGAGCTGCGAGAAGCTCGGCGGCCACGAGGGTCGCCCAGGAGGATCCGAGCCCCACCCGCATGCCGACGAGGATGAACGGGGTCGAGGCGGGGACCACGACGCGGACGAAGATCGTGCCGTCCTTCGCGCCGAGGACGCGGGCCGCGTTGATGAGCGTCTTGTCGACCGTGACCACGCCCTGATAGGTCGAGATGACGCACGCGAGGAACGCCGCGAGGAAGATCACGAACACCTTCGGGACCTCTCCGATGCCGAGCAGGACGAGCACGAGCGGCAGCAGAGCGAGCGGCGGGATGGTGCGGAAGAACTGGATCCACGGCTCGAAAAGCCCGCGCGCGACCGTGTACCAGCCCATGAGGAAGCCGACCGGGATCGCGAGCGCGGAGCCGAGGAGGAACCCGCTGAGGACGCGGCCGAGGCTTGCGAGGATGTCCTCCTGGAGGATCCCCGCGTTCCACAGCGCGATCGCCTTCATGACGACCTCGTCCGGCGTCGGGAACTGGAAGCCGTTGAGGGCGAGCACCCACCAAATGGCGATGCCCGCGGCGACCGATATCGCGTTGAGCACCAGCAGGAACCTGCGCGTGGATCTCCGGCGGGGGCGCGGCGGTGCCGTGAGCGTCGCGGCAGGAGCGGTCAGGACGGCCATATCGTTCCTCCTCGGTCGGGGGTGGTCGCGGGGATCATGCGAAGCTCCTTCTGCTGTCCGCGGCGCGCGGGGCGGTCTCCCGCTCGGGGTAGTCGATGAGAAGCGGCGAGGCGTGGAAGAGCGCGGCGATCGCACCGCGAGATCCCTCGTCGCCCGAGTAGGCCGCCTGGCGCAGTTGCGGAGCAGCGGGGGCGGTGGACGACAGCTCGTACGTCATCGTGTCGCCGATCGCCCGCATGATCGCGGGCGCGTGGTGCGGCACGTCTCCACCGACCACGACGATCGCGGGGTTGAGCATGAGCGTGGCCGCGGCGAGCACGCGGCCGACCGCGACGCCCGCTTCGCGCACGACCTCGTCGACGATGGGGTGCGCGACCGCGACCGCGGCACGGAATTCCTCGATCGAACCGAGCTCCAGCCCGCGCGCCGCGCAACCCGCGAGCACGGCGGGCATGGACGCGATCGTCTCGAGGCACCCGGTCTTCCCGCATCGGCACAGCCGCCCGCCCTCGGTGGCGCGGATGTGCCCGAACTCGGCGGCCAGACCGATCGAGCCGGACACGAGTCGGCCACCGACGACGAGTCCGCCGCCGACGCCGTCGCCGAGCCGGATGTAGACGACGTCGCCCGGCTCGTCGCCCGTGGCGTGCTGCGCCTCGGTGAGCGCGGCGAACTGGGTGTTGTTGTCCAGCAGCACCCGTGCGCCGAATCGCTCGCTCAGCTCCGCCTCGATCGACCGGCTCTCCGAGAGTCGTCCCCAGCCCTCGCCGGGCGCCCACTCGGCAGTCACGAATGGGCCGGGAACGCCGACGCCGATGCCCTGGAGGGACTCGAGGTGGATGCCAGTCGAGGTCTGCAGGTCCTCGACGAGCGCGTAGAGGGCGGCCAGGCGCTCGGGCCAGCGCGCATCCTCCGCGTAGGCGACGGAGCCGGAGGCGATGACGTCGTGCGAGGCGTCGGCGATCGACACGTGCACGCGGCGGTGCCCGAAGTCGATGCCGAGGAACTGCCCAGCCGCTGGGTCGAGGGCGAGAAGCTCCGCGGGACGACCGCTTCCCGTGCGCCCGCTCGCGTCGGTCGCGACGACCACGATCGAACGGCTCGCGAGGAGGCCGCCCACGATATCGGAGACGGTCGTCCGTGAGATGCCCGTGCGAGCCGCGATCTCGCCGCGACTGAGGGCGCCGTCGCGCTGGAGCGCCCGCATGACGCGGTCGACGTGGGATCGCCGGACGAGGGCGTGCACTCCGATGGGCTCGAACACGAGAGCGACGCTACGGAGGCGATTTTTTTCCGTCAATGTTCCGACAGAAAGAAGTTCTCATTCCCTCGCACCGCGGACATATCCTCGCGGTCTCGACGCCCTCGGCGGGCGC
>NZ_LMSV01000001.1:562564-638154 GCF_001429705.1 Yonghaparkia sp. Soil809
TCGGTGGACCTGAGGGGATT
Organism: Yonghaparkia sp. Soil809; assembly: GCF_001429705.1. Lineage (NCBI taxonomy): Bacteria > Bacillati > Actinomycetota > Actinomycetes > Micrococcales > Microbacteriaceae > Microcella > Yonghaparkia sp. Soil809. Next base: position 562,585 of record NZ_LMSV01000001.1, read on the forward strand.
CGAACCCCTGANNCCTCTTCATTGCGAACGAAGCGCGCTACCAACTGCGCCACAGGCCCGTGAACGACGACAACACTATCACTGCCGACGAGGCCGATCGCACCCCGCTCAGCCGGCGGCGCGACGGCGCTCGAGCACCTCGTCGAGGTCGGGCGCCGCGGTCGGCAGCCCCTCGAGCAGGCCCATCCGGGCGAACCGGCTGACCGGTTCGGAGGAGCTGCCCCCGGTCGCGTCAGCAGCGGGGACGGCGACCGGAGCGGCAGGAACAGGGGCGGTCTCGGCCGCGGCCGAGTCGGCCGGCGTGGGGGCGGCGGATGCGGCGCTCGCGACCGCGGGCGCGCTCGGCGCCGTCGCGGCCCGCTGCGCCCGCTCGGCCTCGGCCGCGGCGGCGGCCAGCACGGCGGCGTGGTCGATCGCGCCGAGGCCCGGCCGGCCGGAGCTCGCGCTCGGCACGGCGAGGTAGCGCGGCTTCGGCAGGGGCACCGGCGTCCAGTCGCGCGGCTCGGCGGCGCGGGACCCGCGGTCGGCGTCGGCGGCGAAGTCGACGAAGCGCTGCGCGCGGCGGGGGACGACGGCGCCGGTCGAGCGGCGACGGCTCGCACGCGCGAGCCCGACCAGCAGGGTGACGCCGCTCACGACGATGAAGGAGGCGAGAGCCGTCCACGCCCAGGCGCCGGCGACGGCGGAGACGACGACGCCGACGAGGGCGAGGAGCGTGAGCAGGGAGGTGGCCGCGCGCGAGCGGCGAACGCGCGCCTGGCCGCGCTGGGCGGCGTCGACCTCGGCGGCGAGACCGGGGGCGGTCTGCTGCAGACGCTCGCGGACGGCGCGCTGCGCGGCGGCCTCACGAGCGCGGGCGATGGCCTGCTCCTCCCGCTGACGGGCGGCGAGGGTGCGCTCCTGGTTGGCGACTTCGCGCGCCGTCATCTCGGCGCGCACCGCCTCGGGGAGCTCGGCCGTCTGCGCCATGATGCGCAGCGTCTGCTGCAGCCGCAGAGCGTTCCGCTCGGTCGACAGGTACTCGGTGCGGCGGCGCCACATCGGCACGAGGTAGACGAGCCAGAGCCCTGCGGCGAGAGCGATGAGGATCGCTGTTCCACCGCCTGTGAACTCCATGGCGGCAACGGTATGCCCGAGCGGACGCTACGGCAGGGCGATCCCGCGGCGCGCCGCGATGAGGTCGACCTCGGGGATGCTCGCGGCCGTCGCGGGGGCGCGTCCGGCCCGCCAGCGCTGCAGCACGCCCTGCGGCACCTCCTCGACGGTGAGGGCGAAGCAGAAGTGGTCGCGCCAGTCGCCGTTGATGTGGATGTAGCGGCGTCGCAGCCCCTCGTAGCGGAAGCCGAGCTTCTCGACCACGCGCAGGCTCGGGCCGTTCTCGGGGCGGATGCAGATCTCCATGCGGTGCAGACCGAGGGTGAAGAACACGTGATCGGTGGCGAGCGCGACGGCGGTCGGGGTGAGCCCGCGCCCGGCGAAGCGCTCGCCGACCCAGTAGCCGATGGTCGCCGAGGCGAGCGAGCCGTAGGTCATGCCCGAGACGTTGAGCTGGCCGGCGAACTCGCCCTCGCTCTCGATCACGAACGGCAGTCCCGACCCGGTGCGCGCTGCGGCGAGCAGCCCGCGGATGCTCCCGCGCGTGTCCCACGAGACGGGGGCCACGGGGCTCGTCGCCTCCCACGGGCGCAGCCAGGCGCGGTTCACGAGCAGCTCGCGCTCGAGGGCCCTCGCGTCGCGCACGCGGATGGGCCGCAGGGTGGTCGCCCCGTCGCGCAGGGTCGGGATGCTCGTCGCCACTGCCGGTCAGTCGAGGTTCGCGGCGAAGTCGCGCAGCCAGGGGCGCAGGTCGGGGCCGAGGTCGTCGCGCTCGACGGCGAGCTGCACGATCGCCTTGATGTAGTCGAGGCGATCGCCCGTGTCGTAGCGGCGCCCGCGGAACACGACGCCGTAGACGCCGCCGGAGCTCTCGTCGTTGGCGAGCTCGAGCAGCGCATCCGTCAGCTGGATCTCGCCGCCCTTGCCCGGCGCCGTGTGCTCGAGGACATCGAAGATCTCGGGCTTGAGCACGTACCGACCGATGATGGCGTAGTTCGAAGGCGCCTCGCCCTGCGGGGGCTTCTCGACGAGGCCGGTGATGCGGACGACGTCGTCGTCCTCGGTCTTCTCGACCGTCGCGATGCCGTACATGTGCGTCTGCGAGGCGGGCACCTCGAGCAGGGCGACGACGGTCGCATCGCGACGCTCGTGCACCTCGGTCATGCGCGAGAGCAGCGGGTCGCGCGGGTCGATGATGTCGTCGCCGAGCAGGACGGCGAACGGCTCGTGACCGACGTGCATCCTCGAGCGGAGGACGGCGTGGCCGAGGCCGAGCGGGTCGCCCTGACGGACGTAGTGGACGTCAGCGAGGTCGGTGGAGTACTCGACCTTCTCGAGCTTCTCGTGGTCGCCCTTCGCCTCGAGCGTGGACTCGAGCTCGTACATGCGGTCGAAGTGGTTCTCGAGCGCGGCCTTGTTGCGCCCCGTGATCATGAGCACGTCGTGCAGGCCTGCGCCCACCGCCTCCTCCACCACGTACTGGATGGCGGGCTTGTCGACGACGGGCAGCATCTCCTTGGGCATCGCTTTGGTGGCCGGGAGGAAGCGCGTTCCGAGTCCGGCGGCGGGAATGACGGCCTTCGTGAGTGCGGGAGACATGCCCGCAACCCTAGCGAAGGGGCCCCGACAGGCCTCCTGCGAGCGCCCGGCGAACTCTAGGATTGCCCCATGCCGAGCGACGCCGAGCACGCCGCCCACGCCAAGCGCGCCCTCCGCGCCGAGCTGCGGGAGCGCCGGCGCATCCGGCCCAGGCACGAGCGCGAGACCGTCTGCGAGCGGCTCACGGGGCAGCTCATCGAGCTCGTCTCCGCGCTCGCCCCGCAACGGCTCAGCTGCTACCTCTCGACGCCGGACGAGCCGCCGACCCGCGCCTTCCTCGAATGGGCGAGCGATCGCGGCATCGAGGTCCTGCTGCCCGTCTCGCGCGATGACGGCCTGCTCGACTGGGCGGCGCTCCCGCCTTCGGGGGCGGATGCCCTCGCCGAGCTCCTCGACGCCGCCGGCATGCCCGTGCCGGACGCCGAGCTGCTGAGCCCGCTCGCGATCAACGACGCAGGTCTGATCCTCGTCCCCGCCGCCGCCGTCGACCGCTCCGGCATGCGCATGGGCTGGGGTCGCGGCTACTTCGACAAGACCCTCGGGTCGATGGACCGCCGCCCGCCGGTGTTCGCGGTGGTCTTCGACGACGAGCTCGTCGACGAGCTGCCGAGCGAGCCGCATGACCAGCGCGTCGACGGCGTCGTGACGCCGAGCGGCACCGTCCGCTTCGGCTGAGCGGTCGGGGCCGGGAGGGTCGACCTGGTCCGGAACGACGCGCGGTCGCCCGTATCCTTGTCCAGGAGGATCGCCATGCCCACGTACTCGTACCGCTGCACGGAATGCTCGACCGCGTTCGACATCCAGCAGGCGTTCACCGACGACTCGCTCACGGAGTGCCCCGAGTGCGGCGGTCGGCTCCGCAAGCTGTTCTCGGCGGTCGGAGTGACCTTCAACGGCTCGGGCTTCTACCGCACCGACAGCCGCGCGAGCGGATCGTCGTCGGGCGGATCGTCGTCGGGCGGATCATCGTCGAGCGGATCATCCGAGACGTCATCGGGCGGATCGAGCGCGCCCGCTCCCGCGAGCTCCTCCGCTCCGGCGAGCACCTCCGCGGCCGCGAGCTGATCGATTCCGGCTCGGTGGGGCGCCCGGGCCGCACCGCCGATTAGGCTCGAGGCACTGTCAACCACCTCACCCCCGGGAGTCCCCGTGTTCAGCGGCTTCAAGGCATTCATCCTGCGCGGCAACGTCATCGAGCTCGCCGTCGCGGTCGTCGTCGGCACGGCGTTCACCGCGCTCGTCAACGCCATCGTCTCGGCGGTCATCAACCCGGCGATCGGCGCGCTCTTCAGCGCCGAGAGCCTCAGCACGGCGCTCGTCGTGGAGATCCCGACCCTCACGGGCGGCGAGCCCGCGAAGCTCATGTTCGGCGCCGTGATCGCCGCGCTCCTGAACTTCCTCATCGTCGCGGCCGTCGTGTACTTCGCGCTCGTGATGCCCATGAACGCGCTGGCGAAGCGCGCCGAGGCGGCGCGCCAGGCGGGGCAGCCCGTGACAGCGGCCGACGAGCCGCCGACGGAGATCGAGCTGCTCGGGGAGATCCGCGACCTCCTCGCCCGCCGCGACGCCGCCGAGCCGAAGGAGTAGCGCGGCGCGCACCCGCTCTGCCCGCCCACGCGCGCGCGTCGGAGCTTGCACCCGCGCCTGTGCGGGCGACGGCTGAGCCCTCTATCGGTCAGTCGTTGCGGACGCTCGCGCGGCCGCCCGCAACGAGCGGCCGATAGACGGTCCGCAAGACAGCGGCGCCGTCGCCTGGTGCTCGACGAGACGGCGGAACGCGGTGGACCGTCACCGCTCAGTAGTGGGGCGGCTTATCGGCGGTGAGGCGCGCGTCGTTCTCGTCGAGGCGGTGACGCTCCGGCTCGCCGACCGGGGTCGGGTCCGAGCCCGGCGGCGGCGGGGTCGTCGCGCGTCGGCGAGCGCGGGGTCGTCGCGGCGGTGCGGACGGCCGCTGCTCCGAGTCCGCAGGCTCGGGATCCGAGGGGAGATCGCGCACCGGGCCTACCGCGGCATCGGCGGCAGCACGTCGATCGGCTGCGTCTCGGTGAGGGCCGCGCGGTGCCGGGCCGCCGCGGCCTCGGTCGCCGCCGAGGGGCGACCCGTCGTCCCCGCGCTCGCTCCCGCCATGGCCGCGATACGGTCGGCGACCGCGTCGGGCTGGCTGAAGAGTTCGAAGACGTGGACGCGCGCGTAATGCCAGCCGAGGCGGCGCAGGAGATCCGGTCGCAGGCGCAGCGACTCGCGCAGGCTCATGTCCATGAGCGAGGCGTCGGTGTCGACGGCGATGCAGTAGCCGCCGCGGCTCGCGACGAGGCGGAACTTCCCGCGGTGCCCGAGCGAGACGCGGAGCCCGCGCGCCTCGAGGCGCCGAGCGAGGTCGATGAGCATCGGGTCGCTGTCGTCGGGCAGGTCGACGCGCGAGCGGCGCGCCTCGATGTCGGCGAGGAGGTCGGCGAGGGCCCGGGCGCCGTGCGACATGCGGTCGTCGTCGAGGTCCTCCGCGCGGACGCAGCTGACGATGCGCACGAAGCGGCGGGCGCGCGTCATCGCGACGGCGAGCAGGCGGTCGCCGCCCGGTCGGCCGAGCGCGCCGAACTCGCTCAGGACGCGGCCGTGCGGTGTTCGGCCGAAGCCGATCGAGAAGATCACGCGGTCGCGGCTCTGGGCGACGGCCTGCTCGATCGTGAGGACGGCGAAGGGCTCCGGGCGATCGCCGAGCACGAAGTCGTGCAGGTCTGGCCGCGTGCCGATCGCCTCGAGCACGGCGGCGTGCACGCGCGAGGCGTGCTTCGTGCTCGCGGTGATGACCATGAGCGACTCGTGCGGGCGGGCCGTCGCGTGCTCGAGCACGAGGTCGACGACGCGCTCGACCTCGATGTCGACGCTCTCGACCGCCCCCGACTCGTCATCGGGCATGCCGTGGCCGTCGAGGTGGTCGACCGCGATCGAGGGGTGGCCGAGGAAGGACCCGGCCCACGGCAGCGAGTCGATGCGCCCGGCGTAGAAGCGTCGGTTGACGAGCTCGGCGAGATCCTCCCCGCCCGCGCGGTAGGAGCGGGTGAGCGACATCGAGGGCAGGAGCTCGGCGAGCTGGAAGAGCGCCGAGGCCGCGTGCCGGGCATCCACGTCGGTGTCGCCCTCGGTCTCGTCGGCGTCGAGCGCGACGGTGAACGGCGACGGGCTCTGCGTCACCGGGTCGCCGACGGCGACGACCTGCCGGGCCCGACGGATGGCTCCGGCGACCTCGGGGATCGTCACGGCACCCGCGTCGAGCAGGAACACGGTGTCGAAGGGGATGTCGTCGCTGATGCGGTGCACGTCGTACGGCGAGGCGAGCCAGACCGGGGCGATCGGGCGGCTGAGGTGCGGAGCGCACTTCTGCAGGTCGCCCGAGGTGAGCATGCCCGCCTTCAGCAGCGCCTTGAGCGCGGCGGCCTCGTCGGGCCAGTCGGTGATGCCGATCGACCAGTTCTCCGCCAGCTGCCACCCCAGCAGCGACGCGGTTCCCGCGGCGTGCGCCTCGTCGACGAGACGGAAGTCGGCCTCGAGGCGGTCGAGCACGGCGGTGTCGGCGCCGAGCAGCGCGCGATCGCTCTGCAGGAGCGCGTCGAGGGCCGAGCGCCACCAGGCGAGCTCGAGCTCGGCGGCGACCTGGTCGTGCGGGACGTGACGGGCCGACAGGTCGCTCAGCAGCGGGCCGACCTCCCAGCGCTCCATCTCGCGCAGCAGCTCGGTTCTCTCCTGCAGGTTGTTGAGCACATCGCTCTCCGCGGCGAGCGCCTCGACGAGCTCGACGAGGTCGGCGATGCGGCGCTGGCGGAGCAGCTCGGGCTTCGACTCGTGGCCGAGCGGGGCATCGAGCGCGTCGAGATCCTGCTCGACCTGCTGGAAGGCGTGATGGACGTCCGCGATGCCGACCGGCACCTGGGGGGTGATGCCGACGGGCACGAAGCGCTGCCACAGGACGCGCTGCTGCTGGATGCGCGTGAGCGCCTCGTGCAGGTCGCCGACGTGGACGCCGGGGCGCAGGTACTCCTTCGCGAGCGACTTCAGGCGCCGCCGCGTCGCCGCGGGCATCGACGAGCCCTCGCGCCGGGGCGCGGTCGCCGCGATGAGCTCGCTGAGCGACCGGTCGAACACCGACGGCTGGAACTTGTCGAGCGTGTCGCGGATGTCGATGAGCAGGCGCAGGTAGATGCCGAGCTCGGCGACCGACTCGAAGGGGCGCATGTGCGTCGAGCCGACGAGGGCGTTGGCGCGCTCGAGCAGGCGCGGCAGCAGCTCGCGGTGGAGGCGCTTCGCCCGCTCGTGAGCGCGCTCCGCTTCCTGACCGGTCGCGAAGCGGGCGCCGTACCAGGGCGAGTCGTCCGGGCCGTACTTGAACTGCCCGAGCTCGGCGGCCTGCACCATGACGGAGCTCGCGTGGGCGCGATCCTTCGCGAGCAGCTCGACGGCCTGGCGGCTCAGGCGCGCGCGGGTCGTCGGGGGCGTCGGGAGCAGCGCGAGGCGGCTGAGCTCGGTGACGCAGTCGTAGACGCTGATGCCGAGCGCCGCATCGGGCCGGGCGAGCGCCTCGCGGTAGTCGACGAGCACGCCGCGGAGTCGGGCGAGCGCCTCGTTGACGTCGGCGACCTGGGGGCGGGATGCCTTCTCGTTGCGGGAGATCGCGCGGATCACGTCGCGCCGCAGCGAGCGCGCCGTGACCGCCATGCCCGGCAGCCCGATCTCGGCGAACCGGCTCGCGACCGAGCGCACGCTCGCGCGGCGGGGGCTCACGACGAGAACGCGCTTGTTCTGGGCGACGAGGGCTCCGACGGCGTTGACCACGGTCTGGGTGCCGCCCGTGCCCGGCAGCGTCTTCACGACGAGCGAATTGCCGGCCGCGATGCTCGCGATCACCTGCTCCTGCTCGGCGTCGGCGTCGAGCAGCAGGAGGTCGGTCTCGGGCGGGCGCCTGTCGGCATGCACGAGCTCGACCGGGGTCGTGCTCTCGCGCACGGCCCAGCGGGCGCTCTGGTTGCCGGCGAGGGCGTCGAGAACGGGATGCGCGAGGTCGTGCGCATCGGCCGCCATCGGGGCGCCGATCTCCGCGAAGGTGCTCACGACGAGGCGCGGCGCGATCGTGAACCCGTCGAGGTGCGCGGTGAGCCCGCGGAGCCGGTCGAGGGGCGGGTTCGGCTTGAAGGTCCCCTCGTCGTCGGTGAGGGCGACGAAGGCGTGCGTGTCGAGGTGCACCGAGAACTGCTGCGAGAGGGCGCGGACCAGGGCGGGGTTCACGGCGACCTCGCCGCGAAGGGTGAGCTCGACATCCCGACCCCGACGGCGCAGCCGCAGGGGGCGCAGCAGGAGGGGGCCGCGGTGGTCGACGCCGTCGTGGTGCCAGGCGACCATGCCGATGCCGAGCGCGACGGCGTCGATTCCGCGCACGCTCGCGAGCTCGAGCCCCTTGTCGGCGATGCGCTCGGCGGCGAGGCGCGCCCGGCGCAGAGCGACGTCGTCGCGCACGAGGTTGCTCAGCAGGGTGGGGCTCCCGGCGATGAAGCGGGCGAGCCCGCCCGGGTGGCTCGTGCCGAGCTCGATGCGGGTGCGGTCGGAGTCCTCGAAGTGCAGCAGGGGCGAGCGCCCGCCGAGAGCGGCGAGCTCCTCGCGCCAGCGCTCCCACACGGGGGTCGCGATGTTGCCGACGCTCACCGTCGGATCCCCGATCGAGAGCGCGCTCGCGCTCGTGCCCCCGGATGCGGCGGTCGCGGGAGCGTCGTCGTCAGCGACATCGGGATCGTCGTATCGGTCGGCACGCCACACGCCGACACCCTACGCGCGGTGCGGTCCGACTCGGGGCATTGCGCCCCGTTCGGCGGCAAATCGGGCGCGCGCCCGCCGAGTCACGCGACCTGGAGGACGACGACGCTCACCGCGATCGTCACGGGCGTCGGCTCGGGCCATCCGGCGAGCCGGTCGACGAGCTCGGAACGATCGTGATGGAAGGCGTTCGGCCCCATCATCACGAGGTCGAGGAGCTCCTCGCGGCCGAGCTCGTGCACCGCGCTCACCCGCGTCGACGACACCACGCGGGCGCCGGGGATGCTCGCCGCCGCCTCCTCCGCCTTGCCGGCCGGCACGCGCAGCAGCCCGAGGGCTTCGACGAGCTCGCGGTGGTGGTCGGCCTCGGGCACCACGATCACGACGCGCGCCCCGGGGGCGAGGATCCGCTCGAGCTCCGCGGCTCCGCGCTCGCCGCCGCCCGGCGCGAAGACGCGGAGCGCGACGTCGACGCCCGCATCCCCCACCGGAATGCCGCGCCAGACGTCGCTCCCGACAGCCGCGAGGCGCTCGTGCGCGCGGGCCGCGCGGCGCAGGGCGGGCACGGAGGCATCGAGCACGACACCGCGCAGCGCGGGTCGAGCGACGAGGGCGCGGGCGGCGTGCCACCCGGTGCCGCCGCCGAGGTCGACGAGCCAGCGGGCGTCGGTCGGAACGGCGTCGACGACGGCCGCCGCGATGGCGTCGTGCACACCGGAGGCCTGGACGCGCTCGCGCGCCTCGACCATGGGCACGGTATCGCCCGTCGCCGTCGAGGCGCCCCCGCGCAGGCTCGCATAGCCCTGGCGCGCGACGTCGAAGTGGTGGCCCGCCTCGCATCGGACTCCCCCGTCGACGCGCTCGAGCGCCTCGCGGCAGAGCGGGCACTCGAGGATCTCGAGGGCTGCGGTCAGAGCATCGGGGTCGTGCGGCGGGGCCGGGGTCACGCCGCTACTGTACGGGCGCTCACTGCTGTGCGGGGCGCTCCAGGGCGCACCAGACGACCTCGCCCCGCTCGTCGTGCGTGACGTGCTGGGCCACGAAGCCGACCTTCGCGGCGACGCGCAGCGACGCGGCGTTGGTCGCCGCGATCGTCGTCCAGAGCCTCTCGCGGCCGGTGCGCCACGCGGCGGCCACGAGCGCGCGGGCCGCCTCGGTCGCGAGCCCGTGGCCGTGCACGGCGGGCAGCAGCTCCGAGACGAGCTCGGGCTCGTCGACGGTCGCCCGCCCCGGGACGAGCGCGACGTAGCCGACGGGCCAGCGCTCGCCCGCGAGCCGGATCATCCGCAGCCCCAGTCGGTGGTCGGCGAGCTGGCCCTCGAGGGCCGGGATGCGCGCGAGCACCTGCTCGGCCGAGGCGGGCTCGCCGCCGCGCGCCGTCCAGATCGCGGCGTAGGCGACGGCGTCCTCCGGCTGGAAGGGCGTGAGTGTCAGCCTCTCGGTCGCGAGCTCGGCGTCGAGCGGCCGGTACGGCAGGGGCGCGCTCATGTGGGGGCTCCCCCGCGCTCGAGCCGGGCATCCCGGCGCCCGCTCACGATGCGGCCGATCGCGCGCGCTCCGATGATGACCTCGACGACGGCGGCGGGGCGCACCCACGCCGAGCGCGGCAGGTCGACGACGCCGCCGCGCGCGAAGCTCACCGCGGCGAGAGCCGCCACGGGCGCGGCCCACGCGGCGAACGTGATGGCGCGCCAGGCGGTGCTCGGCTCGTGCGTGACGACGAACCACGTCCAGAGCGCGGTGTCGGAGAGGTAGTCGCCCTGCGTGCCGAAGCGCGTGACCGTGCCCGTGCCCCGGGCGAGCTTGCCGTCGACGAAGTCGGTCGCGAGCGCGAGCACGGGCACGGCGCCGCCGAGTCGGGCCGAGGCCGCGGGCAGATTGGCGCGGGCGATCGTGAGCAGATTGGGGGCGCCGAGCGTGCGGCGCTCCTCGAGCATCCCCAGATGGGTGACCGTCATGAGCCAGCTCGTGAGCACCCAGGCGCGGCCCCGCGGGTGCGCGAGGGCGGCCATCGCGAGGTGCACCGCGGTCGCCTCCACGACCGCGCGCGGCCGCTTGCGGGCCTCCAGGATGCTGCGGGCCGTCGTGTCGACCGCGAACCTGCCCCAGGCGGCCGGCCCGAATCGCCCCTCGCGAAGCCCGTCGAGGAGGGCGTTCGAGGCCGCACGGCTGTCGTCGCCCGCGAGGGCACGACGACGCGCATCATCGCGCGCGCGCGTTCGGGTCATGCGCACCTCCTCACCAGAGGTTAAGTGGAGCGCGAGGAGAACTCGATACCCGCGTCAGGGTGCCATGCGTCGCGCAGCCGCGCGCGGAGGGGCGCGACGAGCTCGCCCGCGCCGTGCTCGCGCAGCCAGGCCTCGGCGTCGAACGCATCGAGGAAGAGGTGGAGCTCGCCCGTGACCCGATCGAGCCAGGGCCCGAGCTCGCGGTTGGAGCGCCACGGGTCGTGCGGGCGCGGGTTCTCGCGCAGGTGGAAGTTCGTCGCGATGACGGCGAGCCAGTAGTCGTTGACGATGCCCGCGCGCATGACGCCCGCGAGCTGGAGGAGCATCGCGGCGATGAGGCCCGTGCGGTCGCGGCCGCCCGCGCAGTGGATGAGCACGGCGCCGTCCGCGGGCGCCTCGGCGATCGGGCGCAGAGCTCCGATGACGAGGTGCGGCCAGCGGCGCAGGACCTCCGGGTAGTAGCGGGGCGAGTTGAGGTGCTCGCCGTAGCGGGCCATGAACTCGGCGTCGCCCTGATCCTCGATGGGGGCGCGGTGAACGGTGATGGCGGCCGGCGCCCCGGTCGTGCGGACCTCGTCGTCGTTGCGGAGGTCGACGACGGTGCGCACGCCGGCCTCGAGCAGGGCATCCCACCCCGCGTCATCGAGAGCATCGAGCTGGGGCGACCGGTAGAGACGGCCGCGCACGGTGTCGCCTCGGGAGTCGTCGAGCGGGAGCCCGCCGAGATCCCACGCGTTGTGCAGGCCGGTGATGGGGAGCGCGCGCGTCATGGAGTCATAAGACCATGAATCCTCAGCTTGTGCGAGTCCGAGTGCGAGGGGTCGGCCGGGCGACCGGTGTCGGCTACGCGAGCGCGCTCGGTCGGGTCTATGCTCAACCGCCGTGGGAGACATCCAGCCGCACCTGACCTCGAACGTCGAGCAGTTCAGCCAGCGAATCAAGATGCGCGACGATGTCGACCTGCCGCGCGAGGTCGAGCACTTCGCCAACTTCGCCGCCATCAAGGACGCCCGGTCGGCCGCGCGCGACCTCCAGGCGCTCGGCTACGAGGTCGCCGTCACGCGCCGGATGGTGTTCCGCGCGACGCTGCGCGCCACCAAGCAGTCGACCGTCGACATCGAGACCGCCGACGCCATGGTCGAGGAGGTCTTCGGCGTCGTCGAGGCGCGCCGTGGCGACTACGACGGCTGGGGCGCGCCGGTCATCCAGCGGTAGGGGCGGGCTCGGGCCTCTGGTCCTGAACGGGCTGGGGCTCCTGGACGGGCTGCGGCTCGGGCGCCGACTCGGGCTCCGTGCTGACGGGGCCCTCGAGCTCGATCTCGTGCGGCTGGGCGAGAGGGCCCTCCGGCTCCTCCCTGATGCCCGAGAGCTCGCGGAGCTGCGCGGTGATCGCATCGCGCAGCGGCTGGTGCCCCGGCTTGTACTCGTGGAGCTCGTCCGTCCAGTGCGTGTCGCGGTACTCCCAGACGGGGCGCTCGGCCTTCGGCCCCTCCCACTCGTAGCGGGGGAAGACGTGGGCGTGGACGTACGCGTCGGTGTTGCCGAGGATCTCGATGTTGACGCGCCGGAAGGCCGGGTCCTTCTCGATGCACGCGCGCTCGACCGCGATCGCGAGGAGGTCGAGGTCGGCGAGGAACTGCAGGCGCTGCTCGCGCGTGAGCTGGCTGAGCATCGCGGCGTCGCGGTGCTTGCTGATGAGCAGCGAGTAGCCGGGGAGGAACTGGGTGTCGCCGATGACCGCCCAGCCGCTCGAGAGCTCGAGCATGACCATGGGGTTCTCGCCGCGCGCGCTCGCGCCGACGCGGTCGTCGCGCCACGAGATCGCGGAGTCCTCCGTCGAGGCGGGGTGGGCGCTGCCGACCGGGGCGGAGTCGGCGCCGAGCGCGTCCGCGGGGTCCGCGTCCGCCTTCTTCGAGAAGAGGTTCATGGGGCGACCTTACTGAAGGTGATTCAGCCGCGCGCGGGGGTTGCGTGCGCGGCCCCCGCGTGCACGACTCCGTGCTGCGCCGCGTGCTCGGCCGCGTGCTGGGCGGCGTGCTCGGCGGAGTGCTGGGCGGCGTGCTCGGCGATCCGCGTCACGAGGTCGAACGGGATGGGTTTGGAGTAGAGCAGGTTGACGGTGTCCTTCGCCGACCGGTACTCCGCGATGGCCGCCTCGAACGCCTCATCGCCGCGCGGCACCGGGTAGATGCCGATGTGGTTCTTCCACCCCGCGAAGTGCAGCCAGTAGCCGCCGTCGAGCGGGATCGCCGGCATCCCGTACCGGATTCGCTCGTCGCCCGCGGGGGCGGCGCTGCGGATCGCGCCGCGGACGCCGCGCAGGATGGACTGGACGTCGGCCGGGAACCGCGCGATGTAGTCGTCGACGTCGCTCATGGTGCCGCCAGCATCCACCCGGAGCGAGGGAAGGTCAAGAGTCGGAGGCGATCACAGCTCCGGCGCCCGCGGAGCGGGCGAGCGGGTCGACCCGAGCGCCGAGCCCGCCCGGTTCGCCGACGCCTCGAACGCCGCCGCGAGAGCGAGGAGGCGCGCGTCGTCGTAGGCGCGACCGGCGAAGGTCAGCCCCACGGGCATCCCGATATCGCTCATGAGCCCCATGCCGACCTGCACGCACGGGATCCCGAGGTGGCGCGGCACGAGGTTGCCGTTGGCGACCCACGTGCCGTTGCGCCAGGCGAGCTCGGCGCTCGCGGGGTTCACGTCGGCGTCGGCGGGGCCGGCGTCGGCGACGGCGGGGAAGACGACGGCGTCGAGGCCGAGGTCGTCCATCCACTGCTCGAGGTCGAGGCGGCGCGCCTCCTCGAGGCCGCGCAGCCCCGCCTCGAGGTGCGGGATGTCCGCGAGCGCGGGCACGCCCTCGCGGCGCGCGCGGTGCACGTAGTCCTCGAGCGGCACGTCCTCCGGTGCGAACCGGCTCAGATGATCGTCGTACCGGCCGGGCAGCGACCCGGGCGGGGTCGGGAAGATGAGCTCGGGCTCGACGTCGACGAGGCGGTGCAGGTGCGGGTCGCCGTTGGCCTGCAGGAACTCCTCCCACCCCCACATCGACAGCTCCCACAGCTCGGAGTCGGCGAAGCCCTCCGGCACGAGGCCCCGCACGGTGAGCGAGCGGTCGTCGGCGCGCCCGCGGCTCTCGTAGTTCGTCACGACGGGGAGGTCGACCTCGATGACCTCGGCGCCCGCGGCCTCGAGGTCGCGTCGGGCGAGCTCCCACTGCGCGATGACGGTCGCGCGCGTCTCGATCGGGTCGTCCGAGTCGGGCTCGGCGCCGATGTACATGCGGGGCACGCCGACCCGGGCTCCCCGGAGCGCGGCGTCCCGGGCCGCGGGCGCGCCGATGGCGGCGTACGAGAGCGGGCGCACGGTCGATGCGGCGGGGATGCCCACCCAGGGCTGCACGCGCCAGAAGTCGCCGCGCGTCTCGAGGTCGTCGGCGACGATCTGATCGAGCACGAGGAGCAGCTCGTCGATCGTGCGCGCGTAGGGCACGACGACGTCCATGGTCGGCACGAGCGGCCAGTTGCCGCGCACCGAGATGATGCCGCGGCTCGGGGTGTAGCAGACGAGACCGTTGTTCGAGGCCGGGCCGCGGCCGCTCGACCAGGTCTCCTCGGCGAGGGCGAAGGCGCACAGGCTCGCGCCCGCGGCGGTGCCCGAGCCGTTCGACGACCCCGAGCCGAACGGCGCCGTCAGGTAGTCGGCGTTGTAGGGGCTCTCGGCGCGACCGTAGAGCCCGCGCTGCATGCCGCCGTTGGCCATCGGGGGCATGTTCGTCAGCCCGAGGCAGATCGCTCCCCCGGCGCGCAGCCGCTCGATCGTGAAGGCGTCGCGCTGCGCGACGAGGTCGGCGAACGCGGGCGAGCCGCTCGCGACCGTGAGGCCGCGCACCATGTAGCTGTCCTTCGCCGCGTACGGGATCCCGTCGAGCGGGCTCAGCACCTCACCGCGGGCTCGTCGCTCGTCGCTCGCGCGGGCCTCGGCGAGAGCATCCGGATTCATGACGACGTAGGCGTTGAGAGTCGGGCCGGCCGCGTCGTAGCCCGCGATGCGATCGAGGTAGCCCTGCACGAGCTCGACCGCGGTGAGGCGGCCGTCGTCGAGCGCGCGGCGCAGCTCGCCGATCGACGCCTCGACGAGGGGGATGCTCGTCACCGGTCGCCCGCGCCCGCCGCGTCGCCGCCCGCGAGCGTCGCGAGCCCCGCCCGCGGCTGCTGCTGCGTGATGCAGTGGATACCGCCCCCGCGCGCGAAGATCTCGCGCGCGTCGACCGTCACGACCTCGCGCCCGTACGCGTCGCGCAGGATGTCGCGAGCCCGGGCATCCGCCGCGTCGTCGCCGAAGCCGCACGCGATGACGCCGCCGTTGACGACGAGGTGATTGACATAGCTGTAGTCGACGAAGCCCTCCTCGTCGCGCAGCTGCGCGGGAGCGGGCAGCTCGATGAGCTCGAGTGAGCGGCCGCGCGCGTCGGTCGCGGCGCGCAGGGCGTCGTGAATGGCGGGCATCACAGCGTGGTCGGGGTGGGCCGGGTCGTGCTGCGCGTGCACGAGCACGCGGCCCGGGCTCGCGAAGGTCGCGACGATGTCGACGTGCCCGCGGGTGCCGAGCTCGTCGTAGTCGCGCGTGAGGCCGCGCGGCAGCCAGATGGCCGTCTCGACGCCGAGCGTGCGGGCGAGCTCGGCCTCGACGCGCTCCTTCGTCGCCCAGGGGTTGCGGTCGGGGTCGAGCTGCACGGTCTCGGTGACGAGCACGGTGCCCTCGCCGTCGACGTGGATGCCGCCGCCCTCGTTGACGAGCAGGCTCGGCACGCGCGCGAGGCCGAGCTCGCCGAGGATGCGCGCGGCGATGAGCGCATCGTTCTCGCAGTCGGCGCCCTGGCCCCAGGCGTTGAAGATCCAGTCGACGCCGCCGCGCTCGCCCGTGGCGTCGTCGATGACGAAGGTGGGGCCGAAGTCGCGCATCCAGAAGTCGTCGAGCGGGGCCTCGACGATGTCGATGTCGGCGCTCAGCATGCGGCGGGCGCGCTCGCGCTCGCTCGGGTCGACGACCATCGTGACGGGCTCGAAGGGGAGGATCGCGTGGGCGACGGTCGTCCACGCGTCGTAGGTGGCCTCGCGGGCGGCCGAGCTGTCGCCCATCACCTCGCCCTCGCGCGGGAACGCCATCCAGATGCGGTCGTGCGGAGCGGTCTCCGCGGGCATGCGCCAGGCCATCGTCGGCTCCTCGTCGTGTCGGACGCCGCCGCCGCGACCGCGGCGCGGCATCTCTTGTTGATCAGGCGATCAATATCTAGACTGCTCGAAAGCTACCGAGGCGGGGGTCGGCGTGTCAACAGCGAGCAGCGGGGCGGATGCCCGCCCCCGCGCCCCCCGGACCTCGCCCACTGAGCGCGCCGCCCAGATCGCCGCCGCCGCGGAGGCCCTGGCGCTCGAGGAGGGTCTGCACGCCCTCACCCTGCGCGCCGTGGCCGCGCGCGCCGGAGTCGCCTCGAGCCTCGTCGCGCACTACGCCCCGAGCATGGAGCAGCTCGTCGCCGACGCGTTCACATCCATCGTCGCCTCCGAGCTCGCCGAGGTGCGCGCGCACGCGAGCGTCGTGCGTCATCCGACCGCCCGGCTGCAGGCGCTGCTCGCGACCCTGCTCGACGGCAGCCGCGACGACGTCACGGGCGTGTGGGTCGACGCGTGGAGCATCGCGCGCCGGTCATCCCCCCTCGCCGCCGCGGTGCGCGAGCAGATGACGGCCTGGCACGCGGCCATCGTCGAGGTGCTGACGCAGGCCGCGCCGGCGTCGATGCCCGCGCGCGAGCTCGACCGGGTGGCGGCGCACGTGCTCGCGATGGTCGACGGGCTCAACGCGCACGGGCTCGTCGGCTACGGCCCGACCGGCCCGGGCCTGGCCCTCATCGCGCGCGTCGTCGAGCGCGAGCTGTCGCTGCCCGAGGGCGCGCTCACCCGCTGAGCCCGGATCGGGGGCGCCCGGGACACTGAGGCGCACCCGATTGCGCAATCGCATGCGCACGGGCATGATCGAGGGGTGGATGTCCGTGCCGACCAGGAGAGGAAGGAACGCGTCGTGCGAGATGACGGGCCGGCAGCAGAGCGCCTCGGCGCCTCCCCGCGCGGCGACCTCGTGCCGGAATCGACGATCGGCGAGCTCGCCGACGACCTGCTGGCGATGGCGCGGCAGTCGGGCCATCGCGTCATCCTCGGGATCTGCGGGGCTCCGGGCGCGGGCAAGTCCGTCCTCGCCGACGCGCTGGCCGCCCACCTCGCGCGCGACACCGCGGTCGTCGTCCCCTTCGACGGCTTCCACCTCGCGAGCAGCGTGCTCGAGGGCACCCCGCTCGCCGCCCGTCGCGGAGCCCTCGAGACCTTCGATCTCGGCGCCTACCGCTCCCTCATCGAGCGACTGCGCCGCCGCGACGAGGCAACCGTCTACGCGCCCACCTTCGTGCGCGGCCTGGAGGAGCCGATCGCCTCGGCGATCCCCGTTCCGCGCGAGACGCCCCTCATCATCACCGAGGGCAACTACCTGCTCTCCGCCGACCCGATTCTGCAGGAGGTCCGCGGGCTGCTCGACGCCGTGTGGTACCTCGACACGCCGCCCGAGATCCGGCTCCCCCAGCTCGTGGCGCGCCACATGGAGTTCGGCAAGCCCGCCGCCGACGCGAGGGCCTGGGCCACCGGCACCGATCAGCGAAACGCCGAGGAGGTCGAGGCGACCCGCGCGTCGGCCGATCGGATCATTACTGTGAGGCGCGCGCCCACGCGCGCGGAACCCCCGCCCGAGCACCCCTGACACCCCGCACCCCAGGCACGCGAACGGAGAACCCCATGGTGACGATGTCGGACGTCGCGCGAGTCGCCGGCGTCTCCGCGACGACGGTCTCGCACGTCATCAACAAGACCCGCAAGATCGAGGCGGAGACCGAACGGGCCGTCCTCGCCGCGATCGCCGAGACGGGCTACCTCAATGACCGGGTCGCGCGCTCGCTGCGCACCGGCAAGACGATGACGATCGGGCTCGCGATCTCCGCCATCTCGAACCCCTACTTCGCGGACGTCGTCCACGCGATCGAGAGGACGGTCAGTGCCAACGGCCACTCCCTCCTGCTCGCCGACACGCACGACGACCCCGAGCACGAGCTGCGCGCGGTGACCGACCTGCTCGCCCATCGGCCCGACGGCATCCTCATCGCACCGTCCTCCGACCCGCAGACGGCGCTCGACCGGATCGCGAGCCGGCGCATCCCCACCGTCCTCATCGACCGCGTGCACCCCGAGATCGACAGCTGGCCCTTCGACGCGATCGGCGTGGAGAACGTCGAGCCCATGGCCGAGCTCGTCGAGCATCTCGTCGACCAGGGCCATCGGCGCATCGCGATGGTGGCGGGCAAGAAGGGCCTGCAGACGACGATCGAGCGCATCGAGGGCTTCCATCTGGGCATGAGCCGCCGCGGTCTCGCCAGCAGCGAGGCGGACGTCGCGCACGGCGCGGAGGACGCCGGTGCGGCGGTGGATGCTCTGCTCGCGCTCCCCGAGCCTCCGACCGCGCTCGTCATGGGCAACAACCAGGCCACCATCGATTCGATGCGCCGCCTCGCCGAGCGGGGCATCCGCATCCCGGAGGACCTGGCGCTCGCCTGCTTCGACGACTTCCCGTGGGCGGACCTCTTCCACCCCCGCCTCACGGCCGTCCGCCAGCCGGTCGACCTGCTGGGCTCGCGCGCGGTCACGATGCTGTTCGATCGCATGGCCGCGCCCGAGCTCGCCGCACGCCAGGTCCGCCTCCGCACGGAGCTGATCGTGCGCGACTCCGGAGCCCTGCGCCGCTGAGCGCGAGGAGCGCCCGCACGCTCGACGAGCGCGCGGGCCCCCTCGAGCTCAGGAGCGCGCGGCGCCCGTCATGATCGCGACGGCGTCGGTCATGCTGTGCGACTGCGGGGTGATGACGGTCGCGCGCTTGCCCAGCCGCTGGATGTGGATGCGATCGGCGACGTCGAACACGTGCGGCATGTTGTGGCTGACGAGGATCACCGAGACCCCGCGCTCCCGCAGCCGCCCGATGAGGTTGAGCACCTGGTTCGACTCGCGCACGCCGAGCGCGGCGGTGGGCTCGTCGAGGACGACGACCTTCGACCCGAACGCCGCCGCTCGAGCCACGGCGACGGCCTGCCTCTGGCCGCCCGAGAGGTTCTCGACCGGGACGGTCACGTCCTGCAGCGTGGTGATCCCGAGCTCGGTGAGCTCCTCGCGGGCGCGCCGCCGCATCGCCGGCGTGTCCATCATCCGCAGGATCGAGCCGAGCGGCCCGGGCCGCCGCAGCTCTCGGCCGAGGAAGAGGTTGGAGGCCACGTCCAGCGCGGGCGAGACGGCGAGGCTCTGGTAGACGGTCTCGATCCCGAGCGCGCGCGCGTCCTGGGTCCGGGAGAGCGTCACCTTCTTCCCGTCGAGGTAGATGTCGCCCTCGTCCGGGATCTCGGCGCCCGTGAGGCACTTGATCAGGGTCGACTTCCCCGCGCCGTTGTCGCCGATGACGGCGAGCACCTCGCCCGGCATGAGCTCGAAGTCGACGCCGTCGAGGCCGACGACGCGGCCGTAGGTCTTGACGAGGCGCTCGGCCCGCATCACGGGTTCACGGTCAGTCATCACTTCGCCTTCCGAATCCAGTGGTCGATCGAGACCGCGGCGATGACGAGCACGCCCACCGCGAAGGTCTGGTAGAGCGAGTCGACGCCCGCGAGCGAGAGCCCGTTGCGGAAGACGCCGACGATGAGCGCGCCGAGGAGGGTTCCCCAGATGATCCCTCGACCGCCGAACAGGCTCGTGCCGCCGATGACGACGGCGGTGATCGAGTCGAGGTTGACGTCGACCGCCGCGTTCGGTCCGGCCGCGTCGCTGCGACCGATCTGCAGCCAGGCGGCGATCGCGAGGATCGCCCCGGCGGTCAGGTAGACGCTCATGAGCACGCGGGTGACCGGGATCCCGGCGAGACGCGCGGCGTCCTTGTCGTCGCCGACCGCGTAGACGTGGCGGCCCCAGGCCGTCTGTCCGAGGACGAAGGCGAGGACGAGGTACAGGACGACCATGATGAGCACGCCCGTCGTGATGCGCACGCCCGCGATGTCGATGATCGAGCCCGTCCAGGTCAGCAGCTCGGGCAGGTCGGCCCCGATGATCGTCTGGCCGCCCGAATAGAGGAGGGTCAGGGCGATGAAGATGTTGAGAGTGCCGAGCGTCGCGATGAACGGCGGCAGCTTGAGCCGCGTGACGAGCGCCCCGTTGAGGGCCCCGGCGCCCACCGCGGCCAGGAACCCGACGACGAGCGCGACGGCCGCGGGGAGCCCGCCGGCCTCGGTCGCGAGCTGCGCCATGACCATCGACGAGAGCACCATCGCGGCGCCGACCGACAGGTCGATGCCGGCGGTGAGGATGATGATCGTCTGCGCCGCGGCGACCGTCCCGACGATCGCGACCTGCTGGACGATGAGCGAGAGGTTGTTCGGCAGGAGGAAGCGCTCGTTGAGCAGGCCGAAGATGATGACGGCGATGAGCAGCACGATCGCCGGGCTGAGCGCCGGGTACCTCAGCAGCAGATGGCGGATCCGCGACGCCGGCGTGGACCTGTCCAGGAACTCGGTGGCGAGATGGATGCCATCCGTGGGCGGATTCGATGTCATGTCGATGGCCTTTTCGTTCGTCGCGGATCAGGATGTGCGGCGTCGGCCCTGAGGGTGACCCCAGGGCCGACGCCCGTGGTGGATCCGGTGCCGTCTAGCCCCAGCAGAGCTCGCTGGCCTCGGCGGTGTCGATGCTCTCGACGCCGTCGACCGGGTCGTCCGTCACGAGGGCGACCCCGGTGTCGAAGAAGTCCAGTCCGTCGGTGACCTCCGGGGCCTCGCCGGTCTCGACGAGCTCGACGATGGCCTCGACGCCGAGCCGCGCCATGTCGACGGGGTACTGCTGAGCCGTGGCGTCGATGATGCCATCGGAGACGTACTCGACGCCCGCGCATCCGCCGTCGACCGAGACGATCAGGGCGTCGTCCTCGCGTCCTGCCGCCTCGAGGGCCTGGTAGGCGCCGAAGGCGGCCGGCTCGTTGATCGTGTAGACGATGTTGATGTCCGGGTTCTTGGACAGCAGGGTCTCCATCGCTGCGCGGCCGCCGTCCTCGGCGCCTCCGGTGGCCTCGTTGCCGACGATCTCGTAGTCGCCGCCCGAGTACGTGCCGGTCGGCGCCTCATCCCCGTTGAGGTTCGGGTCGGCGACGTCGATCCCCATCCCCTCGAGGAAGCCCTGGTCGCGGTTGTAGTCGACGCTCACGATGCGGTCGTCGAAGACGTCGAGCAGGGCGATGACGGCCTTCTCGCCGTCGAGCTGCGCGGCGGCCCACGAGCCGATGAGGTTGCCCGCTCGACGGTTGTCGGTGGCGAAGGTGATGTCGACGACATCGGCCGGGTCGGGCGCGGTGTCCAGCGCGATCACGTACAGCCCCGCGTCGCGGGCCCGCTCGATCGCGCTGTTGACGCCGGGCCCGTTGAGGGCGATGAGGATGCCCTCGTCGCCGCGGGCGATCGCGTTCTCGATGGCGGTGATCTGGCTCGCCTCGTCGCCGTCCTCGCTGCCCGCGGCGAAGGTCAGCTCGACGCCGGCCTCCTCGGCGGCCGCCTCGGCGCCCTCCTGCATCGCGACGAAGAACGGGTTCGCCTCGGTCTTCACGATCAGCGTGACGCCGATCGGGTCGTCGCCCTCGGCGCCCTCGGTCGCGCCGCTGTCGGCGGAGGCGGCGCATCCGGAGAGCAGCAGGGCAGCGGACGCGAATGCGGCCGTCGCCGTGGTGATCCGTCCGAAGCGCGGTGCTCGTGCAGTCTGACTCTTCATTGAATCCTCCTTGGAATCGGTCATCCCCCGTTGGTGCCGAAACACAGTCAAACAGCTCCGCATGCGATTGCGCAACCGTATACGCAGACGAATGCGCGAGCGTGCATCAGGTTCGGCGGGCGTCCGCGCGTGAGGTGCCGCGCAGGAGAACGCCGACCAGGACGGGGCACGGCGGCACGACGCTTCCGAGCAGGGCTGCTCGCGGCCGCCGGGGCGCAGGCGTCGGGCGCGCCGGATCGCTGGCCGCAGTCGGCCGTCGCTGGCCGCCCAACGCTGCGTCCGACCGACCCCACGAAGGATGCAGTGCGCGGTGTCGCGATGCCCACGCAGCGTCCTTGCTCGTCCTCCTCCGCTCGCGTCAGGCGCTGCGGGACGGAGACCGGGATGAAGGTCGGTGCGTCGAGCGTCGTCGCGATGACGGCGACCGGCGTCGACTCGTCGGGTGCGACATCCGTCAGACCGCGAGCACCCCGACCGCGGACGCCGCGCGCGCCCGCTCGACGCGCTCGACTGCGAGGGCCTCGGCCGCCGCGAGCGGCGTGACGCCCTTCGCGCGCGCCGCGCACAGGATCTCCGACAGCGTGTCGCCGATGCCGCGCAGGCGCGCGTCGATCGCGGCGGGCGAGGCGCCGTCGCCGGTGAGCGCGAGGTGGATGACGCCGCCCGCGTTGACCACGAAGTCGGGTGCGTAGAGGATGCCGCGGGCCGCCAGGTGCTCCGCTCCCGACCGGTAGGCGAGCGGGTTGTTGGCCGGGCCGACGACCGCGCGGACCGGCAGCGTCGCGATCGTCGCCGGGGTGAGCACCCCGCCGAGTCCGGCGGGCACGAACACGTCCGCGGGGGTCGTGAGGGCGGCGTCGACGTCGATCCAGGTCGCGCCGAGGTCAGCCGCGAGGGCGCGCTTCGACTCGGCGATGTCGGTGACGAACAGTCGCGCGCCGGCGCGGGCGAGCCGCTCGGCGAGGCGCGAGCCGACCTGGCCGAGACCGGAGATCACGAACGAGCGGCCGACGAGCGAGCCGGAGTCGAAGAGCTCCTCGATCACGCGCTCGATCGAGACGTACACGCCGAGAGCGGTGCCCTCGGCGGGCTCCCCCGCCCCGCCGTTCGCGGCAGGGAGGCCGACGACGTGCTCGGTGCGCTCGCGCACGACGAGCATGTCGTGCTCGGTGGTGCCGACGTCCTCGGCCGTGCGGTAGCGCCCGCCGAAGGTCTCGATGAGGTCGCCGAGGTCGAGCAGCGCGGCACGGCGGCGCTCGTCGTCGACGACGTCGTCGGGGCCGAGCGCGATGACCGACTTGCCGCCGCCCGCGCCGATGTCGGCGAGCGCGTTCTTCATCGTCATCGCGGAGGCGAGGCGCATCGCGTCGGCGACCCCGTCGATCCACTGCGGGTAGCGCCACATGCGGCAGCCGCCGAGCGCCGGCCCGATCGCCGAGGAGTGCAGAGCGACGGTGATCGCGAGGCCCGAGCGCTCGCCGCGCACGGTCGAGACGCGCTCGTGGGTGAACTCGGGCAGGGGTGCGGTCGGCATGATGACTCCAGGGAGATCGGTGCGGTCGTGGGCGGGATCGATCCGGCGCCCGCGCGGGATCGCCGCTCGCGCACCGGTGCGCATCATGACCAGTGAGTCAACGCCGTCTGCGCGTTCTGCGCCAGTGCGCCGGCGACAAGTGGTCGATCCGACCATGATGAGCGCGTACTGTGAGCGCACCATGGTCAATTCGCCCAGACTCCTCGATCGGTCGAGCCGGCGCATCCTCGCCGCTCTCGATCGCGACCCGCGCGCGACGGTCGGCTGGCTCGCCGAGGCGCTCGGCCTCGCACGCGGTACGGTGCAGAACCGCATCAGCCAGCTCTTCGACGGCCGCACGCTGCGCCCGCACTCGATCACCGCGCATCCCGAATCGCTCGGCTACGCGGTCCGCGCGATGGTGACCGCCGAGGTCGATCAGCACCGCTTCGACGACGCGATGGTCGCGCTGCGCGAGATCCCCGAGATCATCGAGTGCGTCGCGATGTCGGGCGTCGACGACCTGCTCATCCAGGTCGTCGCGCGCGATGCCGACCATCTGTACGAGGTGGGCCAGAAGATCCTGCGGTGCCCGGGCATCCGACGCACCGCGACGTCGCTCGTGCTCAAGGAGCTCATCGAGCACCGGATCGCCCAGCTGCTCACCGACTGAGGGCGGGCCGCGGCGCCGCGCGCTCGACCTGCTTGGATGGGCGCATGGCCGACTGGACGTTCCTGACGCACCACGCGCACGTGCTGCTCGAGGTCGCGAAGAACGCGGATGCGACGGTGCAGGAGATCGCCGCGGGAGTCGCGATCTCCACGCGGTCGGCGGTGAGCATCCTCAACGATCTGGAGGCGGCCGGGTACCTCGAGCGCGAGCGCCGCGGGCGCCGCAACCACTACGTGCTGCACCCCGAGCAGCCGATGCGGCACCCGTCGAACGCGACGCACGCGGTCGACGAGCTCATCCAGGCGCTCTCCGACCTGCGCTGAGCGCTAGACCATCCGGCGGTTGCCCTCGGCCCACTGCAGGCCGTGCTCGGCCTGATCGCGCGTGAGCGCGGTGGCGGCGCCGCAGTTCGAGCACACGACCGCGTGCGAGCGCCCGAGGGTCGCGAGCGGGATGAAGAAGATCGAGAGCTTCGTGGCGGTCTCGATGATCCGCTGCGGCGCGGCGACCCCGCAGCGGTCGCAGACGAAGAGCACGTCGGCGAGCACGCGATCACGGAGGGTCGTGCCGAAGATGAGGAGCATCGGGCAAGGGTAAGCACGCGCTCAGGTCGCTCGACAGGGGCTTGCGGCCGGCGGTGAGCGCGCATCCAGAGACGCGGCGTACCGTCGGCATCAGCACGGCGGCCGTTCGCGCCGCCCTCTCCCGAAGGGACTCCCCGATGCGCAGCTCCTCCTCCGCCGGCTTCGACCTCCGCGAGGCCGTCGACGGCCTCCGCGACGCGTTCTCGCCTCGCTCCGGCGGGCGCTCCTCCACGACCTCGGGCCACGGCGACATCCGGGTCGCCGTGCTCTCCGCGCTCTCCCGCGAGCCGATGAACGGCCACCAGGTCATGCAGACGATCGCGGCCGCGAGCGGTGGGGCGTGGACGCCCGGCGCGAGCGCCGTCTACCCGATGCTGCAGCAGCTCACCGATGAGGGGCTCCTCCACACGCAGAACGACGGCGAGCGCACGGTCTACTCGCTCACCGAGACGGGTCGCGCGGCCGCCGCCGAGGCGACCGCCCATGCGGCCGCGGCCGCCGACGCGCACGACCACGAGCACGCCCGACGCGACGAGCACGACTGGCGCCTGCCCCGCTGGGACGAGACCTCCGCCGCCGTGCCGCGCGCCGGCGCCCGCCTCGCCCAGGCCGCGGCGCAGGTCGCGCAGTCGGGCTCGCGCGAGCAGAAGGAGCGCGCGGCCGCCCTCCTCGACGAGACGCGGCGCAAGCTCTACGCCCTCCTCGCCGAAGGCTAGGAGGGTGCCGACACCCGGCGACGAGACGCTCTCCGCCGAGGTCCAGCGCAACCCGGCTCTTCGCGCGCGCTACCGGCGGATCATGCGCTTCGCGGCGCGCGCGCTCGTGCAGGCGTGGTGGTTCGAGCTCGTGCTGCCGCGGTTCGGCCTCGGCCGGCTCGCAGCGCGCGGGCGCATCCGTCGCCTGCAGCGGCTCTCGCGCCGATTCCACGACCTCGCCGCCGATCTCGGCGGGCTCATGATCAAGGTCGGCCAGTTCCTGTCATCGCGGCTCGACGTGCTGCCGCCGGAGATCACGCGCGAGCTCGAGGGGCTGCAGGACGAGGTGGCTCCCGAGCCGTTCGCGGCGATCGTCGCGCAGGCCGAGCGCGAACTGGGCATCCCCCTCGATCGCGCGTTCGGGTTCGTCGACCCGACGCCCATCGCGGCCGCCTCCCTCGGTCAGGCGCACCGGGCCCGCCTGTCGCCCGGCATCGCCGCCGACCTCGGCTTCGAGGACGTCGTCGTGAAGGTCCTGCGCCCCGGGATCGAGCAGATCGTCGAGGTCGACCTCGCCGCGCTGCGCCGTGTCGGCCGCTGGCTCTCGCGCGTGCGGCTCGTCAACCGGCGCACCGACGCCCCGACGCTCGTGGAGGAGTTCGCGACGACGAGCCTGGAGGAGATCGACTACGTCCACGAGGCCGTCAACGTCGAGCGCTTCGCCGCCGACTTCGCCGACGATCCGCGCGTCGGCACCCCCGTCGTCGTGTGGGAGCGCAGCGCCCGCCGCCTGCTGACGCTCAGCGACGTGACGGCGATCAAGATCACCGACATCGCCGCGCTGCAGGCCGCCGGCATCGACCCGAACGCCGTCGCCGCCGAGCTCGCGCGTGCGACGTTCGAGCAGATCTTCGTCGCCGGGTTCTTCCACGCCGACCCGCACCCCGGCAACATCTTCGTCACCCCCGCCGCCGGCGGCGACCCGGGCGGCTTCGCGCTCACCTTCATCGACTTCGGCATGATGGGCGAGATCGACGACGAGCTGCGCGACGGCCTGCGGCAGTTCATCTTCGCGGTGGCCGCCCGGGACGCCCGCGGCTGGGTCGCGGCGACCCAGCGCCTCGGCGTGCTGCTGCCCTCGGCCGACACGGTCGAGCTCGAGCGCGCGATCTCGGCCCTCTTCGACCGCTTCGGCGGCATGGGCGTCGCCGAGCTCACGCGCATCGACCCGCGCGAGCTCGAGGCGTTCGCTCGCCAGTTCAGCGAGGTTATCCGCACGCTCCCGTTCCAGCTGCCGGAGAGCTTCCTGCTGCTGATCCGCACCATCTCGCTCATCTCGGGCGTCACGAGCGCCCTCAACCGCGACTTCAACATGTGGGACGCGGTCGACCCCTTCGCCCGCACCCTCCTCAACGGCGGCGGCGCGTCGACGGCTCGATCGCTCGGTCGCGAGGCCGTGTCCATCCTGTCCGCGCTCGCCCGGCTCCCCCAGCGGGTGGATGCTCTCGCCACGCGCCTCGACCGCGGCGAGCTCGCCGTCCGCAGCCCCGAGGTGGAGCAGCGCCTGCGCGTCATCGACGCGAGCGTGCGCCGCACGACCTCGGCGATCCTCGCGGCGGGGCTGCTCATCGCGGGCGCGATCCTCCGCCCGGGTGACGAGGTCCTCGGCACGGTGCTGGTCATCGCCGCCGCGCTGCCGGCCCTGCACGCCGTCGCTCCCTGGCGCCTGCGGTAGAGCGGAGGTCGCGATACCCTGCGGTGACATCTCGGCGTGCCGGGCGGAGCGACGGAGGAGTACCGGGAGTGACAGAGACGGCCGCGAAGAAGCCGGGGGCGCTGCGTCGCTTCCACGAGAAGTTCGTCGTCGAGGAGCGGACGGTGCGCCCGTCCGCCCGACGGAATCTGTACATCATCGCCGGGTCGCTCGGCGCGATCGGGCTCGTCGCCTTCCTCGTCATCCTCGACTCGGTCCGTGAGAGCGATGGGCTGTCGGTCATCGATCAGCCGATCCAGGACTGGCTGCGGAGCATGGAGTCGCCGGGTCTCACGATCGTCATGACGATCATCGCGAACGTTTTCGGCCCCATCGCGATGCCGATCATCGTCCTCGTCACGACCGTGTGGTGGGGGTTCGCCGCCAAGCACGCCTGGCGACCGTTCGTTCTCGCCGGCGGCATGATCGTCGGCGTGGCGATCGTGCAGACGCTCGCCCCGATCATCGGCCGCGACCGCCCGCCGATCTCCCTCATGCTGCTCGACGCGGACTACACGCCGTCGTTCCCCTCCGGGCACGTCATGGGCGCGACCGACTTCCTGCTCATCACGACCTTCCTCGTGTTCTCGCGCCGCCGGTACCCGATCTCGACCGTGATCGCGTTCCTCGTCGCGATCGTCCTCGTGGCCGCGACGGCGGTGTGCCGGGTGTACCTCGGCTACCACTGGCCGACCGATGCGCTCGCGTCGATCTCGCTCTCGCTCATCGTGCTCGGCGGCGTGATCGCGATCGACACGTGGCGGACGGTCCGGGTGGGCACTCCGCAGCCGTGAGGCTGCGGCAGGTGTAGCTTCTCCGTCATCGGCGTCGTCGCCCGCACGGTCGCCGCCCGTATCGGAGGTCTGTGATGACGAAGTACGTGATCTCGTTCCCGAGCGGTGTCATGCGAGTGCCCGACGGCCAGTGGCAGCAGGTCGTCGACGATTCGCACCAGGTGATCCGCGATCTCAAGGCCGCAGGCGCCTACGTCTTCGGCGGAGGCATCGACGAGGACGTCGAGCCGGTCACGGTCGCCGCGGACGGCGCCGTGAGCGCGCCGATCTACCCGCCCTTCGACGGCGGCTTCACGATCATCGAGGTGCCGACGCGGGAGGAGGCGCTGCACTGGGCGCAGCGGATCGCAGCCGCGTGCCGGTGCCCGCAGGAGCTGCGCGAGTTCATGTACGACGAGGAGTCGTAGCTCGGCTCCGGCCGTGGCGGGCGCCTACTCCTCGGTGATCCGGATGACCACGCGCTTCTCGCGCTCGGAGCCCAGGGAGCCCTCGAGCCGCATGACGAGGGGGTACTCCAGCGGCATCTTGGCGCGCAGCAGCGCGGTGACGCGATCCACGGCCGTCTGATCGTCCTGGAGGCGTCCCACGGCGCGGACGGCTCGACTGCCCCGCCGCGGCCGCCCGAATCGTCCGCACGCCGTGAGCTCCACCTGCGCATCATTGCGCAGTCGCTTGACCTTGCCCGAATCGCGCGGCGTGGAGACGAGGAGAGCGTCACCGTCGCGCGCGACCCACACGGGTGTGGAGACTGCGGCTCCCGTCCGGCGATACGTCGTCAGGAGCAGGAAGCGCTGATCACCCAGCGAGAGGAGCGAGTCGGTCATGCCCCGACCCTAGGCCCGTGCGGATCCGAACCGGCCGACGCCGCCTCGATCAGGCCTTCTCGAGGACTAGGAACAGGAAGCACAGGAACCCGCTTTTCTCGCCGCTCCGGAGCTTCGGGGGCAGCAGCTCCGGCGGCGCGTCGGGCGCGACGAGCGGCTCGGCGAGCGCCGCGATCCGGAACCCGGCCGCGACGACGGCGTCGGTGATCGCGTGGAGCGGCCGGTGCCAGTAGGTCAGCGTGCCCTGCTGCCCGGCGAACTCGTACTCCTCCGAGAACCGCCGGGTGACGAAGTAGTCCTCCTGCGGGTAGTTGACCATGTAGACGGTCGGATGGTTCACCGACACGATCAGCCGCCCGCCCGGCTTCAGCACGCGACGCAGCTCGGCCAGCGGCCCCGACCAGTCCTCGAGGTAGTGCAGCACGAGCGAGGCGACGACGTCGTCGAACGACTCGTCGTCGTACGGAAGCGGCTCGGCGAGATCCGCCACCTCGAGCGGTACGCCGTCGCCCAGCCGCCGGCGCGCGAGCTCGATCATCGCGGGGCTGCCGTCGAAGCCGGACATCTCGGCGCCGCGCTCGCGCAGGGCGGCCGAGAGCGGGCCCGATCCGCAGCCGGCGTCGAGGATGCGCCGGCCGCGGACATCCCCCGCCAGCGCGATCATCGCGGGCCGCTCGTAATGGGCGTTGACGAGACTCGAGGCGTTCTCCGCGTCGTAGGCCTCGGCGAAGGAGTCGTAGTGGTCTGTCCTCATGGGGTCCTCTCCGAAAGACGGCGGTGGCGCCCGCACGAACCTAGAGGACTCAGCGTGCGGGGGGCGTCGCGTTCTCCACGTCCGCCACTGCCCGGCCCATCCGCACCGTCTCGCCTCGCGGCTGCGGTCGGATCGCCCACCAGCACACGGCCAGCCACAGCGGCGCGAAGAGGAAGCTCGCGAGCACGTCGCTCGGGAAGTGCATCCCCTGGTACATGCGCGCCCACGCGACCAGCAGCGGGAGCACGATGGCCGCGGCGACGGCCACGACGCGCACCGCGCCGCGCGACCAGGCGAGCACGAGCAGGGCGATGCAGCCGTAGGTGACGATCGTCGCCGCGACGTGCCCGGACGGGAACGACGACGTCGCCGGCTCGCCGGCGAGCTGCTCGACATCCGGTCGCGCCCGACTGATCGCCACCTGGGTCGCGAGGAAGATGGAGGTCTCGCCCGCCGCAGCGGCCACGACGACCAGCGCCGGCGCCCAGCGCCGCGTCAGCGCGTGCGCGACGGTGGCCGAGATGACGACCATCGCGATGATGCCCGGCGTGTTCCCGATCTTGTCGCCGATGTGAGCGAGCGCGGTCAGCGGATCGGTCCGGCTCTCGACCAGGCGCTCGATGATGGCGACGTCGAGGTCGCGCACCGGCGCCAGGACGGTCGTGATGAGCGCGCCCATCCCGATGAGCAGCCCCCAGAGGGCCGCGGCGGCGCCGACGAGACCGACCGCACGCTGCCAGGCCGGGCGAGTAGCCGCGGTGCGGGTCGAGCCGGCCGTGGTCTCGATGCGCGTGACGCGTCGCGCGATGAACCACAGCACGGCTGCGACGGGAAGCGCCCACCCGATCTCGGCCGCCACTCCGGCGAGGAACTCGATCATGGACGCCGCCTCACTGGCCTCGGTGGAGGACCCTACGACCACGGCAGGACCCTGTCCCCGCGCATGGTTCCGTGCGTGCCCCTGGAGGGACTCGAACCCCCAACCCTTTCCTTAGGACGGAACTGCTCTTCCATTGAGCTACAGAGGCTGACGCCTCCACTCTAAACCGCGGGCGTCGGCACGGCACCGCGGTCGCGGCCCCTTCCCGCCGGCGCCGGCCTCTGCAACCATGACCGGATGCCCGACTCGAGCCCTGAGCATCCGCTCACCGGTTCGATCGCTGCGGCCCCGCACCCCTCCCGCGACGTCCTCGCCGGCTGGTACGCTCGCGCGCTCGAGCTCGAGCCGCGCGCCGCCGAGGGAGTCTCGTACGGCATGCCCGCCCTGCGCTACCGCGGGCGTCCGCTCATCGCCGTCGCCGCGACCGCCGCGGGCTACTCGGTGTACCCGTTCAGCCCCGCCGTGATCGTGGCGGTCGCGCCGCTGCTCGGCGATCTGAAGCGATCGAAGGGCGCCGTCGCGTTCACGGATGCCCGGCCGCTGCCGCGCGAGGCCTTCGACGCGATGCTGCTCGCCCGGCGAGACGAGATCGACGCGGCCCTCGACCACTGAGACGCGGAGTCAGCGCGGGTCTGCCTGGGCGCGAGCACGAAAGATCGCCCCGCGCCGCGACATAAGCAGGGTGTGAGCACCTCGACCGATCGCGAGCGGCGGATGCGCGCCCTCGTCGACCTCCTCGCCGACCCGGTGCGCCGCTATCTGCATCGCCGCACCGACGCCGCGACCGCCGACGACGTGCTCGGCGACGTGCTGCTCGTGTGCTGGCGGAGGCTCGACGAGGTCCCTCCCGCCGAGGCCGACGCGCTGCCCTGGGCGATCGTCGTCGCCCGCCAGTGCCTCGCGAACGCCCAGCGCGCCGAGCGCCGCCGCACGCGCCTCGTCGGCCGCATCATCGCGATCGACCCGCCGCCGATCGACGCGCCCGACGCCGCGGCAGACGACGATGACCCCCATGGTGACGATCACGTCCGGCTCCGCGCCGCCCTCGCCCGACTGCGCCGCGACGACGCCGAGATCCTCCGCCTGTGGGCGTGGGACGAGCTCACGAGCCCGCAGATCGCAGTCGTGCTCGGCATCAGCGCGAACGCCGCGTCGATCCGCCTGCACCGCGCGAAGGCGCGACTGAAGGCCGAGCTGTCGGACGAGTCGCACGCCGCGCTGAAAGCAGCCGCTTCATCTGGACATGTCAGGGAAGAGGAAGGGAGCATCGATGTCCGACGATGACCGCGAGCTGCGCCAGCAGCTCGGCGCCGCCGACCCGGCGCGGGCGCTCGCTCCCCTCCCTGCGACGTGGCTCGACCACAGGATGGAGCAGCTCATGACCGACACCAGCACCGCCACCGCCCCCGAGTCGGCGACCCACGCCCGCTCGCGCATCCCCCGCTGGATGCCCGTGGCCGGCGCCGCCGCGGCCGTCGCGATCGCCGCCGCGATCGTCGCGCCCCTCGCCCTCGGCGGCACGCAGCCCACCGTCGAGCAGCTCGCCGCCCCCGAGGGCGGCGGACTCGCGAGCGGCAGCTGCCTCGCCCTCGACCCCGCGACGATCGCCGCGCAGGATCAGGCCTTCGCCGCCACCGTGCTCGAGGTCGACGGCGGCACCGTCACCCTCGAGGTCACCGAGACGTTCGCCGGCGAGGTCGCCGATCGCGTCGAGGTGCCGCAGATCGACGCGACCTCGTCCGACTACTCGGGCGTGCCGTTCACGGTCGGCGGCGAGTTCCTCGTCGGCGCCCTCGACGGCATGATCACGGGCTGCGGCGTCACGGGCGAGGACTCCCCCGAGCTCCGCGCGCTCTACGACGCGGCCTTCGCGGGCTGACCGCCGGCTGGGGCGGGCCCGCCGGTCGGCGACGACCGGCGGATGCCCGCNCCGCGAGCGGCGCGAGGTACTCGTCCCACGCCGGCTGCGGGCGCTCGATGCCGCGCACGAGCCAGGCCGTCCCGTGCGGGGCCTTGGGCTGGACGCGCAGGCGCCACCCCATCTCCGCCGGGGTGCGGTCGCTCTTGATGTTGTTGCACTTCAGGCAGCAGGCGACGAGGTTCTCCCACGAGTCGGCGCCGCCGCGCGAGCGCGGCATGACGTGGTCGATCGTCGTGGCCGATGACCCGCAGTAGGCGCAGCGGTTGCCGTCGCGACGCAGCACGCCGCGGCGCGTGAGGGGCACCTGCCGCGCGTGCGGGATGCGCACGTAGCGGCGCAGGACGATGACGCTCGGTCGCTCGAAGGCGTCGTGGATCCCGATGACGGGGTGCGCGTCGTCGCGCGCGAGCACCACGGCCTTGCCGTTCATCACGAGCACGAGGGCTCGACGGAACGAGACGACCGCGAGGGGCTCGTATCCGGCGTTGAGAACGAGAGTGCGCATCCGCTGACCTCCATGAACGGAGCCCGCATGGCCTGCGGGCTGTCCTTGCGTCCCGGTGCCGCCGCGGGCGGGAGGNGCGCGGCCCCGACAGGGCAGGGCCGTGCGAACGCTGTGCCGTATGCGGAAGACGGCGCGCGCATCCACGGTTTGGATGTCGCGTCGCTCGCACATGGCCTCTCCCGGTTATGTCCTCTGATGGCGCCGAGGGCATCAGGCTAACCCAGAATCGGCGCACCCGCCTGAGCGGGCACGCCGATTCATGGTCTGTTCACCGGAGTGCGCGGTGACGCCCGGGGCGCTCAGCCGATGC
This sequence comes from Yonghaparkia sp. Soil809, assembly GCF_001429705.1. Classification (NCBI taxonomy): domain Bacteria; kingdom Bacillati; phylum Actinomycetota; class Actinomycetes; order Micrococcales; family Microbacteriaceae; genus Microcella; species Yonghaparkia sp. Soil809. The sequence continues at coordinate 595,395 of NZ_LMSV01000001.1, forward strand.
GGACGATGTAGTACGCGTCGGTCCAGAGCGGGCGGGCCTGAACGGTCTTGCCGGGGTAGGGCGCGTCGAGGATCGCGCCGTTGCCCATGTAGATGCCGATGTGGCTGTGGTCGTTGAGCACGACGAGGTCGCCGGGCACGGCATCCGCCCGCGAGATCCTGGTGCCCATCGAGGCCTGGCCCGACACGCTGTGCGGGAGGGCGATGCCGACCTGGGCGAAGACGTAGGCGGTGAAGCCCGAGCAGTCGAAGCCCGCGGGCGTCGTGCCGCCGTACTGGTAGGGCGTGCCGACGTACTGCAGGCCGATGTTGACGACCGCGCTCTGGCTGTACGAGGCGGGCGGCGCGGCGAGGAAGTCCTGCGCGGTCGGCCCGCTGTACGCCGTGTAGCTGGCGGCGAGCTCGGCGCGACGCTCGGCGGCGGCCTGCGCGGCCTGGGCGGCGGCGAGCTCCTCCTCGCTCGTGGCGGTGAACTGGTCGCGCGACACGGTCTGCGCCGTCTCGGACTCGACGGTGAGGCTCTGCGACTGCGTCGCGCGCAGCTGCGCCATGGCCTCCGCCGCCTCGACGCCGTCCGCGTTGGCGGCGGGATTCACGGCGTAGCCGGGAAGGGCGAGGGTGGCGACGATTCCGGTGGCGACGGCCATGACGGTGACGTTGAGCGCCGTGCCGCGCACGGAGGAGCGGCGTGAGCGGGTGGTGCGGGGGGTCGAGCTGCCGGTGTCCGTTCGGGCGACGGAGCCGGAATCAGTGCCTTGGATCAAGAGTGTGACCTCCTGCGCCTCGCCGCTCCTTGGGGCGGCCCGTCCTCTTTCGTGTATTCCACGGTCCCCGCGCGGGACGGGCGAGCGAGAGCGCCGCGCGAAGAGCCCTTGCCGGCTGGGTGGCCGTGTCGGACTGTGCGAGTGTACGCGAGGTTACGAGAAGGTCACAATCAGGACACGAACACTAGATGTTGTGTAAATACGTCAGTCGCCGACGTAAATGTGCCGCGCGACCTCGAGCGGCAGCTCGATCCCCTCGGCCCGACCGTCGATCTCGACGCTCACGTAGCCGGAGGACTCGCCGCGGATCGTGGCCTCCGCACCGGGCAGGACCCCTGCCTCCTGGAGCTGGTGGAGCAGATCGGGGTCGAACTGCACGGGCTCGGCCAGGCGCCGGATCGTGCAGTGCCGGGTTCCCGCGGCGACCGCGGTCGGGAGCGAGATGACGCCGTCGAGGAAGGACTCGGCCGCGGGGCCGCCGATCTCCTCCAGGCCCGGGATGGGGTTGCCGTACGGCGACTCCGTCGGCGACTCCAGCAGCGTGAGCAGGCGGCGCTCGACCTGCTCGCTCATGACGTGCTCCCACCGGCAGGCCTCGTCGTGCACGAGCGACCAGTCGAGCCCGATGACGTCGGCGAGCAGGCGCTCGGCCAGGCGGTGCTTGCGCATGACGCCCACGGCCTTGCGCCGGCCCTCAGCGGTGAGCTCGAGATGACGGTCGCCCTCCACGCTCAGCAGCCCGTCGCGCTCCATGCGCGCGACCGTCTGCGAGACGGTGGGGCCGGAGTGCCCGATGCGCTCCGAGATGCGGGCCCGGAGGGGGATGATCCCCTCCTCCTCGAGGTCGAGGATGGTCCGCAGGTACATCTCGGTGGTGTCGACCAGATCGGTCACGCGGTGCCTCCTCGTCGCACTCCGGATGGTGAGGCTAGCCTAACGGGAACGCCCGACGGCGCTCCGTCGCACCCGACGTCGGTAGGATCAGGGCATGGCCGAGACCGTGATCCCCGCCGACCTCCTCCCGCGCGACGGGCGGTTCGGCTGCGGCCCGTCGAAGGTCCGCCCCGACCAGCTCGCCGCGCTGGCCGCGGCCCACGATCTGCTGGGCACCTCGCACCGTCAGGCTCCGGTGAAGAATCTCGTCGCGAGCGTGCGCAGCGGGCTCTCCGACCTGTTCCGCCTCCCCGACGGCTACGAGGTCGTCCTCGGCAACGGCGGGTCGACCGCCTTCTGGGACGTCGCAGCGGCCGGCCTCATCGAGCAGCGCAGCGCCCACCTCGACTTCGGCGAGTTCGGCAGCAAGTTCGTCGCCTCGGCGAGCGCGCCCTGGCTCGAGGCCCCGCACGTGGTCAAGACCCCCGGCGGCACGCGCGGTTCGCTCGATGTCGTCGACGGCGTCGACGTCTACGCCTACCCCCACAACGAGACGTCGACGGGCGTGAGCGCTCCGGTCACGCGGATCGGAGCATCCCCCGACGCCCTCACGGTGGTCGACGCGACGAGCGCGGCCGGCGGCATCGACTTCGATGTGACCGAGACCGACGTCTACTACTTCGCCCCGCAGAAGAACTTCGCCGGCGACGGCGGGCTCTGGCTCGCCGTCATGAGCCCCGCCGCGATCGAGCGGGCCGAGCGCATCGGCGCGAGCGGGCGCTGGATTCCGCCGTTCCTCTCCCTCACCGCCGCGATCGACAACTCGCGCCTGCAGCAGACGCTCAACACCCCGGCCCTCGCGACCCTCGTCATGCTCGACGAGCAGGTGCGCTGGATCAACGGCGAGGGCGGCCTCGCCTGGGCGAGCGCTCGCACCGCCGAGAGCTCGAACCACCTCTACGCGTGGGCCGAGGCGCACGCGCTCGCGACCCCCTTCGTCACCGACCCCGACCACCGCTCGCCGGTCGTCGTCACGATCGACTTCGACGACTCGGTCGACGCCGCCGCGGTCGCGAAGACGCTGCGCGCCAACGGCATCGTCGACACCGAGCCCTACCGCAAGCTCGGCCGCAACCAGCTGCGCATCGCGACGTTCGTCGCCATCGAGCCCGACGACGTCCGACAGCTGACGCGCGCGATCGACTTCGTCCTCGAGAGCACGGCGGGCTGAGGCGTGCGGCTGTGGGTGCGCAGCGACGAGCGCCGGGCCGACCCGGCGCCGCTGCGCACCGATGACCGCCTCGCGTTCACGATCGGCATCGTCGGCTGGATCATCGCCGGCATCGTGACGGTCGGGATGCTCGTGCTGACCGATCGCGAGGCGAGCGTCGGCGCCCTGGTCACGATCGGGGTCGGGCTCCTGCTCGGCGTGGCCGGCTGGGTCTTCTCCTCCCGCCGGACCTAGCCCCTCCCGGACGGGGTTCGGGGCTCAGAGGCCCGAGTCGTCCTCGTCGTCGTCGTCGTCCTCGTCGTCCTCGTCGTCCTCGTCGTCCTCGTCGTCCTCGATGTCGTCGTCATCATCGTCGTCATCGTCGTCGAGGTCGTCCGCGTGCAGGTCGATGTCGACGCCGTCGACGTCGTCATCGAGCTCGTGGTCGTCGTCGTGGTCGTGGTCGTGGTCGTGGTCGTCGTCGTCCGACTCGTCGCCCTCGCCGGCACCCGCCTCCGCCTGCTGCGCGAGGTAGTCCTCGAGCCGGTCGGACCACGGCACCCAGTCGGGCGCGACGAGTGCGCCGTCGCCCGGCATGAGCTCGGTCTCGAGGATGGCGGGCTCCATGCCGGGGTTGACGGCGATGCTGACCGTCCAGGCCCAGCCGGGGTAGCCGCCCTGGGTGGTCGAGAAGCGCACCGTGGCGACGTCATCGGCGATCGTCACGTCGCGCAGCGCTCCGACGTGCTTGGGGTTCGTGATCTCGCCGAGCGCCGCACGCGCGAGCGACTCGAGGGTCACTCGGTCGATCGTCGAGCCCTCGGGCGACTCAGGCATCCAGCTCGTCCGCGACGCGGCGCAGCACCGCGGCGATCTTGGCGCCGTGCTCGCCATCGGGGTAGCGCCCGCCCTTGAGCCGGCCGCCGACGCCGTCGAGGAGCTTGATGAGGTCCTCCACGATGATCGACATCTCGTCGGCAGGCTTGCGGTGTGCCTTCGCGAGGCTCGGCTTCGCGTCGAGCACGCGCACCGAGAGTGCCTGCGCACCGCGCTTGCCGTCGGCCACGCCGAACTCGAGGCGGCTGCCGGCCTTGACGACCGCCCCCTCCGGCAGCGCGGAGGCGTGCAGGAAGACCTCGGAGCCATCGTCGCCGCTGATGAACCCGAAACCCTTCTCCTGGTCGTAGAACTTGACCTTGCCGGTGGGCATGCGCTCACTCCTCGCCTGTGGATGATCCAGCCTTCGAGGATACCGCGAACCCGCGGCCCCAGGATCGGGGGTACTGCCGCGTCGGCGGCGGCACCTATCCTGGTGACGTGCCAGAAGAATCCGTCGTGATGACCAACCGCGTGGAGCGCATCCTGGCTTACATGGTCGCCGGCATCATCGTGCTGAGCCTCGCGAGTTTCGTGGCCGTCATCATCGCGACCGCCTCCGGGCTCGAGCGCGGCGACTTCGCCGTCGGCATCTGGCCGGCCGTGACCGTCCTGCCCCTCATCGGCCTGCCCATCGGGTTCGTCCTCATCATCACGCTGCTCGTCGTGAGCGCCGTGCGCCGGGGGCGGGCCGCGCGGGATGCCGGGCACTAGCGCCGCCTCCCTGGCCCTGGCCGCGCGGCTGCGCGACCGGGATGACGCGAGCCTGGCTCGCCTGATCCGCGACCGCGGCGTGAGCCCCGCGGGGCTCCGCGACGTCTTCGACCTCGCCGAGGCGCTGCTCGACGGCGGCACCGTCGCCTCCTCCCTCGCCGCCCTCAGCCGGCGCGCGCTCGCCGCGATCGCGACCGCCGCCCAGCACTCCGATGGCGTGCCGCTCTCGGACCTGGCCTCCGGGCTCGACCGCGACCCTGCCGCCGTCCTCCACGACCTCGTGCCCGCCGAGCGCGCGGCGCTCGTGGCCCTGGGCGAGGCGGCCGACGGCCGGACCGAGCCCACGGTCGCCGGCGACCCGACCGTGCTCGTCTGGCCCTCCGTCGCCGCCGAGCTCGCGAGCTGGCCGGCCCGAGGACTGCCGAGCACGGAGGCGCTCCGCGACGACCCCGCTCCCCCGGCGCTCGAGCCCGTCGACGACTCCGACCGCCGATTCCTGGACCGCGGCGCCGCCGAGAAGGCCTACACGACCGTCACGCGCGTCACCGAGCTGCTCATCGCCCTGCAGGACAGCCCCGCGCGCCTCCTCGCGAAGGGCGGGCTGTCGCTGCCCGAGGCGAAGCGCCTCGCGGCCGCCGCCGACGCCGACCTCGACGAGGTCCCCGTGCTGCTCGACCTCGCCGTCCTCGCCGGGCTCGTCGACGACGCGGCGGGCCACACGCGCCCCCTGCCTGCCGTGGACGCGTGGCGCAGCCTCCCCGTCGCCGACCGGTGGGCCGCGCTCGCCGACGCCTGGGCATCCGCCCTGCCGGAGGAGCTGCGCGAGCTGCTCGCCGACCGCGTCGACGCCCGCTGGGGCGAGGGCATCGCCGACTTCGTCGACTGGCTGTACCCGGCGGGCGGGGATGCCCTCCTGCGCCGCCTGCACCGGCGCGGCGCCCAGGGCGATCGCCTCGGCATCGCGACCGACGGCCGCCCGTCGTCGATCGGTGCGGCGCTCGTGACCTCCGGGGCCGCGGCGGCCGCCGAGGTGCTCGCTCCGCTCATCCCGCCGGCGGTCGACAGGGTCTACCTCCAGCACGATCTCACGATCGTCTCGCCCGGACCGCTCGAGGGTGCGCTCGACGAGCGGCTGCGCCGCGTCGCCGTCATGGAGGCCGCGGGGCTCGCGGGCCGCTACCGCGTCACGCAGGAGTCGGTGACGCGCGCGATCGCGCTCGGCGAGACCGCCGACACGCTCGTGACGTTCCTCCAGGAGATCTCGCTCACGGGCGTGCCGCAGCCGCTCGAGTACCTCGTGCGCGAGACCGCGCGGCGCTACGGCGCGGTGCGCGTCGGCGCGCTCGACCACGACGAGAGCACGGCGCTCGGCGCCCGGACGGCGGTGCGCAGCGATGACGGCGTCATGCTCGAGGCCGTCCTCGTCGACGCGGCCACCGCATCCCTCGGTCTGCGCCGCACCGGGCCGCACCGGCTCGTCAGTCGCGTCGAGCCCGCGATCGTGCTCTGGACCCTCATCGACGCCCGCTACCCTGCAGCTCCCGACGACGGGGCGCTCCCGCCGGAGCGCCCGCGCTCCAGCTCGGCCCGCCCGCCCGCCGCTCCGACGGAGGATCCGGTGCTCGCCGCGGTCGCCCGCCTGCGGCACGCCGCCGCCTCGACGAGCAGCGAGTCGGGCGCGGCGTGGGTCTCGCGGCAGTGGGAGCTCGCGGTGCGCGGCAGGCTCGGCGTGCGCGCGACGATCGCGATGCCCGACGGCACCGAGCGCGTGCTCGAGCTCGAGCCCACGGGCATCGCCGGCTCGCGCGTCCGCGGCCGCGACCTGCAGGCCGACGTCGAGCGCACCCTGCCGATCTCGAGCATCACGGCGCTCGAGCCTCTCGAGTAGGGCGCGCCCGCCCCTCTCAGCCGGCGCACCTAGACTGGCCCGTTATGAATCCCGAGGGCCCGCTCATCGTCCAGAGCGACCGCACCGTGCTGCTGGAGGTCGCCAACCCGCTCGCCGACGAGGCCCGCCACGCGCTCGCCGTGTTCGCCGAGCTCGAGCGCGCGCCCGAGCACGTGCACACCTACCGCATCACGCGCCTCGGCCTCTGGAACGCCCGAGCCGCCGGCCACGAGGCCGCCGAGATGCTCGCCGTGCTCGAGAAGTACGCGAAGTTCCCCGTGCCGCAGTCGGTGTCGATCGACATCACCGAGACGGTGGGCCGCTACGGCCGCCTGATCATCGTGCGCGACGACGAGGGCAATCTCGTGCTGCGATCGACGGATGCGGCGGTACTGACCGAGATCGCCCACAGCAAGCGGGTCGCCCCGCTTCTCACGCGGCGCATCGACCACTCCGCGTTCGAGCTCGCCGCCTGGGCCCGCGGCCAGGTCAAGCAGGAGCTCGTGAAGATCGGCTGGCCCGCGGAGGACCTCGCCGGGTACACCCCGGGCACCCCGCACGAGATCGACCTCGATCTGAGCGGCTGGAGCATGCGGCCGTACCAGCAGACCGCCGTCGACCACTTCTTCGAAGGCGGGTCGGGAGTCGTCGTGCTGCCCTGCGGCGCGGGCAAGACCCTCGTCGGCGCCGCCGCGATGGCCGCGGCCGACACCACGACGCTCATCCTCGTGACCAACACGGTCTCGGCCCGCCAGTGGCGCGACGAGCTGCTGCGCCGCACCTCGCTCACCGCCGACGAGATCGGCGAGTACTCGGGGCAGCTGAAGGAGATCAAGCCCGTCACGATCGCGACGTACCAGATCCTCACGGCCAAGAGGAAGGGCGAGTACGCCCACCTGGCGCTGCTCGACGCGCTCGACTGGGGTCTCGTCATCTACGACGAGGTGCACCTGCTGCCGGCCCCGGTGTTCAAGCTCACCGCCGAGCTTCAGGCCCGCCGGCGCCTCGGTCTCACCGCGACGCTCGTGCGCGAGGACGGCCGCGAGGGCGACGTGTTCAGCCTCATCGGCCCGAAGCGCTTCGACGCGCCGTGGAAGGAGATCGAGGCGCAGGGCTACATCTCCCCCGCCTCCTGCTACGAGGTGCGCGTCGACCTGCCCGCGACCGAGCGGCTCGAGTACGCGGCGAGCGCCGACGACCAGAGGTACCGGCTCGCCGCGACGGCCCCGGCGAAGCTCGAGGTCGTGAAGCAGCTGGTGGCCCAGCACGAGGGCGAGCGCATCCTCATCATCGGGCAGTACCTCGACCAGATCGACGAGCTGAGCGAGGCGCTCGGAGTGCCGCAGCTGACCGGCTCGACGCCTGTCGACGAGCGCGAGCGGTTGTTCCAGGAGTTCCGCGTCGGCGAGACGCCCGTGCTGGTCGTGTCGAAAGTCGCGAACTTCTCCGTCGACCTGCCCGAGGCCACGGTCGCGATCCAGGTCTCGGGCTCGTTCGGCTCGCGGCAGGAGGAGGCCCAGCGCCTCGGGCGCCTGCTGCGCCCGAAGGAGAGCGGGCTGCCTGCGCACTTCTACACGCTCGTCGCGCGCGACACCGTCGACCAGGACTTCGCGCAGAACCGCCAGCGCTTCCTCGCCGAGCAGGGCTACAGCTACACGATCATGGACGCGACCTCGATCGGAGCCGCCGCGTAGGAGCGGCCGCGGAGGAGCCGCCGCCCTCGCTACCGCGCGGGCCCGACCGCAGCGAGGATGCTCTCGCCGAGGGCGACGGGACGCGTCAGCTGCGGCCAGTGCCCGGTCGGCAGCTCGACGACCTCGAGCACGTCGAGTCGCGCGAGCTCGTCGGCCCACGGCGCCCCGCGCTCGATCGCGCCCTCGAGGTCGGACGCCGGGAACTCGCACGCGATGACCGTCGCGGGGATGCGGTACCTCGACTCGTTCGTCAGACGCAGCGGATCGCGGGCCACCCCCGCCGGCTCGGCCACGGCGATCGCGCGGAAGCGCGACCGCAGCTCGTCGTCGAGATCGCGCAGATCGGCCTCCTCGAAGACGTCCCACGCCGGGAGCGGCACCGAGTCGCCCTCGACGGGCAGCTCGTCGTTGACGACGCTGCCGTCACCGAGGGGGAAGGCGTCGACGAACACCAGTCGGGCGATGTGCTCGGGTCGGGCGTCCGCCGCACCCCACGCGATCGCCGCCCCGCCGCTGTGCCCGACGAGCGCGACGGGCGTCGAGCCGGCTGCCGCGAGCGCGTCGAGCTCGGCGACCACCGCATCGATGTGCGTCCCGAGGCCGATGCCGGCGTGCGCCGCGGGGTCGGCCTCCTTGCCGGGAAGGGTGAGCGGATGCACGCGGTGGCCGGCGGCCGCGAGCGGCGGGGTCACCGTGCTCCACGAGTCGCCGTCGAGCCAGAAGCCGGGGATGAGCACGATGTCCATGGGGAGAATCTACGGCCGGGCACCGACACCGTCGCCCCGCCGGCTCACAGCGCGCTCCGGCCCGGGTCGGGCATCCCGTTCTGGCCGCATCGGCGCGGCATTCAGGGAACTCGCAACGGACGCGCAGATACTAAGGCCATGGCTGACGGTCCCAAGATCCTCATCGTCGATGACGAACCCAACATCCGCGACCTCCTCACCACGTCGCTCCGCTTCGCGGGGTTCATGGTGCGCGCGGTCGGAAACGGCGCCCAGGCGATCTCGGCGGTGCTCGAGGAGGAGCCCGACCTGATCATCCTCGACGTCATGCTCCCCGACATCAACGGCTTCGGCGTCACCAAGCGCCTCCGCTCGAGCGGGTACACGAGCCCCATCCTCTTCCTCACCGCCAAGGACGACACCGACGACAAGATCATGGGTCTCACCGTCGGCGGCGACGACTACGTCACCAAGCCGTTCAGCCTCGACGAGATCGTCGCGCGCATCAAGGCCATCCTCCGCCGCACCATGCAGGAGGAGGACGACGCGATCATCCGGACCGGCGAGCTCACCATGGACCAGGACACCCACGAGGTCACCGTCGGCGACGCCGTCATCGAGCTCAGCCCCACCGAGTTCAAGCTGCTGCGCTACCTCATGCTCAACCCCAACCGGGTGCTGTCGAAGGCGCAGATCCTCGACCACGTGTGGGAGTACGACTTCAACGGCGACGCCGGCATCGTCGAGAGCTACATCTCGTACCTGCGCCGGAAGCTCGACCAGCACNAGACCGTGCCGACGGGCGCCGTCGTGCGCGATGCATGAGCAGCTGAGCCAGTGGTGGGAGGGCATCTCCCTCCGATCGAAGATCACGGGCGTGACCGTCCTCGTGGTGACGGTGGGGCTGCTCGTCGTCGGCATGGGCACGCTCACCGTGCTGCAGCAGACCCTCGTGGGCGAGGTGGACCGGCAGCTGCGGCAGGCCGCGACGGAGCTCCCCCAGGCTCCCGACCAGCTCTCGATCGACGACTTCGACGACTTCAGCGACCTCACCGGCTCGGTGTTCTCGAGCCCGTTCTACTTCGCGGCCGTCGACTCCGACGGCGACGTGCTCGTCGACAACGTCGACGCGAGCCAGCTGCGGCAGGCCCCGGACGTCAGCCGGCTGACCTTCGACACGATCGACGGGCGCTACGGCGAGGGCGTCACCGTCGCGAGCGCCGACCGCACCGCGCAGTGGCGGCTCGCCCCGTTCTCGCTCACGCTGCGCGACGAGGAGGACGGCGAGCCCATGCGGGCGACCCTCGTCATCGGCGCCAACCTCGCCGAGACCAACGGCATCATCGGATCGTTCGCCTCGATCTTCCTCGGATTCGGCATCGTCGCGGTCATCATCAGCGCCGCCCTGACGCGGCTGCTCGTGACCTCGACCTTCCGCCCCCTGCGCGACGTGGAGGCCACGGCGGCGCGCTTCGCCGGCGGCGACTTCAGTCAGCGCCTCGGCGGCGCGACGCCGAACACGGAGGTGGGGCGCCTCAGCCGCTCGCTCAACACGATGCTCTCCCGCATCGACCGGGCCTTCGCCGACCGCGCCGCGACGATCGACCAGATGCGCCGCTTCGTCGGCGACGCCAGCCACGAGCTGCGCACCCCCCTCGTCTCGCTGCGCGGCTACGCCGAGCTCTACCGCATGGGCGCCATCCAGAAGCCGGAGGACGTCGCCCAGGCCATGGAGCGCATCGAGAAGGAGGCGATCCGCATGGGCGCGCTCGTCTCCGATCTGCTCGAGCTCGCGCGCCTCGACGAGTCGAAGCCGCTCGAGGCCGGCCCCGTCGACCTCGTGCCGCTCGCGCGCGACGCGGCCCTCGACGCGATGGCCGGTGCCCCCGATCGCGAGGTGACGGTCGCGGTCGACGAGGCCGCCGCATCCCCCGCGACGCCTGCGACGGATGCCCGGCCCGAGCCCGCACGGAATCCCGAGCCCGCCACCACCTCCTCACTGAGCACCGCGGCCATCGCCGCGATCGCCCGCCTGCGCGGGCGACGGAGCCGCACCGCCGCCGCCGCGGCCGAGCCCGTCCTCGAGCTCGCGGTGCCCGAGCTGCCCGCCGCGGAGGCCGTCGTGCTCGGCGACGAGAACAAGATCCGCCAGGTCGTGACGAACCTCGTCGGCAACGCCATGCGCTTCACCCCGGCCGGCTCGCCCATCGAGCTCGTCGTCGGCATCGACCGCGCCCGGAGCATGGGCACGATCTCGGTCGTCGACCACGGGGAGGGGATCCCCGCGGCGCTCAAGGAGAAGATCTTCCAGCGCTTCTTCCGCGCGGACTCGTCGCGCACCCGGGACACGGGCGGGTCGGGGCTCGGCCTCGCGATCGTGGCGTCGATCGTCAACCAGCACGGCGGGCGGATCGACGTGCTCGACACCGCGGGCGGCGGCGCGACGTTCATGGTGTCGCTGCCGCTCCTCCCCAGCCCGCGTCGCGCGACGCTCTCCGCCGCGAGCGGCACCGCGGCGCGCCGCACCGCCTCGGCCTCCTAACCTGCTCGCGTCGGCGGGGGCACGCCCCGCCGCACCGAGCTCAGGAGGCACTCATGACCCGGTACCAGGTCGACAGCGACGCGATCATCAGCGCGACGGGTGCGGCCCGCGCCTCGATCGGGCGCCTGCAGGCGGAGGTGGCCTCGCTCAGCGGCCAGCTCGGCGCGCTGCAGGGCTCGTGGCAGGGTTCGGCCGCGACGGCGTTCCAGTCGCTCGTCGGTGAGTGGACGGCCACGCAGCAGCGCATCGAGCAGACGCTCGCGGCCCTCACCGAGGCGCTCGGCAGCGCCGGCCAGCACTACGCCGAGATCGAGCAGGCGAACGCGCGGCTCTTCGCGCGCTGATCGTTCCGGCATCGACCGGCTCGTGGCCGTCGCGCGACCCGACGCGCGACGCTCTCGAGCCGCTCCGGCACGAGAGGTCGGCTCCCCCCACCGGCTGCCGCGCCCGGACACGCGGAACGGGGCGGCTCCCCGAAGGGAACCGCCCCGTTCTCGTGTCGTACGAGCGAGACCTAGAAGTCCATGCCGCCCGACGGGTCGCCCATGGGGGCGGGGTTCTTCTCGGGCTTATCGGCGACGACGGCCTCCGTGGTGAGGAAGAGACCGGCGATCGACGCAGCGTTGAGCAGGGCGGAGCGCGTGACCTTCACCGGGTCGGCGATGCCGGCGCCGAGCATGTCGACGTACTCGCCGGTCGCGGCGTTGAGGCCGTGGCCCACCGCGAGGTGGCGCACCTTGTCGACGACGACGCCCGGCTCCATGCCGGCGTTGAGGGCGATCTGCTTGAGCGGGGCGTCGATCGCGACCTTCACGATGTTCGCACCCGTCGCCTCGTCGCCGACGAGGCCCGTGAGGGCGTCGGACTCGAAGGCGAGCTTGCCGGCCTGGATGAGCGCGACGCCACCACCGGCGACGATGCCCTCCTCGACGGCGGCCTTCGCGTTGCGGACGGCGTCCTCGATGCGGTGCTTGCGCTCCTTGAGCTCGACCTCGGTCGCGGCACCCGCCTTGATGACGGCGACGCCGCCGGCGAGCTTGGCGAGGCGCTCCTGGAGCTTCTCGCGGTCGTAGTCCGAGTCGGTGTTCTCGATCTCGGCACGGATCTGCTTCACGCGACCGGCGATCGCGTCGGCCTCGCCGGCGCCCTCGACGATCGTGGTCTCGTCCTTGGTGATGACGACCTTGCGGGCGCGGCCGAGCAGGTCGAGGGTCGCGTTCTCGAGCTTGAGACCGACCTCCTCGCTGATCACCTGGCCGCCGGTGAGGATCGCGATGTCCTGGAGCATGGCCTTGCGGCGGTCGCCGAAGCCGGGGGCCTTGACGGCGACCGACTTGAAGATGCCGCGGATCTTGTTGACGACGAGCGTCGCGAGGGCCTCGCCCTCGACGTCCTCGGCGATGATGAGCAGCTGCTTGCCGCTCTGGATCACCTTGTCGACGACGGGGAGGAGGTCCTTGATCGCCGAGATCTTGCCGTTGACGATGAGGATGTACGGGTCCTCGAAGACCGCCTCCTGGCGCTCCGGGTCGGTGACGAAGTACGCCGACAGGTAGCCCTTGTCGAAGCGCATGCCCTCGGTGAGCTCGAGCTCGGTGCCGAAGGTGTTCGACTCCTCGACGGTGACGACGCCCTCCTTGCCGACCTTGTCGATCGCCTCGGCGATGAGCGCGCCGATCTCGGGGTCGGCGGCGGAGATGCTCGCGGTCGCGGCGATCTCCTCCTTGGTCTCGACCTCCTTGGCGTTCTTGAGCAGCTGCTCCGAGACGGCCGCGACGGCCTTCTCGATGCCGCGCTTGAGGCTGATGGGGTCGGCGCCGGCCGCGACGTTGCGCAGGCCCTCGCGGACGAGCGCCTGGGCGAGGACGACCGACGTGGTCGTGCCGTCACCGGCGACGTCGTCGGTCTTCTTGGCGACCTCCTTGACCAGCTCGGCGCCGATCTTCTCGTACGGGTCGTCGAGCTCGATCTCCTTGGCGATCGAGACGCCGTCGTTGGTGATCGTGGGGGCGCCCCACTTCTTCTCCAGCACGACGTTGCGACCACGGGGGCCGAGCGTGACCTTGACGGCGTCGGCCAGGATGTTGAGGCCGCGCTCGAGGCCGCGACGGGCCTCCTCGTTGAAAGCGATGATCTTAGCCATGTGTGTCTTTCGTCCCTCCCGGACGCAGTACGTACGGTAGCTTCTGGCACTCGCAGAACCGGAGTGCTAAAAGCGATTCTGGCACTCTCGTAGGCCGAGTGCAAGCCGAGGGCCCACTGAGGAAGCGGCGGCGAGCGAGCCTCGTCAGCCGATGGCGACCGAGCCCGCGTTCGGCACGAGCTCGACCCAGGTGTTGCCAGGGGCGAGGCGCACCGCGAGCCCGTTCGCGTCGACCAGGCGAACGGGGGAGCTCCGATCCGCCTTGCTCCAGGTCGCCTTCAGGGCCTTGCCCGCCTGCAGCACCCAGGCCTCGCCGCTGCCGATCATCTGGGTGGTCGGGATGTCCTGGATCACGTCGACCGGGACGCGCACGATCACGAGGTTGACCGCCGACAGCCGCGCGCCCCCGGCCGCGACGTCCGGCGCGCCGCCGGTCATGGTGCGCAGCCACGTCGCGGACCCGGCATCCCACGCCCACGAGGGCGTCGCGAGCGAGCCGAAGACGAGCGCGGCGCTGGAGGCAGGAGCGCCCTCGCGCGCGGCGGTCGCGGACGCCGCGTCGGCGGCGTAGCCGAAGTGCTGCTGGGGCGGCGCGAGCTCGGAGTGCTGGGCGATGAGCTGCGGGGCGCGGACGATCACGTTGTGCGGCGCGGGGGCGCCGCCGCCCCGGTACATCACCGCGTCCGTGTCGGCCTGCCCGTGGATGGCGTTGTACACGTCGGTGGCGCGCATCATGTCGACGAATCGCTGCTGGCCGCCCGAGTAGGCGACGATGCCGCGCAGCGGCGAGATGATGTCGGGGTCCATGGGGCGGATCGACCGGATCGGGCCGATCTCGGCGGGGATGTCGGAGTGCCAGACCGCGACGTAGCGCGTGAGGCCGCCCTCCACGAGCTCCTCGAACACGATGTCGGCGCGGTCGATCCCGATCTGCGGTCGGGCGCGCGGGTGGTTGTCGATCTTGGCCGCGAGCGACGGCGCGGCGAGACCGCCGACCGCGATGCGCTCGCCCGTGAGCGGGGCGAGATCGAAGTCCTCCGGAGCGACGTAGGTCGAGGTGAAGGCCGGCTCGGGCGTCGCCTCGGGGGCCGCGCTCGTCGAGACGGGGTCGGGCTCCGCCGCGCCGGTGCACCCGACGAGCAGCGCCGCCGCGGCGCCGAGCGCGATCACAGCGGTCGAGCGGCGGCGGGCGGGGCGATCCATGCGGTCACGATAACCCGGGCGCGCGGACGGGCGGCGCAGGGGGATCGGGCGCGCCGCGCTCCGTTCGGAGGCGCGCCCCCGAACGGAGCGATGGGGGCCCCTCGAGCACCCCAGGGGCGGCTCAACCGGCGGCGTCGGCCCCGACGACGATCGTGATCGGGGCCCCGGGGAAGGCGTCGGAGAGCTCGATCGTCCCGAGCCCGAGCAGCTCGACCATGCCCAGCGCGATCCCCTCGTCCGCGGGGTCCGAGTAGTACACGGTGGTCGTCTCGATGTCGTCGGCCGCGGCGTTCGTCACGGCCCCCACCGGCCAGCCGGCCGCGATGAGCGCATCGGCGCTCGACTGCCCGAGCCCGTCGACGCCCGCGCCGTTGAGCACCGTGATCGTGAAGCCTTCCGGCAGCTGGACGGTCGAGGGGTCGGTGACGGGTGCGACCTCCGGCTCGGGCTCGGCCGAGGGCTCGGAGACGGGCGGCGGTGCGCCGAGATCGAGACCGCTGTCGATGGCCTGGAGGGCCAGCAGGCCCAGCCCCACGAGCATCCCCGTGGCCAGCGCGATGACGCCCGCCGCGACCCATCCGCGCGAGGGCGGGACGGGGGCGCGGTGCGCCCCGACGCGGCCGAGCTCGGCGGGCACGTCGTCGAAGCGATCGCTCGGGTACTCGGCCATGCTGTCGGCTGCCTCCGGGGCGGGTGGGCGAGGGGTCGGTCGGAGCGGGGAGGTTCGGCGGCGCTCAGGCGGCCCCGGTGCCGGGGCGCCGCGTGCGGCGCAGCTCGGCGCGGGTGGCGCGCACCTCGCGCAGGCGGCCGACGAGCACGGGGTCGTACCGCACGGCCGCCTCCTCGTCGAGGAGAGCGTTCAGGACCTGATAGTACCGGGCGGGGCTCCAGCCGAACTCCTGGCGGATCCTGACCTCCTTGCGGCCCGACGCGGCCCCCCACCAGCGCCGCTCGAACTCGAGCACGCTCGCGATGCGGTCGGCGTCGGGCACGGTGGTCACGCTCGCATGGTAGGCCCGCGGCGGCCCGTCGTCGCTCGTGACGCGCGCTCCCGACTCAGTCGCGAGCGGCCCACCTGTCGATGCGCTCGCCGTGCGGGCTGACGACGGCGAGCGGATGCCCGTCGCGACTGAGCAGGAAGTCGCCGTCGGCGCCCGGCAGGCTCTCGTCGGCGCGCTCGCCCACCCCGGCGAGCACGCGCCGGCCGTCGAGCGAGATCCAGTTCCCGGGAAGACGCGCGACCGTGCGCGCGAAGCGGTCGCGCTCGGCGGGCGCGAGGTACACGAGCACGGCCGGGCTCCACACCACGAGCGTCGCGTCGGCGGGCGCGTGGGCGGCGAGCGCGGCGACCCCGTCGACCGCGTCGGCGGCGACGAGATGCGGCGGATGCTCGCGCGCGATGCCGATCGCCGCGTCGAGCTGCGCCGCTCGCGCCCGCTCCTCGGGCCACACGAGGGTGCGCAGCCAGCGCTCGTCGTCGGCGCGATCGAGGCGGAGGGGGCTGCGGTCGAGACCGGCGCGCCAGACGATGTCGGGCATCCGTCCCGGGAGCGGCACGCCCGCGCCGAGCTCGCACCGCAGCTCGAGGCTCGACGGACCGTCGAGCGGGTCGATGCGGCGCTCACCGGACGGCCCGGCGAAGACGTGGCTGTAGCGATCGGCGAGGAGGCCGAGCCCCGCGGAGGCTCCGACCTCGAGGAGCGCGATGGGCCCGGGGATGCCCTGCAGCGCCGCGATGAGCGGGCCCGTGCGCCGCGGATCGTTGGTCTGCGTCGCGCGGGCGCGGGCGACGGCGGCGACGGCGTCCCACTCCCCCTCGAGCCACGTGCGCACGTCGCCGCGCGGGCTCAGGCCGGTGAAACGTGCCGCCGTGAGCACGAGCACGGGCTGCCGATCGGCGACGGGCAGCGTGTCGATGAGGGCGAGAAGCTCGTCGTCGCCCGCGATCGCCTCCGACCACGCTGCGTAGATCGGCGAGCGCGGAGCGGCCTCGCGGGCGAAGCGGCGGTACCTCTCGGCGGTCGAGATCACGCTCGAATCCTGGCAGATGCGGCGCGATCAGGCGGTCGGCGCGCGCCGCATCCCGATGTGCGGGATGCCCGCCTCGAAGTGCTCGTCCTGTAGGGCGCGAAGCCGCCCGCGGCGGTCGGCGCGGGTGACGACGCGGCCGATCAGGCGCCGGGCATCCGCGTCACCGGGACGGGGCTCGTCGTTCTCGAGCACGCGCAGAGAGCTCGCCACCCCGGCGTCGTCGCGGATCCAGACGTGCAGCGTGGACTCATCGCGGTCGCGCGCGTCGAGCCCCTCCTCGTCGATGCGCTGCTCGAGGGAGAAGACGCTCGTGCGCAGAGCGACGATCTCGAACGCGTCATCGGGCGTCATCTGGCTCCAGGAACGCTGGATCGGGGAAGAGTCCGCCGCGGCGTCGAGTTTAATGAGAGGTGACGTACCGCCCTGCGGGGCGAGGAGGAGAGACACGATGACCGAGCAGCAGACCGGCACGTACGCCGTCCAGAAGACCGAGGAGCAGTGGCGCGAGGAGCTCGGCGAGGAGCGCTACCAGGTGCTGCGGCAGGCCGGTACCGAGCGCGCCTGGACGGGAGAGCTGCTCGACGAGAGCCGCTCCGGCATCTACACGTGCGGCGCCTGCCACGCCGAACTGTTCGTCGCGGGCACCAAGTTCGACTCCGGCTGCGGCTGGCCGAGCTTCTACGAGTCGGTGCGGCCCGAGGCGGTCGAGCTGCTCGAGGACACCTCTCTGGGCATGACGCGCACCGAGGTGCGCTGCGCGAACTGCGGCTCGCACCTGGGCCACGTCTTCCCCGACGGCTTCGGCACGCCCACGGGCGACCGCTACTGCATGAACTCGCTCGCGCTCGACTTCCAGGCGAACGACGAGGCGTAGGAGCGCCCAGGAGTCGCGGACCCGCCCCTACCGCTCGACGGTCGCCGGCGCGGCCCCATCGCGGCGTCGGCGGGCGGGGATGGCGGCCACGAGCACGCCGACGAGGGTGAGGGCCGCGCCGATCGCCGTCGAGGCGGTCGTCGGGACGCCGATCGGGGCGACGAGGTCGAGCACGAGGGCGCCGATGAGCTGGCCCATGACGAGGCAGAGCCCGAGCACGAGCACGCCGATCCGCGCGACCGTGATCGTCTGGATCGCGATGAAGCCCGCCCCGATCGCCCCGCCGAGGTAGAGCACGGGGTCGGTCGGCAACGACGCGGGCAGCCCCGAGATCAGCAGGTGGACACCCGTCACGACCGCGAGCGCCGCGGTGCCGACGATGAAGTTGATGGTCGTCGCGGCGATCGGCGAGTCCGTCGCGACGCGGACGCGCCCGTTGACCGCGGCCTGGGCGCCGACACCGAGGCCCGCGAGGAGCGGCAGCACGAGAGCGGCGACGGGGACCTGGCCGCCGATTTCGGGCGCGACGGCGACGACGACCGCGGCCAGCGTGAGAACCGTGCCGATGAGCCGCTGCGGCGTCACGGGGGCGCGGCGACCCCCCGCGAAGCCGGTGGCGTCGATCCAGAGACCCATCGCCGTCTGACCGGTCACCGTCGCGACCGTGAAGATCGCGACCCCGAGGATGCCCGCGACAAGGCTCTGGCCGAGCACCAGGAATGCTCCGCCGAGCCCGCCCAGGAGCATCCACCACCGCAGCTCGCCCGACGCGACGAGCGGACGGATCGCGCGGAAGGCGGCGCGAGCGCGCGGTGAGGCCGCCGAGGCGACGAGGAGGATCACGAGGCCGGTGGAGAAGGAGATGATCGCGGCGGTGAACCCGTCGCCGATCACCTGGCCGAGCTCGCCGTTGACGCGGTGCTGCGCGGCGACGCCGAGTCCGGCGATCACCGTGGCGACGCTGGCGACCGCGACGAGGAGGGCGTGGCGGGGCTCAGTCGACATCGGGGTCCTCCCCCGCGAGAGCGCGGGCCGCGAGCGACTCCTCGCCGGCCAGCCGCCACACCTCGAGAGCGGCCCGGCCGTTGAGGGCGATGATGAGCGCCCCGAGCACGATGTCGGGCCAGCCCGTGCCGACCGCGAGCGTGATGAGCGCCATGAGGATGATCGCGAGGTTGACCACGACGTCGTTGCGCGCGGCGAGCCACGCGGCGCGGCCCATCGCGCCCGAGGAGGCGCGGATGCGGGCGAGCAGGAGGGCCGCGATCAGGTTCACGACCGCCGCGCCGGCCGCGGTGAGGATGAGGGGCACGACGCCCGGAGCCTCCGGCTCGCCGACCTTCAGCACGAGCTGGACGACGACGGCGACCGCGGGGATGAGGATGATGACCGCGAGCGCGCGGCCGACCGCCGCTCGCGCCGCGAGCGTCCAGCCCAGGGCCAGCGCGATGAGGAGGTTGACCGCGGTGTCCTCCAGGAAGTCCACGCTGTCGGCGAGGAGCG
This sequence comes from Yonghaparkia sp. Soil809, assembly GCF_001429705.1. Lineage (NCBI taxonomy): Bacteria > Bacillati > Actinomycetota > Actinomycetes > Micrococcales > Microbacteriaceae > Microcella > Yonghaparkia sp. Soil809. The sequence continues at coordinate 614,434 of NZ_LMSV01000001.1, forward strand.
AGACCGACCGGATGGCCACGGCGATTCCCCCCTCGACGAAGAAGTACGCGAGGTTGAGGACCGCGACGGTCAGCACGGTCCGGCGGAGGGCCGAGACCGGGGTGCTCGGCGGGTCGGACGACGCCCTCGACCCGATGCCGGCGTCGTCCTCACCCTGATCCACCGTCCCATCGTCGCGCATCGGGCGGCCGCTCGCGCACGCGGCTCCCGTCCACCCCCCTTCGGGGGGCTGCGGGTTCCGACCGCGAGGCGGCGAGCCCGGCGGCGGCGAGGCGGAGTACGACGCGTTCCACCCGAACGCGACCGGCCACGCGCAGGGCTGCACCGTCGCACTGCGCGCGATCGCGGTTCCGATCGCGAGCGGGCCGGAGCTGGATGGGAGGTGGGGCCGCCTGTGGGAATCGAACCCACGACCTATTCATTACGAGTGAATCGCTCTGCCGACTGAGCTAAGGCGGCGTGCACGGCTCTCACCGGGACACGGCTATGGAGTCTAGCCCATCCGGAGGGCGCCGTTCGCACCGGGCGGCGCCGTGGCGGCGGGGCGAGCGGCAGCTCGGTGCGCTCAGCCCGCGCAGACGGGATCGCGCGCGGGCACCGCCCCAGTCACGAAGTAGTCGTCCACGAGCTCGTTGATGCACGGGTCGCCCTCGTCGTAGGCGATGTGGCCCTCGCCGTCGTAGGTCAGCAGCACGCCGCTGTCGAGCTGGGAGGCGAGCGCCTCGGCCCAGACGTAGGGGGTCGCGGGGTCGCCCGTGGTGCCGACGACGAGGATCGGCGGGGCGCCCTCGGCGCTCGCCGGACCGAGCTGCCCCTCGAAGGCGAACGGCCACCTCTGGCACACCACGTCGCCGAGGATGCTCGGGTCTGAGGTCACGGGAGCCGCCTCGGCGATCGCGGCGTTCTGCTCCACGATCGTCTCCGGGTCGCGCTCGACGGGGTAGTCGAGGCAGTTGATCGCGATGAAGGCCTCGAGCGAGTTGTCGACGTACTCGCCGTTCTCGCGCCCGTAGTAGAAGTCGGCGAGGAGGAAGCCCGTCTCGACGACGCCCGTGCGCAGCTCGGTGAACATCTGGCTCAGGAACTCCCACGAGGCCTCGTCGTAGAGGGCCGTGGCGACCGCGATGTCGAGCACCGAGTCGGTGAACAGGCGCCCGTCGGCGGCCGGGATGGGATCGGCCTCGAGCTGCTGGTACAGCTGCTCGACGATCGCGAGAGCGGCGGTCGTGTCGGTCGGGAACGGGCAGCTCGCCGCGGCGGAGCACTCGGTCAGGTAGGTCGTGAGCGCGGCCTCGAAGCCGATCGACTGGGCCAGGACGACCTCGAACTGGGTCGTCGTCGGGTCGGTGGCGCCGTCGAGCACCAGCCGGCCGACGCGATCGGGGAAGCGGTCGGCGTAGCGGGCGCCGATCTCCGTGCCGTACGAGTAGCCGAAGTAGTTGAGCGCCTCGTCGCCGACCACCGCGCGCAGCATGTCGAGGTCGCGCACCGTGGAGTCGGTGTCGACGTGCTCGAGCAGCGGGCCGGTGTTCTCGGCGCACGCGTCGACGAAGCGCTGCGCGCTCCGCTCGACCTCGGCGACCCACTCGGGGGTCTCGGGCTCGGCCTCCGGCACGCCGTAGATGAACTCGTCCATGTCGGCCGGGTCGGTGAAGCAGGTCACGGCCGAGGAGCGTCCCACGCCGCGAGGGTCCCACCCGATGACGTCGAAGCTCGCGCGCAGGCGCTCGCTCACCGCGAAGTCGACGCTGTCGCGCACGAAGTCGAAGCCCGAGGCGCCGGGGCCGCCGGGGTTGACGAAGAGCGACCCCTGAGCCTCGTCGGTCGCGCGATAGCGCACGAGCGCGAGCTCGATGTCGTCGCCGGCGCCCGGGTCGTCCCAGTCGAGAGGGGCGATCGCCGTCGCGCACTGTGCCCCGCCCCCGCAGCGCTCCCAGACGAGCGCCTGACGGTAGTAGGGCTCGAGCGCGGCCTCGACCTCCTCGCCGGTGGGCGTCGAGGTGTCCTGGCCGGTGAGGCCGCTCAGCCAGGTCGGCACGCAGCCGGAGAGCGCGAGAACCGCGACCAGAGGGAGGGCGACGGCGGATAGGCGGGTTCGGGTCCTCACGCGGGCGAGCCTAACGCGGGCACCCGCCCGCTAGCCGTGATCAGCATGGCCTCGAGGGCGAGCACCGGCGGGGTGTTGCCCTCGACCCGACGGCGGGCCTGCCCGATGGCGTCGAGCGCGGCGAGCGACTGCTCGGGCGAGCTCGAGCGCGCGGCCTCCTCCAGCCGGGCTCGCTGCGACTCGTTGACGAGCTCGACGCCGGCCTCCAGCTGCAGCAGCAGCAGGTCGCGGTAGAGCGAGAGCAGGTCGACGAGGACCCGGTCGATGCCGTCGCGCACCGAGCGGGTCGCCCGGCGCTTCTGGTCATCCTCGAGCGCCTTGAGCGCCCCGCGCATGGCGGGAGGGATGGCGCCGCCGGGCTCGAGACCGAGCGAGCGGAGGGCGGCATCGCGCTCGAGGGCCTCGCGCTCGGCGGTGAAAGCCTTAGCGTCGTCGGTGGCGAGGGAAACGAGCTGCTCCGCCGCGAGCACCGCGCGGGAGACGCTCGACACCCCGAGCGCGAGCTCGAGGGTGCGGGCCCGCCGCTCGCGGGCCTCGGCGTCCGTCGCGAGGCGGAGGGCCATCCCGATGTGGCTCTGCGCCTCGCGGGCGGCGCGCTCGGCGAGCGCGGCGTCGACGCCGTCGCGGCGCTCGAGCAGGTCAGCGACCTCGCGCACGCTCGGCACGCGCAGGCGGACCGCGCGCACGCGGGAGCGGATGGTCGGGATGAGGTCGGCGGCGCTCGGCGCGCAGAGGATCCACACCGTGCGCGGCGGGGGCTCCTCCAGCGCCTTGAGCAGCACGTTCGAGGTGCGCTCGCTCATCCGATCGGCGTCCTCGACGATGATCACGCGGTAAGGGGCGACGCTCGGCGAATACTGGCTCTGCGAGACGAGCTGGCGCACCTCCTCGATGGAGATGATGACCCGCTCGGTCGCGAGCACGGCGAGGTCGGGGTGCGTGCGCGCCGCGACCTGGGCGGCGGTCCTCGCCGCGGCCGAGGGCTCGGGCGTCAGGAGCTCGGCCGCGAAGGCGAACGCGAGGTTCGACCGACCGGAGCCGGGCGGCCCCGTGATGAGCCACGCGTGCGTCATCGACGCAGGGTCGCTCGCCGCCGAGCGCAGCAGCGCGATGGCCGCCTCCTGCCCGGTGAGGTCGTCCCAGCCCGTCATGCGGTCAGGGTATCGAGCACATCGGACACCCGGGCACGGACGCGCTCCTGCAGCGCCTCGACCGCCTCGGTCGCGTCGAGCACGAGGAAGCGATCGGGCTCGTCTCGCGCGAGGGCGAGATACGCGTCGCGGACGCGCTCGTGGAAGACGGTGGCCTCGGCCTCGAGCCGGTCGTACCGGGTGCGGCTCGCGTCGAGCCGNGAGGAGCACCGTGAGGTGCGGCAGCAGCCCCTCCGTCGCCCAGAGCGACAGGTCGCGGACCTCGGTCGTCGAGAGCACGCGACCGGCGCCCTGATAGGCGACCGAGGAGTCGAGGTAGCGATCCTGGATGACGACCTCGCCGCGCTCGAGCGCGGGCCGCACGACGGTCGCGATATTGTGCGCGCGGTCGGCGGCGTACAGCAGCGCCTCGGCCCGCGGCGCCATGTACCCGCGCCGGTGAAGGATGATCTCGCGCAGCTCGAGCCCGAGCTCGGTGCCCCCGGGCTCGCGCGCGTGGACGACAGTCTCGCCCCGCCCGGTCAGCCATTCGGTCAGAAGGGCGGACTGCGTGGACTTGCCCGAGCCGTCGCCGCCCTCGAACGTCAGGAAGAGGCCGGTCATGCCGGCTACTTCTTCTTGGCGGCGGTCGTGCGCTTGGCGGCGGGCTTCTTCGCGGAGGCGCGCTTGACGGGCTTCTTGGCCGGCCCCTTGGCTCGCTTGTCGGCGAGCAGCTGCACCGCTCGGTCGAAGTCGACCGCCTCGACGTCCTCGCCGCGCGGGATGGTCGCGTTCGTCTCGCCGTCGGTGACGTAAGGGCCGAAGCGGCCGTCCTTCACCTTGATCGGCTTGCCGCTCACGGGGTCGGCGTCGAACTCCTTGAGCGCGCTCGATGCGCGACGGGCCCCGTACTTGGGCTCGGCGAACTTGGCGAGGGCGCCGTCGAGGTCGATCTCGAAGATCTGATCCTCGCTGTCGAGCGACCGGGTGTCGGTGCCCTTCTTCAGGTACGGGCCGTAGCGGCCGTTCTGCGCGGTGATGGGCTCGCTCGACTCCGGGTCGATCCCGACCTCGCGCGGGAGGGCGAGGAGCTTCATCGCGGTCTCGAAGTCGACCGTCGCCGGGTCCATGTCCTTGAAGAGGGATGCCGTGCGCGGCTTCTCCGCAGCGGCCTTCTTCTTCGCGGGGGCGCGCTTCTTGGGCGGCTCGACGACCTCGCCCGTGGCGGGGTCGACGACCGGCTCGGCGGCCGCGGGCTCGGCGGGCACCTCGGGCTCGGGGTCGACCTCGGTCACGTAGGGGCCGAAGCGGCCGTCCTTCGCCACGACATGCTTTCCGTTCTCGGGGTTGATGCCGAGCACGCGGTCGCCGACGACGGGGGCGTCGATGAGCTCCTGGGCTTTGGCGGGGGTGAGCTCGTCGGGGGCGAGGTCCTCCGGGAGGTTCACGCGCCGGGGCGTCTCGGATCCCTCCTCGGCGACCTCGAGATAGGGGCCGTACTTGCCGATGCGCAGGGTGATCGCATCGGTGATCGGCATCGAGTTGAGGGTCTTCGCGTCGATGTCGCCGAGGTTGTCGATGACGGGGCGGAGGCCCGGCTGGTGGGCGTCGCCGAAGTAGAAGCCCTTCAGCCAGTCGGTGCGGTCGGCCTCGCCGTTGGCGATGCGGTCGAGGTCGGCCTCCATCTCGGCGGTGAAGTCGTACTCGACGAGGTCGGCGAAGTTCTCCTCCAGAAGGCGGACGACCGAGAAGGCGATCCAGTTCGGCACCAGGGCGGTGCCGCGCGGCGTGACGTACCCGCGGTCGACGATCGTCGAGATGATCGCGGCGTAGGTCGACGGGCGGCCGATGCCGCGCTCCTCGAGCGCCTTGACGAGGCTCGCCTCGGTGTAGCGCGGGGGCGGGCTGGTCTCGTGGCCCTTGGCCTCGACGTCCTGCACCGTCAGGTTCTGGCCCTCGACGAGCGGCGGCAGCTTGGCCTCGGCGGTGTCGGAGCTCTTCTCCGCGTCGCGCTCCTCATCGCGGCCCTCCTCGTACGCGGCGAGGAAGCCGCGGAAGGTGATGACGGTGCCGCTCGCCGCGAACTCGGCGAGGGCGCCGGCCTGCGCCGGAGCGGAGAGCGGGCCCGCCTGGATCGCGACCGACGCGGTCTGGCCGCGGGCATCCGCCATCTGGCTCGCGATGGTGCGCTTCCAGATCAGGTCGTAGAGCTTCCAGTCGTTGCCGCGGAGCATGCCCTCGAGCGCGCTGGGCGTGCGGAAGGTGTCGCCCGCGGGGCGGATGGCCTCGTGAGCCTCCTGCGCGTTCTTCGACTTGCTGGCGTAGACGCGGGGCTTGTCGGGGATGCCGTCGGCGCCGTAGAGCGACGACGCCTGCGAGCGGGCGGCGGCGATGGCCTGCTGCGACAGCGACGAGGAGTCGGTGCGCATGTAGGTGATATAGCCGTTCTCGTAGAGCGACTGCGCGACCGACATCGTCTGGCGCGCGGTGAAGCGCAGCTTGCGCGCGGCCTCCTGCTGCAGCGTCGAGGTCGTGAACGGCGCGGCTGGACGCCGCGTGTAGGGCTTCGACTCGACCTTCGTCACCGTGACCGCGACGTCGGTCGCGCGGAGGGCCTCGGCGAGCGCCGTCGCCGTCGCCTCGTCGAGCGCGACCGTGCCGGAGCCCTTGAGCGCACCGCGGTCGTCGAAGTCGCGGCCGCTCGCGACCTTATCGCCCGCGAGGCGCGTGAGACGCGCGGTGAAGGCCGTCTCGGCCCCGACGGGGCAGAGGGTGGTGTCGAGGTCCCAGTACTGAGCGGCGACGAACGCGAGGCGCTCGCGCTCGCGGTCGACGACGAGTCGCGTCGCGGCCGACTGGACGCGGCCCGCGCTGAGCCCGGGGCCGACCTTGCGCCACAGGACGGGGCTGACCTCGTAGCCGTAGAGACGGTCGAGGATGCGCCGGGTCTCCTGGGCGTCGACGAGCGCCGTGTCGAGCTCGCGGGTGGACTCGGTCGCGCGCGCGATCGCCTCGGGGGTGATCTCGTGGAACACCATGCGCTTGACCGGCACGGAGGGCTTGAGCACCTGGAGCAGGTGCCACGCGATGGCCTCGCCCTCGCGGTCCTCATCCGTGGCGAGGAAGAGCTCGTCGGCGCTCTTGAGCGCCTTCTTGAGGTCGGCGATGACGCGCTTCTTCTCGTCGGAGACGACGTAGTAGGGCTCGAAGCCGTTGTCGACGTCGATCGAGAACTTGCCAAGCGGGCCCTTCTTGAGCTCGGCCGGGAGGTTCTTCGGCTCGATGAGGTCGCGCACGTGGCCGACCGAGGCCTGCACCTCGTAGCCCTCGCCCAGGTACTTGCCGATCGTCTTCGCCTTCGCGGGCGACTCGACGATGACCAGCTTCTTCGTGCTCGGCACGGTACTCCTCGATCTCGGGGGCGTCCGGGGGGATGTCTCCGCACCCCGGCGGTCGCTGCGGCTCGCATGCCGCGGTCAGGCACACCATACACAGGTTGTCGAGGCCGTCGCCCCACGGGCGGCCGCTCACGATCGCGGCGGCCCGGCGCGCGCGGACCTCTGGACGGGGATCCCCGCGGTCGTTCCGGAGACCGAGACGACGATCTCGAGCCCCTCGACCCGGCACCCGGACAGGCCTGCTCCGTTGGCCTCGGCGACGCGCTCGGCGACGGCGCACGGCGGCCCGGGCACCCACCCGAGGAGCGCGTCCCCTCCCCCGAGGGCCGCGGCGTCGGCGACGCCCGCGAGCCGTTGCGACTCGGCCAGGGCGGTGCTCGCGAGCGTCATGCCCCCGCCGCCCAGCGCCACGACCGCGAGGAGGCCGACCACGAGCGGCGCGCCCGCCATCAGCGGCCCCCGGCGAGCGCGCACGATCGGGCGTCGAGCGCGATCGGGACGCCGAGGATGCGCGGGCGCACGACGACCGTCGCGCAGACGAGATCGCCCGAGAGCTCGGTCCTGAGCCGTCCGCCCGGGAGCGCGCCGACGACCTGGCCCGCGGCCGCCGCCGCGGACTCGCCCCTCGCGACGGATCGCGCCGCGTCCGCCGCCGCATCCTGCGCGCGCATCAGGGTCGTCGCGGCGGTGAGCCCGTGGATCGAGGCGACGAGGACGAGGACGACGGCGGGGAGGGCGATCGCGACCTCGGCGGTCACCGCTCCGCGATCCCGGCGCGTCCGGGTCATCCGCCGAAGGTCAGGGCGGTGCGCACCATGTCGGTGAGGATGCCCCGCACCTCGTCGCTGCGCATGATGACGACCAAGAGGCTCGCGAATCCGACGGCGGCCATCGTCGCGATGGCGTACTCGGCGGTCGCCGCGCCGCGATCATCGGCGATCGAGAGCGCGCGCGGCGCGCGGTCATCGGAGCGGAGCGCGGCCGCGAGCGACGCGCGCTGCCGCGCGGGCGAGCGGAGCCCCGACGCGCGGTGCGGCGGGATCGCGCCGGCCGCGGTCGTGAGCTGCATAAGAGAGGAGTGGCTGCGGGACATGGTGGTCGCGCCTTTCGGGTCGGTGCGATCACCGTGAGAGGTGATCGCGGTCGGGGGCACGAACCGGAACCAGTGTGCGGCGAGCGCCGCTCGCTCGGCGGCCCCGAGGGGCAGAACGGCGAAGCTCATGACCCCGCCCCCGCTGTGGAGGAGAGGAGTCCGACGAGCATCGGCACCACGCCCAGGCAGAGGAAGGAGGGAAGGACGCAGACGCCGAGCGGGAGCATGAGCCTCACGGCCAGCTCCTCCGCCGATCGTCGTGCCCGAGCGCGCTCGGCGGCGCGGGCCTCCGCGGCTTCGGCGCGGGCGAGCGCTCCGAGCGGCGCGCCGGACCGGCGGGAGAGCTCGACGAGCCGACCGAGCGCGTCGGCCTCCTGCGCGCGGTCGCCCCGCGGCGGGAGGAGCTGCGCCTCGACGAGCGCCCGCAGCACGGTCTCGCGGGCGGCCTCGGGCGAGCCGCCTCCGGCGGCCGCGACGGCGAGGAGGTCGAGGGGCAGGCCGATGGTCGGCGGAGGCGGCGAGGCCGCGCGGAGCATCCGTCTCATCCAGACCCGTGCGAGCACCCCGAGAGCGAGACCCGTCGCGATGCTCGCGACACCGATCGGATGCGCGAGGCTCGCCGCGAGGTCGGCGCCGGCGAGCAGGGCGAGACCGACGGCGACGAGGGGCAGGGCGAGGACGATGCGGGCGGTCGCCCGCGGGCCGGCGAGCGCCACCTCGATGTCGCGCTGGGCGGCCGTGCGATCGCGCACGGCCTGGGCGAACGCGGTGAGCGCCGGAGCCAGCGGCGCGCCGCTGATGGACGCGACCGACCAGGCCGCCGCGAGCGCCCGCCACCCCGCTCCGTGCTCGCGCGCGACCGCGGCGAGAGACTCCGACAGCGGCGCGCCCGCGTCGACGCCGTGCACGATCGCGTCGAGTGCCCGGTCCGGCGGGTGGGCCGCACCGGCGACGTGCCTCCACGCCGACGCGGGCGCGATGCCGGCGCCGACGAGGACCGCCAGTCGGTGGACATGGCTCGCGAGGGCGTCCGACTCCTCCGTCATGCTCTGACCCCGGCTGGATCGGAGAGCTGCCGACGAGAGAGCGGCTCGGGCGGGAGCGGCTCGATCGCGAGGCGCTCCCGCCCGTCCAGCCGGAACCGGCCGAGCTCCGCGGTCCGCGCGCCTCCGAGCGCGCGCGCGAGGTGCACGACCAGGTCGATGCCGCTGAGCGCCTGGCGCGCGAGGGCGAGCGGGTCGAGGCCCGCGATCATGCCCACCGCCTCCAGACGGCTCGGCACGTCGGCGAGCGAGTTGGCGTGGAGGGTCCCCGCCCCTCCGCGATGCCCGGTGTTGAGCGCGGCGAGGAACTCGCGCACCTCCGCACCCCGGCACTCCCCCACCACGAGCCGATCGGGGCGCATCCGGAGCGCCTCGCGCACGAGCCGGGCGAGATCGACCTCGCCGGCACCCTCGAGGTTCGCCTGCCGGCACTCGAGACCGACGACGTGGGGGTGCCGGATGCGCGCCTCCGCGACGTCCTCGATGACGACGATCCGCTCGGTCGAGGCGGCCTCGGAGAGCCAGGCCGCAAGCAGCGTCGTCTTCCCGCTTCCGGTCGCGCCCGTGACGAGCACCGTGCGGCGATCGGAGAGCGCACCGCGCAGGGCGTCGACGACCGCGGGGGCGAGCCCCGAGTCCGCCAGCGTCACCGGACGCGATCGCGGCAGCCGGATCGACAGCGCCGGCCCCGCCCATGCGATCGGCGGGAGTGCGGCGTGCACGCGCACGCCGTCGCCGATGCGCACGTCGGCGCAGGGCGTCGCCTCGTCGATGTGCCGTCCGCCGTGCTCGATGAGGCGGACGGCGAGCTCCCTGGCCGCCGTGGCATCGAGGCGGATGCCCGGCACGCGGTGCACGCCCGCCCCGGCATCGCGCCACACCGCCCCGTCGCCCGTGACGAAGACGTCGGTCGTCGCGTCGTCCTCGACGGCGCGGGCCAGGGGGCCGAGGATCGCGCGCAGGTCCGCGTCGAGCTCACGGGGGATCGGGACAGGTCCGGAAGGGCCCTCCCCCTCTGTCGGGCGACGAGGATCTCGGGGGACGAACGGCGCGCGGTGCATCGCCCGATCCTCGCCGGACGCGCGACCGCGGAGGCCGGCTCCGACCCGCACGAGGGGAGAAAGAACGAACGGCTCCTCGTGGGGAGGAGCCGTTCGTCGAGCTGTGTCGTGCGGAGTTTGGGGGGCGGCGCCCAACTTTGGGGGGAAATGGGCGCCGCCTCAGCAGCACGCGATTGGGGGGAATCGTAGCCGTGCTGCTCAAGTCAGTCTTGCTGCTGACAGGGATCAGTCTACGACAGCGCACCCGTGCGTCAAGAGTTTCCGACCCCGAATTGTCCCCCAAAGTGCCGACCCCCGGTCGGGGGCACGATCGGGCCCCCGACCGACGGGAGCCGCAGCCCCGATCGGTGGAGCTCGCGGACCGGGACGAGCGGGGATCGGAGGCGCGGATGAGCCCGCTCGTCGCCGGATCGCGCGCGTTCGTCGCAGGACGGGCCCGAGCCGTGGCGACCGCCTCGCCGGTGAATAGGATGGCGGTCGACCACCTCAGCGTTGCGGCAGTCCAGGCCTGTTACGCACATCGACCAAGGATGACGATGTCCACGACTTCGATCGACAGCCTCCTGCACGAGGAGCGGCGCTTCGCGCCGGACCCCGACTTCACCGCCCACGCGGTCGCCGGCCCCGAGCTCTACGAGCGGGCGCGGGCGGACCGCCTCGGCTTCTGGGCCGACCAGGCCCGCGAGCTGCACTGGCACACGCCGTTCACCCAGACCCTCGACTGGTCGAACCCGCCGTTCGCCCGCTGGTTCCACGACGGCGAGCTCAACGTCGCCTACAACTGCCTCGACCGTCACGTCGAGGCGGGCAACGGCGACCGCGTCGCCATCCACTGGGAGGGCGAGCCGGGCGACAGCCGAACCATCACCTACGCCGAGCTCACGGCCGAGGTGAAGCGCGCCGCGAACATGCTCGCCGACCTCGGCGTCGTCCAGGGCGATCGCGTCGCGATCTACCTGCCGATGATCCCCGAGGCCGTCATCTCGATGCTCGCCGTGGCCCGCCTCGGCGCGATCCACTCCGTCATCTTCGGCGGCTTCAGCGCCGAGAGCATCCGCGCCCGCGTCGAGGATGCCGACGCCAAGCTCGTCATCACCGCCGACGGCGGCTGGCGCAAGGGCAAGGTCTTCCCGCTCAAGCACGCCGTCGACTCCGCCCTCGCGGCCGCCGAGACCGACGTGACGACGGTCGTCGTCGTGCGGCGCGGCGAGAACGAGGTCGAGTGGCAGGACGGCCGCGACCTCTGGTGGCACGAGGCGATGGCCGCGGCATCGCCCGAGCACGAGGCGCAGGGCTTCGAGGCCGAGAACCCGCTGTTCATCCTCTACACGAGCGGTACCACGGGCCGTCCCAAGGGGATCCTGCACACCAGCGGCGGCTTCCTGACGCAGACCGCCTTCACGCACCGCAGCGTCTTCGACCTCAAGCCCGAGACCGACGTCTACTGGTGCACCGCCGACGTGGGCTGGGTGACGGGCCACTCGTACATGGTCTACGGCCCGCTCGCGAACGGCGCGACTCAGGTCATGTACGAGGGCACTCCCGATACGCCGCACCCGGGCCGGTGGTGGGAGATCATCCAGAAGTACGGCGTGACCATCTTCTACACGGCGCCCACGGCCATCCGCTCGTTCATGAAGGCCGGCCGCGAGATCCCGCTCGCCTACGACCTGTCGAGCCTGCGCGTGCTCGGCTCGGTCGGCGAGCCGATCAACCCGGAGGCGTGGATCTGGTACCGCGAGATCATCGGCGGGGGGAAGACCCCGATCGTCGACACCTGGTGGCAGACGGAGACGGGCGCCATCATGATCAGCGCGCTGCCGGGCGTCACGACGACCAAGCCCGGGTCGGCGCAGGTGCCCATGCCGGGCATCTCGATCGACGTTCTCGACGAGGACGGCACCCACGTCGGCAAGGAGGCGGGCGGTCTGCTCGTCGTCACCGAGCCCTGGCCGAGCATGCTGCGCGGCATCTGGGGCGACCCCGAGCGGTTCCAGGAGACCTACTGGTCGAAGTTCGGCGACAAGTACTTCGCCGGCGACGGCGCGCACCTCGACGCGGACGGCGACGTCTGGCTGCTGGGCCGTGTCGACGACGTCATGAACGTCTCGGGCCACCGGCTGTCGACGATGGAGATCGAGTCGGCGCTCGTCTCGCACCCGATCGTCGCCGAGGCGGCCGTCGTCGGCGCGAGCGACGACACGACCGGTCAGGCGGTCGTGGCGTTCGTGATCCTCCGCTCGAAGAAGGCGAAGGACATCTCGGCGACCGAGGCGAGCCAGCAGCTGCGCGCGCACGTCGCCGAGCAGATCGGGGCCATCGCGCGACCGCGCGAGATCTTCGTCGTCGCCGAGCTGCCGAAGACGCGCTCGGGCAAGATCATGCGGCGGCTCCTGCGCGACGTCGCCGAGGGTCGCGAGATCGGCGACACGACCACGCTCACCGACTCGACCGTCATCACCGTCATCACGGACACGATGCGCTGAGACCGTCGGCGGCCGCGCGGCCGCCGATCACGACGAACGGGGCCCCTGCCAGGCGGGGGCCCCGTTTCTCGTCGTGGGCGCCGCCTAGGCGAACTCGACGACGAGCTCGACCTCGACGGGGGCGTCGAGCGGCAGAACGGCGACGCCGACGGCGCTGCGGGCGTGCGCGCCGATCTCATCGCCGAAGATCTCGCCGAGCAGGGTGCTCGCGCCGTTCAGCACGGCGGGCTGCCCCGTGAAGTCGGGGGTCGAGGCGACGAAGCCCGTGACCTTGACGATGCGAGTGACCCGATCGAGCGAGCCGATCACGCTCTGCACCGCGGCGAGCGCGTTGAGGACGCACTGGCCGGCGAAGCCGGCCGCATCCTCTGCCGATACGGCGTCGCCGACCTTGCCGGTCGCCGGGAGCGCGCCGTCCACGAACGGCAGCTGACCGGCGGTGAAGACGAGATGGCCCGAGATCGTCGCGGACACGTAGGCGGCGACCGGCTTCGCGAGGGCGGGGATGCCGAGCCCGAGCTCGGCGAGGCGCGCGTCGATGCGGCTCATCTCACGCCGCCTTCGGGCGCTTGAGGTAGGCCACGAGACCGCCCTCGGGGCCGGTCACGATCTGCACGAGCTCCCAGCCCTGCTCGCCCCAGTTGTTGAGGATCGCGGTCGTGCTGTGGATGAGGAGCGGAGTGGTCGTGTACTCCCATTGAGTCATCGTCGGGTCCTTCGGTCTTCCTCATAGGGTCATCGCGTACCCTTGAGTCTATGTCTGCCCAGAATCGCCCGGTCTCGACGCGGGCCGGATCCTTCATCGGGATGCTCGGCCTCTCGGTCATCGCCGGCGTGCTCGCCACCGTCATGGTCACGCCCGCGATCGCGCTGACGGGGATGGCCGCGAGCAACACCATCGGCATCTTCGACAGCCTGCCCGAGTACATCGAGATCAACGAGCTCCAGCAGCGCAACACGATCTACGCGCAGAAGACCGCCGACCCCGCCGCGGGGTACACGGCGATCGCCACGGTCTTCGCCCAGAACCGCGAGGAGGTGGCGTGGGAGGAGGTCAGCGACTTCGTCAAGGACGCCACTCTCGCCGGCGAGGACCGCCGCTTCTACGAGCACAACGGCGTCGACGTGCAGTCGGTCATCCGCGCCGCCGTCGGCAACGTCGTCTCCGGCGGCATCGAGTCCGGCGCCTCGACGCTCACCATGCAGCTCGTGAAGAACATCTGCATCCAGGAGTCGCTCAAGCTCCAGGGCACCGACGAGGAGGCGTTCCGCGCCGAGTACGACTCGTGCCAGGAGTCGAGCCTGGAGCGCAAGCTCAACGAGGCGAAGCTCGCGATCAACCTCGAGAAGGAGTTCACGAAGGACGAGATCATGCTCGCCTACCTGAACATCGCGGGCTTCGGCGGCAACACGTACGGGATCCAGGCCGCCGCGCAGGAGTACTTCAACACGACCGCCGCCGATCTCACCCTGGCCCAGGCGGCGAGCCTCATCGCGATCGTCCAGGAGCCCGGCGCGCGCTCGCTCAAGACGCCGGACAACTACGCGGGCAACCAGGAGCGCCGCGACGTCATCCTCGGCAACATGCTCGCCTACGACATGATCACGCAGGCCCAGTACGACGAGGCGGTCGCCATCCCCGTCGATGAGGCCTTCGTCACCCCGACCCCGCCGCGCAACGGCTGCATCGCGGCGAACGACTACGCGCGGTTCTTCTGCGACTACGTCGTGCGCAACGTGGCCAACTTCGAGTCTCTCGGCGCCGACGCCGAGTCTCGGCTGGACGCCTGGAAGACCGGCGGCATCGACGTCTACACCACGCTCAACATGTCCCTGCAGCAGGTCGCGTACGACGCCGTGCTGCGCTACGCGCCCGCCAGCGAGACGCGTCTCGAGCTCGGCGCCGTCGCCGTGTCGGTCGAGCCCGGCACGGGTCGGATCCTGACGATGACGCAGAACAAGCTCTTCGACAACAGCGAGGTTCCTCCCGGGCCCGAGTACACGGCCGTGAACTTCAACACCGACCGCGCCTACGGCGGCTCGAGCGGGTTCCAGCCGGGCTCGACCTACAAGATGTTCACCCTCATCGAGTGGCTCAACCAGGGGCGCGGGCTGCGCGAGGNCCCCGGCCAGACCTTCAAGTTCGGCAACGACGAGGGCGCCGCGGGCTCCATGGACCCGATCCAGGCGACGCGACGCTCCGTGAACTCGGCCTTCGTGTCGATGGCGACGCAGCTCGACCTGTGCGAGATCCGCAACCGCGCGGCCGACCTCGGCGTGCATCGCGCCGACGGGGGCGAGCTGCAGACCAACCCCTCCTCGGTGCTCGGCACGAACGAGATCGCCCCGCTGACGATGGCCGCCGCGTACGCCGGCATCGCCAACGGCGGCCAGTACTGCGAGCCGATCATGGTCGACCGCTTCGTCACGCGTGAGGGCGAGGAGCTCCCGGGGCAGACGCCGAAGTGCGATCAGGGCATCGACCCGGAGGTCGCCGCGGCCGCCTCCTTCGCGATGGGGTACACGATGGTCGACGGCGGCACCGCGGTCGCGAGCAACCCGTTCGACGGCACGCCGATCATCGGCAAGACGGGGACGACGGACCAGTCGAAGGACACCTGGGTGATCACGTCGACGACCGAGTTCGCCACGGCGGTCTGGGTGGGCAACATCGTCGGCAACGCCCGGATCCGTCAGTACCAGAACCCCGAGGGCTTCTGGGGCGGCGAGCTGCGTCACCGCATCATGCGCGAGATTCTCGGCGCCGCCAACGCCCAATACGGCGGCTCGGCCTTCCCGGAGCCGCCTCAGCGTCTCATCCGCGGTAGCGGCATCGAGCTCCCGAACCTCATCGGGCAGTCGCCGTCGCAGGCGCGCGCCATCCTCGAGGGCCTCGGTCTGCGCTACGGCGAGGGCGACACGATCGACTCGGCTCAGCCCCAGGGAACGGTGGCCGCCACGTCGCCTGCGCCCGGCTCCGTCGTCGGCCGCGGCCTGATCGTGCGCGTGCAGCTGAGCAACGGCAACCTCGCCACGGTCCCCGACGTCACGAGCGCCGGCTACGACGAGGCCCAGGCCCGCGCGGCTCTGCAGGGCGCCGGCTTCAGCAACATCGCGACCTCCTGCGTGCCGATCAACGGCGGCGCCGACCCCGCGCGCGAGGGCATCGTCGAGTCGCAGAGCCCGGCCGCCGGCACGTCGACGAGCCGCAGCACGCTCATCACGCTCGGCGTGGCGAGCGACAAGTGCGGCAACGGCGGCGGAGGCGGGGGCGGCGGCGGCTCGCCGACCCCGACCCCGGACCCCGGTGGCGGGTAGCGCGCGGCTCGCGGCCGTCGCGGCCCTCGGGGCCGCGGCGGCCGTCGCCGTGTACGCCACCGCGGTCGAGCGCCGCGCCTACGGCCTCCGCCGGGAGACCGTCCCCGTGCTCTCCCCGGGAGCCGACCCGATCCGGATTCTGCACCTGAGCGACCTCCACCTCGCACCGTGGCAATTCGACCGCATCGACTTCGTGCGCTCGCTCACCGACCTGAGGCCCGATCTCATCGTCAACACGGGCGACAGCATGGGCCACGTGGATGCCCTCCCCGCGCTCGAGGAGGCCCTGTCGGTCTTCGACGGCGTGCCCGGCGTCTTCGTCCACGGCTCCAACGACTACTTCGGGCCGACCTTCAAGAATCCGCTCGCGTACCTGACCGGCCCGTCGGGCTCGCGGGACGCCTCGGAGCCCACCCGGCTCGACATCGATGCCCTCGAGCGGCTGTACGTCGACCGCCTCGGCTGGCACTCGCTCAACAACGACGTCGCGCAGCTCACGATCAACGGGTCGATCCTGGAGTTCATGGGCACGAACGACGCGCACCGGGGCTGGGACCGCCTCGATGCGCTCCCGGGTCTCGTGGATGCTCTGCGCGAGCTCGACGAGGACGACAGCGACGACCCCGCGGTCATGATCGGCGTCACGCACGCTCCGTACCAGCGCGTGCTCAACGCCTTCACGACGCAGGCCGCCGACGTCATCTTCGCCGGCCACACCCACGGCGGTCAGGTCGCGCTGCCCGGTTTCGGCGCGATCGTCACCAACTGCGACCTTCCGCGCGAGCGAGCGCGGGGCCTGAGCATGTGGCATCACGCGCATCGAGCCGCCTTCCTGAACGTCTCGGCGGGCCTCGGGCACTCGATCTTCGCGCCCTTCCGATTCGCCTGCCCGCCCGAGGCGGTGCTCGTGACGCTCGTGGCCGACGACATCGGCTATTCTTGACGAGGTGCCGCTCGCGCGGCGCACCGGGGTATGGCGCAGCTTGGTAGCGCGCGTCGTTCGGGACGACGAGGCCGCAGGTTCAAATCCTGTTACCCCGACTGAATGAGAAAGGGACCGCCCAGAGGGCGGTCCCTTTCTCATTGGGTCTGGGGTATCTCGGACGCGAAGCTGCACCCAGCAGGTGGGCCCACGTCGCCCGCAATGGCGCAGCGCGCAGCGCGGTGCCGTCGGTGCGATGGGGACAAATCCGGTTGCGCGAGCAGGAGTGTCGCGGGCCCGCGCTCCGAAGCCGCGCGCAGCGGACGGCGGCCGCATCGCGGCAGCCGCCCCGCAAAGCAGGACGACGACCTACGCGAAGTCCGGATCCGGCCCCAGCTCCGAACTCCCGAGCGCCACCGGCGCCCGCCACCCCGAGGCGAGCGAGTCGCCCGACTCGTCGAGGTAGCACGCTCCGCACAGGCTCTCGTACGTGACATCCGCGCCGTCGATCGCGACCTGGTCGCCGTCGAAGACGAACACGCCCCCGATGGTGCGGGCGTTGAAGACGGCCTTGCGGCCGCAGCGGCAGATGGTCTTGAGCTCCTCGAGCGAGTGCGCGACCTCCAGCAGGCGTCGGCTGCCGGGGAACGCGGCGGTCTGGAAGTCGGTGCGGATGCCGTAGGCGAGAACGGGGATGTTCTCGCGGATGGCGATGCGCAGGAGGTCGTCGACCTGCTGGGGGCTCAGGAACTGGGATTCGTCGAGAAGGAGGCACGCGACGTCGCGGCCGGTGGAGCGGATGACGGCCTCGCGCTCGCGCTGGAAGAGCGCGTAGATGTCGTCGTCGGGGCCGATCGTGAAGTCGACCTCCCGCGTGACGCCGAGCCTCGACACGATGAGCTGGTCGCCCTTGGTGTCGATGCGGGGTTTGGCGAGCAGGACCTTCTGCCCGCGCTCCTCGTAGTTGTAGGCGGCCTGCAGCAGAGCGGTGCTCTTGCCGCTGTTCATCGCCCCGTATCGGAAGTACAGCTTCGCCATCAGCGCAAGTGCCCGTCTTCTGCTGCTCGTCGGATGAGGTCGGTCTTGGAGCTCGCGGGCCTGCCGGCGCGCGCGTACTTCTCGCGCACGCGGCGCAGGTAGGTCTTCGCAGTCTCGTACTGCACGTGCATCTGACGCGCCACCTCGGCCGTCGAGTTGCCGTTGACGTAGAGCACGAGCGCCTCGCGCTCGCTCGTGGAGAGCTTCGGGCGCGCCGCGTGCTGGGCGCCGGAGGGCAGCGGCCGCCAGTCGCGCGACGGCTCGCCGGAGGACTCCATCCCCATCACGCGGCGCGCCGTCTCCATGACCTCGCCGAGCGGGAGCGCCTTGGAGAGGAACGCGGAGGCGCCGGCGTCGAAGGCGCGGTCGCGGTCGTCCGCGGTCTCGAGGCTCGACAGCACGATGACCTTCGCCCCCGCCGCGCGGCAGGTGCGCACGCGCGCCTCGATCGAGACCGGCTCCTGCAGCTGGAAGTCGATGAGCACGAGGTCGGTCGGGAAGCGGTCGCTCTGCACGAGCCCGAACCACGTCGACGCCGTGAGCACGAGGTCGAAGTCGGGAGCGTTGGCCGAGATCCAGGAGGCGATGCTGTCGAGCAGGAGCTCGTGGTCGTCGAGGATCGCGAGCCGCACGGGGGTGCGCGCGCTCGGGTCCATGAGTCGACTCTAGAACCTCGGCCGCGCCGCGCGGGTGCAGTGCGCACGTCGGCGCCGTTCCCGTCAGAAGAGCGTCGGCGCGCCGGCGGTCAGGGGCGCGCGCTCGCCCGGCGATCGCGCGGCGTCGGGCTGCAGCGCGCGGCTGCGCACCGTGCCGGTCGCCGCGTCGAGCGGGCGCGAGGAGAGCCCGTGCCGCGCGCGCAGCTTGCGGACCCGCGCGGCGAGCCACTCGCGGTAGCCGGCGGGCGCGTACGGCCCGGCCGCGTAGAGCGCGCGGTAGCGGGCGACGAGCTCCGGATGCTCGCGCTCGAGCCACGCGAACCACCACTCGCGCACGCCGGGCTTGAGGTGCAGCGCGGAGGTCATGACCGTGGTCGCTCCGGTCTCGCTGATGCGGGCGAACGCCTCGTCGAGGTGCGCGCGGGTGTCGGTGAGGTGGGGCAGCACGGGCATGAGGAACACGGCGGGGTCGAGCCCCGCGGCGACGGCGGCGGCGACGGTCGCGAGCCGGGCATCCGTCGAGGGGGTGCCCGGCTCGATCGAGCGCTGCAGGGAGTCGTCGTAGATGGCGATCGACATCGCGACGTCGACGGGGACGAGCTCGGCCGCGCGCGCGAGCAGCGGCAGGTCGCGGCGCAGGAGCGTGCCCTTGGTGAGGATGCTGATCGGCGTGCCGCTCTCGGCGAGCGCCGTGATGATGCCGGGCATGAGCGCGTACCGACCCTCAGCGCGCTGGTAGGGGTCGGTGTTGGTGCCGAGGGCGACCGGATGCCGCCCCCACGATGCGCGGCGCACCTCGCGCGCGAGGACGTCGGCGACGTTGATCTTGACGACGATCTCGCGGTCGAAGCCCTCGCCCGTGTCGAGGTCGAGGTAGGCGTGCGTGGGGCGCGCGAAGCAGTACACGCACGCGTGCGCGCAGCCGCGGTACGGGTTCACGGTGTGGCCGAAAGGCAGCGCCCCTCCCCCGCCGGGCACGCGATTGAGCGCCGACTTCGCGAGGACCTCGTGGAAGACGAGCCCCGAGAACTCCGGCGGTCGCACCGTGCGCTGCAGCCCCGACAGGCGCGCGATCGCAGCCGTGCTGCCGAGCTCGGGCAGCGCGTCGGGGCTCGTCGCGCTCGCCGCCTGGCCGCTCCACCGCATGGCCGATATTCGAACACATGTTCGACTCGCGCGCAAGGCTCGGATCCCGGGGCGCCCCGCGTCGTAGGCTCGCAGCATGCCCGCGATCGACCTCAACAGCGACCTCGGCGAGTCGTGGCTGCCCGACGTCGTGGGCGACGACGAGGCCATGCTCGCCCTCGTCTCGAGCGCGAACCTCGCCTGCGGAGCCCACGGCGGCGACCCGACCACGATGGCCGCCGTCTGCCGCTCGGCGGCCGCGCGCGGAGTCGTGATCGGCGCGCATCCCTCGTACGACGACCGGGCGGGCTTCGGCCGGCGCCACGTCGACGTCGCCCCCGAGGCGCTCGACGCGCAGCTGCGCGAGCAGGTCGCGCGGCTGGCCGGTGTCGCGGCGGCCGCGGGCGGCGCGGCCCGCTACCTCAAGCCGCACGGAGCCCTCTACAACCGCATCGTGCGCGACGCGGAGCGCGCCGAGGTCGTCGCGCGGGTCGCGGCCGCGGCCGGGCTCCCGGTGATGGGGATGCCCGGGTCGGCGATCGAGCGCGCCGCGCGCGAGGCGGGCATCCGCTTCGTGGCGGAGGCCTTCGTCGATCGCGGGTACCGGCCCGACGGGTCGCTCGTGCCGCGGTCGGAGCCGGGCGCCGTGCTGCACGACGTCGCGCTGGTCGCCGCGCGCGCCGTGCGGCTCGCGGTCGACGGCTCGGTCGTCGCGGTCGACGGGTCGATCGTGCGCGTCGAGGCCGAGTCGCTGTGCGTGCACGGCGACACTCCCGGCGCTGTCGCGATGGCGCGGGCCGTGCGGGAGGCCCTCGCGGAGGCCGGGGTCGACGTGCGACCCGTGCTCGGCGCGCCGTGAGCGACGGGGCGGCGGCAGGCGCGGGAACGAGCGCGAGGGCGGGCGCGAGGTCGGGCGCGGGGCTCGCGGCGCGCATCCTGCCCTGCGGCGATCGCGCCCTGCTCGTCGAGGTCGACGCGCTCGAGCAGGCCCTCGCGGCCCATGCGGCGCTCGCGGAGACTGCGCCCGCCGGAGTGCTCGAGCTCGTGCCCGCCGCGCGCACGGTGCTCGTGCGGCTCGACCCGCGCGTGCTCGGTCTCGCGCACGCCGAGCACTGGGTGCGCGAGACGCTCGCCGAGACCGACCCGGATGCCGCGCTGCCGGACGGCCCCCTCGTCGAGCTGCCCGTCGTCTACGACGGCGACGATCTCGCGACCGTGGCCGACCACTGGGGATGCGAACCGGTCGAGGTCGTCGAGCGACATGCGCGCACCGAGTGGCGCTGCGCCTTCGTCGGCTTCGCGCCCGGATTCCCGTACCTCGTACCCGTCGATGCTGCCCTCGCACCGCCGCCCGTGCCGCGTCGCGCGACCTCGCGCCCCGCCGTTCCGGCCGGCGCCGTCGCCCTCGCCGCCGAGTACACGGGGGTGTATCCGCGCTCCTCCCCCGGCGGGTGGCAGCTCATCGGCCGCACCGACGCGACGCTGTGGGATGCCCGGCGCGACCCGCCCGCGCTCGTCGCGCCGGGTGCGCGCGTGCGCTTCGTCCCCGTGCCCGAGCTCGGTACGACGCGCTCGCGCGCGAGCTCCGCGCCCGTCGCCCCCGCGCCTCCGGCCGCCCACGGCCGCGCCATCGAGGTCGTCGAGCCCGGCCCGCTCACCCTCGTGCAGGACCTCGGGCGCCCCGGCCGCGCCGCCATCGGCGCGGGCGCCGCGGGCGCCTTCGACCGCGCGGCCCACCGGCTCGCGAACCGGCTCGTCGGCAACGACGAGACGGCAGCCGCCCTCGAGGTGCTGCTCGGCGGGCTGACCCTCGCGCTTCCGGAAGGCGCCTGGGTCGCGGTCACGGGCGGTGTCGGCGCCGTGACGCTCGACGGCGCGAGCCTGGCTCCGCGCCTGCCCGCGCGCGCGGGCCGCGAGGGGGCGCTCCTGCACATCGGCCGCCTCGAGCACGGCCTGCGGGCGACCGTCGCCGTGCGCGGGGGGCTCGACGCCGCCGCCGAGCTCGGGTCGCGATCGCGAGACACGCTCTCGGGGATCGGACCGGCGCCGCTCGCAGCCGGGAGCATCCTCAGCATCGGCGACGCCGTCGAGGGCCCCGTTCCGACGATCGACCTCGTTCCGCTCGACGCTCCCGACGACGGCCCGCTCGAGCTCGCCGTGCGGCCCGGCCCCCGGCACGACTGGTTCACCGAGTCGGCTCACGAGAGCCTGCTGAGCACCGAATGGCGAGTGTCGCCGCGCTCCGACCGCACGGGCGTGCGGCTCGAGGGGCCCGGACTCGACCGCACCGCCGAGGCGACGGGCCGCGAGCTGCCGAGCGAGGGCATGCTGCCCGGCAGCATCCAGGTCTCGCCCGACGGCGCCCCGACGATCCTGGGCCCCGACGCGCCGGTCACGGGCGGCTACCCCGTCATCGCGGTCGTCACGGATGCTGCGCTCGACTCGCTCGCGCAGGCCCGCCCCGGGCAGACGGTGCGCCTGCGCCTCGCCACGGGTCGACCGTAGCGTCGAGCCGGCCGCGTCGCCCGCCGACACCGCTCGACACCCGCGCGCGACACACGCGTGAGCGTCAGAGTCGCACCACGCGCTCCTCCCACCGCGCCCGGAGCCACCGGTCGTGCGAAGCGACGACGACGGCGCCCGGATACCCGCCAAGGGCCTCCTCGAGCTCGCCGGCGAGCTGCAGCGACAGGTGGTTGGTGGGCTCGTCGAGCAGGAACAGGTGCGGCGGGCGCGCGATGACGAGGGCGAGCGCGAGACGGCGCTGCTGTCCCGTCGAGAGCGACCCGACCGCGCGATCGAGGTCGCGCGGCGCGATGAGCCCGAGCCCGGCGAGCGGCTGCGTCTCGGCTCGGCGCTCGCCCGCGGCTCGCTCGTAGAGCGCGCGCGGGGTCGCGCTCGGGTCGGCGAAGCGCACGTCCTGCGCGAGCAGCTCCACGCGCAGCCCTCGCCGCGCGGTGCGCCGTCCGCCGTCGAGCGCGAGCGCCCCCGCGATCGCCGCGAGCAGGGTCGACTTGCCCGCGCCGTTCGCGCCCGTGACGAGCACGCGATCGGCGCCGCCGATGCGCAGAGAGACAGGGGCGAGCCTGGAGTCGATCCGAGCATCCGTGAGCTGCACGAGCGTCGCGTCCGCGAGCGCCGTCGACCCGGTCGGGATGCCCGCGAAGGTCAGCACCGCTGGCGGCGACGATAGGCGCGACGCCTCGAGCTCGGCCACGAGCTGCTCGGCGGCGCGCACCCGGCGACTCGTCGCGCTCTGCTGCCGAGCGCGCTTGAAGTTCTTGACGAACTTGTCGTTGTCGCGCGGAGGGCGATCGGGCCCGTCGAGCGCTCTCGCCGAGCCCGTGAGGGCGCCCCGCGCTCGCGTCAGCTCGCGCTCCTCGGCCGCGACGCGCTCCTCCCACCGCTCGCGCTCGAGCGCGCGTTCGATGAGGTAGTCGCTGAATCCGCCGCCGAAGCGCGTGAGCATGCCGCCGCCGTTCTCGCCCGAGGCCGAGCGACGGCTCGGGTCGAGGTCGACGAGCCCCGTGGCGACGTCGTCGAGCAACGCGCGGTCGTGGCTCGCGAGGAGGACCGGCCCCGACCACGCGCGCAGCTCGCGCTGAAGGAGGGCGACAGCCGCGTCGTCGAGATGGTTCGTCGGCTCGTCGAGCAGCAGCGCATCGGGCCGGGCGAGCAGGAGAGCGGCGAGCGCGAGTCGGCTGCGCTGCCCGCCCGAGATCGACCCGAGCGGCGTCTCGAACGGAATGCCCGCGACGCCGAGCCCTACGAGGAGGGCGTCGCGGCGTGACTCCCAGCTCCAGAGATCGAGCGCCTCGGCCTCGTCGAGCGCGGCCGCGTAGGCGGCATCCGCACGCGGGTCGACGGCGAGAGCGGAGGCCGCCGCCTCGAGACGTCGTTCGAGCGCTCGCAGCGGCGCCACGGCATCCTCGATGAGGCTCGAGAGCGGCGCGGCCGCGTCGTGCTCGACCTCCTGCGGCAGGTAGCCGACCCTCGTCGGGCGCTCGATCCGACCCGCGTCGGGCGCCTCGACCCCGGCGAGAACGCGCAGGAGCGTCGACTTGCCCGCGCCGTTCTCGCCGATCAGGCCGAGGCGCTCGCCCGGCGAGACGACGAGGTCGACGCCGTCGAGCACCGGCGCGCGATCGTAGGTGCGATGGATGCCCGTCGCGACGAGCGGACGTGTGACGGATGCGCGCGTCGAGCGCGCGGAAGACAGAGATGCAGGTGCCAAGAGTGAGTGCCGATCGGCTCGCAGGACCCCGCCGGGCTGAGCCTCGGGCGCGGGACGGACTGCGTCATCTCTTCATAGCGGGGTCGACGATACGTCAGCTCCTGCCGACG
>NZ_LMSV01000001.1:638167-930039 GCF_001429705.1 Yonghaparkia sp. Soil809
GTCAAGTGCGTGGTGAGCCTCGTCGGCGGGGCCGCGCACGAGCGGCCCCGCCGACGAGCTACAGACCCGCCGCGCGCTCCGCCGTCTCGACGACGTTCGCGAGCAGCAGCGCNGCGCGTCATCGGCCCGACCCCGCCGGGGTTCGGTGACACCCAGGCCGCGACCGAGCGCACGTCGTCGGCGACGTCGCCCGCGATGCGCGACTCGCCCGTGTCGGCGTCGGTGATGCGCGAGACGCCCACGTCGAGCACGATCGCGCCCGGCTTGACGTCGGCGGCCGACACGATGCCCGGCACGCCCGCGGCGGCCACGATCACGTCGGCGCGACGCAGTTGCGAGGCGAGGTCGGTCGTGCCGGTGTGCGTGAGGGTGACCGTCGCGTTGTACTCGCGTCGCGTCAGCAGGCTGCCGATCGCGCGACCGACGGTGACGCCGCGGCCGACGACCACGACATCCTTGCCCGCCCACGACAGCCCGTGCCGCTCGACGAGCTCGATGACGCCGCGCGGCGTGCACGGCAGCGGAGTGTCGATCGCGCGGTCGACGCGCAGCATGAGGCGCCCGAGGTTCGTCGGGTGCAGGCCGTCGGCGTCCTTCTCCGGGGCGACGCGCTCGAGGATCGCGTCGGTGTCGAGGTGCTTCGGCAGCGGCAGCTGCACGATGAAGCCCGTGACGGCGGGGTCGGCGTTGAGCTCGTCGATGACCGCCTCGAGCTCCTCCTGCGTCGTCGACGCGGGCAGGTCGCGGCGGATCGATGCAATGCCCACCTCGGCGCAGTCGCGGTGCTTGCCGCCGACGT
Source organism: Yonghaparkia sp. Soil809 (assembly GCF_001429705.1). NCBI lineage: Bacteria > Bacillati > Actinomycetota > Actinomycetes > Micrococcales > Microbacteriaceae > Microcella > Yonghaparkia sp. Soil809. Next base: position 638,967 of record NZ_LMSV01000001.1, read on the forward strand.
ACCAGCGCGAGCCCGGGTCGTCGCCGACGAGAACGGTCGCGAGGCCCGGCACGATGCCGCGCTCACGCAGCGACGACACCCGCGTCGTGAGCTCGGCCTTGATGGCGCGAGCGGTCGCGGTGCCGTCGAGGAGCTGAGCGGATGCGCCGGCGGGCCGGGGATCCGTCACGCTCACAGCCCCGGGTAGAGGGGGAACGCGGCGGTGAGCGCGTCGACGCGACCGCGCAGGGCGGTGATGTCGGGGCTCGGCATGAGAGTGCGCGCGATGATGTCGGCCACCTCGGTGAACTCCGCCTCCCCGAAGCCGCGCGTCGCGAGCGCCGGGGTGCCGATGCGCACGCCGCTCGTCACCATCGGCGGGCGCGGGTCGAAGGGCACGCCGTTGCGGTTGACGGTGATGCCGACCTCGTGGAGGAGGTCCTCCGCCTCCTGGCCATTGATCGGCGAGGTGCGCAGGTCGACGAGGGCGAGGTGCACGTCGGTGCCGCCGGTGAGCACGTTGACGCCGGCGGCGATCGCGTCGTCCTGCGTGAGGCGATCGGCGAGGATGCGCGCGCCCGCGATCGTGCGCTCCTGGCGCTCCACGAACTCCGGCAGGGCCGCGAGCTTGAACGCGACGGCCTTCGCGGCGATCACGTGCATGAGCGGGCCGCCCTGCTGACCGGGGAAGACGGCCGAGTTGAGCTTCTTGAACAGCGACTCGTCGTTGCTCAGGATGAGACCTGAGCGCGGACCGGCGAGGGTCTTGTGCACGGTCGAGCTGACGACGTGCGCGTGGGGCAGCGGCGAGGGGTGCAGGCCCGCGGCGACCAGGCCGGCGAAGTGCGCCATGTCGACCCAGAGCTTCGCGCCGACCTCGTCGGCGATGGCGCGGAAGGCCGCGAAGTCGAGCTGCCGCGAGTACGCCGACCAGCCGGCGATGATGACGGTCGGCTTGACCTCGAGGGCCTTCGCGCGCACGACGTCCATGTCGACGAGCATCGTCTCGGGGTCGACGCCGTAGCTCGTGGCGTTGTAGACCTTGCCCGAGAAGTTGAGCTTCATGCCGTGGGTCAGGTGGCCGCCGTGGGCGAGCTCGAGGCCGAGGATCGTGTCGCCGGGCTGCGCGAGGGCGTGCAGCACGGCCGCGCTCGCCGAGGCGCCCGAGTGGGGCTGCACGTTGGCGAACTCGGCCCCGAAGAGCTTCTTGGCGCGCTCGATCGCGAGGTTCTCGGCGATGTCGACGAATTCGCAGCCGCCGTAGTAGCGCTTGCCGGGGTAGCCCTCGGCGTACTTGTTGGTGAGCACCGAGCCCTGCGCCTCGAGGATGGCGCGCGAGACGAAGTTCTCGCTCGCGATCATCTCGAGGGTGTCGCGCTGGCGGCCGAGCTCCTGCTCGAGCACGGCGGCGATCTCGGGGTCGACGACGGAGAGGGGCTCGTTGAACGAGCTGGGAAGTGCGGACACGGGATGCTCCTCGGTACGGGGCGGAGGCCAGCGGCCCTCGCAGGTCGGCCGGACGAGCGGCCCAGGCGGACGGCAGCTCACCGTGTCGGTCGCTCCCTGATGGTTCACCATCTCAACGCCAGTCGCGACTGCCCCCAGTCTACGTCGCGATCTGCGAGGATGCGCCCATGCCGTCGCCGCCCGGATGGGGAATCCGAACCGACCTGCTCCGCCGCGCCGATCGGGAGCGCGGCGAGCGCGTGGGCTTCGTCGAGCTGTTCTTCGATCTCGTGTTCGTGCTCGCGCTCACCCAGGTCGGCGCCGTCGTCGCGACGGTCGCCACGGGGCTCCACGCCCTCCACGCCGTGCTCGTCCTCGTCGCGGTCTGGTGGCTGTGGATGCACACCACCTGGGTCACGAACTGGCTCGACCCCGCCCGGCTCCCCGTTCGGCTGGCGATCATCGCGCTCGCGGGCGCGGGCCTCGTGCTCTCCACGGCAATCGTGGAATCGCTCGGCGACCGCGCGCTCGCCTTCGCGATCGCCTACGTGGGTCTGCAGCTGGCCCGGACGGCGTTCATGGTCGTCGCGGCCGTGCGGCACGACGGCAGCATCGCGACCGACTTCGCTCGCATGCTGCTGTGGTTCGCTGCGAGCGGCGTCCTCTGGATCGGCGGGGCCGTCGTCGGCGCGCAGGCGGGCGCGGGCGCTCTCCTCGCCGCCTGGACCCTCGCCGCGCTCATCGACCTCACGGGGCCTGCGATCTCCTACGCGCTGCCGGGCCTCGGGCGGGGCCGGCTGGAGGGGTGGGATCTCTCGGCGCACCACTTCGCCGAGCGCGCCGCGCTGTTCGTCATCATCGCGATCGGCGAAGGGTTCCTCGTGAGCGGCTTCGCCTTCGTCGGCAACCCGAGCGGCGGCGAGCGGAACGCCGCCCTGGCGAGCGCGTTCGTCGCGGCCGCCGCGCTCTGGTGGCTCTACTTCGACCACGGCGAGAAGCGGGGCGAGGAGCGGATGGAGCACGATCCGCGCGCGGGCGCCATCGCGCGGGCCGCGTACGCCTACGCGCACATCCCCGTCATCGCCGGGGTCGTGATGATCGGCGCCGCCGACAAGACGATCATCGCCGAGCCGCGGACGTCGAGCCCGCTCGCCATCGCGCTCGTCCTCGGCGGGCCCGCGCTCTTCGCGCTCGGGATCGCGCTGTACCGGCGCATCGTCGGAGCCCCCGGCGTCGGCATCGTCCTCGCCGCGGCCGGGGCCTGCGCGGCGTTCGTGCCGTTCTCGGGCGCGCTGGAGCCGTGGGTCCTGTCGTGCCTGTCGACGGGGGTGCTCGTCGTCGCCTGCGTCGCCGACACCCTCCTGCGCCGACGCCGCGGGGCGCCATCGCTCGGCTGATCGCGCCCGGGCGGGACCGGGCGGGACCGAGGGGCGGCGCCCCCGCGCTCAGGCGTCGCGGTCTGCGGTCGGGATCGGCCCGGTGAGCGGCGAGCCGAACTCGAGCTCGCGGGGGGCGTCGGACTGGTCCCCCGCGGGCGCGGCGCCCGGCTCGCGCCGCGATCGCGCATCGGCGATCACGAGCACGAGGATCGCGAGCACGATGACCGAGGCCTCGACCACGGGCAGCACGAGCAGACCCGCGCCGTCGAGCAGGAGCCCCCCGATGAGCGCGCCGCCGCCGATCGCGATGTTGAACGACGTGGTCAGCAGCGCAGCGCCGAGGTCGCGCACGCGCGGCGAGGCGACGTGCAGCAGCCGCGTCTGGAGGAGGGCAGGGATGCCGCCGAACGCGACGCCCCAGACCACGATCGCGACGACGACGATGACGGGGATGCCCGGCGCGGCGGCGAGGACGGCCACCGACAGCGCGACGCCCGCGAGCATCCCGTACAGACCCGCGCGCGGGAACCGGCTGCCCACGACGCCCGCGAGGACGAGGCCGATCGCGCCCGCGCCGCCGTAGAGGAAGAGCATGACGCTCACCGAGTCGCGCGGGAAGCCCGCCTCGTCGATGATGAACGGCGCGATGTAGGTGTAGAAGACGTTGTGCCCCATGACGATGATCACCACGAGCAGGCACACCAGCAGTACGCCAGGGAAGGTCGGGTCGCGGCGGGCCGGGACGGGGATCTCGCCCGTCGCGAGCGTCACGCGGTGATCGACGGGCGGCAGGAAGCGCAGCACGAGCAGGGCGAGCAGCACGACGGACGCGGCGATGATGCCGAACGCCGCGCGCCAGCCGAGCGCCTGACCGATCGCGGTGCCGACCGGCACGCCGAGCACGAACGCGGTCGTGCCGCCGGCGCTCGTGACGGCGACCGCCCGCGCGATCTGGTGGCGGGGCACCAGGTGGCCGGCGTAGGCGCCCGCGATCGCCCAGAACAGGCCGTGCGCGAGACCGCCGAGCACTCGAGCGCCGATCAGCAGCTCGTAGCTCGGTGCGATCGCGGCCAGCAGATTCGCGAGCGCGAAGACCCCGAGCACTCCGATGAGCAGCCACTTGCGCGAGTAGCGGTGCGTGAGTGCGGCGAGAGGAGCGGTCGACAGGGCGACGGTCGCGGCGAAGATCGTGACGAGCAGCCCCACCTGGGAGGGGCTCACGCGCAGGTCGGCAGCCATGTCGGGCAGGAGCCCGGTGGGGAGGAACTCGCTCGTGACGAGCACGAAGATCGCGGCGGCGAGCGTCAGCAGGCCGATCCACGGGAAGGGGCGCTCGGCGCCCGGCTGGGGGGAGGTCATGCGGCTGGTGGGGCTTTCGCGGTCGGCGTGGCGGGCCGACGCATCCGGGGATGCCCGGCAGAGCATCCGCCTCTACGCTAACGCCTCCGCGCTCGGCCCATAGGCTGGGGGCCGTGACCGACACCCCCCACCACTGGATCGTCACCCTCGTCTGCGACGACCGGCCCGGCATCGTGCACGCCGTCACGGGCGCGATCGTCGAGGCCGAGGGCAACATCACCGAGCTGCAGCAGTTCTCGAGCCTGGAGTCGGGGCGCTTCTTCCTGCGACTGCAGACCCAGACCCTTGCCGACCACGATCGGCTCTCCGCCGCCCTCGCCCCCGTCGTCGAGCGGTACGGGATGGACTGCCGCATCGACCGCGTCGGCCGACCGCTGCGCACGCTCGTGCTCGTGTCGAAGGCCGCGCACTGCCTCAATGACCTGCTCTTCCGCCAGCGAGCCGGTCAGCTGCCCGCCGAGATCCCGCTCGTCATGGGCAACCACCCCGAGCTCGGCGAGCTCGCGAGCTTCTACGGCGTGCCGTTCGAGTCGCGGCCCGTCACGACACCGGAGGAGAAGGCGGCGTTCGAGGCGCGCATCCTCGAGGTCGTCGAGCAGCACGACGTCGAGCTCGTCGTGCTCGCGCGGTACATGCAGATCCTCTCCCCCGAGCTGTGCGCGCGCCTCGCCGGCCGCATCATCAACATCCACCACTCCTTCCTGCCCGGTTTCAAGGGCGCGAACCCCTACAAGCAGGCGCACGCGCGCGGAGTGAAGCTCATCGGGGCGACGGCGCACTTCGTCACGAGCGACCTCGACGAGGGCCCGATCATCGAGCAGAACGTCGTGCGGGTCGACCACTCGCGCAGCCCCGCCGAGCTCGTCGCGATCGGGCAGGACGAGGAGAGCCGTACCCTCAGCCAGGCCGTCACCTGGTTCGCGGAGGACCGCGTGCTGCTCGACGGCCGCCGCACCATCATCTTCAAGTAGGAGGAGCCCGCGTGCCGAGGACGCTGCTGCAGGGGGCCGAGCTGCTCGACGCGAGCGGCCGCCGACCCGGCTGGGTGCTGCTGGACGGCGACCGCATCGCCGCCGTGGGGGGCGGGGCGGATGCTCCTCCCGGGGCGGATGCGACTCTCGACCTTCCCGGCCGCACCCTGACGCCCGGGTTCATCGACCTGCACGGCCACGGCGGGGGCGGCGCGGGCTTCGACGACGGCGAGCAGAGCATCGCCGCGGCCCTCGCCGTCCACCGGGCGCACGGCACGACCCGCTCGGTGATCTCGCTCGTCGCGAACCCCGTGGAGTCGCTCGTCGAGAGCCTGCGGCTCATCGCGCGCGTCGCCGCCGACGACCCGACGATCGTCGGCGCCCACCTCGAGGGCCCGTTCCTCGCGCCCACTCGCCGCGGCGCCCACGCCGCCGAGCACCTCCTCGCCCCGGACGAGGACGTCGTCGAGATCCTCCTCTCGGCCGCCGCCGGCGCGCTCGTGCAGGTCACGATCGCGCCCGAGCTGCCCGGGGCGCTCGACGCGATCCGGCGACTCGCCGGCGCGGGCGTCGTCGCCGCGGTGGGCCACACCGACGCCGACGAGGACGTGACGCGCGCGGCGTTCGACGCGGGGGCGACGATGCTGACGCACGCGTTCAACGCGATGCCGGGCATCCACCATCGGGCCCCCGGCCCCGTCGCGGCCGCGTTCGACGATGAGCGCGTCGTGCTGGAGCTCGTGCTCGACGGCGTGCACGTGCACCCCTCCGTCGCGCGCGTCGCCTTCCGCTCGGCGCCTGGCCGCATCGCCCTCGTGACCGACGCGATGGCCGCGGCCGGGAGCGCCGACGGGTTCTACCAGCTCGGCACCCTCAACGTGACGGTCAAGGACGGGATCGCGCTGCTCAACGGCACCTCGACGATCGCCGGCTCGACCCTCACGCAGGACGCCGCGCTGCGCACAGCGCTCGCGGCGGGCATCGACGAGGCGGCGGCGATCGAGGCCCTGACGGCGACGCCCGCGCGCGTGCTCGGCCGGCAGAGCGAGTGGGGGATGCTCGCCGCGGGCTTCGCGGCCGACCTCGTGGTGCTCGATGCCGACCTGAGGGTCGAGCAGGTGTGGGCCGCGGGCCGAGAGATCGTCGGCGCGGCGTGACCGACTGGAGCGGGGACCGGACCCGCGAGCCGATCACGACCGAGGTCACCGCCGACGGGGCGCTCGTCGCCGAGGCCGCCGAGGGCAGCGATTGGTGGCGCGACACCGCCTACGGGTTCCGGCACGAGGACGGGCATGCGCTGCTGCGCCCGTGGGACGCGGGCACGGCGGTCGAGGTCTCGTTCGTGCTCGACGGCTTCGCGGGGCAGTTCGACCAGGCCGGCATGCTCGTGCGCGTCGATGACGAGCACTGGATCAAGGCGGGCGTCGAGCTCAGCGACGGGCATCCGCAGCTCGGGGCGGTCGTGACCGTCGGAGCGAGCGACTGGTCGACGGGGCGCGTCGACGAGTGGATCAGGTCGGTCGTGACCATCCGCGCATCGCGCCTCGCCGACGCCGTCGTCATCCGGGCACGGGCGACGGACGATGACGAATGGCGGCTGGTGCGTGTGGCCCGCTTCCCGAACGAGAGCGCGAGCATCGGACCGATGCTGTGCGCGCCGACGCGAGCCGGCCTGCGAGTGCGGTTCGTCGACTGGCGGACGGCCGCGGAGGACGCCGCGCTGCACTGAGCAGGGTGTCCTCAACGCATGACGACGGCCCGGGCCTCCTGAACAGGACCCGGGCCGTCGTGGTCTCACTGCGCTACGGAGTCGGGACGACTCCCGTGTCCACGGTCACGACCGTGAACGCGCCCGTCTCGCCGTAGTTGACCAGACCGAGGTAGCTGGAGTCGGGCTCGAGCCCGCTCCACGACGCGGTGTAGGTCGTCGGGATTCCCTGCTCGCCCGCCAGGACCGCGGGGTCGAGCGCGAGCTCGGCACCTCCCGGCACCACCGAGGTGACGGTCAGATCCCAGCCGACCGTGCCCGACGCCGAGTAGACGTCGGCGAGGACGAGGTACTGACCCGCCTCCGGCGCCACGAGGTCGACGCGCTCGTCGGCCGCTCCCGTCGCCGAGGACCAGACCGCGATCGGAGTCCCCGTCTCATCGAGCTGGTACACGATGAGGTCGAGGTCGGCCGTGTCGTCGAGCGAGTCGAGGTCGAAGCGCGCCATCGCGGCTCCCTCCGGGACCTCGACCGTGTACTCGCCGGTGAAGCCGGTCGCGCCGCTGCCCGAGAGCACCTCGCCCGCCGACAGCCCCGTCGTCGACAGGGCGATGTCGCCCGTGCCGCCCGGCGTCACGCTGATCTCGACCGAGCCGTCGACGCCCTCGCCGGCGACCTCGGCCGCGGCGATGATCGTGACGGGCTTGGCCGCGAGCGGCGAACGCACCGTGGTCTCGCCCGCGGTCCACGTGAGCGAGCCGGTCGCGTACGCGTCCAGCGGCGCCGTGGTGCGCGCGAAGGTGACCGTGAACGTCGCCGTCTCGCCGGCCGCGCCGAAGCTCAGCGTCGAGGGCTCGACCGTGACGTCCATGCCGGCCATGCCCTGCACCGAGGCGGTGAAGGTGCCGGCCTGCGTCGACGTCACCGTGCGGCTGAGCGTCTGCGGTGCGGTCATCTCACCGACGGTGAGCGAGGCGAGGTTCAGGTCGCTCGCGTCCACCGGGTCGACGCTGTCGCCCAGCTCGTAGCCGATGCCCTCGATGTAGCTGTACCAGTCGCCGAGGCCGTTCAGGTAGAGCAGGCCCGGCTCGAAGAATCGCGTCGGGTCGGCGTGACCGGCGCCCTGCGTGAAGGGGTCGGTCATCGGCGAGCCGTCGACCTTCTTCGTGTCGTAGGCCGTCGTCATGAGCGCCGACTTGACCTCGGCCGGCGTCGCGTTCGGACGCTCGCCCAGGTAGAGCAGCGCGAGACCCGCGATGTGCGGAGCCGCCATCGACGTGCCGCTGAGGAAGTTGAACGTCGGAGCGTTCCCCTCGCGGTGCGACGTCGCGGCGAGGATCCCCACGCCGGGCGCCGAGATGTCGGGCTTCAGGATGTCGCTGCCGTCGGCGAGCACGGGGCCGCGCGACGAGAAGCCGGCCACCTGCGGAACGGCCGTCACGATATCCGTCGAGTTGCCGAACGCGAGGCTCGCCGTGGCACCGGGAGTCGCCGCGTAGGCGCGGACCGCGTCGCGGTACTGGCTGTTGAGGTGGATGCTCGGCACCGAGTGCGCGTCGGCGTCGACCGAGCCCGGCGTGACGTTGACCATGATCATGCCGATGCCGCCCACGCGGGCGACCTCGGCCGACTTCGCGACGCGGTCGTACACGCCGCGGTCGCAGACGATGATCGTGCCCGCGGCGACCTTGCTCGCGTCGAGCGAGTTCGGGGCGCAGAGCTTGACGTCCGCGGCGGTCGCGGTCGCGGCCCCGAGCACGTCGGAGAGCACGAGCGCTCCGGTCGTGGGCTCAGCGCCCTCGGTCATGTCGACGGTGATCGACGCGCCCGCGAAGGCCTGTCCGTCGCCGAGCGTGGCCGTGGCCTCGTACGAGGGGATGGTGCTCGCGGCGACCGTCGTGATCCACGGGCTCGCGTTGTCGAGCGTCGAGGCGTCGGGGCCGGAGTTGCCGGCGGACGCCGAGACGAAGATGCCCGCAGCGGCAGCGCCGAGGAAGGCCTGGTCGATGATCGACACCGTCGAGTCGGCGGCGCCGCCGCCGATCGAGTAGTTGATGACGTCGACGCCGTCGGCAGTCGCCGCGTCGATGCCCGCGAGCAGGTCGCTCGTCGCGCATCCGTCATCGGCGGTCGAGGCGGCGTCCTTGCCGTTCCAGCAGACCTTGTACGCGGCGATCTTCGCAGCGGGCGCGACACCGGAGATGGTGCCGAAGTCGATGCCCGAGACGCTCGCCTCGACGAGGTGGTTGCCTGCCGCGGTGCCCGCGGTGTGCGAGCCGTGGCCGTCGCCGTCGCGCGGCGAGAGGAACTCGCCGGGGCCGGTCTTCACGCTGCCGATGTTCTTCGAGCCGAAGCCGTCGACGAAGTAGCGGGCGCCGATGACCTTCGTCGAGCAGTCGTCGACCGAGAACTGCGTGCCCGTCTGGCAGACGCCGGCGAACATGCCGCCGTCGGCCTTCTCGAACATGATCGAGGTGCCCTTGCGGTAGGGGGCGTCGCCCGGGGACTTGCCGAGCTTGTCGCCGGCGAAGGACGGGTTCTCGGGGGCGATGCCGGTGTCGAGCACGCCGATGACGATGCCCTCGCCGGCGGTCTCGGCGCCGCCGACCTGCTCCCAGACCCCGCCGGGGCCCTCGAGACCGAGGAACTCGGTGCCGGGGACGGAGGTGATCTTCAGCAGCTCGTCGGGCGCCATCGCCACGACGCCGCGCTGCGCGGCGAGCTTCGCCGCCTGCGCCGCGGTGAGGTCGGCGGTGAAGGCGTTGACCGCGGTCGTGTACGACGCGCCGACGGCGGCGTCGACGGTCGCGGCGATCTCGCTCTGCTGCTGCTTCAGGTACTGGCGGTACTTCGCGACGGCCGAGCGGTTCGAGTCGAGCTGCTCGCCCTTCTTCGGCGCGGTGCGCGCGAGGCCGGCGACGCCGCCCTCGTAGGTGGCGACCGCGTCGTCGGCGAGCAGCACGACGTAGCGGCCGTCCTCGAACGAGGCGACCGATGCCGCGCGATCGGCGGGGGCCGCGGTCGACGTCATCGGCGCCGCGAGCACACCCGCCGCGACGAGCGCGGTACCGGTGGCGAGAGAGAGGAGGGAACGGATGGGATGGTGTGCCGAGGTACGGCGTGCCCTAGGTGTCACAGCGTTGTGCATCCTTCGTGTGGAGGTGGGCGCTGCAGAGAGTCCTGCAACCGTGGATTCGCTCACCTTATGTCCCGCGAAGGGGGGTGGACAACCTTTTCTGTCTCGGTCGTGCTGCGGCCCGGGGCTCTTCGATCGGCGAGCATTCATGCGCCGTGGAGCAATCGTCCCGGCCGACTACAGCGAATACCCATCGAGCCCCAGGATGCTGGTGTCCGCCCACGCGCTGACCCACCGCCGCTCTCCGCTCCGCCCGCCCACTCGACCACCGTCGCCCGGAGACACCATGACCCGCACGTCCCGCCTCCTCGTCGCCCCGCTGTACGCGTCGGCCGCGGCCGCGACCCTGCTCGGCACGCTCAGCGGATGCGCCGCGGGACCCGTCTCCGGCGCCCCGGCCCCGATCGAGCCCGCGACGGGAGCCGACGCCGACACCTCGGCCGTCTACGAGGACGGCAGCTACGCCGCGACCGGCGAGTACCAGAGCCCGAACGGCGGCGAGAGCATCATCGTCGAGCTGACGCTCGAGGGCGACATCGTCACCGACGTCGTCGTCACGACCAACGCCAACAACCCCACGACCGAGCGCTTCCAGGGCGAGTTCGCCGGCGGGATCGCCGCCGAGGTCGTCGGAAAGGACATCGACACCCTCGACGTCACCCGCGTCGCCGGCTCGTCGCTCACGAGCGGCGGATTCCGCCAGGCCCTCGAGACGATCAAGGCGGATGCCCTCGTCGGCTAGCGCTGGCGACGCCTGGCTCTTCGAGGCGATCGGCACCGCCTGGCGCATCGATGCCGACCGACCCCTCGACGAGTCCGACCGCTCCGCCGTCGCCGAGCGCGTCGAGCGCTTCGACCGCGACTGGTCGCGCTTCCGACCCGACTCGCTCGTGTCCGCCATCGCCGCCGCGGGCGACGGGGGGACGTGGAAGCTCCCCGACGACGCCGCGCCGCTGCTGGGGCTGTACGCGCGGCTGCACGCGCTCAGCCGCGGGCGGGTGAGCCCGCTCGTCGGCGCCTCCCTCGAGCGGCTCGGCTACGACGCGGCCTACCGGCTGCGGCCCGCGGGCGAGCCGCTGCCGGCGCCGGCGTGGGAGGAGCTCCTCGACCTCGCGACGGACGACGCGGGCGCCGTGCGACTCACGACCATGCGGCCCGTGCTGCTCGACGTCGGCGCGGCCGGGAAGGGGCACCTCGTCGACATCGTCGGCGACCTGCTCGCGGCCCGCGGCGCGACCCAGACGGTCGTCGACGGCAGCGGCGACATCCGTCATCGGGGCGGAGCGGGCATCCGCATCGCTCTCGAGAACCCCGCCAACCCGTCGAAGGCGGTCGGCGTCGTCGAGCTGCGCGATGCCGCGCTGTGCGCGTCGTCGCCGTCGCGCCGCACATGGGGCGAGGGGCTGCACCACATCATCGACGCCGTCACGGGCCGGCCGGTCGACGACGTCATCGGCACGTGGGCGATCGCGCCGACCGCGCTCGAGGCCGACGGTCTCGCGACCGCGCTCTTCCTCGTCGACCCGCGCGAGCTCGAGGGCGCGTTCGCATTCGCGTGGGCGAGGATGTTCCGCGACGGCCGCCTCGAGGCGAGCGCGAACTGGGAGGGCGAGCTGTACCGATGAGAGCGACCGTGGATGCCCTGACCGGCCGTGTGAGCATGTACCGCCTGGCGACGATCACCCTCGCCGCCGTGCTCGCGATGGGCCTCCTGCTCGGTGCTCTCGACATCATCGGGGCCGACCCGATCGGACTCCTGGGCACGCTCGGCGTCGTCGGCGTCGCGACGCTCGGCGCGAACGAGATCGCCGCCCGGGCGGCGCGCGTCGTGCCGCATCGCGAGTCGAGCGTCATCACGGCGCTCATCATCGTGTGCCTCGTGCCGCCGTCGGTCGCGACGATGGATCTCGTCGGCGCCGCCGCCGCGGGCGTCATCGCCGCGCTGTCGAAGTACCTGCTCGTCTGGCGCGGACGCCACATCCTCAACCCCGCGGCGACGGGCGTGTGGGTCGCGGGCCTGTTCGGCCTCACGGTCGGCATCTGGTGGATCGCGACGCCCGAGATGCTGCCGATCGTCGCGCTCGGCGCCCTCGTGCTGCTCGACCGCACGCGGCGGCTCGACGTGGGCGTCGTGCTCGTCGTGCTCACGGTCGCGATCATCGGCACGCGGCTCGTCCTCACGGGCGCCACGCCGCTCGACGCCTACCTGTCCGTGCTCGTCGTCTACCCCGTCGTATTCCTCGCGGGGTACATGCTCTCCGAGCCCCTCACCCTGCCGCCGCGGCGCTGGCAGCAATGGCTCACGGCGGCCGTCGTCGCCGTCGCGTTCTCGATCCCGTTCTCGTTCCCGCTGGGCCCCGTGCTCATCTACACCTCGCCCGAGCTCGCGCTCCTGCTCGGCAACGTCGTCGCGTTCGCCGTCTCGCGCCGCCCCGGGTTCGCGCTGCGACTCACGGGCTCTCGCGCGCTCTCGCCGACCGCGACCGAGTTCCGCTTCGCCCCGACGCGGCCCGTGCGGTTCGCGGCCGGCCAGTGGCTCGAGCTGCACCTTCCGCACTCGGCCGACGTCCGCGGCACGCGCCGCGTCTTCTCGATCGCCTCGGCGCCGTCGGCGGTGGTCGGCGACGCCCCCGAGATCGCGATCGGTCTCCGAATGCCCGAGCAGGGCTCCTCGTTCAAGCGCGCGCTCGCCGCGCTCGAGCCGGGGTCGCTCGTGCGCGTGACGCAGGTGAGCGGCGACTTCCTCCTCCCGCGTGACCCGACGGAGCCCATCGTCCTCGTCGCCGGCGGCATCGGGATCACCCCGTTCGCGAGCCAGCTCGACGAGCTGCGCCGCCTCGGCGACGAGCGCGACGTCGTGATCGTCGTGATCCCGTCGGGCGAGGACGAGTCGCTCTACGCGGACGTGCTCGAGGCGTCGGGCGCGCGCGTCGTGACGCTCGCGCGCGGCGCGCTCACCGCCGAGGGCCTGCGCGGGGCCGTGCCCGACATCGCGAGGCGGCGCGGCTACGTGTCGGGGGCTCCGGCGCTCGTCGCGGCGGGCCGCACGGCCCTGCGCTCGGCCGGGGCGAAGCGCGTGCGCACCGACTACTTCGCGGGGTACTGAGCCGGCTCGTCGTCGACGAGTGACTCTCGTGCCGCGGCCGGGCGCGCCCGCGGCGCATCGTCGAGACCGGGCACGGGCGCCGCTCCGGCCCGCACGGCGCGCAGCGCGCCCAGGATGGCGACGAGGTCGACGACCTCCTGCAGCGCGGCTCCCGCGATCGCGGGCAGGAGCCCGATCGACGCCACGATCATGAGCCCGATCGAGATCGCGATGCCGAGCCAGATGCTCTGCAGGGCGATGCGCACCGTGCGGTGCCCGATGGCGACGGCGCGCGCGACGCGCGAGACGTCGTCCAGCAGGATCACGACATCCGCCGACTCGCTCGCCGCAGTCGAGCCCTTCGCCCCCATCGCGATGCCGACGTCGGAGACGGCGAGGACGGGCGCGTCGTTGACGCCGTCGCCGACCATGACGACGGGGCGCGGGCGGGCCTCTCGGATGAGCCGGACCTTGTCCTCCGGGAGGCACTCGGCGTGCAGCTCGTCGATGCCGAGCGCGTCGGCGATCGGCCGCGCGGTCGCCTCGACGTCGCCCGTCACCATGAGCGTGCGCGTCACCCCGAGGCGGGCGAGAGCATCGAGCGTCGCGGCGGCGTCGCCGCGCACGCCGTCACGCAGCACGAGGGTGCCGGCGAAGCGCCCGTCGATCGCGGCGTAGACGACGGCCTCGCCGCTCGCCGTCGTCACCCGCTCGAGGTCGGGCGCGTGCTCGGCGACGAAGGCCGGCTTGCCGACGACGACGCTGCGGCCGTCGACCGTCGCCGTGACTCCGAAGGTCGCGACCTCGCGGGCGTCGGCCGACTCCGCGAGTGCGAGGCCGCGCTCGACCGCGGCCTGCTCGAGCGAGGCGGCGAGCACGTGCGACGAGTACTGCTCGGCCGAGCCCACGAGCCGCATGAGCTCATCGGCGGCGAACCCGTCGCGGGGGTGCACGCCGACGACCTCGGGGCGGCCCGCGGTCAGCGTGCCCGTCTTGTCGAAGGCGACCGTGCGGGCGCGCGCGAGCTTCTCGAGCGAGGCCGCGCTCTTCATGACGATGCCGCGCTTGGCGGCGCTGCTCATGCCGCCCATGAACGCGACGGGCGCGGCGATGAGCAGGGGGCACGGGGTCGCGACGACGAGCACCTCGGCGAAGCGCACGGGGTCGCCGCTCAGCGCCCACGCGATGCCCGCGATGCCGAGCGACACCGCCGTGAAGGGCAGGGCGTACCGGTCGGCGAGCCGCACGAGGGGCGCCTTGCTGCTCGAGGCCTCGCGCACGAGCTCGACGATGCGCTGGTACTGGCTGTCGGCCGCGGCGGCCGTCGCGACGACCTCGACCGCCCCGGCGCCGTTGACCGATCCACTCAGGACGAGGTCGCCCGCCGCCTTCTCCACGGGCAGGCTCTCCCCCGTGAGCGACGACTCGTCGAACTCGCCATGCGCGCTCGTGAGCTCGGCGTCGACGGGCACGATCTCGGCGGGCCGCACCAGCAGGCGGTCGCCGATACGGACATCCCCCGCCGGAACGTCGGTGATCGCGCCCGTCGAGTCGACGCGGTGCGCGAGCTGGGGAACGCGGTCGAGCAGTGCCCGCAGCTCGCGCTGAGCGCGGCCGGCCGCGGCGAGCTCGAGCGCCTCGCCGCCCGCGAGCATGAGAACGATGACGAGGCTCGCCCAGTACTCGCCGACGACGACCGTGCTGACGATCGCGGTGACGGCGAGGATGTCGAGCCCGAACTGCCCGGAGAGCAGCCCCCTGATCATGCGGACCGCCTCGATCGCGGCGACGGTCAGTGCGAAGATCGAGATGCCCCACCGCGCCGCGGGCTCCGCACCGGCGGCGAGCAGCCCGAGCCCGATCGCGCCGATGACGAGCGCGAGGGCCACGAGGGGCATGCGGCGGGCGAGGTCGAGGACGCGGGTCACGCTCCCAGGTCTATCGTGCCGAGGGGGCGGGCGCCAGAGTCGTCCGTCCCGGACCGGGCAACCTCGTGACGCGCACCGTGCGCGTCAGTCGCAGGTGCAGCGCTGCTCGGCGGGGACGCCCTCGAGCGCCTGCTCGATGTGCTGGCCGCAGCCGGCCCAGGTGGTCTTGCCGCAACGGTCGCAGCGGGCGGGAGAGCACATGGTGGTTCCTTCCGGTGGAGGGGGCGTCGGTTCGGCCCGTGGCGTCAGAATACCCCGGGGGGTATATGCGCGCAAGTCGCCGCAGACGACGGATGCCCGTGGCACGCGGCCACGGGCATCCGGTCGTTCTCGGTCGGCTAGGCGCCGAGGCGCTGCTTCAGGTTCTCGTCGAGGGCCTCGAGGAAGTCCTCGGTGGTCATCCACGCCTGGTCGGGGCTCACGAGCAGCGCGAGGTCCTTCGTCATCTTGCCGCTCTCGACGGTCGTGATGACGACGTCCTCGAGGGTCTCGGCGAAGGTGATGAGCTCGGCGTTGCCGTCGAGCTTGCCGCGGTGCATGAGGCCGCGCGTCCACGCGAAGATCGACGCGATCGGGTTCGTCGATGTCGGCTTGCCCTGCTGGTGCTGGCGGTAGTGGCGCGTGACCGTGCCGTGCGCCGCCTCGGCCTCGACGATCTTGCCGTCGGGCGTCGTCAGCACGCTCGTCATGAGGCCGAGCGAGCCGAAGCCCTGCGCGACGGTGTCGGACTGCACGTCGCCGTCGTAGTTCTTGCAGGCCCAGACGTAGCCGCCCTCCCACTTCATGGCCGAGGCGACCATGTCGTCGATGAGGCGGTGCTCGTAGGTGATGCCGGCGGCCTCGAACTGGTCCTTGAACTCGGCGTCGTAGATCTCCTGGAAGATGTCCTTGAAGCGGCCGTCGTAGGCCTTCAGGATCGTGTTCTTCGTCGAGAGGTACACGGGGTATTTGCGCGCGAGGCCGTAGTTGAGCGAGGCCCGGGCGAAGTCGCGGATCGACGCGTCGAGGTTGTACTGCACCTGCGCGATGCCGTCGCCGGGCGACTGGTAGACCTCGAACTTCTGCGGCTCGGAGCCGTCCTCCGGCGTGAACTCGACCGTCAGCGTGCCCTTGCCCTTGAAGAGGAAGTCGGTCGCGCGGTACTGGTCGCCGAACGCGTGGCGGCCGATGATGATCGGCTTGTTCCAGCCGGGCACGAGGCGCGGGATGTTCGAGATGATGATCGGCTCGCGGAAGATGACGCCGCCGAGGATGTTGCGGATCGTGCCGTTGGGGCTCTTCCACATCTTCTTGAGGCCGAACTCCTCGACGCGCGCCTCGTCGGGCGTGATCGTCGCGCACTTCACGCCGACGCCGTGCTTCTGGATGGCGTGGGCCGCGTCGATCGTGACCTGGTCGTCGGTCTCGTCGCGGTGCTGGATGCCGAGGTCGTAGTACTCGAGCGTCACATCGAGGTACGGGTGGATGAGGCGGTCCTTGATGAACTGCCAGATGATGCGGGTCATCTCGTCGCCGTCGAGCTCGACGACGGTGCCTTCGACCTTGATCTTCTGCACAGGGATCCTTTCGCACGTTCACGGGCGTCGAGGTGGTCGACGGCCCGGGGCCGCGATGGCGGCCGATCGGGGGCACGGTGAGGCCCGGCTCGATCCTACCGCGTCGGGTCATCTGTCTCGACGTCGAGATAAATCGGTCGGATGCTCGGCGCACGTTCTGACTACCCTGGGGTCATGGGCGATCTGAGACTGGAAGAACTGTCGGCGAAGACCATCGTGGCCGCGAACGGCCTGACCCTGCGGCCCGGGCAGGAGCAGTTCGTCACTCCCGTCTCGTACTCGGCCGCTGACGCGTACCTCAACCCGACCACGACGTGGGCGCGCGTCGTGCTCGACGGGGAGGAGGTCGTGGGCTTCATCCGCGGCAACTTCGACCCCGATCACGAGAAGCCCGAGTTCCGCAGCTGCATCTGGCGCATCAACGTCGACGCCACCAAGCAGGGTCGCGGCGTCGGGCGGTTCGCAGTGCGCGAGCTCGCCCAGGAAGCCCGCTCACGCGGCTTCGAGACCGTGACCGTCATCTGGGAGACCGGCGAGGAGGGCCCGGGCGAGTTCTTCCGCCGACTCGGCTTCGAGGAGGTCGGCGAGACGGAGTACGGCGAGAAGATCGGGTCGCTGCCCGTCTGATGCGCGAGACCCGCCCGATACGCGCGGACGCCCTCTCCCGGCCCGAGCGCGGTCGCACATGAGCGAGTCGCCCCTCGACTTCGCGGCGTTCGTGCACGTCATCGTCGGCGACATCCCCGCCGGTCGGGTCATGACCTACGGCGACGTCGCCGCCGAGCTCGGCTCGCTGGGCGCCCGAGCGGTCGGGCGCATCCTCGCCACCTCCGACGGAACCGGTCCCTGGTGGCGCGTCATCGGATCCGACGGCCGCCCGCCCGCGGGCCACGAGGTCGAGGCGCTCGAGCACTACGAGCGCGAGGGCACTCCCCTGCGCTGGGTCGGGGACCGCGGCGAGCCCGACGCCTACCGCATCGATCTCGCGCAGGCGCGGCACCGCTACAGCTGAGCGGCGCGATGGGCGGGATGCCCGGCGCACCGTACACTCTGTGCAAGCGCTTGCAGACTGCACGAAGGAGTGTCCCGATGCGCCGCACCCGACCCGCTCGACCTCCGGCCGCCCGCCGCCGCGCGCGCACCGCGCTCGCGGGGCTCGCCGCCTCCGTGCTGCTCGTGCTCGCGGCCTGCACCCCGGCCTCGCAGCCGCCGGAGCCGCAGGATCGGCGCGATGCGGGCATCCTCATGTTCCAGTGGACGTGGGATGCGATCGCCGCGGAATGCCCGGCCCTGGGCGAGATCGGCATCGACTGGGTGCTGACGAGCCCGCCGCAGGAGCACGTCGTCGGGCCGCAGTGGTGGGTCGCGTACCAGCCGGTGTCGCACCGCATCGAGTCGCGGCTCGGCTCGCGCGAGCAGTTCGCGGCCATGGTCGAGTCGTGCGGCGAGGCCGGCGTCGATGTCGTCGCCGACGCCGTCATCAACCACATGTCGGGGCAGGACGACCCCGGCGTCGGCTGGGCGGGCAGCGCGTACGAGCACTACCGCTACCCGGGGCTGTTCACGCCTGCGGACTTCCACTCCTGCACCGAGTCTCCGACGGGCGACATCATCGACTACCGCGACCGCGCCGAGGTGCAGCGCTGCGAGCTCGTGAACCTCGCCGACCTCGCGACCGAGACCGACCGGGTGCGCGAGCGGCTGCGCGCCTACCTCGACGACCTGCTGTCGCTCGGCGTCGCGGGCTTCCGCATCGACGCCGCGAAGCACATGCCGCCGGAGGACATCGCCGCGATCGTCGACGGCCTCCCGGAGGGCACGCGCGTCTACCAGGAGGTCATCCGCGGCCAGGGCGAGCCCATCCAGCCGGAGGACTACGCAGCGACCGGCCCCGTATGGGAGTTCGCCTACGCCCGCACCCTCACGAGCATGATCGAGACCGGCGCGCTCAACCCCGAGGTGCGCTTCGGCCCCGAGGGCCGCACCCTGCCGAGCGAGCAGGCGATCGCCTTCGTCGACAATCACGACACCGAGCGCAACGGCGAGACGCTCTCGTACAAGGACGGCGAGGCGTACGCCCTCGCGACGGCGTTCCTCCTCGCCCACCCGTACGGAACGCCGCAGCTGACCTCGGGCTACGCCTTCGAGGGGCGGGATGCCGGGGCGCCGGCCGACGACTCCGGTCGCGTCATCGACGCCTCCTGCGCGGATGCCCCCGCCGAGCCGCGTCCGCGCTACGAGCCCGGCACCTGGGTGTGCCCGCAGAGCTGGGATCTCGTGCGCGGCATGCTCGCCTTCCGCGCCGCGGTCGGAGACGCTCCTCTCACCGACGCGACCGAGTTCGAGGCGCGCGAGCTGCGCAGCGTCACGGCATTCGGCCGCGGCGCCTACGGGTTCGTCGCCTTCAACGCGGGCGCCACGGGCGCGACGGCGAGCTTCGACACGTCGCTCGTGGCCGGCCGGTACACCGACGCGGTGTCGGGCGAGGTGATCGAGGTCGACGGCGAGGGTCGATTCACGGCCGAGGTGCCGGGGCTCGGCGTGGTCGCGCTGCACGTCGGCGCGGTCGAGCGCTAGCGCGACCGCGCCGACGGAGCGCGCCGACCGCGCCGCGCGACTCGCCTTCCGCAGAGCCCCTAGACGAGCGACTCGCGCCAGGCGGCGTGCAGCTGCGCGAACTTCCCCGACCCGGCGATGAGCTCGGCCGGCGTGCCGTCCTCGATCACCTCGCCGTGCTCCATGACGAGCACGCGGTCGGCGATCGCGACGGTCGAGAGCCGGTGCGCGATGATCACCGCGGTGCGGTCGGCGAGCAGCGTCTGCAGGCCGATCTGCACGAGCCGCTCGCTCGGGATGTCGAGCGACGCCGTCGCCTCGTCGAGGATCAGCACGACCGGGTCGGCGAGGAACGCCCGCGCGAACGAGATCAGCTGCCGCTGCCCCGCCGAGACGCGGCCGCCGCGCTTGTTGACGTCGGTGTCGTACCCGTCTGGCAGCGACTCGATGAACTCGTGCGCCCCCACCGCGCGCGCCGCCGCGACGATCTCGTCGCGCGTCGCCTCGGGCTTGCCGAGCGCGATGTTGTCGGCGACCGTGCCCGAGAACAGGTACGCCTCCTGCGTGACCATGACGATCGCGCGCCGCAGATCCTTCGGGTGCAGCTTCCGCAGGTCGACGCCGTCGAGCGTCACCGCGCCCTCGCTCGGGTCGTAGAAGCGCGCGATGAGCTTCGCGAGCGTCGACTTGCCGGCCCCCGTCGTGCCGACGAGCGCGATCGTCTGCCCGGCCGGGATGGTGAGCTCGAGGCGCGGCAGCACGACCGAGTCGTCGTTGTACGAGAAGCGCACCTGGTCGAAGTGCACGGCTCCGCGCGCCTTCCACAGGTCGATCGGCGTCGTGGGGTCGGGCACCGACGGCTTCTCCTCGAGCACGCCCGAGATCTTCTCGAGCGCGGCGGCGGCCGACTGGTACGAGTTGTAGAACATCGCCATCTCCTCCGCCGGGTCGAAGAACCGACGGGTGTAGAGAACGATGCCGAGCAGCGAGCCGATGAGCAGGTCGCCCTCGATGATCCGGAACGCCCCGACGAGGAGCACGGCCGCGACCGTGATGTTGCCGATGAGCACGAGCCCGGGATCGAAGATGCCGAAGACCTGGATCACGCGCGCGTTGGCGTGCCGGTAGTCCTCGACGAGTCCGCCGAAGTGCTCCTCGTTGCGCTTCTCCTTCCGGAACGCCTTGACGGCGCGGATGCCCGTCATGGTCTCGACGAACTGGACGATGAGGCGCGCGGAGGCCACGCGCGTCTGCCGGAAGAGCTTCTGCGATCGCACCTGGAACCACCGCGTAAGCGCGATGAGCGGGATGAGCGCGACCGCGAGCACGAGGCCCGAGGTGGGGTCGAGCAGCACGAGTGCGGCGGCGGTGAAGCCCATGTAGAGGGCGCCCGAGACGAGCTGCGTGAGCCCCGCATCGAGCAGCTCGCGGATCGAGTCGAGGTCGCTCGTCTGCCGCGCGATGATGCGCCCCGAGGTGTACGACTCGTGGAACTCGAGCGACAGCCGCTGGGTGTGCAGGAACACGCGCTTGCGCAGGTCGAGCAGGATGGCCTGGCTCAGCCGCGCCGCCATCACCTGGAACAGCGCGATGAAGCTCGCGCCGGCCACGCCCGTCAGAACGTAGGCGGACACGATCAGGACCAAGGGCATCCAGTCGCCCTGCCCCTGCAGCGCCGGGAGTCCTCGGTTGATGCCCGCCGCGATGAGGGCGGGACCGGCCACCTGCAGCGCGATGGACAGCACGATGACCGCCATCGTCGCGATGGCGCGACCGCGCACCGGGCGCACGAGCGACCCGAGCAGGCGCAGCGATCGCCGACGCAGGGCGCGCGACTCGGCCTTCGAGAAGTCGTCCCTCTCCTCGCCCTCGACACCGGTGACGCTCATCGCTTGACCTCCCCGTCGCGCTCGATGACGCGCGACTCGCGATCGACGGCCTCGCGGCGCCGACCCTCTTCCTCCGCGAGCTTGAGCTCGCGATCCTCGCGCTCGGTCTGAGCGAGCTCCTCGTCCTCGAGCGACGAGATGACGTAGCGGTAGTGCTCGTTGCGCCTGAGCAGCTCGCTGTGGGTGCCGACGTCGGTGATGCGCCCCTCCTGCAGGAGGGCGACGCGGTCGGCCATCTGCACGGTGGAGGGTCGGTGGGCGACGATGAGTCCGGTCGTCGTCGCGAGCACGCGCCGCAGCGCCGCCTCGACGAGCGCCTCGGTGTCGACGTCGAGCGCCGAGAGCGGGTCGTCGAGCACGAGCACCGCGGGGCGCGCGGCGACCGCGCGCGCGAGTGCGAGGCGCTGCCGCTGGCCGCCGGAGAGGCTCAGCCCCTCCTCCCCCACGGTCGTGTCGACGCCGTCGGGCAGCCGGTGCACGAAGTCGGCCTGGGCGATCTCGAGCGCCTCGGCGAGCACGCGGTCGGCCTCGGCGCGCACCGCGGGGTCGTCGCCCTCGAGCTCGGGGCGGCCGAGCAGCACGTTGTCGCGCACGCTCGCCGAGAACAGCGTCGCGTCCTCGAAGGCCATCGCGATGTGGCGGCGCAGCTCCTCGCGCGACAGGTCGCGGATGTCGACGCCGTCGAGCAGAACGCGCCCGCTCGTGACGTCATACAGGCGCGTCGCGAGCGCGGTGAGCGTCGTCTTGCCGCTGCCCGTGATGCCGACGAGCGCCATGGTCTCGCCGGGCTCGAGGGTGAGATCGAGCCCCGCGAGGGTCCCGGGGCGGTCGGCAGGGGCATCCTGGTACCGGAACCCCACGTTCTCGAACGTCAGCCGCCCCTCGGGCGCACCGATCGTGGCCGGATGCGCGGGGTCGACGATCGCATTGACCTCGTCCATGACCTCGAAGTATCGGTCGGTCGCCGACCGCGTGTCGTAGGTCATGGCGAGCAGGAACCCGATCGACTCGACGGGGAAGCGCAGCACCGTCGCCGTGGCGAAGAAGGCCAGCAGCTCGCCCACGCTCAGCTCGCCCGCCGCCGCGAGCCCCACGCCGCCCAGCAGGCACAGCGCGAAGGCGACGTCGGGGATCATGATGAGCCAGAAGTAGATGCCGGCGACGGAGCGCGCCTTCTCGATCTCGGTCGAGCGCAGCAGCTCGGCCTGGTCGGCGAACTTCAGCAGCGAGTGCTTGCCGCGACCGAACGCCTTGAGCACGCGGATGCCGTGCACGCTCTCCTCGACCGCTGTCGCGAGGTCGCCCTGCTGGTCCTGCGCGCGGCGCGAGATGACCGAGTACTTCTTCTCGAAGACGTAGCCGTAGATCCAGAGCGGGGCCGAGCACACGAGGAACAGAAGTCCGAGCCAGGGGTTCCAGTACACGAGCACGCCGAAGCCGATGACGATCGTCACGACGTTGACGACGAGCAGCACGAGGCCGAACGAGATCCAGCGGCGGATGAGGTTGAGGTCGCTCACGGCGCGCGACAGCAGCTGGCCCGACTGCCACCGGTCGTGGAAGGCGACGGGGAGGTCCTGCAGCTTCGCGTAGAGGCCGTTGCGCATGCGCGCCTCGATGTGGGTGCCGGGCGTGAGCACGAACCAGCGGCGCAGGGCGATCATGACGGCCTCGAGCACGCCGAGCACGAGGACGAGCACGACGGCGGGCACGATCGCCTCGGACGAGCCCGACGACAGCGGCCCGTCGACGAGCTGCTGCAGCACGAGCGGGATCGCGAGCGCGACGACTCCGGCGAGCAGCGCGGCGACCATGCCGAGGTAGATGCGCGGCATCGCCGGCTTCGCGTACGGGTACAGCCGGGCGATGGCCCTGGCCGTGCTCAAGCGGGGTCGGTCGTGCTGCGTCGTCGACATGGTGGTCCTCTGGCGGCGCGCTCCGATCGTGTCGGGGCGCGCATCGAAGCGGCGGATGCCGCAGTCAGGTGGCGGATGCTGGTGGCTGCTGGTGCGGTGCCGGGCTGCGACCGCCCCCGATCGGGAGCGGCGCAGCGGAGCCTTCCAGCCTAGACCCGGAGCGGAGGGATTGTCGACACCGGTTCCGGGTCGGCGCCTAGTGGAAGAAGTGCCGCTCGCCCGTGAGGTACATCGTCACGCCGGCCGCCTGGGCCACCGCGATGACCTCCTCGTCGCGCACCGAGCCGCCGGGCTGCACGACCGCGCGCACGCCCGCGTCGATGAGCACCTGCAGGCCGTCGGCGAAGGGGAAGAACGCGTCGCTCGCCGCGACCGAGCCGCGCGCCCGGTCTCCGGCGCGCGACATCGCGAGGTGGCACGAGTCGACGCGGTTGACCTGGCCCATGCCGACGCCTACCGAGGCGAGGCCTGCGGCGAGCAGGATCGCGTTCGACTTCACGGCGCGGCAGGCCCGCCACGCGAACTCGAGGTCGGCGAGGGTCGCATCGTCGGCGGGCTCGCCGCTCGCGAGCGTCCAGTCGGAGGCCGGTGCGAAGCGGTGGTCGGCCTGCTGCCGCAGCATCCCGCCGCTCACCTGGCGCAGCTCGACGCTCGGCACGGCGAAGCCGGCGGGCAGCTCGAGCAGGCGGATGTTCTTCTTCTCCATCAGCAGCGAGAGCGCCTCGGGCTCGAAGCCGGGAGCGACGACGACCTCGGTGAAGATCGGCGCGATCGACGCGGCGGCCTCGGCGGTGATGACGCGGTTGGCGGCGATGACGCCGCCGAACGCCGACACGGGGTCGCACGCGTGGGCGGCCGCGTGGGCCTCGGCGATGCTCGACCCGACGGCGATGCCGCACGGGTTCGCGTGCTTGATGATCGCGACGGCGGGAGCCTCGTGGTCGTACGCGGCGCGCACGGCGGCGTCGGCGTCCACGAAGTTGTTGTACGACATCTCCTTGCCGTGCAGCTGGCGCGCGTGGGCGATGCCCTGCGCGCCGTCGACGCGGTAGAGCGCGGCGGCCTGGTGGCTGTTCTCGCCGTACCGCAGCACCTGCTGCAGCGTCGCGTGCACGTCGATCGTCGCGGGGCTGCCGCCGGCCGCGGGATGCTCGGCGCGGATGCCGAGCGAGTCGGCGAACCAGCCGGCGACGGCGGTGTCGTACGCGGCGGTGTGCGCGAACGCCTTCGCGGCGAAGCGCTGGCGCTGCGCGAGCGTCGTACCGCCGAGCGTCACGGCCTTGCTGATCATGACGTAGTCGGCCGGGTCCACGATGATCGCGACGTTGGCGTGGTTCTTCGCCGCGGCGCGCACCATCGCGGGGCCGCCGATGTCGATCTGCTCGACGACCGCGTCGCCCTCGGCGCCGCTCGCGACCGTCTCCACGAACGGGTAGAGGTTGACGACGACGAGGTCGAAGGCCGCGATGCCGAGCTCGGCGAGCTGCCGCTCGTGGCTCTCGAGCCGCAGGTCGGCGAGTACGCCCGCGTGCACGCTCGGGTGCAGGGTCTTCACGCGCCCGTCGAGCGCCTCCGGGAAGCCCGTGACGCTCGAGACCTCGGTGACGGGATGCCCGGCCGCCGCGATCGTCGACGCCGTCGAGCCCGTCGACACGATCTCGACGCCCGCGCCCGCGAGGGTCGCGGCGAGCTCGAGCAGCCCGGTCTTGTCGCTCACGCTCACGAGCGCGCGGCGCACGGGAACGGCGTCGCGGTGGCGGTACGAGGCGGGGTCGTGGGCGGGGCCGGCCATGGGGGTGCTCCTCGAGGTGTGGGGTACGGAGGGGTGGAGGTGCGGTTCTAGAGCGCGGCGAGGTCGATCTCGCCCGTGGCGATGCCGCGCACGGTGTTGATGAGCAGGCGCCGCTCGACGGGCTTGATGCGCTCGTGCAGGCTGTGCTCGGTGTCGCCGGGCAGCACGGGCACGCGCTCCTGAGCGAGGATCGGCCCGGAGTCGACGCCGGCGTCGACGACGATGACGCTCGCGCCGGTCTGCTCGACACCGGCCGCGAGGGCGTCGCGCACGCCGTGGGCTCCGGGGAACTCGGGCAGGTAGGCCGGGTGCGTGTTGATCACGTTCGGCGCGAGCGCGCCGACGACGGTCACGGGCAGCAGTCGCATGAGCCCGCTCAGCACGACGAGGTCGGGCTCCCACTCGCGGATCGTCGTGAGCAGCTCCTCGCCCCAGGCCTCGCGAGAGGCGAACGACGAGTACGGCACCGTGAAGCTCGGAACCCCGAAGGCCTCGGCGTGCGCGAGACCGTCGGCCTCGCGGTCGGCGCCGACGGCGACGATGTGCGCGGGGTAGTCCGCGTGCGCCGACGCCTCGAGCAGAGCGCGCAGGTTCGACCCGCCGCCCGAGATCAGTACGACGACCCGCAGCACGCTCCCAGGCTACTCGCTGCGCGGATGAGCATCGGACGCCCGAGCGGCCCAGGGCACGCGGACTCCGCCGGCGAGCAGGCCCAGTGCGGCGCCGACGAGCGTCTCGACGAGCATCCAGACCCCCACGGCGACCGGGTCGGGGCCGACCGTCGCGAGGCGACCCGGGCCCGCCGCGCCCGCGGCGATCCAGGCCGAGAAGGCGGCGAGGATGCCCGCGGCGAGCGCCGCCGCCCCCGCCGTCGCGAGCGCCCAGGGCTCCGGTCGCCGGTCGGGGCCGAGCGCGGCGACGAGCCGCGGCCGCACGAGCACGCCCGCGACGAAGGCCGCGAGCACCGGCACGAGCACCACCACGAGCCCGGGGCTCGCATCGCTCGTCGGCAGGGCGCCGAGCAGCGGGACGGCCGGGAGCGGCCCGACGACGGTGCCGAGCGGCGAGATCGCCGAGCCGGTGCCGATCGCGAACCCGGGGCCGATGAGCCACGAGGCCGTCCAGAGCACGACGGTCGGGATGAGCGCGAGCTGCCCGACCGTGAGGGCGATGCCGCCGAGCACGTCGGCCTGCACGCTCTCGTACAGGGCGATGACCTGCCCGTAGCCGAGGACGAGCGCGGCGGCCGTCACGACGCCGGCCGCGCCGACGACGGTGATGACGGCGCCGGAGCCGAGGCGCAGCGCCGAGCCGATGATGCCGCGCGCGAGGGAGGGGAGGCGCTCGAGCAGGGCATCCGCCCGCTCGCGCCACGGACCGCGCGCGTCGAGCGAGGCGACGCCGAAGCCGAGAGCGAAGACGAGAGCGGGGAAGATCGCGGTCTGCCCGCGCGCGATGAGAGCCGCGGGGTGGGTCGCGCTGAGCGCCGCGAGACCGCCGATGACGAGGATGCCCGCGATCGCGACCGCGCCGCCGAGCGCCCGGTGCGGCTCGCCCAGCGATCGCCGGCCCATCTGCCACCCCGCGAGCAGCGTGAGCGCCGCGAAGCCGAGGAGGGCGAGGGAGACGCGGAAGGGCTCGGCCGCCGCGTCCGCGCCGACGGCCGCGGCGGTCACCGGGTCGAGCGCGAAGGTCACATCGGCGCCGTGCCCGATCGCCCAGATGTCGACGGATGCCCGCCAGAACGGCAGCCAGTCGAGCTGGAAGCCGAACTGCACCGCCCACATCACGGTGAGGATCGACAGCGGGATGCCGATGCCGATGCCGACCACGAGGAACGCCTCGAGAGCGGAGAAGAGGACAGTCGACCGGCGGTTCATCGGGGGCGAGCCTACCGGCGGGGCTAGCTGGCCAGGGCCTCCCGCGCCGCCGCTCGGGCCGCCGCCGGATCGGTCGCCGCGCACGCCGCCTCGGCCGCGGCCCGGCACTGCGCGAGCGTCGCGGAGGACACGATCGCCCCCACCGCGGTGATCGCGCGCGCCGCCATCGACAGGCTCGTCACGCCGAGCCCCACGAGCACGGGCGCGAGCGCGGGGTCGGCGGCGGCCTCGCCGCACACCCCGACCGGGGTGCCCGACCGGGTGCCCGCCGCGCCGATCAGGCGGATGGCGCGGAGCACCGCGGGTTGCCACGGGTCGGCGAGGTGGGCGAGCTCGCCCGACATGCGGTCGGCGGCCATCGTGTACTGCGAGAGGTCGTTGGTGCCGATGCTCACGAAGTCGACGGCGGCGCACAGCTCGTCGGCGACGAGCGCCGCGGCCGGAGTCTCGATCATCACGCCGACCGTGGCGTTGCCCGCGGCGCGGGCGCGCGCGGCGAACTCGGTCGCCTCGGCGACGGTCGCGATCATCGGGGCCATGACCCAGGCATCCGCCCTCTCGGCGCCGGCGGCGCGCGCGATCGCGCGCAGCTGCGCGTCGAGCACCTCGGGGTCGCGGCGGGAGGTGCGGTAGCCGCGGACTCCGAGCGCGGGGTTCGGCTCGTCGTCGGAGGTGAGGAACGGCAGGGGCTTGTCGCTGCCGGCGTCGAGGGTGCGGACGACGACGCGCGCACCGGGGAAGGCCGCGAAGACCTCGCGGTAGGCCGCGATCTGGTCGTCGACGCTCGGCTCGCTCGTGCGGTCGAGGAAGCAGAACTCGGTGCGGAACAGCCCGACGCCCTCGGCCCCGCGCTCGACGGCGCGGCGGATGTCGCGGGGGGCGCCGACGTTCGCCCCGAGCACGACGCGGTGCCCGTCGGCCGTCTCGCCCGGGCCCTCGAAGGGCGGCAGGGTGATGACGCCCGTCGCGGTCGCGCGCGTGCCCTCGTCGGGCTGGACGATGAGCTCGCCCGTGTCGCCGTCGACGAGAACGACGGTGCCGTCGGCGAGCGCCGTCGCCCCGGCCGCGCCGACGATGGCCGGCAGACCGAGCTCGCGCGCGAGGATCGCCGTGTGCGAGGTCGGACCGCCCTGCTCGGTGACGATCGCGAGGCAGCGCTCGGGGTCGAGGCCGACCGTGTCGACGGGGGCGAGGTCGTCGGCGACGAGGATGAACGGGTGGTCGCGCTCGGGCACACCCGGCCGCTCGACGCCCGTGAGACGGGCGATGATGCGGTCGCGCACGTCGACGAGGTCGGTCACGCGCTCGGCCATGCGCCCGCCGAGCTCGCGGTACTGCGCGGCGGTGCGGCCCAGCTCGACCCAGACCGCGCGCTCGGGCGTGAGCCCCTCGTCGCGCACGAGCGACTCGGCCGCACGATGCAGGGCCGGGTCGGCGGCGATCGCGGCGGTCGCGACGAGCACGTCGCGGCGCTGGCCGCTGAGGGTCTGCGCCGTCGTGTGCATCTCGCCCGCGACGGCGAGCATCGACTCGCGCAGGCGCGTCGCCGCGCCGCGCCGCTCGTCGGCGGGGATGCGCGCGGCCGCGTCAGGCTCGTCGGCCGCGTGCACCATGACGGCGACGGGGCCGACCACACGGCCGGAGCTCACGCCCAGGGGGTGGGACAGGGCGGCAGGGCGCGCGGGGGCGACGGGGGCCGAGGCGGCGGGGGCGGCGGCCGGGGCGGCGGGTGTCGCAGCGGCGCCGTCGAGCTCGGCGAGCTCCTCGCCGAAGCCCGACTCGATGAGCGCGCGCACCTCTTCGACCGCCTCGGCGGCGCCCGCGCCGCTCGCCGCGATGCGGACGATCGTGCCGGGGCCCGCGCCCAGGATGGCGATGCCGATCGGGCTCGTCGCGTCGACCGGGCCCTTCGACCCGGTCGCGAGAGTGAGGGCGACGCCGCGCTCGGCCACGAGACCGGCGATCTCGGCCGCCGGGCGGGCGTGAAGGCCTGCCACGTTGCGCACGACCGCCTCCGCGATCGCGGGCGGGGGTGCGGCCGACGCGAGGTCGTCGACGGGGGCCGGCGGGGCATCCGCCGCGTTCGTCGCGTCGGCGGTCGCGGAGTCCCCACTGACGACGGGCGCGTCCCCCAGCTGCTCGCTCTTCGGACGCAGGGCGCCGAGCGCCTCGGTGGCGACGGTGTCGAGGTCGGCCCCGCCGGCCGCGCGGACGACGGCCGCGAGGAGGCCCTCGACGAAGGGCGCCGAGACGAGGCGCACGCGGAGATCGGGGTCGGCCACGAACTCGAGCGCCATCTCGGCGCTCATGACGGCCGAGCCGAGATCCATGAGCACGACGACGCCCGCGCCGCCCGCGCCGACCTCCACGATCGCCTCGGAGACCCGCACCGCATCGGTGCCCGTGCCGCCATCGGCCGTGCCCGCCGCGATCGCGATGGGCGGCGGATCGCCCGCGACCATCTCGAGGGCGAGGGCGACGGCCGCCTCGGCGAGGGGTCGACTGTGCGAGACCGCGACGATGCCGACGCGGGGGGCTTCGACGCTCACGACGCCGTGACCTCCGCGAGGGCGTCGAACAGCAGCGCGGTAGAGGTGGCGCCGGGGTCGAGGTGGCCGGCGCTGCGCTCGCCGAGATAGCTCGCGCGACCCTTGCGGGCCACGAGCGGCTCGGTCGCGTCGCGGCCGGCTTCGGCGGCATCGCGGGCCGCGGCCGTCGCCTCGGCGAGGGATGCGCCCGAGGCGATCGCCGCATCCATCGCCTCGAGCGCGGGCGCCATCGCGTCGAACATCGTCTTGTCGCCCGCCTCGGCCTTGCCGCGCGCGACGACTCCGTCGAGCCCGGCGCGGAGGGCGGAGGAGAGCGCCGCCGCATCGCACTCCGCGACCGCCCCGGCCGTCATCCCGAGTCGGAGGAAGAAGGTGCCGTAGAGCGGCCCGCTCGCCCCGCCCACCGACGTGACGAGGGTCATCCCCACCGTCTTGAACAGCTCGTCGGCGGTCGTGGCGGGCGAGGCGCCCACCTTCTCCATCACGGCGGCCATGCCGCGGGCCATGTTGGCCCCGTGGTCGGCGTCGCCGATGGCCGAGTCGAGCTCGGTCAGGTACGACCTGTGCTCGGTGACGCGGTCGCGGAAAGCGGCGAGCCAGGCGGTGAAGCCCTCGATCGTGATGGTGTCGGTGGTGCTCATGGTTCTCCTCGGTCTCGGCGTCGGTGCCGGGGTGGCAGGCGGTGCGGGGTGCGGGTGGTCGCGGCGGCGCTCTCGGTCAGCGACCCCAGCGGAGACCGCTCGTCTCCACGGGGGCGTCCCACAGCGAGACGATCTCGTCATCGGCGCGCAGCACCGTGACCGAGCAGCCCGCCATGTCGAGCGAGGTGATGTAGTTGCCCACGAGGCTGCGGGCGACCGTCACGCCGTGCTTCTCGAGGATCGCCGCGACCTCGCCGTACATGAGGTACAGCTCGATGAGCGGCGTGCCGCCCATGCCGTTGAGCATGACGATCGTCGGGGAGGAGCCGAAGTCGAGGTCGCCGAGGATGGGCTCGACGAGCTGCTGGGCGATCTCGCTCGCCGTGCCCATCGGCACGCGATGCCGACCGGGCTCGCCGTGGATGCCGATGCCGATCTCCATCTGGTCGTCGGGCAGGTCGAACGTCGGCTTGCCGGCCGCGGGCACCGTGCAGCTCGTGAGCGCCATGCCCATCGAACGGCCGTCGCCGTTGACCTTCTCGGCGAGCGCCACGATCTCGTCGAGGCTGCGGCCCTGCTCGGCGGCGGCGCCGACGATCTTCTCCAGCAGGACGGTGAGCCCGACGCCGCGGCGCCCCGCGGTGTAGAGCGAGTCCTGCACGGCGACGTCGTCGTTGACGACGACGGTGCGCACCTCGACGCTCGCCTCCATGGCGGCGAGCTCGGCGGCCATCTCGAAGTTCATGACGTCGCCCGTGTAGTTCTTGACGATGTGCAGAACGCCCGCGCCGCGGTCGACGGTCTTCGTCGCCTCCTGCATCTGGTCGGGCGTCGGCGAGGTGAACACCTCCCCCGCGCAGGCCGCGTCGAGCATCCCGAAGCCGACGAAGCCGCCGTGCAGGGGCTCGTGACCCGACCCGCCGCCGCTGACGAGGGCGACCGTGCCGTGGTCCTTCGGGGTGGCGCGGTAGATGATGCGGTTCTGGTGATCGACGCGGAGGTCGGCGTGCGCGGCCTCGATGCCGCGGAGCGCGTCGGCGAGGACGTGATCGGGGTCGTTGATGAGCTTCTTCATGACGAGAGGGTTCCTTCCTTCTTCGCAAGGGTTTCCTTGAGGCCAGTCTTGTCGCCTTCAGTGTGAGCCAACAGGGCGAATGCGAGTGCGGCGAGTGCACCGGCGAGCAGTTCGGCGCCGACGTACACGGGCCACTGCTCCCACGCCACCTCGCCGCCCAGCAGCTGCTGGACGAGCATCGGCCCCGTCGTGCGGGCGGGGTTGATGGATGCGCCCGTGGTCGGGGCGACCGGGATGATCGCGGCGAACACCACGAAGCCGATCGCGAGGCCCGCCCAGCCCGGCGCCGCGCGGCGGTAGATCACGCCGAAGACCGCGAACACGAGCAGGAAGGTGCCGACGAACTCGGCGAAGAACGCCTGGTACCAGGGCACGGTCGCCGCATCGTAGGCGGCGACGCCGAGGCCGACCTCGCTCGCGCGGGCCCCGAGCACGCCGACGATGGCGAACGAGCCGGCGATCGCGCCGGCGACCTGCGCGGCGAGGTAGGCCGGGACGTCGCGCCACGGGAACTTGCCGCTCACCGCGAGGGCGATGGTCACGGCCGGGTTGATGTGGTTGCCCGAGATGTACCCGAACACGTAGACGGTGACGACGACGATCGTCCCGAACGCGAGCGAGATCATGCCCAGGTCGGCCATCGTGAAGGGCGCGTCGCCGTTCACGATGAGGGTGGCGGGCACCGAACCCACCCCGACGAAGACGAGGAAGGCGGTGCCGAGGAACTCGGCGGCGAGCTTCTGCCACTGCCGGTTGTCATCCATATGTGCTCCTTCGAACATGCGGATCATCGATGGCGATGGGCGCCGAGTGAGCCGGGTTTTCCGGAACACCTTTCGATAATGTCGAATATGCGACGAGAATGCGGGTGCTGTCAAGAGCGAATCGCTGAGGGGTTCGGCGATTGCGGATGGCGAGGCGCACAGCACGCATAATGGGCGGAGACCGAGGAGGTTCGACGATGATCCAGGCGATCGATCGCGCCGCGCGCGTGCTCACGTCGCTGCAGGGCGCCCGGCACCTCGGCATCACCGAGCTCGCGGCGATCCTCGAGCTCCCGCCGTCGACCGTGCACGGCATCGTCAAGTCGCTGCAGGCCCACGGCCTCGTGGCGAAGGAGCCCGGCAGCCAGCGCTACATGCTCGGCCCTGCACTGCTCAAGCTCTCGAACGTCTACCTCGACACGCTCGACGTTCGCGCGCGCGCGATGCGCTGGACGCGCGAGCTCGCCCGCCGCACCGGGCTCTCCGCCCGGCTCGGGGCCGAGCTGTTCGACGAGGTCATCATCATCCACCACAACCGGCGCCCCGACGGCAGCCAGCAGATGCTCGAGACGGGCCTCACCATCCCCTCCCACGCCTCGGCGCTCGGCAAGGTGCTGCTCGCCTACCACCCGTCGGCGGCCGACGAGCTGCTCGCGAAGCCCCTGCGCAGCCTCACGGGTGACACCATCACCGACCCGGCGACGCTCCGCCTCCAATTCGCACAGATCGCTGAGCGCGCCCTCGCCTTCGAGGAGGACGAGGCGGTCCTCGGCGAATCGTCCGTCGCCGTGCCCGTCGCCGACCGCAGCGGCTCCGTCATCGCCGCGGTCTCGGTCGTCATGCCCTCGAGCGAGTGGCCCCCCGAGGCGGGGGTGCTCAACGACCTGCGCGAGACGGCGCGCAACATCTCCCGCGAGCTCGGCTCGTCGAGCTGGCCGCCCGCGGTGAGCCCGCGCGACGACGACTGACCCGGCGGAGCGCGGCCTCGGTCGACGATCGGGTCCGGGCGAGCATCCGCTGATTCGGTGCGCCCGCCGGGGCATGCGAACGGCCCCGCCGCTCACGAGGAGCGACAGGGCCGTCGATGGTGCGGATGCCCGCTAGAGCCCCGCGATGATCTCTCGCATGAGGGCGGCGGCCTCGCTCGGCGTCTTGCCGACCTTCACGCCGGCGGCCTCGAGCGCCTCCTTCTTGGCCTGCGCCGTGCCGGCCGAGCCGGAGACGATCGCGCCCGCGTGGCCCATCGTCTTGCCCTCGGGGGCCGTGAAGCCCGCGACGTAGCCGACGACGGGCTTGGTGACGTTCGCCTTGATGAAGTCGGCCGCGCGCTCCTCGGCGTCGCCGCCGATCTCGCCGATCATGACGATCGCCTTCGTCTCGGGGTCGGCCTCGAACGCCGCGAGGGCGTCGATGTGCGTCGTGCCGATGATCGGGTCGCCGCCGATGCCGATGGCGGTCGAGAAGCCGAGGTCGCGCAGCTCGTACATCATCTGGTAGGTCAGCGTGCCCGACTTCGACACGAGGCCGATCGGGCCCCTGCCGGTGATCGTCGCGGGCGTGATGCCCACGAGCGCCTCGCCGGGCGTGATGATGCCCGGGCAGTTCGGGCCGATGATGCGGGTCGTGCCGCCCTTGGCCTTCGCGTGCGCCCACAGCTCGGCCGAGTCGAGCACGGGGATGCCCTCGGTGATGATCACGAGGAGGGGCATCTCGGCGTCGATGGCCTCGATCGCCGCGTCCTTGGCGAATGCCGGCGGCACGAACGCGATCGAGACGTCGGCGCCCGTGGCCGACATCGCCTCGGCGACCGTGCCGAAGACCGGGAGCTCGACGGTCGAGCCGTCGGCCGCGGTGTGCGAGACGGTCGTGCCGGCCTTGCGGGCGTTGACGCCGCCGACGACCTGGGTGCCGGCCTTCAGCATGAGCGCCGTGTGCTTGGTGCCCTCGCCGCCGGTGATGCCCTGGACGATGACCTTGGAGTCCTTGTTGAGGAAGATCGACATGTTCGCGTCCCTTACTTCGCAGCCAGCTCGGCGGCCTTGTCGGCGCCCTCGTCCATGGAGCTCGCGATCGTCACGAGCGGGTGGTTCGCGTCGGCGAGGATGCGGCGACCCTCCTCGACGTTGTTGCCGTCGAGTCGGACGACGAGCGGCTTGGTCGCCGTGTCGCCGAGGATCTCGAGGGCCTTCACGATGCCGTTCGCGACGGCGTCGCACGCGGTGATGCCGCCGAAGACGTTGACGAACACGCTCTTGACCTGCTCATCGCCGAGGATGACGTCGAGGCCCGCGGCCATGACCTCGGCCGAGGCGCCGCCGCCGATGTCGAGGAAGTTGGCGGGCTTCACGCCGCCGTGCGCCTCACCGGCGTAGGCGACGACGTCGAGCGTCGACATGACGAGTCCGGCGCCGTTGCCGATGATGCCGACCTCGCCGTCGAGCTTGACGTAGTTGAGGTCGTGCTCCTTGGCCTTGGCCTCGAGCGGGTCGGTCGAGTCCTTGTCCTCGAGCGCCGCGTGGTCGGCCTGGCGGAACGAGGCGTTCTCGTCGAGGGAGACCTTGCCGTCGAGGGCGACGATGTCGCCGGCGCCGGTGAGCACGAGCGGGTTGACCTCGACGAGCGTCGCGTCCTCCTCGACGTAGACCTCGTAGAGCTTCACGAAGACCGGCGCGACCTTCTCGATCAGCTCGGTCGGGAACTTCGCCTCGACCGCGATCTCGCGCGCCTTGTCCAGGTCGATGCCGCGACCCGGGTCGACCTCGACGCGCGCGAGCGCCTCGGGGCGCTCCTCGGCGAGCTGCTCGATCTCCATGCCGCCCTCGTAGCTGCACAGCGCGAGGTAGCTGCGGTTGGCACGGTCGAGCAGCACGGAGAAGTAGAACTCCTCCTTGATGTCCGCTCCGGCGGCGACCATGACGCGCTTGACGACGTGGCCCTTGATGTCGAGGCCGAGGATCGCCTCAGCGGCGGCCTCCGCGTCCTCCGGCGTCTTCGCTACCTTGACGCCGCCGGCCTTGCCGCGGCCTCCGGTCTTGACCTGAGCCTTCACGACCGTGACGCCGCCGAGCTCCTCGGCCGCGGCGCGGGCTTCCTCAGGGGTGTCGGCGACGATGCCGGCGAGCACGGGAACACCGTGCTTCTCGAACATGTCCCGTGCTTGGTACTCGAAAAGATCCACGCTCTGCTCTTCCCATCCACGTGCGATGTACGTCGGAACCGGCCGGCGGTTCTCGGTCTCGAGGTGGTTCGACGTCGAGAGATCTCTCGATATCGAGAGAAACGGCCTCGTCCAGGGTACTCCCGCCGAGAGGCATCGGTGACACTCGTCAGCGAGCCCGACGCCCCCGCCGATCCCGCGGGCGGAGCTCGGCGAACGCCGCGTCGACGCTCGCGTGGGGCTCGAGCACGCGATCCAGGCTCGTGAGCTTGAGGACGAGGAGGACCTGCTCGGAGGCCGCGGCGATCCGCAGGTCGCCGCCCGCCTGACGCGCCGACTTCAGACCGGCCACGAGCGCCCCGAGGCCGGAGGAGTCGAGGAACGTGACGCCGCTCAGGTCGACGACGAGACGGGTGCGCCCGTCCCGGACGAGGCTCGAGACCATCTCACGCAGGTCCGGGGCTCCGACCATCGTCAGACGCCCCGACGGCGACACCACCGAGATGCCGTCATCCGTCATCCGCTCACTCAGCTCCATGGGCCTCTCCTCTCTCATCGCCGACGGGCGCGCGGAGATCGCGAGCGTCGGCGGCATCCTCCGGCGCCTCCGCACCGTCACCGTCGTAGCCGTCGTACCGCAGCGCGGGGATCAGCACGCTCAGGATCACCAGGTCGAACACGACCCAGGCGAGGTTCACGGCGGTCCCGATCCACTCCCCGACTCCGAGCGCCAGGCGCACGATCCCCACGACGGCCGCGACGATGAGGACCACGGCGACCACGAGCTGCCAGCGCACGAGCCGCCATCCTCCGGAGGTGGACTGGCGGCTCTTCGCCGTGACCACGAAGTCGAGCGGGCGGCCCGCGAGGACGTTGCCCGCGGCGCTCACGACGGCGCGGATCCACACGGGGAAGAGCGCGAGGCTGTACTGCTGCCCGCGCCAGGTCGAGACCCCGCGGCTGGCCACCAGGAACATCAGCTGGTTGAGCACCATGAAGGGCAGGAAGCGGAGGAAGAACTCCGCGGCCGTCGTGTCCACGGGGAGGATCCCGAAGAGGAGGAAGACGACCGGCGCCGTGAAGTAGACCACGGCCGCGAACCCGCTGAGGTAGCTCCACATCGTCGAGAAGTACATGAGGCGCTGCGCGAGGCTCAGGCCCCGCTTGACCAGAGGATTGTCGCGGAGCATGACCTGGACCGTCCCCTGCGCCCAGCGAAGGCGCTGCTTGAGCATCGTGCCCAGATCGTCCGGCGCGAGACCGTCGGCGAGCGTCTCGTGGTGGTACGCGCTCGACCAGCCCAGAGCGTGCAGGCGCATCGACGTCGCCATGTCCTCCGTCACCGAGATCGTGGCGAGCGGCATGAGGGGCTGCGCCTCGTCGTGACGATCGACGTCGATCGAGCGGATGAGCCGCTGCACGGATTCGATCGCGCCGAGGGGGCTGAGCTGCTGAGCCGTCAGGCGGTCGATCGTCAGGTCGATGTCGGAGACCGTGTCGACGGTCTCGTCCGACTCCATCGGGAGCTCGCGCAGGGCATCCAGATCGGAGCGGATCAGTCGGAGGTCGGACTCGACGAGGCGGCTCGAGATCTCGCCGACACGGCTCTGGAGGTCGTAGGTGACGCGCCCGAAGGCCTGACCCGCGGCGAGCGCCTGCCGAGCGTCACGCAGGGCGGCCTGGACCTCGTCGAGCGCCTCCGAGACCCCGGGGTGCGCCGCCGCCGGATGACGGCGCGCGCGACGGATGACGCTGCGCGCCCCGCGGAGCGCCCGGACGAGCGCCTGCTCGAGCTCGACGACGTAGCGCGTGACGCCGAGCTGCATGAGCGCGTCGCGCCGCAGGACGGCGTTGGAGCCGCAGAAGAATGCGGCGTTCCAGCCGTCCTTGCCCTGCTGGATCGGACCGTAGAAGAGCGGAGCCTGACTGCCCAGAGGGTCGCCCGACGCGACGTTCGAGAAGCGCTGCGGGGTCTGGACCAGCGCGACCCGCGGATCGTCGAAGTAGCCGAGCGTCCGGTCGAGGATCTCGGGACGGGGGATCTGGTCCGCGTCGAGGATCAGGAGGAACTCGCCGTCCGTCTGCATGAGGGCGTTGTTGACGTTGCCCGCCTTCGCGTGAAGCGGCTTGTTCTTCCAGTCGGGCGTGCGCGTGATGTATCCGACTCCGAGCGCCTCGGCGGCCTTCGCCATCTCGGGCCGGGCGCCGTCGTCGAGGATCCAGGTGCGATGCGGGAAGCTGATCCGCCGCGCCGCGGCGGCGGTGGCGGAGACGAGCTCGACGTCCTCGTTGTAGGTCGTGATGAAGACGTCGACCGTCGCGCCATCGGGGGCGGCGGGCGGCGCCGGCCGCCGCCTGGCCCTCCACATGGTCATGCCGAAGAGAGCCACGTCGATGATGCTGTAGGTCTCCGCGACGACGAGAGGGATCGCGATCCACCACGCGTCGAAGTTCAGCGAGGCCGTCCATCGCCACGAGATGTAGACGAGCCCGGAGGTGAGCGTCAGCAGGACGAGGATCCGCAGGAGCAGATGGCGACGCGCGGAGGTCTCCGGAGTCAGGTCGTTCTCCGGGCTCACACGTCTCTCCGGACGACGAGGACGGTCACGTCGTCGGGGGCCACGCCTCGCGCACGCGCGCGCATCGCATCGACGATCTCCGCGGCGCTGTCGGCGAGCAGGGTGAGCGTCGTGACGCTCTCGAGCGCCTCGGGGACGCCGTCGTAGAGATCGAGCACGCCGTCGCTCACGCTGATGAGCGCGTCGCCGGGCTCGATCGTCACCGTCTGCGGGATCCACTCGGTCTCGATGTCGATCCCGAGGGGCGGCGATGTCGACTTCAATCGCTCGACCGTGCCGTCGGCCCGCGCGATGAAGGTCAGACCGTGGCCCGCATCGACGAAGGTCAGCTCGCCCGAGTCCATGTCCAGACGCCCGTGGAAGAGCGTGACGAACAGGCCCGTCGAGTCGAGGTCTCCGGTGAGGGATGCCGCGGCCGCATCGACCGCGCCGGCGACGTCGCCGAATCGCGCCGCCGATCGCAGCACGGCTCGCACGGTGGCGGCGATGATCGCGGCCCCGATGCCCTTGCCCATCGTGTCGGCGAGCGTGAAGGCCGCGCCCTCCCCGACCGGGTACCAGTCGAAGAAGTCGCCGCCGACCGCGCGCGCGGGCAGGCACATGCCGGCGATGTCCCACCCCGGCATGCTCAGCAGCTGCTGCGGCAGGAGGCCCTGCTGCACCTCGGCGGCGCGGCTCAGCTCCTGGCTGACCGACAGCTCCTGCTGCACCCACGCGGCGAGGTCGCGCAGCATTGCAGCCTCCTTCTCGCTGAAGTGCCGGGGCTTCGCGTCGTAGACGCAGAACGATCCGATGCGCTCGCCGCCCGGAGCGTAGAGCGGGTGACCGGCGTAGAACTCGAACTCGCCGGGGATGGCGATGAGCTCGAAGCCGGGTGCGGCCGTGAGGTCGGCGACGACGAGCGTGTCGTCCGACTCGATCGTCACGGCGCACGCCGAGTTCTCGCGCGGCACCTCGGTGCCGAACGGCCCGACCATCGACTTCGACCACTGCCGGTCGCGGTCGATGAGGTTGATCGCAGAGCCCGTCACGCCGAACAGCTGCTGCGCGAGGCGGGTGACGCGGTCGAAGCGCTCCTCCGGGGCGGTGTCGAGTATCGCGAGCTCCTCGAGGGCCCGCTGCCTGGCCATCTCGTCGATGACGCCACTGATCGAGACCGAGGGCAGACCGCGCGCCGGGGTGAGGACGTCGCGCGAGGCCTCGCGCGCGCGCACGAGCGTCCAGTGGTTGAAGCCCTCCACCCGCCGGTGCTCGACCGAGTCGACGAGCGCCTGGATCATCGGGATGCCGCGGCCGTGCTCGGCCATCGGCTCGGGCATCCCGCGGTCGTGGAGGCCGACGTCATCGACCTCTCCCCCATCGCTCAGCGTCGCCTCGATCCGATCGTCGTAGACGACGATCGTGAGCGCGAACGAGACGGAGTTGCCGCGATTGGCGTACTGGATGACGTTCGCGGTGAGCTCGATGACGGCGGTCTCCACGGACATCCGATCGGTGGGGTGCACGTCGGGCACCACCGCCCAGACGGACTCGAGGGCGGAGTGGACGGTGTCGACGGTGTCGGGCGGGGAGGTGATGCGCAGAGTGCGCGCCACCATGTCAGCCATGCGGGTAGGCCTCGGCGACGCTCGTGAACGAGCGCAGGGTCGCGTTCATGTTGGTCAGGTCCAGGACGAGCACGACCTGCTCGGTGGGGTTGACGAGCACGAGGTCGCCCCCGGCCTCGCGCGCCGCCTTGAGCCCCCAGACCAGCGCGCCGAGACCGGAGGAGTCGAGGAACGACGTCCTCGACAGGTCGACCGCGATCGAGGCGCTGTTCGCCACGATCGCCTCGTGGATGGCCTCGCGCACGCGCGCCGCCGTGACCATGTTCAGGCGGCCGTCGAGGGTGAGCTCGGTGATTCCGCCGGGGTGCTGGATGGACACGAGATCCATGGTCGTCTCCTTCATCGGATGATCGTCGTCACCCATTCTGGTGCGTGCGGGTCGGCGTCGCTCGCACGCCGCACGGGCCAGGACGTTCACACGGGCGTCTCGGGACTTACAGCTTCTCTATGGGCGCGATCTTGACGAGGAGCCTCTTCCGCCCCGCCGACTCGAACTGCACCTCGGCGATGCTCTTGGGCCCGATGCCCGTCACGGCCGTCACGCGCCCCTCGCCGAAGTCGACGTGACGGATGCGGTCGCCGGCGGCGAGGGTGAGGTCGCCGTTGTCGCGCACGGTCGCCGTCACCCGGTTCGCCCACTCGGTCTTCGGCTTGCCGGGCGGGAGCGAGGTGCCGTAGCTGAACTGCTCGCGCCCGCTGCGGGTCGTGCCCAGCGCGCGCTGGCTCGAACCCGATCGATTGCCCATGCCGGGGGCATCGCGCCAGTCGATGAGCTCGGCGGGGATCTCCTGGAGGTACCGGCTGGGCGCGGCGACCTGGGTGTCGCCGAAGGTCGAGCGCGTCATGGCGAGAGAGAGGTGCAGCCTCTTGCGGGCGCGCGTGATGCCGACGTAGAACAGGCGCCTCTCCTCCGCCGGGCCGCCGGGCTCGCTCGCGCTCATCTGGTGGGGCAGGAGGTTCTCCTCCACGCCCGTGATGAAGACGGCGTCGTACTCGAGGCCCTTCGCGGTGTGAAGCGTCATGAGCGACACCGTGCCGCTCGAGTCGTCGAGGTCGTCGGCGGCCGCGACGAGCGCGACCTCGGTGAGGAAGTCGATGAGGCGACCCTCGGGGTTGTTGCGCTGGAACTCGCGGGTCACCGCCACGAGCTCCTCCACGTTCTCGGCGCGCGCCTCGTCCTGCGGGTCGCGGCTCGCGCGCAGCAGCTCGACGTACTTCGTGCGCTCGAGGATCGCAGTCAGGATGTCCGGGACGAGCGCGGTCTCGATCGTCGCGGTGGCGTCGTCCAGAACACCGGCGAGGTCGAGCATGGCCGCGGTGACCTTCGGTCCGAGACCGAGAGCCGCGGCATCCCCCAGCGCATCGCGCATGGTGCCCCCCAGCTGGTCGGCGTGGAGGGCGAGGGCCGTCTCCGTCGCCGGCCCGATGCCGCGCCTGGGGGTGTTGAGGATGCGCCGCAGCGCGAGCGCGTCGGCGGGGTTCGCGACCGCGATCAGGTACGCCATGACGTCCTTGATCTCGGCGCGCTCGTAGAACTTCGTGCCGCCGAGCACCCGGTACGGCAGCGCCGAGCGGATGAAGATCTCCTCCAGCGCGCGGGTCTGCGCATTGGTGCGGTAGAACACGGCGATCTGGTTGTACGGCACACCCTGCTCGTGCAGCTTCTGGATCTCGTCCGCGACGAACTGCGCCTCGTCGTGCTGGCTGTAGCCGGTGAAGCCCGTGATCTTGTCGCCCGCGCCGACCTCGGTGAAGAGGTTCTTGGCGATGCGGTCGAAGTTGTTGCCGATCACGGCGTTCGCGGCGTCGAGGATCGTCTGGGTCGATCGGTAGTTCTGCTCGAGCAGGATCACCTCGGCGCCCGGGAAGTCGCGCTCGAACTCGACGATGTTGCGGATGTCGGCGCCGCGGAACGCGTAGATCGACTGGTCGGAGTCGCCGACGACCGTGAGGGCCGCAGCGGGGATGCCCCCGGTCGCGTCGGTCTCGATGCGGGTGTCGGCGGGCACGTGCTGCGGCTCGACCGCCCGCGTCAGCTCGCGGATGAGCGCGTACTGGGCATGGTTCGTGTCCTGGTACTCATCGACCAGGATGTGCCGGAAGCGGCGCTGGTAGAGCGCCGCGACCTGCGGGAAGGCGCGGAACAGGTAGACCGTCTGCGCGATGAGGTCGTCGAAGTCGAAGGCGTTCGCCCGGGCGAGCTCGGCCGAGTAGCGGCGGAACACCTCGAGGAACATCACCTCGGTCGGATCGTTCGGGTTGAGCTGGCGGCTGTAGCCCTCCGCGTCGATGAGCTCGTTCTTGAGGCGCGAGATCTTGCCGGACGCAGCGCTGACCGTGAGGCCGAGGGTGTCGGCCTGCAGGTCCTTGACGATGCGCTTGATGAGGGCGCGCGAGTCGGCGGAGTCGTAGATCGTGAAGGCCTGCGTGAAGCCGAACTGCTGGGCCTCGCGGCGCAGGATGCGCACGCACGCGGAGTGGAAGGTGGAGATCCACATGCCGTTCGCGGCCTCGTGGCCGATGAGCTGGCCGACCCGCTCGCGCATCTCGCCCGCGGCCTTGTTCGTGAACGTGATGGCGAGGATCTGGCTCGGCCACAGCTCGCGATCGCGCAGCAGGCGCGCGATGCGCCGGGTCAGCACGCTCGTCTTGCCCGAGCCCGCGCCCGCGACGATGAGCAGCGCCTCGGCGCGCGACAGCACGGCCGCGCGCTGCTGCGGGTTGAGGCCCGCGAGCAGGGGGTCGTCGATCGCGGCGGCGGGGGCGGTTTGTGCGGCGGCGGTGGGCTGCGCACGCGGCGGCGGCGTGAGACCGGGGATGTCGAGGGACTCGTCGGGCAGGAAGGACATGACCGCCCAAGTCTAGGTCGCACGCCCGACGCCGCCCGCCGAGCGGGAGCAGAGCATCCGCGCCGCCCGCCGTCGCCCTCACCCCCCACCCCTCGCCCCCGGGATCGACCAAATGAAGGGAGTGCGGGCGCGCCCGGCAGGGCTGGTACGTGCTGCCCGGCACCGCCGCTCCCGCGCTCCAGGCTGTGCGCGTCGGAGGCGTGCTCACCTGCTCACGGGCGCTCGAGGCTCACGACCTATGGAGCGTGCAGCGGAGCGGCGTGCACGTTCGCGTGCACCACACCTCGTGCCGGCTGCGCACGACTCGGGACTCGCGCGAGCGCCTCTCCGAGCATCCCGACGATCGCGCAGTCGTGCACTGGTCACCGAGCTCGACCGACTCCTCGCGCCTCCTCGCCGGCCCGCTCGACGCACTCGACGACTACTTCTCGTGCATCGAGCGCGACATCGCGCTCGCGGCGCTCGATTCGCTGATCCGGCGGGTGCCGGAGCAGGCTTCCGAGCTCCGTCGGCGCTTCGGGGTCGACGAGTGGGAAGGCGTGGATGGACGCTGCGACTCCGGCACCGAGACGGTCTTCTCCGTGCGGATGCTCCGCCTCGGTATCGCACCGCTCCGGCAGGTCCCGCTGCCGGGAGTGGGACGCGTCGACTTCCTCATCGGGCGCAGGCTCGTCATCGAGGTCGATGGACGCGGCTATCACGATCTCGCGGACCAGTTCGAGCGGGATCGCGCACGCGACGCGGCGATCAGCAGCGGCGGCCGCCGGGGTCTGCGGTTCAGCCACGACCAGGTGCTCCACCGCTGGGCCGAGGTCGAGCACGCCGTACTCGCCGCGATCGAACGCGGCGATCACCACTGACGCGGTGATCAGCAACCGCGCTCACGCCCCGGCCGTCGACCAAATGAAGGGAGCAGGACGCCGCTCCGCGGCGTGTCGAGCTCGACACGCCGCGTTCGCGCGCGTCGCTCCCTTCATTTGGTCGAGCACTGCCGCGCGGGGAGGGCGGGGCGGGCCGGGAGGATCGACCGCGCGGGCAGGCCGCGGGCGGGCGCGCAGCCGGTCAGCCCGCGGCGAGCGCCGCGCGCGCCTCGAGCGCCAGGTCGGGATGGTCGGCGAAGACGCCGTCGAGGCCCGCCCGCATGAGGGTGGTGAACCAGGTCATCCAGTCGCCGTGCGCCGCGGCGCTCGAGCCGATCCGCAGCGAGCCGGGCAGGAAGCGGTTCTCGGGGCGCAGGGTCCACGCGAACACGGAGAGCCCGGCGGCGTGGGCGCGGTCGACGAGGTCGCTCACGACGACCGGTCCGCCCCGCGTGGCCGGTCGCGCGACGAGCGCGGTGTCGACGCTGATCCCGTCGACCTCGCGCGCGAGCCGCGCGAGTCCCTCATCCGTCAGGTGGCCCGCGTACGAGAGCGACGCGGCGCCGTACCGGGCGACGAGGTCGGCAGGCGACCCGCTCTTCTCGAGCAGGAACACGTACCGCGCCGGCAGCCCGCGCGCGCTGAGCTGCCGCAGCACCGACTGCTCGAACGACTCCACGACGAGGGGGGCCGCCGGGCTCCAGCCGGCGACCTCGGCGGCGAACAGCTCGTCGAGCGGAAGGCCCAGCGCCGCGAAGTGCGTCGCGTGCTTGATCTCGGCGACCATGCCGACGGGCCGGGGCGCCGCATCCAGGATCGCCATCAGGTCGCGCAGGCGCAGGATCGGGTACCGCCCGTCGAAGCGCGTCGACGCCTGCCGCGTGCCCGGCAGCCGCTCGCGCGCGCGCAGGGTCGACAGCTCGCCCCACGTGAAGTCCTCGGTGAACCAGCCGGTGAGGCGCTCGCCGTCGATGACGCGCGTCGTGCGCCGGTGGGCGAACTCGGGGCGGTCGGCGACGTCGGTCGTGCCGCTGATCTCGTTCTCGTGCCGCAGCACGAGCACCCCGTCGCGCGTGGCGACGATGTCGGGCTCGATCGCGTCGGCGCCGAGGGCGATCGCGAGCTCGTACGCGGCCCGCGTGTGCTCGGGCCGATGCCCGCTCGCTCCGCGGTGGGCGACGATGAGCGGCAGCGCGCGCGTGGGCTCGATCACGGCGACCACCCTACGGGGTAGCCTGCCGAGCATGATCGACGGGATGCCCGGCCCGAGCCCCGCCGCGACCGACGTCGCCCCGCCCGCGCCGCCCGCTCGCGCCGCCCGCCTCAACCCGCTCGCCGTGCTCGCCCTGATCCTCGGAGTCCTCCTCAGCCCGCTCGCCGCCCTCTTCGGCCACCTCG
The DNA here is from genome assembly GCF_001429705.1 of Yonghaparkia sp. Soil809. Taxonomy (NCBI): domain Bacteria; kingdom Bacillati; phylum Actinomycetota; class Actinomycetes; order Micrococcales; family Microbacteriaceae; genus Microcella; species Yonghaparkia sp. Soil809. Next base: position 683,026 of record NZ_LMSV01000001.1, read on the forward strand.
CCGCCGGTCAGGTCGCCCGCTCGTTCGGCGCCGAGCGCGGGGCCGGAATCGCCTGGGTCGCCGTGGGCCTGGGCTGGCTGTGGTTCCTGCTGCTGGTCATCGCCGTGGGCGCCGTCTGGGTGGCCCTGAGCTCGTGAGCGAGAACGCGCCCCGTCGCGAGCCCGACGCGCCCCCGGCCTCCCTCGTTCCGACCCCATGGGTCGAGCCCGCCGCGCGCCTCCCCCTGCGCTGGGGCCGCTACCGCGACCGCTGGGTGCTGGGCCTGCTCCTCATCGCCGGCGGCCTGCTGCACCTGCAGTCCTCCGACACCGGCAACCTCATCCCGCTCATCACGGGCTCAGCCGCGCACGTCCTCGGCTGGCTCATCATGCCCGCCGCCGGGTGGCGACGCATCGTCCCGCTCGGACCGTCGACGCTCGTCGTCTGGCTCCTCCTCACCGGCCCGTCGTCCATGTGGACGCTGACCGTCCCCTTCCTCTTCTGGCTCCTCGTGCGGCACCGTCCGTGGCGCAGCGCGCTCGCCGTCGGCCCCGTCCTCCTCAACGGCGTCGTCTGCGCGACCCTCTTCACCGAATATCGCTGGATGCCCGTGGCCGTCGCCCTCTCGGCCGCCGTCCTCGTCGCGTCGGCCTGGGGCGCTCGGGCTCTCGCCCGGCCCGTGGCGAGCATCCGCCGCCCCGCCCGGGGCCCGGAGGCCGCGACCGCGCCCGATACGCCCACAGCGAGCGCATAGGGTTCCGCGTTCCTTCGCCGAGCATCCCTCTCTACACTGGGGGCAGTGCCGACCGGGGAGCCTCCCCGCGGCCGACACGTCGAAGAGGAACTCATGGCAACGTCCAATCCCGCTTTCTCGAACTCCCCCGCCTTCACGCAGAGCGCATCGAAGGCCGTCCAGTTCTCGCAGACGCCGAGCGCCGAGCAGCTCGACGAGCTCTACGGCCGGCCCGCCGCCACGGCGGAGCAGACCGACCGCATGACGTACGAGAACACGATCCAGAAGATCGTCGGCTCGTTCGCCGTCCTCCTGGCGGGTGCCGCGGTCGGCTGGTTCGTGCCGCTGCTCGCGATCCCGGCCGCGATCGCCGCGTTCGTCATCTCGCTCATCCTGATCTTCAAGAAGAAGCCCAGCGCGCCTCTCACCCTCGCCTACGCCGCCCTCGAGGGAATCTTCGTCGGCGGCATCTCGGCGATCTTCGAGTCGCAGCTCGACGGCATCGTCGGTCAGGCCGTGATCGGCACCATGGTCGTTGTGGGAGTCGTGCTCGTCCTCTTCCGGAGCGGCAAGATCCGCGCGTCGAAGAGGGCGACGAAGGTCTTCCTGGTCGCGATGATCGGCTACGGGGTCTTCTCCCTCATCAACCTCGGCCTCATGGTCTTCGGCGGGACGGACGGCGACTTCGGTCTCCGCAGCGCGCCGAGCCCGCTCTTCGGAATCCCGTGGGGCGTGCTGATCGGCATCTTCGTCATACTGCTCGCGTCGTACTCGCTCGTGCTCGACTTCGACTCGATCCAGCAGGGCGTCCGCCGCGGCGCCCCCGCCGCCTTCGGCTGGACCGCCGCGTTCGGCATCATGGTCACGGTCGTCTGGCTCTACGTCGAGATCCTGCGCCTCCTCGCGATCCTGCGCGGCGGCGAGTAGCCGCACCTCTTGCACGAACGGGCCGCCCCTCGGGGCGGCCCGTTCTGCGTTCCGGGTGGGTGGAGGCGGGTGCTCAGCGCCCGCGGATCGTGGCGACCTCCCGCACCGCAGCAGCGTAGGCGGCGTTGCCGGCGGCGTTCGGGTGGAGACTCTCGACGGGCGGGCCGAAGGCGATCCACGGGTCCGACGAGCCGATGCCGTGGGCGGCGAACCGCGCGGTGACGTCGACGAGCGAGACGCGCGACTGGCCGCTCGCGACCACGGCGCCCGCGATCACTTGGTTGAGGGCGTCGGTCGCGCCGTTCACCGTGGCCGCCGTCACCGGGTCGGGGAACCCCGGGTCGAACAGTCGCGGATACGTCAGCACGTGGATGCGCGCGCGGGGGAACGCGGCCGCGACGGCGGCGTACGTTCCGGCCAGCCTCGTGCCGACGTCCGGCAGGTTCTCCAGCGCGGTGCCGAACGCGGCCTGGCACGCGAGCGACTGGGCGTCCTGCCCGCACGCCGCGACGATCGCCGCGACGCCCGCGTCGATGCCGCCCACCGTGATCGTGACGAGCGAGGCCTGGGCCGCGACCCTCGGGTCGACCGACGCGATCTGACCGGGGATGCTTCCCGTGCTGGCCGCCGAGCATGCGGCATTGATCGTCCTGTCCCGATAGCTGCTCGTGCTCGCGAGGATCGCCGGGTAGCTCTCGGTCGCGCTCCGGAGGCACGGATCATCGAGCGAGGGCGAGGCGCCCTGCCCGGCGGTGAACGAGTCGCCGAGCGCGACGTACGAGCCTCCGACCGAGTTGCCGACGGAGGCGCCGGGCGCCGCGGAGGTGGGGGCGATCCCTGCGGCGACCACGAGGCCGAGCGTGAGGATCGAGACGGCGCTGAGCCGTGACAGGAAGCGCATTCGGGGGTGCGGGGTTCGTGTCATGGTGGGACGGTACGCCTGCCCCGAGCGCGCGCACAGTAGACCGGGCGGTTCGTGCACGTGCTCGCGTTATCCGCGGGTGCGACCTCGCCCTGCCGCTCCACCCACTGCGTTCATGCCGCGCTCACGCAAGGCTCTGCCGGCGGGGGCGCTGGCAGGAGCAGTTGCACTGGAAGGCCTGCCGGCCTTCCAGAACGTGCAACTACTCCCATTCGATCGTGCCCGGGGGCTTCGAGGTGACGTCGAGCACGACGCGGTTGACGTCGGGCACCTCGTTGGTGATGCGGTTCGAGATGCGCGCCAGCACGTCGTAGGGCAGGCGCGTCCAGTCGGCCGTCATGGCGTCTTCCGACGACACGGGGCGCAGCACGATCGGATGCCCGTACGTGCGTCCGTCGCCCTGCACGCCGACCGAGCGCACGTCGGCGAGCAGCACGACCGGGCACTGCCAGATCTCGCCGTCGAGGCCGGCCGCCGTGAGCTCCTCGCGCGCGATCGCGTCGGCCTGGCGGAGGATCTCCAGGCGCTCCTCGGTGACCGCGCCGATGATGCGGATCCCGAGGCCCGGGCCGGGGAACGGCTGACGGGACACGATCGCCTCGGGCAGCCCGAGCTCGCGGCCGATCGCGCGCACCTCGTCCTTGAAGAGGGTGCGTAGCGGCTCGACGAGCTCGAACTCCAGATCCTCCGGGAGACCGCCGACGTTGTGGTGGCTCTTGATGTTCGCCGTGCCCGTGCCGCCGCCCGACTCGACGACGTCGGGGTAGAGGGTGCCCTGCACGAGGAACCTCACGGCCTCGCCCTCGCCCTGCGCCTCGAGCACGAGCGCCTCGGCCGCGCTCTCGAAGGTGCGGATGAACTCGCGCCCGATGATCTTGCGCTTCGTCTCCGGGTCGGTGACGCCCGCGAGGGCGTCCATGAACTGCTGCCGCGCATCCACCGTCACCAGGCGGATGCCCGTCGCCGCGACGTAGTCCTCCTCGACCTGGCGGCGCTCGTCGGCGCGCAGCAGGCCATGGTCGACGAACACGCACACGAGCTGGTCGCCGACCGCCTCGTGCACGATGGCCGCGGCGACCGCGCTGTCGACGCCGCCCGACAGTCCGCAGATGACCCGGGCATCCCCCACCTGCTCGCGGATGCGCTCGACCTGCTCGGCGATGACGCTGCCGCTGTTCCAGTCGGGGGCGATGCCGGCGGCGCGGTGCAGGAAGTTCTCGAGCACGCGCTGGCCGAACTCCGAGTGCTTGACCTCGGGGTGCCACTGCACGCCGTACATCTTCTTCTCGTCGCTCGCGAAGGCGGCGACGGGGGTGTCGGGGGTCGAGGCGAGCACCTGGAAGCCCTCGGGGGCCTTCGCGACCGAGTCGCCGTGGCTCATCCAGGTCGTCTGGGTCTCGGGCTGCTCGGTGAGGAGCGCGCCGCCGTCGCCGAGGATGGTCGTCGTCGTCGCGCCGTACTCGCGGCGGCCGGTCCTCGCGACCTCGCCGCCGAGCTGCTGCGCCATCACCTGGAAGCCGTAGCAGATGCCCATCACCGGCACGCCGAGCTGCAGGATTCCCGGGTCGAGGGTCGGCGAGCCGGGCTCGTAGACGCTCGACGGGCCGCCGCTCAGGACGATGCCGACGGGGNCGCGCACGCGGCGCGCGATCAGCTGCGCGTACTGAGCGCCGAAGTCGACGACGAGAACGGGGCGGTGGACGGTCTCGCTCACGCGGCGGCCTCCTGGGTCGTGGGGNGCAGGAACGCGTTCGAGCGCGCCCCCTGGTAGGCGACGCGCCACAGGACGAAGTCGCAGGCGAGGTACACGACGTAGAGCCAGCCGTGCACGGTGAGGAGCACGATCGAGAGGTTCACGCCCGTCAGCTGATCCTTCGGCGTGAGGGCGAGGAACCCGTCGGGGCCCATCAGCTCGATGTCGCGACCGAAGCCGTAGCGCGTGACCATCATCACGACCAGGCCGAGGAGGAAGACGCCCGTGACGATCGACGAGACCTTGAACACGGCGAGCGTGCGCCGGATGAGAGGGATGTCAGAGGGCTGAGGGCCGAGCGCCATGCCTCAAGTCTAGGCGGGCTCGCTGGAGGCTTCGGCCGCCGCCTCGACCTCGGCGAGCGCCGCCTGCTCCTTCTCGAACTCGTCCCTCACCAGGCGCCACCAGAGGTACACCGCGAAGCCGCCGAAGAGCGCCCACTCGATCGCGTAGAAGAGGTTCAGCAGGTTGAGCTCGACGTCGGCCTCGGGCGGCGGGGCGGCGATCTCGGCGAGCCCCGGCGGAGCATCCGCCACCGCGAGATAGCCCGAGTAGACGAGGTCGACGTCGCGCCACAGGTTGATGAGCTCGGCCACCGCGATCGCGCGCCGCTCGCCGGCCTCGAAGTCGGACTGCTGCGGCGACTCGCTCGGCACGTAGCGGCCGACGAGGCTCGCCTCGCCGAGAGGCAGGTCGGGGATGCCCGTTCCGGGAGCGACGTACCCCACGACGACCGCGAGGCTCGCCCCATCGCTCGTCTCGAGGTGGCGGACGACCCAGTCGCCGGGCTCTCCCCCGCTCTCGCGACCCGTCACGACGACCTCGTCGCCCTCGACCCAGGTGCCCTCGACCGTCACGGTGCGGCCGCTCGCGTCGGAGGTCATGACCTCCTGCGGCTCGGCGATGCTCGCCAGCGGCACCGGCGTCTCGGTGTCGCGCTCGACGACCGTCGCCGCGTCGATCGAGCGCTCGAGCTGCCACTGGCCGAGGGCCGCGAAGGCCGCGGCGACGCCGAGCGCGAGGAGGAGCGCCGCGATCCACCTGGGGCGGCGAGCGATGCGCCACACGGTCGGCTAGTGCCCCTGGTAGGGCGCGACGACGACGTCGACCCGCTGGAACTCCTTGAGGTCGGAGTAGCCGGTCGTCGCCATCGAGCGCCGGAGCGCACCCATGAGGTTGACCCGGCCGTCGGCGTGCGAGCTCGGCCCGAACAGCAGCTGCTCGAGCGGCGCGAGCTGGCCGACGTGCACGCGGTTGCCGCGCGGGAGCTCGGGGTGGTGCGCCTCGGCGCCCCAGTGCCAGCCGCCGCCGGGCGCCTCGGCGGCGCGCGCGAGGGTCGAGCCGAGCATGACCGCGTCGGCGCCCATCGCGACCGCCTTCACGATGTCGCCGCTCGTGCCGAGGCCACCGTCGGCGATGACGTGCACGTACCGCCCGCCCGACTCGTCGAGGTAGTCGCGTCGGGCGGCGGCGACGTCGCTCACCGCGGTCGCCATCGGGGCGTGGATGCCCAGGCTCAGGCGCGTCGTCGACGCGGCCCCGCCGCCGAAGCCGACGAGCACCCCGGCCGCACCCGTGCGCATGAGGTGCAGCGCGGCGGTGTAGGTGGCGGCGCCGCCCACGATGACGGGCACGTCGAGCTCGTAGATGAACTTCTTGAGGTTGAGGGGCTCGCTCGAGTTGGACACGTGCTCGGCGCTCACGGTCGTGCCGCGGATGACGAAGAGGTCGACGCCGGCGTCGACGACGGCCGCGTGATGCTCCTGCGTGCGCTGGGGGCTGAGCGCAGCGGCCACGGGCACCCCGGCCGCGCGGATCTCGGCGAGGCGCGCGCTGATGAGCTCGGGCTTGATCGGCTCGGCGTAGATGCGCTGCATCTCCGCGGTCGCCTCGTCGCCGTCGAGCTCGCGGATCCGGGCGAGCTGCGCCGGGGCATCCTCGTATCTGGTCCACAGCCCCTCGAGGTCGAGGACTCCGAGGCCGCCGAGCCGCCCGATCGCGATCGCCGTCTCCGGGCTCACGACCGAGTCCATCGGCGCCGCGATGACCGGGATGTCGAACTTGAGGGCGTCGATGCTCCACGCGAGCGACACGACCTCGGGGTCGCGCGTGCGCCGACTGGGCACCACCGCGATGTCGTCGAAGGAGTAGGCCCTCCGGGCGCGCTTGGCCCGCCCGATCTCGATGTCCGTCACGCTCCCAGCCTACCGGCGCGCCGCCGGGCGGCCGCCGAGCGGCTACCGGCGGTAGTTGGGCGCTTCGACGACCATCTGGATGTCGTGGGGGTGCGACTCCTTGAGGCCGGCGGCCGTGATGCGCACGAACTTGCCGCGCACCTTGAGGTCGTCGATCGTGCGCGCGCCGGTGTAGAACATCGACTGCCGCAGGCCGCCGAGCAGCTGGTACACGACCGAGCCGACGGGGCCCCGGTAGGGCACCTGACCCTCGATCCCCTCGGCGATGAGCTGCTCGTCGCTCGGCACGTCGGCCTGGAAGTACCGGTCGCGCGAGTACGACGTCTTCTTGCCGCGCGTCTGCAGTGCGCCGAGCGAGCCCATGCCGCGGTACGACTTGAACTGCTTGCCGTTCACGAAGATGAGGTCGCCCGGGCTCTCGTCGGTGCCCGCGAGCAGCGAGCCGAGCATGACGGTGTCGGCGCCGGCGACGAGCGCCTTCGCGATGTCGCCCGAGTACTGCAGGCCGCCGTCGGCGATGACCGGCACGCCCGCGGCGCGCGCGGCGAGCGACGCCTCGTACACCGCGGTGACCTGGGGCACGCCGACGCCCGCGACGACGCGCGTGGTGCAGATCGATCCGGGACCGACGCCCACCTTGACGGCGTCGGCACCGGCATCCACGAGGGCCTGGGCCCCCGATCGCGTCGCGACGTTGCCGCCGATGACGTCGATGTGGGCGAAGGCGGGGTCGGCCTTGAGGCGCGCGATGATCTCGAGCACGCCGCGGCTGTCGCCGTTCGCGGTGTCGACGACGATGACGTCGACACCGGCGTCGCGCAGGCTGCCCGCGCGGTCCCACGCGTCGCCGAAGAAGCCGATCGCCGCGCCCACGCGGAGGCGACCCTCCTCGTCCTTCGTGGCGTTCGGGTACTGCTCGCTCTTGTCGAAGTCCTTCACGGTGATGAGGCCGTGCAGACGGCCCTCGTCGTCGACGAGAGGGAGCTTCTCGATCTTGTGCTGGGCGAAGAGCGCGAGCACCTCGCCCTGCGAGATGCCGACGGGCCCGGTGATGAGCGGCGCCGGGGTCATGACGTCGCGGACGAGCGTCGTCGCAGCCTCGAACGGCGAGACGAAGCGCATGTCGCGGTTGGTGATGATGCCGACGAGGCGACCGTCGCCCTCGACCACGGGCAGACCCGACACGCGGAACTGGCCGCACAGGGCATCCACTTCGGCGACCGTCGCATCGGGCGTCGTCGTGACCGGATTCGAGATCATGCCCGACTCGGAGCGCTTGACCTTGTCGACCTGCTCGGCCTGCTCGTCGATCGAGAGATTGCGGTGCAGGATGCCCATCCCGCCCTGGCGCGCCATCGCGATCGCCATGCGGCCCTCGGTCACGGTGTCCATCGCGGCCGAGAGCAGCGGGGCGTGGACGCGGATGCGGCGCGAGAGCCGCGAGCTCGTGTCGGCCTCGGAGGGGATGACGTCGGTGTGCGCCGGGAGGAGCATCACGTCGTCGTAGGTGAGTCCGATGAAGCCGAACGGGTCGGGCTGGTCCATGAGTCCCCTTGGTCGAGAGAGAGGTCGAGAGCGCGGCCGTGAGCGAGTTCGCGAGCCGGAGGTCCCCGGATGCCGCATCGAATGCCGGTGCTTCATCTTAACGAGTTAGGCCCGTGAGTATTCCGCGGTCATAATGGGGGACGGTCGGGAGGCTGGGCGCGGAAACACGCGTGCAACATCCCGTCCGTATCGTCACCGTGGACGAACTCGGGCTACCCGCCCGCGGGGCAGAGCGCCTCACCCGAAACGACCTGGAGGTTTCGTGGCTCACGCTGCTAGCAGACCACGCGCGCGAAAGGCCCCGCGGTTCCTCGCCGGCCTCTTCGCCGCCGGATTGGCCGCACTCTCGCTCTCGATGGCGTCACCCGCCGTCGCCGACGAGGTCGGCCTCGACGACTACGACTTCCGCATCTTCGGCATCGTCGAGCTGGCCGACGAGCCGCTGGAGGATGTCCGGCTCGTCATCACCGGCAGCGGGTTCGAGGTGGAGGTCGAGACGGACGCGGAGGGCCGCTGGGCGGTCGGAGTCCCGGACAAGGCGGACTACAACGTCACCCTCGACGAGGAGAGCCTGCCCGAGGGCATCGCCGTCATCGATGAGGAGGACGAGACCCCGAACGTCCGCGAGGTGAACGTCGGTCAGAGCGGCAGCACCGTCGCCAACTTCTTCATCGGGCAGGGCGAGCGCAACACGACCAGCTACCTCGACCAGGTGGTCGACCGCATCTTCAACGGCCTGAACTTCGGCCTGCTCCTCGCGCTCGCGGCCATCGGGCTCTCGCTGATCTTCGGCACCACGGGGCTGAGCAACTTCGCCCACGCCGAGCTCATCACCTTCGGCGGCCTGATGACGCTGCTCTTCAGCGTCTTCCTCGACGTGCCGATCTGGCTCGCCATCCCGATCGCGGTCGTGCTGAGCGGCGCCTTCGGCTGGCTCAACGACGCCGCCCTCTGGAAGCCGCTGCGCAAGAGGGGCGTGGGCCTGATCCCGCTCATGATCGTGAGCATCGGCCTCTCGCTCGCCGTCCGCTACGTCTACCAGTACTTCATCGGCGGCGGCACCTCGCAGCTTCCCGGCGCGACCGACACCTCCGGGTCGATCGGCCTCTTCGGCCTCACCTGGGTCGACGTGGGCAGCATGGCGCTGTCGATCGTCGTCCTGCTCGGCGTCGCGTTCTTCCTCCTGCGGACGCGGATCGGCAAGGCCACCCGCGCGGTCTCCGACAATCCGGCCCTCGCGGCCGCGAGCGGCATCGACGTCGACCGAGTGATCCGCATCGTCTGGGTCATGTCGGGCGCTCTCGCCGGCCTCTCGGGCATCCTGTGGGCGTACTTCCGGCCGGGCGTGAGCTGGGACATGGGCTTCCAGATCCTGCTCCTGACCTTCGCCGCGGTCACGCTCGGCGGTCTCGGCACGGCGTTCGGCGCCCTCGTCGGCTCGCTCGTGGTCGGCATGTTCGTCGAGATCTCGACGCTGTGGATCCCGTCCGACATGAAGTACGTCGGCGCCCTCGTCATCCTCATCATCGTCCTGCTCATCCGGCCCCAGGGAATCCTCGGCCGCAAAGAGCGGATCGGCTAGGAGCGCATCATGATCGACTGGCTTCTCCTCTTCTCCAACGCCGCGCAGGAGATCATCTCTCCCACGACGGCCGCCTACGCGCTCGCGGCTCTCGGCCTCGCGATCCACTTCGGGTTCACGGGCCTGCTCAACTTCGGTCAGGCCGGCTTCATGGCCCTCGGCGCGTACGGGTATGCGATCGCGACCCTGACGTTCGGCTTGCCGGTGTGGGGCGCGGTCCTCTTCGGCATCGTCGCCTCGATCGTGTTCGCGCTGATACTCGGCGTGCCGACGCTGCGGCTGCGCGCCGACTATCTCGCGATCGTGACCATCGCGGCCGCCGAGATCCTCCGCCTGCTCTTCACGACCAACACGTTCGAGCCCGTCACGGGCTCGGCGAACGGCCTCCAGGGCTACAAGGGCGGCTTCGAGGATCTGAACCCCATCCCGGAGGGCACGTACGGCTTCGGCCCGTGGGTCTACAACGAGTACGACTGGTGGGTCCGCATCTTCGGCTGGGGTCTCGTCGTCATCGCCGCGCTCATCACGTGGCGCCTCATGAAGAGCCCCTGGGGCCGCGTGATCAAGGGCATCCGCGAAGACGAGGATGCCGTGCGCGCGCTCGGCAAGAACGTCTACTTCTATAAGATGCAGTCGCTCGTCATCGGCGGCGTGTTCGGCTCCCTGGCAGGCATGATCTTCATCCTTCCGCGCGCCGTGGTGCCCTCGAACTACCAGACGTCCTTGACGTTCTTCATCTACGCGATCCTGCTGCTCGGCGGGGCCGCGACGGTGCTCGGGCCCATCGTCGGATCCGTCATCTTCTGGGTGCTCCTGTCGTTCTTCTCGGGCTTCATCGCCCGCGCCGTCGAGGCGGGCTGGCTGCCGTTCATGTCGAGCGTCCAGGCAGGTCAGCTTCGATTCATCCTCGTAGGAATCGCGATCATGGTCATCGTCATCTATCGACCACAGGGCATCCTCGGCAACAAGAAGGAGCTGGCCTTTGTCAAGTAGCGCCGGCGCCAACGGCGCCCCCGTCAAGTCCACCGGCCTGCACGTCGGGGAGCCCGCTCCCGGCGTCAAGAAGGTCGACCCGATCATCGTCGCCGACGGCATCAAGCGTCAGTTCGGCGGTCTCACGGCGGTCGACGTCGACCACCTGGAGATCCCGCGCGGCGCCATCACGGCGCTCATCGGGCCCAACGGCGCCGGCAAGACCACGTTGTTCAACCTGCTCACCGGGTTCGACAAGCCGAACGAGGGCACCTGGACCTTCGACGGGCAGTCGATCTCGGGCGTGCCCGCCTTCCGGGTCGCCCGCAAGGGGCAGGTGCGCACCTTCCAGCTCACGAAGGCCCTCGGCCTCCTCACGGTGCTCGACAACATGAAGCTCGGGGCGAAGGGGCAGTCGGGCGAGAGCCTCGCCCGCGCGATCTTCCCGTGGTTCTGGCGCAAGGAGGAGGAGGCGATCGAGGCACGAGCCCTCGACCTGCTCGCCCGCTTCAAGCTCGACGCGAAGAAGGACGACTACGCCGCGAGCCTCTCCGGCGGCCAGCGCAAGCTGCTCGAGATGGCGCGCGCGCTGATGAGCGAGCCGACCCTCGTCATGCTCGACGAGCCGATGGCCGGTGTGAACCCCGCGCTCACGCAGTCGCTGCTCGACCACATCCTCAACCTCAAGAAGGAGGGCATGACCGTGCTCTTCGTCGAGCACGACATGCACATGGTGCGGCACATCGCCGACTGGGTCGTCGTGATGGCGGAGGGCCGCGTCGTCGCCGAGGGCGACCCTCACGAGGTCATGGCGAACCCCGCCGTGATCGACGCCTACCTGGGCTCGCACCACGACCAGGACCTCGGCGACCCCGACACCGGCGTGGTGACCGCAATCAAGGAGCTGGCAGATGACGATGCCGACGAGTCCAAGCACTGAGGCCGGCGCGTCCGGATCGCCCGCGGCGGAGACCCGCGACGTCGTCGTCCACGTCGACACCGTGACGGCGGGCTACCTGCCCGGCATCAACATCCTCAACGCGTGCTCGCTGACCGCGCGCGCGGGCGAGCTCATCGGCATCATCGGCCCCAACGGCGCCGGCAAGTCGACGCTGCTCAAGGCGATCTTCGGCCTCGTGAAGGTGCGCGAGGGGAAGATCACGCTCTACGGCGAGGACATCACGAACCTGAAGGCGAACAAGCTCGTCGCCAAGGGCGTGGGGTTCGTGCCGCAGACGAACAACGTCTTCCCGACGCTGACGATCCGCGAGAACCTCGAGATGGGGATGTTCCTGAAGCCCAAGGAGTTCGAGCACCGCCTCGACTTCGTCACGGGCATCTTCCCCGAGCTCGGCAAGCGCCTCCCGCAGCGCGCCGGCTCGCTCTCGGGCGGTGAGCGGCAGATGGTCGCGATGAGCCGCGCGCTCATGATGAGCCCCGAGGTCATCCTGCTCGACGAGCCGAGCGCGGGCCTCTCCCCCGTCCGCCAGGACGAGGCGTTCATCCGCGTCCGCGAGATCAACAAGGCGGGCGTGACGACGATCATGGTCGAGCAGAACGCGCGCCGATGCCTGCAGATCTGCGATCGCGGCTACGTGCTCGACCAGGGCACGGACGCCTACGAGGGCACGGGTCGCGACCTGCTCAACGACCCCAAGGTCATCGGGCTCTACCTCGGCACCCTCGGCCAGGAGTAGCCCCGCAGCACCGCTGATCGGCCCCGAGCGCACCGCGCTCGGGGCCGATCAGCGTCTCTCCGAGCCCTGTCACGACCAAATGGAGGGAGCCGCGGGTCTCCGCGCGGCGTGTCGTGCCGACACGCCGCTGCAGCGAACCGCGCTCCCTTCATTTGGGTCGACAGGTCGTGAGTGGCGTACGGGCCCCGCCCGGCGCGGCGGCGGTGGCTGCGCAACGGGCATCCGGACGCACGGGAAAGGGCCCCGGCGCGATGCCGGGGCCCTTTCTCTGCCGCTCTCGCGAGAGCTAGTTGATGCGGGTGTAGGTGTTGTCCGCGCCGTACTGGTAGACGCCGATGGTGGCCTCGGTCGGGTCGCCGTTCTCATCGAACGTGATCGGACCGGACGCGCCGTCGAAGTCGACCGTGCCGCCGTCGAGGATGATCTGCGCGGCCGACGCGAAGTCGGTCGCCTGCTCGCCATCGCCGGAGCCGCCCGAGACCTCCTGGAGGTACGACGCGATGTCGGCCCCCTCGGTCGAGTTCGCCGCGAGAGCGGCGAGCGCGATCAGTATGACGGCGTCGTACGACTCCGCCGCATAGGAGAAGTCGTCGAGATCGGGGTTGACCTCGAGCAGACGGTCGCGGAAGTCGTCCTCGATGGCCGGGCCGGGGAGGGTGCCCTTGGCGCCCTCGATGAGGCCCGCCTCGAAGTCGGCGCTGTAGTCGGCGAGGTTTCCGTCGACGAAGTACAGCGAGTCACCGGGGTAGCCGGTGCCGACGAGGGCGGGGACGACGACCTTGGCCTGGTCGAAGGTGATGACCGCGATCGCGTCGGGCGCGGCGGCCGTCAGCGAGGAGATCTGAGCGTCGAAGCTCGTGTCGCCCTCGTTGAACAGCTCCTCCGCGACGACCTCGCCGCCGGCGGCCTCGAACGACTCCTTGACCGCGGCCGCGAGGCCGGTGCCGTAGGCGTCGTTGAGGACGAGGAGGCCGAGGGTCGACTTGCCATCACCGGCGATGACGTTGCCGAGGACCTCGCCCTGCAGCAGGTCGGAGGGGGCGGTGCGCCAGTAGAGCCCGTCGTCCTCGTAGGTGGTGAAGTCGGGCGAGGTGTTCGCCGGCGAGAAGTGCACGACGCCGGCGCCCGTGATCTGGTCGATGACCGTGAACGAGACGCCCGACGAGGCGGCGCCGACGATCGCCGAGACGTCCTGCGAGAGGAGGTCGGTGACCGAGACGGTCGCGGTGTCGGTCGTGGTGTCGCCGGAGTCGCGGTGGACGACCTCGACCTGGATGCCGAGGTCGGCCTCGTTGATCTCCTGAGCGGCGAGGTCGACGCCCGCGATCTCGGGCGGGCCGAGGAAGGCGAGGGTGCCGGACTGGGGAAGGATCGTGCCGATCGTGAGAGTGAGGTCCTCGCGGGGGCCCTGCGACTCCTCGGGCTCCTCCGCGGCGGGCGCAGCGCAGCCGCTCAGGATGAGCGCGCTGGCGCCGAGCAGCGAGAGGCCGCCGAGCGTCGCCGAGAGGGACCGCGAGCGGCCGGCCGAGGCCGTGGTGAATACGCCCATGTTGCTCCTTGCGTAGTTCGAATGTGTTCAGGAAGACGACAGCGCGCATGCGCCATCGCCGTCCTGCCACGGTAGGTGACGGAGCGGGCGCGCACAATACATTGGGGTTACAGCCCTGTAACGCCCCGAAACGAATTCACGGCGGATGCTCGACGGCGGTTTTCGCAGTGGTCGCGCTTTCCGGCGACGGATTCCGCAGGTCCGACCCGCCGGGTCGTGCGGCGCACCGCCGTTGCTCGGGCGCAGCGGCGGGGGCCGCGCGGCTCAGCCCCCGAGCACCCCGTCGCGCTCCGGAGAGCCCGCCGCGGAGTATCGGAACAGCGGGAGGAGTGCATCCACCACATCGCCCGCGTCGTCGATCGTCAGGGGGCCGCTGATGCCGTCGTAGTCGGGCTCGCGGTCCTGCGCGATGACGTCGAGGCAGGCGCCGATGCTCGTGCACGGAACCCCGCCGGCCGCGGCCGCGCGCAGCGAGCCGGCGATCGAGGGCCCGCCGTCGTCGCCCGCGAGCTCCGCGGCGAGCGCCGCGAGCATGACCGCGTCGTACACCTCGGCGGCGAGGGCGAACGAGGGGATGCCCGGATCGGACTGCCGCAGGATCGTGCGGAAGCGCTCGCTCGCGTCGGCGCCCGCGCGCACGCCGTGCGCCCCCTCGAGCGCTCCGGGCTCGACGACCGTCGCGTAGTCGACGAGGCTGTCGCCGAGGAGCCACAGGCCGTCGGCATCGAGCCCCGCATCGACGAGCGCCTCCAGCACTGCCGCGGTCGGGGGCGCGAGGTCGGCGCTCGTGGCGACGATGACGGCGTCGGCGGTCCGCGGCGCGGGCTCCTCGCCGTCGCCCGCCTCCGGCTCGAGCAACGCGCGCGCGAGGGCCGGGGCGCGGGTGGACGCCGTGAGGGGCTCGGGCACGACGACGTCGACGTCGACGCCCTCGAGCGCGGTGCGGAGCGCCTCGGCGAGCGCGCTGCCCTCGTCACCCTCGGCGGTGAGCAGCGCGATCGACTCGGCACCGCCGGCGGCGAGCGCCCGACCGACGGCCGCGACCTGCGCGGTGAGCGGGGGCGCGATGCGGAAGAGCACGTCGGCGGGGTCGGCCGCTCCGACGGCCGCGCCGCCGGAGCCGGGGACGAGCATCGTGACGCCGGCCTCCGCCGCGAGCGGGGCGAGCCGCAGCACGAGGCCGGGATCGGAGGGACCGATGACGACGTCGACGCCGCGCTCGACGAGGGCGGCGAGGGACGCCTCGGCCGTCGACGTCGCGGGGTCGCCTACGTCGCGGTTGACGACCTCGACGGCGGCGCCGAGGATGCCGCCCGCGGCGGCGATGTCGCGCGCGGCGATCTCGACGGCGGCGACCTGGACGGGGCCGCGCGAGGCGGAGGGGCCGGTGAGCGGCGCGAGGGTGCCGATGCGCAGGACGCCGTCGCCGCTCGGCGGGATCGGCGTGGGTGTTGCGGTTCCGGGCGCGGGGGTGGGGACGGCGACCGGCGCGGCCGGAGTGCACCCCGCCAGCGCCCCGAGCGCGATCACGACGACGAGGGCGGTCGCGGCACGACGGCGCATGGGGGTCCTTCCGGGGTGCAGGGCTCGGCGGAACCCTACCCGGCCGCGACCTCCGGCAGGCGCACCGCCCCGGTGCGCCGCCGGTGCCCGACGGCGTCGACCGTCAGGACGACGAGGGCCAGCCAGACGAGACCGAATCCGACCCACCGCTCGAACGGCATCGGCTCGCCCATGACGGCGACGCCGAAGGCGAACTGCAGCAGCGGGGCGAGGTACTGGATGAAGCCCATGACGGTGAGCGGCAGCCGTCGGGCGGCCGCGGCGAAGAGCAGCAGCGGCACCGCGGTCACGACTCCGGCGAGCCCGAGCAGCACGGCGTGGCCGAGACCCTCGCGCCCCATCGTGAGATCGCCCGCGCTCGTGATCGCGACGAGCACGATGAGGGCGATCGGCGTGAGCCAGGCCGTCTCGAGCGTGAGCCCGGCGACGGCGGTCACGCGGGGACCCATGCGGTTCTTCAGCAGGCCGTAGACACCGAACGACGCAGCGAGCGTGAGCGCGACCCACGGCGGCTGCCCGTAGCCGATGGCGAGCACGAGCACGGCGACGATGCTGATGCCGACCGCGGCCCACTGCCAGGGCCGCAGCCGCTCGCGCAGCACGAGCACGCCGAGGGCGACGGTGACGATCGGGTTGATGAAGTAGCCGAGGGCGGCCTCGACGATGAAGCCGTTGGTCGAGGCGTAGACGTAGACCGTCCAGTTGACGGCGATGAGGATGCCGGCCAGGAGGCTCAGCACCATGATCCGCCGGTCGCGCAGCATGGCCGCGAACGGCCGGAACGCCCGCGTGAGCGCGAGCAGCGCCACGCAGAAGACGAGGGACAGCACGACCCGCCAGGCGACGATCTCGACGGCACCGCTCGGGGTCAGGAGCAGGAAGTAGGCGGGCAGGAAGCCCCAGAGGCCGTAGGCACCGACCGCGAGCGGCAACCCGCTGCGGGACGAGCGAGAGTCGGGCACCGGGTCAGTGTACGCCCGGGCAGCGGCCCGTTCGGACGCGAACGGCCCCCGCCCGCCGAGGCGAGTGGGGGCCGGAGCGCAGCGTCGCGACTAGCGGACGATGACCGCGAGGATGTCGCGGGCCGAGAGGACCAGGTACTCCTGGCCGTCGTACTTGACCTCGGTGCCGCCGTACTTCGAGTAGATGACCTTGTCGCCGACCGCGACGTCGAGCGGGACGCGGTTGCCGTTGTCGTCGATGCGGCCGGGGCCGACCGCCACGACCTCGCCCTCCTGGGGCTTCTCCTTGGCGGTGTCGGGGATCACGAGACCCGAAGCGGTGGTCTGCTCCGCCTCGACCTGCTTGATGACGATGCGATCTTCGAGCGGCTTGATGGAGACCGACACGGTTGACCTCTTCTTTCCTAAGACGTTGAGGGGATTGGCACACTCGCCCTGCGAGTGCCAGGAACCACTGTACCCAAGCCGTTAGCACTCATGCAATCCGAGTGCCAGCGCTCGCCGCGGGAGGGCGTGGGAGGATCGGACGATGGACGCGTCCGAGGTGCGGGAGCTGCTGACGGCGGAGGCGCTCGAGCTGCTCACGAGCCTGGCGCCGAGCGACTCGGCCACCGATGCCGTGGCTCTCGTCAGCCGACTGCGGTCGGCCGGGCATCCACCCGCTCGCGTCGCCGCCGTCCTGACGCAGTACCGACTGCGCAGGCGGGCCGTCGCGAAGTTCGGCCCGTTCGCCGAGCGGATGCTCTTCACCGAGTCCGGGCTCGAGCAGGCCTCCCGGCTCGGAGTGGCCGCGCAGCACGCCGGCCGGTTCGCCGCCGCCGGGCTCGCGCGCGTCGCCGACCTCGGCTGCGGCATCGGCGGCGACGCGATGGCCCTCGCGGCCCTCGACCTCGAGGTGCTCGCCGTCGAGCGCGACGAGCCGACCGCGGCGATCGCCGCCTACAACCTCGCCCCGTGGGAGAGCGCGACCGTCGAGCTCGGCGACGCGGAGGCCGTCGACGTCAGCCGTGCCGACGCCGTGTGGCTCGACCCCGCACGACGCACGGGCGCCCGACGGCTGTCCTCCCCCGACGACTGGTCGCCCTCGCTCGACGCCGCCCTCGCGATCTCGCAGCGGCGGCCCGGCGGCATCAAGCTCGCGCCCGGCATGGATCGCGCGCTCATCCCCGAGACGCACGAGGCGCAGTGGGTGAGCGACGGCGGCGAGGTCGTGGAGGTCGTGCTGTGGAGCGGCGCGCTCGCGCGGCCGGGCGTCCGGCGGGCGGCGCTCGTGCTCGGCCCGAAGGGGGCCGCGGAGCTCGTGGCGGCCGAGGATGCGCCCGACGTCGAGGCCGGCCCCCTCGGGGAGTACGTGTACGAGCCCGACGGGGCGGTCATCCGCGCCCGCCTCATCGGCGACCTGGCCCGCTCGCTCGAGGGGCGGATGCTCGACGGCACGATCGCGTGGGTGACCGCCGATCGGCTCGCCCCGACGCCGTTCGCACGGGCGTTCCGCGTGCTCGAGCGGTGGCCGCTCGACGCGAAGCGGATCGCGAAGGCGCTCCGGGAGCGCGGCATCGGCACGATCGAGATCAAGAAGCGCGGCGTCGACATCGACCCGGCCGTCTTCCGGAAGCAGCTGAAGCCGCAGGGGCCGAACGCGGCGACGCTCGTGCTCACGCGGGTCGCGAGCGAGCGCGTCGCGCTGCTCGTCGAGCGCGTCGACTGAGCGGCGCCCTACCCGCCGATGGTGGAGAGGCTCGCGAACAGCCCGACCGCGAAGAGCGGGACGAGCACCGAGGCGAGCAGGATGACGCCCCAGATCACCGAGATGCCGAGCCCCGCATAGCCGCAGGCGAGCCCCGCGATCGCCATCGAGCGCCCGGTCGGCTCGCGCCGCAGGCCCAGGTGGCTGAGGATCACGCCGACGAGCGCGAACACGAGGCCCACGGCGGCGAACGAGGCGAGCAGCCCGACGATGCCGAACACGAGACCGAGCACGCTGAGCGTCTGCGCGCTCGCGGCGGCGGGCGGGTGCGGCGCGAGGGCCGGGAGCTCGGCGGTCGACCCGGGCTCGGCGTCGGGCTCGGTCGGTGCGGGCATGGGTCTCCTCGGGGGCTGGGCCTGCTCCAGCGTACGCACGACGGCCCGCCGGCGCTGAGCGCGGGCGGGCCGTCGTGCGACGCGGATCAGTAGGTCGTGTAGCTGTTGACGCCCGCGACCGCGAAGAGGCCGATCCACAGCACGGCGAGCAGGATCCCGCCGACGATGCCGAGGTAGCCGACGACGAGGCCCGCGATCGCGAGGCCGCGCCCGTTCTCGCCGGTCTTCTTGATCTGGTTCATGGCGATGTGGCCGCAGATCACGCCGGGGATCGAGATCCAGAGGATGGACAGGACGAGCGACACGATCGCGAGGACGTTGGTCTTCTGCGCCGGGGCGGCCGCGTAGGGCGTCGACGAGGCGTAGGGGTTCTGGCTCGCGTAGGGATTGGGCTGCGCGGGCTGGGCGGACTCGGCCGGCTGCGCGGGGTAGTCGGGCGAGGGAGGCGGCGGGGCGTCGGTCATCGGGGTCTCCTGGTGGGGTGGAAGGACGACGGTGCAGTCCGCCGGCGGCGCAGGGCGCGCGCATCCGCCACTGTGCCAGGGGGCTGAGGAGGTGTCAACGAACCACGCGCGACCTCACGCCTGGACGACGGTCACCGGGAGGGTCGAGTCGGCGCCGACGCCGAGGTCGGAGGGGCCGTGGCCGGCCATGATGCGCTGGGCGGCGATCGCGGCGATCATGGCTCCGTTGTCGGTGCAGAGCGACAGGGGCGGGATGCGCAGGCTCACGCCCGCGGCGGCCGCGCGCTCGGCGGCCAGGGTGCGCACCCGCGCGTTGGCGACGACTCCCCCGCCGAGCAGCAGCCGCGGCACGCCGAGGTCGACGCACGCCGCGATGGCCTTCGCGGTGAGCACATCGGCGACGGCCTCGCGGAAGCTCGCCGCGACATCCGCCACCGGAACGGGCTCGCCTGCGTCGCGCAGCCTCTCGACATGGCGGGCGACGGCCGTCTTGAGGCCGGAGAACGAGAAGTCGTAGCGGTGGGCGACGAGATCCTTCGGCAGCGTGAGCCCTCGAGGGAAGCGCACCGCGGTCGGGTCGCCGTCGGCGGCGGCGCGGTCGATCTGCGGACCGCCCGGGTAGGGCAGGCCGAGCAGTCGCGCGACCTTGTCGAAGGCCTCGCCCGCGGCGTCGTCGATCGTCTCGCCGAGGAGCTCGACATCGTCGGTGAGGCTGCGCACGAGCAGCAGGCTCGTGTGGCCGCCGGAGACGAGCAGCGCGATCGTCGGCAGCTCGAGCTCGCCGCGATCGTCGGCGCCGGGGTCGTGGAGGATGTCGGCGCCGACGTGCCCGACGAGGTGGTTGACGGCGTAGAAGGGCTTGTCGAGGGCGAGGGCGAGGGCCTTCGCCGCGCCGACGCCGACCATGAGCGCGCCGCTGAGGCCCGGGCCGCTCGTGACGGCGACCGCGTCGAGGTCGGCGAGCGCGATGCCCGCCTGCTCGACGGCCGCGTGCAGCGTCGACTCGAGGGCCTCGAGGTGGGCGCGCGCCGCGATCTCGGGGACGACGCCGCCGAAGCGCGCGTGCTCGTCCATCGAGCTCGCGATGACGTTCGCGAGCAGCTCGGTGCCGCGCACGATGCCGACGCCGGTCTCGTCGCAGCTCGTCTCGATGCCGAGGACCAATGGCTGCGCGCTCATCCCTCCCCCTCCCATCGCATGACGATCGCATCGACGTCGTCGGGCTGGTAGTAGTGGGGCCGCACGCCGATGCGCACGAAGCCGTGCCGTCGGTAGAGCTCCTCGGCGCCGGGGTTGTCGGCGCGCACCTCGAGGAACACCTCGCTCGCCCCGCGCGCCCGCGCCGCGCCGAGCAGCTGCTGCATGAGCACCGTGCCGATGCCGAGGCGCCGATGCGTCGGGTCGACCGCGATCGTCTGGATGTCGCCCTGCCCCGCCCCGGCCGGCGCGCTCAGCCCGGCGTAGGCGACGACCTCGTCGCCCGACTCCACGACCACGTACACCGTGTGCGGGCTCGCGAGCTCGGCGGCCATGAGGTCGCGGCTCCACGCATCGCCGGGGAAGGTCGCCGTCTCGAGCGCCATGATCGCGTCGAGATCGGCGAGCTCCGCGTCGCGCACGCGGATGGCGGGGGCGGTGCCCCCGCTCCCGGCCGCCCCGCGCGTGCTCGCCATCAGCTCACCCGCTTCGGCGTCGACAGCGTGACGTCGGGGGCGCGCAGGTACAGCGGTTGCGCCTCCGGGAATGCGACCCCGGTCGCGAGGCGCGCGAGGGCGGCGTGCGCCAGCGCGGCGGCGGGGATCTCCTGCGCCTCGAACGGCGTGACGCCCTCGGCGGGCGCGAACGCGGCGCGGGCCACCAGGTGCGCGGACTCGACCTCGGCCGGGAGGGGGAGCTGCGCGGCGAAGACGGTGACGGCGACCTCGCGACGGCGGGCATCCGTGATGACCGCGAAGCGGCCGCCGGCGACGCCGCCCTCGGTCAGCCGCAGTGCGACCGCCTCGTGGCTCGGCACGGCCAGCAGCGGGATGCCGCGGGCGATCGCGACCGCGCGGGCGGCGGCGATGCCGACCCGCAGGCCCGTGAACGGCCCGGGCCCGATGCCGGCGACGACGTGCGTGAGGCGTGCGTCGTCGACCTCCGCGGCGGCGAGCACCTCGGAAAGGAGCGGCCCGATGACCTCGGCGTGACGGCGGGTGTCGGCGCTCGAGCGCTCCGCGATCACGCGGCCGTCGTCGGCGACGATCGCGACCGCCGTGCCCGCGGAGGTGTCAATCGCGAGCAGCATGGACCCAGCCTAGGTCGGCCCAGCGCGCGCCCGTGCCCGCGACCGTGACGGTGCGCGGCTCGACGGGGGCGTCGTCCGGGTCGTCGATCTCGTCGGCGTCCGATGCACCATCGGGCGCGGATGCTCCGCCTCCCGTCGGGCGCTCGATCACGATCGACAGCCACTCGTCGACGAGGTGCTCGACGAGCCCCGCGCCCCACTCGACCACGACGATCGAGCCCGCGAAGTCGATGTCGAGATCGTCGAGCTCGGCCGCGTCGGCGAGCCGGTAGGCGTCGACGTGCGCGAGCGGCGCCCCTCCCTCGCGCGGGTGGGTGCGGGCGAGGACGAAGGTCGGGCTCGTGACGGCGCCGCGCACGCCGAGCGCGGCGCCGAGCCCGCGCGTGAAGGTCGTCTTGCCGGCGCCGAGCTCGCCCATGAGCAGGACGACATCGCCCGCGCGCAGCTCGGCCGCGACGCGCGCGCCGAAGCGCTCCATGGCCTCGGGGTCGGCGATGACGAGGCGCTTCCCTCCGCTCACGCGTGGGCCCTCACGGTCGTGCGCGTGACGCGGCGGCCGAGGCGCGTGACGACCTCGTAGCCGATCGTGCCGGCCGCGTCGGCCCAGTCATCGGCGGTCGGCGCCCCCGACGCGGGATCGCCGAACAGCACCGCGCGATCCCCGACGACGACGCGGCGGTCGCCGACGTCGACCACGAGCTGGTCCATGGCGATGCGCCCGGCGACCGGGAAGGTCTCGTCGCCGATGAGCACGCGGGCCCCGCGCGCGTGTCGCGGCACCCCGTCGGCGTAGCCGAGCGGAACGAGCGCAAGCGTCGAGGCCCCCTGGGTGCGGTGGAGGTAGCCGTACGAGACGCCGCTGCCCGCCGGCACGCGCTTGACGCTCACGACGGTCGCGCTGAGCTCCATCGCGGGCCGCAGGCCGATCGCGCGGTGCTGGGGCGCGGGGGCGACGCCGTAGACCGCGATGCCGGAGCGCACCATGTCGAACCGCGTCTCGGGCAGGTCGATCGCGGCGGCGGAGGCGGCCAGATGACGGATGCCCGGCTCGAGGCCGACCGCGTCGACGGCGTCGAGGAACCGCTCGAAGACCTCGCGCTGCGCACGGTCGTCGTCGGTGCTCGTGTTCGACAGGTGGCTGAAGACGCCGTCGAGCCGGACGTCCCCGGAATCGACGAGCGCGGCGAGCCGCTCGAGGAGCGCGCCCCACTCGGACTCGACGACGCCGTTGCGCGACAGTCCCGTGTCGACCTTCACGTGCACGACAGGGCGGTGGCCGGCGGCGGCGGCGCGCTCGAGCTCGGCGAGCGAGCTCACCCCGAGCGCGATGCCCGCCTCGGTCGCGACGGACAGGTCGGCCGCGGGGTCGTGGAGCCACGCGAGCACCGGAGCGTCGATGCCGGCGCGGCGCAGCTCGAGCGCCTCCGTGACGTCGGCGACGCCCAGGTGATCGGCGCCGGCCTCGAGGGCCGCGCGCGCCGCCGTCACCGCTCCGTGCCCGTAGCCGTCGGCCTTGACGACCGCCATGAGGTGCCGGCTCGGCGCCAGGCGGCGCAGCAGCTCGACGTTGTGCGCGATCGCGTCGATCGCGACGCGGGCCTCGCGGAACGGTCGGTCGCTCACACCGACTCCGCCACGACGAAGGCCGTCGCGATGCCCGCGTCGTGCGACATCGACACGTGGATGCGGCCGATGCCCCGCCGCGCGGCGATCTCGGCCGCCCGCCCGCTAAGGGCGAAATCGGGGTTGCCGTCGGCATCCGTCTCGATCGCCATCTCGACCCAGCGGATGCCGTCGGTCTCGCCGAGGGCCTTCATGAGGGCCTCCTTCGCGGCGAAGCGTCCGGCGAGCGAGCGCAGCGGCAGCGCGCGCTCCGGGTCGGCGAAGAGCCGCTCGCGCAGACCCGGCGTGCGGCCGAGCGCCCGCTCGAAGCGCGCGAGGTCGACGACGTCGACGCCGATGCCCACGATCACGACCGCACCGCGCAGCCCCGGCTACTCGACCGTGACCGACTTGGCGAGGTTGCGCGGCTGGTCGACGTCGAGGCCCTTCGCGGCAGCGAGCTCCATGCCGAAGATGTGCAACGGCACGACGGCGAGGAGCGGCTCGAAGAACGGCGAGGCGAGCGGGATGCGGATGACCTCGTCGGCGTGCGGGAGGACCGCCGCGTCGCCCTCCTCCGCGATGGCGATGACGCGGGCGCCGCGCGCGCGGATCTCCTGGATGTTCGAGACGACCTTGGCGTGCAGCGAGTTCGGGTCGCGCGGGCTCGGCACGATCACGAAGACGATCTGACCGGGCTCGATGAGGGCGATGGGCCCGTGCTTGAGCTCGCCCGCCGCGAAGCCCTCGGCGTGGATGTACGCGAGCTCCTTGAGCTTGAGCGCGCCCTCGAGAGCGACGGGGTAGCCGACGTGGCGGCCGAGGAAGAGGACCGACTGCGTATCGGCCATCCACTTCGCCATCTCGCGGATGCGCTCGCCCGAGCTCAGCACCGCGGCCAGCTTGTCGGGCACGGCCTGCAGCTCGCGCACGAGCCCGCGCGCGCGCTCGGGCTCGAGCGTGCCGCGGACCTGACCGAGCTGGATGCCGAACAGGTACATCGCCGTGATCTGCGCGACGAAGGCCTTCGTCGACGCGACGGCGACCTCGGGGCCGGCGTGCGTGTAGACGACCGCGTCGGACTCGCGCGGGATCGTCGCGCCCTGCGTGTTGCAGATCGACAGCGTGCGCGCACCCTGCTTGCGGGCGTACTTGACGGCCATGAGGGTGTCCATCGTCTCGCCCGACTGGCTGATCGAGACCACGAGCGTGCGCGCGCTCAGCACCGGGTCGCGGTAGCGGAACTCGTGAGCGAGCTCCACGTCGACGGGCACGCGGGCCCACTGCTCGATCGCGTACTTGCCGACCATGCCGGCGTAGGCGGCGGTGCCGCACGCGATCACGACGACGCGGTCGATGTCGCGGAGCGTGTCGGCGTCGAGGCCCTCGAGCTCCGGGATGCGCACGAGCCCGTCCTCGACACGACCGATGATCGTCTTCGCGACGGCCTCGGGCTCCTCGCTGATCTCCTTCGCCATGAAGCTCGACCAGCCGCCCTTGTCGGCCGCCGACGCGTCCCAGTCGACCTCGAAGGTCTTCGTCTCGACGGGCGCGCCGTGGAAGTCGACGACCTCGACGCTGTCTGGGCGGATCGTGACGAGCTGGTCCTGCCCGATCTCCATCGCCTGCTTGGTGTACGCGACGAACGCCGCGACGTCGGAGCCGAGGAAGTTCTCGCCCTCGCCGAGACCGATGACGAGCGGCGAGTTGCGGCGAGCGCCGACCACGACGCCCGGCTGGTCGGCGTGCACGGCGAGGAGCGTGAAGGCGCCCTCGAGCCGGTTCACGACCTGCAGCATCGCGCTCGTGAGGTCGCCCGTCTCGCGGTACGCGTCGCCGACCAGGAGGGCGGCGACCTCGGAGTCGGTCTGCGAGCTGAACTCGTGGCCGCTCGCGAGGAGCTCGTCCTTGAGCTCACCGAAGTTCTCGATGATGCCGTTGTGGATGAGCGCGAGCCTTCCGCCGTCGCCGAGGTGCGGATGCGCGTTCTCGTCGGTCGGGCCGCCGTGGGTCGCCCAGCGAGTGTGGCCGATGCCTGTCGTGCCGTCGGCGAGCGGCCTCGCTCCCAGGTCGTCGGTGAGCACCGCGAGCTTGCCGGCGTGCTTGCGCGTACCGAGGTGCCCGTCGGCGTCGATCACGGCGACACCCGCGGAGTCGTAGCCCCGGTACTCCAGCCGCTTGAGCCCGCCGATCAGAACGTCGACGCTCCCCCGGGTTCCGACATAGCCCACGATTCCGCACATGAGATCGAGTCTATTGCCCGGTCGGGCGGGGGGTGGCCGGGCACTACTGTGGAGCCGATGTCCGAGGCGAGCGCAGCGCGCGACAACTCCCCCTTCGTCGAGCTCGATCGACGCCGCTGGGCCGCGCTCGCACCCGCCACTCCGCAGCCGCTCAGCGAGACCGAGCTCGTCCAGCTCCGCGGGCTCGGCGACCAGCTCGACCTCCAGGAGGTCGCCGAGGTCTACGTGCCGCTCAGCCGGCTGATCTCGCTCTACGCCGTCGGCGCGCGACGCCTGCACGACTCCACGCGCGAGTTCCTCGGCGCGCCGGGCACGAGCACGCCCTTCGTGATCGGCGTCGCAGGCTCCGTCGCGGTCGGCAAATCGACGATCGCGCGCCTGCTGCGGGAGCTGCTCTCGCGCTGGCCGGACACCCCCCGGGTCGAGCTCGTCACGACGGACGGCTTCCTCCTCCCCACCGCGGAGCTCGGGCGCCGAGGCATCCTGCACCGCAAGGGTTTCCCGGAATCCTACGACCGGCGGGCCCTCCTGCGGTTCGTCTCGCGCATCAAGGCCGGGGCCGACGAGGTGCGCGCCCCCGTCTACTCGCACATGAGCTACGACATCGTGCCCGACGCCGAGATCATCGTGCGCCGGCCCGACATCCTCATCGTCGAGGGCCTCAACGTGCTGCAGCCGCCCGGGCCGGGCGCCGCGCTCGCCGTGAGCGACCTCTTCGACTTCACGATCTACGTGGATGCCCGCACGAGCGACATCGCGCAGTGGTACGAGGATCGCTTCCTCGCCCTCCAGCGCGGCGCCTTCGCCGATCCGCGCAGCTACTTCCACCGCTACTCCGCGCTCAGCCACGAGCAGGCGGTCGCGAAGGCGCGCGAGATCTGGCGCGAGATCAACGAGCCGAACCTCGTGCAGAACATCCTGCCGACGCGAGCGCGGGCATCGCTCGTGCTCCGCAAGGAGAGCGATCACGCCGTCTCGACGGTGCTCCTCCGCAAGATCTGACGAAGGGCGCCGCGGCGAGCCGGGTCAGGCCGCGAGCTGCTCGCGAACGACCTCGGCGAGCCGCTCGGCCATCGCCTGAGCGGTCTCCTCCGTCGCGGCCTCGACCATGACGCGCACCATCTGCTCGGTGCCGCTCGCACGCAGCAGCACGCGCCCGGTGTCGCCGAGCGCGGCCTCCACCTCCGCGACGGCGGCCGCGATGCCCGCGTGGCCCGCGAGCCCCGTGCGGTCGACGCCGCGCACGTTGATGAGCACCTGCGGGAAGACCGTCATGACGCTCGCGAGCTCGGCGAGGCTCTTGCCCGTACGGGCCATCTCGGCGGCGAGCTGGATGCCCGTGAGGATCCCGTCGCCCGTCGTCGCATGACGGCTGAAGATGATGTGGCCCGACTGCTCGCCGCCCAGGCTCAGCCCGTGCTCGGCGAGGGCCTCGAGGACGTAGCGGTCGCCGACGCCGGTCTCGATGATGCGGATGCCCCGCTCGGCCATCGCGCGCTTGAGACCGAGGTTGCTCATGACCGTGACGACGAGCGTGTCGCCGACGAGCAGCCCGCGCCCGTGCTCGGCGACGGCGAGGATCGCCATGATCTTGTCGCCGTCGACGACCTGGCCCCGGGCATCCACCGCGAGGCAGCGGTCGGCGTCGCCGTCGTGGGCGATGCCGAGGTCGGCGCCCGTCTCGACGACCGTGCGCTGCAGGAGCTCGAGGTGCGTCGAGCCGACGCCGTCGTTGATGTTGAGGCCGTCGGGGTCGGAGCCGATGACCGTGACCGTCGCGCCGGCGTCGGCGAAGACCTGCGGCGAGATGCCCGCGGCGGCGCCGTGCGCGCAGTCGATGACGACGTGCAGACCGTCCAGGCGCGTGTCGAGTGTGCCGAGCAGGTGCAGGACGTAGCGGTCCTCCGCATCGGCGAAGCGGCGGATGCGCCCCACGCCGCCGCCCGTGGGCGCGAGCTTGTCGCCCGCCATGGCGGCCTCGATGCGGTCCTCGACCTCGTCGGGCAGCTTGACGCCGCCGAAGGAGAAGAACTTGATGCCGTTGTCGGGCGCGGCGTTGTGCGAGGCCGAGATCATGACGCCGAAGTCGGCGCGGATGTCGCTCACGAGGAACGCGGCGGCCGGCGTCGGGATGACGCCGGCGTCGAGCACGTCGATGCCCGACGAGGCGAGGCCCGCGGCGACCGCGGCGCCGATGAACTCGCCCGAGACGCGAGGGTCGCGCGCGAGAACCGCGCGCGGGCGCTTGCCCGCAGCCCGCAGCTCGTCGGCGTGACGCCCCTGCGTGAGCACGAGTGCGGCGGCCTGGGCGAGGCCGAGGGCCAGGTCAGCGGTGAGATCACCGTTGGCCAGCCCCCGGACCCCGTCCGTGCCGAAGAGTCGACCCATGTCGATCGGCGAGTGGTGAGCAGCCGGAGCGCGTTAGCGCTTCGAGTACTGGGGCGCCTTGCGGGCCTTCTTGAGACCGGCCTTCTTGCGCTCGATGACGCGCGCGTCACGAGTGAGGAAGCCCGCCTTCTTGAGCGTCGCGCGGTTGTTCTCGCGGTCGATCTCGTTGAGCGCGCGAGCGATCGCGAGGCGCAGCGCGCCCGCCTGGCCCGAGGGGCCGCCGCCGGTGATGCGCGCGGTGACGTCGTACGCGCCGCCGAGCTGCAGGATCGTCAGCGGGTCGTTGATCAGCTGCTGGTGCAGCTTGTTGGGGAAGTAGTCCTCCAGGGTGCGGCCGTTCACCTTGTAGGTGCCGGCGCCGGGGACGAGGCGCACGCGGGCGATGGCCTGCTTGCGTCGACCCACGGCCGCGCCGGAGACGGAGAGGACGGCGCGGGGCGCGGCCTGGGCCGGCGCCGCGGTGGACTCGGTCGTGTAGCTCTCGGGAGCTGCGTCAGTGGTGGTGTCGTTCGCCACGGTATCGATCCTTAAACGTCGTCAGGCGGTCGCTACTGGGCGACCTGGTCGAGGGTGAAGGTCTTGGGCTGCTGAGCAGCGTGGGGGTGCTCGGCACCCCGGTAGACCTTGAGCTTCTTGAGCTGGGCGCGACCGAGGCTGTTCTTCGGCAGCATGCCGCGGATCGCCTTCTCGACGGCGCGCTCGGGGTTCTTCTCGAGCAGCTCCGAGTAGGAGGTGGCCGTGAGGCCGCCCGGGTAGCCGGAGTGGCGGTAGGCCTTCTTCTGCGCGAGCTTCGACCCGGTGAGCGCGACCTTGTCGGCGTTCACGATGATGACGAAGTCGCCCATGTCCATGTGCTGGGCGAAGGTGGGCTTGTGCTTGCCGCGGAGGAGGGCGGCGGCGTGGCTGGCAAGGCGACCCAGGACGACATCGGTTGCGTCGATGATGACCCAGTCGCGCTTGACGTCAGCGGGCGTGGGGCTGAACGTGCGCGTCACAGTACGTGCTTTCTTGTCGAGGTGTTCGTGAATCCCGCTCCGGTGGGTGGTTTCGTGCGGATCGCACGGGAACGTCCCGGTGGAGGGCTCAACTGGATGACCGTCGGCGACGGACACCAAGGGGCAAGCCTAGATCACCGCGGTTCTGCGGTCAATTCGCGCTTCGCCCGCGTCTGCTCGGCCCGCGCGGCCAGCGCCGCGTCGTCGGGGTAGCCGACCTCCATGAGCGTCAGCCCCTTCGCGCCGAGCACGGGGAAGTCGCTCGTTCGTGCTGCGCCGTCGCGGATCGCGACGAGCCGCTCGGCGTCGAGCCGGCCGAGCCCGACCGCGACGGCCGCCCCGACGAGGGCGCGCACCATCGAGTGGCAGAAGGCGTCGGCCCGCACTGCGGCGACGAGCACGCCGTCGTCATCCCGTGCCCAGGTGTAGTCGAGGAGCGTGCGGATCGTCGTGGCGCCCTCGCGCGGTCGGCAGAAGGCCGCGAAGTCGTGGAGTCCCTCGAGAGCGCGCGCCGCGGCATCCATCGCCCCGCCGTCGAGAGCGGCCGGGTACCAGAGGGTGTGACCGCGGCGGCGGGGGTCGCGGCTCGCGACGGCATCGGCGAGCCGGTACTCGTAGCGGCGCCAGACGGGCGAGAAGCGCGCATCGAACCCGGCAGGGGCGATCGAGGCGCGGTGGACGACGAGATCGCCCTCCGCCCCGGCGATGCCGTTCAGGCGTCGGACGAGCGAGGACTGCGGGTCGTGCTCGTCGGCGGCCGAGCGGCGCCGTGCGCTCACCGCGCCCCACTGCTCCGCCGAGAGGTCGAGATGCGCGACCTGACCGGTCGCGTGCACGCCCGCATCGGTGCGGCCCGCGACCGTGAGCGTCGGGGTCGGCTGGTCGGGTACCGCGCGAGCGACGATCGTCGCGAGCGCGGCCTCGAGCTCGCCCTGGACGGTGCGGAGCCCCGGCTGGCGGCTCCAGCCGGAGAACGCGGCGCCGTCGTACGCCAGGTCGAGGCGCAGGCGCACGGCGGGCTCGGGTGTCACGAGCGACTCGGAGGTCACGAGCGGCAAGTCTACGGCGCGTCCGTTTTGACGGCGCGGCCTCGACCGGCGAGCCTGGAGGGGACATGAGCTCCTCCACCGCCGTGTCGAGCGCGCGCGAGCGGCTCCCCGGTCTCGACGGGATCCGCGCCCTCGCGATCGTGCTCGTCCTCAGCTATCACCTGTTCCCGGGCCTCGCGCCGGGCGGGTTCGTCGGCGTCGACGTCTTCCTCGTCGTGAGCGGCTACCTCATCACCGCGCTGCTGCTCGCCGAGCACGAGCGCACGGGCCGCATCGCCCTCGGCCGCTTCTGGCGCCGCCGCGCCCGACGTCTGCTGCCCGCCCTCGCGCTCGTCGTCGGCGTCTCCGCCACCGCCGCCGCCCTCATCGGCGGCGACGTGCTCGTCGGCATCGGCTGGCAGATCCTCGGCGCCGCGACCTTCTCCAGCAACTGGCTCGCGATCGCCCAGGGGGCGAGCTACCTCGAGCAGACCAGCCCAGAGCTGCTGCGCCACGCGTGGTCGCTCGCCGTCGAGGAGCAGTTCTACCTGCTCTGGCCGCTCGCGCTCATGGCCCTGCTGCTCATCCCTCGGCGCGCCCCGCGCGCGCTCGCCGTCGCCGCGCTCGCGGTCGCCTCGGCCCTCGCCATGGCGCTCGTCGCGGGCGACCCGGCGGCGGATCCGGCTGCCGCGTCGACGGCGTACTACTCGACGCTCACGCACGGCGGGGGGCTGCTCGCGGGGGCGGCGCTCGCGATGGCGCGGACGCCGCTGTCGAGCGGGAGGGCGCGGACGCCGCGCATCCCCGCCCGGGTCGCCGATGCCGCCGCGGCCACCGCCGCGATCGGCATCGTGCTGGCAGCGAGCGCCCTCGCGATCGACGCGGCGCTCGCCTACCGCGGCGGGATGGCGCTCGTCGTCGCGCTCACGGTCGTGCTGCTCGTCGCCCTCGACCACCCGGAGGGGCGAGCCGCGGCGGTGCTCGACGCCCCCGTGCCCCGCTGGATCGGCGAGCGCTCGTACGGCCTGTACCTGTGGCACTGGCCGATCATCGTGCTGATGGGGTCCGCGCTCCCGGCCGTCGAGCGCGCGGGCACCGGCGGGTGGATGCTCGGGGCCGTCGCCCTCGCCGCGAGCGTCGCGCTCGCGGCGGCCTCGTACCGCTGGCTCGAGCAGCCCGTGCGTCGCAACGGGCTCGGCCTCCTCCGGCGCCCCGAGCGGCACGTCGGGCGCCTCGCCCTCGCCGGCGGGGTCGCACTCGCGGTGACGGTCGGCGCCGGCGCCGCCGTCGTGCGCTCCCCGGGCGCATCGAGCGCCGCGGCGGCCATCGCGGCAGGCGAGGCCGCGCTGCGGGCGCCGACCGACGCGCCCACGGCGTCGGTGCCGCCGCAGCCGATCATCACCACGACGCCCACTCCTCCGCCGAGCACGCCGCCCGGCGAGGACGTGCTCGCGATCGGCGACTCCGTCATGCTCGCCTCCGCCCCCGCGCTCACGGAGCGCTTCCCCGGGATCGCGATCGACGCCGCCGTGTCGCGGCAGATGCGGCAGGCTCCGGAGATCCTCCGCGGGCTCGCCGAGCGCGGCGAGCTGCGCCCCGTCGTCGTCGTCGCCCTCGGCACCAACGGGCCGATCGAGGCGGAGACCCTCGACGAGGTGCGGAGCATCATCGGCCCGCAGCGCGAGCTCGTGCTCGTCACGACCCAGGCGCCGCGCAGCTGGACGGACGGCGTCAACAGCACCCTGACCGCGTTCGCCGAGCGCTACCGCGCGGTCGAGCTGAGCGACTGGCGGGCGGCCATCCAGCCGCGCCTCGACCTGCTGGCCGGCGACCAGATCCACCCCGGGCCGACCGGCGGCGAGGTCTACGCCGAGGCTCTCGCGGCGCCGCTCACCCGGCTCGCCTCGCTGCCGCGCGTGACGGACTACCTGCCGGATCCGCTCGACCAGCGCTGAGCGCCGGAGGGCGACCGCCCGCGGGGCCGCCGGTCAGCGGGCGATGCGGTAGGAGACATCCCGCGATGTCGCCGTGAAGCCGAG
Source organism: Yonghaparkia sp. Soil809 (assembly GCF_001429705.1). Taxonomy (NCBI): domain Bacteria; kingdom Bacillati; phylum Actinomycetota; class Actinomycetes; order Micrococcales; family Microbacteriaceae; genus Microcella; species Yonghaparkia sp. Soil809. Next base: position 714,533 of record NZ_LMSV01000001.1, read on the forward strand.
CCGCGTGTACACGCCGAGCGCGCCCGTGGGGTTCTCGGCATCGACGTCGAGCACGACGCGCTCGAGGCCCGCGTCGCGCGCGGCGCGCATAACCTCGGCCAGGAGTGCGCTCGCGAGCCCGCGCCCCCTCCACGCGCGCACCGTGCCGACGAGGCCGATGTAGCAGCCGGTGAAGCCCTGGCGCTCCCAGTCGTCCTCCGTGATCTCGGCGAGCACGAAGCCGACGACCTCGTCGCCGACGAGCGCGACGCGGCTGAGCTCGGGCCGCGCGCTCGGCAGCGCGAGCATCGAGGTCCAGCCCTCGACGGTCGCCGGCTGGCTGCCCCAGTGGTCGGCGAAGCTCGCGTTCTTCGCCAGGCGCACGCGCTCCGAGAGCTCGGCGCTCATGGGCTCGACGCGGACGCCCTCGGGGAGGGTCCTCTCCAGATCGGCGCCCTCGAGGACCGCGACGAGGCTCGTGAACCAGCGGGCCGGCTCGAACCCGGAGCGCTCGAGAAGCCGCCCGTGCTCGGGAGCGCGATCGGGCGCGTACGACAGCACCCACGCCGGCAGGATGCTGTCGCTGCGCGACAGGCGCTGCTCGGCCCGCGCGCGCTGCCAGGCGAGCAGTCGCCTCCCGAGCCCGCGGCCGCGCCGCTCGGGGTGCACGCCGCCCGGCAGGATGATCCGCAGCAGCGACTCCGGCTCGGGCATCTCGACGACGAGGCCCCACGCGACGAGGGCGCCCCCGGCGTCGTGGCCCAGCACGCTGTCGTGCGGAAGGTCGACCCACGAGTGGCTCAGCTCGTCGACGACCTCCGCCAGCGTCTCGCTCCACTCCGGGTGGTCGCGGCGGCTCATGGCCTCCAGGAGCCCGGTGACGGCCGGCGCGTCGTCGATGGTCGCGGGCCGCCACGTGACGCCGTCGATCGGGTCGGGCAGGCGCACCTCCAGCGGTGCGGGGACACGCTCGCGGAGCGGCGGCAGGGGCTCGGCCTCGGTCATGCCAAAAGAGTAGGGCCCCGTCCGAACGGACGGGGCCCTGCGTTCGCCCGGGAGCGAACGGGACTACTTGGACTCGGCGTCGCCCTCGGTCGACTCAGCCTCGGGGGCCTGGGTCTCGGGGGCCTCCGACTCGGCGGACTCCTCAGGAGCCTCCTCGACGACGTCCTCGGCGGGCTCCTCGACGGGGGCGGCGGGCGCCTCCTTCGCGGCGGACTTCTTCGCCGACTTCGGCTTCGGGTTCACGGGCTCGAGGACGAGCTCGATGACCGCCATGGGGGCGTTGTCGCCCTTGCGGTAGCCGACCTTCGTGATGCGGGTGTAGCCGCCCTCGCGCTCGGCGACGAGCGGAGCGATCTGCGTGAAGAGCTCGTGCACTGCGCTCTTGTCGCGGATGATCGTCATGACGCGGCGGCGGGCGTGGAGGTCGCCGCGCTTCGCGAAGGTGATGAGACGCTCGGCGAGCGGGCGGAGGCGCTTGGCCTTCGTCTCCGTCGTCGTGATGCTCTTGTGCGTGAACAGCGCCGTGGCGAGGTTCGCGAGGAGCAGGCGCTCGTGGGCGGGGCCTCCGCCGAGGCGCGGACCCTTGGTGGGCTTAGGCATGATCAGTGTTCTCCAGTGTCAGGTGCTGCCGGGGCTGTCGGGGACGACGGGCCCTTAGATGTAGTCGTCCTCGTTGCCGCCGTAGTAGTGGGCGCCGTCGAATCCGGGAACCGCGTCCTTGAGCGAGAGGCCCATCTCGACGAGCTTGTCCTTGACCTCGTCGACCGACTTCTGCCCGAAGTTGCGGATGTTCATGAGCTGCGTCTCCGAGAGGGCGACGAGCTCGCTGACCGTGTTGATGCCCTCGCGCTTGAGGCAGTTGTAGCTGCGGACCGAGAGGTCGAGGTCCTCGATGGGCATCGACAGCTCGGTCGAGAGCACGGCGTCGACCGGCGCGGGGCCGATCTCGATGCCCTCGGCCTGCGTGTTGAGCTCGCGAGCGAGACCGAACAGCTCGACCAGCGTGCGGCCGGCCGACGCGATCGCGTCGCGCGGGGTGATCGCGGGCTTCGACTCGACGTCGACCACGAGGCGGTCGAAGTCGGTGCGCTCACCGGCGCGCGTCGCCTCGACGCGGTAGGTGACCTTGAGCACGGGCGAGTAGATCGAGTCGACGGGGATCTGGCCGGCCTCGCTGAACTCGCTGCGGTTCTGGGTCGCCGACACGTAGCCGCGGCCGCGCTCGATGGTGAGCTCGAGCTCGAACTTCGCGTTGTCGTTGAGCGTCGCGATGACGAGCTCGGGGTTGTGGATCTCGACGCCCGCGGGGGCCGAGATGTCGGCCGCGGTGACCTCGCCCGAGCCGGTCTTGCGGAGGTAGGCCGTGATGGGCTCGTCGTGCTCGCTCGAGACGACGAGGTTCTTGATGTTGAGGATGATCTCGGTGACATCCTCCTTCACGCCCTGGATGGTGCTGAACTCGTGCAGCACGCCGTCGATGCGGATGCTCGTGACGGCCGCTCCGGGAATCGAGGAGAGCAGAGTGCGGCGAAGCGAGTTGCCGAGGGTGTAGCCGAAGCCCGGCTCGAGCGGCTCGATGATGAACCGCGAGCGGAAGTCGGAGACGCTCTCCTCGGTGAGGGTGGGACGCTGTGCGATGAGCACTATGGATTCCTTTCGGCAAAGTGTCCGCCATATGACACTTGTTTGCGACGAGTGGCTGGCTCGTCGAGTGTGTTGAGTTATGCGCGGTGGAGCTAAGGGCGATGCAGCGCATCGCCGCGACCCCAGCGCCGACCAAGGCTCAGCCTTGGTCGGTCACCGGGGACGGAAATCGCGGTTAGACGCGGCGGCGCTTGGGCGGACGGCAGCCGTTGTGCGCCTGCGGCGTCACATCGCTGATCGAGCCCACCTCGAGGCCGGCGGCCTGCAGAGAGCGGATCGCCGTCTCGCGGCCCGAGCCGGGGCCCTTGACGAAGACGTCGACCTTCTTCATGCCGTGCTCCTGCGCCTGGCGCGCCGCCGACTCGGCGGCGAGCTGAGCGGCGAACGGCGTCGACTTGCGCGAGCCCTTGAATCCGACTCCGCCGGACGACGCCCAGCTGATGACGGCCCCACTGGGATCGGTGATCGAGACGATCGTGTTGTTGAACGTCGACTTGATGTGGGCCTGGCCCACGGCGATGTTCTTCTTCTCCTTGCGGCGCGGCTTGCGAGCGGCCGACTTGGGTGCTGCCATGTTTTTCTCTCTCCGTGTGAGTTCGTGGCGCCGGGCGAGCTCGTGCCCGGCAGTCGGCTACTTGCGGCCGGCCTTCTTCTTGCCGGCGACGGTGCGCTTCGGGCCCTTGCGGGTGCGAGCGTTGGTCTTGGTGCGCTGACCGCGCACGGGCAGGCCGCGACGGTGGCGGATGCCCTCGTACGAGCCGATCTCGACCTTGCGGCGGATGTCGGCGGCGACCTCGCGGCGGAGGTCTCCCTCGACCTTGTAGGTGCCTTCGATGTGGTCGCGGAGCTGGACGAGCTGGTCGTCGCTGAGGTCCTTGACGCGCGTGTTCGGGTCGATGCCCGTGGCCACGAGGGTCTCGACGGCGCGAGTGCGACCGACGCCGTAGATGTAGGTGAGGGCGACCTCGACGCGCTTATCGCGCGGGATGTCGACTCCGGCAAGACGGGCCATGACGGCTCCTTCGGATGAATCGGGGAGGTGTGGAGCAGTTCCGGTGCCCGCGCCTCCCGCCCGGGGTGTCCGCCGCGTGCGCGGCTTCTGGAACTGCCAGTTCGTCTATTCAGTTATGAGCTCTGGCGCTGGCGCTGATCTGAGCTTGCTCATATCAGCCAATAAGCACTGGGCTGGCCGCAAGCAGCGGCAAGGCGTCAGCCTTGGCGCTGCTTGTGGCGGGGGTTCTCGCAGATGACCATCACGTTGCCGTGGCGGCGGATCACCTTGCACTTGTCGCAGATGGGCTTGACGCTGGGGTTGACCTTCATGGTTCTTCCTTCGGGGGTTCGCTGGCCTCGTGCGCCGGGTGGAGTCCCGGGCCGTTCCTTGTGCAGCGAGATCCGTTACTTGTAGCGGTAGACGATCCGGCCGCGGGTCAGGTCGTAGGGGCTCAGCTCCACGATCACGCGGTCCTCCGGGAGGATGCGGATGTAGTGCTGGCGCATCTTGCCCGAGATGTGGGCGAGCACCTTGTGACCGTTGGTCAGCTCAACGCGGAACATCGCGTTGGGCAGAGCTTCGATCACCGCGCCCTCGATTTCGATGACACCGTCTTTTTTGGCCATAGCCTCTTCGTCGCTAAAAGTTGGGGATTTCGCTGGTCGTGCGCATACCGGCACCCGTGGAAGTCCGCGTCGACTGCACAAGCGACGCGCCACGTCGACACGCCGAAGGCGTGCCATGAGCACCAAGGGTCTAGCTTAGGTGGTAAAGGCGCCCTCTGGCAACTCGACGGCCGCTCAGCCGGCGACGACGACACCGCGCTCGGCGAGAGCCGAGGCGATGCGGGCCGTCACCTCATCGATCTCGCCGATGCCGTCGACCTTCACGAGCATCCCGCGACCCTCGTAGACGTCGACGAGCGGCGCGGTCTGCTCCCGGTACACCTCGAGGCGGTGACGGACGACGGACTCGTCGTCGTCGCTGCGCCCCTGGTCGATGGCCCGCTTGCGGAGCCGCTCGACGACGACGTCGGGGTCGGCGACCAGCTCGACCACGACATCCATCGCCGTGTCGTGCTCGGCGAGGAAGGAGTCGAGGTACGCGACCTGGTCGAGAGTGCGCGGGTACCCGTCGAGCAGGAAGCCCGGTGCGCAGTCCGGCTGCTCGAGACGATCGCGCACGAGGTCGTTCGTCAGGGAGTCGGGGACGTTGTCGCCGGCGTCCATGTACGCCTTGGCCTTCACGCCGAGCGGCGTCTCGTCGCGGACGTTCGCACGGAAGATGTCGCCGGTCGAGATCGCGGGCACCTGCAGCATCGCCGAGAGGCGGACCGCCTGCGTGCCCTTGCCTGCGCCGGGCGGGCCGATGAGGAGGAGGCGGGCGCTCACTTCAGGAGCCCCTCGTAGTGACGCTGCTGGAGCTGGGCGTCGATCTGCTTCACCGTCTCCAGACCCACGCCGACGATGATCAGGATGCTCGCACCGCCGAAGGGGAAGTTCTGGTTTGCATTGACCGTGGCGAGGGCGATGAGCGGGATGAGCGCGATGAGGCCGAGGTAGAGCGACCCGGGCAGCGTGACGCGCGTGAGCACGTAGTCGAGGTACTCGGCCGTCGGGCGGCCCGCGCGGATGCCGGGGATGAAGCCGCCGTACTTCTTCATGTTGTCGGCGACCTCCTCGGGGTTGAAGGTGATCGCGACGTAGAAGTAGGTGAACCCGACGATGAGCAGGAAGTACACGATCATGTAGATCGGGTTGTCGCCGGAGACCAGGTTGTTCTGGATCCAGACGACCCACTCGGGCGCCGTCTCGCCCGCCTGCGGCTGGTTGAACTGCGCGACGAGCGCCGGCAGGTAGAGCAGCGAGGAGGCGAAGATGACGGGCACGACGCCCGCCATGTTGACCTTGATGGGGATGTAGGTATTGTTCCCGCCGTAGGTGCGGCGACCGACCATGCGCTTGGCGTACTGAACGGGGATGCGGCGCTGCGACTGCTCGACGAAGACCACGGCCGCCATGACCACGAGGCCGAGGGCGAGGACGAGGAGGAAGATGTCGAAGCCCTGCGCCTGGGCGATGGCCCACAGCGCGGAGGGGAACGTGGCGGCGATCGAGGTGAAGATCAGCAGCGACATGCCGTTGCCGATGCCGCGCTCGGTGATGAGCTCGCCGAGCCACATGATCAGGCCGGTGCCGGCGGTCATCGTGATCACCATGAGCAGGATGGCGTACCAGCTCGAGTCGGTGATGAGCTGGCTGCACTCGGCGACGCCGGAGGTCGTGGGGAACAGCGCGCCCGCGCGGGCGACCGTGATGAGCGTCGTGGACTGGAGCACGGCGAGCGCGATCGTGAGGTAGCGCGTGTACTGCGTGAGCTTGGCCTGACCGGCCTGACCCTCCTTGTAGAGGGTGTCGAAGTGGGGGATGACCACGCGCAGCAGCTGCGTGATGATCGACGCCGTGATGTACGGCATGATGCCCAGCGCGAAGATCGAGAGCTGCAGGAGCGCTCCGCCGGAGAAGAGGTTGACCAGCTGGTAAAGCCCGGTCGCGTCGGCATTGCCCTGGAGGCAGATCTGGACGTTCTCGAAGTCGACGAACGGCGCAGGGATGAACGAACCCAGACGGAAGAGCGCGACGATTCCGAGGGTGAAACCGATCTTCCGGCGGAGGTCGGGCGTGCGGAAGATCCGCCCGATAGCTCTGAACACGAGACCTCCCGTACTAAACAGCATGAGCATCTCGCGCACGACGGCTCGAGATGCTGTGGCCCGGTTGGGCCGGAAGCCGGGCGGCCCCCGGAGGGGCCGCCCGAGCGGCTAGTTGATCGAACCGCCGGCCGCGACGATCTTCTGCTCCGCGGAGCGCGAGACCTTGTCGACGGCCACGTTCAGCTTAACCGCAATGTCGCCATCGCCGAGAACCTTGACCTTCTCGTTCTTGCGAACGGCGCCCTTGGCCACGAGGTCGCCGATGGTGACGTCGCCGCCCTTCGGGTACAGCTCGGCCAACGTCGCCAGGTTCACGACCTGGTACTCGACGCGGAACGGGTTCGTGAAGCCGCGCAGCTTGGGCGCGCGCATCACGAAGTTGAGGTTGCCGCCCTCGAAGCCGGGGCGCACCGAGTAGCGGGCCTTGGTGCCCTTGGTGCCACGACCGGCGGTCTTGCCCTTCGAGCCCTCACCGCGACCCACGCGGGTCTTGTCCTTCTTCGCACCGGGGGCCGGGCGGAGGTGGTGGACCTTGAGGACCTGCGGGCGCGCGACCTCGGTCGACTCCGCCTTCTTGGCCGGGGCCTTCTTCGCGGGAGCCNTCGGCAACGGCCTTCGCCGGAGCCTTCTTCGCGGGAGCCTTCTCACCAGCCGGCTTGTCGGCAACGGCCTTCGCCGGAGCCTTCTTCGCGGGAGCCTTCTCAGCGGCGGCCTTGGCAGGCGCCTTCTTCGCCGGCGCCTTGTCGGCGGCGGCCTTCTTCTCTTCAGCCATTAGTCAATCTCCTCGACCTTGACGAGGTGTGCGACCGCACGAACGTACCCGCGGTTCGCCGGGCTGTCCTCGCGGACGACGACATCGCCGATCCGCTTGAGGCCCAGGCTGCGCAGGGTGTCGCGCTGGTTCTGCTTCTCGCTGATAACAGACTTGATCTGGGTCACCTTCAGGCGCGAGGCCATCATGCACCTGCCTTTCCGGCCGCGGCCTGGGCCGCGAGGGCCTCGGCGCGGACGAGACGGGCCGGGGCCACGTCCTCGAAGTCGCGACCACGACGGGCGGCGACGGCTCGCGGCTCCTCGAGCTGCTTGAGCGCCTCGACGGTCGCGTGCACGATGTTGATCGTGTTCGACGAGCCGAGCGACTTGCTCAGCACGTCGTGGATGCCCGCGCACTCGAGCACGGCACGCACCGGACCACCGGCGATGACACCGGTACCGGCGGCGGCGGGGCGCAGGAGCACCACACCGGCGGCCGCTTCGCCCTGGACGGGGTGCGGGATCGTCGCGGCGACGCGGGGGACGCGGAAGAAGTTCTTCTTCGCCTCCTCGACGCCCTTCGAGATCGCGGTCGGGACCTCGCGCGCCTTGCCGTAGCCGACGCCGACGAGCCCGTTGCCGTCACCCACGACCACGAGGGCCGTGAAACTGAAGCGACGGCCGCCCTTGACGACCTTCGACACGCGGTTGATCGTCACGACGCGCTCGAGGAAGGGGCTCTTCTCGGTCTCGCGCGCACCGCGGTCGCGGTTCGGGTTGCGCTCGCGGCTGCCACGACGGGCCTCGCGGGGCTCCGTCGACGGCTCCGACGATGCGGCGGTCTCCACGGGGGCCTCTGCCGCCACGGTCTGCTCCTTCGCGCTGTTGTTGATGTCTGCCTCGCTCACAGGCTCAGCCCTGCCTCTCGCGCTCCATCGGCGATCGCGGCGACGCGACCGGCGTAGCGGTTGCCGCCGCGGTCGAAGACGACCGCCTCGACGCCGGCCTGCTTGGCCCGCTCGGCGAGCAGCTCGCCGACCTTGCGCGCCTTGGCGGTCTTGTCGCCGTCGAACGTGCGGAGGTCGGCCTCCATGGTGGAGGCGCTGGCCACGGTGTGACCCTTGGTGTCGTCGACGATCTGCACGAAGACGTGACGGGCCGATCGCGTGACGACGAGGCGCGGACGCTCGGGCGTGCCGGCGATGCGCTTGCGAAGACGGGCGTGACGGCGGCCCTTGGCGGCCGTCTTGCTCTTGCCTCTAGTTCCGAGACCCATGATTACTTACCACTCTTTCCGGCCTTGCGGCGCACGATCTCGCCGGCGTACCGCACACCCTTGCCCTTGTACGGCTCGGGCTTGCGGATCTTGCGGATGTTCGCTGCGACCTCGCCGACGGCCTGCTTGTCGATGCCGCTGACGGTGAGCTTGTTGTTGCCCTCCACCGTGAAGGTGATCCCGGCGGGCGGGGTCACGGTGACGGGGTGCGAGAATCCGAGCGCGAACTCGATGCTCTCGCCCTTGGCCTGCACGCGGTAACCGGTGCCGACGACCTCGAGGCCCTTGGTGTAGCCCTGGGTCACGCCGACGATGTTGTTGGCGATGAGCGTGCGGGTGAGGCCGTGGAGCGAGCGCGAGGCGCGCTCGTCGTCGGGACGGGTCACGACGACCTGGTTGTCCTCGACGGAGACCTCGATGGGGCTCGCCACGGTGAGCGCGAGCTCGCCCTTGGGGCCCTTGACGGAGACGGCCTGGCCGTCGACCGTGACCGTGACACCACCGGGGATGTCGATGGGCATGCGTCCGATACGCGACATCTCAGATCACCACACGTAGGCGAGGACTTCCCCACCCACGCCCTTCTGCATCGCCTCGCGGTCGGTGAGAAGACCCGAGGAAGTCGACAGGATGGCCACGCCGAGGCCGCCGAGGACGTGCGGGATCTCAGTCGACTTGGCATACACCCGGAGGCCGGGCTTGGAGACGCGCTTGATGCCGACGATCGACCGCTCGCGGTTCGGGCCGTACTTCAGCGACAGCGTGAGGGTCGAGCCGACGCGGGCGTCCTCGACGGCCCAGTCGGAGATGTAGCCCTCGCGCTTGAGGATCTCGGCGATGTTGGTCTTGAGCTTGCTGCTGGGCAGCGAGACCGACTCGTGGAAGGCCGAGTTGGCGTTGCGCAGTCTGGTCAGCAGGTCTGCGACCGGATCTGTCATCGTCATGATGATGTTCCTGTTCTCGTCCGGTTTCCGCGCCCGTTACACGAACGCGGACCTGTCCGATCGGGGCCCCGAGAGGGGCCGGTGTGGAGTGCCTCGGTCTAGGAGGCGTCGGCCGACTTGAAGGGGAAGCCGAGCGCGCGCAGCAGGGCGCGACCCTCGTCATCCGTCTTCGCCGTCGTCACGATGGTGATGTCGAAGCCGCGGACGCGGTCGATCTTGTCCTGGTCGATCTCGTGGAACACGCTCTGCTCCTGGAGACCGAAGGTGTAGTTGCCGTTGCCGTCGAACTGCTGATCGCTCAGGCCGCGGAAGTCGCGGATGCGCGGGAGCGCGAGCGACAGCAGGCGGTCCAGGAACTCCCAGGCGCGGTCGCCGCGCAGCGTCACGTGGGCGCCGATCGGCATTCCCTCGCGCAGCTTGAACTGCGCGATGGACTTCCGGGCCTTGGTGACCTGCGGCTTCTGGCCGGTGATCGCGGTGAGGTCCTTGACCGCACCGTCGATGACCTTGCTGTCGCGCGCGGCCTCGCCGACACCGGTGTTCACGACGATCTTCACGAGACCGGGAACCTGGTGCGGGTTGGCGTAGCCGAACTGCTCCGTCAGCGCCTTGGTGATCTCAGCGCGGTACTTCTGCTTCAGGCGCGGCTGGATTCGGCCAGCCTGCGCTGCAGTGGTCGTCGTCATTAGAGCTTCTCACCTGAATTCTTGGCGTACCGCACGCGCACGGTCTTCTTGACGCCGTTCTTCTCGACGGTCTCCTCACGGTGACCGACGCGCGTGGGCTTCTTGGTCTTGGGGTCCACGACGGCCACGTTGGAGATGTGGATCGGGGCCTCGTGGGTCTCGATGCCGCCGGTCTTGGTGCCGCGCTGCGTCTGGCCGACGCGAACGTGCTTGGTGACGAGGTTGATGCCCTCGACGACCACGCGGTTCTTCTCGGCGAGCACCTCGATGACGCGACCCTGCTTGCCGCGGTCTCCGCCGCGATCCTGCTTGGCGCCGCTGATGACCTGCACGAGGTCACCCTTCTTGATCTTCGCCATGGTTACAGCACCTCCGGGGCGAGCGAGACGATCTTCATGAACTTCTTGTCGCGAAGCTCACGACCGACCGGTCCGAAGATGCGGGTACCGCGAGGGTCCCCGTCGTTCTTCAGGATGACGGCGGCGTTCTCGTCGAACTTGATGTACGAGCCGTCGGGACGACGGGTCTGCTTGCGCGTGCGGACGATGACCGCCTTGACGACGTCGCCCTTCTTGACGTTGCCGCCGGGGATCGCGTCCTTGACGGTGGCGACGATGACGTCACCGAGACCCGCGTAGCGGCGGCCGGAGCCACCGAGCACGCGGATCGTGAGCAGCTCCTTGGCGCCGGTGTTGTCGGCGACCTTGAGCCGGGATTCCTGCTGAAGCATTTCTCTCTCCTATAAGGGCAAGCAGGCGAAGGCCTACTTGGCCTTCTCGAGGATCTCGACGAGGCGCCAGCGCTTCGTGGCGGACAGGGGGCGGGTCTCGGCGATGAGCACGAGGTCGCCGATGCCGGCGCCGTTCTGCTCGTCGTGCGCCTTGACCTTCGAGGTGCGGCGGATGACCTTGCCGTACAGCGGGTGCTTCACGCGGTCCTCGACCTCGACGACGATGGTCTTCTCCATCTTGTCGCTGGTCACGTAGCCGCGACGCACCTTGCGGTAACCGCGGGCGCTCTCGTCGCGAACGTCGTGCGCGGCCGACTCGTGGCCGGCAGCGGCCTTCTTCTCGGCAGCCATCAGTTCTTCTCCTCCGTCTCGGCAGCGGGAGCCTCAGCGGCCTCCGCCTTCTTCGCCGACTTCTTGGCCGGCTTCGCCGGGGCCTCCACCGGGGCGGGCGTGGCACGGATGCCCAGCTCGCGCTCGCGGATGACCGTGTAGATGCGAGCGATGTCGCGCTTCACGGCGCGCAGGCGGCCGTGGCTCTCCAGCTGGCCGGTCGCGGCCTGGAAGCGCAGGTTGAACAGCTCTTCCTTGGCCTTCTTCAGCTCGTCGACGAGTCGCTCGTCTTCGAAGGTGTCGAGCTCGACAGGTGCGAGCTCCTTGGATCCGATCGCCATTACGCGTCGCCCTCCTCGCGCTTGATGATGCGTGCCTTGAGGGGCAGCTTGTGAATGGCACGGGTCATGGCCTCGCGAGCGAGCTGCTCGTTGACGCCCGCGACCTCGAAGAGGACGCGACCCGGCTTGACGTTGGCGACCCACCACTCCGGCGAGCCCTTACCGGAACCCATGCGGGTCTCGGCGGGCTTCTTGGTGAGCGGACGGTCGGGGTAGATGTTGATCCAGACCTTGCCGCCACGCTTGATGTGACGGGTCATCGCGATACGCGCCGACTCGATCTGGCGGTTCGTGACGTACGCGGGCGTGATGGCCTGGATGCCGAACTCGCCGAACGAGACCTCGGTTCCACCGGTCGCGTGCCCACTCCGCTTGGGGTGGTGCTGCTTGCGGTACTTGACCTTGCGGGGAATCAGCATTGTTCCTAGCCTTCCGCTCCGGCCGCGACGGGCGCCGAGGCTTCGGCCGGACGGCCGCCGCCGCGACGGGGACCGCGGTCCGAGTCACGACGCTCGGGGCGCGACGACTTCTGAGACGCCTGCTCGCGAGCGAGTTCCTTGTTGGTGATGTCGCCCTTGTAGATCCAGACCTTCACACCGATGCGACCGAAGGTGGTCTTGGCCTCGTAGAAGCCGTAGTCGATGTTGGCGCGGAGCGTGTGCAGGGGCACGCGGCCCTCGCGGTAGAACTCCGAGCGCGACATCTCGGCGCCGCCGAGACGGCCGGAGACCTGGATGCGGACGCCCTTGGCCCCGGCGCGCTGAGCGCCCTGCAGCCCCTTGCGCATCGCGCGGCGGAAGGCCACGCGGGCGCTGAGCTGCTCGGCGACGCCCTGCGCCACGAGCTGAGCCTCGGCCTCGGGGTTCTTGACCTCGAGGATGTTGAGCTGGATCTGCTTCGAGGTGAGCTTCTCGAGGTCGGCGCGGATGCGCTCGGCCTCGGCGCCGCGGCGACCGATCACGATGCCCGGGCGGGCCGTGTGGATGTCCACGCGGACGCGGTCACGGGTGCGCTCGATCTCGATGCGGGCGACGCCGGCGCGGTCGAGGCTCGTGGTGAGCATCCGCCGGATCTTGACGTCCTCGGCCACGTAGTCGGCGTAGCGCTGACCGGGCTTGGTGCTGTCCGAGAACCACCGCGACACGTGGTCGGTGGTGATGCCGAGACGGAAACCGTACGGGTTGACTTTCTGACCCATGACTACTTGCTCGCCTTCTTCTTCGTGCCCGAGCCCGCGACAGCGGCCTCATCCGGCGTGGCGAGCACGACGGTGATGTGGCTGGTGCGCTTGTTGATGCGGAACGCGCGGCCCTGCGCTCGCGGCTGGAACCGCTTGAGCGTGGTGCCCTCGTCGACGAACGCGCGGGCCACGTAGAGGTCCTGCTCGTCGAGGAAGGCGTTGGCAGCGTCCGCCTTCACTCGAGCGTTGGCCATGGCCGACGCGACGAGCTTGTAGACGGGCTCGCTCGCGCTCTGGGGCGCGAACTTCAGGATGGCAAGGGCCTCCATGGCCTGCTTGCCGCGGATCAGGTCGACGACGCGACGAGCCTTCTGAGGCGTCACGCGGATGTGTCGCACGCGGGCGATCGACTCCACCATGTCTGTACTCCTCTTCACGCCGCCGGGTTACCGGCGACGACCCTTCTTGTCGTCCTTCTCGTGACCGCGGAAGGTGCGGGTGGGCGCGAACTCGCCGAGCTTGTGCCCGACCATGGTCTCGGTCACGAACACGGGGATGTGCTTGCGACCGTCGTGCACGGCGATCGTGTGCCCGAGCATGGCGGGGACGATCATCGACCGGCGCGACCAGGTCTTGATGACGTTCTTCGTGTTGGCCTCGTTCTGCGTGAACACCTTGCGAAGCAGGTGGTCGTCGACGAACGGGCCCTTCTTGAGACTGCGAGGCATGTTTCTCGACTCCTACTAGCGCTTCTTACCGACGGTGCGGCGACGGACGATGAGCTTGTCGCTCTCCTTGTTGGGGCGACGGGTGCGGCCCTCGGACTTGCCCCAGGGGCTGACCGGGTGGCGACCACCGGAGGTCTTGCCCTCACCACCACCGTGGGGGTGGTCGATCGGGTTCATCGCGACACCGCGGACGGTCGGGCGGACGCCCTTCCAGCGCTTGCGGCCGGCCTTGCCCCAGTTGATGTTCGACTGCTCGGCGTTGCCGACCTCGCCGATCGTGGCGCGGCAGCGGGCATCCACGTTGCGGATCTCGCCCGAGGGGAGACGCAGCTGGGCGTAGGGGCCGTCCTTCGCGACGAGGCGCACGGAGGCGCCGGCCGAGCGGGCCATCTTCGCGCCGCCGCCGGGGCGGAGCTCGATGGCGTGGATGACCGTACCCACGGGGATGTTGCGCAGCGGGAGGTTGTTGCCGGGCTTGATGTCGGCGGAAGCGCCCGACTCGACGATGTCGCCCTGCGACAGCTTGTTCGGCGCGAGGATGTAGCGCTTCGTGCCGTCCACGTAGTGCAGGAGCGCGATGCGCGCCGTGCGGTTCGGGTCGTACTCGATGTGCGCGACCTTCGCGTTCACGCCGTCCTTGTCGTTGCGACGGAAGTCGATCATGCGGTACTGGCGCTTGTGGCCACCACCGATGTGGCGGGTCGTGATGCGACCGGTGTTGTTGCGGCCACCGGTCTTCGGCAGCGGCTTCAGCAGCGACTTCTCGGGCGTCGATCGGGTGATCTCGGCGAAGTCGGCGACCGACGAGCCGCGACGACCCGGGGTCGTGGGCTTGTACTTGCGAATAGCCATTGTTCTGTAGTCTCCGTTGCCTAGCCGACGGCCGTGAAGATGTCGATGGAGCCCGACTTCAGGGTCACGATCGCGCGCTTGGTGTCCTTGCGCTTTCCGGTGCCGAAGCGGGTGCGGCGGGTCTTGCCGGGGCGGTTGAGCGTGTTGATCGAATCGACCTTGACGGCGAAGATCTTCTCGATGGCGAGCTTGATCTCGGTCTTGTTCGCACGCGGGTCCACCAGGAAGGTGTACTTGCCGTCGTCGATGAGCGCGTAGGACTTCTCGCTCACGACGGGCGCGATGATGATGTCGCGCGGGTCCTTGTTCTGGGCGACAGCGTGGATGCTCATGCGCCGACCTCTTCCTTCTTCGTCTTCGCGTTCACGAAGGCGTCGTAGGCGCCCTTGATGAACACGATGTCGTCGCTGACCAGCACGTCGTACGCGTTGAGCTGGTCGGGGGTGATGACGTGCAGGTTCTTGAGGTTGCGGACGCTCTTGAGGTTGACCTCGTCATCGCGCTCGATCACGACGAGCACGTTGCGGCCCGCGGTGAGGGAGAGGATGACGGAGGCGGCGGCCTTCGTCGAGGGCACGTCGGTGCCGAACGACTCCACGATGTGGAGGCGCTCGCCGCGCGCGCGGTCGGAGAGGGCGCCGAGCAGAGCCGCGGCGATCATCTTCTTGGGCGTGCGCTGCGCGTAGTTGCGCGGGGTCGGGCCGTGGACGATGCCACCGCCGCGGTGCTCGGGGGCACGGACGGAGCCCTGGCGGCTGCGACCCGTTCCCTTCTGCTTGAACGGCTTGACACCGGAGCCGGAGACCTCGCCGCGACCCTTGGTCGAGTGAGTGCCCTGGCGGGCGGCGGCGAGCTGGGCCACGACCACCTGGTGGAGCAGCGGGACATTGGTCTGCACGTCGAAGACGGCGGCGGGCAGGTCGACCGAACCGGTCTTCTTGCCGGCGGCGTCGACGACGTCGAGCGAGTTAGCCATCGCGGTTACGCTCCCTTCACGGCGTTGCGGACGAAAACGAGGCGGCCACGAGCACCGGGGACGGCGCCCTTGATGAGCAGCAGGCCCTTGTCGAGGTCGACGGCGTGGACCTTGAGGTTGAGAACGCTCACGCGCTCGCCACCCATGCGGCCGGCCATGCGCATGCCCTTGAAGACGCGGCTGGGGGTCGACGAGGCGCCGATCGAGCCGGGCTTGCGGTGGTTGCGGTGCGAACCGTGCGAGGCCGAGACGCCCTTGAAGTTGTGGCGCTTCATGACACCGGCGAAGCCCTTGCCCTTGCTCGTGCCGACGACGTCGACGAGCTGGCCCGCCTCGAAGATGTCGACGGCGAGCTCCTGGCCCGGGGTGTACTCGGACGCGTCGGCCGTGCGCACCTCGGTGAGGTGGCGGCGCGGCGTCGAGCCGGCCTTCTCGAAGTGGCCCGTGAGGGGCTTCGTGACCTTGCGCGGGTCGATCGCGCCGTAGGCGATCTGCACGGCCGCGTAGCCGTCCTTCTCGACCGTGCGCACCTGCGTCACGACGTTCGGGGCGATCTCCACGACGGTGACGGGAACGAGCTTGTTGTTCTCATCCCACACCTGGGTCATGCCGAGCTTCGTGCCCAGCAGACCCTTGGTCGTCTTGGTAGCAGACATAGAGGGGTTCCTTAGAGCTTGATCTCGATGTTGACGTCGGCGGGAAGGTCGAGGCGCATGAGCGAATCGACCGCCTTCGGCGTCGGGTCGATGATGTCGATGAGCCGCTTGTGCGTGCGCTTCTCGAAGTGCTCGCGGCTGTCCTTGTACTTGTGGGGCGACCGGATGACGGCGATGACGTTCTTCTCCGTCGGCAGCGGCACGGGGCCGACCACGGTTGCGCCTGCACGCGTCACGGTGTCGACGATCTTGCGCGCCGATGCATCGAGACCAGCGTGGTCGTACGACTTAAGCCGGATGCGGATCTTCTGTCCCGCCATGCTCAACTCTCTTCCTTCTTGGACGTGATGAACCCTGACGGGCACATCTGCGCGGAGCGCTCTCGCTGTCGCACCACTGTTCTTCTGTCAAACATCGATCTGCTGCCGCACGCGGGTTGGACCTCTGCTCGTCACCGACCCCCGCGCTCGGGCGTGTCGCCCTCGCCAGGCACAGAGATATCCCCTGTGCGAGTTGGTTGTCGATTTAAGTCGTGTTCTTCTGCCTGCGGCCTAGGCTCATCGCCACCCGCACCTGCGGGCTGCTCGTCCTATGCACTGCCTGGCAGTGAACCGCGCACGATAGCGCGGCGTGTGGAACTAGAAGAGTCTGCCACAGGCGAGAGAGTGCTGCAACCCGGGCGTGTCGCCTCAGAGTGGGGGCCATTTCTGGTGGGCGAGGGCGGCGCTATCTCACCCCACCCACGACCTCGCGCACGAGCGGCACCCCCACCCGGTACGCCAGCCACGTGTGCGACGGAGCATCGAGCACGACCACTCCCCCGCTCGCACCCACGCGCACCTCCCCCACACCCGAGCGCCGCAGCGCGCGAGCCCCGCCGACCGTCGCCGCTTCGAGAGCCTCGAGCGGACTGACCCCCATCTCCCGCACCGCGAGAGCGAGGGCGAGCGGCATCGACGACGAGTAGTTGGAGCCGGGGTTGCAGTCGGTCGCGATCGCGACGGAGACGCCCGCGTCGATCAGGCGCCGGGCATCCGGGTACGGCTGCCGGGTCGAGAACTCGACGAGGGGCAGCAGCGTGGCGACGGTGTCCGAGCAGGCGAGGGCGTCGATGTCGGAGGAGCTCAGGTGCGTGCAGTGGTCGACGCTCGCGGCGCCGAGCTCGACGGCGAGGGCGACTCCGCCGTCGGCGGCGAGCTGCCCGGCGTGGACGCGGAGGCCGAGTCCGGCATCCCGCCCCGCCTGGAGGATGATCCGCGCCTCGTCGACGGTGAAGGCGCCCGAGTCGATGAAGACGTCGACCCAGCGGGCGTGCGGCGCGCAGGCGGCGAGCATCTCGCCGCGCACGAGGTCGACGTAGGCGCCGCGGTCGTCGGCGTACTCGACCGGGACGACGTGCGCCCCGAGGAAGGTGGTGTCGTCGGTCACCTCGCGTGCGAGGCGCAGGGCGCGCTCCTCGTCGGCGACCGTGAGGCCGTAGCCGCTCTTGATCTCGAGGGTCGTCGTGCCCTGCGCCCGCGCCTGGGCGACGAGCGCGGCGAGCCGGGCGCGCAGCTCGTCGTCGGTCGCGGCCCGCGTCGCCGCCACCGTCGAGCGGATGCCGCCCGCCGCGTACGGCCGGCCGGCCATCCGCGCCTCGAACTCGGCCGCGCGGTCGCCCGCGAAGACGAGGTGGCTGTGGCTATCGACGAATCCGGGGATGACCGCCCCGCCCGCCGCGTCGACGCGGGCGTCCGCGGGCGGCGCGTCCGCATCGTCGCCCACCCACTGCACGACGCCGTCGACGAGCACGACCGCCGCGCCGTGCCGCACGGGGCGCTCGGGCTCGAAGGTCACGAGCTCGCCGATGTTCGCGACGACGACGCTCGTCATGCGCGCTCCTCCGCCGCCGGAATCGGCACGGGTCGCGTCGCGAGCCCCGCGAGCGCCTCGAGCACGCACAGCGCGGCGAGGCGCACGGTGCGCTGGTCGGCGCTGTCGCGCGCTGCGTCGAGCTCGGTGAGATCGATGCTCGTGACCGCCGGATGCGCCCCGGCGAGCCGCGCCGCGGTGCGCAGCTCGATCGCGCTGAGGCCGCCGGGCACGCTCGCCGGGCAACCGGGCGCGACGGCTCGGTCGCACACGTCGAGGTCGAGGTCGACGTGGACGGGGCCGCCCGCCGACGCGGCGCGGTCGAGCGCCGCCGTCATCGCGGCGTCGATCGGGGTGCGCAGCAGCTCGGCCCGGGTGACTACGGAGATGCCGTGCGCGGCGGCCCGCGCCGCGTAGACCCGCGAGTTCACGAGCGGCTCGATGCCGAGCTGGCTCACCCGCGCCCCCGCGAGCCCGGCCTCGAGCAGCCGTCGCAACGGCGAGCCGTTGCTGATTCCGTCGCGCAGGTCGTGGTGAGCATCCAGCGTCACGAGGCCCGCGGACGCGATGCGCGCGCCCCACGCTCCGAGCGCGGCCGGCACCGTCGCGGCGTTGTCGCCGCCGAGCACGATGACGAGGGATGCCGTGGCCGCCACCTCGGCGACGCGCGCGGTCGCGGCCGCCTCCCCCGCACCGTCGGGCTCGACCGCGTCGCCGGCGTCGAGCACGACGAGCGGCGACCCGTCGGCCCGAGCCAGCGCGTCGGCGCTGCAGTAGCGCAGGGCATCCCGGATCGCCGCGGGGGTCGTGTGCGCCCGCCCGGGCGACAGCGACGTGCGCCAGGTCGGGATGCCGACCACGACCGCATCCGCCCGCGCGCCCGGCGTCCACGCGGTCCAGTCGCCCGCGCGGGGCCAGAGCGGGTCGTGGCTCAGCACGCTCAGCCCTGCTCTTGCATGGGGATGCGCACGCCGAACTGCTCCACG
Source organism: Yonghaparkia sp. Soil809 (assembly GCF_001429705.1). NCBI lineage: Bacteria > Bacillati > Actinomycetota > Actinomycetes > Micrococcales > Microbacteriaceae > Microcella > Yonghaparkia sp. Soil809. The sequence continues at coordinate 733,157 of NZ_LMSV01000001.1, forward strand.
ACGCCCTCGCCCTCGGTGTAGCCGGCGTCGATGTGCCGGATCACGCCCATGCCGGGGTCGTTCGTCAGTACGCGCTGAACCTTCTGGCCGGCGAGCGCCGTGCCGTCGGCGACGACGACCTGCCCGGCGTGGATCGAGCGGCCGATGCCGACTCCCCCGCCGTGGTGGATCGACACCCACGTCGCTCCGCTCGCCGTGTTGACGAGCGCGTTGAGCAGCGGCCAGTCGGCGATCGCGTCGCTGCCGTCATTCATCGACTCGGTCTCGCGGTACGGGCTCGCGACGCTCCCCGAGTCGAGGTGGTCGCGGCCGATCGCGACGGGGGCGCTCAGCTCGCCGCTCGCGACCATGTCGTTGAACCGCTCGCCCGCGACGTCGCGCTCGCCGTAGCCGAGCCAGCAGATGCGCGCCGGCAGGCCCTGGAAGTGCACGCGCTCCTGCGCGAGCGGGATCCACCGCTGCAGGCTCTCGTTCTCGGGGAAGAGCTCGAGCACCGCGCGGTCGGTCGCCGCGATGTCCTTCGGGTCGCCGCTCAGCGCCGCCCACCGGAACGGCCCCTTCCCCTGCGCGAACAGCGGGCGGATGTACGCGGGCACGAACCCGGGGAACGCGAACGCGTCGGCGAATCCGGCCGCCTTCGCCTCCGTCCGGATGTTGTTCCCGTAGTCGAAGACCTCCGCGCCGGCCCGCTGGAAGCCGACCATCGCCTCGACCTGCACGGCCATGGACACGCGCGCCGCGGCCGCGAAGCCGATCGGGTCGCGCTCGCGCGCCGCGTGCCAGTCGTCCATCGTGTGCTCGAGCGGCAGGTAGGCGAGCGGGTCGTGCGCGCTCGTCTGGTCGGTGACGATGTCGATGGGGGCGCCCATCTTCAGCAGGGCGGGGAAGACGGCCGCGGCGTTGCCGAGGACTCCGATCGAGAGCGGGCGGCGGGCATCCCGCGCCTGCGTCGCGAGCTCGATCGCCTGATGGAGCGAGTCGGCCTGCACGTCGAGGTAGCGGTGCTCGATGCGGCGGGCGATGCGCGAGGGGTCGACGTCGACGCAGATCGCGACGCCGCCGTTCATCGTCACCGCGAGGGGCTGCGCGCCGCCCATGCCGCCGAGCCCGCCGGTGAGGGTGATGGTGCCGGCGAGGGTGCCTCCGAACCGTTGGGCGGCCACGGCCGCGAAGGTCTCGAACGTGCCCTGCAGGATGCCCTGCGTGCCGATGTAGATCCATGAGCCGGCCGTCATCTGCCCGTACATCGTGAGGCCGAGCTGCTCGAGCCGCCGGAACTCGTCCCAGTTCGCCCAGTCGCCCACGAGATTCGAGTTGGCGATGAGCACGCGCGGCGCCCACTCGTGCGTCTGCATGACGCCGACGGGGCGGCCCGACTGCACGAGCATCGTCTCGTCGCCCTTGAGGGTCTCGAGCGTGCGGGTCAGCGCGTCGAAGCTCGCCCAGTCGCGCGCCGCCTTGCCGGTGCCGCCGTAGACGACGAGCTCGTCGGGGTGCTCCGCGACCTCGGGGTCGAGGTTGTTCTGCAGCATACGCAGGGCGCCCTCCTGCTGCCAGCCGAGGGTGTGCAGCTGCGTGCCGCGGTGGGCGCGCACGGGGCGGGGTCCGGATGCCGGGCGCGCGTCGCCGACGCCGGCACCAGTCGAAGGGCGGTGGGTCGCGATGCTCATGAGAGGCCTTTCGTGCGGTGCGGGTCTAGACGAGCTCGGGGACGACCGAGCGGGCGGCGGCGAGGAGCGCCCCGCTCTGCGTGAGGCGAACGGCCGCCTCGATCTCGGGGGCGAGGTAGCGATCGGGGCCGGGGCCCTCGACCTCAGCGCGGAGCGCCGCGACGACCGCGGCCGTCACAGGCGACGGCGCGATGCCGCGCAGGTCGATGCCGCGCGCGGCCGTGAGCAGCTCGATCGCGACGACGCGGCCGAGTCCGTCGATCGCGCGGCGCAGCTTGCGACCCGACGACCAGCCCATCGACACGTGGTCCTCCTGCATCGCGCTCGACGGGATCGAGTCGACGCTCGCCGGGTTCGCGAGCCGCTTGAGCTCGCTCACGATGCCGGCCTGCGTGTACTGCGCGATCATGTGGCCCGAGTCGACGCCGGGGTCGTGCGCGAGGAACGGCGGGAGCCCCGCGTTGCGGGCGGGGTCGAGGAAGCGGTCGGTGCGCCGCTCGCTCATGCTCGCGAGGTCGGCGACGGCGATCGCGAGGAAGTCGAGCACGTACGCCACGGGGGCTCCGTGGAAGTTGCCGTTCGACTCGACCCGCCCGTCGAGCGTCACGACGGGGTTGTCGATCGCGCCCGCGAGCTCGCGGCTCGCGACGAGCGCGGCGTGAGCCATCGTGTCGCGCACGGCGCCGTGCACCTGCGGGGCGCAGCGCAGCGAGTAGGCGTCCTGCACCCGAGTGCAGTCGTCGGTTCGGTGGCTCGCGACGATCGCGGAGCCCGCGAGCACGGCGCGCAGGTTCGCGGCGGTCGTCGCCTGACCGGGGTGGGGGCGCAGCTGCTGCAGATCCGACGCGAACACCCGGTCGGTGCCGAGCTGGCCCTCGACGCTCAGGCCCGCGGCGAGGTCGGCGGTGGCCACGAGGCCGTCGAGGTCGGCGAGCGCGAGGCAGAGCATCCCGAGCATGCCGTCGGTGCCGTTGATGAGGGCGAGTCCCTCCTTCTCCTCGAGCTCCAGGGGGCGGATGCCCGCCGCGGCGAGCGCACTGCCTGCGGACACGAGGTCTCCCGCGGCGTTCCGCACCGTGCCCTCGCCCATCGCGGCGAGAGCGCAGTGCGCGAGTGGCGCGAGGTCGCCCGAGCAGCCGAGGCTGCCGTACTCGCCGACGACGGGGGTGATGTGTGCGTTGAGCATCGCTGCGTACGTCTCGGCGACGACGGGGCGGGCGCCCGTGCGGCCGGTGGCGAGCGTCGCGAGGCGCAGGAGCATCGTCGCGCGGACGACCTCGCGCTCGACCTCGGCTCCCGAGCTCGCGGCGTGCGAGCGCACGAGCGAGCGCTGCAGCTCGGCGCGCTTCGCGAGCGGGATGTGCGTGGTCGCGAGGGCGCCGAACCCGGTCGAGACGCCGTAGTGGGGCACGGTGTCGTGGGCCAGCCCCGCGATGAGCGCACGCGTCTCGCCCATCGCGACCAGGGCATCCGCGTCGATGACGACCTCGGCGGCGTGGCGAGCGAGCGCGACGACCTCGTCGCGAGTGAGGGTGCGGGAGCCGACCGTGATGCGCATGGCCCCAGTGAACCGCTCGCGCACGACCGCGGCATCGGCCTCTCGCGATAAGGTGTCTGAGATTTCAGACGATGTTCATGAGAGCGGGGGCCGCACGATGCCGGATGTTCCCGCAGCGCGCGCGGCCCTGCGCATCGTCACGCACCTCGCCCACCACAGCGAGCCCGTGCCCGCCTCGACGATCGCGCGCGAGCTCGGGCTGCCGCGCTCGTCGACGTACCAGCTGATCCGCGTGCTGCAGGAGGAGGGGTACGTCGTCCACTACCCCGAGCTGCGGGCCTACGGGCTCGGCGGGGTCGTCGCCGAGATCGGGTCGAGCGTGCTGCAGGCCAGTCGGCTCGCGCGGCTCGCGAACCCGCTCATCGAGCGCCTGGTCGCCGAGGCGCCCGTGCCCGCGGTCGCGCAGCTCGCGGTGCTGAGCGGGTCGGACGTCTCGTACGTCGGCCAGGCCTCCGCGCCGCGCGCGCCGACGACGGTCGCCCGGCTCGGCGTGCGCCTGCCCGCTCACCTCACAGCGACCGGCCGGGCGATGCTCGCGGCTCTGCCCGCCGCCCAGGTGCGCGCGCTCTACCCGCATCGCGACACGCTCATCACTCGGCACGGCATCGGGCCGGCGACCCTGCGCGAGCTCGACGGCATCCTCGCCGAGGCCCGGGAGCGCGGCTGGGCCGGCGAGCACGGCGAGATCACACCCGACTACTCCTCCGTCGCCGCCGCGGCGACCGACCGCACCGGCTACCCGAGTGCGGGCATCGGCCTGACCTATCGGGGCGAGGCGGTGGATGCCCGGGCCGAGGGCGCACTCGCCCGCGCGGTGCGCGCGGCGGCCGACGCCCTGACGGCGCGGCTCACGGGGCGCTGACCGCGCTCAAGCCGCGGCGGCTCCGCCCGTGGCGCCGCCGGGCGCCCGTCGCTCGAGGCGACGTGGTCGCACGATCAGCAGCTCGGTGACGAGCACCCCGATGATGGCCGCGACGAGGAGGACGGCGCCCGCGCCGAGCGCGATCGCGATGATGAGGCCCGACCAGCCGCTGTCGGCCGGGCCGGCGACCAGCGCGAGCAGGCCGGTGTTGACGCCGACCGCGATGACCGCGCTCAGCAGGTGGACGCCGATGCGGACGCCGACCGGGCGGTGCCGCAGCGCGACGGACCCGGCGATGAGCAGGAGTGTCCAGAGGCCGAGAGCGATGCCCGTCGCGCCGAAGAGGAACCGGGCGGCGTTCGGCACGATGTCGCCCGGCGCCGCGGCGTCTTGCCCGGTGACGATCGAGAGCCCGACGAGGGCGAGGACGATCGTGATGCCGAGGATCGATACGACCTCGGTGAGGATGCGCCTGGACATCCGTGCCGCCCTTCGCCGGGCATCCGCCTCATGACGGACGCTCTGCCGCGACTGTAGCGCCCCGCGTGCCGGAACGGTGCGCGACGGGAACGACGAAGCGGGGGCCGGGCATGCGCCCGACCCCCGCTCGCTGTGCTGCGAAGAACTACTTGATGATCTTCGTGACCGTGCCGGCGCCGACGGTGCGGCCACCCTCACGGATGGCGAAGCCGAGGCCCTCCTCCATGGCGATGGGCTGGATCAGCTCCACGACCATGTCGGTGGTGTCGCCGGGCATGACCATCTCGGTGCCCTCGGGCAGCGAGATGACGCCGGTGACGTCGGTGGTGCGGAAGTAGAACTGCGGGCGGTAGTTCGTGTAGAAGGGGTTGTGACGGCCACCCTCGTCCTTCGAGAGGATGTACGCGGTGCCCTCGAAGTTCGTGTGAGGGGTGACCGATCCCGGCTTCACGACGACCTGGCCGCGCTCGACGTCCTCGCGCTTGGTGCCGCGGAGGAGGAGACCGCAGTTCTCGCCGGCCCAGGCCTCGTCGAGCTGCTTGTGGAACATCTCGATACCGGTGACCGTGGTCTTCTGCGTCGGGCGGATGCCGACGATCTCGACCTCGGAGTTGATGCCCAGCGTGCCGCGCTCGGCGCGGCCCGTGACGACGGTTCCACGACCGGTGATCGTGAAGACGTCCTCGATGGGCATGAGGAACGGCTTGTCCTTGTCGCGCACCGGGTCGGGGATCGACTCGTCGACCGCGTCCATGAGCTTGACGATCGACTCGGTCCACTCGGGGTCGCCCTCGAGGGCCTTGAGGCCGGAGACGCGCACGACGGGCGCGTTGTCGCCGTCGAAGCCCTGGCTCGAGAGGAGCTCGCGGACCTCGATCTCGACGAGCTCGAGGATCTCCTCGTCGTCGACCATGTCGGACTTGTTGAGCGCGACGAGCAGGTACGGCACGCCGACCTGCTTGGCGAGAAGAACGTGCTCGCGCGTCTGGGCCATCGGGCCGTCGGTCGCGGCGACCACGAGGATCGCGCCGTCCATCTGCGCGGCGCCCGTGATCATGTTCTTGATGTAGTCGGCGTGACCGGGGGCGTCGACGTGCGCGTAGTGACGCTTGGGCGTCTCGTACTCGACGTGCGAGATGTTGATCGTGATGCCGCGCTGACGCTCCTCGGGAGCCGAGTCGATCGACGCGAAGTCACGCTGCACGTTCGTCGCCGAGGGGTACTTGTCGGCAAGCACCTTCGAGATGGCGGCGGTCAGGGTGGTCTTGCCGTGGTCGACGTGACCGATCGTTCCGATGTTGACGTGCGGCTTGGTCCGCTCGAACTTGGCCTTACCCACTGTGGGTCCTCCTCAGGACTCGGTTGCAGGCATCCGTTGGTGCGGATGCTCTGCGGTTTGGTGTGTGTTTATCGTAGCGAGGCTCGGGGAGCCCCGCCCAGGTCGAGCGTTTACTCGCCCTTGGTCTTCTGGACGATCTCGTCGGCGACAGCCTTCGGGACCTCCGCGTAGCTGTCGAACGTCATCGAGTAGACGGCGCGGCCCGAGGTCTTCGAGCGCAGGTCACCGACGTATCCGAACATCTCCGACAGCGGGACGAGGGCGCGGACGACCTTCACGCCCGTCGCGTCCTCCATCGACTGGATCTGCCCACGACGGGAGTTCAGGTCGCCGATGACGTCGCCCATGTACTCCTCAGGGGTGCGCACCTCGACCGCCATGAGCGGCTCGAGGAGCACGGGGCTCGCCTTGCGCGCGGCCTCCTTGTAGGCCATCGAGCCGGCGATCTTGAACGCCATCTCCGAGGAGTCGACGTCGTGCGCCGCGCCGTCGAGGAGCGTCGCCTTGACGCCCACCGTCGGGAAGCCGGCGAGCACGCCGACCTGCATCGCGTCCTGGATTCCCGCGTCGACCGAGGGGATGTACTCGCGGGGCACGCGGCCGCCCGAGGTCGCGTTGACGAACTCGTAGCTCGTCTCCGGCGTGACGTCCATCGGCTCGAGCGAGATCTGGACCTTCGCGAACTGACCCGACCCACCGGTCTGCTTCTTGTGGGTGTAGTCGTACTTCTCGATGGTCTTCTTGATCGTCTCGCGGTAGGCCACCTGGGGCTTGCCGACGTTCGCCTCGACGTTGAACTCGCGCTTCATGCGGTCGACGAGGATGTCGAGGTGCAGCTCGCCCATGCCCTTGATGACGGTCTGGCCGGTCTCGATGTTCTGCTCGGTGCGGAACGTCGGGTCCTCCTCGGCGAGCTTCTGGATCGCCGTGCCGAGCTTCTCCTGGTCGGCCTTGGTCTTCGGCTCGATGGCGACCTCGATGACGGGCTCGGGGAAGGTCATCGACTCGAGGACGACCTGGTTGTTCGGGTCGCACAGCGTGTCGCCCGTGGTCGTGTCCTTGAGGCCGATGACGGCGTAGATGTGACCGGCGGTGACCGAGTCGACCGGGTTCTCCTTGTTGGCGTGCATCTGGAAGATCTTCCCGATGCGCTCCTTCTTGCCCTTGGTCGAGTTGATGACCTGGGCGCCGGAGTCGATCTTGCCCGAGTAGACGCGGACGTAGGTGAGGCGACCGAAGAACGGGTGCACCGCGACCTTGAACGCGAGAGCCGCGAACGGCTCGCTCGAGTCGGGGCGGCGCTCGATCTCCTTCTCCTCGTCGCGCGGGTCGTGCGCGACCGTCGGCGGCACGTCGAGCGGGCTGGGGAGGTAGTCGACGACCGCGTCGAGCATGGGCTGCACGCCGCGGTTCTTGAAGGCCGAGCCGCACAGCACGGGGTAGATCTCGGAGGCGATCGTCATCTTGCGGATCGCGCCCTTGATCTCGGCGACCGTGAGCTCCTCACCGCCGAAGAACTTCTCGAGCAGCGCGTCGTCGCTCTCGGCGACGACCTCGAGCAGCTGCTGGCGGTACTCGTTCGCCTTCTCGACCAGGTCGGCGGGGATCTCCTCGACCTCGTACTTGGCGCCCATGGCGACGTCACCCTTCGAGTCGCCGCGCCACGTGAGCGCGCGCATCTCGACCAGGTCGACGACGCCCTCGAACGTGCTCTCGAAGCCGATGGGGAGCTGGATGACGAGCGGCTTGGCGCCGAGGCGCTTGACGATGGTCTCGACCGTGAAGTAGAAGTCGGCGCCGAGCTTGTCCATCTTGTTGACGAAGCAGATGCGCGGAACGTCGTACTTGTCGGCCTGGCGCCAGACGGTCTCGGACTGGGGCTCGACGCCCTCCTTGCCGTCGAACACCGCGACCGCGCCGTCGAGGACGCGCAGCGACCGCTCGACCTCGACCGTGAAGTCGACGTGGCCGGGGGTGTCGATGATGTTGATCTGGTGCTTGTTCCAGAAGCAGGTCGTCGCGGCCGACGTGATCGTGATGCCGCGCTCCTGCTCCTGCGCCATCCAGTCCATCGTGGCGGCGCCGTCGTGGACCTCGCCGATCTTGTGCGTGATGCCCGTGTAGAACAGGATGCGCTCGGTCGTGGTGGTCTTGCCGGCGTCGATGTGCGCCATGATGCCGATGTTGCGGACCTTGTTCAGGTCGGTGAGCACGTCCTGTGCCACAGGGGGTTCCTCCGGTTCGATAAAGAGTGCGGGGGCGAGCAGGGGCGAGGGGCGAGGCCCTCAGCCCCCGCTCGCGAAGCCGGTTGTTACCAGCGGTAGTGCGCGAAGGCCTTGTTCGACTCGGCCATCTTGTGAGTGTCCTCACGGCGCTTGACCGCCGCGCCGAGGCCGTTGGAGGCGTCGAGGATCTCGTTCATGAGGCGCTCGGTCATCGTCTTCTCGCGACGAGCCTTGGCGTACGAGGTCAGCCAGCGCAGCGCGAGCGTGTTCGCGCGGTGCGGCTTGACCTCGACGGGCACCTGGTAGGTCGAGCCTCCGACGCGGCGGCTGCGGACCTCGAGAGTCGGACGCACGTTGTCGAGCGCCTTCTTCAGGGTGACCACGGCATCCTGGCCGTTCTTGGCGGCAACGCCCTCGAGAGCGCCGTAGACGATGCGCTCGGCGAGGCCCTTCTTGCCGTCGAGGAGGATCTTGTTGACGAGCTGGCTGACGATCGGTGCGCCGTAGACGGGGTCTGCGACGACGGGGCGCTTCGGCGCCGGTCCCTTACGAGGCATTACTTCTTGTCCATCTTCGCTCCGTAGCGGCTGCGCGCTTGCTTACGGTTCTTGACCGCCTGGGTGTCGAGCGCGCCGCGCACGATCTTGTAGCGCACGCCGGGGAGGTCCTTCACACGACCGCCGCGGACGAGCACCATCGAGTGCTCCTGCAGGTTGTGGCCCTCACCGGGGATGTAGGCCGTGACCTCGGTACCGTTCGAGAGCTTCACGCGCGCCACCTTGCGGAGCGCCGAGTTCGGCTTCTTGGGCGTGGTCGTGTACACGCGAGTGCACACGCCGCGCTGCTGCGGGTTGGCCTTGAGGGCCGGCGCCTTGGTCTTGACGACCTTCGGCGTGCGACCCTTGCGGACCAGCTGCTGAATAGTGGGCAAAGTTGCTCCTTGGAAATGCTGCACGGTGACAGCGGTTGCGGTTTGTTGTTCCCCGTCTGCCAGCGGCGGTGACGGGCTCACGCGAGATCCGACGATGATCGCGAACGATCGGTGGCGGACATGCCGTGGGGGTGTGTCTACTGCGCGGTTCGGCCCAGGGCCGGGTGCGCTCTCATCAGTGACCCTCGTGCGGATGCTCCGCCTCGCGCCGACCGGACCGCTCTCGCGGCACAGCACAAGCGCGTGCGAATGCACACACGCAGTCAAGAATAGACGCGGGGGCCGCAGGGGTCAAACGGCGGGGGTCGGGGCGCCCTCCCGTGGGGCTCCGGCACGCGCGGCCGCGAGCTCGCGCTCGTACTCCGCGCGGGCCTCGGCGTTGCGGGCCTTCGCCGCGCGCCCGTTTCGGGCCACGAGCCCGCCCACCCAGATCGGCACCTCGCGCGCGGCGATCGCCGCGGACCAGCCGAGCGGGTTCGTGATCTGCAGCAGCAGGAAGCGCTGCAGGTCGGCGGGGCTCGCGCCGGTCGCCTCGGCGCTCAGGACGGTCGACCCGATGAAGACGACGTAGACGAGCGCGGCCACGAGGAAGCCCCCCAGCACGTGCGCCCACCAGCCGGCGCGATTGACGATCAGGACGAGGACGACGTAGCCGACCGCGAAGGCGATGACGGGCATCCAGAAGCTGGGCGTCGAGGCGAAGGCCTGCACCTGCTGCGCGAGGCCCGGCCCGCCCGCGCCCAGGCCGATGAAGATGAAGAGCGTCGCCAGGACCGCGTAGAGGATCGTGAAGACGAGGCTCGAGGCGAGCGCGACGCCGACGCCGAGCCTGCGCGAGCCGCGGCGGCGCGGAGGCTGCGGGGCCGGGACGTAGACGATGCGCTCGGGCTGGGGCTGCTCGGCCGGCGCGGGCGGGGCGGCGACAGTCGGCGCCGACGGATGCACGGGCTCGGGCTGGTCGACCGGGCGGGGATGCTCCGCGATGGCCGCCGGCTCCTCGGGGGCCGCCGGTCGATGGTGATCGGGCGCGGCGGCCTCCGGGGTGGAAGCCTGGTCGTCGGTGCGGTCGTGCTCGGTCATCGTCGGCCCTTCGTCGTCAGCGCGATCCTCCCACGCTACGGTGACGGGCTGGCACTCGGCTCGGCGCTCGGCGCCGCGCTCGGGTCGGCGCCGGCGGCGCCCTCCTCGGTCGGGAGCACCGCGCCCTCCTCGGGCAGGACGAAGATGATGCCCTCGAGCGTGACGCGGCCGGACTCGGCGTCGTCGCCCGTCGAGAACCGCCCGACCCACATCAGGCGCGGCCCGAACTGGGCGGCCTTGAGGAACTGGGCGAGACTCTCGGGAGCGCCGAGCGCACTGATGCGGACGGGGATCCCGACGAGGTCGGTCACGCCCACGGGCTCGAGCAGCGCCGCCGGCACGAGCTGCGGAGGCTCGGTCGACACCTCGTTGAGCGCGACGCCGGACGCCACCGCGAGCTCGTTGAGCTGGCCGAGCAGGTCGGGCAGCTCGGGCTCCTGCGGGATCTCGACGCGGATGGCATCGAGGTCGCTCTGGAGGGCGGGGAGGTTGTCCGACAGCTCGCGGAGCTCCACCAGGACTGCCTCGTACTGGTCGTTGACCTCCGACACACCGGCGCGCTCGGAATCGGCGGCGGTCGCCTCGGCCAGTCGCGGCTGGATTCCGAGGAACCACCCGGCGAGCAGGATGAGCACGGCGACGAAGGCCGAGCCGATGACCCACAGTCTCAGGATCGACATGATCAGTCCTCCTCCTCGGCGTCGGCCGTCTCCGGCGCGTAGCGCCCGAGGAACGCCTCCTCGTTGAGGAGGAACTCGATGGTCACGGTGTAGCTCGCGCCCTCGCTGCCGACGACGGACGTCGGCGGGGCGATCCCGGCGAAACCGGTCACGCCCTCGAGGTCGGCGAGCCAGGCCTCGACGTCGGGGACGGTCGGGCTCGTGGCGTTGATGCGGATGCTCGCCACCGAGTCCTGGCGGAGGGGCTCGGGCTCGGGGTCCGCTCCATCGGCGGTCTCCCCCGAGTCGGGGGCGCCGCCGTCGGTGATCTCGCCATCCACCGAGACCAGCAGGACGCCGGCGGGCAGCGTCGAGCGCACCTCGGCCAGAAGCGCCTCCCAGTCGATCTCGGCCGAGGTGACGGCGCGTCGGGAGTTGGTCGCCTCGGTGAGCGCCGCGTCGATCGCCCGTGCGTCGGCGAACTCCTGCTGCTGGGCGAGGAGCGTCTCGGAGCGATCCCGCTCGGCCTGGAGCTGCGCCTGGGCGATGAACGCGAGCACGGTGGCGCCGGCGACCGCGAGAACGGTCACGAGGGCGAGCAGCCCGACGGCGAGGACGAGCCGGCGGACGATCGGACGACGACGGATCGCCTCGCGCGCGGACGCCGGAAGCAGGTCGGCGCGCGGCGTGCCTCCGAGCTGCAGAGTCTCGGTCTGCTGCTTGCTCATGACTGGACTCCCATCGCCAGACCCACGGCCGCTCCGGCGCGAAGCGCCTCGGAGACGCCGAAGCCGTTGAGCGACTTGGGCATCCGGACGCGCTCGAACGGCGCGGGCGCGACGAGCGTGATCCCGGTCGACTGCGCGAGGGCTGCGGGCAGGCCGCGCAGCCGGGCTCCGTTGCCCGTCAGCACGAGGGATTCGACGCGCGCGTTCTCGTGCGTCGACGAGTAGTAGCGCAGCGTGTTGATGACGCTCGTCATGAGCTCGCGCGTGGTGTCGAGGATGATGCCGGCGCTCTTCGCGTCGTTCGGCGGCACGATCTCGGGGTGGAGGCCCTGCGCGACCTTGAGCTTCTCGGCCTGGTCGCGCGGCACCTCGAGCTGCGTCACGAGCGCCCGAGTGGCGTCGTCGCTCCCCGAGGGGATGATGCGGACGAAGTCGGGCACCCCGTTGCTCGACACGACGACGTTCGTCGTCGTCGCGCCGATGTCGACGATCGCGCTCACGCCCTCCGACTGCGCGCCCACCGCGCGCTGGAGCGCGAAAGGCACGAAGTCGACTCCGACGACCCGCAGGCCGGCCCGCGCGACGGCCTTGACGTTCGTCGACACCGCGTCGGCGTACGCGGCGATCAGGAGCCCGCGGACCGTGGGTCCCTCGTCCGACGGCGCGCCATCGGCCACCGGGTAGAAGTCGATGATGGCCTCGGCGACGGGCATCGGGATGAGCTCCTGGACCCGCAGCGGAAGCAGGTCGCGGATCTCCTTCTGGGACAGCTTCGGCATCACGAGGTCGCGCGCGACGACCTTCTGGTCGCCCATGCCGAGCAGGACGTCCTTCGTGCCGAACTTCGCGTCGACCCACATCTTCTTGAGGATCGTCGCGACCGCGGTCGGTTCGACGATCTCGCCGTTCCGGACGGCGCCGTCCGGCAGCGCCGCCTCGTGATACGCCCGCACCTCGATCGGCCCGTTCTTCGACGCTTTCGCCTCGACGGCCCGGATCGCGGTCTGGCCGATGTCGACCCCCACGATATGACTGCTCATGATTTTGCCCCCCTAGACAAGTTCAATTCCGAACAATGACAGATAGGAGGCCGCGATGGATGCCCCCAAAACGAGTCCCACCCACGAACCGGCGATCATCCACGGGCCGAAGGGGATCCCCCCCTTGCGCGAGACGCGCTTCAGCAGCAGGAGGGCGATGCTCACGAGGCCGCCGAGAATGAAGGCGCCGAAGGCGCCGACGGCCAGGGCGGCCCATCCCGAGAAGCCGAGGAACGCCCCGAGTACGCCGGCGAGCTTGACGTCGCCCATCCCCATCCCGCCCGGCCAGGCGACGGCCATGATCGCGTAGGCGATGAAGAGGATGCCCGATCCGGCCGCCATGATGCCCAGCCGCTCGAGATCACCCGCGAGGATCGCGGGCACCCCGAGGCCGATCGCCGCGACCGCGTAGCCCGGCAGCACGATGACGTTGGGCAGTCGATGGGTCTCGAGGTCGATCGCCGTGAGGGCGATGCTCACGGCGGCGAGCCACAGGTAGGCGACGAGCATGAGCGCGCCGGCCAGCAGGCCGAGCGCACCCGCCGCCTCGACGACGGCACCAGCGGGGCTCAGCGGCGAGAGCATCCACGCCGCGACGAGAGCGAAGGCGAGCGACGTGCCCGCCTCGATGAGCGGATAGCGGGGGGAGATCGGCTCGGAGCAGTCACGGCATCGGCCGCGCAGGACGAGCCAGGAGACGATCGGGATGTTGTCGTACGGCCGGATCCGCGTGCCGCAGCCCGGGCACGCGCTGGGCGGGTGCACGACCGACTGCCCCGCCGGGACGCGGTGGATGACGACGTTGAGGAATGAACCGATGAGGGCGCCGAGCACTGCTGATCCCCCCATCAGCAGCGCCGCCGCCGCGTCACCCACCGGACGCGACCTCGCGGATGCTCAGGCGGTCGCCGAGGTAGGCGCCCACGAGCTGGAACACGGGCGGCAGGCTCGCGCTGAAGTCGACACCGGGGGGCGACGTGGGCACGTAGGTCATCTGCGCCTGCTGGTCGAAGTCGATCACGCCGCCGTAGAGCTGGCCGCGGAGACCGTTCCGGTCGGAGATGATCTCGCACGGCGAGTAGAGGAAGGCGGAGACCGTCGACTGGATGTCGGCCTCGTTCGTCAGGTAGATGTTGCCCGCCTCGCCCGTGCAGGTCGGCAGCTCATCCGCCGTGTTGTCGGGCACGACGAAGTACAGCTTGCGGTTGACCGATGGCACGGACGACGCGAAGTAGAGCTTGTTGAACGTGAACTTGTCCGCGATGAAGACGATGTTCGTGGAGAGACCGATGTTGGGGCTCAGGTTGTTGTTGGTCGTGACCCCGCCGATGCACCCGGTCGCGTCGATCACTGTCGGCGTCGTGTACAGCGACAGCGCCACCCATCGCGGGTCGAGGCTGCCCATCGTGCAGCTGCCTGTCCAGGTCACGCGGTTGGTGAAGCCCTGCTGGTACCAGGTGGTCGCCTGGAACTGCGTCGCGTTCGTCACGGCCCAGGGCATGTCCACCCAGTTGGGGACGCGCGGGGCGATGGGCGCCTGCAGCCCGGTGACCGCGGTGGACTGCGTGCCGCTGATCGTCCCGTTGCGCTGGATCGTGCCGGAGCTGAGGACGTTGCCGCCGATCGTCGACCCGTTGGCGACGATGACCTTCGTGGACGTGTCGCGGGTGGCGGTGACGTTGCCGAGCACCTGCGAGCCGGAGCCGCTGAGCACGCTCACGTTCCCGCCGGCGAACACGTTCCCGTTGACGCGGGTGCCCGCCTCGATGCGGACGGTCGGGTTCGTGCCGGTGATGCCGTCACCGCCGGCGATGACGTCGCCCGTGACGAGACTGGCCCCGTCGATGCCCGCCCCCTTCGTGACGTGGAGGGTTCCGGCGATCGTGCACGCCGTGAGGTCCGCTGCGCCGTTGGCGAGGATGACGTCCCCCGCCACCGAGGCGTTGTTCGAGCACTCGAAGTCGCCCGTCTTGATCTGCACGTCTGCCGAGATCGTGAAGTCGGCGGAGTCGAGGACGAACTTCTTCAGCACGCCGTCGATGGAGTAGGCGTACACGGCCGGGTCGATGTCGGGCACTTCGACGTACTCGGGGATGTACTGGTACACCGCCTCGACGACGCGCTCGGACTCGAAGGCGCTCGAGCCGGGCGTCGGTCGCTCGGCTTCGCCGGTGGAGAGGAACCGCACCTGCGTGGCGTTGTTGGGCGGGCATCCGTCGACCCAGCCGGACCCCGTGTCGTGCTGGATGCGGACCGAGTACGCGGGAGCGGTGGTCTTCGAGACGACCCCCGATGCCGGGCAGCCACCGCCACCCCGGAGTGCGAGCTCGGCCGCGTTGATGCCGGCCTCTGCCGCACCGCGAGCCTCGACGGAGGCGGCGACGCCGTTCGTCGACTGGAGAGCGCTGACGCTCACCGTGCCCACGGTGACGGCGATGATCCCGGTCACACCCAGGAGGGCGATCACGCCGATGAGCGCGCTTCCGCGCTCCTCTCGGCGGGCGTTGATGAGTCTGCTCAGAAACATGGCGCGGTGACCTTCCCGGTCGCGGGTATCGGTTGCTTGGACACGATGGTCGTGTCGATGGTGACAGGGACTCCGGAGGCGTCCCCGATCGTCAGCGCCACCGCGAGGGAACGATCGTCGGCGCCGAGGGAGAAGTACGGGGTCGAGCCGATCGGCGCGGCGCCCTCTGCGAGGAGCAGCCATGTCGCGGTCATCGAAGGATCGGTCGGCGGGGCGATGGCCGCGCTCGAGGTCGTCGTGCGGATCTCGCCGTCCACCACCGCCCAGGCCTCGCAGCGCCAGGTCCCGGTGTCCGCGCTGTCGATCGATCGGGTGCGAAGGAGCGTGATCCCCGAGGCAGGCGTCGTGACCTCGATCGCGCTGGCGTTGTGGATCCCCCTGTTGAGGGACTGCGCGGCCAGCTGCGCCGTGCTCGTCGCCTGCGACGACTCCCGGACGATTCCCTCGGCCCGGAGGGAGTTGATGAGGATGGACGCGATCATCGTGAGTACGACGATCGACAGGACCATGTAGATGAGGAGCTCGATGAGGCTGAAACCCGAGTCATCGGATGCGCGGCGGCTCATCAGCTGGCGCTCTCGATGATGACCGTCGTGGTCGACCCCACTCGGATCGCGGGATCGCTGTCGACGGTGACCCAGACCTCCACCGCGATGGAGGCGGGATACCCCGAGGTGGGGCAGGTGCTGGCGTTCCGATGCGGGGTGAAGACGTTGCCGCGCTCATCGGTGAGCGTGGGCAGAGCCGCCGACTCGAAGGCATCCAGGCCGGCGCAGGTCCGGGGGATCAGTGCGACGGCGTCGAGCTGCTCGCTCGCGAGCTGCGTCGCCGTGGCGATCGTCGCGTTCCTGACGGTCGTCTTCAGCGAATCGATGAGCAGAGGGAGGAACGAGACGGCGAGGATGGTCAGGAGGAACATCGAGATCATGATCTCGACGAGGCCGAAGCCCTCGTCCCGGCCTGCGGGACCCCAGGAGCCTCTCGCTCCGCGTCGCGTGCCCATGCTTCCCTCCGATCCACGATCGCCTAGGTCATTACTACAACTGCATCCGGGGCGCCGCGACTAGCGCGGCGCCCCGGACGTGAGGGATCGCCCCTCAGGAGTTAGCAGGCGGTGTTGCTGACGCCCTCGTCGTCCGTGGCGGACCAGACGTTGTTCGTGCCGATGTCCGCGTGAGTGGCCTGCACGCAGAACGTGCCGTCGGTGGCGACGGTGGCGACGACGGTGATGGGTGCTGCCGTGTACGCGGCCTCGACAGCGGCCTCCTCCGTCGCGTCGATGCTGCCGTCGTTGACGAGCGCAGCGACGAGCTCGGTCTTGGCGTTGCGGACGGCCGACTGGGCGGCGCTACCACGAGCCTGGTCCTGCTGGCCGAGGAAGATCGGGATGGCGATCGCGGCGAGGATGCCGATGATGATGACGACGACGAGGAGCTCGATGAGCGTGAAGCCCTTCTCGCCCTCTTCGCGGGCCGCGCGAACCTGCGCGAGCTTGTCGTGAAGCTTGATCATGATGTTGTTTCCATTCCTGTTCAGGTGAACTGAGTGACAGGCGGGCCCCCAATGAAACTGCCCCCTTGAGAGAACTCTCATATTTTTCGTGCGCCTTGCCCATTCCCCAGTAGGGGGGTGACGCGAACGAGGGTCGGCCTTTCTGGGGACCGCCGGCCGGCGGCCCTACTTGACGAGCGTGAAGATGTTGAACACGGGGAGGTAGAGCGCGACGATCATGCCGCCGAGGAGCACGCCCATGAAGGCGATCATGAGGGGCTCGATGAGGGCGGTCAGCTGCTCGGTCGTCGATTCGACCTCGGCGTCGTAGAAGTCGGAGATCTTCTCGAGCATCATCTCCAGCGAACCGGAGTCCTCGCCGACGGAGATCATCTGCGTGACCATCGAGGGGAAGACGGGCTCCTCGGTGAGAGGCGCCGCGATGCTCTTGCCCTGGCGGACGCTCTCCTGAACGTTCACGAGAGCCTTCTCGATCACGTAGTTGCCCGACGTGGCCCCGACGATCGACAGCGCCTGCAGGATGGGCACACCCGACTTCATCATCGTTCCGAAGTTGCGGGTGAACCGCGCGATGGCGATCTTCTTCGCCAGCTGCCCGAACACCGGCGCTTTGAGCTTCAGCGGGTCGACGACGTTCCTCACCTCGGGTCGGTGCTTGTTGCGCCCCCACCAGATGGAGAACGCCACCAGACCGATGATGAGCACCGGCAGCCAGAACGGCGCGCTCTCGGAGAGCACCACGAGGAACTGCGTCGGCAGCGGCAGCTCGCCACCCAGCCCCTCGAACATCGCCTTGAAGACCGGAACGATGAACACGATCATGCCGATCATGCCGACCACCGCCATGACGAGCACGACGATCGGGTACGTCAGCGCCGACTTGATGGTGCCGCGGAGCTTGACCTCCTTCTCGTAGTTCGTGGCGACCGACTTGAGCGACTCCTCCAGGAAGCCACCAGTCTCGCCGGCGCGGACGAGGTTGATGAAGAGGGGCGGGAACACCAGAGGGTGCTTCGCGATCGCATCGGAGAGCGACAGGCCGCCCTCGACCTCCTTGCGCACCTCGTCGATGGTGTCGCGCAGCTTCGGATTCTCGCTCTGCTCCGCGAGGATCGACAGCGCCCGCATGAGGGCGAGACCCGAGGAGATCATCGTCGCGAGCTGGCGGCTCATGATCGCGAGATCCTTGAGCCCGACCTTCTTCTGGAACAGCCCGCCGAGCGAGATCTCCTTGTTGATCCCGGTCCCGGCCTGGCGCACCGTCTCCGGCTGGATCCCCATCGACCGCAGCCGCATCGTCGCGGCGGCCTCCGAGGCTCCGTCGACCGAGCCGCTGACCTTCTTGCCGGCGGCATCCTTGCCCCGATAGGTGTAGGTGAGAACGTTCGTCATCACTGGCCTCCTGCAGCCTGCATGCGGTCGAAGTCGGCAGCCGGGTCGAAGGCGGCGCCGTCCTGCCGCGTCACGAGGCGCTGCAGGGTGTCGTGGTCGTGCGCCTTCTCGCGCGCGGCCGTGATCGTGATGGTGCCCGCGTTGACGAGCTCGGCGAGGTGCTGGTCCATCGTGTGCATTCCGGACCCGCGGCCGGCCTGCATGGCCGAGCCGATCTGGTAGGTCTTGCCCTCGCGGATCAGGTTCGCGATGGCGGGCGTCGCGACGAGCACCTCGGTCGCGACCGCTCGGCCCTGCCCGGTCGCCCTCTTGACGAGGGTCTGGCAGACGACGCCCTGGAGGGTCGCGGCGAGCTGCTGCCGCACCTGCCCCTGCTGGAAGGGCGGGAAGACGTCGATGATGCGGTCGATCGTCTGCCCGGCATCCTGCGTATGGAGCGTCGCGAACACGAGGTGACCGGTCTCGGCGGCGGTCAGCGCCGTCGAGATGGTCTCGAGGTCGCGGAGCTCGCCGATCAGGATCACATCCGGGTCCTGCCGCAGCACGTGCTTGAGCGCGTTCTGGAACGAGTGCGTGTCGGCGCCGACCTCGCGCTGGTTGACGAGCGACTTCTTGTTCTTGTGCACGAACTCGATCGGGTCCTCGACCGTCATGATGTGGTCGGCCCGGGTCTCGTTGACGAGGTCGATGAGCGCGGCGAGCGTAGTCGACTTGCCCGAGCCGGTCGGCCCGGTCACGAGCACGAGGCCGCGCGGCAGGGTCGAGAAGCGGCCGACCACCTCGGGCACGCCCAGATCGTCGAGCTTCTTGATGTCGGTCGGGATGAGACGGAAGGCCGCACCGATCGTGCCGCGCTGGCGGTAGAAGTTCACGCGGAAGCGCGACTGCTCGGTGAGAGGGAAGGCGAAGTCGAGCTCCTGCTTCTCCTCGAACTGCGCCATCTGCGCGGGCGTCACGATCGAGTAGAGGGCGCGGGCGACGCGATCGGCGTCCCAGATGCCCGTCGACTGCACCGGCCGCAGCGTGCCGTCGATGCGCACCATGGGCGGCGCGTTCTTCGACACGTGCAGGTCGGAGCCGCGCGTCGCGACGAGCTCGTGCAGCGCCGCGAGCAGTTCGGGGTCGCCCTTCGGGTCGCCGTGACGGATCGGCGCGGCGGCCGAGGCCGGCGCCGACGTCGTCGGGGCGGGCGCGGAGGCCTCCCACTCGGAGGGGCTCCATTCGGCCCGGGACGAGCTCGCGGGCAGCGGCACGACCGGCTCGACCCGCGGGGTGGATGCTCCGCTCGGCACGATCGGAGGCGCCGAGGCCGCGACGGGCGGGGGTCCGCCCACGGGCCCGGGCGTGCTGACGGGTGCCGGCGCACCGACGGGCGGCGGCGCTGAGAGCGGCGCGCCACCCACCGGCGGCGGAGCCGACAGCGACGATGACGCGAGAGGCGACGACCCGACGGGCGGCGGCGCGCTGAGCGGCGAGCTCGCGGGCGGCGGCGCGTTGTAGGGCGCGGTGGAGCCGGGCGGCGGCATCGTGGGCGGCGCGCTCGGCGGAACCCCGGGCATCCCCGTCTGCGTGACGTTGAGCGGCAGGGCGCTCGCCGAAGCGACGACGTCGGCGGCGCTCGGCACCGCGCTCGGGGCGCCGGACGGGCCCGCTCCTGCGGCGGCGGCGAGGGCATCCCAGTCGGCGGGCGAGACGCGACCGCCCGCCGCGGCGGCCCGGCGCAGGAAGGACAGGTCGGAGTCCTCCGGGTCCATCGGGATCTCGTGGATCGGTCGGTCGGTCATGAGTGCTCCTTACGGCGGCGTCGGGTCGATGGGGCGGGGCTCACGCGACCACGCGCATGATCTCGTCGACGGAGGTGAGGCCGAGCTTGGCCTTCTCCCAGCCGTCCTGGCGGAGGGTGCGCATGCCCTGGGCGAGCGCGACCTTCTGGATCTCGGCGGCCGAGGCGCGCGCCACGGCGAGGCGCTCGATCTCCTCCGTCACGGCCATGACCTCGTGCAGGGCGAGGCGGCCGCGGTAGCCAGTGTTCGAGCAGGCCGAGCAGCCGACCGGCTTGTAGAGCGTGGGGCCGGAGGCGAACGCGAGGGCCGTGCCGGCCGTGCGCTCCTCGCCGTCCTCGGTCGTGAAGCCCGTCTCGCCGAAGGCCTGCGCGAGGCTCACGCCGAACGCCATCTGCTCGGTGTCGCCCTGATACGGAGCCTTGCAGCGGTCGCAGAGGCGGCGCGCGAGGCGCTGGGCGACGACGCAGTCGAGGGCCGAGCCGACGAGGAAGGGTTCGATGTCCATCTCGATGAGTCGGGTGATCGCGCTCGGCGCGTCGTTCGTGTGCAGGGTCGACAGCACGAGGTGACCCGTGAGCGAGGCCTCGATCGCGATCTGCGCGGTCTCCTTGTCGCGGATCTCACCGAGGAGCACGACATCCGGGTCGGATCGCAGGATGCTGCGCAGCGCGCTCGCGAACGTGAGGCCCGCCTTCGGGTTCACCTGCACCTGGTTGATGCCGGCCATGCGGTACTCGACCGGGTCCTCGACGGTGATGACGTTGATCTCGGGCTTCGCGACCGCGTGGAGGGTCGTGTAGAGCGTCGTCGACTTGCCCGAACCAGTCGGACCGGTGACGAGGATCATGCCGTAGGGCTTCGTGTACGAGTTCTTGAAGACCTCGAAGTTGTACTCGAGCAGCTGCAGCTCGCTCATGTCGCGGCGCGTGGCGTTGTTGTCGAGGATTCGCATGACGACCTTCTCGCCGTACACCGTCGGCAGGGTCGCGACGCGGAGGTCGATCTGGCGGCCCCCATGGCTGACCGACATGCGGCCGTCCTGCGGCTTGCGGCGCTCGGCGATGTCGATGTCGCTCATGATCTTCAGGCGCGAGATGACGCCGTTGGTGACCGAGCGGGGCGCGGCCTGCATCTCGTGGAGGACGCCGTCGATGCGGTACCGCACGCGCAGCTCGTGCTCACCCGGTTCGATATGGATGTCCGAGGCGCTGTCCTGGATCGCCTGACCGATGATGAGGTTCACGAATCGCACGATCGGCGCATCGTCGGCGTCGGCGTCGCGCAGCGCGACCGCCGACAGGTCCTCCGGCCTGTTCTCCTCCTCGAGCACGTTCGACAGCTCGTTGAGCTCGCTGTCGGCCCGGTGGAACTTCTCGACCGCCTCGACGAGGTCGGTCTCCTCCGCGACGATCGGCACGATGCGCATGCGGGTCGCGGCGCGGACGTCGTCGAGGGCGAAGACGTCATCGGGGTTGACCATCGCGAGCGTGAGCATCTCGCCGGCGATGTGGATCGGCAGGACCTTGTGCCGCTTGCAGAGCGCGGCCGGCACGAGCGCGACGGCCGTGCGATCGATCGGGTACTCGGAGAGCTCGACGAACGACAGGCCCATGACCTCGGCGCGCGCGGAGGCGATCTGACCCGGGGTCACGCGCCCCTCATCCATGAACATCTGGATGATGTGGGCCTCGGCGAGCGGATCGTCGCTCATCACGTCGAGCGTCTCGATGGGCATGATGCCGCGGATGATGAGCACCTCGGTCAATGACGGCACTGCGGCTCCCCCCTCATGCGCGATCGCAGGGACGCCAATACCGTTGCCGCCCCCCACCGGGACGCTATGACACGCGCCCATTGGTGAGTAGTCCCCCGTTCGGGGACGCGACTCCTCCCCCACGAGCAACACGGGCCCCGCGAGCGATCGCCCGAACCGTGGACCCGCGTGACGGCGAGTCAGCCGGGCGGGACGAGGACTCCGCTCGGCGCGCACGTGCCGTTCTCGACGATGCCGCGGGAATCGCTGATCGCCCAGGTGCTCGTCACCGCGACGTGCTCGCCCCACAGGCACCAGCCGTCGGCGTCGCCCGTGCGGCCGAGCGTGATCGCGGCGTCGCCGTGGGCGGCGAGGATCTCCGCGATCCGGTCGTCGTCGAGGCTCACCGGGTCCTCCTCGGCGGTCGCGACGATGATCCCGAGCTTCGCGTGGGCGAGGGCCGACTGCACCGCGCTGCCACGCGCCTCCTCCTGGTACCCGAGGTACACGGGGACGGCGATCGCGGCGAGGAGGCCGATGACGGCGACGATCACGACGAGCTCCACGAGCGTGAAGCCGCGATCGGCGGGACGGATGCGGGTCATGAGGACCTCCGGGTCGAGGTCATTCGAGTGAAGCGGAGCGGCGCGAAGATGGGCATACCCAGAGCGGGGGGCGCGGCGGCGGCCTCTCCGCCGACACGACGACGGGGAGGGCATCGATGCCCTCCCCGTCGTGCGGCGCACCCGGCGCGCGGCCGGTACGGTCGATGCGGCTCAGTTGCCGGCGAGCTGCCGATCCGTGTCCTGGATCGCCTGCATCATCTTGCGCAGCGACTCGCCCATCTCGCGGATGCCGTCGATCGCGTCCTCGAGGCCGCTCGTGAGCTCGCTGTAGCCGTCGCCGAAGCGCCCCGAGGCGTGCTCGGTGACGAAGTCGCTGCCGAGCAGCGAGTCGACCTCGGTCTTGAGCCGGCGGAGGATCTCGGCGATGTCCTCCTTGCCGCTCTCGAGTCGCGTCGACATGCGCTCCATCTCGCTGTACGTGGCCTTGAAGTCAGCCATGATCGCCCTTCCTCTCCTGGGAGGCCCGCCCCTGCGAACCATGTTCCTCCACGCTAGAGAGGTGCTGGGTATCCCTCAATGGGGAGGACTCCCCAGTCACCGGCCCCGACGCCGATCGGGTGCCGGCCCGAGCAGCGGGGGGCGCCGCGCGAGTCGCAGGCGGGCGTCGACCTCCGCCCGGGACGCCTCGGTCGCATCCGCCCCGTCACGATCGGCGACCGCGCGGATGGCCGCGAGCTCCAGGTCCAGGAGGCGGTCGCGGTCGGCCGGGCTGAGCGCGAGGAGCACGGCGGAGGCGCGAGTCTCGGCGACGACGCCCCTCCCGAGATCGGCGGGGCCGCTGCGCGCACGCGGTGCGGTCGCTCGCACGACCGCTCGACGCGCGCGGCGATGACGGTCGCGCGCCCGGGCCCCCAGAGCGAGCGACGCGGACGCGAGCGCGGCACTGACGAGAATCACGATCGGCGGGAGAAGAGCGGCGGAATCGAAGGGCGACTCCCCCGCGCGAACGGCGATCAGGACGGCGGCGATGAGCCAGGCGGCGGCCCACGTCGCATGCAGGGCGGCCCCGACGTGCGGGTAGTCGGCCGGCGGTCGACGCTCGCGGTCGCCCTCGGCGACCACGGCGAGCAGCAGGGCGAGGGCGGCCGTCGCGGCGGAGATCGGCGCAGCCGTGCGCACGTCGTCGATCACGAGATCACCCCGCCACGCGGCGACGACGCCGATGGCGACCGCGGCGAGGGTGCTCGACGCGATCGAGAGGGCGGGAGGTGCGGATCGGGCGGTCCCGGCCGCGGGGTCGCGTTCGCGGCGGTGCTCGTCGATCGCGACGGCCCGGAGCTCCTCCGCATCGTCGCGCGCCACGACGGCGAGCGCGGCGAGGTGCAGCGAGTCGGCCGCAGCGCGGAGGGATCCGCCGCGCGGAATCGCATCGACGAGGGAGGCGACGGCGCCCCGATCGGGCTCGCTCACTCCAGCTCGTCCTGGTGCGCCCACGGCTCGATGCCCGCGAGCAGCTCCTCGATGGCGTCGACGCGGGCGCTGAGAGCTGCGGGATCGGCGTCGTCACTCAGCGCGAGCACCGCCCAGTCGTCGCGGACCGCGACCCACTCCGCGGAGGCGAGGACCCCGGCGTCCGCGTCGTCCGCCGCATCGACGCCGCCGACCGCGCGCAGGCTCAGTCGGCGGACGACCGAGTCGAAGGGTTCGATCATGAGATCCACCGTGACGGGGTCGACGATGGCGCCTCTCGGTTCGGGGATCAGCGACGCCGCGCTCGCGCCGCCGGCGACCCGCTCAGCGGCGATGTCGACCCACCCGCCCGGTCGCCCGTCGATCGGGTAGTGCCACAGCCGAGCGGAGACGCCCGAGCGGTCGAACTCGGCGACGGCTCGGGCCAGCGGCGCGATCTCGATCGCCTGCTCGGCCGCGAGAGGCCGGCCGCGCGTGAGCTCGCCGGCGACACGGTCCGCCCACTCCGCGGGCGTCGCGCCGTGCCGGTCGGGGTAGCGGACCGGCACGGCGATCCAGACGTCGGCGTCGAAGTGGACGGGGAAGATCCTCACGACGGGCTCCAGCGGAAGGTGACGAGCATGATCCGACCGATGTCGAGCAGGGTCTCGATCGCGTCCGCCTCCTCGGCCTCGGCCGCCCCCGCCGAACCGCCGCGGGTCGCGCCGAGGGCGGTGAAGGTCAGCACGATCGCGCGTCGGTCGTCCGAGGTCGGGACGGGAGCGATCGCCAGCAGCGTCCGCTCGACGAGCTCGTCGGCGTCGCCGTGCCGCCGCTCGTGCTCGATGACGTGGAGGCGCTCGCGCGCGCCCTCGAGCTCGATCACGGGGCGCCCGCGCGCGATGCGGGCGAGGGCCTGCTCGAGCGTCGTGCCCGCCGGCAGCGCGAGCGGAGCGACGCTGAGGGTGGCGGGGGGCCGCACTCCCTCCTCATCGGAGGGGGCGACGTACACCTCGGTGACCCCGTGCGTCCGCAGCGCCGTCCGCGCGCTGTCGAGCATCGTGTCGAGCTCCCTCAGCAGATCGGTACGGCCCGCGCGGGCCGCCTCGGCTCGGAAGCGGGACGTCGCCTCCTCCCCGATGAGCTCCTCCGGGCTGACGCGGCGCCAGCCGGGAGGGCAGAGGATGCGATAGCGCGCCGGCGGCGGCGCGACGCCGAGTTCGGAGCGCAGGTCGGGCATCCGCTCGGCGCTCAATCGAGACGCCCGGTGCGGCCCGCCATCGAGGAGACGGTCTCGGGAGCCTGGTAGGCGGTGACGCCGGCGTTGACCACGTTGAGGACCTGGTCGCCCCTGCCGGTCGCGTTCGACGCCGCCCAGCTGAGCGACCGCTGGCCCGCCTCGCCGCCGGCCGCCCAGGAGCCGCCGCGGATGCCGCTCGTCAGGCGCAGGAGCTGCGCATCGGTCGCCGAGCCTCCCGACCGGATCGCCGCCCACATGCGGGGAAGGCCCTGAGCGCCGGCGGATTCGATGAAGTCGTCGGCGAGCGCGCCGGCGGTCGACGAGCGGGAGGCGCGGTTGCCCGCGGCGGCCGCGGTCGAGGCGCGCGACGGCCAGGTGCGCAGGTCGAGGGTCAGGGCGTTCCTGCCGCTCGCGATGGCGCGGGCGGAGTCGTCGCCGAGACCCAGCGCGGCCCGCGTGGCCGCCCCGGCGCCCGAGCCTGCGCGCACGGCGCCGGCGAACGCCTTCCCGAAGGGGATCACGGCGAGCGCGCTGAGGGCGAGGTCGATCGTCGACACCCGTCCGGAGCCGTTCATGTACAGGATGAGCTGCGCGGCCAGGACGATGAGACCCGCGATCGCCGCCGCGGCGATCATCCACGGCGCGCCCACGATGATCGCCGCGACCGTGAGCACGAGCCCGACGAAGCCCGCCAGATCGGCGAGGCCGTCGAGGAAGTCGTCCCAGCGCGAGTCGTTCACGTCGGAGACCTCGATCGCCGTCGTGATGCGGCTCACGGCGGTGTCGTACGCCTCCTCCCAGACGCTGACGGCGCCGTCGAAGGTGCCCCACAGGGCGGTGAGCTCCTGCTCGGCGTCGTCGAACGCCCCGTCGGCCGCATCGAACTCCGCCTCCGCCTGCTGCTTCTCGGCGTCGGTCGCCTCGTCCTCCCAGAAGCGCGTCGTCTCGAGGTCCCTGACCTCGCCGCGGGCCTCGTCGAGTCGAGCGCTGGCCTGGTTCCTGACCGTGTCGGCCGTGGAGATGCTCGCGACCAGATCGGGCGTGACGATGCCCTGGACGGTCGCGAGCGCCTGCCCGTAGTTCAGCAGCGCTCGGCCGGTGCCGACCGACCCGTCGCTCGTCGTGTAGCGCCGGGCGACCTTCTCCAGATCGCGCGCTGCCGTCCGTGCCGACTCGCGGATCTCGTCGAGCGCGAGGGCCCGGTAGGACTCGTCGCCGTCCGCGATCCTCTCGAGCTCGCGCGCCGCCTTCTCCATCAGCTGGCCGAGACGCGAGTAGCGCATCCCCGCATCGATGATCGCCTGCGCGTCGCCCTCGACCGTGAGGCACCGGCGCTGCCCGGGGGAGCGGAGGAGGAAGTCGCCGGTCGTCTCTCTGAATGCCATGATCGCTCCTCGTTACGACGCGGTCGGCGCGTCGGCCGGGGCCGCGAGAGCGGCGTCGGTCTCACTGAACCCGTCGATGACGTTCTTCAGGTGGTCGAGGACGGCCTGGAGGTTCTCCGCGATCTTCTCGCGGTTGTCGTTCCAGTTCTCCTCGAAGTCCTCGACCGCGTTCTTCAGCTCGCCGCGATCGTGCGGGCGGCCGATCGCGGACTCGGCCGCCTCGGCGGCGCTGGCCGCGTCCTGGAACTCGGTGAGGATGACCTCGAGCCCGGTGGCGAGCTCGAGCAGGTGCTCATAGTTCAGATCGATGTCGTGCCCGCTCATCGGAGCCCCTTCCTTCGAGTTCCCCTCAGGGTAGACAGAGCCCCAGCGCCCGCGCGATGGGGAGCGCTCCCCAGAGCGGGAGCCCTCACGCCTCCTCGCCCACGATCGGCAGCTGCACGATCACGGCGCGACCGTTCTCGACGAGCATGCCCCGCCCCTCGGGGAACTCGTGGCGCTGGACGCGCGGGAACGCGAGCTTGAAGATCGCCTCGCCGTCGTAGGTGTCCGGCTTGAGGACGATGCCCCGGCGGCCGGCCTTGAGCTCGCCGACGAGACCGAAACCGGAGGAGAGCTGGTTCACATCGCCGTCACCGAAGAGCACGTGCTCGCTGCGGTTGATCGCCTGCAGGAGCTCGCGGAGCGGCCGCTCGGCGTCGGTGTCGGAGTACTCAGCGACGCTCTCGGCGACGATCACGATGCGTCGCGAGAGCGACTCGTCCGCCACGATCGGGGCGAGCTCCTTCGCGAGCGCGCGGACGTCCTCGACGCTCGAGGCCGCGCGCCGCCAGGGCCGCTCATCGCGGAGACCGGCACGACGACCGCCGATGTGGAAGAACTCCGCGTCCGGGTCGAGCGCGGCGACGCTGCGGACGAGCCAGCGCAGCGCGGTCGTCTTCCCGCTGCGCGGAGGCCCCGCGACGACGAACGACCCGATGGGCTCGAAGGTCCGCGGGGCGAGCGAGTCGTCCGCGATGCCGATGACCGGCTGACCATCGATGCTCGCCGGCAGCTCGGACGGGAGAAGGCGGGTCGGCAGCGCGCCGATCCCGGGAGCCGTCGCCGCGCCCGTCGCGACGAGCCGCTCGGCCGCCCGGTCGAGGGCCGCGGTCTGCTCGGCGACGTTCGTCGTGCCCCCGATCGACGCGAGCTGGGTCTCGAAGCCGTCGACCACGGCCCGGCCGGGCGCGCTCCGCTCGCTCAGGACATCCTTCGCCGCCCCGAGCATGCCGTAGGAGTTCTCGTCCGCCATGCGCAGCACGATGCGCCGCGAGACGTTCGCGCTCACCGCCGTCGGCACCGACCCGTACCGATCGGCCGTCGCGATGGCGTGCACGCCGAGCGGGCGGCCCTCGCCGAGCACGCGCATGAAGATCGCGTAGAACGGCGAGCGGGCGGCGCCCGCATCCCACTCCTGCTTGAAGGTGCCGAACCCGTCGATGATGAGAAGGATGCGCGGCTCGGGCTCGCCGGTGATGGCCCGGTACTCGCTCAGCGTCGAGGCGTTGACCGCCGAGAACCGTCGCGCGCGGTCGTCGAGCATCGACCGGATCATGCGCAGGAGCCGCTGGACCCGCTCCGCGTCCTCCCCGGAGACGACCGCGCCGACGTGCGGCAGGGTCTCGAGCGAGCGCAGCGAGCCCGTCCCGAAGTCGATCGCGTACACGTGGGCCGCGCCGCGATCGGGCCGGGCTCCGACGGCGAGGGCCATCGAGCGGAGCAGCGTCGACTTGCCCGCGCCGCTGGTGCCGTAGACGAGGAGGTGGCCGTCGGAGTCCGGTGAGAAGAACACGGGCTCCTGCAGCTGACGGTCGGGCAGGTCGGCGATGCCGAGGGGGATGCTCGCGTCGCCGCTCATCGGCAGCGCGAGCACGTCGACCGTCGTCGGGAGATCCGGCAGCCACGGGCGGCGCGGTGCGGGGATGGCCGCGCGCTCCGCGGCGCCGATGATCGACGCGACGAGACGCTTCTGGTCGTTCGGGCCCAGGTCCTCCTCGTGCGTGTCGGACTCCGCGTCGCCGTCCACCTCCCAGACGATCGTCGCGCCGAAGCGGAGCTCGGCGACGCGGACGGTCGCGCGCTCCGGCTCGTCGCTCGTCCAGCCGCCGGCGTACCCGGACTGGAAGGGGACGAGCCGGCCGGGCCCGGTCTTCGCGATGCCGCGCCCGGGGATCGACGGGTCGAAGGACCCGGCGACCGGGTCGCCGACGACGTCGTTGGAGTCGGAGCCGTCGGCCATCCGCAGGGCGATGCGGAGGTTCGTGTTCGCGCGCAGGTTGTCCTTGATGACGCCGGCGGGGCGCTGGGTGGCCATGATGAGGTGGATCCCGAGGGAGCGGCCCCGCTGGGCGATGTCCACGACGCCGTCGACGAACTCGGGCACGTCGGAGGCGAGGGCGGCGAACTCGTCGATGACGAGGACGAGCGCGGGCGGAGCATCCGGGTCCTGCCGCTTCTCCAGCTCGATGAGATCCTTGGCCTTCTTGCGGTTGAAGAGATGCTCGCGATGGTGCAGCTCGGCGCGCAGGCTCGTGAGGGCCCGGCGGACGAGGTGCGGGCTCAGGTCGGTGACGAGTCCGACGCAGTGCGGCAGGTCGACGCAGTCGGCGAACGCCGACCCGCCCTTGTAGTCGACGAACAGGAAGGTGACGCGATCCGGGCTGTACTCCGCGGCCATGCCGAGCACCCACGCCTGGAGGAACTCGCTCTTGCCGGACCCCGTGGTGCCGCCGACGAGCGCGTGCGGGCCCTGGGTGCGAAGGTCGAGGGTCATCGCGTCGGGGCTGCTCTGCCCGATGAAGGCCGTGAGCGTGCTCGCGCGCTTGAGCCGCGGGCGCGGCCCGCGCGTGCGGTCGAGCACCGAGTTGTTCTGCCGCCATCGCTCGATGACCGCCTCGGGCTGCTCCGCGGTGTCCGGTCCCAGGAGCGACAGGAGCGCCACGCTGCGCGGAAGGTCGCTCGCGTCGGGCACGTGCGAGCTCGCGTCGATGACGGGCGCGATGCGCTTGGCGAAGACCTCCGCGTACTCGCGCGAGACCCCCTCGACGCGCACCCCCTCGTACGCCGCGCCGTCTCGGACGTAGCCGACCCGGGCCGAGTCGAGCCCGTCGGTCGCGTCGATGAAGGTCCGGCAGGTCGCGGGCAGCGACTCGACGGTGGGGGCGAGGAAGATCGTGTAGATCCCGGCATCCGGCCCCCGCTCGATGAGCTGCGCGAGGCGGGGGCGATCGACGGGTGCGTCGCTCGAGACGAACAGGACGAGCGCGAGGTCGCCGTCGATCGAGGATGCGGCGCTGGAGGACTCGCCCACGCGCGACCCGAGGGCGTTCGCGGTCTCCTCGGTGCGCAGCGGTCCGCGACGCGTGGGCGTCCCGGAGAGACGCTCGAGGATGGCCTCCTCGAGTCCGTTGAGGAGCGCGCTCGCGGCCGACGGGCTGTCGGCGAGGGCGTGGTCGGCGAAGGGCGATCGCGGGCTCGAGGTGTGCGGCAGCCACTTCATCCAGTCGAGCTCGGAGGCCCAGGGCCGGCCGACCATCGCCGCGGTGACGATCTCGTTGGGCGCGTGCAGACCGAAGAGCTGCACGGCGAGGCCGCGCACGACGTCGGCCGCGAGGTGCTGCGGGCCGGCGATGCCGATGGCTCCCGAGTTCGTGAGCAGCTCGATGAGCGGAACGTCGTCGATCGTCTCGTGCCGTTCGCGCAGCTCGTCGACGCGACGGACGAACGAGGGGATGCCCTTCGGATCCTGCCTGCCCCCGATGGTGTTCCTGCTCGGCGCCGTGCTCACGCCGAGGCGGAGGGAGAGGAAGTTCCAGTGCTCGGGTCGTCGGGTCCAGAGAAGCGGGCCGAGCCGGACGGACTCGTCGTAGACGTCGGCGACCGCGGGCGCCTCGGCGTGGCGTCGCTCGCGCTCGNGGAGCTTCTTGCCCTGCTGCGTGCGCTGCCCGACGAAGTTGCCGAGCATCATGAGCGGCGTCATCGCGATGATGAACAGCGCCCGAGGCTGGTTGGTCAGGGCGAAGAGGGAGAGCCCGAGGAGGATCGGCGCGACGAGCATCGGCCACGGGAACAGGCGCGGATCGGCCTCGCTGGGGATGGCGGGGTGGGCGTGCTCCGTGCCGGGGTAGCGGAGCTCGACCCGCGGGGAGCGGTTGAAGAGCAGGGCTCCGCCGCGCTCGAGAACGGCGGGCGCCGACGCCGTCGCCGACGCCGTCGGCTCGATCGAGATCTCCGTGTCCCCGATGAGGATGCGGTGGTGCGGCTGCACGCGGATGCGAGGCAGCCGTCCGCCGTCGAGCACGAGCCCGTTGGCGGAGTTGAGGTCGACGAGCTCGACGCTCTGGCCGACCTCGATCCTCGCGTGCCGCTTGGAGACGAGCGGGTCGCCGAGCAGGACGTCCGCTCCCTCGGAGCGGCCGAGCACCGAGTGGCCGGGGGCGAGCGCGAACTCCCGACCGGCATCCGGCCCGGAGTGCACGCGGAGCACCGCGGCGGCCGCGCCTCCCCTCCGCGGGCGGGCGTGCGCGGTGTCGGGCACGACCCGCGCGATGAAGCCCGACCCGATCGGCGCGTCGCCGATGAGCTGATCGGCGGGCAGCGGCGCGAGCTCGCCCCCGACGGGCGGGGCGACGGAGAGCGTGACCCCGGCCCCGGGGGTGCGCGCGTGATGGTGGGCGAGCGGGTCGGCCGCGGCGATGGTCGCGGCGACGTCGGCGACCGTCGCGGTGGAATCGGCGGTGACGACGATGTCGACGTGATTGTCGACCTGGCGCTGGAGGGAGAGCTTGAGCTTCATGCCGAGTCGGTCCGTTCGATCGTGATGCGTCGCCCGCCGAGCTCGACGATCGACCCGGGGGCGAGCGGAGCGGGCGTCCGCGGAGCCACGAGCTCGCCCCGGCCGTCATGCCCCACCACGCGGACGCCGTTGCGCGAGTCGCGGTCGACGACGATCGCGCCCGGGCCGTCGAGGGCGAAGAGCGCGTGCGTCTTCGACAGCTGCATGCTCGGGTCGGTGAGCGCGATGAGCTCGTCGACCGACTCCCCCGGCTCGGGCGCCGGTGCCCGACCGATGAGCACGCGGCCGACGAGCGCGAGGCTCGTGCCGTCGTCGAACCGGAGGCGGATGCCGCCGAGCGGCGCGGCGACGGAAGCAGGAGCAGGATGCGCCGGGCTCGGGGCGATGATGGCGGGGGGCGCCCACTCGGTTCCCGCGCCCGCGGAGACGACTCCGGCGCTCGAGCGATCGGTGGGCACCTGCAGGCTCGCGCGGGCGTCCCCGGAATGCAGCGGTCTGGCGTCGCCGACCCGTCGGCGCGGAGCCTCGCGGATCGCGCGACGAGCGATCCGCATCGCCTCCTTGTCGAGCGGGTCGAGGCCCCGTCGGGAATCGATCGCCCACTCGCGCGCGACGCGGTCGAGGAGCCCCCGGCCTCGCCTCTCGCCATCCCACAGGGGTGAGGCGAGCAGGACGGCCGGTCCGATGATCGGCAGGAGAGTGGCCGCGGCGCCGAGGACGACAGCGCGGAGGAGCGCCCGTCCGAATCCGGGAGCGCGCCATCCGTCGATCGCCACCGCGCGGATGCCCGTCATCCAGCGACCCGCGGTGCGGCCGCGCAGACCGTGCGCGATCACCTGACCGAGCGCCAGCGCGCCCGCGAGCGCCGATCCGACGAAGAGGAGGATCACCTCCGTGCTCGACAGGTCGAGAAGGGCCACGGGCCCCGAGTCGACGGCGCGCAGAGCGATGCCGACGACGGCCGCGCCGGCCGGACTCACCGCGAGGAGCATGACCGCCCCGTCGATCGCGGAGGCTCCGACGCGGCGGCCGACCGGGGCCGTGCGCAGGCCGAGGGACTCGGCCGACTCGGTCGACGCCTTGATCGCAGTCACGCACTCCCTCTTCCCACGACTGACCAGCCAAGCGCACGGGTCGGCGCGCGTCGATGGGGAGCGCTCCCCCGGGCCCTGCACCACCGTACCGTTTCGCGCGGAGTGCTCAGCTTCCGCCGCGCGCCGGCAACGGCAGAGGGCCCCTGCCGTGCGGCAGGGGCCCTCGTGCGGTGCGGTGCGACCTAGTTGTAGGTGCCCGGGGTGAAGTCGTCGCTCGAGAACGAGTCGAAGTCGACGAACGACAGGTCCGCCTCGCTGAACGACGAGTCGTCGGCGAAGATGCGGTTGGGGTACCGCTCGGCCTTCGCCTCCTCCGTCGCCTCGACCGAGACGTTCCGGTACGCGGGCAGGCCCGTTCCGGCCGGGATCAGCTTTCCGATGATCACGTTCTCCTTGAGGCCCAGCAGCGGGTCGCGCTTGCCCTCCATGGCGGCCTGCGTGAGCACGCGGGTCGTCTCCTGGAAGGACGCGGCCGACAGCCACGACTCGGTCGCGAGCGAGGCCTTGGTGATTCCCATGACCTCCTGGCGGGCCGAGGCGGTCTTCTTGCCCTCGGACAGCGCGGCGCGGTTGATGTCGTTGTACTTCGAGCGGTCGACGAGCTCGCCGGGGAGCAGGTCGGTCTCGCCGTGGTCGACGACGGTCACCTTGCGGAGCATCTGACGGACGATGACCTCGATGTGCTTGTCGTGGATCGGCACGCCCTGCGAGCGGTAGACGCCCTGGACGCCCTCGACGAGGTGCTGCTGCACGGCGCGCACGCCCTTGACCCGCAGGACCTCCTTCGGGTCGACGGGACCCTCGAAGATCTGCTGGCCGAGCTCGACGTGCTGGCCGTCCTCGACGAGCAGCTGCGAGCGCTTCGAGACGACGTACACGACCTCCTCGTCCCCGTTGTCGGGGGTGAGGATGACGCGGCGCTGCTTCTCCGCGTCCTCCACGACGATGCGACCGGCGCTCTCGGCGATGGGGCTCGCGCTCTTCGGGGTGCGGGCCTCGAAGAGCTCGGTCACGCGGGGAAGACCCTGCGTGATGTCGTCGGCCGAGGCCGAGCCACCGGTGTGGAAGGTGCGCATCGTGAGCTGCGTGCCGGGCTCGCCGATCGACTGGGCCGCGATGATGCCGACGGCCTCGCCGAGGTCGACGCGCGTACCGGTCGCGAGCGAGCGGCCGTAGCAGGCGGCGCAGACGCCGACCGCGGACTCGCACGTCAGGACCGAGCGGACCTTGATCGTGCCGACCCCGGCCGCGACGAGCTCGTTGATGAGCACGTCGCCGACGTCGGAGCCGGCCGCCGCGACGACCTCGCCCGAGGCGCTGACGGCGTCGGCCGCGAGAGTGCGCGCGAACACGAGGTTCTCGACGTTCTCGTCGCGGACCCACGTGCCGTCGACCTCGTGGGCGATCGGGAACTCGAGGCCCTTCGTCGTGCCGCAGTCGTCCTCGCGGATGATGACGTCCTGGGCGACGTCGACGAGTCGACGCGTCAGGTAGCCGGAGTCGGCCGTGCGGAGGGCGGTGTCGGCGAGACCCTTGCGGGCACCGTGCGTGGCGATGAAGTACTCCGCCACCGACAGGCCCTCGCGGTACGAGTTGATGATCGGACGGGCGATGATCTCACCGCGCGGGTTCGAGACGAGGCCTCGCATACCGGCGATGTTTCCGACCTGCAGCCAGTTGCCTCGGGCGCCCGAGGTGACCATGCGGTTGATCGTGTTGTCGGTCGGGAAGTTCGCCCGCATCTCGTCGTTGACCGCCTTGGTGCCCTCGCTCCAGAGCGCGACGAGCTCGCGACGACGCTCCTCGTCGGTGATGAGACCCTTCTCGAACTGGACCTGGATCTTCGCCGCCTTCTTCTCGTAGTCGGCGACGATCTCCTTCTTGCGCGGCGGCGTGAGCACGTCGCTCAGCGCGACGGTGACGCCCGAGCGGGTCGCCCAGTAGAAGCCGGCGTCCTTCACCTTGTCGAGGGTGGCCGCGACGACGACCTTCGGGTAGCGCTCGGCGAGGTCGTTCACCAGCTGCGAGATGGCGCCCTTGTCGGCGACCTTCTCCATGAACGGGTAGTCCTCGGGCAGGAGCTCGTTGAAGAGCGCACGACCGAGGGTCGTCTCCTTCAGCTCGCGGCCGCCCTCGAACTTCTCGCCGAAGAGGCGGATGCGCACGGTGGCGTTGAGGTGCAGCGAGTGCTGGTCCATCGCCATGATCGCCTCGGAGACCGAGGAGAAGGCACGGCCCTCGCCCTCGGCGCCCTCGCGGACGGTCGTGAGGTGGTGGAGGCCGATGATCATGTCCTGCGTGGGAACCGTCACCGGGCGGCCGTCGGACGGCTTGAGGATGTTGTTCGACGCGAGCATGAGGATGCGTGCCTCGGCCTGGGCCTCGACCGACAGCGGCAGGTGCACGGCCATCTGGTCGCCGTCGAAGTCCGCGTTGAACGCGGCGCAGACGAGCGGGTGCAGCTGGATGGCCTTGCCCTCGACGAGCTGGGGCTCGAACGCCTGGATGCCCAGGCGGTGCAGGGTCGGCGCGCGGTTCAGCAGGACGGGGCGCTCGCGGATGATCTCCTCGAGGACGTCCCACACCTGCGGGCGCGAGCGCTCGACCATGCGCTTGGCGCTCTTGATGTTCTGGGCGTGGCCCAGGTCGATCAGGCGCTTGATGACGAAGGGCTTGAACAGCTCGAGCGCCATGAGCTTCGGCAGACCGCACTGGTGCAGCTTCAGCTGCGGGCCGACGACGATGACCGAGCGGCCCGAGTAGTCGACGCGCTTGCCGAGCAGGTTCTGGCGGAAGCGACCCTGCTTTCCCTTGAGCATGTCGCTCAGGGACTTCAGGGCGCGGTTGCCGGTGCCCGTGACGGGGCGACCGCGGCGGCCGTTGTCGAACAGCGCGTCGACGGCCTCCTGCAGCATGCGCTTCTCGTTGTTGACGATGATCTCGGGTGCACCGAGGTCGAGAAGGCGGCGCAGGCGGTTGTTGCGGTTGATCACGCGGCGGTACAGGTCGTTCAGGTCGCTCGTGGCGAAGCGGCCGCCGTCGAGCTGGACCATCGGGCGCAGCTCCGGCGGGATCACCGGGACGACGTCGAGGACCATCGCGGCGGGCGAGTTGCCCGTCTGCAGGAACGAGTTCACGACCTTGAGGCGCTTGATCGCACGGATCTTCTTCTGACCCTTGCCGCCGGCGATCTGCTCGTGGAGCAGCTCGCTCTCGGCGGCGAGGTCGAAGGCCTCGAGGCGCTTCTTGATCGCCTCGGCGCCCATGTGCGCCTCGAAGTACAGGCCGTAGCGGTCCTGGAGCTCCTGGAAGACCGAGTCCTCCGGCTTGAGGTCGCCGACCTTGAGGGTGCGGAAGTCCTCCCACACGCGCTCGAGCTGCGCGATCTGCTCGTCGAACGACTTGCGGATCTGCGACATCTCCTTCTCTCCGGCGTCCTTGACCTTGCGCTTCTGGTCGGCCTTGGCGCCCTCGGCCTCGAGCTCGGCGAGCTCGCCCTCGAGGCGCTGCAGACGGTCGGCGATCATCGAGTCGCGCTGGCCCTCGAGGGTCTTGACCTCGAGGCGGAGCTCGTTCTCGAGTCCGGGGAGGTCGGCGTGGCGCCCCTCCTCGTCGACCGAGATGACCATGTACGCGGCGAAGTAGATGACCTTCTCGAGGTCCTTCGGCGCCATGTCGAGCAGGTAGCCCAGGCGGCTGGGCACGCCCTTGAAGTACCAGATGTGCGTGACCGGGGCGGCGAGCTCGATGTGGCCCATGCGCTCACGGCGCACGGACGACTTCGTGACCTCGACACCGCAGCGCTCGCAGACGATGCCCTTGAAGCGCACGCGCTTGTACTTGCCGCAGGAGCACTCCCAGTCGCGCGAGGGGCCGAAGATCTGCTCACCGAACAGACCGTCCTTCTCGGGCTTGAGGGTGCGGTAGTTGATCGTCTCGGGCTTCTTGACCTCGCCGTGCGACCAGCGACGGATGTCGTCAGCGGTCGCGAGGCCGATCCGGAGCTCATCGAAAGTGGTTGCGTCGAGCAATTGATTCTTCTCTTTCGTAAACAGTCGTCAGTGTCTCGGGAGAGACCCGGATCAGATCTCGTCGATCGACGAGGACTCGAAGCGGGAGGAGATGTTGATGCCGAGCTCCTCCGCGGCGCGGAAGACCTCGTCATCCGTGTCCTTCAGGCTCACCGCGGTGCCGTCGGCCGAGAGGACCTCGACGTTCAGGCACAGCGACTGCATCTCCTTGATGAGGACCTTGAAGCTCTCGGGGATGCCCGGCTCCTGGATGTTCTCGCCCTTGACGATCGCCTCGTAGACCTTCACGCGGCCGAGGATGTCGTCGGACTTGATCGTCAGGAGCTCCTGCAGCGCGTAGGCGGCGCCGTAGGCCTCGAGCGCCCACACCTCCATCTCACCGAAGCGCTGGCCGCCGAACTGGGCCTTACCGCCGAGCGGCTGCTGGGTGATCATCGAGTAGGGGCCCGTCGAGCGCGCGTGGATCTTGTCGTCGACGAGGTGGTGGAGCTTCAGGATGTACATGTAGCCGACCGAGATCGGGTCCGGGAAGGGCTCGCCGGTGCGGCCGTCGAAGAGACGCGCCTTCCCGGTCGAGTCGATCAGCCGGACGCCGTCGCGGTTCGGGGTCGTCGAGTCCAGGAGGCCGGCGATCTCCTCCTCGCTCGCGCCGTCGAACACGGGCGTGGCGACCTTCGTGCCGGGAGCGGCCTCGCGGGCGACCTCGGGCAGACGGTTCGCCCACTCGGGCTTTCCGTCGACCTTCCAGCCGCGCGACGCGGCCCAGCCGAGGTGGATCTCGAGGACCTGGCCGAAGTTCATGCGGCCGGGGACGCCGAGCGGGTTGAGCACGATGTCGACGGGCGTGCCGTCCTCGAGGAACGGCATGTCCTCCACCGGCAGGATCTTCGAGATGACGCCTTTGTTGCCGTGGCGGCCGGCGAGCTTGTCGCCCTCGGAGATCTTGCGCTTCTGGGCGATGTAGACGACCACGCGCTGGTTGACGCCCGAGCCGAGCTCGTCGTCGCCGTCCTGCGCGTCGAACACCTTGACGCCGATGATCGTGCCCTGCTCGCCGTGGGGGACCTTGAGCGAGGTGTCGCGCNACCTCGCGCGACTTCTCGTTGAAGATCGCGCGCAGCANNGGCGCTCCTCGGCCGAGAGCTCGGTCTCGCCCTTGGGCGTGACCTTGCCGACGAGGATGTCGCCGGGGCGGACCTCGGCGCCGATGCGGATGATGCCGCGCTCGTCGAGGTCGGCCAGGAGGTCCGGGCTGACGTTGGGGAGGTCGCGGGTGATCTCCTCCTTGCCGAGCTTCGTGTCGCGGGCGTCGA
The DNA here is from genome assembly GCF_001429705.1 of Yonghaparkia sp. Soil809. NCBI lineage: Bacteria > Bacillati > Actinomycetota > Actinomycetes > Micrococcales > Microbacteriaceae > Microcella > Yonghaparkia sp. Soil809. The sequence goes on from NZ_LMSV01000001.1 coordinate 770,612, forward strand.
CCTCGTACTCCTCGATGTGGATCGACGACAGCGTGTCGTCCTTCACGAGGTTCTGGCTGAGGATGATCGCGTCCTCGAAGTTGTGGCCCTCCCACGACATGAACGCCACGAGGAGGTTCTTGCCGAGCGCGAGCTCGCCGTTCTCCGTCGCGGGGCCGTCGGCGATGACCTCGCCGGCCTCGACGCGGTCGCCCGCGTTGACGATGACGCGGTGGTTGTAGTTCGTGCCCTGGTTCGAGCGGTCGAACTTGCGCAGGAAGTACTGCTGGGTCCCGCCCTCGTCGAGCTGGACGGTCACGGCGTCGGCCGAGACCTCCGCGATGACGCCCGCCTTCTCGGCCGTGATGACGTCACCGGCGTCGATCGCGGCGAAGCCCTCCATACCGGTGCCGACGAGCGGCGACTCGGAGCGGAGCAGCGGAACGGCCTGGCGCTGCATGTTGGCGCCCATGAGCGCGCGGTTCGCGTCGTCGTGCTCGAGGAAGGGGATGAGCGACGTCGCGACCGACACCATCTGGCGCGGCGAGACATCCATGTAGTCGACCTGGGCGGAGGGCACGAGCTCGACCTCGCCGCCCTTCTTGCGGATGAGCACGCGCTCCTCGGCGAACGAGCCATCCTTCTTGAGGGGCGCGCCGGCCTGGGCGACGACGTACTCGTCCTCCTCGCTCGCGGTGAGGTAGTCGATGTGCTCGGTGACCTTGCCCTTGACCACGCGGCGGTACGGCGTCTCGATGAAGCCGAACGCGTTGATGCGCGCGAACGACGCGAGCGAGCCGATGAGGCCGATGTTCGGGCCTTCCGGGGTCTCGATGGGGCACATGCGGCCGTAGTGCGAGGGGTGCACGTCGCGCACCTCGACACCGGCGCGCTCACGCGACAGGCCGCCAGGCCCAAGAGCACTGAGCCGGCGCTTGTGGGTCAGACCCGCGAGCGGGTTGTTCTGGTCCATGAACTGCGACAGCTGCGAGGTGCCGAAGAACTCCTTGATCGCGGCGACGACCGGGCGCACGTTGATCAGGGTCTGCGGCGTGATCGCCTCGATGTCCTGCGTGGTCATGCGCTCGCGGACGACGCGCTCCATGCGGCTGAGGCCGGTGCGCACCTGGTTCTGGATGAGCTCGCCCACGGCGCGGATGCGTCGGTTGCCGAAGTGGTCGATGTCGTCCACGTCGAGGCGCAGCTCGACGGGCTTGCCGTCGCGCTGGCCGGGCATGGTCGTGCGGCCCTCGTGCATCGACACCATGTAGCGGATGGTCGCGACGATGTCCTCCACCGTCAGCACCGAGTCCGTCAGCGGGGCGTCGACGCCGAGCTTGCGGTTGACCTTGTAGCGGCCGACCTTCGCGAGGTCGTAGCGCTTGGGGTTGAAGTAGAAGTTGTCGAGGAGCGCGCGCGCGGCCTCGGCGGCGACCTGCTCGCCCGGGCGGAGCTTGCGGTAGATGTCCTTGAGCGCCTCTTCCTTCGTCAGGACGGCGTCCTTCTCGAGGGTCTGCTCGATCGAGTCGAAGCCGGCGAAGGCCTCGCGGATCTCCTCGGTGGTCATGCCGAGGGCCTTGAGGAAGACGGTGACCGACTGCTTGCGCTTGCGGTCGATGCGCACGCCGACCTGGTCGCGCTTGTCGATCTCGAACTCGAGCCAGGCGCCGCGGCTGGGGATGATGCGGGCGGTGTAGACGTCCTTGTCCGAGAGCTTCTCGAGCGTGCGCTCGAAGTAGACGCCCGGGCTGCGGACGAGCTGCGAGACGACGACGCGCTCGGTGCCGTTGATGATGAACGTGCCGCGCTCGGTCATGAGCGGGAAGTCACCCATGAAGACGGTCTGGGTCTTGATCTCGCCCGTCATGTGGTTCATGAACTCGGCCTCGACGTACAGCGGGGCGGCGTAGGTCTTGCCGCGCTCCTTGCACTCGTCGATCGAGTACTTCTGCTCCTCGAGGTACGGGTTCGTGAACGAGAGCTGCATCGTCTCGCCGAGGTCCTCGATGGGGCTGATCTCCTCGAAGATCTCCTCGAGGCCGCTGCGGCCCGGGACGTCGGTGCGACCGGCGGCCTCGGCCTCGGCGACGCGCGCCTTCCAGGCGTCGTTCCCGACGAGCCAGTCGAAGCTCTCGGTCTGCAGCGCCAGCAGATCGGGGACGGTCAGCGTGTCGCTGATCTTGGCGAACGAGAGCCGGGATGCGTTCCGGCCGTTCTGGGGGGACTGGGAATTCTTAGCGGTGCGCGAAGCAGCCAACGAACTAACCTCCGTGGGCGTCGAAGCCCTAATACCGTCGCCGGAGCGACAGATGAACACGGTCGAGTGATCACGCCAGAAACCCATTGAGGGCCCGTGCTCGGGCCCACCCCGCCGCTATACTCGGGGCACGTCAGCCGACCGCCATTTGACGGCTGAAGTTGTCGGGGAGCGCAAACCTCAATACTAGGCGCGCCCGCCCCGCCGTGTCCAGTCGGATTCTTGACCGATCTGCCCCTCTGCGCTATAACCGCGCCGGCCCCCGCCTCGGGCTGTGGCACGCTAGCGGTCATGTCCTCCCCCGTCGCCGTCTCGCGGCAGCTCTCGAACGGCATGCGGGCGGTCATCGAGCCCGACAGATGGTCGCCCGGCAGCTGGAGCCTCATCGTCGACGGCACGCCCCAGTCGCACGTCGATCTCGACGACCCCAGCCGCCTGTTCTTCGAGTACGTGCAGCGCATCGGCCACGTGATCGACGAGTGGGGCGAGGCCGGTCAGCCCATGACGGCCCTGCACCTCGGGGCCGGCGCGCTCACCCTCCCCCGCTACATCGAGTCGACGCGGCCGGGCTCGCGGCAGCAGGTCGTCGAGCTCGAGGAGGAGCTCGTCGCCTTCGTGCGCGAGCACCTCCCGCTGCCGCGCCGCGCGAGCATCCGGGTGCGATACGGGGATGCTCGAGCGACGCTCGCGCGCCTCCCCGCGGCCCTGCACGGCGCGGTCGACCTGATCGTGGTCGACGTCTTCAGCGGCGCGCGCATCCCGGCCCACGTCACGAGCCTCGAGTTCCACGAGGAGGTGCGGCGCTTCCTCGCTCCGAACGGCATCGTCGCGGTCAACGTGGCCGACGGGCCCGGGCTCGCCTTCGCCCGAGCCCAGGCGGCGACGCTGCAGATGGCCTACCGCGACGTCGCCGCGCTCGCCGAGACGGGCATCCTCAAGGGGCGCCGCTTCGGGAACGTCGTGCTCATCGCCTCGACGAGCGAGCTGCCGCTCGACTGGATGCCGCGGCTGATGGCCCGCGGACCGCACCCGGCCACGGTGACGAGCGGCCGCGACCTCGTCAACTGGATCGCGGGCGCCCCGGTCGCGACCGATGCGACGGCCGTGCACTCGCCGGAGCCGACCTCCGGGCTGTTCTCGCGGCGCGACTGATCCTCCGCCCGGCGGCTCTGGGCGGGGAGGCGCTGCCGACGGGTCTCAGCCGGAGCTCTCCGGCCCGCCGAAGACGGGCGCGCCGGGCGCCACCGAGACGCCGCGGCTGACGATGTCGGCACGCAGTCGAGACAGTCGTCGCAGCACCGTGCGGCGGTCGACGGCGGGGACGTCGGCGGCCTCGAGGGTCTCCCTCATGACGCGGAGGAAGGCGTCAAACTCCGCATCGCCGAGCCGGAACGGGCCGTGCGCCTCGGCGACGGTCTTGCCCGTGTACGAGTGCTGCCCGCCCAGCAGGGCGGAGAGGAACATCGAGCGGTGCCGATTAAGCGCCGCCTCGTCGACATCGCGGAAGTACGGGCCCATGAGCGGGTCAGCCTTCACCCGGGCGGAAAGCTGGTCGACGAGAGCGGCGACGCCCTCGTCGCCACCGAGCCGGCGGATCAGCGGCATGTGAACTCTCCTCACGCTCAGGGCGAGCGTAGTCGCGCGGCGAACGCCGCACACCACTAGAACGCTCGTCCGTCGCGGGTTCCGCATTCGCTAAACGAACATACGGCGGGTCGCGGCGCGCTGGGACGCGCGGAGGGCCCGTGTCGGCGGCGGCTCGTAGCCTGGAGGCATGAGCGAGCTCGAGCGCGTGCGGGTGTGGGCCGAGGCCCTGCTGCGCCTTCACCTCGATGCGACGTGGAGCTTCGGGTTCGACAACGCGACGCGGCGGGCGGGCCTGTGCAACTACACCGACCGCCGCATCACGGTCTCGCGCCACCTCGCCGCGCGCTTCGAGGACGACGAGATCCACCAGATCCTGCTGCACGAGGTCGCGCACGCGCTCGCCGGGCCCGGCACGGGGCACGGTCCCGTCTGGCGCGCGCTCGCCCGCGGGCTCGGCTACGAGGGCGGGCGCACCCACGACGGCCCGATCGCCGATGAGCGCGCGCGCTGGCGCGGCCGCTGCCCGAACGGGCACGAGTTCGTCCGGTTCCGCAAGCCCGCGAAGCCTCTGTCGTGCGGGCAGTGCGCGCGCGGGTTCAGCCCGCAGCACCTGATCGACTGGGTCGATCAGCGCGCCGCGTAGCCGACTCGTCCGCTACGCGGAGACCTGCACCTCTTTCCAGAACGCGACGTAGTTCGAGTAATCGGTTCCGACGCGGTCGAAGGATGCGGGGTACGGCGTCGGGTAGCTCCAGGCGCGGTCCTGCAGCTTCTGGCCGTCGACGACGACGGTGAAGTACTGGCACTCGCCCTTCCAGGGGCAGGTGTACGGCGTGGGGCTCTTCTCGAGGAACTCGCTCTTCACGCTCGACGGCGGGAAGTACCAGTTGCCCTCGATCTTGACGAGCTGCTCCTCCGGAGCCTCGGCGATGACGGTGCCGTTGACGTGGGCCTTCATGGGGGGTCCTCCCGGGTCGGTGCCAGAGGTGGATCTCTGACCGGGAGGAACGCTAGGCGGAGTGGCTGAATTCCCGCAGGATGACGAGCGCCGACTCCTCGAGGCGCGCGCGGGCGGCGGGAAGGGCATCCGCCCCCTGACTCTCGGCGAGGGCCCGCCCGGCGACCGACGCGGTCAGCATGTGACCCACGGCACCGCGGAGCCCCTGGAAGGCGGCGGCCGCCGCGGCCGCCTCGGGGCTCGTCGCATCGATGCCGACCGCGCCCAGCGCGTCGATGACGGCGCCGGCGAGCAGGACGTCCTCGACGGGGAACCCGTCGGGGCTCTCGAGCGGGGAGCCCGCGGCGACGACGGCGACCATCGTGCGCTCGGCGCGCTCGGCCTGCAGCGCGAGGAGGCGCTGGGCGATCGCGGAGGCCGCGCCGAGACGGGCGTCGACGACCTCGAGGCGGTGCGGCAGGGCATCCACCGGAACCTGCTCGGTCGCGATCGCATCGCACCAGACGAGCAGGTGGGCCGAGCCGCCGATGCGGCGAGCGCCGTCGAGCCCGACGTCGAAGCGCACCTGGTAGCGATCCTGGGTGGCGGGGTCGGCGGGTTCGGTGCTGGCGCGGTCGGTCACAGGTCGATGGTAGCCAGGGGGAGCACACTGGTCGCATGCCTGTGACGCTCGATCTCGTTCTCGACTGCCCGCCCGACGCGGCGTGGGAGGCCGTGCACTCGCCGGCCGTGTTCCGGGCGGTGTCGGGGCCGTGGACGACCGTCGAGTCGCTCGAGCCCGGCGGGTTCCCCGAGCGGTGGCCGGGCGGCGAGCACCGCGTGCAGCTGACGCTGCTGGGCGTCGTGCCGATGGGCGTGCAGGTGATCAGGCTGAGCGATGAGTCGCGGATGCTCTCCGACGGCTCGACCGAGCGCATCGTGCACGACGCGGGCGGGCCGGTGTCCGGTCCGATGCGCGTCGTCCGCTCGTGGCACCACCGCATGGCGATCTCGGTGGCGCCGGGCGGGCGCACGCGCTTCCGCGATCGGCTCGACGTCGGCGCGGGCATCCTCACCCCCGTCGTGATGATCGGCTTCTGGGTCTTCTGGCAGCTGCGGGCGCGGCAGATCAAGCGCCTCGCCCCGGGCTGGCGCACGCAGTTCGCGAGCCGCCCGTGAGCGCCGGCACGCTCTCGGCCGCCGGCGTCGCGCTCGACACGGTGAGCTGGCGCCGCGCGGTCTTCCGCCTCTACGAGAAGGTGCGGCGCGCGACCGATCTCGAGGCCGCCCACGACGTGTGGCGTCGCGAGCGCGACCGCCTCTTCCTCGAGCACCCCGCCTCGCCGCTGCTGCCCGCCGATCGCGAGCGCTTCACCGGGCTGCGCGTGAAGCCCTACGACCGCGCGTGGCGGTTCGAGTGCGTGATCGCGGATGCTCCTCCCGCGTCGCTCGACGTGCCGACCGGCACCGACGGGGTCGTGCCCTTCGAGCGCATCGGGGTCGTCGACGTGCCCGGCGTGGGCCCGCTCGACGTGTGGCGGCTGCGGTCGTACGGGGGCGGGCTGTTCGTGCCCGTCCGCGACGCGCTCTCGCGCGCCGAGGGCGGCACCTACGGCGGCGGACGCTACCTCCTGGACACCGTCAAGGGCGCCGACCTCGGGCCGGGGCGCGAGCCCGGGTCTCTCGTGATCGACTTCAACTTCGCCTACAACCCCTCGTGCGCGTACGACCCCGCGTGGGCGTGCCCGCTCGCGCCGGCGGGCAACGTCGTCGACGTGGAGATCCCGGTCGGCGAGCGCTACGGGGACGGGCGGGCGGTGCTCGCGTAGCGCGGCTTCCGCGGCGCCGCGAGAGGCCCGACAGACCGACCTGCTACGGTTGAGGCATAGGCACGGCCATTGATGGTCAGCCTGCGTCGTAGAACGCTTACTCATCCCGCACCTCGCGCACCGACTCGCGCACCGCGGTTCGATACTTTCTCACGGCGAACGATGTCGGCCACTGCCGCCGTCGCCACTTCGATTCCCGACTGCGTGCGCCCATGGCGCGCGCTCCGCATCCTGACCGCTCGGTCGCGGATGCCGGGAATCGCGCATGCTCGAAAGGCACCACCCCATGACCGAAACCACCTTCAGCGCGCTCGGCGTGCCGTACCCCCTCGTCGAGGTCCTGACCGCTCAGGGCAAGACCGAGGCGTTCCCCATCCAGGTCGACACCCTGCCCGACACCCTGAACGGGCGCGACGTGCTCGGCCGCGGCAAGACGGGCTCGGGCAAGACCCTGGCCTTCTCGATCCCGATGATCGCGCGCCTCGGCACGCGCCTCGCCGGCGGACCCCGCCGCCCGGGCCGCCCGCTCGGCATGGTCCTCGCCCCGACGCGCGAGCTCGCGACTCAGATCAACGCCGTGCTCGAGCCGCTCGCCAAGGCGTACGGCCTCACGACGACCACGATCTTCGGCGGCGTCTCGCAGAGCCGCCAGGTCAGCGCGCTGCGCGCCGGCGTCGACATCATCGTCGCGTGCCCCGGCCGCCTCGAGGATCTCATGCAGCAGAAGTTCGTCTCGCTCGACGCCGTCGAGATCACCGTGCTCGACGAGGCCGACCACATGGCCGACCTCGGCTTCCTGCCCGGCGTCACGCGCATCATGAAGGCGACGCCCTCCGACGGCCAGCGCCTGCTGTTCAGCGCGACGCTCGACAACGGCGTGGACAAGCTCGTCAAGCAGTTCCTGCACAACCCGGCCACGCACTCGGTCGACGAGGCCAACTCGCCCGTCGCCGCGATGACCCACCACGTGTTCGAGGTCTCGGGCGTGGACGAGAAGAAGCGCCTCGTGTCGGCGCTCGCGTCGGGAAGCGGCCGCCGCATCCTCTTCATGCGCACCAAGCACCAGGCCAAGAAGCTCGCGAAGGCGCTCACGGCCGAGGGGATCCCCGCCGTCGACCTGCACGGCAACCTGTCGCAGCCGGCCCGTGACCGCAACCTCGCCGCGTTCGGCGACGGCAGCGTGCGCGTGCTCGTCGCGACCGACGTCGCCGCCCGCGGCGTGCACGTCGACGACATCGAGCTCGTCATCCACGTCGACCCGCCCATGGAGCACAAGGCGTACCTGCACCGCTCGGGCCGCACCGCCCGCGCCGGCGCCGAGGGCGACGTCGTCACCCTCGTGCTGCCCGAGCAGCGCCGCGACACCGCCGCGCTGCTGAAGAAGGCCGCGATCTCGGTGCAGCCGCAGCAGGTGACCGCGGGCTCGGATGCCGTGACGCGCCTCATCGGCGACGTCGCGCCCCGCGTCGCCGCCGACGCGCTCCCGGCCGTGCTGCGTCCGCCCGTCCAGGGCGGGGGCCGCTCGCAGGGCGCCAACGCGCAGCGCAAGCGCTCGACCCGCGAGGGCTCGGGAGCGGGCCGCTCCGAGGGCCGCGGTGCGGGGTCGGGCTCCGGCTCGGGCGGCGGTCGTCGCGGCGGTCGCTCCGGCGCCGCCGGCTCGACGGCCTCCGGCGCCGCGTCGACCGGCGGGGGCGCGCGCGTCCGCACCGACCGCGCCCGCACGGACGCCGCGCCGCACCGCTCCGACGCCGTCCGTCACGCCGATGCTCCGGCCGCACCGCGCACCCGCCAGGGCTCGCGCCGCGCGTCGGCGCCGAGCGGCGGAGGCACCGGAGGCGGCATCCGCGTCGGCCAGGTCGTCCGCTCGAACAGCTCGGGCGGGCAGCGCCGCGGGCGATAGTCCGCCGCACCACGCATCGAACGCGCCCGTCTCCCGTTCTCGGGGGCGGGCGCGTTCGCGTTGTCGGCGGCGGCCGGGTGCTGACGAATCCTCTAGCGTGGTCGGATGACGGCTCACATCCGCCCCGCGACCCCCGACGATGCCGACGCGCTCGGCCGCCTGCACATGGCGTGCTGGCGCGAGGCGTACGGAGAGCTGCTGAGCGCCGAGTTCTTCGACAGCGCGACGCCCGAGTCGAGCGCCGACCGCTGGGCGACGACGATCCCGCGCATCGCGAGCGACGGCGGGGTGGTGCTCCTCGCCGAGGAGGACGGAGAGCTCGTCGGGTTCTCGAGCGCGGGCCCGGGCCGCGGCGAGGCCCCGCCGCGCGCGCTCGAGCTGTACGCGATCTACGTGCGAGCATCCGCCTACGGATCGGGACTCGGTCAGCGCCTGCTCGATGCGGCGATCGGCGACCGGCCGGCGTCGCTGTGGGTGCTCGAGCGCAACCCGAGGGCGCGGGCCTTCTACGAGCGCAACGGATTCACCCACGACGGAACCACTGAGCTGCTGCCGAGGTTCGAGAACCTCGTCGAGCTCCGGCTGGTGCGCTGAGCGCGCGCCGGGCGCGCGTCCGCGGCCGACAGGCTCAGGATGCAGAGGAGTGACGTAATCGCATTTCGACACTCCTCCACATCGTGAGCGCCGCCGAAGTCGGGCTCGCGGCTGCCGACCATCGCCCTCGGCCCACCTCCTACCGTTGTTGAGGAGTGTCGAAATCGATTTACGTCATTCCTCAACAACGGTAGGGCGGAGGGGGCGGGCCGACTGTCGGCGGAGCGTGGGAGCACGAGGGAACGCCGAGCCCGCGGGTTCTAGGCTCTCGGGGTGCTCGAGTTCCGCATGCGCCCCGCGACGGTCGCCGACGCTCCCGCGCTCGGCCTACTGCACCGGCAGTGCTGGCTCGAGACCTATGCCGGGGTCCTGAGCGAGCGGTTCCTCGCTGCGGCGAGCGCCGACTCGCTCACCGACGAATGGGCCGGGATGCTCGCCGCGGGCTCGGCCGACGCCACCGTTCCTGGCTCGAAGGCGCTCGTCGCCGAGCTGCTCGACCCGTCAGCCGGGCCGAGCGGCACGTCGCCGGCGCTCGTCGGCTTCGCGCGGGGCGCCCCGAGCGACGATCCCGAGGCCCCGCGGCCGACGAAGCTCGACTCGCTCTACACGCTCGCGAGCACGCACGGCTCCGGGCTCGGCGCGCGCCTGCTCGACGGCGTGCTCGGTGACCGACCCGCCTACGCGTGGATCGTCACGGCGAACGAGCGGGCGCGCCGCTTTTACGAGAAGCACGGGTTCGCGCTCGACGGCCTGGGGCATCCGTACGCGCCCTGGGACGACGCCCACTGCTCGCGGATGGTGCGCTGAGACGCAACAGGTCTACGGCAGCACGCCCACCGAGGCGAGCGCGGCCCGCAGCAGCACCCCGCGGCCGCCCTCCATCTCGGCCGAGACGCGCTCCGACGCGGCCTCCTCGGGCGTGAGCCAGGTGAGCTCGAGGGCGTCCTGCCGCGGATCGCAGGTGCCCGTGACCGGGACGACGTAGGCGAGCGCGACCGCGTGCTGGCGGTCGTCACTGAAGCGAGAGACGCCCGGCAGGGGGAAGTACTCGGCGACGTGGAACGGGTTCGGCGAGGCGGGCAGCTGCGGGAACGCCATCGGCCCGAGGTCCTTCTCGAGGTGGCGGAAGAGCGCGTCGCGCAGCGTCTCGCCGTACATGACGCGGCCCGAGACGAGCGTCCGGGTCATCGAGCCCGACGTGTTGACGCGCAGCAGCACGCCCACCTCGGTCACCTGCCCCATGCCGTCGACGCGCACCGGCACGGCCTCGACGTACAGCAGCGGCAGTCGGCGACGGATCTGCTCGAGCTCGTCGTCCGACAGCCATCCGGGGTTGGGGTCGGGCGTGCGCGTGTTGGCCATGCCTCATTCTTACCCCAGGCGGGCGATGAGCCCCGTGGTGTTGACTCGAGGCATGACCGGGATGCAGCTCATCGACGACTCCGCGATCATGTGGTCGGCCCCCGAGCACGAGCGCGCCGAGCGCCCGCTGCTCGTCCTGATGCACGGCTACGGCTCGCACGAGGGCGACCTCTTCGGCCTCTCGCAGTACCTGCCGCTGCAGCCGGTCATCGCGAGCCTGCGCGGCCCGCTGCGCTCCGGACTCGGGTACGCCTGGTACGACATCACGGATGACCGGGGCCCGCAGGCCGACGCCGCCGCGCGCGGCATCCTGCACTGGCTCGACCGGCAGCCCGCGACGAGCGTCGGCCTGCTCGGCTTCAGTCAGGGCGGGTCAATGGCGATCCAGCTCCTGCGCCACGCGCCCGAGCGCTTCGACTTCGCCGTGAGCCTCGCCGGCTTCGTCGTCCCCGGCCCCGCCCCCGCCGACGACCGGATGCTCGACCAGAGGCCGCCCGTCTTCTGGGGCCGCGGCACCCTCGACCAGGTCATCGCGCCCGCCCTCATCGAGCACACCCACGACTGGCTTCCGCGCCACGCGACCGTCACCGACCGCATCTACGAGGGCCTCGGGCACGCCGTGAGCGAGGCCGAGCTCAGCGACGTCCTCGGCTTCCTGCGCCCGTTCTACGCCGCGCCCTCCGACCCGACCGCGGGCTGAGAACCGGCCGGGGATGCTGTCGGCCGTCGCGTGCATGATGAACGGATGACCTCCCCCGACCTCGATCGCGTGCTCGGCCGGTTCGCACCGGCGACCCGCACGTGGTTCGACGGCGCCTTCCCCGAGCCGACGCCCGCGCAGCTCGGCGCGTGGGAGGCCATCTCGAGCGGCCAGCACGCCCTCGTCGTCGCACCGACCGGCTCGGGCAAGACCCTCGCGGCGTTCCTCTGGTCGATCGATCGGCTCATCGCGGAGCCGGCCGCCGGCACCGCCAGCACAGCCGCAGCCGCAGCCGACGAGCCGCGGCGCACGCGCGTCCTCTACATCTCCCCCCTCAAGGCGCTCGGCGTCGACGTGGAGCGCAACCTGCGCTCGCCGCTCATCGGCGTGACGCAGACCGCGGCGCGGCTGGGGCACCCGGCGCCGACGATCACGGTGGGCGTGCGATCGGGAGACACGCCGTCGGCGGAGCGGCGGGCGCTGCAGAAGACGCCCCCGGACATCCTCATCACGACCCCCGAGAGCCTCTACCTCATGCTCACGTCGAGCGCGCGCGAGACGCTCGACAGCGTCACGACCGTCATCGTCGACGAGGTGCACGCCGTCGCCGGCACGAAGCGCGGCGCGCACCTCGCGCTGAGCCTCGAGCGGCTCGACGCGAGGCTCGCGACGCCCGTGCAGCGCATCGGCCTGTCGGCGACGGTGCGGCCCGTCGACGAGGTCGCGCGATTCCTCGGCGGGCAGGCGCCCGTGACGATCGTGCAGCCGCCCGCGGCGAAGACCTTCGACCTGCGCGTCGTCGTCCCGGTCGACGACATGACGCAGCCGCCCCCCGTCGGCCCCGTCGACGACGAGGGCTCGGCCGCGGGCGGAGCGGCGAACCCGTCGATCTGGCCGCACGTCGAGGAGGACATCGTCGACCGCGTGCTCGCGAACCGCTCGACGATCGTGTTCGCGAACTCGCGGCGGCTCGCCGAGCGGCTGACGGCGCGGCTCAACGAGATCTACAGCGAGCGCCTCGAGCTGCAGCTGCCCGAGCCGACGGTGCCCGCCGCTCTCATGGCGCAGGCCGGCAGCACGGCGGGCGCCGAGCCCCTCCTCGCCCGCGCCCACCACGGCTCGGTCAGCAAGGACCAGCGCGCCGAGATCGAGGACGCCCTGAAGTCGGGCCGCCTGCGCTGCGTCGTCGCGACGAGCAGCCTCGAGCTCGGCATCGATATGGGCGCGGTCGACCTGGTCATCCAGGTCGAGTCGCCGCCGAGCGTCGCGAGCGGGCTGCAGCGCCTCGGCCGCGCGGGGCACCAGGTCGGCGAGATCAGCCGCGGGGTGATCGTGCCCAAGCACCGTGCCGACGTGCTGCACGCGACGGTCGCGAGCGAGCGCATGCTCGCCGGGCAGATCGAGCAGCTGAGCATGCCGGCGAATCCGCTCGACGTGCTCGCCCAGCAGACCGTCGCGCACGTCGCCCTCGAGCCCGCCGACATCGACGAGTGGTTCGACGCCGTGCGCCGCAGTGCCCCGTTCGCGACCCTGCCGCGCTCGGCGTACGAGGCCGTGCTCGACCTGCTGAGCGGCCGCTACCCGAGCGATCGCTTCGCCGAGCTGCGCCCCCGCATCGTGTGGGATCGCGTGAGCGGCCAGCTCTCGGGCCGCCCCGGCGCGCAGCGGCTCGCGGTGACGAGCGGCGGCACGATCCCCGATCGCGGGCTCTTCGGCGTGTTCCTGGCGGGCGAGGGAGCGGGTCGCCGCGTCGGCGAGCTCGACGAGGAGATGGTCTACGAATCGCGCGTCGGCGACGTCTTCGCGCTCGGCGCGACGAGCTGGCGGATCGAGGAGATCACGCACGACCGCGTCGTCGTGACCCCCGCGTTCGGCCAGCCCGGCAAGGTGCCGTTCTGGAAGGGCGACGGCCTCGGGCGCCCGGCCGAGCTGGGCCGCGCGCTCGGCGCGACGACCCGCGAGCTCGCCGCCGCCTCGCCGGATGCCCGGCGCGACCGCCTGCGCGCCGCCGGTCTCGACGATCGGGCCATCATGAACCTCGACGCGCTGCTCGCCGAGCAGGTCGCGGCGACCGGCCAGCTGCCGACCGATTCGACCCTCGTGATCGAGCGCTTCCGCGACGAGCTCGGCGACTGGCGGGTCATCCTGCACTCCCCCTTCGGGCTCGGCGTGCACGCCCCGTGGGCGCTCGCGATCTCGGCGCGGCTGCGCGAGCGGCACGGCTTCGACGGCGCGGCGATCGCGGCCGACGATGGGCTGATCGTGCGGCTGCCCGACACCGAGGCCGAGGCGCCGGGGGCCGAGCTGTTCCTCTTCGACCCGGCCGAGCTCGACGCGCTCGTGACGAGCGAGGTCGGCGGCTCGGCCGTGTTCGCCGCGCGCTTCCGCGAGTGCGCGCAGCGCGCCCTCCTGCTGCCGCGCAGGAATCCCTCGCAGCGCTCGCCGCTGTGGCAGCAGCGCCAGCGCGCGAGCCAGCTGCTCGAGGTCGCGCGCGAGTTCCCGAGCTTCCCGATCGTGCTCGAGACGATCCGCGAGGTGCTGAGCGACGTCTACGACCTTCCGGGCCTCACGGCGATCGCGACGGCGATCGACCAGCGCGAGCTGCGCATCATCGAGGTCGAGACCCCGAGCCCCTCGCCCTTCGCCCGGTCGCTGCTGTTCGGCTACGTCGCCGCCTTCCTCTACGAGGGCGACAGCCCGCTCGCCGAGCGCCGCGCGGCCGCCCTCAGCATCGACTCGACGCTCCTCGCCGAGCTGCTGGGCCGCGCCGAGCTCCGCGAGATCCTCGACCCCGAGGTCATCGCGCAGACCGAGGCCGAGCTGCAGCGCCTCGCCCCCGACCGCCGCGCGAAGGACGACGAGGGCGTCGTCGACCTCCTGCGCATCCTCGGCCCGCACTCCGTCGACGAGCTCGCCGCGCGCGCGGCCGAGGGCGCGACCGTCGAGGAGTGGCTCGTCGCCCTCGCCCGCACCAACCGCGTCTTCCGCTTCGCCGTGCGCGACACGGGCGGCGCGAGCGCCGAGCGCTGGGCCGTGGTGGAGGACGCCGCGCGCCTGCGCGACGCTCTCGGTACGCCCATCCCCCACGGCGTGCCGAGCGCGTTCCTCGATCCGGTGCCCGACCCGCTCGGCGACCTCGTCGCCCGCTTCGCCCGCACGCACGGCCCCTTCACGGCGCACGACGTCGCCGACCGGCTGGGGCTGGGCATCGCGGTCGTGACGGATGCCCTGCGCCGGCTCGCGAGCGACCGACGCGTCATCGAGGGCGAGTTCCGGCCCGGGTCCTCCGGCACCGAGTGGGTCGACGCCGAGGTGCTCCGCCGCCTCCGGAGCCGCAGCCTCGCCGCCCTGCGGGCCGAGATCGAGCCCGTGAGCGCGGGCGCGCTCGGCCGCTTCCTGCCCGCGTGGCAGCACGTCGGCCGCGGGGGCGGCACGGGCGGCGGCGCGCTGCGCGGCATCGACGGCGTGCTGCAGGCCGCCGAGCAGCTGCAGGGCGTCGCGCTGCCGGCCTCGGCGTGGGAGACTCTCGTGCTGCCGAGCCGCGTGCGCGACTACTCGCCCGCGTGGCTCGACGAGCTCATGGCGAGCGGCGAGCTCGTCTGGTCGGGCGGCGGGTCGCTGCCGGGCAGCGACGGCTGGCTGAGCATCCACCTGCCGCACCTCGCGCCTCTGAGCCTCGCCGAGCCGACCGCCCTCGAGGCCGACGCCGGCGCGACCGAGCGGCAGGAGGGCATCCTCTCGGTGCTCGCGGGCGGCGGCGGGTTCTTCTTCCGCCAGCTCGCCGACGCGACCGGAGCGACCGACGACGCGCGCCTCGCCGACGACCTGTGGCAGCTCGTCTGGGCGGGGCTCATCACGAACGACACCTTCGCGCCGGTGCGCGCGATGCTCGGCGGCTCGAAGCGCCCGACCGCGGCACGGGCGCCGCGACCGCGCGCGTACCGCGGCTACGCCCGCCCGACGATGCCCGCCCGCTCGGGCCCGCCATCGACAGCGGGTCGCTGGTCGCTCCTGCCCGACCGCGACCTCGACCCCACGCGCCGCGGCGCGCACCTCGCCGACAGCCTGCTCGAGCGGTACGGCGTCGTCACTCGCGGTGCCGTGCAGGCCGAGAACGTGCGCGGCGGCTTCGCGCTCATGTACAAGGTGCTCGCGCGCATGGAGGAGGCCGGGCGCGTGCGCCGCGGCTACTTCGTCGAGCACCTCGGCGCGGCGCAGTTCGGCACGCCCGCGACGGTCGACCGGCTGCGCACCTTCGTGCGCGACGCGGATGCGGCCCCCGCCCTGGCGCCGCTCGTCCTCGCCGCGACCGACCCCGCCAACCCGTATGGCGCGGCCCTGCCGTGGCCGGGCGCCGCGGACGACCCCGTCGTCGGCACGCCCGCGCACCGGCCCGGGCGCAAGGCCGGAGCCCTCGTCGCCCTCGTCGACGGGCACCTCGCCGCCTACCTCGAACGCGGCGGCAAGAGCGCACTGACCTTCACCGATGAGCCCGCGTCGCTCGCGGCGGCCGCGACCGAGCTCGCCGCCGTCGTGCGCGCCCGCCTGCGCTCGCTGCGGATCGAGCGCGTCAATGGCGCGAGCGTCTTCGGCACCCCGTTCGCCGAGGCGCTGCAGGAGGCGGGCTTCGTCGCGACGCCGCAGGGCCTGCGGCTGCGGATCTAGGCCGGGCCGGGGAGGAGGCGACGTGCCCGAGGGCGATACCGTCCACCGCGCCGCGCGGCGCCTGAACGAGGTGCTCGCGGGGCGCGAGGTGACGCGGTGCGACATCCGCGTGCCGGCGTTCGCGACCGTCGACCTCAGCGGGCAGACCGTGCATGAGGTCGTCGCGATCGGCAAGCACCTGCTCATGCGCATCGGTGAGACGACCGTGCACTCGCACCTCAAGATGGAGGGCTCGTGGCACGTCTACCGGCCCGGCAGCCGGTGGCGACGACCGGCGTTCGAGGCGCGCATGGTGCTCGAGGTGGGCGCGGCGCCCGACGGCGCCAACGAGACCGGCTGGCAGGCCGTCGGCTTCGCGCTCGGCGAGCTCGAGCTCGTGCCCACCCGCGACGAGGAGTCGATCGTCGGCTATCTCGGCCCCGACCCGCTCGGCCCGGCGTTCGACCGCGACGAGGCCCTCCGCCGCCTCACCGCCGACCCCCAGCGGCCGATCGGCCTCGCTCTGCTCGATCAGCGGAACGTCGCCGGGCTCGGCAACGACTACCGCAACGAGGTGCTGTTCCTCCGCGGCATCCTTCCCGAGACTCCGATCGGGCAGACGGATGCCGGGGCCGTCCTGGACCTCGGCGTGCGTCTCATCCGCGCCAACCGCGACCGCGTCGAGCGCGTCACGACCGGCGACACCCGGCGCGGCAGGCGGGTCTGGGTCGCGCACCGCGAGCACGAGCCCTGCCGGCGGTGCGGCACGCGCATCCGCATGGGGATGCTCGGCGACGACGCCCTGACCGAGCGGCAGACGTTCTACTGCCCGACCTGTCAGCGCTGAGCCGCCGCCGGCTGCGCTGCTGCCAACCGACCTATTGCGCGTCGGGCTCGAGCGTGCGATACCCCTTCGGCCGCCACGCGGCGATGCGCAGGCACGTCGCAGCGACGAGCGCGAGCACGCCGCCCGTCACGAGCGGCCCCGAGAGCTCGCTCGCGATCGTCGGGAGGACGAGCGCGGCGCGGTCGAAGCCCGCGGTGCTCGCGTCGAGGAAGGCGTTCTGCGCGTAGAGGATCGCGCCGATGCCGAGCAGCAGCGTGGCCCCGCCCACGATCCACAGCGCGCGGAGCCACGGGTTGCCGACGACGACGAGCTCGAGCGAGCGCTCCGGCTTCTCGGCGCGCGCCGCGACGCTCGGCGCCGCCTGGCCGCGCGGGCCGGGAGCGGCGCTCGGCGCCACCATCCCCTCATCGAGCACGGGGCGGGGGTCGGCGGCTCGGGCGGGCGCGCGGCGGACCGGGGCGGTCATCGGCGCGTCGGCGCCCGCGCGCTGGTAGACCTCGGGGAATCGCGGGTCGATTCCGGGTGAGCGGTCGTCGGTCACGGCGGGTCCTTCCGTCGGCGCCAGCATACGTCCGGCCGCGTCGATGTCGGATGCGCCCCGGTAGCCTCACAGCGTGCCCCGCTCCTCCGCCCTCGCGCTCGCCGCGCTGCTCGTGCTCGGCTCGCTCGCGGGCTGCTCGCCCCTCCCGGTCGAGCTGCGCGAGCCGGACCGCGGGGTGCCCGGCGCACCGGGCACGGGCACGGGCGGCGGGTCGGGCGGCGGCTCGGGCTCTCTCGGCGAGCCGACCGGCACGGGCACGATCGCGTCGATCACCGACGGCGACACCGTGCGCCTGCGCGTCGGCGGCGACGAGCTGCGCGTGCGGCTCATCGGGCTCGACACCCCCGAGGTGCGCGACCCTCTCGAGTGCTTCGGGCCGGAGGCGACGGCCGCGCTCGAGGCGCTCGCGCCCGTCGGCAGCGAGGTCGGATACGCCTACGACCGCGACCCGCAGGACCGCTACGAGCGCGAGCTCATGTATCTCTACGCCGCCGACGGCACCCTCATCAACCTCGAGCTCGTCGCAGAGGGCTACGCCGAGGCCATCCGCGTCGAGCCCAACGACCGCTACTGGCCCGAGCTGCAGGCCGCCGAGCGCGCGGCCCGCGACGCCGGCCGCGGCCTGTGGGGCAGCTGCCCGGCCCCTTAGTCGGGCCGGACTCCGAACCGCGCTAGAGCGGGTTGAGCGGCGCGATCAGCTCGGGCCCGTCGCCGCGCAGCGGCGCGACCTCGTGCACCGCGAGCCGCTCGATCACCGGCTGCGACGCCGCGACCGCGTGCTGCACGAGCGCGTGGTCGCCGGCGATCGTGGGGTCGAGCCAGGTGTCCCACTCCGAGCGCGGCAGCATCACCGGTATCCGATCGTGGATGCGCGCCGCCGGCCCCGCCGCCGCCCGCGTCAGAATCGTGGCGGTCAGCACCCACGGCTCCGGCTCGGTGCCCTTCGACCCCTCGGCGACCGGCGGCCGCCACCACGAGTACAGCCCCGCGAAGGCGAGCTCGCCCTCCTCCGGGTCGGTGACGAAGTACGGCGTCTTGGTCTTCCCGACCGTGAGCCACTCGTAGTAGCCGTCCGCCGGGACGATCGCGCGGCTGCGCACGACCGAGGATCGGAAGGTCGGCTTCTCGGCCGCGGTCTCGCTGCGGGCGTTGAAGGTCGGGTACTTCGACGCGAGCTCCTTGGCGAACCGCGGCACGAGCGACCAGCGCGCGGTCGTCACGCGGCGAGCGACCGGCGCGTCGGCGCCCGAACCGGCCAGATCCTTCGGCACCGTGTCGACGACGACGAACACCCGCTGCGTCGGCGCGATGTTCCAGCTCGGCGGCAGGCGCACCTCGTCGACCTCATCGGCCTCGAAGTAGCGGCCGAGCTCCTCACCGCTCTTGGTGTTCGCGTACCGACCGCACATGCTCGCTCAGTCCCGTCCGGAGCTCAGAGCCCGGGGCTCAGAACTCGTAGTCGACGCACGATTTGTCGGCGACGACGCTCCGCACGAACGGGCCGACGGCGACGTGGTCGGGGTGCGCCTGGTAGGCGGCGAGCGCCTCGGCGTCGTCGTGCTCCGAGACCAGCACGACGTCCCAGTTCGCGTCGACCTGGCCGATGTCGCCGCGCACGACGAGCGACCGCAGCCCGGGGATCACGCCGACGAGCGGCTCGAGCCGCGAGCGCATCCCCTCGATCGCGGCGGCCCTGCCCTCCGCGTCGGGAGCCTGCAGAGTCCACGAGACGATGTGCCTGATCACTGATCCTCCAGAAGTGCGGAACGGAGGCGGGTCTCGTCGACCCGCCAGATGGTGTGCACGGCGTCGTCGATGAGCACGACCGGGATCTCGTCGCGGTAGCGCTCCAGCAGAGCTTCGTCGTCGAGGATGCTGCGCTCCTCGAATCCGACGCCGCCGACCTCCCCGACGACGCGGGTCACGATCGCGCGCGCGTCGTCGCACAGGTGGCAGCCGGGTCGGCTGAGCAGCGTCACGGTCGTCGCGGGCACCAGCCCAGCCTACGGCCGGACGTATGCTGGCAGGGATGTCCACCTCGCCCGGCAGCGCCGCCGACTCCCCGTCGCCGACGCCCATCCTCGCGTTCTTCGACATCGACAACACGCTCATGCGCGGCGCGAGCATCTTCCACATCGGCACCGCCGCGTGGCGCGAAGGCTTCATCCGGCTGCGCGATGTGCTCGGATTCGTCTGGGCGCAGGCCCGATTCATCGCCGTCGGCGAGAACACGCGCCACCAGCTCTCGGTCCGCGAGCGCGCTCTCGCGCTCGTCGCCGGCCGCACGGAGGGCGAGCTCACGCGCCTGGCCGTCGACAGCTACGAGCGCTCGATCCACCAGCGCCTGATCCCCGAGACGGTCGCGCTCGCGCGCGAGCACCGGGCGAAGGGCCACGAGGTGTGGCTGCTCAGTGCGACCCCGGAGGCGATGGCGAGCGTGATGGCGCAGCGGCTGGGCCTGACCGGGGCGGTCGGCACGCGCATCCGCAGCCGGGGCGGCGTGTTCACGGGCGAGCTCGACGGAGCGATCATGCACGGCGCGCGCAAGGCCGAGGTCGCGGAGGCGCTCGCGGCCGAGCGCGGGGCGAGGCTCGCCGACTGCTGGGCGTACAGCGACAGCCGCAACGACATCCCCCTGCTCGCGCTCGTCGGCAACCGGGTCGTCGTCAACCCCGACACCGCACTGTCGCGACACGCACGGGCGCACGCCTGGCCCGTGCTCACCGCCGGAGCGGCGAGCGTCCGCGCGGCGCGCAAGCGCATCCGCCGCGAGGCCCGCGCCGTGCTGCGCTCGGGCCGCCGAGACGATCGGCGCGAGGCGCAGGGAGACCCGCACGAGGACGAGCCCGGCGACGGCCGGCGCGGCTGACTGGTCGCGCAGCGCCGGCGTCAACGCGAAAGCGCCCGACCCGAGGGTCGAGCGCTTGCGGTGAGCGGATGCTCTACTTCTTGTTGCGACGCTGGTGACGCGTCTTGCGCAGCAGCTTGCGGTGCTTCTTCTTCGCCATCCGCTTGCGGCGCTTCTTGATGACAGAACCCATGAAAAACCTCTGATCTTCAGCCTGAACGAACCGGTGGCCCGTTCAGACCCGGTCATGTACCGCAGAAGTCTAGCGCAGGCACCAGGCGCGCCGTGCGGGCGGGCGGAGACGCGGCGGGATGGCGAGGAGGCGGCGGGCGGGCGATCGCCCGCCCGAGCTCAGCCGACGTCGGCGACGGGCGGGCGCACGGCCGCGGCGACGGCCGACTCGGGAATGCGGAAGGAGCGCCCGAAGCGGATCGCGGGCAGCTCGCCGGCGTGCACGAGGCGGTAGACCGTCATGGTGGAGACGCGCATCATGTCGGCCACCTCGGCCACGGTGAGGAAGCGCACCTCAGAGAGATCACGGGTCATCCGCTGTGTCCTTCGTCCACGCGCGAGCCGCCGGGCTGACGGGGTCGCGCGTTGAAACTGTAGGGGCTGGTGTGGCGGGTGTAAAGCGACCCGAACGGGGGCTGTCTCAGCGCTCGTCGCGGCGCCACTGGAGGCGGCGGGTGACCTTCTCCTGCACGTCGTGCAGCTGCTCCTGCACGTCGGCGAGGCGCCCCTGGGCCCCCTGGATGGCCGAGCGCGCCCGGTACGAGGCATCGGCGGCGGCGCGGCCGACGGAGCTGCCGGCCTGCTCGACGTCGGCTCCGGCCCACGCGGCGAAGATCGGGACGCTCGCGCCCGACTCGGCGTCGTCGAGAGCCAGGAACGGCAGGAGGAAGTCCTCGACCTCCTCCAGGGGCTCCACATCGATGCGGTAGTAGCGGTGCTGACCCTCGTCGCGCACGTGCACGAGACCGTGATCGCGCAGCACCTTCAGGTGCTTGGAGACGGTCGGCTGCGTCGCGTCCATCCGGTCGACGAGCTCGCCCACGCTCAGCTCGCCGCTCGAGGAGACGAGCGCCGCCTCGCGCAGGTGCTCCAGCAGCTCTCGACGCGTGGCGTCGGCGATCACATCGAAGATGTCGGCCATGGGTCAAGGCTAGTCAGCCCGGCGCGGGAGTACCATGACACCGGCCCGCGGGCCGAGGGGAGATGAGGATGTCCACTGCGACCCGGTCGGGCGTGCGCCGCGATGACGGGGTCGGCCCGCTGCGAGCGCTGCGGTCCGCGCTCGCGAACGTCACGACATCCTCGCCCGCCCGATTCGCGATCGTCGTCTTCACGGCGCTCATCCTCATCACGACCGCGCTGCTCTCGCTGCCGATCGCCCGCGTCGGCGAACGGGAGTGGACCCCCCTCGCCGACGCCCTCTTCACCGCCGTCTCGGCGATCTGCGTGACGGGGCTCACCGTCGTCGACATGTCGTCGCACTGGTCGATCTTCGGCAACGTCGTCATCGTCCTCGCGATGCAGATCGGCGGCATCGGCGTGCTCACGATGGCGAGCATCCTGGGCCTCGTCGTGGCGAAGCGCATGGGGCTCCGGGCGAAGCTCGTCGCGGCCTCCGACACGAATCCCTCGCGCGTGCACGCGGGGCCCGTCTCCGAGTCGCAGGCCGTGCGCCTCGGCGAGATCGGCACGCTGCTCGCGACCGTCGCCGCGAGCGCGATCATCATCGAGCTGGCGATCACCGCGCTCGTCGTGCCGCGCCTGCTCATCGAGGGGTTCGACGCGTGGTCGGCGATCTGGATGGGCTTCTACCTCGCGCTCTCGGCCTTCACCAACACCGGTTTCGTCCCGTTCCCGCAGGGGATGGAGATCTTCGCGAGCGACATCTGGATGCTGTCGGTCCTGTCGATCGCCGTCTTCCTCGGCGCGATCGGGTTCCCCGTCATCTTCGCGCTCGCGCGGTGGGTGAAGTCGCGCGCCCGCCTCTCGGTGCATGCGAAGCTCACGCTCACCACGACCCTCATCCTCCTCGCCCTCGGCTGGATCGCGATCGGTCTGCTCGAGTGGGGCAATGAGGGCACGCTGGGCGGCCAGGACCCGTGGAACCGACCGCTCACCGCGGGGTTCATGTCGATGATGACGCGATCGGGCGGCCTCGCGACCGTCGACGTCGGCGCGATGAACGGCTCGACACTGCTCGTCATGGACATGCTGATGTTCGTCGGCGGAGGCTCGGCCTCGACCGCGGGCGGCATCAAGGTGACGACGCTCGCGGTGCTGTTCCTGGCCGCGCTCGCCGAGGCGCGGGGCGTTAAGGACATGGAGGCCTTCGAGCGCCGCATCCCCGTCGACGTCCTGCGTCTCGCCGTGAGCGTCGTGCTGTGGGGGGCGACGATCGTGTCGGCGGCGTCGATCGCGGTGCTGCACATCACCCAGGCTCCGCTGGATCTCGTCCTGTTCGACGTCATCTCCGCCTTCGCCACGTGCGGGCTCTCGACGGGCCTGACGGGCCCCGAGCTCGCCGAACCCGCGAAGTACGTGCTCGCGGCCACGATGTGGGCGGGGCGCGTTGGTACAGTGACCCTCGCCGCGGCGCTCGCCGCGAGCCACCGCCGGCAGCTCTATCGCCGCCCGGAAGAGAGGCCCATCGTTGGTTGAGCGCATCCGCCACGACGCCCCCGTCCTCGTGATCGGGCTCGGCCGCTTCGGCGCCGCGACCGCGGGGCAGCTGCAACGGCTCGGCCGTGAGGTGCTCGCCGTCGACGAGGACCCGAACCTCGTGCAGAAGTGGGCCGAGCGCGTCACGCACGCCGTGCAGGCCGACGCCCGCTCGATCGACGCCCTCCGGCAGATCGGCGCGCAGGACTTCTCGATCGCGGTCGTGGCGACCGGGTCGTCGATCGAGTCGAGCGTGCTCATCACCGCGAACCTCGTCGACCTCAAGATCCCGCAGATCTGGGCGAAGGCGATCAGCCAGTCGCACGGCAAGATCCTCGCCCGCATCGGCGCGAACCACGTCATCTACCCCGAGGCCGAGGCCGGCGAGCGCGTCGCGCACCTCGTCTCGGGCCGCATGATCGACTTCATCGAGTTCGACGACGACTTCGTGCTCGTGAAGATGTACCCGCCGAAGCCCATCCGCGGCCTGTCGCTGACGGAGTCGGAGGTGCGCTCGAAGTACCGCATCACGGTCGTCGGCGTGAAGAGCCCGGGCAAGCCGTTCACCTACGCGACCGAGCAGACGGTCGTCTCGAACCACGACCTCATCATCGTCTCGGGCACCGAGGCCGACATCGACCGGTTCGCCTCGCTCGACAGCTAGACCCCTCTACGCGCCGGCGGCGAGCTCGCGGGCTCGAGCGAGCGCCGCGGCCGTCGCCCGCTCGAACATCCCGGCGAGGTCGGCCTCCTGCATGACGGCGATCGCGCGCTCGGTGGTGCCCTTGGGGCTCGTCACCCGGCGGCGCAGCTCCTCGGGGTCGGCGCCGGTCGACTCGAGCAGGAGGGTGGCGCCGAGGAAGGTCTCCTGCACCATGAGCCGGGCGACGTCGTCGTCGAAGCCGAGGGACTGCGCGGCGCGGGTGAGCTCCTCGATGAGGAGGAAGACGTAGGCCGGGCCCGAGCCCGACACGGTCGAGAGCGCGTCGATCTGCGACTCGGGGAGCTCGATCACAGTGCCGACGGTGCGGAAGAGCGCGGTCGCGAGCGCGAGCTCGGAGCGATCGGCGCGGGACCCGGCGCTGATACCGGTCACCCCGCGGCCGATGAGCGACGGCGTGTTCGGCATCGCCCGCACCACCGGGTTCGCGACGACCGCCTCCATCGACGCGGTCGTGACGCCCGCAGCGACGCTCACGACGAGCGCGCCCGGGTCGAGCGCGGGCCCGACCTCGGCGAGCAGGCCGGTGATCTGCACGGGCTTCACGCCGAGCACGACGACCCGGGCGCCCTCGACGGCCCAGTCGTTCGCCGCGCTGTCGTGCTCGATCGCTCGGGCCTCGACGCCCTGCGCGCGCAGGGCGGCCGCGGAGGCCTCGGTGCGCGTGGTGACGCGCACGCCCTCGACCGCGACCTCGGGACGGCGGAGTCCGGCGAGGATCGCGCCTCCCATCGAGCCGGTTCCCAGGATGGCCGTGGACGGCAGTGGCGAGCTCATGCCACGAGTGTAGGTTGGAGGACCTACGGCAAGCGGCGGATCGACCGATGGAGGGCGAAGGCATGAGCGCGACCGGAGACAGCACGACGGCCCGGGGAGTCGCGGCG
Source organism: Yonghaparkia sp. Soil809 (assembly GCF_001429705.1). NCBI lineage: Bacteria > Bacillati > Actinomycetota > Actinomycetes > Micrococcales > Microbacteriaceae > Microcella > Yonghaparkia sp. Soil809. Next base: position 794,912 of record NZ_LMSV01000001.1, read on the forward strand.
CAGGGCGCCGGGAACGGCACCCCGGCGCAGGGTGTCGACCCGCGCGAGGCCGCCGCGATCCGCGAGGTGCTCGTCCTCACGCCGGGCGTGCAGAGCGTCGGCGAGGTCGTCATCCACCGTCACGGCAGCGGCGCGCTCGTCACCGCCGTCCTCGGCTTCGGGCCCTCCACGCCGGTCGCCGATGTCGTCGCCGTGCTGCGCGAGGTGAAGGCGGGCATCCGCGCCGCCGCCCCCACCATCTCGGCGATCGTGCTCGAGCCGGACGTCGCGGGACCGCGCGACGACATGGACACGCCGACCGACGTCATCGTCATCCGCGGCGCCGACTAGCGGCTCTGCCAGGATCACGTCATGGAGTTCCTCTACTCGTTCCTCGTCGTCGGCCACGTGATCGGTCTCGCGGCGATCATCGGTCCCTTCCTGCTGCAGATGCGAAGGAACGACGGCTTCGCGATCACCGCCGTCCTCGGCGGGGCGATCACGCAGCTCGTCACCGGCATCCTCCTCACCGGTCTCGCCGAGGGTCTCGACCGCGACCTCGACTACGCGAAGATCATCACGAAGCTCGTGATCGCCATCGTCGTCTTCGTCGCGGCGCTCCTAGGCTGGCGCAAGGCGCGCTCGGGCAGCAACGACCGCTCGATCAAGCCGTTCTTCCACGCGGCGGGCGGGCTCGCGCTCGTCAACGTCGTCCTCGCCGTCTTCTGGTGATGAGGACGCGATGAGCGCCTCGGGAGGCTCGAAGGCGATCATCGCCGCACTGCTCGCCAACACCGGGATCGCGGTGACCAAGTTCATCGCGTTCCTCGTCTCGGGCTCCAGCGCGATGCTCGCCGAGAGCGTGCACTCCGTCGCCGACGCCGGCAACCAGCTCCTGCTGCTGATCGGCGGGCGCCGGTCGCGGCGGGAGGCCGACACCGAGCATCCCTTCGGCTACGGGCGCGAGCGGTACGTCTACGCGTTCGTCGTGGCGATCATCCTGTTCTCGGTCGGCGGGGTCTTCTCGCTCTACGAGGGCATCGCCAAGCTGCGCGAGCCGCACCCGCTCGAGAACGCGTGGCTGCCGATCGTCGTGCTCGTCATCGCCATCGCGCTCGAGAGCTTCTCGCTGCGCACCGCGGTCCGCGAGTCGAACCAGGTTCGCGGCGATCAGTCGTGGGTGCAGTTCGTCCGTCGGGCGAAGTCGCCCGAGCTCCCGGTCGTCCTCCTGGAGGACGTCGCCGCGCTGCTCGGCCTGGTTCTCGCCCTGATCGGCGTGGGGCTCACCATCCTCACGGGCGACTCCCTGTGGGACGCAATCGGGACGATCATGATCGGGCTGCTCCTCGTGCTCGTGGCGATCGTGCTGGGCATCGAGACGAAGAGCCTGCTCGTCGGCGAGGGCGCCTCCCGGGAGGACGACGCGCGCATCCGCGCCGTGATCTCCGGGCACGGGGCGGTGTCACGCCTGATCCACATGAAGACGCTCTACCTGGGGCCGGACGAGCTGCTCGTCGCGGCGAAGGTCACGTTCGACGGCGGCGAGCCGATCGAGCAGGTCGCCGAGTCGATCAACGCCCTCGAGGCCGAGCTGCGCGAGGCCGTGCCGCACGCGCGCGTCATCTACATCGAGCCGGGGCTCAGCGCCGCGCCCGGAAGAACTCGCTGAGCAGAGCCGCGCTCTCCTCCGCGAGCACCCCGCCCACGACCTCGGCGACGCGGATCGGCAGGCTGCGGTCGCGCAGCACGTCGAGCACGCTCCCGGCCGCCCCGGCCTTGTCGTCCCACGCGCCGAAGACGACGCGCGGGATGCGCGCCGACAGGATGGCCCCGGCGCACATGACGCAGGGCTCGAGAGTGACCACGAGCGTGCATCCGCTCAATTGCCAGTCGCCGGATGCCGCGGCCGCTTCGCGCAGGGCGACGATCTCAGCGTGGGCGGTCGGGTCGGCGAGGCGCTCGCGCTCGTTCCGCCCCCGACCGATGATGCGACCCTGCGCGTCGAGCACGACGGCTCCGACGGGGACGTCGGCGGTGGCGAGCGCCACGCGGGCCTCGACGAGCGCCGCGCGCATGGCCTCGCGGTCGCGCTCGGACACTGCGGTCATCGCCACCTCCGTTAGATTGAGCCTATGCGAGTGCACGTAGCCGACCACCCTCTGATCACCCACAAGCTCACGGTGCTCCGCGACGAGCGCACGCCCTCGCCGACCTTCCGCGCACTGACGGAGGAGCTCGTGACCCTCCTCGCCTACGAGGCGACGCGCGACGTGCGCGTGGAGGAGGTCACGATCACGACCCCCGTGACCCAGNGCATGCTCGACGGCATGGTCAAGCTCGTGCCGAGCGCCGAGGTCGGGTTCCTGGGCATGGTGCGCAACGAGGAGACCCTCGAGCCGAGCGTCTACGCCGAGCGCCTGCCTGAGGACCTCTCGAACCGCCAGTGCTTCGTGCTCGACCCCATGCTCGCGACGGGCGGCTCGCTGCTGTCGGCGATCGAGTACCTCTTCGACCGCGGAGCGCAGGACGTCACCGCGATCTGCCTGCTCGCCGCCCCCGAGGGTCTTGCGGCGATCGAGAAGGCGGTGGAGGGCCGCGACGTGACGATCGTGCTCGGCGCCCTCGACGAGCGCCTCAACGAGCACGGCTACATCGTGCCGGGTCTGGGGGATGCCGGCGACCGCCTGTACGGAACGGTCGGCTGAGCCCCTCCCGCCCGTCCGACCTCGATCCGGGTCCGGGTCCGCGTGTGTCGTCGTGTGTCGCGGTGGCGGCGGGGCGCCTTGACCGCGCGCGAGCGCGGCGAGGATACTGTCGGGCATGACCGTCCACGCGCTGCCCCCGACCTCCTTCGAGGCCCCTGGGAACGCCGGCATGATGCCGCGGCGCACGGACGATCGTCGTCGACCGCGCGCGTGACCGCCGCCCGCCCGCCGCTGATCGCCTCCCGCATCGGACACCGATGACCGACCGACACGACCCCCGCCTCTCCGCGAGCGCCGAGCCCTTCGACTCCGCCGAGACCGCCCGGCCCGCGACCGGTGACGCCTCGCGTCAGCGCGCGGTGCCGTCGGGAACGGAGGCCCGCGGCTTCGTGCTCTACGTGGGCCTCGACGAGCGCAAGGCCGCCGCGGCCGGCATCGACCTGGGTCGCCTGGTGAGCGAGCTCAAGCGCGTGACCGCCGAGCTCGCCCCGAGCGCCGAGACGCACGCCGCCGTCGCTCTCGCCCCGACCGGCGCGGGCGGCCGCGACGTCGAGGTGGTGCGCCTGGCCCTGCAGGATCCCGCGGCGCTCGCCCGCTATCGCCGCACCGAGTCGCCCACCGAGCGCATCGTGCCCGGCGTCGTCATCGACATCTCGCGCAAGCGCGTGGTGCTCGATGGCGAGACGGCGTCGCTCACCTACAAGGAGTTCGAGCTCCTGCAGTACCTGGTTCTCCGCGAGGGCCGCACGATCGACCGCAGCGAGCTCATCTCGTCGCTGTGGTCTGAGGGCTCCGATGAGGACGGGGACGTGCCGAACGAGCGCACGATCGACGTGCACGTGCGCCGCCTGCGCTCCAAGCTCGGCGGCTACGAGGACATCGTGCGCACAGTCCGCGGCGCCGGGTACCGGTTCGACCGTCACGCCGACGTGTCGATCACGTACTCCTCGACGCCCTCGCCCGACTTCTTCTAGCGAGGGCTCGCCCGGCGCGGGCGCGCGATAGTGGGGCACGATCCGGTCGCGCGCAAGCCCCTGCCCGCTCCCCCCGTTCGGGGGGCACTCTCGATGAGCACAGCACTCATCGAAAGGCTTCCCATGAACGACGTCAACGTCATCGTCAGAGACGGGCTCGCGAATGTCATCGACTTCCTGCCCAAGCTCCTTCTCTTCATCATCATCCTCGTCGTCGGGCTCATCATCGCGAAGCTCATCGCGAAGGGCCTCGACAAGCTGCTCGAGCGCGTCGGCTTCGACCGCCTCGTCGAGCGCGGGGGCGTGAAGAAGGCCCTCGACCGATCCAAGTTCGACGCGAGCGACATCATCTCGAAGATCGTCTACTACACGCTCGTCCTCTTCGTCCTGCAGTTCGCCTTCGGCGTCTTCGGGCCGAACCCGGTGAGCGACCTGCTCGAGGGCATCATCGCCTTCCTGCCGCGCGTCATCGTCGCGATCATCATCGTCATCGTCGCCGCGGCGATCGCGGCCGGGGCGAAGACCCTGATCCAGGGGATGCTCGGCGGCCTCTCGTACGGGAGGGTCATCGCGAACATCGCGAGCATCTTCATCCTCTTCCTCGGGATCACCGCGGCGCTCAACCAGGTCGAGATCGCCACGACCGTCACGACGCCCGTGCTCATCACGGTGCTCGCGATCATCGGCGGCGTCATCGTCGTCGGAGCCGGTGGCGGCCTCATCAAGCCGATGCAGGCGCGCTGGGAGGGATGGCTGTCGAAGGCCGAGGCTGAGGCGCCCCGGATCAAGGAGGAGGCGAGCTCGAGCCCGAGCGCGAAGGAGCAGCTGCGCGCTAAGGCCGACGAGCTGCGCTCCGACTCGTCGAGCAGCACGACCGCGACGCGTCCCGCCACGAGCACGTCGACCGCGGGCAGCGCAGACCCGACGCAGAAGCTCCCCCCGGTGTCGGGTTCGAGCGACCCGAACCGCCCCCCGCAGCGCCCCTGAGCCGCTCTGGGTGATCTCGCAGAAAAATAACGAACAGATAACTAGACACCGTTACCTCACCGTTATACATTGATCGAGCGTTAGTTGTTTGCTGTGGCAGCGAACGCGGAATGTGATTGCAGGACACTCTTGGTGCAAGGGAAAGGCCCGGTCGCTCGCCTCGGCGGCCGGGCCTTTGTCATGTCATCGACCCGCACGAGCATGCGTGTGCATAGAGTAATGCCATGACCGACAAGTCGCTGGCCATCGACGCCTGGGAGGCGCTGTTCCGCGCCCAGGTCTCCGTGCTGCGGCAGCTCACGGCAGAGTTCCCGACGACCGAGATCTCGTTCACCGAGTACGACGTGCTGCTCAACCTCAGCCGGGCGCCCGAGCGTCGGATGCGCATCCGCGACCTCATCCCGCACCTCCTGCTCAGCCAGCCGAGCGTCTCGCGGCTCATCGACCGGCTGGCCGCGCGCGGGCTCGTCGAGAAACTCCCCGACGAGTCCGACGCCCGCGGCACGATCGCCGCCCTCACCGACGAGGGCTGGGAGCTCTTCAAGCGGGTCGCGGTCGTCCACGCCGACTCGATCGCGCGCCGGGTGGGCGGCTCGCTCGCCCCCGCGGAGCTCGCCCAGCTCGCCGATCTCTGCCGCCGACTGCGCGGCTAGCCGAACAGGTCGTTGGCGCTCCGGAGCACCGGCGCGGCCGTGAGCAGCGTCGGATCGATGTCGCCCTGCACGGCGACTTCGAACGTCGCGCTCTCGCCGGGAATGAGAGACACCATCGATCGATCGACGGTCGCCGTCGACTGAATGCGGTCGGGGAACAGGCAGAGGTCAACGATGAGCTCAGCCGCCGTCACCGTCACTCGGTAGCCGTTCGCCGTCCGATCAACGTGAGTGGTCATGCGTGGTGCGGACAGATCGATATCGACGGGTTCTCCCGCGAGCCGGAGATCTCCCTCGAGCTCGTCGCTGCGGAGGGCGACCCACCCCGAGCCGCTCGGGAGCGGCATCCGACGCACCGACCGCGCCCCGAGCGAGACCGTCACGGACTCGCGTCCGGTCGCACGGACGACCTCGATCGTCGTGTCGAGCGGCTCTGCGCTGTCGTTGATCGCGACGATCTCGTCGCCGCTGATGATCGCGATGCGGTCGGCGTAGACCTCCTGAAGCGCGAACCACAGCGGTTTGCGCACGCCGTCACCGTCAACCGCCGCCCACGACACGACGGGCCAGCAGTCGTTGAGCTGCCAGACGATCGAGCCCTGATTGTACGGGGCCAGGCTGCGGAAGTGGCGGATGCCGAACCGCACAGCCCTAGCCTGATTGAGCTGCGTAGCCCAGTGCCAATCGACGAAGTCGCGGCCCGGGGGAAGATGCGGGGCGAGGCCGCGCGCGAGCTTGGCCTGGCCGTCGTCGGCCTTCTGGTGCGAGAGCAGCTGTGGCCCGTCGAGTCGTAGCGGCTCGTCGTGGACTGCGCGCGTGAGCGTCGACCAGGCCGGAGGTCCCTGAAACCCGAACTCGGACACGAATCGCGGGCTGTGGTCGGCGTATGCGGTGTAGTCGAGGTCGTTCCAGACGTCCCAGAGGTGGCAAAGGCCGTCGGAGGGATCGTTGGGGTGGTTCTCCGAGTTCCACGAGAAGGGGCTGTTGGGGACGTACGGGCGGTCGGTATCGAGCGCCGCGACGATGCTCGGCAGCAGCTCGAGGTAATAGCGCTCGCCCCATGTCCGACCGTCGAGTTGCGTGTCCCAGTCGAGGTCGACGTGCTGCCAGATGTTCTCATTCGCTCCGTTCCACAACGCGATCGAGGGGTGCGAGGCCAGGCGGTCGACGGCGTCGCGGGCCTCGGCCGCGACCTCCGAGTAGAGCGGCTCCTCCTCCGGGTATGCCGAGCAGGCGAACAAGAAGTCCTGCCAGACGAGGACACCGCGCTCGTCGCACTCGTCGTAGAAGTCGTCGTGCTCGAACGTGCCGCCGCCCCAGACCCTCAGCAAGTTCATGTTCGCTTCGATCGCGTCGGTGACGCGCGCCGCGATGCGGGCCCGACCGACGCGGCTCGGGAAGGCGTCGTCCGGGATCCAGTTGGCGCCGCGCACGAACACGGGCTCGCCGTTGACCACGACGCCGAACGCGCCGCCCGCGGAGTCGATCTCGACGGTGCGGAACCCGACCCGCTGCACGACCCGATCGTCGTCCGTCTCGACCACGAGGTCGTAGAGCGGCTGGGCGCCGTGCGATCGCGGCCACCAGAGCTCGGCGGACGGCACCGTGAGCTCGATCGCGCCCCGCCCCGTCGCGCTCACGCCGGCGATCGTCGCCGTGAACTCGCCGTCGCCCTCGAGGTCGACCGTCACGGTCGCCGTGCGGTCGGCGCGTGCGGAGGCCCGTACGGCGGTGATCCGAGTGCCGTTCCAGCTCTCGATCGCGATCGGTCGCCAAATGCCGGCCGTCACGACGTCGAGGCCCCAGTCCCAGCCGAAGTTGCACGCCGACTTCCGCAGGAGCGAGAAGGGGTGGGGGAACACCGGCGGACGAGGCGGGTCGCCGACCCGGCGCGCCTCCTCCTCGACGATCTCGAGCGCCGAGTCGAACTCGATCTCGAGCCGATTCAGGCCGCTCACAAGCACCTCGGCCACGTCGAAGCGGTACCGGCGATGCTGATTCGCAACGCGGCCCAGCTCGACGCCGTTGAGGCGCAGCACGGCGCTCGTGTCGAGCCCGTCGCACGCGAGGTCGTGCCGACGCATCCCGTCATCACGCCAGTCGAAGTCGAGGCTGTACAACCACCGACTGCGCCCGATCCACGTGAGCTCGTGCTCGTTCATCCCGAGGTAGGGGTCGGGGATGAGCCCGGAGGCCAGGAGGTCGGTGTGGACGACGCCCGGCACGCTCGCCGGGATCGCCCGCCCGGCGATCGAGGACGGGACGGGCCCGCCCGCGGAGCGCAGCATCCACCCCTCATGGAGCTCCCGGCGGATCACGCGAGCACCCGCGCGAGGCCCCGGACGGCCCGCTCGTCGTCGTCGTGGCCGCCGCCGTCGTGTCCGTTGTACTCCCAGAGCGCGATGTCCTTCGCGCCGCGGAGCTCGTGGAAGGCTCCGTAGACCGTCGAGGGCGGGCAGGTCGGATCCATGAGCGCCGCCGACAGGAACGCGGGAGCGTCGACCCGGCGCGCGAACGAGACTCCATCGAAGTAGGCGAGCGTCGCGAACACCCGATCGGCCGACCCTCGATGCACCGCGAGATACTTCCCGAGCTCCTTGTACGGCATCGCATCGGTGATGCGGCTGGCTCGCCGGATGTCGCAGAGGAAGGGGACGTGCGCGACGACCGCGGCCACGTCGTTTCGCAGTCCTCCGACGGCGAGCGCGAGCCCGCCCCCCTGGCTGCCGCCGACGACCGCGACTCGCGCGGCATCGACGCGCTCGAGCGCGCGTGCGGCATCGACGGCGCGAACGGCGTCGGTGATGAGGCGCCGATAGTAGTGGTCGTGCGGGGCCTCGAGCCCGCGCGTCATGACTCCCGGGGTGGTCGGGCCGCTCGTGCCGACCGGGTCGCCGGTTGCTCCGGCGCTGTAGCCCGCGCCCTGGCCTCGTGAGTCCATGCTCAGGTGCGCATAGCCGGCGGCCGACCAGAGCAGCGACTGGTAGGCGTGCCCTCGGCCCCCGCCGTAGCCCTGGTACTGCACGACGGCGGGGAGCGGGCCGTCGATGCGCGGCAGGTGCAGCCACGCGCGGATGCGGTGGCCGCCGAACCCGCTGAAGGTCACGTCGAACACATCGACGGTTGCGAGCCCGACCTCGACCTGCTCGACGACGAGGTCGAGCGGATGACGCTGCGCGTCGTCCAGGGTCTCGGCCCAGAACGCGTCGAAATCGGCTGGGTCGGTCACGGCGCTGCGATATGCGAGCAGCCCCGCTTCATCGAGGTCGGTGAGCACGGTGGTCCTCTCAGGCGGGGTTGGCGGCGGGCTGGGGAACGTGGTCGAAGCTCTCCGCACCGGTGCGGATCTCCTCCGGCCAGGCGAGCGTCGCACCGAGCGTGTCGGAGAGCAAGCGCTGAAGGGCGCGCAGCTCGCGGCTGGACTCACGGACCTGCCGAGGGGTGAGGCCGGAATCGAGCGCTCGGACGGCCGCCGCTCCTGCCGCTTCGCCGATCGACCACTCGACCGGGTGCAGGCGGTACGCACCGTTCGTGATGTGGGTCGTGCCGATGTTCTTCGCGGCGGCGAGCAGGTTGTCGCAATCCTCCGGGATGAGTGCTCCGAGCGGGATCTGGAAGGGGAAGCAGGCGATGTCGACGTAGTTGCGGCCCGACGTCGACGGGTGCAGGTCGATGCGGTAGTAGCCGACGCCGACGCTGTCGTCGAAGAGCTCGCTACCCGCATCCTCACCCCGCATCTCGCGACCGATGTGGCCCTCGGTGATCGTGAACAGGGCACGGATACGTCGCGACTCGCGGATGTAGGCCTCCTTCGCGAGCCCGTCAGACGTGCCGGTGAGGTCGCCCCGGAGGCGCAGCTCCGGGTATCCGATGCCCCCATCGTGCCGCGGAGCCGCCGTCTGCATCCAGTGCACGAGGCTCAGCGTGAGGTCGCGGGCGCCGTCGATGGCGCGCGCGCGGGTCTCGGCGTCGACGCCGATGAAGGGCAGCTCCCAGTAGTCGACCTGCGGCCAGTTGATGATGGTGACCTCGCCGCCGGGGAACTCATCGCGGAGAACCGCCTTGGAGACGACGCGCCGATAGTGCCAGAGGTCGTCGGCGCGCTCATGGATGGCTCGCTCGGGCGAGTCAGCGAACATCGGCCTGACGCGCTCCTCCAGGGTGTGCGGGACGACATCCGACCACGAGAGCTGCGGGCCGGGCCAGCGGGGGTCGACCGTGGTCAACCAGTGCTGGTAGCCGGCCGGCTCCGGGATGGTGTGATTCTCGCCGGCGCGGTACTCGACCGCTGCGCACCACGTGACGGCCTGCTGATCCATCGGATCGGCCCGCTCAGGTGCGTGCAGCTCGCCGGTCTCAGCTCGCGCCTCGGCGCCGACCACGAACGGCAGGCCGGCGAGCTCGAGGAACTCCCCCTCCTCCGTCGCGTCGATGACCATCGCGCCAGTCAGCTCGACCTCGTCGTTCCCCCGACGGACGATGACCGACTCGATCCGTCGCCCGCGCGTGGTCACGCTGCTCGCCTCCCATCCGTGGAGCAGCGTGATGAGCCCTGAGGAGATGTGGGGCGAGAGCATCTCGTGCAGCACGAGCGCTGCGATGCGCGGCTCGTGGCAGAGACGCGAGACATTGCCCATGCCGGGATTGAGGGTCTCGCGAGTGCGCGCCTCCTCGGTGAGCGGGAAGAAGCGTCGGTAGTGCTCGCGGATCCGGTCGCGCAGCTCGCGGTAGCTCTCAGAGCCGAGCTCGCTCTCGACCCATGGGTGCTCGTCCGGCGGGACCGCCTGGGTCGTGAGCTGCCCGCCGAGCCAATCGCCGCGCTCGACGAGAATCACCGTGCGGCCCAGTCGCGCGGCGGTGAGCGCGGCGGCCGTGCCGCCGAGGCCGCCGCCGAGGACGAGCAGATCGGCAGACCGGGGTGCAGTGAACATGGGTACCTCTCTCACGGGGCGATCAGCCCTTGACGCTGCCGTCGGCCAGACCGGACACGAAGGCTCTCTGGTTGAACAGGAAGAGGATGACGACGGGGATCGTCGCGAGGACGGCACCGGCCATGAGCGGCCCGTACTGAATGTTGCCCGTCGCGAGGAAGCGCGCCAGAGCGAGCTGGACGGTCTGCGCCTCAGCGGAGTTGGTCACGACGAGGGGCCAGAGGAAGTCGTCCCACACGCCGACGAAGGAGAAGATGGCGACGACCGCGATGAGCGGCCGGGCGAGCGGGAGGTAGATGCGCGCGAAGATCGCCCACTCCCCTGCTCCGTCGATCCGAGCGGCCTCCGCGAGCTCGGCGGGCGCCATGGAGAAGTACTGGCGCGCCAGGAAGATGTTCATCGGCAGCACGAGGTAGGGCAGCATGACGCCGGCGAGGGTGTCGAGCAGTCCGCTGCCGCCCTGGCCGAAGATGTCGTTGCCGCCGGCCAGAGGGATCCCTCGCGCCATCAGGAACAGTGGGATGAGCGTGACCGAGACGGGGATGGCCGTCGTCGAGATGATCGTGACGAAGACCGCGAAGCTGCCGCGGAAGGGCAGCATCGCGAAGGCATAGCCCGCCATGACGGCGATGACGCTGTTGCTCAGGACGACGGTCAGCGCGACGATCGCCGAGTTGGTCATGGCCCGGAAGATGTTCGCGTCGATCCACGCCGTCTCGAAGTTGCCCAGGGTCGGGTCGGTCGGGATGAGCGCCACCTGCCCGAAGGCCTGCTCCTCGGGCGTGAAGGCGATGCTGATCATCCACATGAACGGGACGAGCACGAGGAACGACAGCAGGTAGAGGAAGATCATGGACGGCACGCGGGACGTGCCCCGTATCCGGCGACGGCGTCGCACTGATCGCACCGAACTGCTCCTGCCTGCCGCGGTGGCGGTCACTTCTGCCTCCCGACGAGCGAGCGCACCGAGAGCACGGAGAACCCGATGATGAGCGCGAACAGCACGAACGCCATCGCGGATGCTGAGCCGAAGTCGTTGTACTGGAAGGCTTCGGTGTAGATGAGGTAGTTCACCGTCGTCGTCGACCCGAGCGGCCCTCCCCTGGTGAGGATGAAGATCTCGGCGAAGCCCTGCGACAGGTAGATGATGTCCATCACGACGACGTAGACGAGCATCGGTCGAAGGCCGGGAAGCGTGATGTACCGGAAGAGAGCCCAGCGTCCTGCTCCGTCGACGCGCCCCGCCTCGTAGAGCTCGTTCGGGATGGACTGGAGCCCGGCGAGCAGGAGCACCATGTTGCTGCCGAGTGCCTTCCAGATGCGCATCGCCGAAGCCGCGTTGAGCGCGGATTCAGGGTCGAGCAGCCACAGCTGGTCGGTGGCGCCGAAGAGGTTCAGCACCTCGTTCACGAGCCCGTTCTGCGAGTACATCCAGAGCCAGACGAGACTCACCGAGGTGAGCGAGACGATGTGGGGAAGGTAGAGGGCCGACCGGAAGATGCCGACGCCGCGGAATGGGCGGTTCACGAGGAGCGCGAGGATGAGTGCGATCGCGACGGTGATCGGCAGCACCGTGAGGACGTATCGACCGGTGACGAGCAGGGCATTGCCGTAATCCGGGTCGGTGAGCAGCCCTGCGTAGTTCTCGAGGCCCACGAAGTCCGGGCCCCCGCGCCGGAGCGGCGTGTAGTCGGTGAAGCTCAGCACGAGCCCGTAGATGACCGGGACGAACTGGAAGGTGAGCACGTAGAGCGCGGCAGGAAGAACGAAGAGCATCCCGACGACGTGCTGTCGCTTCCAGCGCCGACGCGGCAGGGGCGGGCGGGCGCCCCCCGCCGCGACCGTGGAGGTCGCGGCGGGAGGCACTGAGTTCACTGACATGGTGGGTGAAGCTCCTAGCGAGCCGACTCGAGGATCGAGTCGATCTCCGGGCTGGCCGCGGCGAGCGCGTCCGCTGCCGACGTCACGCCGTTGAGCGCCTGCTCGAGGTACTTGTCGAGTGCGTCACGCACCTGCACCCAGCCGGGCACGTTCGGGTTCGGCAGGAAGTTCGAGCTGTTGGCGACGAACGCCTGCAGCACCGGGCTGTTCTGCACGTAGTCGGTGTCGGCGGCCGAGGCCCGGGTGGGGACACCGCCGATGCCCTGGACGTACTCGGCGCTGATCTCGGGCGAGATCATGTACTCGATGAAGGCCCAGCCGAGGTCCTTGACCTCGCTGTCGGCGTTGAGGATGAGGCCGGGGCCCGAGCCTCCGAGCGTGTAGCCCTCGTCGACGCCCTCGAACGGAACCGCATCCATGATGCGCAGGTCGAGCTCGGGAGCGGCCGCGATGATCTGGTTCGCGCCGTTGGGCGTCTGCATCGTCATCGAGGCGGTATCCAGCACGAGCGGCTGCTGCGCGGCAGGAGCGTTGATGTAGTCGGCACCGAGCGGGTACGAGACGGCATCGTCACCGCTGAACAGGCTCGTGTAGAACTCGAGCGCCTTCTCGCCTTCCGGCGAGGCGAACGCCGACTCGAGGTCGTCGCTGGTCAGCTGGCTCCCGCCGGCGGACGCGAGGAGCGCCGCGAACGACTGCTGGCGTCCGATGGGCTGGCTCGGCAGGAGCAGGCCCGACCGGGTGATCGTGCCGGAGGCATCGCGGACGGTGAGCGCCTCAGCGGCCTCACGGACTTCCTCCCAGGTGGTCGGCGGCGCATCGGGGTCGAGGCCCGCCTCCTCGAAGTCGGCTGCGTCGTAGACGATGAGGTTGCCCTGCATCGAGAGCGGCATGAGGTACTGGACGCCGCCGACGGTACCTCCGGGCAGCGCGGCCGAGAGGTCGTCAATGTCGTCCTGCTCGAGGCCCGCAATGTAGTCGTCGAGCGGCTCGAGACGCCCGTTGATCGCGAAGTCGGCGACCGCCGCAGGGCCGTGGCCGAAGACATCCGGTGCGGTCCCGGCGGCGAACCCGGCGTTGAGCTTCGTCGACAGGTCGCCCCAGTCGACGAAGGTCACATCGAGCGTCGCGCCGGTCTCAGCCTCGAACTTGTCCTTGAGCGGACCGGTGACGAGGTCGATCTCGACCTGGTTGGTCCCGGGGAACCAGACCGTGAGCGTCTGACCCTCGAACCCTTCCTGGGCCGCTTCTGGCTCGGCCGCGGCGGCGCAGCCGCTGAGCACGATGGCGCTCGCGGCCGCGAGACCGACCGCCGCTCGTGCGGAGGCTGATCGGGTAAATACCTTCATTGGTGCTCTCCTTTTTCGTAGTAGTAAATGAGGAAGTCGTGATGCTGTGTGTGGTGCGGGATGCGCAGGCTGCTACCCGTCGATCCGGGTTGCGGAGGTCGGGGCCGGGCGGGGCCGGGCGATCGTCGCGAAGGATGGCGGCGTGACCGGCAGCAGCTCGTGGTGGTCGTTGGTGATTCGGCCGTCGAGCAGGTCCATCAGCAGTGCGACGGCTCGTCGACCAAGTTCGCGCCGCGGCACCTGGATGTGGCTCCAGTTGTCGACGGCGAGGCTTCGCGGGCCGATGTCGAGACACACCATCGACAGCGAACCCGGGATGGCGATGCCCGCGGATGCGGCGGCATCGCTCAGCGCGACGGCGAGCTCCCAGCTCTCGACGAGCACCGCAGTGACGTCGTCCTTGATGAATTGGGCGACTCGGTCGGTGTCGAGATCGGCCGGCGAAAGGAACTGCGGTGTCGTCGTCGGAATCTCGAGGAGTTCGGCATGGCGAGTGAACGCCGTGAGCCGGTCTTCCTGCGGATTGTTGCGCATCCGGTTCCCGACGTAGGCAAGCTTGCCGTGACCGACATCCTTGAGCTGCGTGACGACGTCGCGCAGCGCGCTGTCATAGTCGGGGACGACGTAGGGCATGAGCGAGCTGACCGTGTCGCGGCGGCCGATGAAGACGAAGGGATACCCCTCGCTGGCGAGCCGCTCGAGCTCGTCGTCGTTGCGCTCGACGCCGAGAAGCACAGCGCCATCGGCGAGACGAAGGCGGTTGGCCCCGCTGCCGTAGATACTGCGCGTGCCGTCGGCGCCCTGCGTCGAGGCGAAGAGAACCAGGTCGACACCCATCTCGACAGCCTTCTCCTCGATGCCGACGAGGAACTCGTTGTAGTAGTCCTCGCTGGTGACCGGGAAGACCGCTTCGTAGGTATGGACGCCGATGAGTCCGTTGCGCCCGCCGCGGAGCGATCGGGCCGCGGCGTTCGGTACGTAGCCGAGCTCGCGGATCGCGGCCATGACGCGATCCTGGGTGCTCTGCGGGATAGAGTTCTCGCGAGCGCGGCCGGTGAGGATGATCGACACCGTGGTCTGGCTGACACCGGCGAGGCGCGCGATGTCGCTCTGCCGTGCCGTTCGGCCCTCTTTGGCCATGGTGTTCTCCTTCGTTGGAGCTCGTGTAGTAATTCGTATCACCACTTTTTCGTAACAGTCAAGCTTCTCTGACACATTCGTCGCGGTGCAGCGGCGAGTCGGAGGGGCCGACCACCAGCGGCCGGACGCCCCGGTAGAGGAAAGCGATCGCCGCCGGCGGTGAGCGCCACCGATGCACCGCCTTCACCGATCAGTGCCGGATGAGCACTTCGTTCGCCGCTCCGCGCGAGTAGCCCATGCGAAGTCCCACTGCTCCTGCCGGGTAAGCGTTGATCGTGTCCGTCCAGCTGACGAGCTTGTCAGGACCCACCCAGACGTCGACGGACGGCCCACGGACGTCCACGCGCAACGGCACGTACTCACCGATGCCCGCATAGTAGGCCGACGATCCCAGCAGCGTCATCACCCCGCTTTGCTTCTTGTAGAGCTCCACCTTCTGAGTCTGATGGTTGAAGCGCGCGGTCAGGAAGTTCGACGGGCTCGTGTACCGCACGATCACGCCGGCGTTGCCGTTCGCGTTGCTCGCGGCCACCGAGCTACTCACCGAGTAGTCGGTCCACGAGTTCGATCCCGCCACGGCGATCCCTTCGGCCTGGATGTCGGTCTGCAGAGCCGCGCCCACGGCCGCGCCGCTCGACCAGGTGCCGCTCACGGGCGTGAATGCCCCGAGTCCGCTTGCGAACTCCGAGCTCTCCATCGACGGTCCGGCCGGCGTGCCCTCGACCGCGCCCCGGTCGATTGACGTGGTCGGCAATGGTCGGCCAGCGATGTCGATGCCGCCGTTATCGGGCAGGACCGCAGCGCTGTCGCGAGACGCTGAACCTGCGCCAAGCGCATAGGCCGCGATGGCGCTGAGGAGATCTGTCGCACCACCGGGCAGCGCGAACTGCGGGTCGGCGACGGATTTCGACGGATCTCCGGTCACGGTCGCGGAGGAGTTGCCGAAGAACGTGTTGTTGGCGTACGTGGCCTTTGGTCCGTTCTCGTAACCGCCACCGGCGAGGTTGTAGAAAATGTTGTTCCGGTAGTCCACCTGCGTCTTCGTGTTCGCGACCGTCAGCGGGTTGTACTGGCCCTGGGACCGGTAGAAGACGTTGTTGTAGACCGCGAGGTCTCCCGTGGCTGCCGGGTCGATGCTGATGGCTCCCCGATGCCGATCGAAGTCGTTCTGCGAGATGTTGTAGCGGAAGACGTTGCCGGATGTATCGGGCAGAACGAGCAGTGCGCCGCCCTCGTTGTTGAAGCTGTAGTTGTACTGGTACACGCTGTCGTAAACCCCGTAGTCGAAATCCCACGCCTGCCCGTCGCCATCGAGCTTGCGCGTGTTGGACGCGGTGTTGAACTGGAAGACACCGCGATCGACGAAGTACATCCACTGCGCCGCGACGAAGCCGATGACTGGCAGGTAGTTCACGACCGATGCGTTGACGTCCGTCTCCCGACCGATCTGATCCGTCGTGTTGTATTCGACGAGGGGCCGGTTGCTGGCGCGGACGAGAATGCCGTCGCGGTGGATGCGCGTCACCGTGTTGCCTCGGATCAGCAGGTTCCTGAAGGCATCGCGCTGATGCACCCAGCCCGGGGCCCCGGTGAGAGCGTCGGTCATGGTCTGGATCCCGGTGTCGGAGACGTTGTCGACCGTGTTTCCCTGGATGAGCACCCCGCGCCACGTGCTCTCTCCGCCGCCGCTGACGTTGCGGGCATGAAGGTTGATGCCCCCACTCCGGCGATCGCTGCCGAAGATGTCGCGGACGACGTTGTTGACGATCTTGATCTGCGAGAAATCGCCCCCACCAGGGCCCTCCCCGACAACAAGAATTCCGTTGCGCCGCATGGCCGTCGCGTGCTGTCCGCTCGTGATCTCGAGGTTGTTCACCTCCCAGTGCGATCCGTTCCTGATTCGGACGCCGAAGCCCTCGTTCCCTACCGAGGTGTTCCCGAAATCGATGAGCGGGCGCGCTCCCGCACCGTACCGATCAACGACGATCGGCGCGCCGAAGGCGCCCGAACCCGTGAGGTCGAGGTACTGATTCGCGAAGACTGAGCCCGCCTTCAGCAGAATGCGCGACCCTGCGGTCAATGTCACGGTGTTGACTTTCGTCAGCGTCTTCCAGGGTGCTGACGAGACTGTGCCGACATTGGTGTCACTTCCGGCGACTGAATCGACGTAGTAGGTGGAGCCGACTGCCGCCGCCGGGGCAGCGGGGCTGGAGACGATGATCGTCGCCAGCAGACTGGCCACCAGAGTGATCGCGGCCGTTTTTCGGAACCTCATTGCGCACTTCCCTCGTCATTGAGCAGATGTTGCGGTTTTGGGGTAATTCGTATCACTACTACTTCGTATCAGCAAGACCACGGACCAACTCCACTGGTAGGCCAGCCGGTACTCGGCATTGCACTCGGCGAGCTCGCCCCGCTAGCCCGCCTCTGCCGTCGCCTCCGGGGCTAGGCCCCGCCCGCACGCAGCAATCGGCGTCGCGCCCGCCGCGCGCGCAGGATGTACGCCGCCGCGCCGATGATCTCGCTCGGCAGTCGGCCGAGGACCCACCGGCGGGCGAGCGACACGTCGCGCGTCACGTGGCCCGGATAGCCGGGGCTCGACTCGATCGCGCGCAGCAGCAGTCGTGAGAGAACACCCGCGCCAGGGATCCCGAAGCGAGCGCGGGCGTAGTTCTGCGACGGCAGTCGGGTGGCTGCGGGCGGCAGCCCCAGGCCGTCGAACAGACGGCGCATGACACCCTCGGCCCCCACGCCACGAACGAGGCGAGGCAGCCGCTCGAGCTCGTCGTTCGTGATGAGCGCCGCGAAGCGGTCGATGAGCGGACCCGTCTCCGACTCCGGGCGCGGCGCCGCCGCTCGGGGCCCGAGGTTGTCATGCACCGACAGCACCATCGTGAGCAACCGGTCGGAGATCGGCACACGGCGGTCGAAGACGATCATCTCGCCGCGATAGCCCCAGGCGTGCTCGAACACGGTCTGCGGATCGGTGAAGAAGCCGGGGACGAGCGGGAAGAGGTTCAGAAGCGTGCCGGACCGCGGATCCTGCAGGGAGATGACCGCGGGCGGCAGGATCCCGAACCAGCGCACACGAGCCGCCGCCCACCCGCGAGCGAGGAGCGCCTCCGCGAGCTCGAGGCACCTCGACGGGTCGACGAGGAGGTTGAACGCGGCCCGCAGCTCGGGGGCGCCGAGCCCGTTCGGCGGGAAGACGATGTTGCCGGCGAGCAGTGCGCGGGTGCCCAGCTCATCGATGAGGTCGATCACCTCGGTCATGCACGCATGCCGCGCGGCGAGTTCCGCGGTCTCGGGCTCGGGATACCGGTAGACGCCCGGTCCGCGCTCCCCTCGACCCGGCTCGCTCAGCGGCCGCTCGTCAGCGGAAGCGCCCGGGGAGGGCGGCGTTTCTCGAACCATCGGTGACCTCTCAGTGAGGCTATCCTGCCTCCCCCTAGCCTGATCACCATGTCAGGCGCTCCGAGCATCGTGTGGTTGCGCGACGACCTCCGCATCGCCGACAACCCGGCGCTCACGGCGGCCGTCGAGCGCGGCCGGCCCGTCGTCGTGCTCTACCTCCTCGACGAGGAGTCGCCCGGCGTGCGTCCGCTCGGCGGGGCGAGCCGGTGGTGGCTGCACCGCTCGCTCGAGCGGCTGGACGAGGAGCTCGCCGGCCTCGGCGGCGCGCTGACCCTGCGGCGCGGGGCAGCCGAGCCGAGCATCCGCGCTCTGATCGAGGAGACCGGCGCCGACGCCGTCTACTGGAACCGCCGCTACGGAGCGGCGAAGCAGACGGATGCCGCTCTCAAGTCGCGCCTGACCGACGAGGGCGTCGAGGCGACGAGCTTCCAGGCCGCGCTGCTGTTCGAGCCGTGGACCATCACGACCGGTGCCGGCGGCCCCTACGGCGTCTTCACCCCCTACTGGAAGGCATGCCTGAGCCGCCCCGAGCCGCGCGAGCCCCTGCCGGCTCCGACGCGCATCGATGGCCTCGCGCCCGGCGGCGACGCACTCGAGACGTGGACTCTGCTGCCCACCCGCCCCGACTGGGCCGAGGGGCTGCGCGAGACGTGGACTCCCGGCTCCGCGGGGGCGCACGACCGGCTCGAGGACTTCGCCGAGGACGTGCTCGCCGACTACCACCGCCGCGACGAGCCCGGCCTGCGGGCGACGAGCATGCTGAGCCCGCACCTGCGCTTCGGCGAGATCAGCCCCTTCGAGGTGTGGCACCGCATGCGGCACGGCCTCGGCGCGGCGGCGGCGAAGAACCGGGAGAAGTTCCTGAGCGAGATCGGCTGGCGGGAGTTCAGCTATCACATCCTCTTCCACCACCCCGACCTGGCGACGCGCAACTACCGGGCGGACTTCGACGCGTTCCCGTGGACGACGCCCGGGGACGACGAGCTGGACCGGTGGCGGCACGGGCGCACGGGCATCCCGATCGTCGATGCGGGGATGCGGCAGCTGTGGCGCACGGGCTGGATGCACAACCGCGTGCGGATGATCACCGCGAGCTTCCTCACGAAGAACCTGCAGGTCGACTGGCGCACGGGCGAGGAGTGGTTCTGGGACACGCTCGTCGACGCCGACGAGGCGAGCAACGCCGCGTCGTGGCAGTGGGTCGCGGGGTCGGGGGCCGACGCTGCGCCCTACTTCAGGGTCTTCAACCCCGAGCTGCAGGCGAAGAAGTTCGACCCGCGCGGCGAGTACGTGCACCGCTGGGTGCCCGAAGCCGGCACCGACGACTACCCCGAGCCCATGGTCGACCTGCGCGAATCGCGGCAGGCGGCGCTCGACGCGTACGAGGCGGTCAAGGCCGCCAAGCAGGCCCGGGATGCGGCACGCTGACGGCGCGCACCGATCGGCGACCGCGCCCGGTCGATGAGAACCCTCTCACCTCCGCCTCCTTCCCGTCTCATCCGCCGCCTCGAGTCTTGAGTCATCGGGAGGGCGGCCCCCTCCCCCTCAGACCGAATACCGGATGAAGGAGAGCACCATGCAGCAGAAGACCTGGATCGCCGTCGGCGCCGCCTCAGCCCTCGGACTCGGCGTCATCGCCGGAGGCGCGGTCGCCTCGGCCAACGAGATGGCCCTCACGAGCGACGACACCCGCCTCCCCGGCCTGTCGACCACCGACGACGTCTCGACCGGCAGCGGCAGCGCCGACGTGACCTTCGACGTCACGAGCGACAGCATCGTCACCCCGTCGCCCGCGACGACCGCGAGCCCCGTCTCGCCGATCTCGCCCGTGACGCCCGCCTCGGTCGCGTCGCCGGTGAGCGTCCCCTCGCCCGTGACCCCGGCCTCGCCCGGGAGCGTGCCGTCGCCCGCGTCGCCCGCGACGCCCGCCTCCGTCCCGAGCGCCGTCTCGGCGGCCAGCGCCGGCTCGGCCGACTGACGCGCGACCGACGCCGACCAGCGTCTCTCCCATTCGGGTGGGAGAGACGCGCCCCCCCGGGCCGTCCCGCTCCGTCACCGGAGCGGGGCGGCCTTCGGCATACTCGGGGAGTGACGACTCCCGCGCGGCGCCCGCGCCTCGGCCCGCTCCCGCTCGCCCTCGCGGCGATCGTCTCGGTGCAGTTCGGCAACGCGCTCGCCGGAACGACCTTCGCCGAGGTCGGCGCTCTCGGCGCCGCATCCCTTCGCCTGCTCTTCGCGGCGGTGATCCTCCTGGTCGTCCTGCGGCCCTCGGTGCGCGGCTGGACCCGCCGCGTGTGGATCGGCGTCATCGCCCTCGGCATCGGCCTCGCGGGCATGAACAGCCTCATCTACCTCGCGATCGAGCGCGTGCCGATCGGCGTCGCCGTCGCGGTCGAGCTCATCGGCCCGCTCGCCGTCGCGGTCGCCGGCACGCGCCGACCGCGCGACCTCCTGTGGGTCGCCCTCGCGGCCGTCGGGGTGGGGATGCTCGCCCTCGACTCGCAGGGGGCCCTCGCGATCGCGGGCATCGTCCTCGCCGCGGGGGCCGCCGCCTTCTGGGCCCTCTACATCCTCGCCTCGGCCAGGCTCGGAGCGACGAGCGTGCGCGGAGTCGATGGGCTCGCGGTCGCGATGGTCGTCGCGGCGGTGATCGTCGTGCCGTTCGGCGCCGGGTCGGCGACGTCGGCCGTCGTGGCCGACCCGATGCTGCTCGCGGTGTTCGCGGGGATCGCGCTCATGACGTCGGCGCTGCCGTACGCGCTCGAGTTCATCGCGCTCAAGACCATGCCGACGCGCGTCTTCGGCGTGCTCTCGAGCCTCGGGCCCGTCGTCGCCGCGCTCGCGGGGCTCATCGTGCTCGGGCAGGTGCTGTCGTTCCTGCAGCTCGCCGCGATCGCGCTCGTCATCGCCGCGAGCGCGGGCGCGGTCGCGTCGGCGCAGCGGCGCTGACCGCGCGGCGCTGCCTGCGCTGCGCTGCCTGCGCTGCGCTGCCTGCGCGGCGCTGCCTGCGATTGAGCCGATACGTCGCATGTGAGCCGGAAGGTTCGGGCTCACATGCGACGAAACGGCTCAAGCGTGCGACGTGCGACTACGCGCGGGGCGGCCGGCCGCCGATGCGGCTCACGGCGATCGCGGCGACGCGCTGACCCTCGCGCGCGGCGTGGGCGAGGTCGGCTCCGGCGAGGCGCGCGGCGAGGAAGCCTGCCGTGAACGAGTCGCCGGCCCCCGTCGGGTCGACCGTCGGCACGCGCTCGGCGTCGAGCGACGCGACCCGCGCACCCTCGCCGGCGCGGCGCTCGGCGATCGTCACGCCCGCGGCCCCGCACGTGAGCACGACGGCCGGCGCGAGGTCGAGCAGCGCCTCGGCCACGAGCGCGGGCGGTGCGCCCGCGTCGAGCCCCGCGAGCAGCCGCCCCTCGTCGAGGTTCGGGCGAAGCACGTCGACGCCCGAGATCGCCGACCGGAACGCCGCGACGCCGTAGTCGGCGATGAACCCGGTCGAGCTGGGGTCGAGCGAGACGCTCGCACCGTGCGCGTGAGCGCGGTCGACGAGCTCGCGCAGTGCGCGGGCCGAGAGGGCGTCGACGAGCGAGTACCCGGTCAGATGCAGGATGCCCGCGGTCGCGAGCAGGGCATCCGTCACCTGGGAGGGGTCGAGCGTCGCATTCGCGCCCCGATCGGTGAGCATCGAGCGCTGCTGCCCCTCGACGAGGATGACGATCGTGCCGGTCGGCCGGTCGGGATCCTCGTGCAGGTGCGCGGCGACCCCCGCGGCGGCGAGCTCGCGCGCGTGGCGGTCGGCGTCGCCGGCGCCGACGCGGCCCACGAAGTCGACGCCCGCTCCGAGCCAGCCGAGCCACGCGGCAGTGTTCGCCGCGCTGCCTCCCGGCTGGCGGGTGATGCGCGAGGTCGTGTCAGTGTCGGGCCGGATGGGGCCGGAGGGCACGACGATGATGTCGTCGATGACGTCGCCCACGAGGAGCGCGCGCGACCCGGTCACGGCGGAGGCCCGGCCGCTCAGGCCGACTGCCGCGCGGCCCAGGCCGTCGCGATGCGGCCGGCGACCCGCACGTTGTTGCGCGCGAGGTCGAGGTTGACCTCGAGGCTGCGCCCGCCCGAGAGCTCGACGATCGTGCCGAGGAGGAAGGGCGTGACCGCCTTGCCCGTGACGCCCGCGGCGTCGGCGAGCGCGAACGCCTCGGCGAGCACGCGGTCGTGCTCGGCGGGCTCCCAGGCCTGGTCGGCGGGCACGGGGTTCGCGACCACGATGCCCTGACGGTGCCCGAGCGCGTCGTGCGCGGCCATGACGGCGGCGACCTGGGTCTCGTCGTCGACCGACCAGTCGAGCGTGAAGGCGCTCTCGCGCAGCCAGAAGCTCGGGAAGACCGTCGTGCCGAGCCCGATGACCGGCACCGAGTAGGTCTCGAGCCGCTCGAGCGTCGCGGCGATGTCGAGCACGCTCTTCACTCCCGCCGAGACGACCGTGATCGGGGTGACGGCCAGGGTCGACAGGTCGGCCGATTCGTCGAACGTCTCGCTCGCCCCGCGGTGCACGCCGCCGAGCCCGCCCGTGGCGAAGACGCGGATGCCCGCCATCGCCGCGAGGTGCGCGGTCGCCGCGACGGTGGTCGCCCCGCTCGCGGCGCGGGCCGCGAGGATGGGCAGGTCGCGCACGCTCGCCTTCGCCATCTCGTCGTCGGAGATGCGGCGCACCCCCTCGGCGTCGAGCCCGACGCGCGCGACGCCGTCGAGCACCGCGACCGTCGCGGGCGTGACGCCCTGGTCGCGCAGGATGGCCTCGAACTCGAGCGCCGCCTCGTGGTTCCGGGGGCGCGGCAGGCCGTGGCTGATGATCGTCGACTCGAGGGCGACGACGGGGCGCCCGGCGGCGAGCGCCGCGGCCACCTCGTCGGAGAGCTGCAGGGGCTGGGTCACCGGGTCAGGCTATCGGGCGGCGCGCATCGGGCGTGATCGAGGCCGCTATCAGAACACAGGGGCGGATGCTCGAAGCCGACTCCCAGCATCCTTCTCGATCACTGCGCGCTCGCCCGAGATCTCGCGGCAGAAGGCTCTCAGGAACTCACAGCGAATCGTGCCGGCATCCCCCTCGAACGGGGGGTGCGGGGGGACGGCCGCAAACCGAAGCGGTCCACGCTCCGGATGCCCCAGTGTGCCGGGCGGACCGCCCCCGATCGGGAGCGGCCCGGCACGGATACGGACACGAAAGGGGTTCATCCCATGAACGCATTCACCTCCAGGAAGACCATCGTCGGCGCCTCCGCCCTCGCTGTCACCGGACTCGTGACCGCGGGCTTCGCCGCTCCGGCGTTCGCCGACCACGCTGGCTCGACCACGTCGACCACCGAGTCGACCTCGACGGTCACCGAGGGCCAGCTGACCAACGACCTGCTCGGCGACATCACGGGTGAGACCACGATCGCCGACCTGCTCGACGGCTCGGTCGACGGCCTCATCGGCGACATCTCCGGCGGTAGCGCGAGCACCGGCGGCATCGGCATCGACGGCCTGCTCGGCGACATCACCGGCGGCGACGTGACCGGCGGCGACGCGGCAGTCGGCTCCATCGGCGGCGACACGGCGATCGGCAACGGCGACATCAGCAACGAGAGCCCCGTGGTCGTGGCCCCCGAGGTCGGCGACGTCGCCTCGGGCAACGCGATCGGTTCCGGCAACGACGTGAGCGCCCCCATCGGCTCGGGCAACGAGACGAACGTCGACCTCGGTGACGTCGTCGACGTGAACGACCTGGTGGACGTGAACGACATCGTCGACTCGACGCTCGACGAGGTTGACGTCGACGGCATCGTCGACGACGTCATGGGCGAGATCGACCTCGACTCGTTCTTCGACTGATCCCCCTGCAGCACGACCCGGACGCGGGGCCCGCCAGCGCATGGCGCGGGCCCCGCGTTCGCTGCGTGACGCCGCATGACGCCCCGACCTGCGGCGGTCGCGCGGGCCGCCTAGCGTGGAATCCACGATGAGCTCGCGCGAAGCACCCGCCCCCGTGCCCTCCACCACGGTGCACGACTCCCGGCGCTTCCCTCCCTCCGCCGAGTTCGTCGCCCAGGCGAACGTCACGCCGGCCGACCTCGCGGCGCTGCCCGTCGATCCGCTCGCTTTCTGGGAGCAGCAGGCGCACCGCCTGCCCTGGGCCCGGCCGTGGGACTCGGTGCACCACTGGGTGCCGCCGAGCGACGACGACCCGGCGAGCCCGCGGGCCACCTGGTTCGCGGGGGGCGCGCTCAACGCGAGCGTCGTGTGCGTCGACAGCCACGTCGACGCCGGCCGCGGCGAAACCGTCGCGCTGCACTTCGAGGGAGAGCGCGGCGACCGCGAGAGCGTCACCTACGGCGAGCTGCAGCGCCGCGTCGCCCAGGCGGCGCACGCGCTCGAGGCGCTCGGCGTGGAGGCCGGCGACCGCGTCGTCATCTACCTGCCGGTGCTCGTCGAGACGGTCGTCGCGGCCCTCGCGGTCGCGCGCCTCGGCGCCGTGCACTCGCTCGTCTTCGGCGGGTTCTCGGCGGAGGCGCTGCGGTTCCGCGTCGCCGACACCGGCGCGAAGGTCGTCATCGCGAGCGACGGGCAGTTCCGCCGCGGCTCCGCGGTCGGCGTCAAGGCCATCGTCGACGAGGCCGTCGCGGGGCTCGACCACGTCGAGCACGTGCTCGTCGTCCGGCGCACCGGCGACGAGACCCCGGGCACGCCCTGGGTCGACGGGCGAGACGTCTGGTGGCACGAGGCGGTGGATGATCAGCCCGAGGAGCACGTGGCTCCCGAGCTCGACGCCGAGCATCCCCTCTTCATCACGTACACGAGCGGCACGACCGGGCGGCCGAAGGGCGTCGTGCACTCGACCGGCGGCTATCTCGTGCAGGCGAGCTGGTCGCACTGGGCGGCGTTCGATGCGAAGCCGGACGACGTGTACTGGTGCACCGCCGACCTCGCGTGGGTGACGGCGCACACGTACGTGCTCTACGGTCCGCTGTCGAACGGCGCGTCGATCGTCATCGCCGAGGGCTCGCCCGACCACCCGGCGCCGACGCGGCACGCCGAGATCATCGAGCGGCTCGGCGTGACGGTCTACTACACGGCGCCGACGCTCATCCGGACGTTCATGGCGCGCTTCCCGGACGGCTTCCCGTCGACCTTCGACCTCTCGACCGTGCGGCTGCTCGGCACGGTCGGCGAGGCGATCAACCCCGAGGCGTGGGTGTGGTTCCACGTGGCTCTCGGCGGCGGGCGGGCGCCGATCGTCGACACGTGGTGGCAGTCCGAGTCGGGCGCCGCGATCGTGTCGACCCTGCCCGGCGCGCACGAGGGGGTTCCGGGGGCGGCGGGCGTCGCGCTGCCGGGCCTCGCCGTGCGCGTGGTCGACGAGCAGGGGGCGGATGTCGCGCCCGGTTCGAGCGGGTACATCACGATCGAGGGTCGCTGGCCCGCGATGGCGCGCACGGTGTGGGGCGACCACGACCGGTATCGCGCGGCGTACTGGAGCCGCTTCTCCGCGCACGGCCTCTTCTTCGCGGGCGACGGCGCGACGATCGACGAGCGCGGGTACGTGCGCCTCCAGGGCCGCGTCGACGACGTCATCAACGTCTCGGGGCACCGGCTCTCGACGATCGAGATCGAGTCGGCGCTCGTCGCGCACCCGCTCGTCGCGGAGGCCGGCGTCGTGGGCGTCGCCGACGCGGTGACGGGGCAGGCGGTCGCGGCGTTCGTCGTGCCGGTGAGGCGGCCGGGGTCGGACGCCGCGGACGCGGGCGCCGGCAGCGCGGGTGCTGGCGGCGCGGAGGGCCCCGCTCTCGACGTCGCCGCGTGGCGCGCGGCCGCGGCGGATGCCCGGGCCGAGCTCACCGCGCACATCGCGCGGGTCATCGGCCCGGTCGCGAAGCCCAAGCACGTGCTGCTCGTGCCCGACCTGCCCAAGACCCGGTCGGGCAAGATCATGCGCCGGCTGCTCGGCGACGTGCTCGACGGGCGCGAGCTCGGCGACACGACCTCGCTGCAGGACGAGTCGGTCGTCCCGGTGATCGCGGCCATCGCGCGCGGGTAGGCGCGCGGATCGGGGTCGGCGGGCGCGAGTGTCGCCCGGTCGCGATGCGCAACTCAGGAACCGCGGAAGCCGATCCGCACTTCTCCGAGCCTGCCGGCCACGAACCCGTCGATATTCCTGAGTTGCGCATCGGGTACGGCGGGCCAAGAGCCGCCGCCCGGCAGCCGCCCACCGCGCACCCCCGCGACTACGCTCGAGTCGTGCCCGAGCCCCTGCCGATCGACCCGCTCGCCGAGGCGCGTCGGCAGTGGATCGCCCACGGCTGGAGCGACGCCGCCGACGGCATGACCCTCGTCACCTCGATCATGCGCGCGCACCAGCTGCTGCTCGCCCGCGTCGAGGGCACGCTCAAGCGCTTCGACCTCTCCTTCGCGCGCTTCGAGCTCCTGCAGCTGCTGAGCTTCACGAAGGACGGCATCATCCCGATGGCGAGCGCGACCGCCCGACTGCAGGTGCACCCCACGAGCATCACGAACACCGTTCAGCGCCTCGAGCGCGACGGCCTCATCGCGCGCGAGCCGCATCCGCGCGACGGGCGGGCATCCATGCTGCTGCTGACGGATGCGGGCCGGGCCGTGGCGGCGCAGGCGACGGCGGCGCTCAACTCAGAGGTCTTCACCGAGCCGGGGATGCCGCGCGACGACGTCGCGTCGATCGTGCGCGCGCTCGCCCGCTTCCGGGAGAGCGCGGGCGACTTCGTCACCCCACCGCCGGCGCCCGATCCGCTCTAGCGACCTCGGCCGCCGGCCTGCCCGCGCGTGCAGCCCCGGCAGCGCGGCCGACTACCGGTGCTCGAACCGCGCCTCGCGCTTCTCGACGAAGGCGGTCATTCCCTCCTTCTGGTCGGCGAGGGCGAAGCCCGCGTAGAACAGCTGCCGCTCGACGCGCACGCCCTCGGCGAGGGACGACTCGAACGCGGCGTTCACCGCGGCCTTCGCCGCCTGTGCGACGGGCTTCGACTTCGACGCAACGATCTCGGCGAGAGCCATCGCCTCGTCGAGCAGGGACTCGGGGGCGACCACGCGCGCGACGAGACCGGTGCGCTCGGCCTCGTGGGCATCCATCATGCGGCCGGTGAGGATGAGCTCCATCGCCTTGGCCTTGCCGATCGCCCGGGTGAGGCGCTGCGTGCCGCCGATGCCGGGGATCACGCCCAGGTTGATCTCCGGCTGGCCGAACGTCGCGGCCTCCGAGGCGATGATGAGGTCGCACAGCATTGCGAGTTCGCATCCGCCGCCGAGGGCGAACCCGTTGACGGCCGCGATCACGGGGGTGCGGACCGCCGCGAGGGCGTCCCACCCGGCGAAGAGCCGCTCGCGCGAGACCTGCTCGTAGGTGGCGCTCGCCATCTCCTTGATGTCGGCGCCGGCGGCGAAGGCCCGCCCCGCGCCCGTGATGACGATCGCGCCGATGCCGGGGTCGGCATCCCACGCCTGCGCCTGGTCGACGACCTCGGTCATGAGCTGCGAGTTGAGCGCGTTGAGCGCCTCGGGCCGGTTGAGCGTGAGGAGGCCCACGCGTCCGCGCTGCTCGGTGAGGATGGTGCTCGTGCCGGTCATGCGGTCGGTCCTTCCGGGGAGGCGCTGACGCCCCCGCTGCGCTCTCGGATGTCGGTGATGATCGCCGAGAAGTCTCGCATCGCTCCGTCGCCGGCGGCGAAGCGCTTGTAGATCTCTGCGGCGAGCGAGCCGGCCTCGGCGTGGACGCCGGTCGACGCGATGGCCTGGGCGGCGAGGTCGAGATCCTTCGCCATGAGGGCGCTCGCGAAGCCGGGCTGGTAGTCGCGGTTCGCGGGGCTCGCCGGCACGGGGCCGGGCACGGGGCAGTTCGTCGTGAGCGCCCAGCACTGCCCGCTCGCGTTCGCGGCGACCTCGAAGAGCGAGTCGTGCGTGAGCCCGAGCCGCTCGCCGAGCACGAACGCCTCGCTCACGGCGATCATCGACACCCCGAGGATCATGTTGTTGCACACCTTCGCGGCCTGGCCGAGGCCCGGCCCGCCGCAGTGCACGACGCGGCGCCCCATCGCCTCGAGCAGGGGTCGCGCCTCGGCGACGTCGGCGTCGTCGCCGCCGACCATGAACGCGAGGGTCGCGGCCTCCGCGCCCATGACGCCGCCCGAGACGGGGGCGTCGATGCTCCGGTGGCCCGCGGCGACGGCGAGGTCGTGCGCGCGGCGGGCGTCGTCGACCGCGATCGTCGAGCACTCGATGAAGAGCGTGCCTGGGGCGGCCACCGCGAGCAGGCCGGCGTCTCCGCCCCCGTCGCCGCTGCCGCTGTAGGCGCTGAGAACGTGCCGGCCCACGGGCAGCATCGTGATGACGACGCGCGCCCCCGCGACCGCCTCGGCGGCCGACGCCGCGATCGGCACGCCGGCCTCGTGCGCGTGCCCGACGGCCTCGGCAGAGAGGTCGAACCCGCGCACGTCGACGCCCGCGCGCGCGAGGTTCGCCGCCATCGGCGCCCCCATGTGCCCGAGCCCGATGAACGCGACCGGCCCGGTGGCCGCCGCCCCGCCGACTGCTCCGTCACGCGCGCTGCCGACCGCGCCGTCGACCCCGCCGGATGCTCCCTCGCTCGTCATGATGCCTCCCACTCCCCCGTGCCGAATCTGACCCGCTCGGCCTCGTCGAGCGGAGCGAATGCCGCCTCGACCGCGGCCGGATCGACCTCGGAGAGCGTCGGCGGGCTCCACCGCGGCGAGCGGTCCTTGTCGATGACCTGCGCGCGCACGCCCTCGGCGAAGTCGGGCGCCGCGAGCGCGCGCAGCGCGGCGCGGAACTCGAGCGCGAGCGCCTCCTCGAGCGACCCCGCGCGCGCGGAGCGGCGGAGCGCGGCGAGGGTCACCGCGATGGCGCTGGGCGAGCGGGCGGCGAGTGCATCGGCGGCGGCGTTCGCCGCCTCGTTGCCGGATGCGCGCATCCGCCCCATGATGACGCCCGCGTCGTCGCCGGCGTACGCCTCATCGATCCACGCGCGCTCCTGCAGCAGCGGGGCCGCGCCCGCCGGCTCGGCGAACTCGGCGATCGTCGCGTCGACCGCCGCCGAGGGGTCGCCCTCGACGGCCGGGTCGAGGAGCTCGAGCGCGGCGATGAGCTCCCCCAGCGCGCGGCTGGGCACGCGCACGTCGGCGAGCCCGACCGCGATCGCGTCGTCGGCGCCGATCATCGTGCCGGTGAGCGCGAGGTGGGTGCCGAGCTCGCCGGGCGCGTGCGAGAGCAGCCACGTGCCGCCGACGTCCGGGACGAAGCCGATGCCGGTCTCGGGCATGCCGATGCGCGAGCGCTCGGTGACGACGCGGTGCGAGCCGTGCGCCGAGATGCCGACGCCGCCGCCGAGCACGATGCCGTCCATGAGGGCGACGTAGGGCTTCGGGTAGCGGGCGATCGCGGCGTTGAGGCGGTACTCGTCGCTCCAGAACGCGGCGGCCGCGGCTCCTCCGCCGGCGCGCGCGTCGGCGTGCAGCGTCACGATGTCGCCACCCGCGCACAGTCCGCGCTCGCCCGCGCCGACGACGGCGACCGCGAGCACGTCGTCGCGCGCAGCCCACTCGTCGAGCGCGGCGCGCATCATGACGACCATGCCGTGCGTGAGCGCATTGAGGGCGCGGGGCCGGTTGAGGGTCAGCAGGCCGAGCGAGCCGCGCACCTCGACGATGAGCTCGGGCTCGCCGCCGTGCGAGTCGGCGACGCCGCTCACGAGACCTTCTCGAGCACGCTGCGGCCGATGATGAGCTTCATGATCTCGTTCGTGCCCTCCAGGATCTGGTGCACGCGGAGGTCGCGCACGACCTTCTCGATACCGTACTCGGCGAGGTAGCCGTAGCCGCCGTGCAGCTGCAGGGCGGCGTTCGCGGCCGTGAAGGCGACGTCCGTCGCGAAGCGCTTCGCCATCGCGCAGTGCGCGGCGACGTCGGGATGCCCGCTGTCGATCGACTGCGCGGCGCTGCGGAGGAGCAGGCGGGCGGCCTGCAGCTCCGTCTCCATGTCGGCGATCGTGAACACGAGCGACTGCTGCGTCGACAGCGGAGCTCCGAACGCGCGCCGGGTCGAGATGTGGCGCACCGCGCGGTCGAGCGCCCACTGGGCGCCGCCGAGCGAGCACGCGGCGATGTTGAGGCGGCCGCCGTTGAGCGCCTTCATCGCCATCGTGAAGCCCTCGCCCTCGGCGCCGAGCCGGTCGGCGGCGGGCACGCGCACGCCGTCGAGGATGACGGGGCGGGTGGGCTGGGCGTTCCAGCCCATCTTGACCTCGTTGGGCCCGAACGACAGCCCCGGTGCGTCGGCGGGCACGATGAACGCGGTGATGCCGCCGGGCCCCGCCTCGCCCGTGCGGGCCATGACGATGTAGACGTCGGTGCTGCCGGCCCCGGAGATGAACTGCTTCACGCCCGTCAGGATGTAGTCGTCGCCGTCGCGCACCGCGCGGGTCGCGAGCGCGCCCGCGTCGGAGCCGGAGTCGGGCTCGGTGAGGCAGTAGCTGCCGAGGTGCTCCATGCTCGCGAGCCTCGGCACCCAGCGCTCGCGCTGGTCGTCGTCGCCGAAGGTGTCGATCATCCAGGCGACCATGTTGTGGATGGAGATGTAGGCCGCGATCGTGACGTCGCCCTTCGCGAGCTCCTCGAAGATGAGGGCGGTGTCGGCGCGCGTGAGCTCGGTGCCGCCGACGTCTTCACGGACGTAGATGCCGCCGAAGCCGAGCTCGCCCGCGGCGTGCAGCACGTCGAGCGGGAAGTGCTTCTCGCGATCCCACTCGATCGCGTGGGGCTCGAGCTCCTGCTGGGCGAAGTCGCGCACCATCTCGACGAGCGCCTGCTGCTCGTCGCTCAGGCCGTGGGCGGGCGCCGCCATCGGGGCGTCGTTGAGCAGGGTCATCGGGTGACCTTTCCGGTGAGGGAGGCGACGGGTCGCAGGAGGACGGGCCGGGCGAGGAACCACGCGGCGACCATGACGACGATCGAGGCGGCGAAGACGCCGAACCCGATCCACGAGTCGTCGTCGCGCGCGGCGTACATGTGGTTGAGGTTGCGCAGCGCCCCCGTCGAGAGGACGAGGGCGACGTGGACGACGATGAACGCCAGGAAGACGAGCATGACCGGGAAGTGCACCGCGCGCGCCCACTCGAGGGGGAAGGCGCGATTGCGGCGAGGCGCGTTCGCGGGCCACGCCCCGGACATCCGGAGCCCCGTGATGATGGCGAGCGGCGTGACGACGAAGACGATCGCGAAGTAGCTCAGCTGCTGGAGGCTGTTGTAGTTGACCCAGCCGTTCTCGACCGGCCAGGTGAGCGAGAGGTACTGCAGCAGCGCGGAGGCGGCGTTCGGCACGACCTCCCACGTCGTCGGCACGATGCGCACCCAGTGCCCGGTCGCGAAGGCGAGCACGAGGAAGACGATGCCGTTGACGACGAGCAGCGCGTCGAGGGTGAGGTGCAGCCAGAGCTCGAGCGTGATCTTCTTCGGCGGATTCTTGGTGCGCAGGGGGCCGGAGTTGTTGCGCGTCCAGTGCCCGGCGGGGCGCTTCGCGGTGCGCACCTGCCACCCGGTGCGGATGATGAGCAGCAGGAACAGGCTCGACAGGAAGTGCGTCGCGTTGAGCCACACCGGCAGCCCGACGGGTGCGCCCTCGGGCAGCTCGGTCTCGCCGGGGTAGCGGGCGATGAACTCCTGCACGGCGGGGAGCTCGCGCAGCGCGCGGGCGGCGACGACGAGCAGGGCGAGGCCGACGATCGCGATGAGGATGCTCACGACGAGCTTCTTCGGACGGCGCGGCCCGCGGCCCTGCGTGCCGCGCGCCGTGCTCGGGCGTCCGGTGGTGGTGCTCATGCTCGTCTACCTCCGCGACTCGAGGGCCGACAGCAGCTGCGGCACGACCTGGAAGACGTCGCCCACGATGCCGAAGTCGGCGACCTCGAAGATCGGCGCCGAGGCATCCGTGTTGATCGCGACGATCGTCTTCGCCGTCTGCATGCCGGCCTTGTGCTGGATGGCGCCGGAGATGCCGAGGGCGATGTAGAGGTCGGGGGCGACGGTCGTGCCGGTCTGGCCGACCTGCGCCGTGTGGTCGATGTAGCCGGCGTCGACGGCGGCGCGGGAGGCTCCGACGGCGCCGCCGAGGGCGTCGGCGAGCTGCTCGACGAGGGCGAACCTCTCGGGCGAGCCGAGGCCGCGACCGCCGGCGACGACGACCTTCGCGGTGCGCAGCTCGGGGCGGCCGGAGGGGCGCACGGGCGTCGATGACTCGATCGTTGCGACCGCACCCGTGACCTCGACGGCGAGCGTCTCGACCGCGGGGGCGTCGACGGCGGCGGCGCGCGCATCGATCGCACCCTGGCGCACGGTGACGATCGGCAGGCCGCCCTCGACCGCGGAGGTCGTGGAGTAGGCGCCGCCGAAGACAGAGTGGGTCGCGACGACGCGGTCGCCGTCGAGCGCGACGGCCACGGCGTCCCACGCGAGAGCGCCGCTGACGCGGACGGCGAGCCGGCCGGCGACGTCGCGGCTCTCGATCGAGTGGGCGAGGAGGACGACGCCGGGCTGCTCGCGCTCGACCGCGGCGGCGAGCGCCGAGACCTGCGGGGTCGCGATGACGGAGTCGACCTCGGCGGCCTCGGCGATCAGCACGCGCGTGGCGCCGAGAGAGCCGAGGGCTCCGGCGAGCGGGGCGGTGTCGGCGCCCGGGCCGACGACGACGAGCGCGACGGCCTCGCCGAGGGCGGAGGCGGCGCCGAGAAGTCCGGCGGCCGAGTCGGCGGGGGCGCCGTCGGCGGTGAGCTCGATGTGGACGAGTGCGGTGGTCATGGCGGCCTCCTAGACGAGTCGCTGCTCAGCGAGACGGCGTTCGATCAACCAGCCCGCGAGCTTCGTGCCCGCGTCCCCCTCGTCGACGATGGGGTCGGCTCCGGTGCGGCCGGGGCGCTGCTCGCAGGTCAGCACGACGGAGGAGGCGCTCGAGCGCGACCCGGCGAGCGCGGGCTCGAGGTCGGCGAGCGGGTGGGAGGCGACGGGCTTCTTCTTGGCGCCCATGATGCCCTTGAACGACGGGAACCTCGGCTCGGGCATCCCCTCGGTGATCGACACGATCGCCGGAAGCGGTGCGCTCACGACGCTCGTCGCGGTCTCGGTGGCGCGCTCGCCGCGCACGCGGCCGCCGTCGATGCTGAGCTCGCTGACGAAGGTGAGAGCGGGGAGGCCCAGGTGCTCGGCGAGCATCGCGGGGATCACGCCTCCGCGGCCGTCGGTCGACTCGTTGCCGGCGATGATGAGGTCGGCGCCCGCATCGCGCAGGGCGGCGGCGAGGGTCGCGGCGGTCGTCATCGCGTCGGCCCCGGCCAGCGCGTCGTCGACGAGGTGGATGCCCGAATCGGCGCCCATGGACAGCGCCTTCTTGATCGCGCCCGTCGATTCGCTCGGACCCATCGTCAGCGCGACGACCTCGATCGACTTGTCGCGGTCCTTGAGCGCGAGGGCCGCCTCGAGGGCCCGCTCGGTGATCTCGTCCACGACCCGTTCGCTCGCGGAGCGGTCGAGCCGCCCGGTGACGGGGTCGAGCACGCGCTCCTCCCAGGTGTCGGGCACGTGCTTGATCAGGACGATGATCCTCATGGGAACTCCCTCGTTCTGCGCTCTCGCGAGCGCGGCGCCTTGTGGGCGACCGCCACGATACTCGGGCGGCAGAGGAAATGCTAGGGGTTCCTCGTATCTGCAGTGCGGAAGAACGAGAAAGGCCCTCNCTATCCATTGAGCTACGGGCGCACTGTCACTTTCGCGACTGAGCGAGCATATCAGCGACGCGGAAGGGTCGCGAATCGTGGGGTCCGCCCGAGCGTCGAGCACTCCTCGAACCCGCCCGACCCCTACGCTGGGCGACGCACCGACGAAGGAGAACGGGTGACCGCGACCACCGATGGCCCCACGCTCGACGACCGGCCGCTCGTCAGCCCGCGCTACACGGCACGGCTGCTGCAGGGCACGTTCGCGCTGCTGTTCGCGCTCGCCTCGATCATG
Source organism: Yonghaparkia sp. Soil809 (assembly GCF_001429705.1). NCBI lineage: Bacteria > Bacillati > Actinomycetota > Actinomycetes > Micrococcales > Microbacteriaceae > Microcella > Yonghaparkia sp. Soil809. Next base: position 829,004 of record NZ_LMSV01000001.1, read on the forward strand.
GTGCTCGCCCTGGAGCCCCAGATCGTGCTGCAGCCGCTCTACGCGATCGGCGCGAGCCTCATCGCCGCCGCCACCGCACTCCCCTTCCTGCCCGCGTTCCGCGCCTCCTACTACCGGCCGTGGATGCTCGCCATGCCGCTCCTCGACTTCGCCGGGTTCCTCTTCGTGCGGCTGGAGGGCACGGGCGGCGTGGCGAACCCGATGGTGATGATGCTGGCGCTCCCCGCGGTCTGGGTCGGGCTCGTCAAGTCGAAGGCCGCGCTCGCCGCCCTCGGGCCGGCAGTCGTGGTCGTGATCGTCCCCGACCTCGTCCTCCTCGCCCGCGGATCACTCGATGAGGAGCTTTCCGATCGCGCCGTGATGCTCGTGGCGATGTTCCCCATCGTGATGATGTTCGCCGCGGGCGCCTCGTACGCCATGTCGTCGATCCTCGCCGACCGCCAAGTCGATCTCGCCGCCGAGCAGAGGCGTCGCGCGGAGGCCGCCGCCGACGCCGAGCGGGCGCGGAACCTGCTCGACGCGGTGCTCGACACCATCCCGGTGGGGGTCGTCGTGATGACCCCGGATGGCGGACGCGTGCTCATGAACCGCCGCCTGCGCGAGAGCCCGGAGCTGACGGCCGATGGCGCCGACCCGTGGGAGTCGATCCAGGACGTCCGCGCCCTCATGGTGGACCGCGTCACGCGGATCGAGGAGTCAGAGTCGGCGTTCCAGCACGCTGCGCGCGGCGAGACCGTCACCGACCGACTCATCTGGGTGGGGCTCCCCGGGCAGCAGCAGTACGCCCTGTCGGTGTCCGCGGGCCCCGTGCACGCCGACACCGGCGAGCAGCTGGCCAACGTGCTCGTCGTCAGCGACGTCACCGACTTCATGCATGCCCTCGAGGCGAAGGACGCCTTCATCGGCACGGTGTCGCACGAGCTGCGCACCCCGCTCACGACCCTCTCGGGCTTCGTCGAGCTCCTGATCGAGCGCGAGCACGAGTTCGGCGACGACGTCCGCTCGTGGCTGCAGGTCATCGATCGCACGGTGCGGCGCCAGCACATGCTCGTGCGCGACCTCCTCGCCGCCGCAGCGTCCCGCACCGCACCGATCGTCATCGACCGGCAGCCGAGCAACCTCGCGGCCATCGCGCACGAGGCCGCTCTCGCTCTTCGCAGCGAGGCCGAGCAGAAGAGCATCTCGATCGAGGTCTCGGGCGAGGCGACGGGGAGCATCGACGCCCTCCGCATGGCGCAGGTGGTCGAGAACCTCCTCACGAACGCCGTCCGCTACACGCCGGAGGGCGGCAGCGTTCACGTCTCCGTCGCGGAGGACGCCGAGCACCTGCACCTCGTCGTGAGCGACACCGGTCTCGGCATCGCCCCGGAGGATCAGGAGCGGCTGTTCGAGCAGTTCTTCCGCGCGGCCGAGGCGCGGGCATCCGCCATTCGGGGCATCGGGCTGGGGCTCGCGATCGTCAAGACGATCGTCGACGCGCACGGCGGCGACGTGGCCCTCGAGAGCGAGCCGGGCCGCGGCACGACCGTGACGGTCCGAATCCCCCACCCCGCCTAACCGGGCGGAGCGGGCCGGCGGCGCAGTAGACGCGGACGGAAGACTGCCCGACCCCGTCATGAGGCGTCTCGCCGCAGAAGCGGCGGCGAGACAAGATGATACGGCGCGGAGACGGAGGGATTTGAACCCTCGGTCCCCTAAACGGGGACTCCACCTTAGCAGGGTGGTGCACTCGGCCGGACTATGCGACGTCTCCTGGCGTGAGCCTCCACCACTATAGCCCGTGCGGGGCGGATGCTCGTCCTCAGTCGTTCGCGGCCGAGCAGCGCCGATCGGCCGCCGTCTGACCCGGCACGTTCTCGAGCACCTCGGGCGTCGGCGCCGCGCTCGGCGAGCCTGACGGTGCCGGCGACGGGTCGGCCGATGCGGACTCCGACGGGGCCGGCTCGGCCGTCGCCTCGCCCGAGGGGCTCGGGGCGGGAGCGGGCGCGTTCGGGTCGGCGACCGTCCCGCTCTGCGGCTCATCGGGGATGAAGCGCTCGTCGCTCTCGATGAGGCGCATGAGCTCGGCCGCCTCGTCCTCGAGCGGCAGCACGCGGCCCTCGAGCTCGCCCGAGAGCACGATCTCGCCGGGGTACTGCACGAAGACGATTTTCTCCGTCGGCATGTCGGCGAGCACGCGCGCCATCGCGACCATCGTGTCGAGCGGCCGCAGGCTCGTCGAGAGCTGCATCGACTCGGTCGTGACCTTCGCGAGGCCGTAGAGCGCACCGAGGTCGGTGAGGACGCCGTCGCTCTGCACCTTGCGGATCATCGACGACAGGTAGACCTGCTGGCTGGAGATGCGGCTGAGGTCGCCGCCGTCGCCGACTCCGTAGCGCGTGCGGAGGAACGCGAGGGCCTGGTATCCCTCGACGGTGTGGGTGCCGGCCGTGGGCAGGTCGAGACCGGTGTACGGGTCGGAGATGGGGGCGTCGATGCAGACGTCGACGCCGCCGACGGCGGAGGACATCCGCGCCACCCCGTCGAAGGAGATCGTGCCGGCGTACGGGACCTCGAGCCCCGTCAGCTGCTCGACGGTGTCGACGACGCACGGGAGCCCGCCGAGCCCGTAGGCGGAGTTGATCTGCGCGAGCTCGAGGGGGCCGCTGGTCGTGCCGTCCTCCGCCTCGCACGCGGGGATGGGCACCATGAGGTCGCGCGGGATCGACACGGCGACGGCCGACTGCTGATCCTCCGCGACGTGCACGAGCATGTTGACGTCGTTGAGGGTCGTCTCGCGCTCGGCGGCGTCGGCCTGACCCGCGGCGTTGTCGACGCCGACGATGAGGACGTTGAAGCCGCCCTCCCACTCGCCCACCGTCGGCACCTCGCCGCCGAGGTCGACCGATTCGATCCCGCTGTCCAGCTGGTAGGCCGCGATCGCGGCGACGGATGCTCCGCTCACGAGCACGACGGCGAGCACCCCCGCCACCGCCGACAGGGCCGTGCGCCACCCCGATGAGCGCTTCAGGCGGCCGTGGCGGACCTCGGCCGCCTCGGCCCGGAGGCCGGAGCGGTCGCGACGTCTCGACTCGGTCATCGTCGCGACCCGCCTCAGTTCGCGACCGAGCAGGTCTGCTGCGCGGCGGTCTGGCCGAGCACGCCCTCGAGCACCTCGGCCTCGGCGGGCTCCTCGCCGGGCAGCGGCGGGACGGTCGGGGAGGCGCTCGGCGCGGGCTCGGCGGTCGCGGTCTCGCTCGGGGCGGGCTCGGGCGCGGCGGGCGCGTTGGGGTCGAGCGCGGCGCCGTTTCCGGTGGCGTCCTCCGCGAGCAGGAACGGCTCGTCGGCGCGGATCTTCTCGAACAGCTGCTCGGCGAGGTACTCCACGGGCGCCGCCTTGTTGGCGTACACCCCGTCGAGGCCGGTCGTCGCCGGGTACTGCACGAAGGTGATGCGCTCGGTCGGGATGTCCTTGAGCACGAGGGCCATCGAGACCATCGTGTCGAGGCTCGCGAGGCTCGACGACAGCGACATCGCCTTCGTCGCGACCTGGGCGAGGCCGTAGAGCTTGCTCGGGTCGGTGAGCGTGCCGCCGCTCTGCAGCGTGCGCATGAGCGAGGACATGTAGACCTGCTGGCTGGAGATGCGGCTGAGGTCGGAGCCGTCACCGACGCCGTGCCGCGTGCGGAGGAACGCGAGCGCCGTGTAGCCCTCGACCGTGTGGGTTCCCGCGGTCGGGAGGTCGAGACCGGTGTACGGGTCGTCGATGGGCGCGTCGATGCACACGTCGACGCCGCCGACGGCGGTCGACATCATCGCGACGCCGTCGAAGGAGATCGTGCCGGCGTAGGGGATCTCGAGGCCCGTCAGCGCTTCCGCCGCGAGCACGACGCAGTTGAGGCCGCCGACGCCGTACGCCGCGTTGAACGGCTGCGCGCTCATCGCGTAGGAGGTGCGCCCGTCGGGCAGCGGGCACTCGGGGATCGGCACGACGAGGTCGCGCGGGATCGACACCGCGACGGCGGACTGCTGGTCCTCCGCGACGTGGACGAGGATGTTGACGTCGTTGAGCGTGGCGCCGTCGCGCTCGGCCTCGTCGCGCTGGCCCTCGGCGTTGTCGACGCCGACGATGAGGACGTTGAATCCGCCCTCCCACTCACCGACCGTGGGGATCACGCGCTCCTCGCCGTTCGCGCCCGTCAGGACCACCTCGTCGATGTTGGCGTCGAGCTGGGTGAGCGTGATGGCGGCGACGGAGACGCCGCTGACGAGCACGATCGCGAGCGCGGAGGAGATGACGGCGAGCGCGGTCCGCCACGCGGACGACCGGCGCAGGCGCCCGTGACGGACGTGCGCCGTCGGCAACGAGCGGATCGACCGATCCCGCACTCGCTCCGTCATTCGCACTCCCCCGGGCACGGCGCTGACGCCGTCGCGGCGGAGGGCGTGGGATTCGAACCCACGAGACATCTCTGCCCACTGGTTTTCAAGACCAGCTCCATCGGCCGCTCGGACAGCCCTCCTTGGACACCAAAGTGCGATTCTAGCCCGAGACCGGCTAAGAATCGCCTGGTCGGTCTGCTCCCGAACGAGGGGCACCCGCGGAGCGCAGGCTCGCGAGGGCGCGAGCGAGCCCGTCGGCGGTGTCGCGCTCGGTGACCTCGGAGGCCGCCTCGACGACCTCGGGCGGGGCCTGACCCATGGCGACGCCGCGGCCGCCGAGACCCGCGGCCCACGCGAGCATCTCGATGTCATTGCGGCCGTCGCCCACGGTCATGACGCGCTCCCCGGGAATGCCGAGGGCATCCCGCACGCGCTCGAGGGCCGTGGACTTGTTGACGCCGTCGGGCGCGATGTCGAGCCAGGCCGTCCAGCCGACGTTGTAGCTGACCTGATGCAGGCCCATGAGCTCGACGGCGGCGAGGAACTCCGACATCGCGTGGCCGGGCGAGATCACGACGACGCGCGTCGCGGGCTCGGCGCAGAGCTCCTCGAACGGCACCTCATGGCTGATCGCACCGAGCGCGCCGTCCGGGAACCAGCCCGTGTAGCGGTAGACGCCCGTCTCGTCCTCGACGGCGTAGTTCGCCTGACTCAGATGCGGGCGGATGCGCGTGAGGACGTCCGTCGCATCGAACGTCTCGACGCGGTGGCGCCGGTACCCCGTGGGGGCCTCCGGGTCCCGCCGGAGCGTGATCGCTCCGTTGGAGCACACGACGTAGTCGGGCGCGATGTCGAGGCGCTCGAGCACGGGCAGGGTCATCGCGACCGAGCGGCCCGTAGCGAGCATGACCTCGTGGCCGGCGTCGCGCACGCGGTGCACCTCGCGCCGGACCGCCTCCGACAGCGTGCCGTCCTCGTGCAGGACGGTGCCGTCGATGTCGAGCGCGACGAGCCAGCGGTCACCGGCGGGGATGCTCGCCGCGGGGTCGCTCGTCGCCGCGCTCACGCGGTCGGCTCCAGAACGGCGAGGCCGCCGAGGTAGGGCTGCAGCGCCTCGGGCACGGCGACCGACCCGTCGGCGCGCTGGTGGGCCTCCAGGATGGCGACGATCCAGCGCGTCGTGGCGAGCGTGCCGTTGAGCGTCGCGACGGGGGCGGTCCTCCCGTCCTCCTGACGGAAGCGGGTATCGAGGCGTCGGGCCTGGAAGGTCGTGCAGTTGCTCGTGCTCGTGAGCTCGCGGTACGCGCCCTGCGTCGGCACCCACGCCTCGACGTCGAACTTGCGCGCGGCGCTCGTGCCGAGATCGCCGGCCGCCGTGTCGATGACGCGGTAGGCGAGGCCCAGCGCCTGGAGCATCCCCTCCTGGAGCGCCAGAAGGCGCTCGTGCTCGGCCTCCGCGTGCGCGGGGTCGATGTAGGTGAACATCTCGAGCTTCTGGAACTGGTGCACGCGGATGATGCCGCGGGTGTCGCGCCCGTAGCTGCCGGCCTCGCGGCGGTAGCAGGTCGACCAGCCGGCGTAGCGCAGCGGCCCGGCCGACACGTCGATGATCTCGCCCGCGTGGTAGCCGGCGAGCGCGACCTCGCTCGTTCCCGTGAGGTAGAGGTCGTCGGCCGGCAGGTGGTAGATCTCGTCGGCGTGCGCGCCGAGGAACCCGGTGCCGCTCATGATCTCGGGCTTCACGAGCGTCGGGGTGATGAGGGGCGTGAAGCCGGCCTCGAGCGCCCGGTCGAGGGCGAGGTTCATGAGCGCGAGCTCGAGGCGCGCGCCGACGCCCTTGAGGAAGTAGAAGCGCGAGCCGGAGACCTTGACGCCGCGCGGCATGTCGATCGCGTCGAGCAGCTCGCCGAGGGCGAGGTGGTCGCGCGGCTCGAAGTCGAAGACTGGTTTCTGCCCGACCTCGCGGAGGGTGACGAAGTCGTCCTCCCCGCCCTCGGGCACGCCGGGCAGCACGACGTTCGGGATGGATCCGGCGATGCGCGTGAACGCCTCGTCGGCCTCGGTGGCGGCGAGCTGGGCGGCCTTGACGCGCGCCGAGAGCTCCTGAGCGGCGGCGACGAGCGCGGCCTTCTCCTCCTTGGGCGCCTGCGCGACGCGCTTGCCGTGCGCGTTCTGCTCGGCCCGCAGCGCCTCGAAGGCGGTGATCGCCTCACGCCGGGCGCGGTCGGCGGCGACGGCCTCGTCGACGAGCTCGACCGACGATCGCCTCGCCCGCTGGGAGGCCGAGACGACGTCGGGGTTCTCACGCAGCAGCTGGGGGTCGATCACTCCCCTAGTCTGGCACGCGCTCGGCGCGCGACCCCTGCGCCCACCGGGCCCCGATGCTCTAGCCTGACGACCATGAGCACCCCTCGCGCCGATTCCGCGCGCGCCCGCGCGGCCATCGTCTACAACCCGATCAAGATCGATGAGGATGCCCTGCGCACGGCGGTCGCCGCCGCCGAGTCCGAGCACGGCTGGGCCGCATCGCTCTGGATCGAGACCAGCGTCGACGACCCGGGTGCGGGGCAGGCGCGCACCGCCGTCGACGAGGGCGTCGACGTCGTGCTCGCCGCCGGAGGCGACGGCACCGTCCGCGCCGTGGCCGAGGGGCTGCGCGGCACGGGCACCCCGGTCGCCCTGCTGCCCGCCGGCACCGGAAACCTTCTCGCCCGCAACCTCGACCTGACGCTCAACGACCTCACCGGCTCGGTGCAGACGGCCTTCGCGGGCGCCGACCGCGCGATCGACGTCGGGGTCGCCGACATCGTCGACGGCGACGGCGAAGCCTCGACGCACGTGTTCGTCGTCATGGTCGGCGTCGGCCTCGACGCCAAGATGATCGCCGCGACCAACCCCGAGCTGAAGAAGAAGGTGGGCTGGCTCGCATACGTCGAGGCGGTCGCGCGCATCTTCAAGGACGTCAACGCGCTGCGCGTCACCTACTCGCTCGACGGCGCGACGAGCCGGTCGACGACCGTGAGCACCCTCCTCATCGGCAACTGCGGCATCCTGCCGGGCAACGTGCCGATCCTCCCCGACGCCAAGATCGACGACGGCCTCATCGACATCGTCGCGATGCGCCCCAAGAACGTCCTCGGCTGGATCCGCATCGGCACGACCGTCATCTGGGAGAACGGCGTCCTGCGCAAGACGCGGTTCGGTCGCCGGCTCATCGCCGCCGACAGGAGCGTCCGCCCGCTGCGCTACTTCCAGGGCCGCCGCGGCGACCTCCGCTTCCGCGGGCCGGAGGAGTTCGAGATCGACGGCGAGGAGATGGGCAGCATCGTCCAGCTCGCCGTGAGCGTCGACCCCGCCTCGCTCATCGTGCGCGTTCCGCGCGACGCCGACGTGCACTCGGCCAAGCCCGACGCCGAGGCGGAGGCGGAGGCGAAGCAGATCGAGGTCGAGCACCAGGGCCGCGCCGCCGCCGCCGACATCGGCGAGCCGCAGCGCTCCGACTCGGGCGTTCCCGCGACGCTCGGCGAGGACGTCTAGGCCGGGGCCTCGCCGCTGAGGATGCCGCGGAGCCAGCCGCGGGCATCCATGAAGACGTCGTCGCCGTACTGCGAGACGACCTCGATCTGCTGCTGGTCCGCGCGCGGGTAGGAGCCGAGGAACATCACGTTCGGGCTGAACCGCTTGAGACCGAGCAGGGCGTCGGCGACGCGCTCGTCGCGCACATGCCCGTCGAGATCGATGACGAAGCGATAGCGGCCGAGAGCGTCGCCGATGGGCCGCGACTCGATGAGGCTCATGTTGACGCCGCGCGTCGCGAACTGCTCGAGCATCTCCAGCAGGCGGCCCGGCGCGTTGTCGGGCAGCTCGACGATGACGCTCGTCTTATCGGCCCCGGTGCGCTCGGGCAGGCCGAGCGTGCGGCTCACGAGCACGAAGCGCGTCACGGCGTTAGGGTTGTCGCCGATCGACTCGGCGAGCACCTCCAGATCGTGATGCTCGGTGATGCCGGGCGGCGCGACGGCGGCCTCGGCGAGCGCCGACTCCAGCAGTCCCGCGGCCGCGGCGACGTTCGAGGCGGCCGGGATGTGCCCGTGACTGGGGATGGCCGATTCGAGGAAGCGACGGCACTGCGCGTAGGCGACCGGGTGCGCGGACACGACCCGGACATCCTCGATGCGGGTGCCCGGCCGGGCGACCAGCACGAAGTTCACGGGCACCAGGTACTCGCCGATGATGCGCAGGCCCGGGATGGTCGCGAGGGCGTCCTGGGTGGCGCTCACCCCGCCCTCGACGGAGTTCTCGATCGCGATCATGGCCGCGACGCTGCGCCCCGTCATGACGTCGTCGAACGCCTCGCCGACGTTCGCGACGCTGCGCCACACGGCGCCCTCGGCCTCGGGGACCTGGCGGAGGGCCTCCCACGTGAACGTGCCGACGGGGCCCAGGTAGCTGTAGGCGGGCGGGCTGTCGGGGGCGGCGCTCATGCTCCGCAGTCTACGGGCGGGGTCGCGGGCGGCCGCGCGGGCGGCGGTGCCGATCGGGGACGGGGTCGGTCGACGAGGCGGATGCCGAGGGCCCCGGCGGATGCCGTGGGCCGCGGCGAGGGTGCTCACGCCCGGGCGCCCTTCATTTGGTCGACGGGGCGCGACTGCGAGGAGCCCGCGAGACACTGTGCCCGGCGCCGCCCGCGGTGGTTGGATGAGCGCATGACCCGCGCCGGAACCCCCGCCCAGTCCTCCGACCTCGTCGACGTCGACGCGCTGCTCGCGGCGTACCACGATCGGGTCCCGGACCTCGACGACCCGGCGCAGCGCGTGGTCTTCGGCACGAGCGGTCACCGCGGCTCGAGCCTCGACGGCGCCTTCACCGACACCCACATCGCCGCGATCACGCAGGCGATCGTGGAGTACCGCGCGACCCAGGGCACGAGCGGGCCGATCTTCGTCGGCGCCGACACGCACGCGCTGTCGATCCCGGCGCAGCGGACGGCGCTCGAGGTGCTCGCCGCCAACGGCGTCGCGGCGTTCGTCGACGCGAACGACGGCTACGTGCCGACCCCCGCGCTCAGTCACGCGATCATCACCCACAACCGCAGCGGCCTCGCCGACGCCGACGGCATCGTCATCACGCCGAGCCACAACCCGCCCCGCGACGGCGGCTTCAAGTACAACCCGCCGCACGGCGGCCCGGCCGACTCCGACGCGACGAACTGGATCGCCGACCGGGCCAACGCGATCATCGCCGACGGCTCGCGCGACGTGAAGCGCGGTGCCGCGATCGAGACGCACGCCTACGACTACCGGCTGCACTACGTCTCCGACCTCGCGTACATCCTCGACATCGATCGCATCCGCGAGGCAGGCCTGCGCATCGGCGCCGATCCGCTCGGCGGCGCGAGCGTCGAGTACTGGCAGTTCATCGCCGAGCACTACGGCCTCGACCTGACGGTCGTGAACCCGTTCGTCGACCCGGCATGGGCGTTCATGACGCTCGACTGGGACGAGAAGATCCGGATGGACCCGTCGAGCCCGAGCGCCATGGCGAGCGTGCTCGCCCACCGGGACGACTACGCGGTGCTCACCGGCAACGACGCCGACGCCGACCGGCACGGCATCGTCACGCCCGACGGCGGACTCATGAACCCCAACCACTACCTCGCCGTCGCGATCGAGTACCTCTACACGCACCGGCCCGAGTGGCGCGCCGACGCGGCGATCGGCAAGACGCTCGTCTCGAGCTCGATGATCGACCGCGTGGCCGCCGGTCTCGGCCGCCGACTGCACGAGGTGCCGGTCGGCTTCAAGTGGTTCGTGCCGGGCCTCATCGACGGCTCGGTCGGGTTCGGCGGCGAGGAGAGCGCGGGCGCGAGCTTCGTGCGCCGCGACGGCAGCGTCTGGACGACCGACAAGGACGGCATCCTGCTCGCCCTGCTCGCGAGCGAGATCACCGCCGTCACCGGGTCGACGCCGTCGCAGCTCTACGTCGGGCTCACCGAGAGGTACGGCGCGCCCGCCTACCAGCGGGTGGATGCCGCGGCCACCAAGGAGCAGAAGGCGAAGCTCTCGAAGCTGTCGGGCGATGCGATCGCGGCCGACGAGCTGGCCGGTGAGCCCATCACGGCCCGCCTGTCGGAGGCGCCGGGCAACGGCGCCGCGATCGGCGGCGTGAAGGTCGTCACCGAGAACGCGTGGTTCGCGGCGCGGCCGAGCGGCACGGAGGACGTGTACAAGATCTACGCTGAGTCCTTCCGCGGCGAGGATCACCTGCGGCAGGTCCAGAGCGAGGCGAAGGCGATCGTCGATGCCGCCCTCCGCTGAGTCGGCCGGTGCGGGCCTCGACCGCGCCGAGCCCCCCGCCCCGGCCCTCGACCCCGCGCTCGCCGCCGAGCGCGCGGCGCTCTTCGCGCGGTGGGATGCGCTGACCCCCGACGAGCTCTCCGCGCGCGGCGGCATGAAGTGGTCGATGCACCCCGGCACGGTCGGCGCGTGGGTCGCCGAGTCGGACCTCGGCACGGCTCCGGCCGTGGCATCCGCCCTGCACGCCGCGATCGACGCGGGCCAGCTCGGCTACCTGCCGCCCGCGATCGGCCGCGAGATGTCGCGCGAGACGGCCAGGCTGATGCGCGAGCGCTTCGACTGGAGCGTGCCGTCGAGCCGCGTGCACCCGATCGCCGACGTCATCAGCGGCCTCGAGCTGACGATCGAGCACTACTCGCGGGCGGGCTCGGCGGTCGTGGTGCCCACCCCGGCGTACATGCCGTTCCTCACCGTGCCGATCGCGCTGGGCCGGGAGGTCATCGAGGTTCCGCTCGCCGCGCACGCAGGCCGGCAGACGCTCGACCTCGTCGCGATCGAGGAGGCTCTCGCCGACGGGGCAGGCGTGGTCGTGCTGTGCAACCCGCTCAACCCGGGAGGGCGCGTGTTCGAGCGCGCCGAGCTCGAGGCGCTCAGCGAGGTCGTCGAGCGGCACGGAGCGACGGTGTTCGCCGACGAGATCCACGCGCCGATCGTCTTCGACGGCGCGCATCACGTGCCCTACGCGAGCATCTCGGAGGTCGCCGCCGGGCACGCCGTCACGGCGGTCTCGGCGTCGAAGGCCTGGAACCTGCCGGGCCTGAAGACCGCGCAGCTCATCACGTCGAGCGACGCCGCCGAGAAGACGTGGGAGGCCCTCGGGCCCCTCGCGAGCCACGGCGCGAGCACCCTCGGAGTGATCGCCAACACGGTCGCCTACCGCGACGGGCGCGACTGGCTCGACCACACCGTCGCCTACTACGACCGCAATCGCCGCGTGCTCGGAGAGCGCCTGGCCGAGCTGATGCCCGAGGTCGGCTACCGCGCTCCGGAGGGCACCTACATCGCGTGGCTCGACGTGCGCGCTCTCGGTCTCGGCGATGAGCCCGCGACGCGGCTGCGCGAGCGCGCCGGCATCGCGCTCACCGACGGGCGCGCGTGCGGCGAGGTCGGTGCCGGCCATGTGCGCATGATCCTCGCGACGCCCACACCGATCGTCGAGCTCATCGTCGAGCGGATCGCGGCCGAGGTCCGCTGAAGGTCGGCAGGGCGCCTCGGCAGGTGGCGAACCTCACGCCACCGCGGGAATGTACGGCTCGAGCCACTCGAGCGTGCCGTTCCTGACCGGCACGGGCGCCGAGTCGGTCTCGCCCTCGACGGTGAACGTGAGCTCGATACGAGCGCCGGGTCGGTCATCCGCGGTGTCGAGAACGACGACGTTCTCTTGGAAGGCGAACTGCTGGCCCGGCAAGAGCATGACGTCGGTGGAGTCGTCGGCATCCGCAATCGTGACGTCGATGGTCTCGTTGGAGAAGTTGGTCAGCACCCCCATCAGTCGCGCAGGCTCGCCCTCGCCGCGCGTGACGACGAGCATGTTGTCGAACGACACGGGCCCGACCTCGGCATTGGTGCCGAGGTTGACCGCCTCAAGATCCTCGAGGCGCTCCGAGACGTCCGGAGCGCAGCCGGCGAGCCCGAGCAGCGATGCCGTCATAGTGCCCGCGATGAGCATTCGGTGATGGGTTCTTGTCGTAGCCATCGGGCGAGCGTAGTCAGCTTCGGCTGACGCGAACGAGGTCGTTGCGGGACTGTGATCGGCCGGTCACCCCGCGTAGTCGGGCGCGGCCGGCAGGCCGAAGAACTCCTCGAGGGTGCGGATGCCCGTCTCGTGCAGCTCGGCCGCGAGCTCGGGCCCCACGTACCGGTAGTGCCACGGCTCGAACTCGTACCCCGTGACGGGCGTCGCTCCCTCCGGGTAGCGCAGGTGGAAGCCGAAGCGCCAGGCGTTCTCGGCGAGCCACCGCCCTTGAGCGGTGTCGGCGAAGCACTGGTCGAGCGTGCAGTCGGCCGGCACCGCGCTGAAGTCGATCGAAAGCCCCGTCTGGTGCTCGCTGTGGCCGGGCCGGGCGCTCGTCCGGTCGGCGGCCTCCTGCCCGAGCTGCGCGACCCAACCGGCGTAGACGCGCTGCTGGCTCGCGTAGCTGCGGTAGCTGCTCTGCGCGGCGAGGGCGATGCCGTCGGCGGCCGCCGCGGCGACGAGCTGCTCGGCCGCGGTCGCGGCCTCGTCGCGCAGCACCGGCTCGTACACGTACGGGATCTCCGCCGTGCGCAGATCGCCGGGCGCGAAGTCGAGCGGCTGCAGCGGGCGCCGCTTGTTGGCGACGACCCACAGCGACGCGGGGTCGTCGATCGAGCGCGCGGCGCGATCGAAGGCGGCCGACGGCTCCGGCGTCGGCGTCGGAGCAGCGGTCGCCGTCGGCGACTGCACCGGTGCGGGGATGCCCGTGGCCGTCGCCGACGGCCCCTCCGCCCCCGGGCCCGCGCCCTGCGCGCACCCGCTCAGGGCGACCGCGACGGCGAGCACGATGACCCCCTGACGGGCGCGGACGGAGGGGTGGCGCGGCATGCGCCCGAGTGTAGCCGCGGCCGCGACACGCCGACCGCGGCGTCGCGGGAGGAAGCCCTCTGACCGGGGATTTCACACGCATCCCAGAATCGTTGTTGACATCTCTGCAACGGCGGGCCTACGGTGGCCGCAATTGTGAGAGCGCTCTCACGCCCTGCTGATGAGAGCGCTCTCACCACCCCGCCCCACCCCCACGCACAAAGGAGTGACCGTGAAGATCTCACGACGCCGCAGCACCGCGGCCGCCGCCCTCGCCGGCGCGACGGCCCTGACCCTCATCGCCACCGGCTGCGCGAGCACCGGCGACGCCGACCCCGCCGGCAGCGGGAGCGACGGTGAGATCACCCTCACCCTCGCGACGTTCAACGACTTCGGGTACACCGACGAGCTGCTGAAGCAGTACGAGGACGAGAACCCCGGCGTCACGATCGTGCACAACAAGGCCGCGACGTCGAACGACGCCCGCGACAACTTCTTCACCAAGCTCGGCGCGGGCTCCGGTCTCGCCGACGTCGAGGCGGTCGAGATCGACTGGTTCGCCGAGATGATGCAGTACTCCGACCTGCTCACCGACCTCTCGAGCGACGACGTCGCCGACCGCTGGGTCGACTGGAAGACGGACGCCGCCACCGACGCCGACGGCCGCCTCGTCGCCTACGGCACCGACATCGGCCCGGAGGCCGTCTGCTACCGCAGCGACCTCTTCGAGGCCGCCGGCCTCCCGACCGACCGCGCCGAGGTCGCCGAGCTCCTCGACGGCGACTGGGACCGCTACTTCGAGGTCGGCCAGCAGTACGTCGACGCGACCGGCGCGGCCTGGTTCGACTCGGCCGGCGCGACCTACCAGGGCATGATCAATCAGGTCGAGTTCGCCTACGAGCAGGAGGACGGCACGGTCATCGCGACCGAGAACGACGAGGTCAAGGGCATCTACGAGCAGGTCCTCGAGGCCAGCGCCACGCAGTCGGCCCACCTCGGCCAGTGGAGCGACGACTGGTTCGCCGGGCTCGCCAACGGCGCCTTCGCGACGATGCTCTGCCCGGGCTGGATGCTCGGCGTCATCTCCGGCAACGCCCCCGACGTCACGGGCTGGGACGTCGCGAACGTCTTCCCCGGCGGCGGCGGAAACTGGGGCGGCTCGTACCTGACCGTCCCCGCCCAGGGCGAGAACACCGAGGCCGCGGCGAAGTTCGCCGCCTGGCTCACCGCGCCCGAGCAGCAGCTCGCGGCCTTCGAGGCCGCCGGCACCTTCCCGAGCCAGGTCGACGCCTACGAGAGCGACACCCTGCTCGCGGCGACCAACCCGTACTTCAACGACGCCCCCGTGGGCGAGATCCTCATCGAGCGCTCGCAGGCGATCGACGTCGCTCCGTTCAAGAGCGTGAAGTACTTCCCCATCAACGACGCGATGCAGAAGGCGCTCACCCGCGTCGACTCCGACAAGACCCACACGATCGAATCGTCGTGGGAGCAGTTCGTGGCCGACGTGAGCGCGCTCGGCTAAGCCGAGCCGCATCCACCCCCAGGGGCCGCGCGGCGCACCGTCGCGACGCGCGGCCCCACCCCTCGACTCACCCCTCGGGAGCATCCCCCATGACGACGACAGCCCCGCGCCCGACGCGCACGGTCCTGAGCCCGCCGCCGGCAGCCCGCCCGGCCCGCTCGCCCCGGCGCATCGCCTTCTCGCACACGCTCTCGCGGTGGGACTTCAAGCTCTCGCCGTACCTCTACATCTCGCCGTTCTTCATCCTCTTCGCGATCGTCGGCCTCTTCCCGCTGCTCTACACCGCGTGGGTCTCCGTCCACGAGTGGAACCTCATCGGCGGGCAGGGCGACTTCGTCGGCCTCGACAACTTCGCCTTCGTGCTCGCCCAGCCCCAGTTCTGGATCGCGCTGCGCAACACCTTCTCGATCTTCCTCATCTCGGCCGTGCCGCAGGTCATCGCCGCCCTGCTCATCGCCGCCGTGCTCGACCGCAACCTGCGCGGCAAGACCTTCTGGCGCATGGGCGTGCTGCTGCCCTACGTCGTCGCCCCCGTCGCCGTCGCGCTGATCTTCAGCAACATGTTCGGCGACCAGTACGGCCTCATCAACAACATGCTCGGCCGCCTCGGGCTCGACCCGATCGGCTGGCACTCCGAGATCCTGCCGAGCCACCTCGCGATCGCGACGATGGTCAACTTCCGCTGGACGGGCTACACCGCCCTCATCCTGCTCGCGGCGATGCAGGCCATCCCGCGCGACTACTACGAGGCCGCCATGATCGACGGCGCCGGCATCGTGCGGCAGTTCTTCTCCATCACGATCCCCCAGCTGCGCCCGACCCTCATCTTCGTCATCGTGACCTCGACGATCGGCGGCCTGCAGATCTTCGATGAGCCGCGCATGTACGACCAGTTCGGCCAGGGCGGAGCATCCGGTCAGTGGATGACCATCACGATCTACCTGTACAACCTCGGCTGGGGCCAGCTGAACTTCGGCCGCGCCGCCGCCGTGGCCTGGCTGCTGTTCCTCATCATCGTCATCGTCGGGCTCATCAACCTCGCCATCACCCGCTCGATCGCGAGCAACGACAGCCCCGAGAAGGTTCTCGCGCGATCGCAGCGCCGCGCCGCCCGGAAGGAGCTCGCCCGATGAGCGCACCCAGCATCCCCCTCGCCCCTGTGCCCGATGATGCGGATGCTCCGCGCGGGTCCTCCCCCGCCGAGCGCTCGGCCGCCCGCCGTGCCGGCCGCACGCCTCGCCGTCGTCGGCTCGTCAACGGTCAGCGCCCCGGGTGGATGGCCTACGGCTTCCTCATCGCCGTGCTGCTGGGCTCGGTCTTCCCGCTCTACTGGTCCTTCCTCATCGGATCAGGCGACGCCTCGACCATCACGCGGCAAGACATCGTGTGGTGGCCGGGCGGCAACTTCCTCGCCAACGCCGCCGCCGTCATCGAGAACGACAGCGTCAACTTCTGGAAGGCGATCACCAACTCGATCATCGTCTCGACGGTCGTCGCCGCCTCGGTCGTGTGGTTCTCGACGCTCGCGGGGTTCGCGTTCGCGAAGCTGCGGTTCCGCGGCCGCAATGGCCTGCTGATCTTCGTCATCGCGACGATGGCCGTGCCGACGCAGCTCGGCGTCGTGCCGCTGTTCATCGCGATGAGCCAGCTGCAGCTCGCCGGCACGCTCAGCGCGGTCATCCTGCCGGCGATCGTGAGCGCGTTCGGCGTGTTCTGGATGACGCAGTACCTCAGCCAGGCGCTGCCCTACGAGCTCATCGAGGCCGCGCGCGTCGACGGCGCGAGCATGATCCGCACCTTCTGGTCGGTCGCGCTGCCCGCCGCCCGCCCCGCCGCCGCGATGCTCGGCCTGTTCGTCTTCATCTCGACGTGGACCAACTTCTTCTGGCCCTTCATCGTCCTCGACCGGCAGAGCCCCACGCTGCCCGTCGCGCTCTCGCTGCTGCAGAGCAACTACTTCGTGGACTACTCGGTGGTGATGGCCGGCGTGATCCTGTCGACCATCCCGCTGCTGATCCTGTTCGTCGTCGCCGGCCGCCAGCTGGTCAGCGGCATCATGCAAGGAGCTGTCAAGGGATGACCCTCTCGACCCCGGCGCCCACCACGGCGCCTCTCGCCGGCGTGCGCGCCTTCCCCGCCGACTTCCGGTTCGGCGTCGCGACCGCGGCGTTCCAGATCGAGGGATCGACCCACGTCGACGGCCGCACCGACTCCATCTGGGACGCGTTCGCCCGCGTGCCGGGAGCCGTCGTGAACGGCGACGACGGCGAGCCGGCGTGCGACCACTACCGCCGCTCGAGCTCGGACGTCGCGATGATGCGCGAGCTGGGCATCCAGACCTATCGCTTCTCGACCTCGTGGGCGCGCGTCCAGCCCGACGGTCGCGGCGTCAACAAGGCGGGCCTCGACTTCTACTCGCGCCTCGTCGACGACCTGCTCGAGGCGGGCATCCAGCCCTGGCTGACGCTCTACCACTGGGATCTCCCGCAGGCGCTCGAGGAGGCCGGCGGCTGGCCCACGCGAGACACCGCGCACCGCTTCGTCGAGTACGCCGGCCTCGTGCACGACGCGCTCGGCGACCGCATCCGGGCCTGGACGACGCTCAACGAGCCGTGGTGCAGCGCCTTCCTCGGCTACCTCGGCGGCGAGCACGCCCCCGGCCGGCAGGACCCGCAGGCCTCGATCGACGCCGCGCACCACCTGCTGCTCGGCCACGGGCTCGCCGTGCAGGAGCTGCGCCGCCGCGACTCCGAGCTGCAGCTCGGCATCACGCTCAACCTGACGGTCGCCGACCCCGTCGACGCGAACGACCCGGCCGACCTCGACGCGGTGCGCCTGCTCGACGGGCAGCACAACCGGTGGTTCCTCGACCCGATCTTCCGCGGCGCGTACCCGGCCGACATCGTCGACGACCTGGCCGGCATCGGCGTCACCGTGCCCGTGCACGACGGCGATCTCGCCGCGATCGCCACGCCCATCGACGCGCTGGGGGTCAACTACTACCGCGGCGAGGCGGTGAGCGGGCATCCCTACACGGGCACTCCGCTCGCCCCCGCCGCACCCTCCGAGCGCCCGAAGCGCTCGCCCTTCCCGGTCGATCAGGGCGTGCACGGGCACCCGCGCGGACTGCCCGTCACCGCGATGCAGTGGGAGGTGCAGCCCGAGGGTCTCACGCGCCTGCTCGTGCGCGTCGACTCCGAGTACGCGAAGCCGGCCGGCACCGTTCTCTACGTCACCGAGAACGGCGCCGCCTACGACGACGTCGTCGGCCCCGACGGCGAGGTCGACGACCTCGAGCGCGCCGACTTCCTCGAGCAGCACCTCGCGGCGATGCTCGACGCGATCGACGCGGGCGTCGACGTGCGCGGCTACTTCTACTGGTCGCTCATGGACAACTACGAGTGGGCCTGGGGCTACGACAAGCGCTTCGGGCTCGTGCGCGTCGACTACGCCACGCAGGAGCGGACGGTGAAGTCGAGCGGGCGCCTCTACCAGCGCGTCATCGCCGAACGCGGGGTGCGCGGGCACGACGCCGCCCCTCAATAGACTGCGGAGCATGACGATCGAGACGGGTCAGGCGCGCACGGCGCCGACCCTCGAGATGGTGGCCGCGGAGGCCGGCGTCTCGCGCGCGACGGTGTCGCGCGTCGTGAACGCCTCGCCGAAGGTCAGCCCGGATGCCGTCGAGGCCGTGCAGGCCGCCATCCTCCGACTCGGCTACACCCCCAATCGCGCCGCGAGGTCGCTCGCGAACCGGCGCGCGATGGCGATCGCGCTCGTCGTGCCGGAGGACACCGCGCGGTTCTTCGGCGACCCCTACTTCGCGGCGGTCGTGCGCGGCATCAGCCGCGTGCTCGACGCCTCGGACTACGTGCTCAACCTGCACCTCGCCAACCCCGGCCCCTCGCAGAAGACCGTCGACTACCTGCTCGGCGGAAGCGTCGACGGCGCGATCGTCGTCTCTCACCACTCGAGCGATCGGTTCCTCGAGAAGCTCGGCGGAAGCATCCCCGTCGTCTTCGGCGGCCACCCCCTCGGATCGGACGCCGACGCGGGCGCCTACTTCGTCGACGTCGACAACGCCGCCGCCGCCGAGGCGGGCGTGCGCTACCTGATCGAGCACGGCCGCACCCGAATCGCGACGATCACCGGACCCACCGACATGCCCGCCGGCATCGACCGGGTCGAGGGCTGGCGCCGCGCGCTCGACGCCGCGGGGCTCGAGCCGGGCCCGAGCGCGGTCGGCGACTTCACGATGGTCGGCGGATCGCGCGCGGCGCGCGAGCTGCTCGACGTCGGCGGCTTCGACGCGATCTTCGTCGCGAGCGACCTCATGGCGCTCGGCGCCCTCTCGGTGCTCGCCGAGCGCGGCGTGCGCGTGCCCGACGACATCGCGGTGCTCGGCTTCGACGACAGCCCCGCCGCGCTCGCCGCGGGCGTGCCGCTCACGACCGTGCGGCAGCCGAGCGAGGAGATGGGCGAGCAGATGGCGCGGATGCTCCTCCAGCGCCTGCGCGGCGAGGAGACCAGCCGCACGGCCATCCTCCCCACCGACGTCGTGGTGCGCGCGAGCGCGTAGCCCGACCCGCGCAGTTGAAGGTACAAACTCAAGAAAAAGAAGTGGCCCAGTCGAAGACTGGGCCACTTCTAAAGAGGTCGGGCTATAGGCCAAAGGCCCACACCCGGAGTATTTAGTGTACCACTAGGTCTCCCGACTCAGAAGACCCGTCCCATCGACCATGACCGTACAGCTGGACACTATGAGGTCCTTGCCGCCAACCACTGAGCAGGCTGTCGACGCCGAGAACGTCACGCACGTATTTTGCAAGAGCGCCCTTGTCGCTTGTAGCTGAGGCCAGGCCCGCGTTAGCGCGAAACTCGAAGACTGCTGCAGACGTGAGCAAGTCCACGATTTGTAGCCCGTCCGTGGATTTTGAGTCAAGTCGGACGACGTTGAGCACAGCCAGCCTGTTCAAGCGCCGGTTCACGCCGGCCCGCAGTTCCTCCTCGAAGAGGATCTCATCTGGAGTGCTGTAGTTGTCGGCGAGTACCGAGACGATAGTCGGACTCTGGATGCTCGCGAGGACCAGTTGCTCTGCCATCTTCTCGTAGGCGGTCCATCGATCACGAAAGCGCACGACGGGATCTGCCTGAGTCCGGTCGGCGATGAAGCAATAGAAGCTCAGGTCGCTGGAGCCGAGACAGAGATCGACCACCTTCTTGTAGATCGGCAAGGTACCCCGAGTGACCTCGCCAAAGTGGAACTCTTTGTACCAGTGTTCTCAATCGCGTAGCTTTTGGATCCCGCGGAGAACTGGAGATGGGTTTGACATCACGACAAGCCCCACCCCGAAAAAGCGATCGGAAGAGATTGACCCGGTCTCATCCAGGAACCGGATGCCGACCGGGTGGTCCTTAGGCAGACGCCTGCGAGCGGCGGAGTTTTCTTCAGGCACAGGCGAATCATGCCATCAAACGGAACCCCGGCGGCGCGGGTAGGGTGCCCGTCATGAGCCTCACCGTCACGCACGAGCCCGACGCCGACCGCTACGTGGTGCACGACGCCGCCGGAGAGCTGCAGGGCTTCATCGTCTACGACGCTGCGCCAGGGCAGCTGCGGCTGATCCACGCCGAGGTGCCGCCGTTCCTGCGCAACAAGGGCGTCGGCGGCGACATGGTGCAGGCGATCCTCGACCACCTGCGCGCCGAGAGCACCGACCGCATCGTGCCCTCGTGCCCCTTCGTGGTGATGTGGATGCGCCGCCACCCCGAGTACGCGGACCTCGCGACCCGCTGACGGTCGCCCGTGATCGCGGCGCGCGACTCGGTGCGCTAGCGGTCGGCGGAGACGTCGATGCGGAGGCGACCCGAGTATCCGGGGGCGTCGGCGGGAGCATCCACGATGCCCTGGGGCCCGTCGCCGGGGGTCGGAGCCGGCGCGGGCAGGATGGTCTGGCGATCGAGCTCGACCTGCGCCTCGTGGCGGGTCGGGTGGAAGACCTCGTCGCCGATGCCGAGCACCCCGGGGCCGGAGCCGCCGCGGCGCGACTTGTCGCTCAGATCGATCCATCCTCGGGCGTGAGCGAGGATGGACACGGCGACGGCCGCGCCCACGAGAAGAACCCACCCCCACACCGGCACGAGCCCCAGAATACCCGGGGGGTCGGCGAGGGCTCGTGAACGCTCGGTGAATGCGGAGGCGGCGCGCCCGGCGGGAGGCGGGGAGGATGCCCGGCTGAGGCCCGATCGAGCGCCCCGCTCACGGCACGCGGTAGAGCCACTCCTCGGTCGAGAACTTCTCCGCCACGAGGGCGTCGATGCGCTCCATCTCCTCCGGCGTGATGGCGCTCTCGGTGAGCCCGTTGCGGGCGCGGAAGGTCGCGACGAGGCGGTCGATGATCTCCTCGCGCGGCAGCCCGGTCTGACTGCGCAGCGGGTCGACGCGCTTATTGGCGCTCTTGACGCCCTTGTCGCTGAGCTTCTCGCGGCCGATGCGCAGCACCTCGACCATGCGGTCGCCGTCCATGTCGTAGCTCATCGTCACGTGGTGCAGCACGGCGCCCGATCCGAGGCGCTTCTGGGCGGCCCCGCCGATCTTGCCCGCGGGACTGGTGATGTCGTTGAGGGGCTGGTAGCTCGCCTCGATGCCGAGGCCCTTGAGCCCCTCGATGACCCACTCGTCGAGGAAGGCGTACGACTCGGCGAAGCTCATGCCCTGCACGAGCTCGATGGGCGCGTAGAGCGAGTAGGTGATGACGCTCCCGGCCTCCATGAACATGGCGCCGCCGCCGGAGATGCGCCGCACGACCTCGAAGCCGTAGCGGTGCGCGTTGTCCATGTCGACCTCGTTCCGCACCGACTGGAAGGAGCCGATGACGACGGCGGGGCGCTCCCACTCCCAGATGCGGAGGGTCGGACCGCGGCGGCCGTCGCCGACCTCCTCGGCGAGCACCTGGTCGGCGGCCATCTGCTGCTGCGGGGTGAGCGGTGGGCCGACGACGAGGCTCCACTCGTAGTCGGTGAACGCGGTCGCCTCGGCGAGCGCGCGGCGGATGGTCGTCGCGACCGCGTCGGCGCTGAATCCGAGCATGACCGTGCCGGGAGGGAGGGCCGCGGAGATCGCGCGCGCGAGGGCGGCGTGATCGGCGTCGGCGGGCATCCCGATCACGGCCGCCTCGATGGCGGGGATCGCCTCGTCGGGCTCGACGAAGAAGTCGCCCGCGAGCTGGAACGCGGTGATCAGGCCGCCGTCGACCTCGAGATCGACGACGACGAGCTTGCCTCCGGGAACCTTGTACTCACCATGCATGAGGCCAGCCTAGGCACCCGTCGCGAGGGGCCGCTGGGGGTCGGCGGCGTACTGCGACCACGAGCCCGGGAAGAGCCGGCCGCGACCGAGGCCCGCGTGCTCGAGGACGAGCAGCTCGTGGCACGCTGTCACGCCCGAGCCGCAGTAGGCGATGACGTCGGAGCCCGGTTCGGCGCCGCCGGGGATGAGGCCGAGCTCCGCGAAGCGGGCGCGCAGCTCGTCGCGGGCCTTCAGCCGACCGTCTGCCGCGACGTGATCGCGCACCGACAGGTTGCGCGCGCCCGGGATGTGGCCCGCACGGGCATCCACCGGCTCGGTCTCGCCGGCGAAGCGATCGGCGGTGCGCGCGTCGAGCACGAGGGCGCTGCCGTCGGCGGCGCGCGCCTGCGTCTCGTCGATCGAGGCGAGGGCGGATGCCGGCCACGGCTGGGCGGTGAAGGTCGCGTCGGCGCGCGGCGCCGCGCGACGCCCGGCCACGGTCGCGCCGGCTCCGAGCTCGCCCGGCCAGGCCGTGATGCCGCCGTCGAGCACGGCGGCGTCGTGGCCGAGGGAGCGCAGCATCCACACCAGCCGCGCCGCGATCACGCCGCCCGCGTCGTCGTAGGCGACCACCGTCGTCCCGTCGCCGATGCCCGCCTCGCTCATGCCGCGGGCGAAGCGCTCCGGGTCGGGCAAGGGGTGCCGGCCCTCCGCGGCGCTCGGCGGGCCGGCGAGCCACTCGTCGAGGTCGACGAAGACGGCTCCGGCGATGTGGCCGGCGTGGAAGGCGTCGCGGCCGGAGCGACCGTCGAGGTACCAGCGCACGTCGGCGATGACGAGGCGGCGCTCGTCGCGGCCCGCCTCGGCGATGAGCGACTCGAGGTCGGCGGAGGAGACGAAGGGAGGCAGTGTCGTCGGCATCAGGCCAGGCTACTCAGCACGCTCGCCCAGCGGGCGGGCGGCGGCGTAGGGTGCGGGGCATGGACTCCCTGGCGCACGACCTCGACCGCCTCGCCGACCACCTGCTCGAGCAGGCGCTCGCCTCGCCCGAGGGGAGGGCGACGCTGACGCTCGAGCTCGGCCAGTCGACGCTGCGGCACATCGCGATGGCCTTCGACACCGGCGGCGGGCTGCCCGAGCACGGCAACCCGGGCGAGGCGACGCTGCGCGTGCTGCGCGGCGAGGTGCGGCTGTCGTGGTCGAGCGAGACGGGCGAGCACGCCATCGAGGCGCGGCCCGGAATGCTCGTGCGGATCCCCGACGCGAAGCACCGGGTCGAGGCGCTCGAGCCGAGCGTCATGCTGCTCACCGCGGTGTCGCTGCCGGGAGCGCAGGGGCACTAGGGGGTCGGGAACAGACGGTCGTTCATCCACTCGATGAGGTCGCGGCGCACGTCCTCCTGATTGAGCTCGTTGAAGATCTCGTGGCGAGCCTCGGCGTAGACGGAGAGCTCGACGTCGGTGAGTCCCCCGCGGCGCACGTACTCCTCGACGAGCCGGACCGCGCCGGGCTCGCCGCCGAGCGGGTCGTCGTCACCGACCATGACGAGCAGCGGGATGTCGCGGCCGAGGCGCTTCGGGCGGCCGAAGAGTCGCAGCCCGTCGCGCACGCCGAAGAGCTTCAGGATCTTCGCGTCGAAGGTGAGCGGGTCGGCGCGGAAGAGCCGGTGAACCTCGGGGTCGCGACTCAGCCATTCCACGCCGGTGTCGCCGAGGTGGGCGTGCTGGGCGTTGAGGTCTCCGGAGTTCATGTAGCCGGGCATCCGGTAGCTCGTGCCGGTGAGCACCGCGGCGTCGTAGTCGGCGGCGTGGTCGTTGAGGATGATCTGCGCCATGAGCGAGCCCCACGAGTGCCCGAGGAGGACGAGCGGGAGCTCGGGGTGGTCGGTGCGGATGATCGCGCTCAGGTCGCGGAGGTCCTGGATGGTCGCGCGCAGTCCGCCCGGGCCGAGGCGCCCCATCTTCGAGGAGTCGCCGTCGGTCATCTCGACGCCCGTCATGCCGTGGCCGCGGTGGTCGTCGGCGTAGACGGCGTAGCCGGCGTTGACGAGCTCCTGCGCGAGCGCCTCGTACCGCAGCGCGTGCTCGCCGACCCCGTGCGCGAGCTGCACGACGGCCTTCGGCCGGCCCGGCGCCCAGACGTAGTAGTGGATCGTGACGCCCTGGGCGTCGACGAAGGTGCGGTGGTCGCGCTCGGCGATGAACTTCACCATGATTCGGGCCTCCCTGCGTTCATCGTAGGGGCGCGGGGAGCGCGGCGGCAGGTGCGGCGAAGGCGGACGGAATAGCCCGCAGCCGCAACTCGTTAGCAAGGGTAATGACCTATGCTAAGGATGCCATGACGATCACGAGCGACCCCGACGAGGACCTGCGGGTCCTGATCCAGAAGGTGGCCAGGCGCATCCGGGCCGAGCGGGGCGGCGAGGGCGTCACCGACACGCAGCTCGGGGTGCTGTGGCAGCTGGAGACCCACGGCCGGACGACGCCCGGCGTCATCGCCGAGCGCGAGCGCGTCAGCCCGCCCTCGATGAATCGCACCATCAACGCCCTCGAGGCGAGCGGCCTCGTCCGCCGCGAGCCGAGCGAGACGGATGCGCGCCAGGTCTGGGTGAGCCTCACCCCGGCGGGCGAAGAGCTCATCGCCGAGACCCGACGACTGCGTACCGCCTGGTTCCACCGCCAGCTGGACGCGCTCGAGCCCGACGAGCGCGCCGCGCTCGAGGCCGTGCGCCCCGTGCTGCGGAAGCTCGCCGACTCGTGAGGACGATGTTCCGCAGCCTCGGGCTCCTGAACTACCGCATCTGGTTCGTCGGGGCGATGGTGTCGAACATCGGTGCGTGGATGAACCGGACCGCGCAGGACTGGCTCATCCTCACCGAGCTCACGAACGAGGACGCGGCCGCGGTCGGCGTCGCCATGGCGCTGCAGTTCGGGCCCGCGCTCGTCATCGGACCCTACGCGGGCATCATCGCCGATCGCTTCGCGGGTCGGAAGCTGCTCGCCGCGACCCAGGCGCTGCAGGGGTTGCTCGCGCTCGGCCTCGGGCTGATCGTCATCCTCGACGTCGCCGAGCTGTGGATGGTCTACCTCTTCGCCCTCGGCCTCGGCATCGCGACTGCGCTCGACGCGCCCGTGCGCCAGACGTTCGTGGGCGAGCTCGTCGGCCCGACGCAGCTGCCCAACGCCGTCGCGCTCAACTCGGCGTCGTTCAACGTCGCGCGGCTCATCGGCCCCGCCGTCGCGGGGCTCCTCGTCGCGATGATCGGCGCCGGCTGGGTCATCGCGATCAACGGCATGACCTACGCCGCGACGCTGCTCGCCCTCGCGATGCTGCGCGGCGACCAGCTGCACCACCTCAAGAAGGAGAAGAAGGGGCGCGGACAGCTGAAGGCGGGCATCCAGTACGTGCGCCGTCGCGGCGACCTCGTCGTGGTGTTCACGATGGTGTTCCTCGTCGGCACGTTCGGCTTCAACTTCGGCATCTTCACCGCGACGATGGCGCGCGTCGAGTTCGAGAAGGACGCCACGGCGTTCGGCCTGCTGTCGAGCATCCTCGCCATCGGATCGGTGACCGGCGCCCTCATGTCGGCCAGGCGCGAGCGGCCGCGACTGCGGGTCATCGCGCTGTCGGCGCTCGGGTTCGCGTTCAGCACGGCCGCGGCCTCGCTCATGCCGACCTTCGAGACCTTCGCCGCCGCGCTCGTGCTCGTCGGTTTCACCTCGCTCACGATGATCACCTCCTCGAACGCCTACGTGCAGACGACGACGCGCCCGGCGATCCGTGGGCGAGTGACGGCGCTCTACCTCACGATCTTCATGGGAGGGACGCCGCTCGGAGCGCCCCTGCTCGGGTTCATCGCGAACGAGGCGGGGCCGCGCTGGGCGCTCGTCGTCGCCGCGCTGTCGGGCCTCGCGGCCGCCGCCGTCGCCGGGCTGTGGATGCGCTCGACCCGCAACCTGCGGCTCGGGCGCGACGGCGGGCCGTGGTGGCGCGTGCGCGTGCGGTACGACGGCGACGACTACGACCTCGAGACGGCGACGCGCGAGATCGCGATCGTGGAGGCGTCGGCGCGCAAGGGGTGAGCCGCGCGCGGTCGGCTCGCGGACGCAGGCCTTTCGGCCGGTGCCCGGCGCGGGTCGCGAGTGGGAGGATCGACCCATGGTCGTCTCGAAGCTTCCGAACCCGTGGGCGGGTCAGCCCGGCTTCTGGGCCGCCGTCAACCGGTTCTTCTACCCCATCGCCGGTCCCGCCGCGGTCGGCATCGGCCGCCCGGAGGAGCCCTACGTCGCGCCCGTCGACCCGACCTGCCCGCTCTGCGGAGCCCTCATGGCCGACCACGTGATCGAGCGCGGCGTCGGCACCACCGCGACGCGCCTGCACTGCCCGCCCGCCGCGGTCTGAGCCGGGCTACTCGAGGGCGACGAGGATCTCGCGCGTCGCCTGCTCGACCGCCGCGTGCAGGGAGCGGAGAGCGGATGCCCGGCGCGCCCGGGCGCGATCCGCTTCGGCGGGCGCGGGGCTCGGCTCGACTGCCGCGCTCGCGGCCGCGTCGACGAGGGCGCTGAGCTCGGCCGCGGCCCGGCGGCTCGCGGCGAGGCCGCTCGCGCCTCCGCCGACGTCGAGCGCGCGGAGGCTGCGCTCGGCGTGGACGAGGCCGTGCGCGACCGAGCGCGGGAAGCGCTCGTCGAGGGCGAGGAGCTCGATCGCGGTCGCGGCGGTGGGCGCTCCGCGGTGGGCGCGCACGTGCGCCTCGTGGGCTCCGGCGCTGCGGAGCACGAACATCCACCCGGGGTCGGCGTCGGCGTCGTCGGCGTGGGCGACGAGGAGGCGGGCCGTCGCGGCCGCGCGCTCGAGGCGGCGGCCGAGGGCGATGAGCTCGAACGCGCCGTCGCGCGCGACCGCCGACTCGATGAGCCCCACGGCGAGCGCCGAGCGCTCGCGCACCCAGGCGAGGAAGTCGCCGACGCGGGGCTCGACGACCTTCCGCGGCAGGCGCGCACGGGTGGCGACGAGCATGTCGTAGAGCTCGGCGGGCAGCGACTCCCGGGCGAGGCGGGCCGCATCGCGCGCCTCCACGAGCGCGTGCGCGATCGACGCGGGGTGGGAGCGGTCGGCGGTGAGCAGGTCGATGGCGGCGCTCCGGCCGAGCCGGGCATCCGCCGCATCGTCGGCACCGCACGCGCGGAGGACGAGGCGCGCGTCGGCGGCGTCCGGGAGGGGGTGATCGCGCGCGAGGAGGAGGTGCGCTTCGAGGATGCGGGCGGTCGCGTCGGCCCGCTGGACTCCGCGACCGAGGGCGAGGAGGTGCGCGGGCGCGCTCGCGGAGACGCCCGCAGCGCCCCGGACGAGGGGCTCGCCGATGCCCGCCATGCCGGGGAGCCTAGGCGGGCCGTGTTGCGCGAGTGTTTCGGCCGGGTGACGGCTCTAGAGCCAGCGGCGGGCGCGGAAGATCGCGAAGAGCCCGACGCTCGTGGCGAGCATCGCGACGAGCGCCGCCGGGTATCCCCACGGCTCGTCGAGCTCGGGCATGACGCGGAAGTTCATGCCGTAGATCGTGCCGACGAGCGTCGGGGCGAAGAGGATGGCCGCCCACGACGAGATCTTGCGCACCTCGTTGCTCTGCACGAGCGAGGCCTCCCCGAGCGCCCGCATCTCGGCGTTCTGCCGTTGCGTGACGAGTGTGGAGTTCACCTGCAGCGCGTTCTGCAGCACGGCCCGGAAGGTGTCGACGCGGTCGCCGACGCGCAGGGCGTGGTCGAGCACGTCGGCGAAGGAGTCGCGCAGGCGACCCTCGGGCGCGTCGACCGAGAGGCTGCGGATGATGCCCGGGAGCGGCTGCACCGCGCGCTGCAGCTCGATGACCTCGCGCGAGAGCTCGTAGATGCGGCGGCTGACGGCGTCGTCCCCGGCGAAGAGCTCGTCCTCGATCTCGTCGATGTCGTTCTCGAGACCGGCGATGACGGGCGCGTACTCGTCGACGACCTCGTCGAGGATCGCGTAGAGCACCGCGCGGGGGCCGAGCGCGAGCAGCTCGGGGTCGCCCTCCAGACGGCGGCGGACGGCCGCGAGGTCGGGCGACTCGGCGTGCCGCACGGTGATGACCGCGTCGGTCGAGACGAAGACATGCAGTTCGCCGAGCTCGACGCGCTCGACCTCGTCGACGTAGCGGGCGGGCTTGAGCACGATGAAGTCGCCGGCGGCGTGCCGGTCGAGCTTCGAGCGCTGGTGCCCGTGGTGGGCGTCCTCGACGGAGGTCGCATTGAGCTCGAACTCGTCGGCGACTCCCGCGAGCTCGTCGGGGGTGGGCCGGNGAGCGAGGGCGGGTCCTCCGTACGGGCGCCGTCGACGTAGACGGCCATGTCGATCACGGGCATGGGCTCTCCTTCGCGTCGCCGCCGACTCTAGCGGCGGGCGTGACGTCTGCGGCGGATGCCCGGCGCGCGCTCGGCGGCGGGCTCAGCCGCGCGCGGCGAGCAGCAGCGCCTCGAGGCGCTCGACGTCGTCGCGGTGGCAGAGCTCGGTCGCCTCGGTCATCGCCGTCGCGGTGCCCGCCGCGACGCCCGCCCGGAAGGCGGCGTCGAGGTCGCGGCCCTGCGCGAGGCGCAGGACGAGCGCGGCGAGGAAGGAGTCGCCCGCGCCGACCGTGGAGCGCACCTCGACCGGCGGGACTTCCAGGCGCATGACGCCGTGGGCCGTGACGAGCACGGCCCCGTCGCCGCCGAGCGTGAGCGCGACGATCTCGGCCGCGCCGCGGGCGACGAGCTCGCGGGCGGCATCCACCCGCGACTCGAGGTCGGGCAGGGCACGGCCGACGAGCTCGCCGAGCTCGCGCGCCGACGGCTTCACGAGGTGCACGCCCTCGCGGAGGGCGGCGGCGAGCGCCGGCCCCGAGGCATCCACGATGCAGCGCGCCCCGTGGGCCTTCGCCGAGCGGGCGACGCGCGCGTAGAAGTCGTCGGGCATGCCGGGCGAGAGCGACCCGCTCGCGACGACGTAGCCGCCGGGCGTCAGCGCGCGCTGCGTCGCCGCGAGGCACTCCCCCCATTCGTCGGTCGTCAGGTGCGGGCCCTGCAGGACGAACCGGAACTGGCGGCCGGTGGAGAGCTCGTCGATCGTCACGTTCTCGCGCGTCGGGCCGTCGATCGGGATGGCGCGGCCGATGATGCCGTCGGCCTCGAGCAGCTGCCGGTACGCCTGGCCGGTCGGCCCGCCGACGGCGTAGATCGCGATCGACTGCCCGCCGAGGCGGTGGATGACGCGACTCACGTTGACGCCGCCGCCGCCGGCGTCGGTGCGGCTCGGCCCGCAGCGAAGCTTGTGCTCGGGCTCGACGCGCTCGGTGGAGGTCGAGACGTCGAGGGCGGGGTTCACGGTGAGGGTGACGACGGGCGCGGCCTGCGCGGGGTGGGCGGCGGTCGCCGCGGGCGAGCGTTCGGCGGGCTCGGTCATGCGGCAGAGCCTAGGCCTCGCCGGCGGCCTGCACGAGGGAGAGCTCGTCACGGCGCCTCTGCCGCCGGAGGTTGAGCACCTCGATGAGCACGAGCACGCCGACGAGCAGCCCGGTGAAGAGCGCGGCCTCGAGCGGACTCCGCATCGCGAGCTCGGCGATGGCCTCGTAGGTGGCGACGCCGACGACGCCCCAGATGAGCGCCCATGCGAGACCGCCGACCCCGAGGGCGGGGATGTAGGCGAGGAGGGGCATCCGCAGCACGCCCGCGGCGAGGTTGGCGAGCGTCTGGAAGCCGACCGTCAGGAAGGAGACGGCGACGACGGGTGCGCCCCAGCGCTCGACGATGCGCTCGGCGCGGCGGAAGCGCGGCGTCTCGAGCCGCGCCTTCAGCCGCGTGCGGCCGGCGCCGCCGCGAGCCCCGCGCCCGAGCGCGTAGGTCGCCCCGCCGCGCAGCAGCACGACGACGTAGAAGAGGCCGACGGCGAGAGGGAGCGGCAGGCCGAACGCGGTGTCGAACGGCTCCATGCCCTCAGCCTAATGAGCGGTGTTCGAGGATGCCCGGGGCGAAGGTCCCGGTTCGGTCGCGATCGGGGGCGGTCGCCGCCCGGTCGCACGAGCCGCTGCCCGGGCCGAGGCTCTCGATCAGCCCGCGAGCGAGGCGATGTCGATCACGAAGCGGTAGCGGACATCCGAGCGGAGCACGCGATCCCAGGCCTCGTTGACCCGGTCGGCGGTGATGACCTCCACGTCCGGGGCGACGCCGTGCTCGGCGCAGAAGTCCAGCATCTCCTGCGTCTCGCGGATGCCGCCGATCGTCGAGCCGGCGAACGAACGGCGGTTCGTGAACAGGCTGAAGACCGTCACCGGCATCGGCTCCCCCGGAGCACCCACGCTGATGAACGTGCCGTTGAGAGCCAGCAGGCCGAAGTAGGCGTCCAGGTCGATCGACGCGCTCACGGTGTTGAGGATGACGTCGAAGCGGTTCTTGAGCGCGACGAACGTCTCCGGGTCGCTCGTCGCGTAGTAGTCGGTCGCGCCCATCGCGAGACCGTCCTCGCGCTTGCCGAGCGACTGCGAGAGCACCGTGACCTCGGCGCCGAGAGCGACGGCGAGCTTGACCGCCATGTGGCCGAGCCCGCCGAGGCCGACGACCGCGACCTTCGAGCCCGGGCCGACCTTCCAGTGCTTGAGCGGCGAGTACGTCGTGATGCCCGCGCACAGCAGCGGCGCGACGCGATCGACGGGGATGGCGTCGGGGATGTGCAGCACGAAGCCCTCCGTGACGACGATCTCGGTCGAGTAGCCGCCCTGCGTGACCGTGCCGTCGCGATCGATCTGGCCGTAGGTGCCGATCGAGCCGTTCTCGCAGTGCTGCTCCTCCCCCGCGAGGCAGTTCGCGCACTCGCCGCATGAGTTCACGAGGCAGCCGACGCCGGCGCGGTCGCCGACCGCGAAGCGGGTGACCTCGGCGCCGACCTCGACGACCGTTCCGACGATCTCGTGACCCACCGCGAGCGGATAGTGCTGCGGGCCCCAGTCGCCGCGGACGGTGTGGATGTCGGAGTGGCAGATGCCGGCCCACTCGATGCTGATGCGCACGTCGCGCGGGCCGACCTCGCGGCGCTCGATCGTGGCCACCTCGAGGGGAGCCTCAGCGGATCGGGCGACGATGGCGGGGATGACGGGCATGGCTGCTCCTCGTGTCGTGTCGTGGGTGAGGCGCGGAGGCGCAGAGTCACGCAGTCACGCGAACGGGGCGCGGCGAGAACGACGTGATCGTGCACTGCTCGGCGACGAGCCTCCGCACGTCCTCCAGGGTTCCACGCGGGCCCTGGGCGCGAGCTTGGACGAGCACGTTGCCGAGGGCCGTCGCCTCGACGGGGCCGGCGAGCACGGGCATCCCGGCCCGATCAGCGGTCAGCTGGCAGAGGAGGGCGTTGAGCGCTCCCCCGCCGACGAGGTGGATGACCGACACCGGTCGGTCGGCGAGCGCCGAGGCGGTGCGCACCGCCGACGCGAAGGCGAGGGCGAGGCTTTCGAGGATCGCGCGGGCGAGCTCCGCGCGCGAGGCGGGCACCGCATCCCCCCGCACGGCGATGACCGTCGCGATGCGCGACGCCATGTCGCCGGGCGCCAGGAGTCGCGGGTCGTTGACGTTGAAGGTGGGCACAGGCCGGACGACGGCCGCCGCGTCGGCGAGCAGGCGCCCGAGATCGACGCGGCCCGACTCGGCCTCCCACTCGCGGATCGTCTCGCTCAGCAGCCACAGCCCCATGACGTTGTGCAGGAACCGCACGCGACCATCGACTCCGCCCTCGTTCGTGAAGTTCGCCGCGCGCGCCGCGTCGCTGATGACGGGATGCTCGAGCTCGAGCCCGACGAGACCCCAGGTGCCGCAGCTGATGTAGGCGGCATCGGGCCGCGTCATGGGCACGCCGACCACGGCCGAGGCGGTGTCGTGGGATCCGACGGCCGTGACCACGACGCCCTCGGGCGCACCCAGCTCGGCGGCGATCGCCGGCGTCAGCCCGCCGATCGCGTCGCCGGGGCGCACGAGCTCGGCGAAGAGCCCACGTGGTAGCCCGAGTCGCGCGATGAGAGCTTCGTTCCATACACCCGTGTGCGGGTCGAGCAGCCCCGTCGTCGAGGCGTTGGTCGTCTCCGCGACCGCGCGGCCGGTGAGCCAGAACGCGACGAGGTCGGGGATGAGCAGCATGACCTCGGCGACGCCAAGCGTCTCCGGGGTCTCGGCGGCGAGCTGGAACACCGTGTTGAAGGGCAGGTGCTGGAGGCCGGAGGCGGTGTAGAGCTCGTCGGGCGGCACGACGGCGTGCACCGCGGCGACACCTCGGGCGGTGCGCCCGTCGCGGTAGTGGAACGGCTCCCCGAGCATCCGACCGCCCGCCATGAGTGCGTAGTCGACGGCCCACGAGTCGATGCCGATCGAGGTGATGAGCGGGTCGTCGGCGAACGCCTGACGCAGGCCCTCCATGATGTGCCCGCGCAGCGCCTCGATGTCCCAGTGGAGTCCGTCGGCGCGCTGGACGGGGCCGTTCGGGAATCGCGCGACTTCGACCATCTCGACCGGATCGTCGCTGACGACGGCGCGCATGACGCGACCGCTCGTGGCGCCGAGGTCGACGGCGGCGACGTGGATGCCCACCACGCCTACCGCAGGAACGCCGCGGCGACGCCCGCGTCGACGGGGATGTGCAGGCCGGTCGTGTGCGACAGATCGGGGCCGGTGAGCACGGCGACCGCGTTCGCCACGTGCTCGGGCAGCACCTCGCGCTTGAGGATGGTGCGCTGGGCGTAGAACTTCCCGAGCTCGTCCTCGGCGACGCCGTAGGTCGCTGCACGGTTGGCTCCCCAGCCAGAGGCGAAGATGCCCGAGCCGCGCACGACGCCGTCGGGGTTGATGCCATTCACCTTCACCCCGTGCTCGCCGAGCTCGACCGCGAGCAGGCGCACCTGGTGCGCCTGGTCGGCCTTCGTCGCCGAGTAGGCGATGTTGTTGGGGCCGGCGAACACCGAGTTCTTGCTCGAGATGTAGATGACATCGCCGCCCATGCCCTGGTCGATGAGGATGCGGGCGGCCGCCTTCGCGACGAGGAACGAGCCCTTCGCCATGACGTCGTGCTGGAGATCCCAGTCGGCCTCGGTCGTCTGGAGCAGCGACTTGCTGAGCGAGAGACCCGCATTGTTGACGACGATGTCGACACCGCCGAAGGCGAGCACGGCCTCGTCGAGCGCCGCGTCGATCTGCGCCGCATCGGTGACGTTCGCCTGCACGCCGATCGCGACGTCGGTGCTGCCGAGCTCGGCGGCGGCGGCCTGCGCCTTCTCGAGGTCGAGGTCGGCGATGACGACACACGCACCCTCCGCGGCGAGGCGCGTCGCGATGGCCTTGCCGATGCCGTTCGCCGCGCCCGTCACGAAGGCGACGCGCGTGGCGTGGCTCTTCGGCTTGGGCATGCGCTGCAGCTTCGCCTCCTCGAGCGCCCAGTACTCGATGCGGAACTTCTCGGCGTCGCTGATCGGCTCGTAGGTGCTGAGCGCCTCGGCGCCGCGCATGACGTTGATGGCATTGAGGTAGAACTCGCCGGCGACGCGCGCGGTCTGCTTGTTCGCGCCGAAGCTGAACATGCCGACGCCGGGCACGAGCACGATGAGCGGGTCGGCGCCTCTGATGGCCGGGCTGCCGGCCGTTGCGTGTGCGTCGTAGTACGCCGTGTACTCGGCGCGGTACCGCTCGTGCAGTTCTGTCAGGCGCTGGATGCTCGCCTCGATGTCAGCGTTGGCGGGCAGGTCGAGCAGCATCGGCTTGACCTTGGTCCGCAGGAAGTGGTCGGGGCAGCTCGTGCCGAGCTCCGCGAGCGCGGGGGCCTTCTCGCTCGCGAGGAAGGCGAGGACGCGCTCGTCGTCGCTGAAGTGGCCGACCATGGGTCGGTCGTGGCTCGCGAGGCCGCGGATCGTCGGGGCGAGGGCGGCGGCCTTCGCGCGGCGCTCGCGCTCGTCAGCGATCGCCTCGAAGCCGGTGCGCACGCCACCGAAGGGCTCGGCCGCGCCGTGCTCGTCGATGTGGGCCTGGGCGGTGTCGATGATCCAGCGCGAGTTCGCCTCGCACTCATCGGAGGTGTCGTCCCACGCGGTGATGCCGTGCCCGCCGAGGATGCAGCCGATCGCCTGCGGGTTCGCGGCCTTGATGGCGGCGATGTCGAGCCCGAGCTGGAACCCGGGTCGGCGCCAGGGCACCCAGACGACCCTGTCTCCGAAGATCTCGGCCGTGAGCGCGGGGCCGTCGGCCGCGGTCGCGATCGCTAGCCCCGCGTCGGGGTGCAGGTGGTCGACGTGGGGCGCATCCACCAGACCGTGCATGGCGGTGTCGATGCTGGGGGCGGCGCCGACCGAGCCGTGCAGGCAGTAGTCGAAAGCGGCGACCATCTCGTCTTCGCGATCGACGCCCGGGTAGACGTTCACGAGCGCGCGCATGCGGTCGAGGCGCAGAACCGCGAGGCCCTGCTCGGTAAGCGTGCCGAGGTCGCCGCCCGAGCCCTTGACC
Source organism: Yonghaparkia sp. Soil809 (assembly GCF_001429705.1). NCBI lineage: Bacteria > Bacillati > Actinomycetota > Actinomycetes > Micrococcales > Microbacteriaceae > Microcella > Yonghaparkia sp. Soil809. Next base: position 863,589 of record NZ_LMSV01000001.1, read on the forward strand.
CACAGCAGCTCGACGGGCTCCCCCGTCACGGGGTCGGTCTCGGTGCCCTTCGCGGAGGTGTTCCCACCGGCGTAGTTGGTGATGTGCGGCTCGGCGCCGAGGCGGTTGCTGCGGGCGAGGAGCTCGTGCTTCGTGGTCATTCGGCTGCGCCCTCCAGCTGGTCGGACAGATTGAAGACTTCGGGCAGTCGGCGCGCGGCCTGATCGGCACGGGCGGAGAGGCTCACGAAGAACCGGCTCATCTCCGACTCCCACGCGGCGGCGACCGGGCTCGCCGCGAGGGACGCCTGAGCAGCCGCGTCGTCATCGACCTCGTAGTAGCCGAACAGCGAGCCGTCGGTCTCGTCGAGGAAGAGCGAGTAGTTGCGGCGACCGCTCGCGGCGATCGTCTCGAGCATCTCGCGCCGAACCGGAGAGTGCACGCGGCGGTACTCGTCCAGCAGCTCGGGACGGACCTGCAGGCGGAAGGCGACCCTCACGCGCCCCACCCCGCCTGCTGGCCGCCGACGCGCTCGGCGACGATGCGCTCGCGGTAGCCGCTCCCGGCGTACGCCGCCATGGGGTCGGCGGGAAGGCCGCGCGACTCGCGCCAGGCGGCGAGGTCGGCACGGACATCCGTGTAGAAGGCGTCCATGAGGATGCCGTTCGCAGCGAGGACGTCGTTCGCGCGCTGGGCGGCGTCGAGAGCCTCACGATCGACGAGCAGCGCGCGCGCCGTCATCTCCTGGACGTTGAGCACGCTGCGGATCTGCCCCGGGATCTTCTCCTCGACGTTGTGGCACTGGTCGAGCATGAAGCCGACATCGCTGCCCTCGTCGTACGCGCCGCCCCGAACGACCTCGACCATGATCCGGAAGAGCTGGAACGGATCGGCCGCGCCGACGATGAGGTCGTCGTCGGCGTAGAAGCGCGAGTTGAAGTCGAACGAGCCGAGCCTGCCCAGGCGCTGCAGCTGCATGACGATGAACTCGATGTTCGTGCCGGGTGCGTGGTGGCCGGTGTCGAGGCACACCATCGCGCGGTCGCCGAGGGCCGCCACCTGGGCGTATGCCGTCCCCCAGTCAGGAACGTCGGTGTGGTAGAACGCCGGTTCGAAGAACTTGTACTCGAGGACGAGCCGCTGGTCGTCGCCGAGCCGCGCGTAGATCGCGGCGAGGCTCTCGGCGAGGTGGTCCTGCCGGCGACGCATGTCGTCCTGGCCGGGGTAGTTGGTTCCGTCGGCCAGCCAGATCTTGAGGTCGCGCGAACCCGTAGCGTGCATGACCTCGATGCAGGCGAAGTGGTGGTCGATCGCGCGCTGGCGGGCCGCGGGGTCGGAGGCGGCGAGCGAGCCGAACTTGTACTCCTCGTCCTGGAAGGTGTTGGAGTTGATCGTGCCGAGGGCAACCCCGTGCTCCTGCGCGTGCGCGCCGAGCGCCTCGTAGTCGGCGACGCGATCCCAGGGGACGTGCAGCGCGACACTCGGGGCGAGACCCGTGTGACGGTGAACCTCGGCGGCATCGGCGATCTTCTCGAAGGGGTCGCGAGGAGTGCCGGGCGTGGTGAAGACCCTGAATCGCGTGCCCGAGTTTCCGAACGCCCACGAGGGAAGTTCGATCGCCTGACGCTCGAGGTGCGGCGCGATCGAATCGAATGTCGTCATGAAGGGGAGTCGCTCTCTTGTTCGACCGTTTTTGAATCGTTTCACAAGAGTATGTCTGAGCCGAGCGGACGTCAAGTGAATCGATTCGACTAGCCTGGCCGCATGGCTCCGATCGGCATCAAGGACGTCGCGCGGCACGCCGGGGTCTCCGTCGGCACCGTGTCGAACGTGCTAAACCGTCCCGCGCTGGTCAGTGCTGAGACGGGCGTGCGCGTTCGTCGGGCGATCGACGAGCTCGGCTTCGTGCGCAACGACGCGGCACGTCAGCTCCGCGTGGGTCACAGCACCACGATCGGGCTCGTGGTCCTCGATATCGGCAACCCCTTCTTCGCCGAGATCGCGCGCGGCGCCGAAGACGCCNCGTATCTCGATCTCTTCGAGGAGCAGCGCGTTCGCGGGGTGCTGATCTCGCCGATCGGGGATGTCACCGATCGGCTCAGCCGACTTCGGCGACACGGCACGCGAGCCGTGCTGGTCGACCGCAGCGGCGAAGGCACGGGCGTGTCGTCCGTCTCCGTCGACGACGTCGCCGGCGGCTATCTGGCGGTGAAGCACCTACTCGAACTCGGACGCCGTCGAATCGCCTATCTCGGTGCCCAGTTCGAGATCCGGCAGGTCACAGACCGACTCGACGGCGCGCGTCGTGCCGTCGCCGAGGTGCCGGGGGCGTCGCTCGAAGTGGTGACCGCCAGCGGTCTCTCGGTGGTCGACGGTCGGGACGCCGGTGAGCAGCTGGTCCAGCGGCCTCCGCGTCAGCGCCCGGATGCCATGTTCACGGCCAACGACGTGCTCGCGGTCGGCGTGCTGCAGGCCTTCGTCATGACGGGCAGGGTTCGCGTGCCCGACGACATCGCCCTTGTGGGGTACGACGACATCGACTTCGCGTCGGCCACGGTGGTGCCCTTGACGTCGGTGCGGCAACCGAGTCGACTGCTCGGCGAGACTGCGCTGCAGATTATGCTCGAGGAGCTCGGTGACCCCACGTTGGCCCCGAGAAACGTCGTCTTCACTCCCGAGCTCATCGTGCGATCGAGCACAGTGTCACCGACGATGTCGCACTCGCCCGACCCTCACGAAGGCGCAAGGTCATGACCTCCCGGCGGCCACCGAGATCTGCCACGCCCGGCGACGACCCCATCGCCATGGAGCAGACATGCTCGTGCGGAGTGGCTCGCACTGAGGTGGGAGGAGGAGGGGCCGAGACTCGGCACCCTCGAGCCCGGCCCGAGCAGAACTCGGGAGGCGTGCACGATCTCGAGCAAGCGATCGTCCCTGCCGGCACGTTCGCGATGGGGGACTCCTCCGGTGACGCCAACCTTCAGGATGGTGAATCGCCCGTGCACACCGTCGCGCTCAGCGCCTTCTCGATCGACGCGACAGCGGTGACGAACCTCGCGTTCGCCGCCTTCGTCGAATCCACGGGCTACCGCACCGAGGCCGAAGTGTTCGGATACTCCGCGGTCTTCCACCTCGCTCTCTCAGCACCCGAGGTCGACATCATGGGCGTCGCCGCGGGGTCTCCGTGGTGGCGCGGAGTCCGAGGTGCGCAGTGGCGCCGCCCCGGCGGTTCCGGCTCGTCGATCGAGGGCCTTGAGGATCACCCCGCAGTTCATGTCTCGTGGAACGATGCGACGGCCTACTGCGTCTGGGCGGGTCGACGCCTTCCGACGGAAGCGGAGTGGGAGTACGCGTCTCGCGGAGGCCTCGACGCGTCCAGATACCCGTGGGGCGACCAGCCTCCCGACGAGGGCGGGCGGTGGCGAGCCAACATCTGGCAAGGTGACTTCCCGGTGACGAACACCTCCGACGATGGATTCATCACGACGGCGCCCGTGAAGGCCTACGCCCCGAACGGCTACGGTCTATGGCAGACGGTCGGCAACGTCTGGGAGTGGTGCGCCGACCGGTTCGATGCTTCGTACTACCGATACAGCCCCGATCGTGATCCGCAGGGCCCGACTTCCGGCGACACCCGCGTGCTGCGAGGCGGAAGCTACCTGTGCCATGACTCGTACTGCAATCGCTACCGCAACTCGGCGCGCACTCACAACACTCCGGACTCGTCCACGGCCAATACGGGATTCAGAACCGTCGCGGTGTCCGGCGCCATGGGCTCCCGAGCTTCAGTGGAAATGCAGCCAATCGATCCCGACTGACCCGCCAGCCGGAGTCCACCGGACCACGATGCTCTCGAGGTCGTCGAGTGGCTCGACCGCCAGAGTGAGCTCGGCCAGTCCCTCCTCATCGAGCATCACGGCGCCCCGAGCGATCGTTCCGTCATCGCTACGGCGCGAGAGGATGACGTCGGCCGAAGCCCGGGGAGTGCCAGCCGCGCCGATCGCCACGGAAGTCGACCCGAGGAGGCCCTCGATGTTGGGGAACTCCACACGCGCGTCCGTCCCGTGACACCCCATCACCACGAAGTCGTCAGTGTGCCGATCGAGCTGGAGCTTTTCGGCGCCGAGCACTCGGAAGTACTCCGCGGCGCGGATGCGACCCCGGCGGGCCTCGTACCGGCCGACCCCGGTCAGATCGACGCGGATCGGCGCGATCGTGCCGTCAGACCGGTAGTGGACGTAGCTGATGAAGGTGTCTCGGAAGTAGCGGTTGCCGGTTTGCGAGATGTCGCAGTAGGCGAAGTAGGTCTGCCCGTGCCAGGAGAAGAACGAGCCATGGCGACCCTGCGCGGGCCCGAGAGGCCACGTCGGCTGGTCGAGGCCGGTCGGGAAGCTCGAGTCGTCGATCACGCAACCGCGATACGTGTACGGCCCGAACAGCGCGAGTGACGTCGCATAGAAGGCACCCCACGACAGGTAGTACAGGTCGCCTTCGCGGTGCAGGAACGGCTTGTCGTCCGTGCCCCTGCCCTCGAAAGGACTGCCCTCCGCGTACGTGTACGGTCCCTGCGCATCCTGGATGCGCAGCTGACGCGGCGGCTCGGCCAGGGAGACCATGTCCTCGCCGAGCTCGGCGATGAAGTAGTCCCAGGCACCGAACACGATGTACCGCCGACCGCCCTCGCTGAAGATGCCGGGGTCGTAGTGCTGAGTCGATGTGAGCCCCTCCGCGAGAAGGGGAGCGCCCAGGGGGTCAGACCAGGGGCCCACCGGCGTCGGACCGGCGACGACGCCGACCCGGGCATCCCCCTCGGAGAAATACCAGAAGTACCGACCATCTTTCTCGGCGGCGTCGGTAGCCCAGGCTGACGTGAACTCCACCGCTCCGCGCAAGTACGTATCGTCGGGCGAGAGTGTCGAAGCATGCTGCCAGTGCACCAAGTCGAGCGAGCTCCACACCTGCCAATCCGCCATCACGAACGAGTCGTTTGACGGGGACAGATCGTGCGATGCGTACAGGTACGCGGTGTCGCCGAAGATGCGGATGTGCGGGTCGTTCACTCCCTGGTTCGGGATGACGGGGTTACCCGACATCACTCACCGTCCCAGGATTCCCGGACCACGAGCGTCGCCGCGTCGGGATCGAGCTCGAGCGAGGCCAGGGCGGCGAGCCCTCGGGCATCGGCCGGCGCGCCCAGCCGCAAGGTCACGTTGCTCGACAGGGCGTCGAAATCGACGTCGGCGAGATCGGCGAAATGCTCGCACGCCTCGGCCCGCAGCTGCTCGAGCGTCGCTCGCGTGCGGACGTTGTACGCCAAGTTCATGGATTCCTTACCGCTTCGCCTGTCGATCAGGATTTCCCGCTGATCCGGCGCGGACCAGATGTACTTCCACAGTGGCGTGATGACTGCGTACATGCCCATCACCCCAGCCTGGTACTGGCCGTAGACGTGGCGGTCGTTGAGGGGGTCGGCGAGCGACAGTCCTTCGCGTTCGGCCGACTTTCCCGCGGCCGCGGCGATCGTCGGGTACACGTCAATTAGGCTCACAGGAGATTGGACGACCGAGCCGGCGACGAAGCCAGGGCCGCGAACGAGCAACGGCACTCGCGCGGCCGCATCGAGGAAGCTCCGCTTGCCGAAGGTTCCATAGTCGCCCAGGAACTCGCCGTGGTCCGCGGTCAGGATCACGAGGGTGCTCTCGGCGAGGCCGCGGTCGTCGAGCTCCGTGAGGATACGGCCGATCTGCGCATCGACGTGCGCCACCGACGCGTAGTAGTACGCACGGATCAGTTGCAGGAGCCGGCGATCGCGTCCGCCATCGCGATACTTGTAGCGCTCCTGGAGGCGGTTGTACACCGTCATGAGGGCTTCCCCGCCCTGCGGCTCGAACGGCTCGGGGAGCAAAGAGGGGGCGAGACGGCGGTGCCATGGCGCCGGCGGAGCGAATGGCGGGTGCGGCGCGATGAAGCTCGACCAGAGGAAGAACGGCGCGTCGTCGTCGCGTTCCTCGATGAAGGCAATGGAGCGGTCCGCGACCCAGTGCGAAAAGTGATGCTCCTCCGGAACCGGAGACAACTGCGGGATGTAGTACATCTCGTCTCGGAGTCCGTGAGGATGCTCGACGTAACCGAACCCGACCTCCTCTAGATACGCGAGATAGTCGTCATCGTCGACGGTTCCGAATTCCTCGCCCGTATCGCGTGAGACAAAGCCTCGAAGTTCCTGGCCGTCGGGCGTGAAGTGCATCTTCCCCACCCCGTGAGTGACGTACCCGGCGTCGGTGAGCAGATCCATGACCGTCGAGGTGTCGGGCATCGGCATCTCGTTCTCGTAGCACGCATTGGTCTGCGGCTCGTTGCCGGTGATCAGGGATGCGCGTGACGGCACGCACACGGGAGACGCCGTGTAGGCCGACGTGTATCGGGCCCCTTCCCGAGCGAGCCGATCCATGTTCGGAGTGGGAACGATGGTGCCGCCGTAGGCGCCGATAGCGTCTGCGCGCAACTGATCGCACATGATGAGCAGAACATTGGATGGAGTCACTGGAGCGTCTTCCTCGTGGTCTGGCGAACGGGCCCGAGTCCGTGCGGCACATCGGCCGAGATCGGTGCAGACGAGCCGGAGCCGACGAGGGTGAACTCGCCGGCGAAGTGGCAGGCGACCCCATGCTCGGCCTCCGGATCGGCAGTCGGCTTCTCCGTGCGGCAGATCTCTCGGTCGGTGCGCATGGTGGGGCCGATCGGGCACCTCGTGTGGAATCGGCATCCGCTCGGCGGGTTCAACGGTGTGGGCACTTCTCCTTGCAGGATCACGCGTTGTCGCGACAGCGCAGACGGGTCCGGATCCGGCACAGCGGAGAGCAGGCTCACCGTGTAGGGGTGCTGAGGATTGCCGGTCACCTGCTCGGCAGTGCCCTGCTCGACGATCTGACCGAGATACATGACCATGATCCGGTCGGCGATGTGACGGACGGTGGCGAGATCGTGTCCGATGAACAAGTAGGACAGCCCGAGCCTGGTCTGCAGCTCCTTCAGCAGGTTGATGATCTGCGCCTGTAGCGACACGTCAAGAGCTGCGACTGCCTCATCGCAGACGATGAGCTGCGGGTCGACCGCCAAGGCGCGCGCGATGACGAGACGCTGGCGCTGCCCGCCCGAGAACTCGTGCGGGAACCGATTGGCGATCGACGCATCCATGCCGACGAGTTCGAGCAGAGCGTCTCTGCGGTCGCGCAACTCCTGGCCGCGCATCCCTTGAAGCGCCAGCGGCTCGGACAGCATGCTCCCCACGGTTCGTCGCGGGTTCAGAGCCGACATCGGATTCTGGAAGACGATCTGCACGTTGCGGTTGTACCGGCGCCGTGCGGCGGCGCTGAGCACGGTCGAATCCTGGCCGGCGTATCGGATGGATCCGCCGGTGGGCGACTCGACCCCGAGCACGAGCTTGGCGATCGTGGACTTCCCGCACCCTGACTCGCCCACGAGGCCGAGCGTCTCGCCCTGATGCACGTCGAACGTCACTCCGTCGACGGCTCGAACCTGCTGCCTACGCCCGAACGCGCGCGTGCGCGGGCCGTCGAACTGCTTCGTGAGATCCGCAACCTGCAGAAGCACAGCGCCACGGGCCGCTGCGGCTCTCGGCGCCTGTTCGATCTCGAGTGCCAGCTCGGGGCGCAATGGCAGCGGCGTCGTGCCGTCGCTCACCCAGCAGGCGTGGCGCCGCGCTCCTTCGCCGGGTTCCAGAGCGGGTGCATCAACGAAGCATCGAGCAACAGCGAGGGGATCGCGCGGAGCGTACGAGCATCCGATGATGGGCTCGCGCATCGTCGGCGGGCGACCCGAGATCGCGACGAGGGGCACGTCGCGCGGCTGCGAGAGCTTGGGCGTCGCGGCCAGCAGGTCGCGCGTGTACGGGTGCTGAGGGTTCGCGAACACCTCGGCGGTCGGCCCGGTCTCGACGATCTTTCCGCCGTACATCACCGCGACGCGCTGGCAGAGCTGGGCGACGACACCGAGGTTGTGGGTGATCAGGATGACAGCGGTGCCGCGGTCGCGGTTGAGTGTGTCGAGAACGTCCAAGATCTGGGCCTGGACCGTCACGTCGAGTGCGGTGGTGGGCTCGTCGGCGATGATGACCTCGGGATCATTGGCCAGTGCCATGGCGATCATGACCCGCTGCGACATCCCCCCGCTGAAGGCGAGCGGATAGTCACGCAGCCGTGCCTCCGGATCGGGGATTCCGACCTGATGCATGAGCTCGATCGCCCGCGCGTTGGCCGCCGACGCGGAGATCGCGCTATGGGCTCTGATCGCCTCGCCCAGCTGATCCCGAATACGCATCAGGGGGTCGAGGGCTGCCACAGGGTCCTGGAAGATCATGCTCATCGCGGCCCCCCGCATCTGGCGGAGCTCGTCTCGCGACTTCGCGAGAACATCGACCCCCTTGAACGTGATCGACCCGCTCTCGATGCGGCCGGGCGCACGCACCATATTCATGAGTGAGGTCGCTGTGACCGACTTGCCCGACCCGGACTCGCCCACGATGGCGAGTGTCTCGCCCGCAGACAGATCGAATGAGACTCCTCTCACCGCCTGAACAGGGCCATCGGAAGTGTGGAACGTGGTGACGAGGTCTCGAACGGAGAGCAGCGGGATCATGAAGGCGCCTAGGTTCGGGCCGGTGCTACCGGCGAAGGAGGCGGCGGTTGAGACCATCGCCGATGACGTTGAAGCAGAGAACCAGAGCAGTCAGGATGACCATGGGCGCGATCGCATAGAGCGGTGCGATCGCCAGGAAGCTGCTGCTGCTGCGGAGGAGTGATCCGAGCGACGGCTCGGGCGGCCTGACGCCGATGCCGACGAAGCTCATCGCGCCCTCGATGAACACAGCGATCGACAGGCTCAGGGCAGCCTGCACGATGAGCGCGTCGACGGCGTTCGGTAGCACGTGCCGGACGAGCACTCGGATCGGCCCCGCCCCGGTGACCCGAGCTGCAGTGACGTAGTCGCGAACCTGCTGCGAGCGAACCGCGCTCCGCGTCAGGCGCCCGAACAGAGGGACGTTGACCAAGGCCACCGTGATTAGGACCGCCTCGATACCGGCGCCGACGATCGCGGCCACCACGATTCCCATCACAAGGCTCGAGAAGGCGAGCGAGACATCCAGGATCCGCTGCAGCACGGCATCGAGGATTCGGTTCAGACCGCTGGCGAGACCGAGCAGGATGCCCATGAGTGCGCCTATCGGCACCGCGATCACACCCACGAGCGCGTCCTGGCGTATGCCGAACAGCACACGACTGAACAGATCGCGTCCGAACTCATCGGTGCCGAGCCAGTGCTCGGCGCTGGGAGGCGCGAATGCCTGACCGCCCTGGAGATAGGGCGACTGCAAGGGCAGGAAGGGCGCGAGAAGTCCGACCGACACGAAGATGATGACGATCACCGTCGCGATGAACACCCCAGGGTCAGCCAAGGTCCCTCGCAGCGCGGACGGGAGTCGTCGGGATCGTGCTGGGGAGAGCTCGGGAATGGCGGTCATCGGATTCCCATTCGAACGCGCGGATCGAGAGCCGCGTCGGCCAGGTCGGTCAGCGTTTGCATGACGACGAATACGGCCACGGCGAGAAGCAGCAGCACTTGGGTCAGGAGGTAGTCACGGGTGATGACGGACTGCAAAATCAGTTGGCCGACCCCGGGCCAGGCGAAGACGACCTCCACGATGATCGCGCCGGCCAGAAGCTGCCCGATCTGGATGCCGAGGACGGTGAGGACCGGCGGCAGGGAGTTGGGAATGACGTGACGGGCGAAGAGCGTCGTCGTGGTGAGCCCCTTCGCGATCCCAGCCTGCACGAAGTCCTCCTCCCTCTGGCGTCGCATCGATGCGGCCAGGAACCGGGCGATGGTGGCTCCGGTTGGAAGCGCCAGCGTGACGGCGGGGAGCAGGAGATACGGAATGGCGCCGACTGGGTCGCCGAGCCCGGGACCGACACCGCCCGAGGGAAGCACGCCCAGATAGATCGAGAAGACAAGGGTGAGGAAGACGCCCGTGACGTACGGAGGAACAGCGAACGCCACTGAATTCGCTGCCGTGAAGACGCTGTTGACCGCGCGCCGACGACTGACGCCGAGGACGATCCCCACGACAGCGCCACCGACCAGAGCGAGGAGCAGAGCGCCGCCGGCGAGGAAGACGGTGTTCGGCAGGCTGTCGCCGATGAGTTCGGCGATCGGTGCGCTCAGAATGAAGCTGTCTCCGAGATTGCCCGTCAGAATCCCGCCGAGCCACGAGGCGTACTGCTGCCAGAGGGGCAGGTCGAGACCCAGTCGCGTGCGGATCGCATCGATCGTCGCCTGGTCGGCATCGGCGCCCGCAAGCGCGGCTGCCGGGTCGCCCGGCGCGAGCCTCAGGATGAAGAAGATCACCACGGACGCGACGAGCAGCACGATCAGGCCCGACAGCACCCTCTTCGCGGTGAAGATCAACACTGATTCATTCCTTTCGATCCGGTGGGGTCGGCTCGATCGAGCCGACCCCACCGTTCTCCTGCCAACCGGTCCTAGTCGAGATACACGCGATCCAGGATCGGGTAGTCGAGAATCGTCGCTTCGAACCCGTTGATCGACGATGAGATCGCGTACGTGTGGTAGCTGCTGATCAGGTCGGAGACGAACTGCTCGTCGAGGAAGAACTCATTCAGCGCCGCGATGTTCTCCGCGGCGGCCGCTTCATCGGTCTCGACCCGCACCGCGTTCGCCAGATCCTTATAGGTCTGGTTGTCGAACTGCGAGGCGTTGCCGTTGGCGTTGAAGGGGAAGGCGCCCGTGACGAGTGTCGCTGGCGAGAGCTGACCGAAGCCGTGGACATTGATGAAGAGCCCGTCCAGTTCGCCATTGCGCAGGCGCGTCAGGAAGTCCGCAGTCTGGAGCGGTTCCGCCTGCGGCTGCAGTCCGGCCTGTTCGAGATCGAAGATGACCACCTGGGCGATGCCCGTCATGATGCCGCTGTTGGCGTCGTAGAAGACCTTGACGGGCTCACCTGCAGCGCCGGCCTCCTCGAGTGCCGCGGTCGCCGCGTCCACGTCGTAGCTGTAGAAGTTCTGCAGGGACTCGTCGAAGGCCGCGGAGGATGGCGTCCACGGGATCGAGCTCACGATGCCGTTGCCGCCAAGCACCTGGTCGAGGATTCGCTCTCGGTCGATCGCGGTCGCGATCGCCTGGCGGACCTCCTTGGAGCTCAGGAGCGGGACGTTCACATTCGACGCGACGTAGTACCCCGCGTCGGCGGCCGGAGCGTTGAAGACCTCGAAAGCAGGATCATCGCGGATGGCCGTCGCGTCGAGCGGCGCGAGGTCGACGGCAACCTGCGCCTGACCAGACCGCAGCGCCGTGAGCATCGCCTGCGAGTCGCGGACGGCCGTGACGGTCACGCTGTCGAGATAGGCCACGTCGCCCCAGTAGTCGTCGAAGCGAACCATGTCCACTCGCTGACCGGGGGTGTAGTCGTCGACCAGGAAGGGCCCGGTGCCGTTGAAGTTCTCACCGAGCAGCAGCTGGTCCACGGTCGCGTCATCGATGATCGGCATCATCTCGAAGAGGTCGAAGAGGTTCGTCACCGCGTACTCGAGCGTGATGGTGAGCTCGGTGTCGGAGACGGGGTCCATCTCCGTCACGAGGTTGGCGACGGACTTCACCTGCGACGGGATGCCCTCGGTGCGCAGGGTTTCGATGCTCGCGATCACGTCGGCGCTCGTCATCGGCGTTCCGTCATGGAAGGAGACGTCATCCCTCAGCACGAAGCTGATGACGGTGTCGGCGTCGGTGAGCTCCCACGACTCCGCCAGGGAGGGCTGCGGCTCGCCAGTCGCCACGTCCATCTGGATGAGCGAATTGAAGAGCAGGCGCTGGATGCCCAGATTTGGCTGAGTCTGCCCGAACCAGCCGTTGAGCTGGATGTCCGAGCTCTGCACGATGTTGATTGACCCACCTTGCGTCGGCTCGCTGGACGGTTCGTCCGGCCCGCTGGCGGGCGCCGCCGCAGTGCATCCTGCGAGGAGCGAGAGTGCTGCCGTCGCTGCAAGGGCGGCAGGCAGGTGACGTGGGCGCGTCATGCTGCGGCGCGAATGGGTCTGATGCATGTGACTTCCTTGTCTTGGCAGGGACCCTGACCGGATAACAGGGCCAGTGTAAATCGATTGATACGTTTCAATCGATTGAAACGCCAACTTACCTCGCGCTTATCGGTCGCGCAAGACGGATCGTCGACACGCCGCCTCTCAGATGTAACGTTTCAATTACGTTGCACGGGGAGAATCGTGGAGTGGATCAAGAAGGCCCCGTGACGATGCAGACGGTCGCGGACGCGCTGGGCCTGTCGCGCGCCACGGTCTCCCTCGCGCTCCGCGACGCGAGCAAGATCGCCGAGGAGACGCGGCTCCGCGTCCAGGCCGAGGCCGCACGACTCGGGTACATCCCTAACCGCAATGCCGTTCGTCTCCGAACCCAGCAGCGGAACGTCATCGGGCTGGTCGTCCCCGACATCACGAACCCCGTCGTCGCTGAAGCGGCGATCGGAATGCAGATGGGGCTCGAAGACCGAAGCATGATCGTCCTCCTGTCGAACACCTTCGATGACCTCACGATGCAGCGGCATGTGCTCCGCCAGCTGGTCGAGGAGCAGGTCGCGGGCGTTCTGCTGCTGCCAGCGTTGGGAACCACGGCCGTCGAGCTCGAGCGCCTGCGGGCAGCGCGCATACCCGTCGTCCTCCTCAACCGAGCCGTACCCGAGTCGGATCTGCCCATCGTCCACGTCCTCGATGCCGAAATCGTCGGAATCGCGTTCGAGCATCTCGTCGTGGAGCACGGGGCTCAGTCCCTGGGGTACTTCGGCGGAATCGGTGATGCTGGTCCGCGCATACAGCGCATGGAGTCATTCAGCCGGCTGTGCGCGGCGGAGGATGTGCGCGTGATGGAGGCCTGGTCCGCCCCATCGCCATCGAGCGCCATCGCGGCGCGAGAACTCGCTCACCGGCTGCTCGGCTCGGCCGAGCCGCTGCCGGATGCCCTCATCGTGCACAACGACATCATCGCCATCGGTGTCCTCAGAGCCTTGAACGAGTTCTCGATCTCGCCGAGCGAGCTCCGGGTCGTCAGCATCGACGACGTGGAGCTCGCGTCGATCACCACCCCGAGTCTCTCCTCCGTCTCGATTCACCCCCGTGACCTCGGCCGAACCGCAGGACATCGGCTCCTCGCCGCTCTCTCCGGTGGGGTATTCGACGGAGCGCTGGAGGCGCCCTCGTTGGCACGACGAGAGTCGTGCGGTTGCGGGTCGGCACCCGTGGCCGTCGGATAGTCCGCATCCCTGGTGCCTGGTCCCCGCAGAGACGAGCACGCTCTCGCGAAGGTGCGTGTACTTGTATGACAATCTGATAGCTTCTCCCCCGTGAGCATCGACGCCCTGGCCGTCACGTCGGTCCCCGAGGCCGTATACGAGGCCCTTCGGGAGCGGATTCTCACTCAGCGTGAGGCCCCGGGAGCCGCCGTCACCGAACAGGCCGTCGCTGACCGCTTCGGGGTCGCCCGCCCGACGGCGAAGGTCGCGCTGGAGCGACTCGTCGCCGAAGGGCTGCTGCGGCGCACGGCGCACAAGACCGCGCGAGTGCCGCAACTGTCGCGCGACGACATCGTCGACCTGTACGCGAACCGCGCGATCGTCGAGGAGGCGGCGTTGCGCGCCCTCGCCACTCGCGGCATCGTGCCGTCGGAGGCGCTCGCAGCGCAGCGGATGCTCGCCGATGCCGCCAGGGCGGCGCACGCGCCCGCCGGGTCGGCCTCCGATCGCGACGCCACGGCCCCGCTGGCCCGAGCCGACATCGCCTTCCATCGCGCGCTCGTCGAGGCGCAGCCGTCTCCCCGACTCGCACGCATGCATGCTCTGCTGATGGGCGAGATCGAGTTGTGCACGGGCCAGGTGCAAGCGCACCGCCTCCTCGCGCTCGCCGACGTCGTCGAGCAGCACCAGCGCATCCTCGATGCCGTCGCCGCCGGCGACCCCGAGGCCGCGGGCAGGCTCACCCGCGCCCACATTGAGGGTGCCCGCGACCGCCTGCTCGCCCGCTACGACGCGACGCGCAGCGCTCCGAACGACGAACCGACCCACGAGAGAGACTGACGATGGTGAAACGCCGCTTCCCCCGCCCGAGCGAGCTCGCCCCGCTCATGAAGTTCAAGACCCCCGAGCTCGACGGCAAGAAGCGGCGCCTGCAGAGCGCACTCACGATCCACGACTTGCGCGCCATCGCGCAGCGCCGCACCCCCAAGGCGCCGTTCGACTACACCGAAGGCGCGGCCGAAGGCGAGATCTCGCTCGGACGCGCACGCCAGGCGTTCGAGGACATCCAGTTCAACCCCGCGATCCTGCGCGACGTCAGCCGCGTCGACACCGGATGGGAGGTCCTCGGCCAGAGCGTCGAGCTGCCCTTCGGCATCGCGCCGACCGGCTTCACCCGGATGATGCACACCGAGGGCGAGATCGCGGGGGCGACGGCGGCGGCCGCCGCGGGCATCCCGTTCGCTCTGTCGACGATGGGCACGACGAGCATCGAGGGCGTGCGGGATGCCGCGCCGAACGGTCGCAACTGGTTCCAGCTCTACATGTGGAAGGACCGCGAGAAGTCGATGGAGCTCGTCGAGCGCGCCGCCGCCGCGGGCTTCGACACGCTGCTCGTGACGGTCGACGTGCCCGTCGCCGGAGCGCGCCTGCGCGACAAGCGCAACGGGTTTTCGATCCCGCCCGCGCTCACGGTCGGCACGATCGCCAACGCGATCCCCCGCCCGTGGTGGTGGTGGGACTTCCTGACCACCGAGCCGCTCGCGTTCGCGAGCCTGTCGAGCTGGGACGGCACGGTCGCCGAGCTGCTCGACTTCATGTTCGACCCCACCGTCACCTACGAGGACCTGGCGTGGATCAAGGAGCAGTGGCCCGGCAAGCTCGTCGTCAAGGGCGTGCAGACGGTCGCCGACGCCAAGCGCCTCGCCGACCTCGGCGTCGACGGCATCACCCTCTCGAACCACGGCGGCCGCCAGCTCGACCGCGCGCCGATCCCGTTCCACCTGCTGCCCGAGGTCGTGCGCGAGGTCGGCCGCGACACCGAGGTGCACCTCGACACGGGCATCATGTCCGGTGCCGACATCGTCGCGTCGATCGCGCTCGGGGCGCGGTTCACCCTCATCGGCCGCGCCTACCTGTACGGCCTCATGGCCGGCGGGCGCGAGGGCGTCGACCGCGCCATCCAGATCCTCGGCGACCAGGTGGCCCGCACGATGCGGCTGCTCGGGGTCAGTTCCCTCGACGAGCTCGAGCCGGGCCACGTGACCCAGCTTCAGCGGCTCGTCCCGCGCGGCTAGAGCCCGACCCCGCGCGAGCGCAGGTCCTCCGCGAACGCGCGGCGCAGGTCGTCGTCGACCGCGAGCGCCGACGCGGCGATCGAGTCGAGCACCGACTCCACGCGGGTCGAGCCGATGACGGGCCACGCTCCGGGCATGGCGTCGAGCATCGCGGCGAGCGCCGCACGATGCACCGAGGTGCCGTGCGCCGTCGCGGCGGCGGCGACGCGGGGCACGCGGGTCGCGAGCGGCTCGGCCTTGGGCCCGCCGAACGGCGCGTAGGCGAGGAAGGGGATGCCCGCCTCGACGCAGTAGCGGTACTCGGTCGCCGGGTCGACGCCGAAGCCGAAGCGGTTCTCCACCGCGTCGATCTCGGCGATCGCCCGGGCGCGGTCGAGCAGCTCGACCGAGGCGTTCGAGAGGCCGATCGCCTCGACCACCCCCTCCTCGCGCAGGGCGGCCAGCTCGCGCACCGACGCGTCGATGTCGTCGACGCGGTCGGCGCGGTGCAGCAGCAGCAGGGACGGCGGGGCGCCGAGCACCTCGCGGCTGCGCAGCGCGTCGGCCCGGACGCGCTCGGGCGACCCGTCGACATCCCACGCCGCCCGCGCGACGCGGAAGTGGCCGGCCTTCGTGATGATGGGGATGCCCGGGGCCTGCGCGCGCGCCGCCTGCGCGATGCGCTCTCCCGCGGCATCGTCGTCGACCGTGGCATAGGCGCGTGCGGTGTCGATCGCCCGCACGCCCGCGTCCACGGCCGCGCGGACGACCTCGAGCGCCCCGTCGATCGTCGCGCCCTCCTTGAGCACCAGGGAGGCGACGCCGAGCACGACGCCGCCGGGCGGGAGCGAGAATCGCGTCATCGCGCGCTCACGGTGCTCGCGCGGCCGCATCGTCGCGTCGTCGGGGTCATGCCTCCACCGTAGGGCTCTGACGGGTCTCCCGTCGCCCCCGCGCCCGGCGCTCGTGCGCGCGGAGCACGCGCGGCGCCGCGTGCCGCACGGCCCGGATACCCCCGGTCAGCCGGCGAGCTCGGCCTCGACGCGCCGCAGGTGCCCCGCGTAGCCGCCGGCGGTGCGGCCGTCGAACCGCGCGGAGGTCTCGACCTCGCACGCGTCGCTCGCGACCTCGTCGACGCCGAGAGCGCGCAGCCGGGCGACGAGGTCGACGTCCTCGTGCTCGTCGAGCCCGGCGAAGCCGCCCGCCGCGCGGTACGCGGCCGCCGAGACCCCGAGGTTCGCACCGTGCACGTGCCCGTTCGGGAAGCCCCGGCGGTGCGTCGCCGTCCAGTGGGCGACGTGCGCGGGCGAGAGCTCCGCGAAGCGCGGTCGCACGGTGCCGATCATGAGCGCGCGACCCTCGCGGTGCAGCCGCCACTGCTCGGCGAGCCAGTTCTCGGGCACGGTCGAGTCGGCGTCGGTGCAGGAGATCCACTGGGCGCCACGGTCGAGCACGGCCGAGACACCCCGCGCTCGCGCGAGGCCGACGCCGACGGGCGCGAGCTCGACGACCTCGACCCCGGCGAACCCGCGCGCGACGTCGGTGGTCGAGTCCGAGCATCCGTCTGCCACGACGACGACCACGACGGGAACCGTCACGAGCGCGGAAGCCCGCGCGATCGAGGCGAGGCAGTCGCCGATGAGATCCTCCTCGTCGCGGGCCGGGATGACGACGCCGATGCTCATGCGAGCCCCTCGCGCTCGGCGACCGAGCGGCCGTCGCGCGCGTACACCTCGAGCACGAAGTCGCGTTCGACGTGACTGACCGTTCGCTCGAGCGACGACCGTGCGAGGCGCGCGTGCACGTCGTCGCCCCGCAGCGGGTAGTCGGCGACGGGATGCCGCCAGTGGCAGGCGACGAGCGCTCCGGTCGGGTGCAGGGCGGCCTCGATCGCGGGCACGAGTCGATCGAGGGCGTCGAGATCGGCGTAGTAGCCGACCTCGGAGAGCACGATGAGGTCGAAGGTCCCCTTCGGCAGGGCGCGGAGGGCGTCATGCTGCTCGATGCGGACGGCGGCGGACTCCGCCGCGGACGACGGGCTCTCGGCCAGGCGCCGTCGTGCGAGAGCGACCGCCTCCTCGGCGATGTCGACCGCGAGCAGCGCGTCGCATCGCTCGGCGAGGCGCTCGGTGAGCAGCCCGATCGAGCAGCCGAGCTCGAGCGCCGACGAGTACCGCTCGGCGGGCAGGGCGGCCATCGTCGCGTCGCGCTTGCGCTGCTCGTACCAGCGAGAGGCGAGCCGCCACGGGTCGTCGCGGCGCGCGTAGAGGGCCTCGAAGTAGTCGGCGCCGAGCGGGGCCGCGGGCGGTGCGGCGGCGGGCGCGGCCTCCTCCACCACGAACAGCTCGATGCCCCCTCGGAAGTTCTCGAGGAACCGCGCGTGCAGCATCGGCTCCTCCCCCGCGTGCTGCGAGGAGTGCGCGTCGATCGCGGCCGACTTGCGGCGCGCGTCGATCGCCAGCGCGCGCATCGACTCCCACGGCACCGCGGCGTGGTCGGGGTCGGCCCAGTGGCGCATCCAGATCGGGTAGGCGAGCAGCGTCAGCCAGGCGGCGTCGCGCGCGACGAGCTCGCGCACGATCTCGCCGACGACGCGGTGGTCGCGGTGGCCGTCGCCCGTCCAGGGCGCGGCGACGAGGATGCGGCCGGGCGCGCCGGCCGTCGTGCCGTCGGGCTCCTCTCTGACGACCGCTTCGAGCACCGCGGCGAGCGCCGCCGCGATCCCCTCGCGGTGCTCGCGCGTCCCCCCGTCCGGGAACCCCAGCAGCACGGGCGCCGTCGTCACCCCGAGCAGGTCGAGGGCGACGAGCAGCTCCCCCGCCCGGCGGCGCCCGATGCGCGGGTCGTCGGGGTGCGACCCGGCGCCGTCGGTCACGACGACGACCGTCACGGGCAGGCCGCGCTCCGCGCACGTAGCGATGAGCCCGCCGGCGCCGAGCGTCTCGTCGTCGGGGTGCGCGGCGATGACGACGAGGGCGGTCGCGCCGTCGAGGTCGAGGGGCGGACGATCGTGGGTCCGGGCATCCGCCGCCCACACGGCCGCGCTCGTGCCGGGGGCCGCCGCATCGAACGTCACCACGGCGCCTCGCTCGCGGTCAGCGCCTCGCCGAGGGAGGCGAGGTCGCGCTCGGCGTGGTGCTGGCGCACGTAGAGCTGGAGGTCGGCGACGCGCTTGGCGTGCTCGGCGTCGAGGGCGAGCGGGGCGGGGCCGAGCGCGCGGGCGGTGCGGGCGAGCACGTCGTCGCACGTGCGGGCGATGGTCGCGCGCACGCGCTTGGCGAGGATCCGCGCCGTCGCGCGATCGGCTCCAGGGGCGCGGCGGGCCGCGTCGGCGAGGACGAGGCGGGCGGCCTCGAGCTGCTCGTCGATCGCGCCGAGATGCGCAAGACCGTGAGCGTCCGCGCGGGCGGCAAGTGCCGAATGCAGGGAGCGGGCGAGACCGACCGCGCCGCCGAACCAGCACGCGGCGACGCCCGTGCCGCCGATCGCGAAGCCGGGCCGCTGCAGGTACCAGCCGTCGGCGCCGACGGGCTCGGCCGCGACGTCGGCGAAGCGCACCGGCCCGCTCGGGATCTCGCTCAGCCCGCGTGCCGCCCAGGCTCCCTCGGCGACCGCGACGCCGGGGGCGCGCAGGTCGACGGCGAAGAGGCGCCGGGTGCCCGCGTCGTCGAGGTGGGCGGTCACAAGGGCGCGATCGAGGATGCCCGCGAGCGAGCACCACGGCTTCACCCCGTCGAGCCTCCAGCCGTGCGCGGTCGGCCGCGCGCGCAGGGGCTCGTCGCCGCCCTCCGCCGCGAAGACGCCCCAGACGGCGGCGGGGTCGCGGTCGAGGGACCCCGCATCGGCGGTCGCGGTCGCCTTGGCCTCGGCGAGGATGCTCAGCGCATCGAGGTGCGGCTCAACGACCCGCGCCGCGCCGAGGTCGACGGCCCCGAGCGTCGCGAGCGCCTCCCACCGGTCGAGCAGCGCGTCGGCGGCGGGCTCGCGCGCAGCCAAGCGCTCGAGCGCGCCGAGCTCGAGCACCCCCAGGTCGCGCGCCGTGACGAGGGCGTCGGGCACCGTCCGCGGGGCGAGCCGCTCGACGAGCATCGCGCGCGGCCCCGGGCCGCCGGAGGCGGTATCGGAGGTCAGACGGACGCGCATTCCCCGACGGTAGCCAAGGGAACGAGGCCGCGGGCCGCCTCGGTCAGCCTCCTCCCAGCCGTATCAGCGGAGCGACTCCACCGTGGCGGGGCTTCGCGGCTCGCGCGGCGGAGGCGCTCCTCCAATGACCGCTCATCCGGCGAGCGCCGCGTCGACCGCCGCCGTCGCCTGGATGCGCGTTGTCGCGAACGTCGGCACGCTCACGTCGCCGTCGCCGATGAGCAGCTCGATCTCGGTACAGCCGAGGATGACGCCCTCGGCGCCGCGGTCGACGAGCCGATCGATGACCGCGACGTAGGCAGCGCGCGACGCATCGCTCACAACCCCGAGGACGAGCTCGTCGTAGATGACCGAGTGCACGAGTGTCCGGTCAACCGTCTCGGGCACGAGCACCACGATGCCCCGCGCCTCGAGGCGCTCGATGAGAAACGGCTGCTCCATCGTGAAGCGAGTGCCGAGCAGCGCGGCCGTGCGAACGTGAGCCGCGAGGATCGCATCGGCAGTCGCGTCGGCGATGTGCAGGAAGGGGATGCTTACCGCCCGCTCGATCTCGTCGGCGACGAGGTGCATCGTGTTCGTGCACAGCATGATGAAGTCGGCGCCGCCGCGCTCGAGCGAGCGGGCCGCCTCCGCGAGCATCCGCCCGGCCGCCGCCCAGTCGCCCGCCGCCTGCATAGCCTCGATGTCGGCGAAGTCGATCGAAACCATGAGGGTCCGCGCCGAGTGGAAGCCGCCGAGACGGTCGCGCACCTCCTCGTTGATGAGCCGGTACGAGAGCGCCGAGCTCTCCCAGCTCATGCCGCCGAGGAGGCCGATCGTCTTCATGGGCGAACGCTAGCAGTGGCACAACGGGCCGGAACGGCTGCGGCTGCAACCGCGTCGCTATGAGCAAGATCTTGTTTCCTGCACTAGTTATTGCAAAATCTGGGGCGATTTTTTACATGAACTGACGACGTGCATCTAATCTTTCACTATGGTCTGGACGCCGAACAGCCCCTACAACGATCTGCCGGATCTGCCTCCGCCGATCGATGTCGAGTCAAAGCGCATCCTCAAGCAGGTCGCAGAGGCGAGAGCCGCTCTTGCCTCGCTCGACCAGGCGGCTCGACGCATCCCGAACCCGAGGGTTCTGCTCAACTCCATTCCACTTCTCGAAGCGCAGGCGAGCTCTGAGATCGAGAACATCGTCACAACCGCCGACGAACTCTTCGCGGCCGATCAGCTCGACGAGGATTCGACGCGACCCGAGGCGAAGGAAGCGCTCCGATACCGCGTGGCGCTGCTCGACGGAGTTCGCAGAGTTCGTGATAGACCACTGTCGGCGACGACGTTGATCACCATCTGCTCCACCCTTCAGGCCCGCGAGATGAGGGTGAGAGACCTTCCGGGGACGTTCATCGGAAATCCGGCCACCCGCGAGGCGATCTATACACCTCCCGATGGCCAGCGCCTCCTCATGGAGCGGTTGGATGCGTGGGCGCGCTTCGTCCACACCTCGACCGCCCTCGATCCGCTCGTCGTCATGGCGCTTGCTCACTATCAATTCGAAGCAATCAACCCGTTCTCGGACGGCAACGGGCGTACTGGACGGATTGTCAACATCCTTCTTCTCATCGACCGTGGGCTGCTGAGCGAGCCGATCCTGTACCTCTCTCGCTACATCGTCCAGAACAAGGCGGAGTACTACCGGCTGCTTCTCGCCGTGACCGCCGAGGCGGCATGGGAGGNCGATATCCAGGCGCTCTATCGCGAGATGCAGGGGGAACTGCGGGCCGTGCTCCCCAGTGGAGCGAACGCGGACCTTCTGGACGTGCTGTTCGAGCAGCCCTACTGCCGGATCACGACGGTCATGGAGAGATGCGACGTCACGCGACCGACGGCGACAAAGTGGCTCAAGATCCTGACCGAGGCCGAGGTTCTCATCTCCGTCAAGGCCGGCAGAAGCCTCGTCTTCATCAACCGCACGTTCTTCTCCCTCTTGACTCGCGCTGAGCGAGCGCCGGAGCCCGCGCCCACACTCTTCTAGGCTCGACGTACCGCCGCACTCCAGGAGGAGCATCCATGCAGTTCTGCGCGTTCACCGAGCCCCAGCAGGGCGCCGACTACGAGACGCAGCTCGCCCACGCGCAGCGCGCCGAGGCGCTCGGCTTCGACGGCTGGTTCCGCTCGGACCACTACCACGTCATGGGCGACGGCGACGGGCTGCCCGGCCCGACCGACGCGTGGACGACGCTAGCCGGCCTCGCGCGCGAGACCTCCCGGGTGCGGCTCGGCACGCTCGTGTCGTCGGCGACGTACAGGGTGCCGGGCATCCTCGCCATTCAGGTCGCGCAGGTCGATGGCATGTCGGGCGGCCGCGTCGAGCTCGGCCTCGGCACCGGCTGGTTCGCGAAGGAGCACGCGGCCTACGGCATCCCCTTCCCCGAGAAGCGATTCGGGATGCTCGAGGAGCAGCTCGCGATCGTGACGGGCCTCTGGGCCACCCCCGACGGCGCCACGTTCTCGTTCGAGGGCGACCACTACTCGCTGCTCGACGCGCCCGCACTGCCGAAGCCCGCGCAGCGACAGATCCCCGTCATCGTGGGAGGCGGCGGCCCCCGCCGCACCCCGCAGCTCGCCGCCCGCTACGCGACCGAGTTCAACATCGGCTTCGTCGACGAGGCGACGGTCGCCTCGACGTTCGCCAACGTGCGCTCGGTGTGCCTCGAGGAGGAGCGCGATCCCGACACGCTCGAGCTGTCGGTCGCGCTGCCGACGATCGTCGCGGAGGACGCGGCGACGCTCCGCCGGCGCTGCGAGGCCGTCGGCATCGACCCGGAGTCGCCGCACGACGCCCGTCTGGTCGGCACGCCCGACGAGGTCGCCGCGAAGATCGAGCGGCTGCGGGGCCTGGGCGCATCCCGCATCTACCTGCAGACCGTCGACATGACCGACCTCGACCACCTCGACCTCATCGCCCGCGACGTCATCGCGCGCGTGCGCTGACCGGCGCCGTCACCACAGGAGCAGCCCATGACCCGCACCTTCGGCCACGCCATCGACTGGATGCGCGCCCGCGTCGACTCCGGCCAGCTGCCCACGGGCGTGCTCGGCGTGTGCTCGGCCGACGGGGTGCTCGCACTCGAGGCGTTCGGCTCCGACGGCGGCCGCACCGCGACCGTCGACGACCGCTACGCCCTCTACTCGGTCACGAAGCCGCTCACGGGCCTCACGATCGCGCGCGCGATCGAGCGCGGTCTGCTGACGAGCGAGACCCTGCTGCGGGATGCCCTGCCGCAGGCCCCCGCGGGCGCCGCGACCCTCGGCCGGCTGCTGAGCCACACCTCCGGCATCGTCGACCACGAGCTCGGCGGCGGCTCGGGCGGGCCGGCGTCGCTGCGGGAGGCGCTCGCGACCGCGCTGCTCGAATCGGTGCCGGGCACCGTGCGCCGCTACAACAACCTCGCCTTCGAGGGCGCCGTCGCGATCCTCGAGCACGCGACGGGCGCCGAGTTCGTCGACCTCTTCACCGAGATGGCGGATGCGGCCGGCACCGGCACGCTCTCGTTCGACCCGGCGGACGCGCACGAGATCCACGACGCCGACCTCGCCGGCCACGACCCGTCGCTCGTGTTCGCCGCCCGCCACCCGGCGGCCGGCGCGGTCGGAACGGTGCACGACCTCCTGGCGATCGGGCAGTCTCTGCTCGCCGGTGACGGGCGCGTGGTGGCGCCCGTCACCCTCGGAGCGATGCTGCGGCCGCGCACCTCGGGCCTGCCGGTGCTCGACGAGGACCCGATCAAGCGCTTCGAGGACTTCGGGCTCGCCTGGAACCTGCCGCACCGGCCCGGCCTGCTCGACCACTCGCTGTTCGGCCACACGGGCTGGACGGGCACGCAGTTCTGGATGTCGCGCGACGCCGGCCTGTGCGTCGTGGCGCTCACCAACCGCCTCGACTCGTGGCGGCCCGAGGTCGGCGTCGACTGGGACCAGCTGCTCAACGCGGTGATGAGCGCACGATGACCGCCTCAGCCGATCGTCCGCGCACGCACGTCGTCGTGCTGCCGGGCGGCGGCTATGCGCGCCTCGCCCCGCACGAGGGCGAGCCCGTCGCCGAGTGGCTGCGCGGACTCGGGCTCGAGGCGAGCGTGCTCGAGTACCCGGTGCGGACGCGGCACCCGGGGCCGTTCCACGCGGTGCGGCGGCACATCGGCGAGCTGCGGGCGCACGGCGTCGAGCGCGTCGGCATCGTCGGCTTCTCCGCCGGCGGCCACCTCGCCGGCCACGCCGCCGTGAGCGGGCTCGTCGACGCGGCCGTGCTCGGCTACCCCGTGGTGTCGATGGAACTGCCCACGCACCGCGGCTCGCGCGAGCAGCTGATCGGCCTGCGCGCCTGGCCGTGGGCGCGCCGCGCTCTGTCGATCGACCGGCTCGTGACGCGGGGAGCGCCGCCGATGTTCATCTGGCACACCGCGGCCGACGAGCCCGTGCCCGTCGAGCACAGCTACCTGCTCGGGCGGGCGCTCGCCGCGCACGACGTGCCGCACGCGCTGCACGTCTACCCGCGCGGCCGGCACGGGCTCGGGCTCGTCGACGGCATCGACGGCGAGGAGGAGGCCGGGATCGCCCGGAACTGGACGCGCGACTGCGCGGAGTGGCTGCGCGAGCTCGGCTGGATCGACTAGCGGCGCGCTGACCCCGGCGGCACGGGGACGGGGTGCCGGGCATCCACTGCTCTGATGACGACGACGGATGCCCAGACCAGCGTGACCCCGACGACGCACGCGACGACGAGCACGGTGAGTCCCGCCGCGCCGGCGCTGATGCCGACGCCGATGAGCGCGTAGGTGACGGTCGCGGCGTAGACGATCGACGCGCGCGAGCCGAGCACGAAGGCGACCGCGAGGCCGCTCGCGGCGAGCAGCACGAGCAGCTGCCAGGTCTGACCCCACGCGGTGTCGACGGGCGCGCCCGACCCCTGCACGACCGTGCCGATCTGCACGAAGAACGCCATCGACGTCCAGCCCGAGTAGGTGCCGAGGAGGCCGTAGAGCAGGCCGCGCTCGAGCGGGTTCCAGGCGGCGAGCTCGTCGCGGGCGCGCACGACGCGCGTCCAGGCGACGACGTGCGCGCTGATGATGACGACGAAGACGACGAGGCCGAGCGGGTTGTCCTGCCCGAGCGCGGCGGTCGCGAGCCACAGGCCGAAGCACGCGAAGACGACGCCCAGCGGCCCGGCGACGCGGTCGCGAATGCTCGGCAGCGCGGTGAGCGTCGACGGCCGGGCCTGCGCGAGCGCGTAGGCGAGGCCCAGCAGGATGATCACGCCCCAGATCGCGAACCAGGCTCCGGGCGGGACGAGCGGAGAGAACTCCGCCCCCGACTGCAGCGTCGTCGGTGAGAGCCAGTCGAACACGAGCGACGACACGGGCTGGCCGACCGCGAGGACGACGAGGAGGGAGCGGAGGAGCATCCGCCGCTTCTCATCGGTGCCGCGCGTCGTGCGGGGCGGGATCGACACCGATCCGGTGTCGGTCAGGGATGCTGTGCGCACGGTCCAGAGACCTCCTCCACGACCGCACGGGAGCCTCGCGCGCCTCGCACGAGCTTCGTGCTCCGCCGGCGCGCGGTCGTTGCACGGCCAGGGTAGACCCGCGGCGCACAGGTCGCACGACCCCTGTCGGGGTGTCGGATCGCGGGTCGGACTGAGGTCAGCCGGCGAGTCGCTCGGCCATCAGGGCGCGCAGCTGCTCGCGGCTCGGCCGGCCGCGGAGCCCCGCCTCGGTCAGGTAGACGCGGCACGCGAGCTCGCCCGTCGGTTCGCCGTGCGGGAACGGGTCGTCGCCATCGAGGAGGATCGTCGGCGAGCCCGCGAAGCCCGCGGCGAGCGCCTCGTTCCCGGTCGTCACGCGTCGCACGACGACGGCGAGGTCGGCGCGGCCCAGCTCGGAGAGCACGGCGCGGAGGTCCTCCGCGGTCTCCGCCCAGTTCGGGCACTCGTCGATGTGCACGACCTCGATGGTGATCTGAGCGGTCACGGCTGCTCCTCCCTCTCACGACTCATTCGGACGTTCGTCTCTCTGCGCCGCGATCCACTCGAGCGCGGCGGCCGCGCGACGCAGGATCGAGATGTGGCCGTCGTCGGGCGTGAGATCGATGACGGCGTGCGGGATGCTCCGCGCGAGCTGCGCGGAGTGCGCGGCCGGCACCATCCGATCGAGGCCGCCGTGCACGAGCCGCACGGGCGAGCGGATGCTGCTCGGCGCGAAGCCCCAGTCGCGGACGTACGCGAGGTCGTCGTCGATGAGCGGGGCGGGGCCGGCGGCGAGGGCGGGGCGGACGACCTCCATGATCCAGCCCCACTCGCCGTCGAAGGCCGCGCCGTCGGCGGCGATGAAGCCCATGTCGCCCTCGTGCTCGACCGACTCGTACTCCTCCTTCGCCGCGCGACCCGCGACGGCGGCGCGCAGCGAGGCGGCGCCGAGATCGCTGAACCCGGCGAACCAGTCGGCGTCGCGCGTGGGGTCGTAGGGGGCGAGGCCGGAGATGCTGACCGCCGCGACGACGCGATCGGGAAGGAGCGCGGCGCAGGCGAGGGCGTGCGGGCCGCCGCCGGAGTGGCCGAGGACGGCGAAGGGGCGGCCCGGCCGCGCGCCGGCCGCGTCGGGGGCATCGAGCGCGTCGACGACGTCCGCGGTGTCGGCCCCCGCGCTCGCTACGGTGCGATCGGGGCGCGGAGTCGAGCCGCCGTAGCCGGGCCGGTCGTACCCGACCAGTCGCAGGCCCAGCCGGTCGGCGTGGTCGAGGAGGGGCCGCGGCGGCGTGCCGATGTTCGGGGTTCCGTGGTGCCAGACGACGGGCAGGGCGTGCGCGCCGCCGGTGCCGGAGTCGTATGCGTGCAGGACGCCGCCCCCGATCGTCACGTCGAACTCGCGCATGCTCAGACTCCCGTCTACGACCAGGCCGGCGCGCGGCCGTCGTCGTCGGTCGGCAGAGCGAGGCCCGCGTAACGAAGCCCGTCGTCGACGAGCTCGACGCGCTCGAGGCCGGCGACCTCGTCGAGGGCGAACCAGCGCACGTCGTCGGTCGTGCCCTCCTGCTCGACGGCGAGCGCGCCACCGACGATCGTGCAGCGGTAGACGATGCGCAGCCCCTGCAGGTCGCGGCCGGGGCCGGGGATCCGCTTCGCGCCCGGGATGATGATCGACCCGACGCCGAGGATCCCGTCGACGCGCACGTCGAAGCCCGTCTCCTCCTTCACCTCGCGCACGACCGTCTGCTCGGGGTGCTCGCCCGGCTCCATGCCGCCGCCCGGGAGGGTCCAACCGCCGTAGGCGCCCTCGCGCCAGTGGGCGAGCAGCACACCGCGCTCGTCGTGGACGATGCCGTAGCAGCCGACGCGCAGGTCGACGCCGGCGAGGGCCGCGGCGGGGAGGTCGGTGGGCTCGACGTCGGGCGCGTCGCGATCAGAGGGTGCGGCGCTCACGGCAGCGGCCCCAGCAGGTCGGCCGCGACCGTCGCGTGCACGCTCTCCGGGTCGCTCGGGTGGTAGATGCCGGCGAGCACGTCGCGCTGCAGGCGGCTGAGCTCGTCGCCCGCGCGATAGGCCCCACCCCCGGCGATGTGCATGCACTGGTCGACGACCTCGCGCGCGGTGACGACGGCGCGCTGCTTGAGCCCCGCCAGGTCGCGGAACCACCGCGCACCCCGGTCGAGACCCGCGTCGCGATCGCGGCAGACGGCCTCGATCTGCGGGGCCAGCGCGTCGAGCGCGAGCGCGGCATCCGCCACCCGCCATCGGATGTCGGGGTCGGCCGACTGGGGCGCTCCCCCGTTCTTGAGGCTCGTGCGCCGGTGGGCGGACTCGACGGCGAGCTCGAGGGCGCGGTCGGCGAGCCCGGCGTAGACGGCGGCCATGAGGGTGAGGAAGTTCGCCGAGATCGCGAGGAGGAACGGGTCGAGCGTGGGGCCGACGGGCAGGATGCGCGACACGCGCTCGTCCGGGATGAACGCCGCGTCGAGCCGGGTCGTCCAGCTCTGGGTCGCTCGCATGCCGAGCGAATCCCAGTCGGGGGTGAGCGCGATGCCGGGTGCGGGGTGCAGCTCGAGGCGGTCGGGGGTCGAGACCGGGGACTCGCGCAGGAGGAAGCCGTGGACGATCGCGGGATCGGCGTCGGCGGGGTCGTGACGGCCGAGCACGCCGAGCCTCGTCCACGCCGGGCTCAGGCTCGTGATGATCTTCTTGCCGGTGAACGACCAGCCGGCGCCGGAGCCGTCTGCTGCACCGGGCACGCGGTCGACGCGCGTCACCGAGTCGGTCATGACGCGGTCGTTGCCGGCCTCGCTGATCGCGAAGGCGAAGAGCTCGCCCGCCTCGCAGTCGCGCGCGACCCACGCGAGGCTGTCGTCGCCGGCGGCGGCGAGGTCGCGGGCGACGCCCATCCAGACCAGGTGCATGGTCATGCCGAGCGCCGTCGCGGGAGCGTGCGCGGCGAGCATCCGCTGGTCGCGGGCCGCGGCCGTGAGGCTGCGCGGTCGGAGGTACCCGGCCTCGCGCAGCGCGGTCAGGTCGTCGAAGAAGAACGAGTTGCGAGCGTCGTGGTCGGGGGCGCGATCGCGGATGCCGTGCAGGAGCTCGGGGGACAGCACGGTCTGCTCGCTCACCGGGCCAGGCTACGCCCGACTCCCGACGGTCGGCCGGGAGCGGTGGGGAGAACGACGAGACCTCACGATGTCGCCGGCCAGGAGTAGCATCCGCGCATGCCGTTCATCGAGGCGAGCGACCTCGTCAAGACCTACACCCCGAAGGGCGCCCCGGTCGTGCGCGCGCTCGACGGGCTGTCGCTGCAGGTGCCGCAGGGCACCGTCACCGCCCTGCTCGGCCCCAACGGCGCCGGCAAGACGACCACCGTCAAGGTGCTCACGACGCTCATCAGCCCCGACTCCGGCTCGGCGGTCATCGACGGCGTCGACGTGCTCGCCGACCCCGAGCGGGTGCGGCGCATGATCGGCGCGAGCGGCCAGTACGCCGCCGTCGACGAGAACCTCACGGGCTTCGAGAACCTCGAGATGGTGGGCCGGCTCTACCACCTGGGCGCGAAGCGGGCGAAGCAGCGGGCGCGCGAGCTCATCGAGCTCTTCGACCTCGTCGAGGCGCAGAACCGCGTGGTCAAGGGCTTCTCCGGCGGCATGCGCCGGCGCATCGACCTCGCGGGCGCGCTCGTCATCAACCCGCCGGTGCTCTTCCTCGACGAGCCGACCACGGGCCTCGACCCGCGCAGCCGACTGGCGCTGTGGGATGTCATCGAGAGCCTCGTGAGCGGCGGGACGACCGTGCTCCTCACCACGCAGTACCTGGAGGAGGCCGATCGTCTCGCCGACTCGATCTCGGTCATCGACGAGGGCCGCGTGATCGCCGAGGGCACCGCCGACGAGCTCAAGGCGTCGGTCGGCGGGCCGCGCGTCGCGCTCACGCTCGTCGAGGCCGACGAGACGGAGGTCGTGCGCGGCATCCTCCAGCGCTACGGCGCGGGCGAGGCGGTGCCGTCGAACGAGGGCAAGACCTGGGTCGTGCCCGTCGAGGACGGCCCGACCGCCCTCAGCCGCATCGTCGGCGAGGTGACCGCCGCGGGCATCGCCCTCCACGACGCGGGCATGCGACGACCCACGCTCGACGACGTCTTCCTTCAGCTCACCGGGCACGCGGCGGAGGATCCGGGCGAGGGCGGGAAGGGGGCGGCATGAGCACCGTGAGATCGAGCGGGACGGCCGGCTCGACGGGCGGGCTCGGCGCGCGCGGAGCATCCGCGACCCTGCAACCGGAGCCGGGGACGGCGATCGGGAGGTTCCTCAGCGACGGGTGGGTCGCCACGCGCCGCAACCTCATGAAGATCATCCGGGTGCCCGACATCCTCGTGTTCACGCTGCTGCAGCCGATCATGTTCGTACTGCTGTTCACCTACGTCTTCGGCGCCGCGATCGACGTGCCCGGCGGGTACACGTCGTTCCTCATGGCGGGCATCTTCGCCCAGACCGTCGTGTTCGGCTCGACCTACTCGGGCTCGGCGATGGCGCAGGACCTCAAGGACGGCATCATCGACCGCTTCCGCACCCTGCCGATGAGCGGTGCGGCCGTGCTCGTCGGGCGCACCAACGGCGACCTCGTCATCAACGGGCTGTCGATGCTCGTCATGATGGGCACCGGCTTCATCGTCGGCTGGCGCGTCGAGTCGTCGCTCGGGGGGTTCCTCGCCGGGGTCGCGCTGCTGCTGCTGTTCGCCTACGCGTTCTCATGGCTCATGGCCTTCCTCGGCATGAGCGTGCGCAGCCCCGAGATCATCAACAACGTGTCGTTCCTCGTGCTCTTCCCTCTCACGTTCATCTCGAACGCGTTCGTGCCCACCGAGAACCTCCCCACCCCGCTGCGGATCTTCTCGGAGTGGAACCCCGTCTCGGCGCTCGTGCAGTCGGCGCGCGAGCTGTTCGGCAACGTGCCCGCGGGAACGCCCGTCGGCGACGCGTGGACGGCCCAGAATCCCATCCTCACCGTGCTCATCGGCATCGCGGTGCTGCTCCTCGTGTTCGTGCCGCTGTCGATCGCGAAGTTCGCGGCGCTCGGGAAGAAGTAGGGGCGCTTCCGGCGTCTCTCGGTGCGGGGCGGCTCAGTCGGCGAGCGCCGCCGCGAGCGCCCGGATGCCCCGCTCGACGTCCGCGAAGCTCGTGCTGAGCGGAGACAGCCCGAGGCGCACCCCGCTCGGGTGGCGGAAGTCGGGGATGACCCCCTCGGCCCAGAGTCGCTCGACGGCGCGCCGAGCGTTCGGATGGTCGACCGTGATGTGGCCCCCGCGACGCGCGGGATCGCGCGGCGAGGCGACCACGGCATCCGGGATCAGGGCGTCGACGAGCGCGATCGCGAACCCGGTCAGCGCGACCGACTTCGCCCGCACCGCGGGCATGCCCGCCGCCTCGATCTCGTCGAGCATGTGGGCGATCGGCTGCATGCCGATGATGGGCGGGGTTCCGCTGACCAGGCGACGGATGCCCGGCGCGGGCTCGAACCCGGCCGTCATGCTGAACGGCTCCGCCGCGCCCAGCCACCCGGGGATGGGGTTGCGCAGCTGCGCCTGGTGCCGCGCGGCGACGTAGGCCCAGGCGGGGGCGCCCGGGCCTCCGTTCAAGTACTTGTACGAGCATCCGACCGCCATGTCGACGCCCCACGCGTCGAGCTCGAGCGGCACGGAGCCGACCGCGTGCGAGCAGTCCCAGATGACGAGCGCGCCGTGCGCCTGCACGACGCCCGTGACGGCGGCCATGTCTGCCCACCACGCGCTGCGGTAGGCGACGCCGCCGAGGAGTGCGGCGATCGTGCGCTCGCTCACGACCTCGGCGATCAGCTCGGGGGTCACGCCGCCGCCGTGCGGGACCTCGAGCCACCGCACCGTGAGCCCGTGGTCGTCGGCGAGCCGCTCAACGATGAACCGGTCGGTCGGGAACTCGTCGCGCGCGATCACGAGCTCCGTCCTCCCGGGGCGGGCCGCGATCGCGGCGCGCAGCAGCTTGAAGATGAGCACCGTGGTCGAATCGGCGACGATCGTCTGACCGGATGCGGCGCCCAGGCACGCGGCGCCGATGCGGTCGCCGAGGCGCTCGCCCAGCGACAGCCAGCCCTCGTCCCAGCCGCGGATCAGTCGCCCGGCCCACTGCGTGCGCACGAAGTCGGGCAGCGCGTCGAGCGTCGCCCGCAGCGGCCTCCCGAGCGAGTTGCCGTCGAGGTAGGCGACGAGGTCGTCGCCCGGCACGAAGCGGTCGACGACCGCGGCGAGCGGGTCGGCGGCGTCGAGCGCGGCGGGGTCGGGCAGGGGCGCGGCCGGGTTCGGGAGGGGCGCGGCGTCAGTCACCCGGTCAGCCTAGGCTCGCGCGACTACGCCGGCACGGGGAACGCGAGCCCCGGCCGCTGCACGGCGAGGCGGAGGTCCTCCCCCACCTGCGGCAGGTCGACGGCCGCCATGCGCATGCGCACCGTGAGACCCGCGGTGAGATCGCAGCTCAGCATCGCGTCGTGGCCGGCGTACGAGATCGAGGCGACCCGGGCATCCGCCCCCGCAGCGGCGTGCGCGAGCAGGTCGGGGCGCGGGACGATCCACTCGGGGCGCAGCATGAGCCGCACGGTGTCGCCGTCGGCGGGCGTGAAGCCGACCGCCGCCGCCTCGACGTTGCCGAGTGCGCAGGTCACGCGGCCGCCGCGCCAGGCTCCGTCGAGCTCGACGACGTCGCCGACGAATCGGGCGACCCAGTCGCTCGCCGGCTGCTGGTAGATCTCCTCCGGCGTGCCGAACTGCTCCAGGTGCCCGTCGCGCAGCACCGCGACGCGGTCGGCGAGGGTCAGCGCCTCCTCCTGGTCGTGCGTCACGAGGATCGAGGTCGTGCCCTGGGCGCGCAGCAGCTCGGCGACCTCTCGGCGCAGGACCGTGCGCAGCTGGGTGTCGAGCGCGGCGAACGGCTCGTCGAGCAGGAGGACGTCGGGCCGCGGGGCGAGGGCGCGGGCGAGGGCGACGCG
Source organism: Yonghaparkia sp. Soil809 (assembly GCF_001429705.1). NCBI lineage: Bacteria > Bacillati > Actinomycetota > Actinomycetes > Micrococcales > Microbacteriaceae > Microcella > Yonghaparkia sp. Soil809. Next base: position 895,633 of record NZ_LMSV01000001.1, read on the forward strand.
CTGCGCCTGCCCGCCCGAGAGCTGGTTGGGGGCGCGGTTCGTGAGGGCGCCGAGGCCGACGAGCTGAGCGAGCTCGGCGATGCGCTCGGCGCGGGCGCGCCCGCGAGCACCGCCGCCGCCGCGGCCACCCGGCACGGCGAAGCCGATGTTCTCGCCGACCGTCAGGTGCGGGAAGAGCGAGGCCTCCTGCGGCACCCAGCCGATGCCGCGCTTCTCGGGCGGCACCACGCGGCCCGGGCGCGACAGCTCGCGCGAGCCGATCGCGATCGACCCGTCGCGGAGGGGAAGCAGGCCGGCGATCGCGAGCAGCAGGGAGGTCTTGCCGCAGCCCGACGGGCCCAGCACGGCGACGAGCTCGCCCGAGCGGATCGTCATCGACACGTCGTCGACGGCGAGCGTCGACCCGTGGGTCACGCTCGCGCCGGACACGACGAGGTCGCTCACAACTCCTCCTTGGCGGTGCTGCGGATGCCCGAGAGCACCATGGCGGGGACCGCCGCGATCAGGACGAGCACCGCGGCGTAGGGGGCGGCGGCGCCGAACTCGAACACGACCGTCCTGTTCCACAACTCGGTGGCGAGCGTCTGGATTCCCGTCGGCCGCAGCAGCAGCGTCGCCGGCAATTCTTTCATGGTCGCGATCGCCACGAGCAGGGCGCCGATGCCCACGCTCGGCAGCGCGAGCGGCACCGTCACGCGCCACCACGCCCGCAGCGGCGAATCGCCGAGCGTGCGCGCCACCGACACGAGCGCCACCGGCACGTCGGCCAGCCCCGACCGCATCGTGCCGATCGCCTTCGGCATGAACAGCACCGCGTACGCGAAGACGAGCACCGCGACGCTCTGGTAGAGCGCGGGCAGCACCGCGAGCGAGAAGAACACGAGCGACAGGCCGACCACGATGCCGGGCAGCGCGTGGCCGAGATAGCCCACCGACTCAATGGCCGAGACGAGCCGGCCGCGGAAGCGGGCGGCGAGCGCCGCGATGGGCAGCGCGAGGACGACCGCGAGCGCGGCAGCCGCGAGCGCGACCCCCACCGTCGAGCCGACCGCCGCGAGCAGGCGCGGCACGTCGAGCTCGCGCAGCGTCTCGGCCTGCACCAGTCGCGTCGCGAGACCCAGGAGCGGGATCGCGACGCCCACGACGGGAGCGGCGGCGACGACGGGGAGCAGCGACAGGAGCATCCCCCGCCCGATCGTCCGGGGGGCGACGGCGCGGGCCGCCGCGCGCGGCACCCGGCCGCGAGCCGTGCGCTCACCGAGCACGACGAGCAGCGCGAGCACGACGAGCAGCAGGGCGAGGATGGCCGCCTGCGCCCGGTCGAAGCTCGCCGAGTACGCGGCATTGATGCCCCACGTCAGGGTCGGGAAGCGCATCATCGCCACGAGACCGAAGTCGCTCAGCGCGTAGAGCGCGACGAGCAGCCCGCCCGCGATCGCCGCCGGCCGCACCTGCGGCCACGTCGCGACGAAGAACGCCGAGAGCGGCCCGCGGCCGAGCGTACGCGCGACGCCCTCGAGGTCGCCGGATGCCCCGCGCAGGGCGGCCGCGACCGGCAGCGTCACGTACGGCATCGTCACCGCCGACAGCAGCAGCCAGCTCGGCACGAACCCCTGCATGCTCGGCGCCAGCACGAGCCACCCGTAGCCGGCGAGGAACGACGGCACCGCGAGCGGCAGCGCCGAGGCCAGCAGCCACAGCCTCGGGAACGGCACCCGCAGCCGCGACAGCGTGAACGCTACCGCCGTGCCGAGGACGAGCGCGGTCGCCGTCGTCGCCGCCGCGAGGCCGAGCGAGTTCGCGGCGTACTCCAGCACGCGCCCGCGGGTCAGGGTCTCGACGATGCGGTCGAAGCCCGACTCGCCCCCGCGCACCACCAGATAGACGAGGGGGATGCTCGCGGCGAGGGCGGCGAGCGACGCGAGCACCACGAGCCAGAGCGGCGGCCGAGTCGCGCTCGACGCGTCTCGGGCATCCGCCCTCGGGTGCGGCGGCGCCGCGGTGGCCGCCGGATCGGGGGCCGCCGCGGTCTGCGGCGCGAGCGTCATGGGGCTATTCGACCATTCGGTGGGTGGGAGCCGGCAGGGTCGAAAGCCCCGCGGCGGCCGGTTCGAGGGGCTAGATGAGGCCGACGCGCGACAGCAGCTCCTGCGACTGCTGGAGCGAGTCGAGGTCGCTGAGGTCGAAGTCGGGCGTGACGAGCGACTCGAGAGCGGGCAGACCCTCGGCGGCCTCGATGCCGGGCACGAGCGGGTACTCGAAGGTCTCGTTCACGAAGTACTCCTGGCCCGCCTGCGACACGAGGTACTCGATGAAGGCACGGGCGTCCTCGTTCTCGGCCGCGCCGCTCAGGAGGCCAGCGCCCGTGACGTTGACGATCGAGCCCGCATCGCCCGGGGTGAGGAACTTCAGCTGCGCGCGCATGTTGTCGGCGCCGACCTCGGCCGCCTGACGGAACCAGTAGTAGTGGTTGATGAGGCCCGCCTCGAGCGCTCCGTCGTTGACCGCGGTGAGGATCGGCACGTTCGACTCGAAGATCTGCGGGTCGTTGTTCGAGAGCGCCTCGGCCCACTGCTCGGCGGCGTCCTCCCCCTCGATGACGCGCAGCGCGGTGATGAACGACTGGAAGCTCGCGTTCGTCGGCGCGACGCCCAGTCGGCCCCGCCACTCATCGGTGACGTAGCCGTCGATCGAGTCGGGCAGCTCGTCGGCGCTCAGGCGCTCGCCGTCGTACACGACGACGCGCGCGCGACCCGTGACGCCCACCCAGCTGCCGTCGGTCGAGCTGAACTCGGGGGTCACGGCGCCCGTGATGTCGTCCGGGAGCGTCGCGAACAGCTCGGCGTCGCTCAAGGCGCCGAGCGCGCCGGCGTCCTGCGAGAGGAAGACGTCGGCGGGAGTCGCGTCGCCCTCCTCCAGCAGCAGCGCGGCCATCTCCGGGGTGTTGCCGTAGCGCACGTCCACCTGGATGCCGGTCTCCTCGGTGAACGCGTCGATGAGCGGCTGCACGAGGTCCTCATCGCGGCCGGAGTACAGCGTGAACGCCGCCTCCTCCTCGGCGGGGGTCGCGGCGCAGCCGGCGAGCAGCAGGCCGGCGACGGGCAGGGCGAGCAGGGCGAGTGGGCGGGACGAGCGCATGGAAGGACTCCGGAGGAGAGGGAGGGGAGGAGGTGCAGGACACGGCGACGCTGCCACAGGTAAGGCTAGCCTTACCAATCGGGAAACGCCACCCGCGCCGGCGAACTCACGGCGGCGCAGCATTCGTGCGTGCGGATGCCCCGCCGCGCCGCCGAGTCGCCTACCGTTAGCCCATGGACGCCATCGATTCGCGCATCATCGATCAGCTGCGTCAGAACGCCCGCGCCGGCTACGGCGACATCGGCGACGTCGTCGGACTCTCCGCCTCGGCCGTGAAGCGCCGCGTCGACAAGCTCGTCGCCGAGCGCGTGATCCGCGGTTTCACCGTGCAGGTCGACCCGGCCGTCGAGGGCCTCGCCGTCGAGGCGTACGTCGAGCTGTTCTGCCGCGGCACGGTCGCGCCGGAGGAGCTGCGGCGCATCCTGCTCGCCGTGCCCGAGGTCGTGGAGGCCGGCACCGTCACGGGCGACGCCGACGCGATCGTGCGGCTGCGGTCGCGCGACATCCCGAGCATGGAGGAAGCGCTCGAGCGCGTGCGGTCGGCGCCCAACGTCGACCACACGCGGTCGGCGATCGTGTTCTCGCGGCTCGTCGACCGCGCGCACGAGTAGTCGTACGCGCGGTCGACGGGGTCCTACGCGGCGCGCGCCTCCTGCTGCTCATGGCTCGCCGGCGCGGCCTCGGCCGGCTCGACCAGGTACCGCGTGTAGCCCGGCACCGTGAGGAAGGTCGGGAAGTCCTCGTGGAGGGTCACGGTGCGGAAGAGCTCCTCCGCCTCGGCCAGGCGGCTGCCCGGCGCGTGCGGCAGCGAGGCGAGCACCTCGGCGAGCATCCCCTCGACGAGGCCGCGCGTGATCGTCTCGCCCTCGACGGTGACGTGATCCTGGTGGATCCACTGCCACAGCTGCGAGCGGCTGATCTCCGCGGTCGCGGCGTCCTCCATGAGGTTGTCGATCGCGGCGGCGCCGATGCCGCGCAGCCACGAGTCGAGGTACCGGATGGTGATCGCGATGTTCGCGCGCACGCCAGCGAGGGTGACCTCGCCCCCGGCCGAGCGCACGTCGAGCAGGTCGCGCGCCGTGACGTGCACGTCGTCGCGCTGCCGGTCGAGCTGGTTCGGGCGGTCGCCGAGGACGGCGTCGAACTCGGCCCGCGCGACGGGGATGAGGTCGGGGTGCGCGACCCACGAGCCGTCGAAGCCGTCGCCGGCCTCGCGGCGCTTGTCGGCGGCGACGCGCTCGAGCGCGCGCTCCGTGACCTCCGGGTCGCGGCGGTTCGGGATGAACGCGCTCATCCCGCCGATCGCGTGAGCGCCGCGCTTGTGGCACGTCTTGACGAGCAGCTCGGTGTACGCCCGCATGAACGGCAGGGTCATGAGGATGCGGTCGCGGTCGGGCAGCACGAACCACTGGCCCCGACCCCGGTAGTTCTTGATGATCGAGAACACGTAGTCCCAGCGGCCGGCGTTGAGGCCCGCGCAGTGGTCGCGGAGCTCGAACAGGATCTCCTCCATCTGGAACGCCGCGGGGAAGGTCTCGATGAGCACCGTCGCGCGGATGGTGCCGTGGTCGAGCCCGAGGCGCTGCTCGGTGAAGGTGAAGACGTCGTTCCAGAGCCGGGCCTCGCGGTGGTTCTCGAGCTTCGGCAGGTAGAAGTACGGGCCTCGGCCGCGGGCGACGAGCTCGGCCGCGTTGTGGAAGGCGTAGAGCCCGAAGTCGACGAGGCTCGCGCTCGCGGCGAGGCGCAGCCCCGAGCGGTCGGTGTACTCGATGTGCTTCTCGACGAGGTGCCAGCCGCGCGGGCGCATCACGATCGTGGGCGTGCGCTCGGCGGTGACGCGGTACTCCTTGCCGGGGGCGCCGTCGACGCCGGGGGCGGTGAACTCGAGCCGCTCGCGGATCGCGTCGAACAGCGACAGCTGCCCTTCCACGATGTTGCCCCACGTCGGGCTCGTGGCGTCCTCGAGGTCGGCGAGCCAGACGTTCGCGCCCGAGTTGAGGGCGTTGATCGTCATCTTCGGGTCGGTCGGGCCCGTGATCTCGATGCGCCGGTCCTCCAGGCCGGGGCCTGCTCCCGCGACGCGCCAGGAGTCGTCCTCACGGACATCCGCCGTCTCAGGCAGGAAGCGCAGGTCGCGCCCGTTGCCCAGGTCGTACCGGGCGCGCATGCGGTCGGCGAGCCGCTCGTGCCGCGTGCCCGCGAAGCGGCGGTGCAGCTCGGCGACGAACGCGAGCGCCTCGGGGGTGAGGATCTCGTCGTAGCGGGGGCGCATGGGGCCCGCGATGGTCAGCTGGTGGTCGGCGATGGTGGACGTGGTCATGATCGTCTCGTCTCAGATGAGTCGTGTCGGTGAAAGAAGGGGATGCCCGGCGCAGGCCTAGTGGAACTGCTGCGCCTCTGTCGAGCCGACGAGCGCGAGCGTCGCGCTCTCGGGGTTGAGCGCCGTCGCGATGCGGTCGAAGTAGCCGGTGCCGACTTCGCGCTGGTGCTTGGTCGCCGTGTAGCCGCCTGCCTCGGAGGCGAACTCGGCCTCCTGCAGCTCGACGTAGGCGCTCATCTGGCGCTCCTTGTAGCCGCGCGCGAGCTCGAACATCGAGTGGTTGAGCGAGTGGAACCCGGCGAGGGTGATGAACTGGAACGCGTAGCCCATCGCGCCGAGCTCGTTCTGGAACCTGGCGATGGTGTCGTCGTCGAGGTGGCGCTTCCAGTTGAACGACGGCGAGCAGTTGTACGCGAGCTTCTTGCCGGGGAACTCCTTGTGGATGCTCTCGGCGAAGGTGCGCGCGAGCTCGAGGTCGGGCTCGCTCGACTCGACCCACAGCAGGTCGGCGTAGGGGGCGTAGGCGTGGCCGCGGGCGAGCACGGTCTCGATGCCGGGACGGGTGCGGAAGAAGCCCTCCTCGGTGCGCTCGCCCGTGAGGAACGGGCGGTCGCGCTCGTCGATGTCGCTCGTGACGAGGTCGGCGGCGAGCGAGTCGGTGCGCGCGACGATGATGCTCGGCACGCCCGCGACGTCGGCCGCGAGGCGCGCGGCGTTGAGGGTGCGGATGTGCTGCTGGGTCGGGATGAGCACCTTGCCGCCCATGTGTCCGCACTTCTTCTCGCTCGCGAGCTGGTCCTCCCAGTGCACGCCCGCGGCGCCGGCCTCGATCATCGAGGTCATGAGCTCGTAGGCGTTCAGCGGCCCGCCGAAGCCGGCCTCTGCGTCGGCGACGATCGGGGCGAGCCAGTCGATGCCGCCGTCCGCACCTGACGAGGTGCCCTCGGCGGCGGCGATCTGGTCGGCGCGACGCAGGGCGTTGTTGATGCGCTTGACGACCGCGGGCACCGAGTTGGCGGGGTAGAGGCTCTGGTCGGGGTAGGTCTGGCCGCTGAGGTTGGCGTCGGCGGCGACCTGCCAGCCGCTGAGGTAGATCGCCTTGAGGCCAGCGCGGATCTGCTGCACTGCCTGGTTGCCGGTGAGGGCGCCGAGGGCGTTGACGTAGTTCTCGGTGTGGATCAGGTTCCACAGGTTCTCGGCGCCGCGGCGGGCGAGCGTGTGCTCGACCTGCACGGTGCCGCGCAGCGCGATGACGTCCTCAGCGGAGTAGTCGCGCTGCACGCCCGACCAGCGGGCCTCGGTCTTCCACGCGGTCTCGAGCTCGGCGGCGGTCTGCGTCTGGTCGCCGGTGCGGTGCTGGGTGCTCATCGGGGCTGCTCCTTCGGTGTGCCCGCGTGTCGTGCGGGGCTGGTCGGGGCGGGCTGTCTGCCGCCGTGAGTCCACGCTCGCCGAAGAACGGGCCCTCGAGCCCCGAAAGATCTACTGAAATTTCCGGCTTTTTCGGTTGGCCCGAAATGCGGGGCGTGGGATGCTCGTCGCATGCTCGACCGCGCTCAGACCCCCGGCCACGCTGAAGAGGTGCTCGACTCCCTCACGCTCGGCCGCCGCATCCGCCAGCTCCGCTCCGACGCCGGGCTGACCCTCGCCGAGCTCGGCGAGCGGATCGGCGTCGCGACCTCGCACGTCTCGGTGCTCGAGAACGGCAAGCGCGAGGCGAAGCTCGGCGAGCTGCAGGCGATCGCGCGGGCGCTCGACGTGAGCCTCGAGAGGCTGCTGAGCTCCGAGGCTCCCACGGGGCGGGCGGCGCTCGAGATCGCGCTGACCCGGGTACAGGAGGGTCCGCTGTTCGCGGCCCTGGGCATCCCGTCATTGCCGGTGCGCAAGTCGCTCTCGGACGATGCGATTCGCACGATTCTCGCCCTGCATGCCGAGCTCGAGCGGGTGCACCGCGAGCGCGCGGCGACGCCGGAGGAGGCGCGACGCGCGAACGCGGCGCTGCGCGGCGAGATGCGGGCGCGCGGCAACTACTTCGGCGAGCTCGAGCAGACCGCGGCCGACCTGCTGAAGGCCATTGGGCACGCGGGCGGTCCGCTCTCGCAGCGCCTCGCCGCCGAGCTCGCCGCGCACCTCGGCTTCACGCTGCACTACGTCACGGACCTGCCGCCGTCGACGCGGTCGGTCACCGACCTCGAGAACGGGCGCATCTATCTGCCGGTGCAGAACGCGCCGGGGCGCGACCCGCGCACGAACCTGCTGCAGGCGCTCGCGGCGCACGTGCTGCAGCGGCCCGAGCCGACGTCGTACGCCGAGTTCCTGCGGCAGCGCGTCGAGTCGAACTACCTCGCGGCGGCGCTGCTCGTGCCCGAGGGCGACGCGGTGGCGTTCCTGCAAGCGGCGAAGGCGAAGCGCGAGCTCGCCGTGGAGGATCTGCGCGACCGGTTCGCGGTGTCGTACGAGACCGCCGCGCACCGGTTCACGAACCTCGCGACCGAGCATCTGGGAATCCCGGTCCACTTCCTGAAGGTGTTGGCGTCGGGCGTGCTGTCGAAGGCGTACGAGAACGACTCGGTGCGCTTCCCGACCGACGCGCTCGGCGCCGTCGAAGGCCAGTCGGTGTGCCGCAAGTGGTCGGCGCGGCAGGTGTTCGAGGAGCCGGACCGCTTCAGCCCGTTCCACCAGTACACCGACAAGCCGACGGGCACGTACTGGTGCACGTCGCGCATCGAGTCGGGGTCGGCCGGCGAGTTCTCGATCTCGGTCGGAACCCCCTTCGCGCACGTGAAGTGGTTCCGCGGGCGCGAGACGACGCGGCGCGGCGAGTCGACCTGCCCCGACCCCGCCTGCTGCCAGGATGCTCCGCCGGAGCTCGCCGCCCGCTGGGCCGGTGCAGCCCGCCCGCAGGCGCGCATCAACTCGTCGCTGCTCGCCGCGCTCCCGCGCGAGAGCTTCCCGGGGGNGCCATGTCCTCCCGTCCTCGCGCTTGAGCCGGAATGTGGCGGTTGGGCCGAAATGTTCTAGCTCACTCGCCACATTTCGGCTCAACCGCGGAATGCCGCGCGGGTAGCCTCGGCTCATGATCGTCACGATCGATCCGCGCTCGGCGACCCCGCCGTTCGAGCAGCTGCGCGTGCAGGTGCGCGACGCGGTCGCGTCGGGGGCGCTGGCGGGCGGCGCGAAGCTGCCGACGGTGCGCGCCCTCGCCGAGGAGCTCGGCCTCGCCGTCAACACCGTCGCGCGCGCCTACCGCGAGCTCGAGGCCGACGGGATCATCGAGACCCGCGGTCGCGCCGGCTCGTTCGTCGCGCCCCAGGGCGACCCGACCGAGCGCCAGGCCCAGGATGCGGCGCGCGAGTTCGTCGCCCGCACCCGCCGCCTCGGCCTGCCTGACGACGCCGCACTGGCTCTCGTGCGCGCCGCGCTGCGAGCCTGAGCCGCCGCGCCTTCGCTTCGCTCAGCGCCCTCGACCTCGCGCCCAGGCGCTCGCGGCGGGGGTGCCGGCCCTCTGCGCTGCAGACTTCTGACAGTGCGGAGCGGCCGACCGCGATTCACCCCATCCGCACTTCTGGAAGGGCGCGTGCACCAACTCCGGAGTTCCGGCTTGCGAGGCCCGCACCGCCACAGAACGGCGGGGGCGCGGCCCCCGATCGCCGGAGTCAGTGCACACGCACCGGGCGGAAGGACCTGCTCGCAACGAAGCGGGCGCGGCAAACGACGCGAGGCGTCGTCGACCGCGGCGCGGCCGTGCGCGCGACCGCCCTACAGCGGCAGCTCGGCGAGCGCGGGGTACGGGTTGCCGAAGCGGTGCGCCGTGACGCTCACCGACTGCTCGCGCACGAACGGCAGCAGCTCGACCCGACCCGCGGCCGTGATGGGGCCCGACCAGATCGCGACGTCGGGGTCTCCGTCGAGGGCGGCGAACAGCTCGCGCGCCTGATCGGCCGCACCGCCGTCACCACCGATGAGGCGGATGCGCGCCGGCCGCTCGGCGACGACGCGCTCCGTGAACGCCGCATCGCTCTCGATCACGAACGAGGCCGCGGCGAGCGGCGAGTCGAACTCCTCCGCGAGCGACAGCAGCGCCGACGGCAGCGCGATCGGCGTCGACACCGCGACGGGCGCCCCCGCCCGCACCGCGGCGAGCAGCACGCGGACGAGCGAACCTGACGACCCGCCGGCCGCGAGCCGTACGACGACCGGCTCGGTCGGCACCCGATAGCGCAGCACGTTGCGCTCGACCCCGAGGTCGCTCACGTCGCGCGAGACTCCGAACTCGTCGGCCCACGCGCGCTCGTCTGAGAGCGCCCCTGCGCGCGCAAAGTCGAACCCCGCGAAGTCGAGCCCCGGCTGCGCCGCCTCGAGCACGCGGCGCACGGGCGCGCTCAGCCCTCGGAAGCTCAGGTTCTGCTTCGGCGAGCGCGCGACGGGCATCCACGTGCCGAAGCCCGCGACGTACGACGGCCCGCCGGCCTTCGTCGAGCCGCCGACGCTCGAGCGCTTCCAGCCTCCGAACGGCTGGCGGCGCACGATCGCGCCCGTGATGCCGCGGTTGACGTAGAGGTTGCCGGCCTCGACGTGCTCGGCCCAGTGGTCGACCTCGGACACGTCGAGCGAGTGCAGCCCCGCCGTGAGCCCGAACGGCGTCGTGTTCTGCAGCTCGAGCGCCTCGTCGAGGTCGCGCGCGCGCATGAGCCCCAGAACGGGGCCGAAGTACTCGGTCGTGTGGAACTCGCTGCCCGGCGCGACGCCCAGCCGCACCCCCGGCGACCAGAGCCGACCCGACTCGTCGAGACGCTGCGGCTCGATGAGCCACTCCTCGCCCGGCGCGAGCTCCGTCAGGGCGCGCAGCAGCTTGCCCGACGCGGGCTCGATGAGCGGGCCGACGACCGTGGTGGGGTCGAGGGGAGAGCCGACGCGCAGCGTGCGCACAGCATCCACCAGCTGACGGCGGAACGCCGGCGAATCGGCGACCGACCCGACGAGAATGCCGAGCGACGCCGCCGAGCACTTCTGCCCCGCGTGGCCGAACGCCGAGCGCGCGAGGTCGGCGGCGGCGAGATCGAAATCGGCCGAGGGCGTCACGATGATCGCGTTCTTGCCGCTCGTCTCGGCGAGCAGCGGCAGGTCGGCCCTCCACGAGCGGAACAGCGCCGCCGTCTCGAAGGCTCCCGTGAGCACGACGCGGTCGACGGCCGGGTGGCTCATGAGCTGCTGGCCGAGCGCGTTCTCGGGCACGTCGACGAGCCTGAGAACCGAGTGCGGCACGCCCGCATCCCACAGCGCCTGCACCATGACCGCGGCGCAGCGGCGCACCTGCGGCGCGGGCTTGATGATGACGGCGCTGCCCGCGGCGAGCGCCGCGAGCACTCCCCCGGCCGGGATCGCGACGGGGAAGTTCCACGGCGGCACGACGACCGTCAGCCGCACCGGCTCGAACCGCGCCCCGTCGACGCGCGCCAGCTCGCGCGCGCTCTCGGCGTAGTAGTGGGCGAAGTCGATCGCCTCGCTGATCTCGGGGTCGCCCTCGGCGAGCGTCTTGCCGGCCTCGGCGACCATGACCTCAAGCAGCTCGGCGCGACGCGCGGCCATCATGCGGCCCGCGGCGTGCAGCACGTCGGCGCGGTCGTCGGCCGAGCGAGAGGCCCAGGCGGATGCTGCGGTGCGGGCATCCGCGATCTCGCGCTCGAGGGCCGAGGGCGTCGCGATCGCGGCGGCGGCCACGGCGTCGGCACCCAGCTGCGAGTCGGCGGCGCGCGCGAGGATCGCGCGGCCCCACTCCCGGTTGGCGGGCAGCGCCGGGTCGGTGTCGGGCTCGTTGTCGAAGTTCTCGCGCACGCCGAGCGAGGCGGCGGTCGCGCCGAGGGGCAGCTCGCGCGGAGCATCCGCCCCCGTCAGCCGGTTCTGCACGCGGTGCGGTTCGGGCGCGCCCGGGTGGTCGATGAGGTCGGCGAGCGAGGCGAGGAAGCGGCTCTGCTCGCGCGCGAAGATCTGGTGCGAGTTCGCGAGCTCGAAGGCTCCGGAGAGGAAGTTCTCGGTGCTCGCGTTCTCCTCCAGGCGGCGGATCAGGTAGCTGATGGCCGACTCGAAGTCCTCGGTGTGCACCACGGGCGTGTAGAGCAGCAGCGAGCCGACCGTGCGGCGCACCGCCTCGGTCTGGTCGGGCGCCATGCCAAGCAGCATCTCGAACTCGACGCGATTCGAGACGCCGCGCGAGCCGGCGAGCAGGTGCGCCCAGGCGATGTCGAAGAGGTTGTGGCCCGCGACGCCGATGCGCACGGCGTCGACGCGGTCGGGGCGCAGGGCGAGCTCGAGCACGCGCTTGTAGTTGGCGTCGCTCGCCTGCTTGCTCGGCAGCACCGCGACGGGCCAGCCGTGCACGGCGGCGTCGACCCGCTCCATCGCGAGGTTCGCGCCCTTCACGACGCGCACCTTGATGCCCGCACCGCCCAGGGCCCGGCGGCGCTGCGCCCACGCGGTGAGCCGCTCGAGCGCCGGCACCGCCTCGGGCAGGTAGGCCTGCAGCACGATGCCGGCCTCGTACTGCTGCAGCGAGGGCCGGTCGAGCAGGCGCTCGAAGACGGCGATCGTGAGGTCGAGGTCGCGGAACTCCTCCATGTCGAGGTTGAGGAACGTGCCGCTGCGGGCCGCCTCCTCGTAGAGCGGCACGAGCCGCTCGACGACGCGCGCGACCGTCTCGTCGAACGCCCACATCGACAGCTGGCTGACGATCGACGAGACCTTGACCGACACGTAGTCGACGTCGTCGCGAGCGACGAGGGCGTGGATGCCCGCCAGGCGCTTGTCTGCCTCGGCGTCGCCCAGCACCGCCTCGCCGAGCAGGTTGATGTTGAGTCGGTCGCCGTTCTCGCGCAGCGTCGTGAGCGTCGCGCCGAGCTTCGCGTCGCTCGCGTCGACGATGAGGTGGCCGACCATGCCGCGCAGCACGCGGCGCGAGATCGGGATGATCGGGTTCGGCAGGAAGCGCGCGAACCCGCCGCCGACGGCGATGAGGCCGCGCAGCGGGGCAGGCAGAAACTTCGGGATGCGCTCGCTGAGCTCTTCGAGGTCGCGGGCTGCGACACGCAGGTCTTCGGGCCGCGCCACGCGGTCGACGAAGCCGATCGCGAAGTGCAGGCCGTCGGGGTCTTTCAGCAGGCCGGCGAGGCGCGCGGCCGCGGCGTCGGGCTTGGCGTCGCCGGCCTCGTCGAGCCAGCGGCGCACGAGCGCGACGGCCTCGTCGGCGAGCGGCTCGAGCGCCACGTGCTCGGCGGCGCGCGGGTGATCGATCGGGGTGCTCATGGTCATCAGCCTGTCAGCCTCCGTGCTGAGGGGCCTGGCCGTGCGCACACCGCACGGCGCCGCGGGGCCCGCTGAGTCTCAGTGTGCGCCGGGCGGCGCGTCGAGAAAAGCGAGCATTTGTGCACGGTACTGTTCGGCATACTCGAACGATTGACAGGAGGCCCTTTGCTTGATCTGCGCCGCCTGAGCCTGCTGCGCGAGGTGCAGCGCCGCGGCAGTCTGCACGCCGTCGCGCGCGCCCTCTCGTACAGCCCGTCGACGATCTCGCAGCAGCTCGCGCAGCTCGAGCTCGAGGCGGGGGTTCCCCTGCTCGAGCGCGTCGGCCGCGGCGTGCAGCTGACGCCGCAGGGCGAGCTGCTCGCCGAGGGTGCTGGCCGCGTTCTCGACGAGATGGAGCGCCTCGAATCGGCGCTCGGAGCATCCGTCGCCCTCGCCGCGGACGAGCCGCTGCGGGGCACCGTGCGGCTCGCGGTGTTCCAGTCGGCGGCGCTCGGCATCGTGCCCCGGGCGCTGTCGCTGCTCGAGGCGGAGCATCCGTCGCTGCGGGTCGAGGTGACCCAGCGCGAGCCCGAATCGGCGCTCGACGAGGTGTGGGCGCGCGAGTTCGACCTCGTCATCGCCGAGCAGTACCCCGCGCACGCCGCCCCGCTGCGGCGCGAGCTCGACCGCGTGCCGCTGCATCGCGACGCCCTGCGGCTGGGCGTGCGAGCGGATGCTGCGCTCACCTCGCTCGCCGACGCGGCCGACGCCGCCTGGGTCATGGAGCCGCGCGGCACCGCGTCGCGCCACTGGGCCGAGCAGCAGTGCCGGCTCGCCGGATTCGAGCCCGACGTGCGCTTCGAGACCGCCGACCTGCAGGCGCACGTGCGGCTCATCGAGGCCGGGCACGCCGTCGCGCTGCTGCCCGACCTGCTGTGGATGGGCGGGCGCGCGCCGGTGCGGCTCGTCGACCTGCCGGGGTCGCCCGAGCGCGAGGTGTTCACGGCCGCGCGCCGCTCGTCGGCGTCGCGCCCGGCGATCGTCGCGGTGCGCGAGGTGCTCGCGCGCGCGGTCGCGCCCTGAGCGCGCCCGCCCTCGCCGTCGTAGGCTGACGAGACCCGACCCGCGACGCCGCGGGTACGCACCGCCGCGAAGGAGCCCGAGCCCGTGACCCCGCCCACCGAGCGCCGCGACGTCGTCATCATCGGCGGAGGCCACAACGCCCTCGCCGCCGCCGCCTACCTGAGCCGCGCCGGCCTTGAGGTCGAGGTGCTCGAGCGCCTCGACGTGCTCGGCGGCGCCGCTGTCTCGGCCCAGGCCTTCCCCGGCGTGGATGCCCGGCTCAGCCGCTACTCGTACCTCGTGAGCATGCTCCCCCAGCGCATCATCGACGACCTCGGGCTGCGCATCCGCCTCGCGCCGCGTCGCTACTCGTCCTACACGCCGCTGCCCGGAACCGACCGCGGCCTCCTCGTCGACAACCACGACGCCACCGCGACCGCCGCATCCTTCGCCGCCCTCGAGGCGACCGCCGACGCCGAGGCGTGGGGCCGCTTCTACGAGGGCACGCAGCGCCTCGCCCGCGCACTCTTCCCGACGGTGACCGACCCGCTGCTGACGCGCAGCGAGGCGCGCGCGGCCGTCGCCGACAGAGCGGCATGGGATGCCCTCATCGAGCGCCCCGTGGGCGAGACGATCGAGCGCACCTTCGCCGACGATCTCGTACGCGGGGTCGTCTCCACCGACGCGCTCATCGGCACCTTCGCCCCGAACGTGGATGCCACCCTCAACGCCAACCGCTGCTTCCTCTACCACGTGATCGGCGGGGGCACGGGCGACTGGAACGTTCCCGTCGGCGGCATGGGCGCCGTGAGCGGCGAGCTCGCCCGGGCCGCGCGACTGGCCGGGAGCATCCTCACCACGAACGCCGACGTGACCGCGCTGAGCCCCGATCGCATCGTGACGGTGCGGCAGGGCGCGCCCAGCGGCAGCGCCCACAGCACAGGCGCCGACGCGACCGAGCGCCGCATCGCCGCCGACCACGTCCTCGTCGGCTGCTCGCCGCAGGAGCTCGCGCGCCTGCTCGCCGCGGGCGGCGCCGACGACGAGTTCGGGGCGGCCGCGCTCGACGCCGAGGGCGCCCAGGTCAAGGTGAACATGCTCCTGACCCGCCTGCCGCGCCTGCGCGACGCGAGGATCGACCCGGCGGCGGCGTTCGGCGGCACCTTCCACATCAACGAGACGTGGTCGCAGCTGCAGGCGGCCTACGATGCGGCGGCGGGCGGCTCAATACCCGACCCCATCCCCGCCGAGATCTACTGCCACTCGCTCACCGACCCGTCGATCCTGTCGCCCGAGCTCCAGGCCGCGGGAGCCCAGACCCTCACCGTCTTCGCCCTGCACACCCCCGACCGGCTCCTGACCGAGCGCACGAACGACGACATGCGCTCGCGGTTCGAGCGCGGCGTGCTCGACTCGCTGAACTCGGTTCTCGCCGAGCCCATCGAGCCGCTGCTCATGACCGACGGTGACGGCAACCCGTGCCTCGAGACGAAGACGACGCGCGACCTCGAGCACGCGCTGCGCCTGCCCGCGGGCAGCATCTTCCACGGCGACCTGTCGTGGCCGTGGGCGGAGGACGGCGCCGACCTCTCGACCCCCGCCTTGCGCTGGGGCGTCGACACAGGCCTGCCGGGCATCCTCTTCTGCGGCTCGGGCGCCCAGCGCGGCGGCGCGGTCTCCGCGATCGGCGGCCACAACGCGGCGATGGCGGTCCTCGAGAGCCGGTAGCGGTCGGATGCCCGGCGCGGCCCGCGCGCCGACGCCGGCTGCGACGCCCTACCCGTCGACGAGCGCGTAGGCGGCGAGCGCGACCCCGAGCAGCCCGGTCATGCCGAGCACGATGGCGCCCCGCACGATGTAGGCGTAGGGGTGGCGGTCCCCCGGGCGATGGCGCGAGACGCGCGGAGTCGTCGCGCCGACCAGCAGCCCGACGAGCGCGACGACGCCGGCCGCGATCGCGACGCCCGGCTCTCCGAGCCGGAAGGCGGTGAAGGCCGCGAACATCGCGACGAGCGCGGCGGCCGCCGACGTGCGCTGCCACGACAGCGAGGTGCGATTGGCCGGGCTCGCGCGGCGCACGAAGCCCGTGTCCGTCGAGGGCTCGCGCGCGACGGCGCGCTGCGCGTCGTCGGCGGGATCGGGCTCGCGCCGGGCATCCGCCGCCGTCATCAGACGCCCGTGAGCGCCTGGTACGCCGCGAATCCGGCGAGGAAGATCGCGACCGCGACGACGGCGCCGACGAGCCACGGCAGCGCGGAGGGCGGCGGAAGAGGCTCCTGGAGCCGCAGCGCTCGCTCGGTGCGACGCCAGCCGACGAGCGACCACACGGCGAGGAGGCCGCCGCCGAGGCTCGCGAGGCCCGCGATCGCGACGATGACGACGGGCAGGTCGCCGAAGCTCGCGAGCGTCGCGAGCGCCACGCCGCCCGCGACGAGCGCGAGGCCCGTGCGGATCCACGACAGGGCGGTGCGCTCGTTGGCGAGGCTCGCCTGCACGTCGGGCTCGGCGCCGACGCCGTAGACGGAGCGCGGCTTCCGGTCGTCGGGCTCGCTGCTGCGCGGGGCGCTCTTCTCGGGTTGGCTCACCCTCGAACCGTAGCGATCGGGCGGCGCCCGAGCCACCCCCTCGCCGGGCGGGCTCTCAGTCCCAGACGCTCGGCGTCGGCTCGCGGCGCGGCGGCAGGCTCGCGGCGGCGCTCCAGTGCGCGAGCCACTCGGGCAGCGCGTGGTCGTCGGGGTCGAGGCCGAAGAGCTCGGCGAGCTCGGGGATGGGCACGATGCCGCCGGACCTCTTGAGGAAGCGCGCCTTGATGACGCCGCGCGCGCACACCTCGCCGTCGCGCACGAAGCGCTGCTCGACGTAGCCGGCGACGTCGTCGAGGCCGACGATGCGGCTCTCGACCGTGAACCGCTGCCACGGCTCGAGCGAGCGGCGATACGTGATCGTCGAGCTCACAACGACGGGGTAATACCCGCGGCGGCGCAGCTCGGGCCAGACGCCCGACCGCGCCATGAGGTCGATGCGGCCGAGATCCATGATCGACAGGTACACGCCGTTGTTCATGTGGTTGAGCACGTCGAGGTCGGTGGGCAGCACGCGGAAGGCCGTGCGCGCGACATCGGTGGGGGCGAGCCGGGGCCCGAATCGCGAGCGGATGCTCAGCAGGAGCAGGCGGACGATCATGTTCACCCGGCCGACGCTAGACCTCGCGCGGCCGGGTGTCGCGCGGGCTGTGGCACCTCCACAGCCCGGGCCCGCGCTCAGTGCCGGCGGTGGTCCTGAATCGTCATGCGCGCCCCCTGCCGGGGTGCCGTCGAGCCGAGCGTCGCGATGAGCCGCACGATCCGCTGCCGGTGACCGGAGAACGGGGCGAGCAGCCGCACCATGCCGGGGTCGTCGGTACGCTCGCCCGTGAGCGCGTACCCGACGAGACCGGCGAGGTGGAAGTCGCCGACGCTGATCGCATCGGCGTCGCCGTGGGCGCGCTGGGTGATCTCGGCGGCGGTCCACTCCCCCAGGCCCGGGATCGACGTGAGCGCCGCGGCGACCGCGGGCCCGCCGCGGCCGAGGGCGAGGGTGCGCTCGAGCGCGGGAGCCACGGCCGCCACGCGGCGGATGGTGTGCATCCGCTGCGGGCCGACCCCCGCGGAGTGCCAGTCGTGGTCCGGGATGCTCCGCCACCGCTCGGGGTCCGGGATGACCCGCATGCCCTCCGGCGCGGGCCCCGGCACCGCCTCGCCGTGCTGCCGGATGAGCGTGCGCCACGCGCGTCGGGCCTCGACCCCCGTGACCTTCTGCTCGAGCACGGCCGCGACGGCCGAGTCGAGCACGATGCCCGTGCGCAGCAGCCGCAGCCCCGGGTGACGACGCCGCACGCGCGCGAGCCCGGCCACGACCTCGGGACCGATCGGGCTCGCGCCGGCACCCGCGCCCGCGCGGCCGGCGAGCGCTCCCGGCTCCAGCAGGGCGTCGAGCGCGCTCCAGTCGTCGCCCTCCCCGAGCAGCTCCGGCGCCTGCCGGAGGGACCACGCGGCGCCGGGGCCCCACGCCGCGAGCTCGACCTCGGTGGCCGCGATGCTCCCGGCGGCCGCCGCCCCCGCCCCGCCGGCGCCGGAGTCGGGGGCGGCCGAACGGCGGGCGAGCATCCGCACCAGGGCGATGCCCTCGGGAGTGCGCTGGGTGCGCCACGCGGCGCCGTCGGGCGTCCACTGGAGGGTCGGGTCGGCGTGCCCGCGGCGCAGGGGGAAGAGCGTCTGCCGCAGGTCGACCGGGCGACCCGGCGCGTAGAGGCCGGTCGCGTCGGGGGCGAGAGTCATCCCTGCGTGATGCGCAG
Source organism: Yonghaparkia sp. Soil809 (assembly GCF_001429705.1). Taxonomy (NCBI): domain Bacteria; kingdom Bacillati; phylum Actinomycetota; class Actinomycetes; order Micrococcales; family Microbacteriaceae; genus Microcella; species Yonghaparkia sp. Soil809. Next base: position 913,761 of record NZ_LMSV01000001.1, read on the forward strand.
CACGACCGAGGATCCGGCCGAGCGGCCCCTGACCTTCTGCAGCGCGCGGATCGCGGCGTACGCGGCGCCGTACTTCTCGCGGTACGCGCGGTCGAGCCGCTCGCGGGCCTCCGCGCTCTCGTCGACGATCGCGCGCCCCTCGACGACGGGAGCACCGGGGGTCGGCGCGCCGACGCGGTCGCACGCCTGCAGCGTGACGCGGGGCGTGTGACGGATGCGCTTGGTCTTCCCGGCGGACGCCGCCGTCGTGACGATGAGCGCGTCGCCATCGCGGCCCACCCAGACCGGGGTGGCGACGTCGACGCCCGACCGGCGCGTCGTCGTGAGCAGGACGTACTGCTCGTCGGCGAGGGAGAGGAAGGACGCGGCGTCGGTCATGGGGCGAAAACTAGCGGGGGCGGCTGAGCGCACGGTGCGCACGGCCGCCCCCGCGGGGTCGATGGAGCCTACGGGCAGTCGTAGGTGACGCCGTCGACCTCGAACGTGCCGGAGCCGAGCCCGTTGCAGGCCTCAGCGAGGCCGCCCACGAGAGCGAAGCCGCCCGCGATGAGGACGATCGCGAGGATGATGCCGAGAATCATGAACACGATGCTCAGCCAGATCGCGGCGGTCGCGAAGCCGTTGGAGTATCCGGCCGCCTTCGACTTGTTGCGCGCGATGATGCCGACGACGAGGCCTGCGATCGACACGAAGAAGGCGAGGATGAGCGCGACGATGCCGAGCGTGCGCCCCGGGTCCTCGCCGCTCGCGGCGCCGGGCGCCGGGTAGGGAGCCGCGGCGGGCGCGGGCGGAGCCGGCGGATACGTCGCGGGATTGCTCGAACCGGGGCCGGTCGAGTCGGGGGTGCCGGGGGTCGTGGGGTCGGTCATGCGCGTCTCCTGTCGCAGGCGGGGTGGCGGGCAGGAGCGCTGAGGCTCCCTCAGCGCGAACCCTAGCGGGCATCCGCCCCCTGCGACGGGGACTGTCGGTCACTGCTCGTTTTCGCACCGGGCCCGCTGACGCACTTAGATAGAGCTCATGCGTATTGGAATGCTCACCTCCGGCGGCGACGCTCCCGGCCTCAACGCCGTCATCCGCGGAGCCGTGCTCGTCGGCACGACCGTCCACACGCACGAGTTCGTCGGCTTCAAGGACGGCTGGAAGGGCCTCGTCGAGAACGACACTCTCCCGCTGTCGCGCCACGAGGTCAAGGGCATCAGCAAGCAGGGCGGCACGATCCTCGGTACGAGCCGCACGAACCCCTTCGAGGGCCGTGGCGGGGTCGAGCGCATCAACGAGGTCATGGCCGAGAACGGCCTCGATGCGCTCATCGCGATCGGCGGCGAGGGGACCCTCGCGGCCGCCAAGCGGCTGACGGATGCGGGGGTCAGGATCGTGGGCGTGCCCAAGACGGTCGACAACGACCTCGACGCCACCGACTACACCTTCGGCTTCGACACGGCCGTCGGCATCGCGACCGAGGCGATGGACCGCCTGCGCACCACGGGCGACGCCCACAACCGCTGCATGGTCGCCGAGGTCATGGGCCGCCACGTGGGCTGGATCGCCCTGCATTCGGGCATGGCCGCCGGCGCGCACGCGATCCTCATCCCCGAGCAGAAGACGAGCCTCGACCAGGTGGCCGAGTGGGTGCAGAGCGCCTACGACCGCGGGCGCGCGCCGCTCGTCGTCGTCGCCGAGGGCTTCACGCTGCCGGAGGACGACGAGCCGCACTCCGAGCGCGGACTCGACGCGTTCGGCCGCCCTCGCCTCGGCGGCATCGGCGAGCGCATCGCCCCGCTCATCGAGGAGCGCACGGGCATCGAGACGCGTGCGACGACGCTCGGGCACATCCAGCGCGGCGGCACCCCGAGCGCGTTCGACCGCGTGCTCGCCACGCGCCTCGGCATGGCCGCGATCACGGTCGTCAACGAGCACCAGTGGGGTCGCATGGTCGCCCTCCGCGGCACCGAGATCGTTCCTGTGCCGTTCGAGGAGGCGCTCGGGACCCTCAAGACGGTGCCGCAGTCGCGCTACGACGAGGCCGCGCTGCTCTTCGGCTAGACGCCCTCCTCGCGGTATCGAAAGCGAGAATTCCTCCGTCGGCATTCTCGGCCTTTGTTAGGCTGATCGTTCGTGTGCGCAATCGTGTGCGTGCGCCAACAACCAAGGAGAAACGTCATGTCCGACGAGATTTATCAGATCGGCGCGATCGTCATCTATTTCGCGGTGATGCTTGCTATCGGTTACTACGCGTACAGGAAGACCGAATCCCACGAGGATTACCTGCTGGCCGGTCGGAAGCTTCCGCCCTGGGCCGCGGCGCTCAGCGCGGGCGCTTCCGACATGTCGGGGTGGATCATGCTCGGCCTCCCCGGCGCGATCTTCGCCGTCGGTCTCATCGAGGGCTGGATCGCCGTGGGCCTCACGATCGGCGCGTACCTGAACTGGAAGTTCGTCGCCCCGCGTCTGCGCGCCTACACCGAGCGCTCGCGCAACTCGATCACGGTGCCGAGCTTCTTCGAGAACCGCCTGCGCGATACGAGCCGCGTGCTCCGGATCGCGTCAGGTCTCGTGATCCTCGTCTTCTTCACGTTCTACGTGGCGTCGATGATGGTCGCCGGCGGCGTCTTCTTCGAGCAGTCGTTCGGATCGACCTACCTCACCGGCATGATGATCGTCGCCGGCGTCACCCTCGCCTACACGCTGTTCGGCGGGTTCCTCGGCGCGTCGCTGACCGACGTCGCGCAGGGCCTGATCATGCTGATCGCGCTGATCCTGCTGCCCGTCATGGCGGTGGTGACGATGGGCGGGCTCGGGCCGACCGTCGACGAGCTGACTCGCGTCGCCCCCGATCACCTGTCGCTTCTCGGTGGCTCAGCGCTCACCGGCGCCACCGTGATCGCTCTCGTCTCGTCGCTGTCCTGGGGTCTGGGCTACTTCGGCCAGCCGCACATCATCGTGCGCTTCATGGCGCTGAAGGACGTGGCAGCCGTCACGCCCGCTCGCCGCATCGGCATGAGCTGGATGATCCTCTCCCTGGTCGGCGCCGTGGCCGGCGGTCTCGCGGGCCTCGCCTTCTTCTCGAGCCGCGGAACCGTAATCGACGATCCCGAGACGGTGGTGCTGATCCTGGCCCAGACCCTGCTGCACCCCCTCGTCGCGGGCCTCGTGCTCGCCGCCGTGCTCGCCGCGATCATGAGCACGGTGTCGAGCCAGCTCATCGTGTGCTCGTCGGTGCTCGTCGAAGACCTCTACAAGGTCGTCGCGAAGACCGAGCCCTCGTCTCGGTTCCTGGTCATGATGGGCCGCGTGTGCGTGCTCCTCGTCGCGGCCATCGGACTCGTGATCGCGCTCGACCCGGAGGGGACGATTCTCGAGCTGGTCGGCTTCGCGTGGGCCGGCTTCGGCGCCGCGTTCGGCCCGCTCGTGCTGCTCTCGCTCTTCTGGCGCAAGCTCACCAACTGGGGTGCGCTGAGCGGCATGATCGTCGGCGCCGCCACGGTGTTCATCTGGGACGCCCTGGGCTTCGAGCTCTACGAGATCATCCCGGGCTTCATCGCGAGCCTCGTGGTCACCGTCGCCGTCAGCCTCGCCACCTTCCGCTCGAACGCGGAAGTCATCGAGGAGTTCGACGACGCGGTCGCGATGACCGCGTCGGTGCCGACCGTCAGGGCCGGCCAGCGGTAGGCCGCATCGAGCGTCGGGGGCCGGGCGCGCGCCGCGCGCTCGGCCCCTCGTCGCGAGGTCTCGCGCGACGAGGGGCCGAGCGCCTCGTCGGCTAGCCTCGCGGGCATGACCCCGTTCAGCGCCATCGGCCTCATCGCGGCCGTGCTCGCCGCCGCCCTGCACATCGGATTCTTCGTGCTCGAGTCGCTCGCGTTCTCTCGCCCGAGGGTCCGGCGGATGTTCGGCGTGCGGGTCGAGGACGACTCCCGCCCGTTGCGGCTCTTCGCCGCGAATCAGGGCGTCTACAACCTCGCGCTCGCGGCGGCGGCGGTCGTCGGCGTCGGCACCGCCTGGAACGGCGACCTCGCGCTCGGCGTCGGCATCGCGGCGAGCGCGCTCGCCGTCATGGTCGTCGCGGCTCTCGCGCTCGCGATCTCGGCGCCGCGATTGTGGGCCGGGGCCGTCATCCAGGGCGCGCCCGCCGCGGTGGGTCTCGCGGGCATCCTCACGCTGCTGCCTGCCTGAGCGGGCTCCGCGTCGCGGACGCTACGGGATGACGGGCGGTCGGCGGTCGTCCGGGTCCATCGCGAACTCGGCGAGCGCCCGGATGAGCGCCTGCGCGGAGCGCTCCTCGGCGATGCGGTCGACGCGCAGGCCCGCCGCGCGCGCATCGAACGCGGTGCGCGGCCCGATGCAGACGACGACCGTCGACTCCGGCAGCGGGGCGAACTGGTCGGCGATCTGACGCGCGACGCTGCCCGAGCTCACGAGGAGCGCGCGGATGCGCCCCTCGGCGACGTCCTCCACGACGGATGCCGGGGCCGAGACCCCGACGGTGCGGTACGCGCTCACGAACCGCGCCACGACCCCGCGCTCGCGCAGTCCGCTGACGAGAGTCGGCTCGGCGATCTCGGACTGCGGCACAAGCACCTCGCCGTCGGTCGCCTCGCCCGGCCACTCCTTGACGAGACCGCGCGCCGAGTGGTCGCTCGGCACGAAGTGCACGGGGTACCCGGCGAGCTGCAGCGCGTTGGCCGTCGTCTCCCCGACCGCGGCGACGCGCGTGGTCTCGGGCAGACGGACTCCCTGGCTCATGAGCACGTCGACCGTCGTGGCGCTCGTCACGACGAGCCACGCGTAGCCGCCCTCGCGGAGGCGGTCCAGCTCGGCGGCCAGCTCGTCGGGGTCCTCGGTGCCGGCGAAGTTGATGAGCGGCGCGATGACCGGCGCGGCACCGAGGGCGCGAAGCCCGGCGGAGATGCCGTCGCCCCATTTGCCCCCGCGGGGCACGAGCACGCGCCAACCGAGCAGGGGTTTGATCACCGGCAGCGCACCGGTGGGGGTGCGGTCGATGATGGTCGCATCTCGGGCTGAGGAGGACATCTCTTTCATTGTCACCCCAACCCGCGATGCGACCTAATCGACCATCGCGACGCTCAGTCGTCCGAGAAGATCGCCCACGCGACGAGGCCGATGACGCCGACGGCGACCGCGGTCGCGCCGATGATCCACGGCACGGGGTTCTCCTCGTACGAGCGCTGCACGCGCTCGGCGACCTCGTCCGTGCGCTTCTTGACGTCGAACTTGTCCTCGATCGCGTCGAGGGTCTGCTCGAGCTTGAGGCGGGTCGCCTCCACGGAGTCGGTCACGGCTGCCTTCGCATTCTCGAGCGCACTCGGGTCGGAGCCGACCGGAGCCGCGCTCGCCGGCGTGGTGTACGGGGTGGCGGTGGTGGGGTTCGTGGAATCAGTCATGATGCTCCTCTACTTCCTCTGTCCGCGCACCGCGCGGACGTCATCCTTGACACTCTCGATGGTGTCGGTGGGGGTCGGGGGCATGCCCCGTTTGAGACTGCGGATGCCGGCTGCGGCGACGATGGCGGCGATGATGAGCAGCACGACGCCGATGATGAGGGCCGCGGCCCACGGGGGCAGCACGAGCGAGAGCGCGAGCACTCCGGCGGCGATGAGCACGAGCGCCGCGAAGAACGCGACGACGCCCGCACCGACCAGCAGGCCCGCGCCGATGCCGGCGGCCTTGAGCTTGCCCGCGATCTCGGCCTTGAGCGACGCGATCTCCGCGCGCACGAGGTCGCCGATGAGCCGGGGGACGTCAGCGATCAGCGCGAACAGCCCGCGGCGCTCGGCGGCGGGGGACGGAGTCGTGCGGGGGGTCGTCATGGGCGCACCTCCGCCGGGGTCAGGACGAGCTCGACGAGCCCGAGCTCGAGCTGGTCGAGCCGGTCGACGACGAGCCGCTCTTCGAGGCGGCCGAGCCGCTCTTCGCCGTGGTCGCGCCGCTCCTGCTCGCGGTGGAGCTCTTGCGGCCGGTGACGGTCGAGGCGGCCTTCTTGGCGTTGCCGCTGACGAACTCGGCGACCTCGGGGGCCTTCTCCTTGACGAAGTCCTCGACCTGGTCGACGCGCTCCTGCACGCGAGGGTCGTTCCAGAACTTCGCGGCGGTGCGGGAGATCTGCTCGTACTTCTCGCGCCCCGCCTTGGTTCCGAACACGTAGCCGACACCGAGGCCGGTCAGGAACAGGATCTTTCCGCGCATAGTCGTACTCCTCTTTCTCCACTGGGCCTGCGGGCCGGATTCGGGGCCCGCGGGACCTCCCCAGAGTAGTCGGGCGCGGTCGGGGCGTGAAGGAGACATGGAGCCCATTCCCAGACGCCGTCTCGCGCCGCAGCCCCCGACGCTGCCCCCGACGCTGGTCGCGCGGTCGCCCGAGCGCGCTGGAGCGCGGGCCGGGCCGCGGCGGCCGCGCGCGCCGGCGGCGCCGCCGCGCGCGCCGCGGCCCGCGGGCAGTCGGGCGCGATGCGCAACTCAGGAACATCGGCCCGACGACGCCGTGATCGCCGGCTGCCTGACGGCCCCCGCCTCGCCCGTTCCTGAGTTGCGCATCGGCGACGCGAGCGCCGATGGTCGCACGGTCGCGCGCGACAGCGCAGGCCGGGCCGCGCTACAGCGCGGGCGTCGCGGCCGCGGCCGCGCGCGCCGCCGGCGTCGCCGCCGCGAGCACGCGCTCGACCGCCGCGTCGTCGTGCGCCGCCGAGACGAACCATGCCTCGTAGACGCTCGGCGGCAGCGAGACGCCGTGCTCGAGCATCGCGTGGAAGAACGGTCCGAACCGCCAGGTGTCCTGCGCCTGCGCCTCGGCGTAGTTCTGGGGGGCGGTGTCGCGGAAGAAGATCGAGAACTGCGAGCCCGCCCAGGCGACGGTGTGGGCGACGCCCTCCGCCGACAGGGCGCTCGACAGCCCGTCGGCGATCGTGCGGGCGACGCGCGGCAGGTGCTCGTACACCTCGGAGCCCGCGCCGCGCAGCATCGCGGCGCCCGTCGCGACAGCGACCGGGTTCCCGCTCAGCGTGCCCGCCTGGTACACGGGCCCGAGCGGCGCGAGCAGGTCGAGGATCTCGGCGCGACCGCCGAGGCCCGCGAGCGGCAGGCCTCCGCCGATGATCTTGCCGAACGTCGTGAGGTCGGCGTCGTAGGGCGTGCCCTCGGCCTCCTCGAGCCCCCACCAGCCGGCGGCCGTCGAGCGGAAGCCCGTCATGACCTCGTCGGCGATGAGCAGCGCGCCGTGCGCGTGAGCGGTGTCGGCGAGCAGCCTGTTGAAGCCGGGCTTCGGCGGCACGACCCCCATGTTGGCGGCGGCGGCTTCGGTGATGACCGCGGCGATGCGATCGCCGTGTGCGGCGAACACCTCGGCCAGGGCATCCTCGTCGTTGTAGGGGATGACGATCGTCTGGGCGGCCGTCTCGGGGGTGATGCCCGCGGAGCCGGGGATGCCGAGCGTCGCGATGCCCGAGCCCGCCTCCGACAGCAGCGAGTCCGAGTGGCCGTGGTAGTGCCCCGCGAACTTCACGAGCAGCGGCCGCCCGGTCGCGCCGCGCGCGAGCCGGATCGCCGTCATGGTCGCCTCGGTGCCGGTCGAGACGAGCCGCAGCTTCTCGATGCCGCGGCGCTCGGTGCCGTCGGGGCCGGTCAGCGCCAGCCGGTCGAGCACGAGCTCGGCGAGCTCCACCTCGCCCGTCGACGCGGCGCCGAATCCGAGACCGCGGCCGACGGCCGCGTGGGCGGCGGCGATGACGTCGGGATGCGCGTGGCCCAGCAGCGCCGGACCCCACTGCCCCACGAGGTCGACGTACTCGGTGCCCTCCACGTCGGTCACGTACGGGCCGTGGCCGCTCGCGAGGAAGACGGGCGTGCCGCCGACGGAGCGGAACGCGCGCACGGGCGAGTTGACGCCGCCGGGCGTGACGACGAGCGCGCGCTCGAAGGCCTCGGCGTTGGTGGTCGGCGTGCGGCCCGAGATGAAGCGGGTCATGAGATGAGTCCCTTCTCGGCGAGGTCGAGCGCCGCGTAGCTGAGCGCGGCGTCGGCGCCCGCCCGGCGGATCGAGGTGAGCGCCTCGAGCTGCGCGCGGTCGCCGTCGATCCAGCCGTTCTGCGCGGCGGCGGCGATCATCGCGTACTCGCCCGAGACCATGTACGCCCAGACGGGCACGGTCGTGACGTCGGCGACCTGCCGCAGCACGTCGAGGTAGGCCAGCGCGGGCTTCACCATGACGATGTCGGCGCCCTCGTCGAGGTCGAGCAGCGCCTCGCGAAGCCCCTCGCGCCCGTTGGCGGGGTCGAGCTGGTACGTGCGGCGGTCGCCCTGCAGCTGCGACTCGACCGCGTCGCGGAACGGCCCGTAGAACGCCGAGGCGTACTTCGCCGAGTAGGCGAGCAGGGCGACATCGGAGAAGCCCGCCTCATCGAGCGCGGCGCGGGCGACGGCGGTCTGGCCGTCCATCATGCCGCTCAAGCCCAGCACCTGAGCGCCCGCCTGCGCCTGCGCGACGGCCATGTCGGCGTAGCGCTCGAGCGTGGCGTCGTTGTCGACGCGGCCACGGGCATCCAGGACCCCGCAGTGACCGTGGTCGGTGAACTCGTCGAGGCAGAGGTCGGTCTGCACCACGAGGGCGTCGCCGACCTCGGCGGCGAGCGCTCGGGCGGCGACGTTGAGGATGCCCTCGGGGTCGGTCGCGCCCGACCCGATCGCGTCGCGCACGGCGGGCACGCCGAAGAGCATGACGCCGCCGAGCCCGGCCTCGGCCGCGCGCACGGCGATCGCGCGCAGGCTGTCGAGCGAGTGCTGCTCGACGCCGGGCATCGAGGCGATGGGCTGCGCGTCCGTCGCGCCCTCGCGCACGAAGAGCGGCAGCACGAGGTGACGGGGCCGCAGATCGGTCTCGCTCACGAGCCGCCGCATCGCCGCGCTCTGCCGCAGACGGCGGGGGCGGATGCTCGGGCCGAGATCGCTCACTTGTCGCCTCCGAGAGGGGCGAGTTCCGCTGCCCCGTTCGCGAGCAGCTCGTCGGCGACGCGCGCGGCGAGATCCTCGGCGGGGTCGTCGGCGTCGTCGATGTAGAGCGCGTGCGCGCTCGAGACCTGGTCGCCCTCGGGCGAGTAGACGCGCGAGGCGAGGAACATCATGTCGCCGTCGATGAACGCGTGGGCGCCGAGCGGCGCTGAGCAGCCGGCCTCGAGGCGGCGGAGCACCGCGCGCTCCGCCTCGACCGCGAGCCGCGTCGAGCGGTGATCGAGTGCGAGGAGGGCCTTCTTGAGCGGGCCGCTGAGATCGCGACGGGTCTCGACAGCGAGGGCTCCCTGACCGGGCGCGGTCGGCCATCCGTCGATGCCCAGATATTCGGTGACGACGTCGAGGCGCCCGAGGCGCTCGAGCCCCGCGGCGGCGAGGATGACCGCGTCGAGGTCGGCCGTCATGGCCTCGATCGGCGAGCCGTCGGCGGCGGCTCCGGCCTCGCGGCCCAGGACGCGCGCGAGTCGAGTGTCGACGTTGCCGCGCAGCTCGACGACCTCGAGGTCGGGGAACCGGCGGCGCAGCTGGGCCTGGCGGCGGGGCGAGCCCGTGCCGACCTTCGAGCCCGCGGGCAGGTCGGCGAGTGCGATGCCGTCCCGCACGATCGCCGCGTCGCGCGCGTCGGCCCGCTTCGGCATCGCCGCGACCATGAGCCCCGGGTGCGGTGTCGTCGGGAGGTCCTTGAGCGAGTGCACGACGACGTCGCACTCCTCGGCGAGGAGCGACTCGCGCACGGCGGCGACGAACACGCCCACCCCGCCCATCGATGCGAGCGGCGCCGTCGAGACGTCGCCGTGCGTCGTGATGCGCACGAGCTCGACCTCCTCCCCCGTGCGGGCCGCGATCGAGTCGGCGACGCGCTGCGACTGCGCGAGCGCGAGTGCGCTGCCGCGCGTGCCGAGCCGGATCACGGCTGCAGGCCCGAGATGGCGGGCTTGAAGCCCGCGCGCACGTTCTCGCAGCAGCCGGGGCGGCACACGTCGTACCAGGGGCCGAGGGTCGTCTCGCGCACGCGCTCGTTCTTCGCGGCGCCGCGCAGGCGCTCCTCGACGAGGTCGATGAGTCCGCTCACGTAGACGGGATCGACGCCGGGGGTCGGCACGCGGAGGGCGCGCAGCCCGTGCTCCTCGCACGTCTCCATCGCCTCGGTGTCGAGATCCCACATGACCTCCATGTGGTCGCTCACGAACCCGACGGGCACCATGACGATCGCGGTCGCGCCGGCGGCGGCGTGGTGGAGAATCGCGTCGTTGATGTCGGGCTCGAGCCACGGCTGCGTCGGGGGGCCCGATCGGCTCTGGTAGACGAGCTGCCAGTCGACGTCGAGGATGTCGGCGCCCTCCGCGCGCAGCTCGGCGAGCGCCTTGCGCATGATGACCTCGCTCACCGCGAGGTGCTGCGCGGCGTAGGCTCCGCCCTCGCCCCAGTCCACGTCGCGCGGGCCGCTGCGCTCGGCGTCGGAGGTCGGGATGCTGTGGGTCGCGAACAGGACGCGGGTCGTCGCGAGGTCGGCGCCCTCCGCGAGGAGCGTGCGCAGGGCATCCACGACACCGGTCACGAACGGGGCGACGAAGCCCGGCGCGTCGAAGAACTGGCCGACCTTGTCGATGCGCACCTGGCCCCAGAGGCCCGTCGCGTCGAGGGCCTTCGCGAAGTCCTCGCGGTACTGGCGGCAGCTCGAGAAGCTCGAGTAGGCGCTCGTCGCGAGGCCGAGGATCGTGCGGTGGCCGTCGTCGAAGGCCTCCTGCAGCGCCTCGGGGAGGTACGGGTCCCAGTTGCGATTGCCCCAGTAGATGGGGATGCCCAGGCCGCGGCGGTCGGCCTCGGCCTGCAGCGCCGCCTGCAGCTGACGGTTCTGCTCGTTGATCGGGCTCACGCCGCCGAAGTGGCGGTAATGGTGCGCGACCTCCTCGAGGCGCTCGTCGGGGATGCCGCGGCCGCTCGTGACGTTGCGCAGGAACGGGATGACGTCGTCCTGGCCCTCGGGGCCGCCGAAGCCGGCGAGGATGACGGCGTCGTAGGCGACGCCCTCCTCGACGTGGCCGGGCACGGCGTACTTCTGCGCGGTGTCGGTCGCCGCGCGGGCGAACTGCTCGCCCTCGTAGCGGCCGTCGGTCAGGTCGACGACGACGGCGAGACCGTCGGGGCCGAGTCCGTTAGTGATCGTCACTTGATGACCTCCAGGATCTGAGCGTCGAGCGCGTCGTCGTCGAGTCGACGGCCGGTGTAGAAGGGCACCTCTTCGCGCACGTGGCGGCGCGCCTCGGTGTAGCGCAGGTCGCGCATCATGTCGACGAGGTCGAGCAGCTCGTCGCTCTCGAGGCCGAGCAGCCACTCGTAGTCGCCGAGCGCGAAGCTCGCGACGGTGTTGGCGAGCACGCCCGTGAAGGCGCTGCCCTTGCGACCGTGCTCGGCGAGCATGTCGCGGCGCTCCTCCTCCGGCAGCAGGTACCACTCGTACGAGCGCACGAAGGGGTACACGCAGAGCCAGCCCTTGGGCTCCTTGCCGAGCATGAACGCGGGGGCGTGGCTGCGGCTGAACTCGGCCTGCACGTGGACGCCCATGGCGTTCCACGTCGGCAGCAGGCTGCTGAGCAGCTCGGCGCGGCGCAGCGTGCGCACGGCGGCCTGGATCTTGTCGGGGTCGGGGCCGTGCAGCCACAGCATGATGTCGGCGTCGGAGTGCAGCCCGCTCACGTCGTACACGCCGCGCACGGTCACGCCGTCAGCGGCGACCGCGGCGACGGCCTCCTGCACGCCGCCGCCGCTCGCGGGGCGGTGCGGGTCGCGCCGCAGCACGACGTAGACGGTGTAGGCGAGCTGATCGCTCACGATGCGGTCCTTTCAGTGGATGCTGCGGGGTCGGTGCTGCTGCCGGCCGCCGCCTCGGGGGCGGGCGGGCCGATGATCTCGGCGAGACGGTGGGCGTGGTCGATGACGCTCGCGAGCCCCGTGCCCGACACCTGCTCACCGGTGATGGGGATGCCCGGCGCGGCCTCGAAGCGGCCGGCGCGCAGCCACGTGGTCGCCTCGGCCGCGACGACCGCGATCTCGGGGATCCTCACGCCGAGCAGCAGCTCGGCGTCGCGCCGGGCGGTGTCGGCGCTCGGCAGGCTCTCGTAGCTGAGCCGCAGCACTTCGCGCCCCGCGGCGGCCTCGCGCACCCAGGCCCACTTCGCGCTCACGTGCGTGAGGGCGCGAGCGGTGACGTCGGTGCCGCGCGCGACGAGCACGCCGGTGCCGCGCGGGTTCTCGGCGAGCGCGCGCGCCGCGTCGGTGCCGGCCTCGATCACGAGGGTCATGAGATGAGTCGCGGTGCGAGTCGCGGCACGGCCGTCGGCGGGGTCGACGAGGCCGGGCGCGGCGACGACGACGAGGCCCTCGCGCACCTCGCCCTCGGGCTCGTCCGCGTCGTCGGCGTCCGGATCGATCGCGAGCACGACGCGATCGGCGTGCACCTCGGCGACGCGCACGCCGTACTCGACGGTCACGCCGTAGCGGTCGAGCTCGGCGAGCAGCGCGTCCACGAGCATCCCCATGCCGCCCGCGAGGCCGGCGACGAGCGAGCCGGCGGGGGCGTCGGTGCGCAGTCGCGCGACGGCGCGGGCGAGCGAGTTCTCGCGCAGCAGGTGGTGCACGAGCCCGGGGGCGACGCTCACGGGGAGCTCGTCGGGGTGCTTGGAGTGGATCCCCTCGACGACGGGCGCGACGAGCTGCTCGAGAATTCCGTCGCCCATGCGCCGCCGCACGAGCTCGCCGAGCGTGGCCGACTTCGCGCCGACGGGGCCGGGGAGCAGGGCATCCGTCATGCCGCGCCAGGCCGCCCGGCGGCCGACGACCGCGACGACGTCCTCGGCGAGCGGCGCCGACGGGATGCCCAGGAGGCTCACCGCGGGCAGCGGCACCGTCGTGCCCGTGCGGGCGTGCAGCCACGCGGGGGCGTCGAGCGGAGCGACGACTCGATCGGCGATGCCGAGGCGCTCGAGGTAGGTGCGCACGGTGCCGCCGCGCGTCGCGAACGCCTCGGCCCCCGCGTCGAGCGGGATGCCCGCGATCGTCTTCCGCAGGAGCTGGCCGCCCGCGCGGTCGTCCGCCTCGAGCACGCGCACGCGGTGTCCCTGCAGCACGAGCTCGCGCGCCACCACGAGGCCCGCGATGCCGGCGCCGACGACGAGGGTCTCGCGCATCAGTCGGACTGCTCTCCGTGGATGTAGCGCACGAGGCGCGTGAGCACGTCGGGGTCGGTCTCGGGCGGGACGCCGTGGCCGAGGTTGACGACGTGCGCGGGGGCCGAGCGGCCGCGGTCGAGGACGGAGTCGACGTGCGCGCGCAGCGTCGGCCAGGGTGCGCCGAGGAGGGCCGGGTCGATGTTGCCCTGCAGCGGGACGTCGCCGCCGAGGATCTCGGAGGCCTCGTCGAGCGGCAGGCGCCAGTCGATGCCGATCGCGTCGACGCCGAGGCCGCGGATCTCGCGGAGGATCCGGTCGGTGCCGAGGCCGAAGTGCACCTGCGGCACGTCGAGGCCGCGCAGGTGGTCGAGCGCGCGCTTGGAGTGCGGGGCGACGCGACGCAGGTAGTCGTTCTGCGACACCGAGCCGATCCACGAGTCGAAGAGCTGCGCGGCGCTCGCGCCCGCCTCGACCTGGGCGCGCAGGAACTCGCCCGTGACGTCGGCGCACCAGTTGAGGAGCGCCGCCCACGTGTGCGGGTCGCTGTGCATGAGGGCCCGCGCCCGCATCTGGTCCTTCGACGGCCCGCCCTCGACGAGGTAGGCCGCGAGCGTGAAGGGGGCGCCGGCGAAGCCGATGAGCGGCGTCGAGCCGAGCTGCTCGACCGTCAGCGCGACCGCCTCGCGCACGGGGTCGAGCGAGGCGGGGTCGATCGGGCGGAGCTTGAGCACGTCGCTCGCGGTGCGGACGGGCTCGTCGATCACGGGGCCGCGACCGCCGACGATGCGCACGTCGACGCCCGCGAGCAGCACGGGAACGACGATGTCGCTGAAGAAGATGCCCGCGTCGACGCCGTGGCGCCGCACCGGCTGCAGGGTGATCTCGCTCGCCATCGCGGGCGTCAGGCAGGCCTGCAGCATGTCGCCGCCGGCCCGCAGCTCGCGGTACTCCGGCAGGGAGCGGCCGGCCTGGCGCATGAACCAGACGGGGGTGCGCTCGGGGCGGTCGCCGCGGTACGCGCGGATGAGCGGAGCGTTCGCCGTGCGACCGTCGACAAGAGGATGGGAGGGGCTCAACGGCACCCGTCAAGGATAGGCGCTGGAATCCGAGAGTCCTCCGGGCGGAGGCGCGGTCGGCGCCGACGGGCGGCGCCCCCGCCCCGGCGGTTCACCCAGCCGACGCGCCGTAGAATCGGGTCGTGCTCCTGTGCGTCACCGCCAACCATCGCAACACGCCGTTCGAGGTCCTCGAGCGGCTCGCGGTCGACGCCGAGGCGCTCACAGGGGCCGTCCGCGGTTCCGACCCCGCCGTCCGCGGGGCGATCACCGTCGCGACCTGCAACCGCCTCGAGGTCTACCTCGACGTCGACGCCCCCGCCGACGCGACGCCGGAGGACGCCCACGCGATCGCCCGCGACTCCGTCTCGCGCGCCCTCCGCTCCCTGGGCGAGGATGCCCCCCACGAGGTCTCCGCGACCGCCGAGGTCCTCGACTCCCCCGCCGCCGTGCACCACCTCTTCGCCGTCTCGGCCGGGCTCGAGTCGGTCGCCGTGGGCGAGGAGGAGATCGCCGGGCAGGTGCGCCGGGCCGCTCAGGCGGCTCGCGCGAGCGGAGCATCCACTGGTCGCCTCGATCGCGTCTTCCAGGAGGCGATCCGCACCGCCCGCGCCGCGCGGGCGCAGGGCGATGCGAGCCGCACGGGTCGCAGCCTCGCCCGCCTCGCGCTCGACCTCGTCGGCAGCCGCCTCGCCGACTGGAGCTCGGCGCGCGTCGTGCTCGTCGGCACGGGCCGCTACGCGGCGACCACCGTCGCGGCACTGCGCGACCGCGGCGCCGAGCGCATCACCGTCTACTCGCCGAGCGGGCGCGCTCAGGTCTTCGGCACGCGCCACGGCCTCGACTGGACGAACGACCTGACGACCGCGATGAGCGGGGCGGATGTCGTCATCACGTGCACGACGCGGCTGAGCCTCTCCGCGGCGGACGTCCCCGCCGAGGCGCCCGCGTACGTCGTCGACCTCGGGCTGCCCCGCAACGTCGACGCCGCGGTCGGCGAGATCGACGGCGTCACGCTCCTCGACCTCGAGACGATCCGTCTCCACGCGCCCCTCGTGCACTGGTCGGCGGAGGAGGAGGCGCGCAGCGTCGTCGCCGAGTCGGCCCACGCCTTCGTCACCGCCGCCGCCGTGGAGCCGTCGATCGTCGCGCTTCGTCAGCACGTCCTCGGGCTCGTCGACGAGGAGATCGAGCGGGCCCGCCGCCGCGGCGATGCCGACGGCCGCGTCGAGGAGGCCCTGCGCCACCTCACGAGCGTCTTCCTGCACACACCCTCGACGCTCGCGCGCCGGCACGCGGTCGCGGGTCGCGGAGTGGATGTGGCCGCCGCGATCGAGACCCTCTTCGGGATCCCGGTCGCGCGACCGGCGACGGCCGCGGGCTCGCTCGCGTCGCCCGTCGCGCCCGCGGTCGCCGCGCCGATCGCCTCGCCGGCGCAGCACCACGACCTCGGGTCGGCCGCGACGGCGTAGCCCGGCCCGATCGGCCGAGGTTCAGGCGGTGACGCGCTCGAGCATCGAGAGCAGCGCGAGCCCGTAGGCCTCGGGCGCCGACACGCTCGCGAACGCCGACTCTGCGCCATCCCCGTCTCGGAGCACCACGCGATACTCGTCGCCCTCGCGCTCGAGGCGCACGAACGCTCCGCGGAGCAGGTCGCGCAGCTGGTCCTCGCGGGGCAGCCACAGCGCGTCGTCGAGCGCCACGGAGTCGAGCGCCCACTCGGTCGTGCCGTTGAAGCCGAGGACGGTGCCGGTGGCGTACTCGTGGGGCTCGATAGTGAGGTCGCTGACGGTGAAGACCTCCGCGTCGAACTCGGAGCGGTCGATCTGGAAGCGGTCGCCGGAGGCGGGCTTCCAGCGCAGGCCCGCGTCGCGCAGCAGGCGGGCGAGGGAGGTGCTGATCACGCGGTGATGCTGACACGCAGAACCGGGTGCCGCCTGAGCGGCACCCGGTCCTGTGATGCGTATCCGAGCGGGGTACTAGCCCTGGATTCGGACAGCCTCCCGGCGACGAGCGACCACGAGACCGGTACCGGCC
>NZ_LMSV01000001.1:930160-932582 GCF_001429705.1 Yonghaparkia sp. Soil809
CGGGAGCTCCAGCCCGTTGACCGTTCGCGTGTACGTCACGCCCTCGACATCGGTGATCGTGTACGACTGCTCGAAGCAGTCATCCACCACGACGATCGGCGGCACGATGACCTCGGGGCACAGCGCCTCGTTCGGGCCGTCGAGCGTTCCCGTGAAGGTCAGCACCGTCCCGTCCTCGGATACCGCGCGGCCCTCGACCGGCTCGCCGCTCTGGAAGAACTTGGTGTCCTCCCCGATCGTCACGAACACGACCGTGTAGTCGAGACCGTCGTACATCACGCTGTCGAGCGCGGCCAGCTCGGAGTCGAACACGAAGTTCTCCTCGTCGAGCGACTGCGGGTCGAGGCACGTGGCGTCGATGAACGCGATGGAGGCGTCCGT
This sequence comes from Yonghaparkia sp. Soil809, assembly GCF_001429705.1. NCBI lineage: Bacteria > Bacillati > Actinomycetota > Actinomycetes > Micrococcales > Microbacteriaceae > Microcella > Yonghaparkia sp. Soil809. Next base: position 930,542 of record NZ_LMSV01000001.1, read on the forward strand.
GATCGGCAGCACGCAGCCGTCGCCATTGGGGTCGGCGGCGTCGAGCGTTCCGGAGAACGTCCTCGTCGTGCCGTCCTCGCTGACGCCGTCGAGCGACGTGTCGAAACGGTAGCCGTACGCGGCCGTGAAGACGACCTCGTACTCGCGGGTCTCGGCGTTGTAGGCCGTGATCTCATACGTGGCGTTCTCGGCCGTGAAGCCGTCCTCGTCGAGCGTCGAGTCGAAGAAGCAGTCCGCGTCGGTCACGGCGATCTCCGCGACCGCCTCGAGGCACAGCTCCGTGTTCGGGCCGGCGAGGTCGCCGGTCACGGTCAGGGTCTGCTGGTCACCGGCGAACCGGTAGCCCTCGTTCGCGGTGAACTCGATCTCGTACGTGCCCGACTCCGAGCCATCATCGATGACCTCGAACGTCGCGTTCTCGGCGTCGATGCCCTCCACGTCCAGGCTCTCGCCCAGCTCGCAGGTGGCGTCGATGACCGGTGCGACGTAGGTCGCCTCGAGGCAGAGCTCGGGGTCACGGTCGGCGAGATCGCCCGAGATCGTGAGCGTCGTCTGGTCGCCGGCGAACCGGAAGCCCTCCAGCGCCGTGAACTCGACCTCGTAGCTGCCCGACTCAGATCCGNCTTCTCCAGGTCCACGCTCGCACCGAGCTCGCACGTCGGGTCGATCAGCGGAACGCTCCCCGACGCCTCCTCACAGAGCAGCGGGTCACGATCGGCCAGCTCGCCCGAGACCGTCAGCGTCGTCTGGTCATCGGCGAACCGGTAACCCTCATCCGCCGTGAACAGCACCTCGTACGTGCCCGACTCAGAACCGTCATCGACAACGACCCAGGTGGCGTTCTCCGCATCGATGCCCTCGACGTCCAGGCTCTCGCCCAGCTCGCAGGTGGCGTCGATCAGAGGAGCCACGTAGGTCGGCTCGAGGCACAGCTCGGGGTCGCGGTCAGCGAGCTCGCCCGAGACCGTCAGCGTCGTCTTGTCACCGGCGAACCGGAAGCCCTCCAGCGCCGTGAACTCGACCTCGTAGCTGCCCGACTCAGATCCGNGTTCTCCAGGTCCACGCTCGCCCCCAGCTCGCAGGTCGGGTCGATGAGCGGAACGCTCGCCGACGCCTCCTCGCAGAGCAGCGGGTCACGATCGGCCAGCTCGCCCGAGACCGTCAGCGTCAGCTGNAACGTGGCGTTCTCCGCGTCGATACCCGCGACATCCAGGCTCGCGCCGAGCTCGCAGGTCGGGTCGATGACGGGAACCACGTAGGTCGGCTCGAGGCACAGCTCGGGGTCGCGGTCGGCGACATCGAGCGTCACGGTGAGCGTCTTGGAGAACGTCATCTCCCCGTCGACCTCGATCACGAACACGGTCGCGCCGGTCGCGAGGAACTCGATCGAGACGGTCTGGGTCTCCGGGTCGAACATCGGCTCGCCCCACAGAACGCCGGCATCGGCGACGATGATCGGGTTCTCCCAGTCCTCGCCGACCTCGCACGTGGCGGGCGGGAGGGTGAAGGAGGCCTCGACGACGATGCACAGGCGCTGGTCCTTGGGGTCGAGCGTTCCGGTCACGGTCAGCGTCTTCTGGTCACCGGTGAACCGGTAGCCGTCGTTCGCCGTGAACAGCACCTCGTACGTGCCGTCCGTCGAGCCATCGTCGATGACCTCGAAGGTGGCGTTCGTACCGGCGATGTTCTCCAGGTCGACGCTCGCCCCCTGCTCGCAGGTCGGGTCGATGATCGGGACCGAGCCCGTCGCCTCAAGGCACAGCAGCGGGTCGCGGTCAGCGAGCTCGCCCGAGATCGTCAGCGTCGTCTGGTCGCCGGCGAACCGGAAGCCCTCCAGCGCCGTGAACTCGACCTCGTACGTACCCGAGACGGAGCCGTCGTCGATGACCTCGAAGGTCGCGTTGACGCCGGAGATGTTCTCCAGGTCCACGCTCGCACCGAGCTCGCACGTCGGGTCGATCAGCGGAACCGTGCCGGTCGCCTCCTCGCAGAGCAGCGGGTCACGATCGGCCAGCTCGCCCGAGACCGTCAGCGTCAGCTG
>NZ_LMSV01000001.1:932599-934675 GCF_001429705.1 Yonghaparkia sp. Soil809
GTCACCGGGGAACCGGTANGTCCGCCGTGAACTCGACCTCGTACGTGCCCGAGACGGAGCCATCATCGATGACCTCGAAGGTCGCGCCGATCACGTCGATGCCGCCCTCGTCGAGGCTCTCGCCGAGCTCGCAGGTGGCGGGGTTGATCGGCACCTCGACCGTCGCCTCCTCGCAGAGGCTCGGGTCGCGGTCGGCGACGTCCAGCGTCACCGTCAGCGTCTTCGAGAAGGTCGGCTCGCCATCCACGTCGATGACGAAGATGTTCGCGCCGGTCGCGAGGAACGTGATCGAGACCGTTCCGGTCGCCTCGTCGTACATGGGCGCGCCAGGAACGACGCCGGCGTCGGCGACGATGATCGGGTTCGCCCAGTCCTCGCCGACCTCGCACGTGGCGGGCGGGAGGGTGAAGGTGGCTGTGACCACGAGGCACAGGCGCTCGTCGTTGGGGTCGAGCGTGCCGGTGTAGGTCAGCGTCTTCCGGTCGGTCGAGACGCCGTCGCCGACGGCGAAGAGCGCGTCGCCGACCGCGGTGAAGACGACCGTGTACTCGTTGCCCACGACGTCGGCCGAGGTCAGCGTCGCGTTGACGGTCTGGAAGGCACCCTCGTCGAGCTGCTCGTCGTCGTTGCAGGTGGGGTCGATGAACGCGATCGACGCGGTCGCGACCGGGCAGAGAGTCAGGTCCGGCGGGTCGAGCGTTCCTGTATAGGTCAGTGTCGTGCGATCCAGCGACACGTTCTCACCGGCGGCGAACAGCGAACCAGGGGTCGCCGTGAACACCACGGTGTAGACGCCGTCGACGACGCCCGAGGACGTCAGGGTCGCACCGGTCATCTGGTAGCCGCTTTCGTTCAGCTGCTCACTCGTGGTGCAGGTCGGAGCGGTGAAGTCGATGGAGGCCGTGGCGACCGCGCACTTGGTCAGATCAACCCCGTCCAGCGTGCCGGTGAAGGTCAGCGTCGTGCGGTCGTCCGAGACGCCGGTACCGGCGGCGAACAGATAGCCCGACTCCGCGGTGAAGACCACGGTGTACACGCCGTCGACGACGGTCGACGACGTCAGTGTCGCGCCGGTCGCCGCGAATCCGTCGGTGTTCAGCTGCTGGCCCGTGAGGCACGTGGCGTCGGTGAAGGCGATGGATGCGGTCGCGAGGTCGGCGCAGAGCACCGGATCGACGGGGTCGATGACGGCCACCGGATCGTAGAACTCGTCATCGAGGATCGCCGGTGAGACGGCGGTCGGTGTCACCGTGTACGTGCCGGGAGGCAGGTTGGTCAGCTGGTCGTTCGGGATGACCACCCCCGAGGAGTTCGTGACGACGTAGATGATCCACTGCGAGGTGGCAAGAGTGATGGATCCGCCGCTTTCGCACGTCTGATCCGTGACCGTGTACCCCGGGATGGGGAGCTGCGGACGCGGACAGTCCTGAAGGGTCGGAGGGACCGGGAAGGTCGCGGTGTAGCCGAGAGAGTACGAGCGGCCCTGGCTGTCCGCGAAGTACCCGGTGCCGGTCACGGGGTCGAACCCGCTGCTGCTGTCGATGGTGCTGACACTCACCTCGATGGGGTTCTTCCCCTCCTTGTACTTCTCGTTGACACCGGGGGTGCCGGAGTACTTGCAGACCCAGACCTTGGTGTCTTCCTGAGGGGGGGCCGCAGTGGCCGCGCTCGCCCCGCCCGCGGCCATGCCGAGTGCGAGGAGGGTGGCGGTCGCCGCGGCAAGAATGCGCGTGCGCAACATGGTGTGCTCCTGGGGGTCGGAGCCGAGCGAACCAGCGGACTGGTACCGCTCAGTGTTCGGGTAATCAGAGGTCGCATGACCGAGCTCGGGGATATCTCGGACGTGCGTTCGGTCGTCGTCGGGAAACGGTGACCGTCGGGTGATCGGTGGTTCGGGTTCTTCGGGTGATCCGGGTTCTTCGGGTGGTTCGTCGGTGTGATGGAAAGAGAAGGAGCGAGACCGGGGCGACGACGCGTTTTCGGGTCGCATCGCCGCCCCGGCCCCGCAGGGCCGGGTACTAGCCCTGGATTCGGACAGCCTCCCGGCGACGAGCGACCACGAGACCGGTACCGGCC
>NZ_LMSV01000001.1:934787-935352 GCF_001429705.1 Yonghaparkia sp. Soil809
GGGGAGCTCCAGCCCGTTGACCGTCCGGGTGTACGTCACGCCCTCGACATCGGTGATCGTGTACGACTGCTCGAAGCAGTCATCGACCACGACGACCGGAGGCACGACGACGGCCTCGTCCTCGCAGAGCTCCGTGTTCGGTCCGGCGAGCGTTCCCTCGAATACGAGGACCTTGCCGCCCTCCTCCACGGTGCGACCCTCGACCGGCTCGCCGCTCTGGAAGAACTGCGTCTCCTCCCCGAGGGCCTCGAAGACCACCAGGAAGTCACCGTTCTCCTCGACCTCGACGATCGTCAGCGCCGCGAGCTCCGGGTCGTAGGTGAAGTTGTCCGGGTCGAGCCGCTGGGGGGCGTCGCAGGTCGGGTCGATGAAGGAGAGGAACGCGTCGGTGATGGGCAGCACGCACTCGTCGCCCTCGTTGGGTCCGGCGAGCGTCCCGGTGAAGGTCAGCTCGGTCTCCCCGCCCGCGAACTCGAAGCCGTCCTCCGCCGTGAAGACGACTTCGTAGGTGCCGTCCTCCGAGCCGTCGTCGACGATCACGTAGGTGCTGTTGTCGCCGCCGAAG
>NZ_LMSV01000001.1:935459-955847 GCF_001429705.1 Yonghaparkia sp. Soil809
CCGCTGTCCACGATCACGTAGGTGCTGTTCGTGTAGGTGAAGCCGCTCTCATCCAGCATCGCGCCGATGTAGCAGTCGGGGTCGGTCAGGTCGATGGCGGCGGTGGCGACGCCGGGCTCAGCCGGGATCTCGCACACGATCACGTGGCTGATGCTGTCCTTCTCCGGGTGGACGAACGAGTCGCCCGGGGTGAGCGCTCCTCCCATCGAGTCGGTGGTGTACACCGCGTTCTCGTTGGTGACGCTGTTGCCGCTGCTGCCTGCCTTGACGATCACCTTCGAGTACGTGTACCCGGGGGTGTTCGCCGGGAGAACGTACGGGGGCGTCACGGGCTCGACCTTGTAGCAGACCTCGCCGGTCAGGGTCTCCCAGTTGTCGGGGTCGTTGGTGTTAGAGGGATTGCCGCCGGCCAGCGCGGGGCTCGCTCCGCCCGCGGCCATGCCGAGGGCGAGGAGAGCGGCGGTCGCCGCGGCAAGAATGCGCGTGCGCATCATGAAGAGCTCCTGGGGGGTCGGAGCCGAGCGCGCCAGCGGGCCGGCAGCGCTCAGTGTTCGGGTATTCGGGTAGCGCACGATCGGGATCGGGGGAGATCACGGTCGAGCGGTCGGCCGTCGTCGGGGAACGACGACCGTCGGGTGTTCGGGTGTTCGGGTACTGCAGGTATTCGGAACAGTACGACTCTGAGACTGATTCGCTCGACGGGGTAGTCAAGGAAACGCCAGGTGTGTACTCTCCCAGCCCGCGCGAATCGACGAACGTCGGGTGAGCCGATTCCGCAGGCGAGCCCGACGATATTCCCCTCAGAGTGACGAAAGCAAGACTGGACCGTTCCGTCTACCCCTCAACGGGGGTGCGAGCAATGCTCAGACGCTCCGAGGGCCCCGCCGCGCGTCAGTGCACGAACTCCAGGAGGTCGAGTCCGAAGACCCGCAGGGCGTCGAGCACGCGCAGCCGGCTCGCCAGGTCGCGCTCCTCGAACTGCACCGAGACGGCGTAGGCGAGGCCGCCGCGCGGCCCGCGGAGGATCCCCGACTCCGACCGGACCCCCGCGTCGCATCCCGTCTTGTTCACCATCCAGGTGCTGTGCTCGACCCCGCGGTGCGCGAGCGGGTCGCGACCGAACGCGCTCGCGACCATCGAGAGGTCGGTGTTGAGCGACAGCCAGCCGAGCACGCGCTGACTCGTCGTCGGATCGATGATGTGGCCGTGGGCGAGGGCGTAGAAGAGCCACGCGAGCTCCGCGGTCGAGCCGACGGAGAGCTGGGGCGCGTCATCCGGCCCCCGGCTCTCGCGGACCACGTCGAGGAGGGCGGTGCGCACGAGGCCGAGCGACTCCGTGCGCGCGCGCACGGCATCCAGCCCGATGTGACGCAGGAGGGCGTTCGTCGCCACGTTGTCGCTCGTCGAGCCGACCAGGGCAGCGAGGTCGGACAGCGGGAGGGCCGGGGCTTGCAGGTGCTGCCAGAGGCCCGAGTCGGCCACCGAGTCCTGAACCGACCGATCGACGATCGAGAACTCCGACAGCGAGCGATCGGTCATGCGCGCGCTCACCTCGATGAGCAGGAGGATCTTGCCGATCGACGCCGTCGGCAGCACGATGCGCTCGTCGACGGCGAAGACGCTCTGCCCCGACTGCAGATCCACCGCCGCGACCGAGACGCGCGCGCCCTCGTACGCGAGGGCGCCGAGGGCGCGGAAGGAGGGGCGGAACGAGGGAGAGCGCTCGAGGGCCCGACGCCGCGCTGAGACCGGAGCCGCCAGGCGGGCGCTCCGGTCGCGCAGCATCGGGGTCGTCACCAAATGGACACGCGCTCCGTCTCGTCCAGCCACAGGGCGTCGTCGGGAGTGACCGAGAACGCCTCGTAGAACGCTCCGATGTTACGCACGATCTGGTTGCAGCGGAACTCGTTCGGCGAGTGCGGGTCGATCGACAGCAGCCGCAGGGCCTCCTCCGGCCGGATCGCGAGCTGCCAGGCCTGCGCCCACGAGAGGAAGAACCGCTGCGCACCGGTGAGCCCGTCGATCACCGGGGGCTCCTCGCCGTCGAGCGACAGCAGGTAGGCCTTCCAGGCGATTCCGAGCCCGCCGAGGTCGCCGATGTTCTCGCCGATCGTCAGCGCGCCGTTGACGTGGTGGCCGGGCGCCTGACTCGGCTCGAGCGCGTCGTACTGGGCGATGAGCGAGCCGGTTCGCTCCTCGAACGCGGCCCGGTCGGCCTCCGTCCACCAGTCGCGCAGGCGCCCGTCGCCGTCGTAGCGCGAGCCCTGGTCGTCGAATCCGTGCCCGATCTCGTGGCCGATGACCGCGCCGATCGCGCCGTAGTTGGCCGCGGCATCCCGCCCCGCATCGAAGAACGGGAACTGCAGGATCGCCGCCGGGAAGACGATCTCGTTGAAGCCGGGGTTGTAGTACGCGTTGACGGTCTGCGGCGTCATGAACCACTCGTCGCGGTCGATCGGCCGGCCGATCTTGCCGAGCTCGCGCTGGAACTCGAACTCCCCCGCCGCCCGCACGTTCGCCACCAGGTCATCCGCGACGACCTCGAGCGAGGAGTAGTCGCGCCACCTCACCGGGTAGCCGATCTTCGGCGTGAACTTCGCGAGCTTGTCGAGGGCGCGCTCGCGGGTCTCGGCGGTCATCCACTCGAGCTCGCTGATCGACTGCCGGTACGCCTCGATGAGCATCGCGATGAGCTCGTCCATCGCTGCCTTCGCCTCCGGCGGGTAGTGCCGCGCGACGTAGACCTCGCCCACGGCCTCGCCCATGGCGCCCTCGACGAAGCTCACGCCGCGCTTCCAGCGGGCGCGCTGCTCGGGGGTGCCGGTGAGGGTGCGACCGTAGAAGTCGAAGGTCGCGTCGACGAAGTCGCGCGAGAGGTACGACGCCATCGAGCGGATGACCGACCAGCGCAGCCAGTCCGTCCACTCCTCGAGGGGGCGGTCGGCGATCGCGGCCGCGAGCCCGGCATGGAACGAGGGCTGGCGCAGCACCACCTCGGCGAGCTGCTGCTCGGTGATGCCGAAGGCGTCGCGCCAGCGCGCGAGGTCGAGGCCGGGAGCGGCCTCCTCCCACTCGGCCCAGGTGCGCAGGTTGTAGGTCGCCTGGCTGTCGCGGTTGCGCACCTTGTCCCAGTGGTGGCTCGCGAGGTGCGTCTCGAGGGCCATGATGCGCACCGCGCGCTCGGCGGGGGCCTCCAGGCCGGCGAGGGCGAGCATCCGCTCGAGGTGGGCGAGGTAGGCGTCGCGCGTCGCCGCGTGCGCGTCCTCGCGGTAGTACGACTCGTCCGGCAGACCGAGCCCGCCCTGCTCGACGAAGACGAGGTAGCGCTCGGGGTCGCCGGGGTCGTTGTCGACGAAGAGCTGCGCGAACCCGCGGGCGCCCTCGCGCTCGAGGCGTCCGATCTCGCTCAGCAGGGAATCCTTGTCGTCGATCGTGTCGATCGCCGCGAGGTGCGGGGCGAGCGGGGCGGCGCCGAGCGCCTCGATGCGCTCCTCGTCTATGAAGCTCGCGTAGAGGTCGCCGACCTTGCGCTCGAGCGTGCCCGGCTCGGCCGACTGCGCTTCGACGATGATGTCGCGCACGGCCTTCTCGGCCTCCTCGGCGAGCACCATGAATGAGCCGTAGCGGGCCTTGTCGGCGGGGATCGGCGTGCGTGCGAGCCAGCGCGCGTTGACGTGGCGGTACAGATCGTCCTGCGGGCGGATGCCCGGCTCGAGCTCGTCGGAGAGGATGCCGCTGCTGAGGGTGTCGGTCACCCGACCGAGCCTAATGAGGCGGCGGGGGGTCGCGCCTGCGCATCCGCCGAGGGTCGCGCGCCGCGTGAGAGGGCGAGCGCGGCCCCGAGCGCGAGGAGGGCGACGACGGCGAGCACGGCGGTCGCCGCGGCGGGCCCCGCGGCCGACCCGACGAGGCCGGCGATCGGGTACGTCACGGCGTACCACGCGTGGGAGCTCGAGAACCGCGCGGCGAAGACGGCGGGCCGGTCGTCGGGCTCGACCTCGCGGCGGATGATCCGCGCGCTCGGGGTGCTGATCGCCGAGCTCGCGGCGCCGAGCACGAACCACAGGACGATGACGAGCGGCAGCGTGAGCGCTCCCGTGAGCGCGAGCGCGGCCGTCGCCGCGAGCGCGACGGGAACGATCGCCGCGCCCGTCGCCATCACCGCGCCATCGCTCCCCCGGTCGAGGATGCGCGGCAGCAGCAGAGCCACCGCGATCGATCCGGCACCGAACGCGACGAGCGCCACGGCGAGCGGCCCCGACGGGTCGCCGACGTCGGCGGCGCCGATGACGACGAGCAGCACGACCGTGGTGACGAGCACCGTCGCGTAGACCGTGGCCGTGACGGCGTCGAGGACGGCGAGGAACCGCAGCGCGGGTATCCGCGTCATGAGGCGCAGGCCGCGCGTGAGGCGCGACGCGAACGGCTCGCCCGCCGCGCCGGCGCGCTCGCTGATGCGCGAGAGCCCCACGGCGAGCGCCGAGAGCGCGAAGCCTGCCGCCGTCACGGCGAAGAGCGCGCTGGGCGGCAGGACGAGCACGAGCAGCGCCGCGAGCACCGGGCTCAGCAGCGACTCGAGGTCGTAGGCGAGCCTCGAGAGCGACTGCGCGGAGGTGTAGTCGCGCTCGTCGGGCAGCACCTCGGGGATGACGGCCTGGTACGTGGGCGTGAAGACGGCCGACGCCGACTGCAGCAGCAGGATCGCGACGTAGAGGTGCCAGGCCTCGGTGGCGAGGACGAGACCTGCCGCGATGACGACGCGCGCCGCATCCGCGCTGATGAGGACGGCGCGGCTCGACCGACCGGCGACGAGCGCGCTCGCGATCGGCGACACGACGACGTAGGCCGCGATGCGGATGGTCAGCGCGATGCCGATGATCTGCGCGGCCCCCTCTCCCGCGATGCGGACGGCGACGAGCGCGAGCGCGACGGTGAGCACGCCCGTGCCGACGAGCGAGGCGACCTGCGAGGCGAAGAGCGCGGCGAAGCGCCGGTGGCGGAGGACCGTGAGCATGCTCAGTGCTCCCCGTGGTGGCGCGGGAGATCGGACACGGTGTGCTCGGCCTGCCGCAGTGCCTCGACGACGAGTCGGCGCGGGTGCTCGTCGCGGAGCCGGTAGAACGCGCGATTGCCCTCCTGTCGAACGGTCACGAGCCGTGCGAGGCGAAGCTTGGCCAGATGCTGCGACACGGCGGGCGGCGGGCGATCGACGATGTCGGCGAGGTGATTGACGGAGAGCTCATCGAGGTCGAGCGCGAGGATGATCCGGACGCGCGTGGGGTCGGCGAGGAGCCCGAACAGCTCGGCCACCACGTCGACCAGCGGCGATGAGGGATCGAGGTCTTCCTGATGCGTATCTGCATGCATACGCAGATACTAAGGCAGGCGCGATGCGCTCGTGCGCGGGCCGTAGCGTGGAAGCGTGCGCCCCCGGCTGCGAGCGATCGACCGCGACATCCTGCGCCTCGCCGCGCCCTCGCTCGGCGCCCTCGTCGCCGAGCCGCTGTTCGTGCTGACCGACACGGCGATGGTCGGCCATCTGGGGGCGGATGCCCTGGCCGGGCTCGGCGTCGCCTCGACGGTGCTCCAGACCGCGATCGGACTGCTCGTCTTCCTCGCCTACGCCACCACCCCGGCCGTCGCGCGGCGCCTCGGAGCCGGTGACAGGGCCGGCGCGCACGCCGCGGGCGTCGACGGGCTCTGGCTCGCGCTCGGCATCGGCGTCGTCCTGCTCGGGGTGCTGCTGCCGACCTCCCCGGCGATCGTGGGCGCCTTCGGCGCGGCCTCACCGGTCGAGGCGGCCGCGCTCGAGTACCTGACGATCGCGTGGTGGGGCGTGCCGGGCATGCTGCTCGTGCTCGCCGCGACCGGGGTGCTGCGGGGCCTGCACGACGCGCGCACCCCACTGGTCGTCGCGGCGTGGGGGTTCTGCGCGAACATCGCGCTCAACGCGATCCTCATCTACGGTCTCGGTCTCGGCATCGCCGGCTCGGCGATCGGCACCCTCATCGCGCAGTGGGCGATGGCCGCGGTGCTCGTGACGGTGGTCGTGCGGGGCGCCCGTGCGGAGGGCGCCGCGCTGCGCCCCGGCCCGGCGGGCCTCCGCGCCGCGATGGCCGCCGGCTCGTGGCTGCTGCTGCGCACGGTGTCGCTGCGCATCGCGCTGGTCGCGACCGTGCTCGTCGCAACGGGACTCGGCACCGTCGAGCTCGCCGCGACGCACGTGTGGTTCGCCGTCTACAGCCTGCTCGCACTCGCCCTCGACGCGCTCGCGATCGCCGGGCAGGCGCTCGTCGGACACGGACTCGGAGCCTCCGACGTCGAGCGCGTGCACCGCATCACCCGCCGGCTCGTCCGCTGGGGGGTGCTCGTCGGCACGATCCTGGCGGTCGTCGTGGCCGCGTCGGCGCCGCTGGTCCCGATCCTCGTGACCTCCGACGAGCGAGTGCGGGATGCCCTCCCCCTCGTCCTGCTGATCCTCGCGATCGGGCTGCCGCTCGCCGGGCTCGTGTTCGTGCTCGACGGCGTCCTCATCGGAGCCGGTGACGGGCGCTACCTCGCCGCCACGGGCATCCTCAACCTGATCGTCTACCTCGTGCTTCTCGTGCTCGCCGCCGGTTCGGGACTGCCGGCGCTGCTCGCGTCGTTCACCTTCGGGTACCTCGGGGCGCGCGCGGTGACGCTCGGGGCGCGGGCGCGCGGGGATCGCTGGATCGTGACGGGCGCCGGATCGTGACGGGCGCGCGCTAGCGGAGCTGCCCGAACCCCTCGGCCATGCGCGTGGGCCCCGCGACGAGCACCGTGTCGCCCTCCCGGACGACGGTGTCGGCGTCGGCGTTGCACCAGGGCTGCCCGTCGCGCTGGACCGCCATGACCGTGACGCCGTGCTCCTGGCGGAGGTTCGTGTCGCCGAGCCGGCGGCCGAGCAGCACCGAGTTGGGCTGCATCTTCACGATCGCGTACGCGGAGTCGACCTCGATGTAGTCGAGCGCGGCCCCGCGGACGAGGTGCGCGACGCGGCGACCCATGTCCTTCTCGGGGTAGATGACGTGCTCGACCCCGAGCTGCTCGAGGATCTGCCCGTGCGCGTCGCTCGTGGCCTTCGCCCAGATCTGGGGGATGCCGAACTGCAGCAGCACGGACGTGGTGAGGATGCTCGCCTGGATGTCGGAGCCGATCGCGACCACGACGCGGTCGAACTCGTGCACGGCGAGCTGGCGGAGCACCTCGGCCTTCGTGGAGTCGGCGCGGACGACCTGGCTGAGCTCGCCGTTGAGGCCCTGGACGATCTCCTCGCTCGCGTCGATGCCGAGCACCTCGGTGCCGGTCGCCATGAGCTCGAGGGCGAGCGACTGGCCGAAGCGGCCCAGGCCGATGACGGCGACGGAGTCGGCCTCAGCGATGCGCGAGGTGCGGGTGCCGGAGAACAGGCGCAGGTTAGCCAATGACGGGCCTTTCTTTCGGGAGCTCGTAGAGCAGCTGGCGCTGGCGCAGGACGAGGGCCGTGCCGAGCGTGAGCGGGCCCAGGCGGCCCAGGAACATGAGGACCATGAGCACGATCTGCCCGGCCGCCGGCAGATCGGCGGTGATGCCGGTGCTGAGACCGACGGTGCCGAAGGCCGAGATCGCCTCGAACAGGAGCACGTCGAGCTCGAGGTCGGTGACGAGCATGAGGATGACCGTGGCCGCCATGACCGCCGCGAGCGACAGCAGCGCGATCGTGATGGCCTCGCGGTGCACGGCGCGCGAGAGGCGCTTGCCGAAGATGTTCACCGCGCCCTGCCCGCGCAGCTCGGTGAGGATGATGAAGAGCAGGACGGCGAAGGTCGTCACCTTGATGCCGCCGGCCGTGCCCGCGGGCCCGCCGCCGATGAACATGAGCACGTCGATGCCGAGCCAGGTCTCGCTCGTCATCTCGCCGACGTCGACGCTGTTGAAGCCCGCGGTGCGCGCCTGGACCGAGTGGAAGAAGGCGACCAGCACGCGCTCCGCCGGGGACATCCCGCCGATCGTCGCGGGGTTGCTCCATTCCAGGACGGCGATGTACGCCGTCCCGATCACGAGCAGGAGGCCGCTCATCGCCAGGACGATGTTCGTGTTCATCGTCCAGTGCAGCGGACGGCGGAACTCCTTGCGCAGCTGGCGGAGGACGGGGAATCCGAGACCGCCGAGGACCGTTGCGACCGCCATCGGCAGCACGATGACGGGGTCGGTCGCGAAGCCGACCATGTTGTCCGAGTACGGCGCGAAGCCCGCGTTGTTGAAGCTCGACACGGCCAGGAAGACGCCGTGCCAGACCGCGTCCGCTGCGCCCTCGCCGTAGTGGAGAGCGAGGCGGAGGCCGACGATGATGGCGACGGAGGCCTCGATGAGGAGGCTCGTGGCGAGGATGCCCTTCGCGAGTCGCGCCGCGTCATCGGCCGTGACGGCTCGGTTCTCGGTGCCGGTCAGGGCTCGACCTCGCAGCGACAGGCGTCGAGCGAGCGCCAGCCCGATCAGCGAGGCGACGAGCATGATGCCGAGCCCGCCGAGCTGGATGAAGACGACGATGATCACCTGGCCGGTGAGGGACCAGGCGGTCGCGGTGTCGACGACGACATGGCCCGTCACCGAGACGGCCGACACGGCCGTGAACGCCGCGTCCAGGATCGTGATCGAGTCGTCCCGCGGGTGGGAGAAGGGAAGAGCGAGGAGGCCCGTCGCCGCGAGGATCGCCCCGAGGAAGCCGAGGACGACGGCCTGCGGGGGGCTCAGTCGAAGGCGGCGGGTGCGGCGAGGCGCGATCGCCCCCGTGTTCGGCACTCGCGCAAAGGTACTCCTGTCGCCGGGGTTGTCAAGCGCAGTCGTGAAGCGCGGTCGTCACGCGCGCGCCGAGGCGGCGGGGCACGACGAGAGCGGGCGCCCGACCGTGAGGTCGAGCGCCCGCCGGGGCAGTCGCGGCCACCTGGAGGCCGCGGCTGTCGTGGGGGGTCTCAGCGGAGCGCGTCCTTGACGTCGTCGCCGGCCTGCTTGAGGTTCGCCTTCGTCTGGTCGGCGCGGCCCTCGGCCTCGAGACGCTCGTTGTCGGTGACCTTGCCGACGCCCTCCTTGATCTTGCCGCCGAGCTCCTCGCCCTTGTGCTTCGCTTCGTCGTTCATGACGGCTCCCTTCGTCGCGGTGGAGTTACGACGGTGCCATCTCCTCCGCGGCGGCGTCACGGGGTTGACTTCCTCGGCGTCCAGTGGGCGTCCAGGGTTGGTGATGCGAGATCTCAGGCGCTGCGCGGAGCCGCCGTCGTGTCGCCGATGCGGAGCTCGGTCGTGAAGGCGACGTTCTCGACCGGCTCGCCCGCGAGGGCCGCCAGGGCCAGTCGTGCGGCGGCGCGGCCCTTCTCGAGGGTCGGCTGCACGACCGTGGTCAGGCGGTGGCGCGAGAGCCCGTCGATGCGGGCGCCGTCGAAGCCGGCGACGCTGATGTCCTCCGGCACGCGGAGGCCGCGCTCCTCAGCGGCCTGGATGGCGCCGAGCGCGAGCAGGTCGCTCTGCCCGACGATGGCGGTGAGGGCGGGCTCGGCATCGAGGAGCGCACGGGCGGCGATGAGCCCCTCCTCGATGAGGCTGCCCGCGGCGACCTCGGCGGGGGCATCCGGGAAGACGTCGCGCACCCCGGCCAGCCGCTCGAGGCCCGTGTAGGCGACGGATGCGTCCTGCCGCACCTGCGTGAGCGGGCCGCGGGCGTGGCCGCGATCCATCGGCAGCGTGATGACGGCGACGCGCTCGTGCCCGAGCCCGGCGAGGTGCTCGGCGAGGCGGCGCATGCCCGCGCGGTTGTCGATGTCGACCATGGGCAGGCCCTGGCGCGGCTCGGCCTCGACGCCGATGAGCGGCACCTGGCGCTGGCTCAGCACCCGCACTGCGGGGTCGAGGTCGGTGCTGCAGCCGAGCAGGAGCGCGGCATCCATGGGCGCATCGCGCAGGCCGCCCTCGGCGCGCTCGAGGCTGTCGGTCAGCAGCAGGAGGCTGTAGCCGGCTCCCCCGATCTCGTCGGCGATGCCGTCGAGGAGGGTCACCGCCACCGGGTCGCCGAAGGCGACGCTGATGCGGTCCTCCATGACGACGGCGATGATGCCGCTGCGGCCGGTGCGGAGGCTGCGGGCGCGCGGGTCGGGGCCGCCGTAGTCGAGCTCGCGCGCGGCGGCGAGCACGCGCTCGCGCGTCTCGTCGGCGACGGGCCCGGCTCCGCTGAAGGCGAGACTCGCCGTCGAGGCGCTCACCCCGGCGCGCGCCGCGACCTGCGCGAGCGTGGCCCGCGAGCCGTCTCCAGGGTGGTTTGTCGGGTTCGCCATCGGCTGTTAGCGTAGTCGAACTCGGGCATCGAATCGATTCGACTCCCCCCGGCATCCGCGTTTCGAAAGGCCGTCCGTGAGCTCGCCCACCACCGCTCCCCGCCTCGCGCCCTGGCGCTTCGCCGTCTTCGCGGTCTTCGCACTGAGCGGCATCACGATGGCGACCTGGGTGGCGCGCACGCCGGCGATCCGCGACGCCCTCGACGTGCGGACCGACGAGTTCGGCCTCCTGATCTTCGGCATGGCCGCAGGGTCGATCGTCGGCCTCATCGGATCGAGCCACCTCATCGCCCGCCTCGGCACGCGCCGGGTCATCCTGCTCGGCGTCATCGCCACCTCGCTCGCGCTCATCGGGCTCGGCGTCGGCGCTCAGACGCTCGGGAGCTACGCCGTCGTGCTCGGCTCGCTCGTCGTCTTCGGCGCGGGGGCCGGCATCACCGACGTCGCCATGAACGTCGAGGGCGCGGGCGTCGAGCAGGCGCAGGGCCGCGCGATCATGCCCTGGTTCCACGCCTCCTGGAGCATCGGCACCGTCATCGGGGCGGCCGCCGCCGCCGGCGTGGCCGACCTCGGCGTCGGCGTCGACTGGCACGCCGGCGTCGTGGGCGTGCTGCTGATCGTCGCGGTCGGGTTCGTCGTCCGGCTGCTGCCGCGGGACGAGGCGCTCCCCGGCCTCGACGACGAGGGCGCGGGGCCGGCGCGCACCACGTGGCAGGAGCGACTGTCCATCTGGCGCGACCCGCGCATCCTGCTCATCGGACTCATCGTGCTCGGCATGGCCTTCGCGGAGGGCTCGGCCAACGACTGGCTCGCGCTCGCCGTCGTGGACGGCCGCGGCGTCGACGAGGCCACCGGTGCGCTCGCCTTCGGCATCTTCGCCGTCGCGATGACCACCGGCCGCATCGCCGGCGTGTGGGTGCTCGACCGCTTCGGTCGCGTGCCCGTGCTGCGCGGGTCGGCCGTGCTCGCGGCCGCGGGGCTCGCGACCGTGATCCTCGTCGAGCAGCCGGTCATCGCCGCGCTCGGCATCTTCGCGTGGGGGCTCGGCTCATCGCTCGGCTTCCCCGTCGGCATGTCGGCCGCCGCCGACGATCCGCGCCGCGCCGCCGCGGCCGTCGCCGCCGTCGCGACGGTCGGCTACTTCGCCTTCCTCGTCGGTCCGCCCGTCATCGGGTTCCTCGGCGAGCGGATCGGGCTGCTGAACGCGCTGTGGGTGGTGCTCGTGCTCATCCTCGTCGCGGCCGTCGCGTCGGGCGCGGCGCGCGAGCGCGGGGCCGCGGCGGGCGCACCCGGCTCGCAGGGCGCTCCCGGCTCGCAGGGCGCTCCGGGAGCGCCGGGCGCGAGTGAGCCCGCTGCCGCGTCCCGTGACGCCGACGCTGCGGGCTGATCTCCTCCGCGGCGCCTCCACCGGGATGCGCAGCTCAGGAACTCCAGGGCGCACGCACCCTGCGATCCGCACGTCTTCGCCCGACCGGGCCGTCGGTTCCTGAGTTACGCACTCGCCCCCGCGGGAGCGGGCCGCGCCGTACCCACATGCAGGCACTGCACGTCGGGCTCCGCGTGCTTGAGCGGTCGGCACGCGAGCCGCGGCCACGAGAGACAGCATTCGATGCGAGTGCGGCGGCAGGATGAGCGCATGAGCTCATCGACCTCCCCCACCCCGCACCACGCCCTCCCCGCGTCGCTCGACCTCTCCGGCCGGACCGCGCTCGTCACGGGGTGCGGCTCGGCCGAGGGCATCGGCTTCACCACGGCCCGCGAGCTCGCCGGGCGCGGCGCCCGCGTCGTCATGACCGCCACGACCGACCGCATCGAGCAGCGCGCGCAGGAGCTGCGGGACGCCGGGCACGACGCCGCCGGCGTCGTCGCGCGGCTCGAGACCGAGAGCGCGGCGCAGGCCGCCCTCGCGGCGATCGGCGCGCTGGGAGCCGAGCCGGACATCCTCGTCAACAACGCCGGCATGGTCGCTGTCGGCGAGGAGATGCCGCGCGGCGACATCGGCATGAGCGTCGACGAGTGGCGCAGCGCCGTCGACGTGAACCTGACGAGCGTGTTCCTGGTGACGCGCGCCGTCATCGGGCGGATGCGCGAGCGCGAGTGGGGCCGCGTCATCACGGTCGCGAGCACGACCGGGGCGGTGCAGGCGGCGCGCGACGACCTCGGCTACGCGACCGCGAAGGCCGGGGTGCTGGGCTTCACGCGCGGGCTCGCGATCGACGAGGCGCGGCACGGGATCACGGTGAACGCGGTCGCTCCCGGGTGGATCGCGACGGCGTCGCAGCTGGAGCAGGAGGCCGTCGAGGGCGGGCTCGTGCCGCTCGGGCGCAGCGGTCGCCCCGACGAGGTCGCGAGCGCGATCGCGTGGCTCGCCTCCCCCGGTGCGAGCTACATCACCGGGCAGCTCGTCGTCGTCGACGGCGGCAACTCGGTGGCCGAGGAGCGGCGGCCCGGGCTGTGGGGGTGAGCTCTGCCCGCCGCACCTAGACTCGACCCTCGTGCGCCTCGTGATCGCCCGCTGCTCCGTCGACTACGCCGGGCGCCTCAGCGCGCACCTGCCGCTCGCGACGCGCCTGCTCATCCACAAGAACGACGGCAGTCTGCTCGTTCACTCCGACGGCGGCTCGTACAAGCCGCTCAACTGGATGAGCCCGCCGTGCACCCTCACGGTCGAGGAGCCAGACGACGACCAGCGCGAGGCCGGCGTCGTCGAGCTGTGGCGCGTCACGCACGCGAAGACCGCCGACATGCTCGTCGTGAGCGTGCACGAGGTGCTGCACGAGACGGCGCACGACCTCGGGCTCGACCCGGGCCTGCAGAAGGACGGCGTCGAGGCGCACCTGCAGAAGCTGCTCGCCGAGCAGATCGAGCTGCTCGGCTCCGGGCACGCGCTCGTGCGGCGCGAGTACATGACGGCGATCGGACCCGTCGACATCCTCGCGCGCGACGCCGACGGAGGCTCGGTCGCGGTCGAGATCAAGCGCCGCGGCGGCATCGACGGCGTCGAGCAGCTCACCCGCTACCTCGAGCTCATGAACCGCGACCCGCTGCTCGCACCGGTCGCCGGGGTGTTCGCCGCGCAGGAGATCGCCCCGCAGGCGCGCACCCTCGCGGAGGACCGCGGGATCCGCTGCCTGCTGCTCGACTACGACGCGATGCGCGGACTCGACGACGGGGTGCCGCGGCTGTTCTGAGCTCCGCCCGTCCGCGCCGCGCTCCTCCGACCCGCGCCCCCGTAGGCTCGAGCCGATGACTCCCGCAGCCGACGCCCCTCGCCCGCCGTTCACGGCGATCCTCCTCGACCTCGATGGAACGATCACCGACTCCGCGCCCGGCATCACCGACACGCTCGCCTACACCTACGAGCAGCTCGGGATGCCCGTTCCGGCATACGAGGAGCTCCTGCGCTGGGTGGGCCCGCCGATCATGGACTCCTTCCGCGACCTCGCCGGCATGGATCGGCCGACCGCGGAGCGCGCGCTCGAGATCTACCGCGCCCGCTACCTCGACCGCGGCGCCTACGACGCGACCCTCTACCCGGGCATGGGCACCCTCGTGCGGGGGATCGCGGCCGCGGGCATCCCCCTCAGCCTCGCGACCTCCAAGCCCGAGCTGCCGGCGACGCTCATGCTCGAGCACTTCACGATCGCGCACTGCTTCACCGTCATCACCGGCGCCTCGGCCGACGAGACGCGCAGCGAGAAGGCTGACGTCGTCGAGGAGGCGCTGCGGCGTCTTCGCCTCGGCGGCGTCGATCTGTCCAACGTCGTCATGATCGGCGACCGCATCCACGACATCGAGGGCGCGGCCGAGCACGGAGTGCCGACCATCGCGGTGACCTGGGGCTACGGTACGGATGCCGAGCGCGCCCACGCGCAGCTCGTCGCGTCCTCGACGGACGAGCTGCGATCGCTGCTCGGACTGCCGGCCGCCGCCGAGCCCGCCGCCTGAGCCGCGCCGCCCGCGTCGCAGCCCCGCCCCGCCCGCCCCGCACCACTCCACCCCGCCCCGCCCGCCGTGACCAAATGAAGGGAGCGGGCTGCCCGATGGCGGCGTGTCGCGGCGACACGCCGCGACGTGAGCCGCGGCTCCCTTCATTTGGTCGAACCCTGTCGCCGGGGGGTCTGCACCCGGAGAGGTCAGCGCCAGGGGGGTCAGCGCCGGGCGCTGCGAGCGGCCGCTACCGCGCGAGGCGCTCGACGATCGCGCCGAAGAGCCAGGGCATCGCACGGGCTGCCGGGACGATCGCCGGGCGGGCGGGCGAGCTCGCGAGCCGGACGAGCCCCTCGGTCAGCAGCCGGAAGTCGCGCGTCGACCGCGACCACGCCCGCTCGTAGGCGGGGAGGTCGTCGCGCGCGAGGCAGTCGGCGAGCGCCTCTGCCTGCGCGAAGCCCACGCGCATCCCCTCGCCGGTGATCGCGTCCACGTACCCGGAGGCGTCGCCGACGAGGGCTATGCGCCCGGTCGTGCGCGTGACCGTGCGCTGCCGGAGCGCGCCGGCTCCGCGCAGCTCCGAGGCGATCTCGACGCCCTCGAGCCGATCGCGCAGCGCCGGGTGCGCGGCGATCGCCGTGTCGAGGTCGACCCCCTTCGGCCCGAGCACCGCGACCCCCACCGTCGAGTCGTCGACGGGTGTGACGTAGAGCTCCCAGTCGGGGCCGTACGTCACCTCGACGACGTCGCTCCACGGCGGAGTCGCGTAGTGCCGGCGGAGGCCGAACCGCTTCATACCCCGATCGGCATCGTCGAGTCCGGCCTCGCTGCGCACGCGCGAGTGCAAGCCATCGGCCCCGACGAGCCACCGAGCCCGCAGCCCGTTGACCGAGACCCCCAGCTCGTCGTGCACGAAGTGCTCGACCCTCTCGGGCCGCAGCTCGATTCCGCGCCGGGCGACCGCCTCGCGCAGGCTGGCGCTCAGCGCGGTGCGGCGCACGCCGCGTCCCTCTCGAGACCGGTAGCGGTGCGTGACCGCGCCTCGGGCATCCTCGTACCGTATGCCTCTGATCGCATGACCCGGCGGGTCGACGTCGAGGCGGTGCAGCGCGGCGAGCCCGCCCGGCATGATGCCCTCGCCGCAGGCCTTGTCGATCTCACCCGTGCGCGGTTCGAGCACGACGGCCTGCAGGCCGCGCCGCTCGAGCTCGAGTGCGAGCACCAGGCCCACCGGTCCACCGCCCGCGATGACGACGTCGACGTCGGTCGGGATCATCGGGCCTCCGCCCGCAGCACCGCGAGCGCGCGGTTCTCGACGGGGATCCGGAAGCCGAGCAGCAGCACCGCGTTGAGCACCGTGAAGACGAGGGCCGTCACCCAGGAGGTGTGGACGAGCGGGAGGGCGATGCCCTCGATCGCGACGACGAGATAGTTGGGGTGGCGCAGCCAGGCGAAGCGGTACGGCCCGCGGGTCACGCGCGTCGCGCCCGGCACGACGATGACGCGGGTGTTCCACTGCTCGCCGAGCGAGGCGATCACCCAGTAGCGGCCGGCCTGGCAGAGCAGGGCGATGACGAGCATCGGCCATCCGAGCGCGCCGATGAACGGGCGGTCGAGCAGTACGACCTCGGCGACGCACGCGACCAGCAGGCCCGTGTGCAGCAGCACCATCCACGGGAAGTGCCGTCGGCCGTGCTCGACGCCGCCCCGCGCGAAGGCCGCGGCCGCGTGGCGCTTCGAGATGACGAGCTCGACGAGCCGCTCGACGCCCGTCGCGAGCACGAGCAGCGCATACAGGATGACGCTCATGACCACTCCAGGAGGACGAGCTCGGCGGTGACGCCGGGGCCGAGGGCGAAGAGCACGGCGCGCGTGCCGACGGGCTGGTCGCCGACCGCGGCGAGCACGTGCAGCACGGCCGCCGACGACAGGTTGCCGGTGCGCGACATGACCTCCCACGAGGCGTCGAGCGCGGCGGGCGGCAGGTCGAGCGCCGCCGTGAACGATTCGAGGATGCGCGGCCCGCCCGGGTGGGCGATCCACGCGTCGACGTCGGAGCGCTCGATCCCGGCCTCGGCCAGCAGCGCGTCGACCCCGGCGGCGAAGTGCCCGTCGATGAGGGCGGGGACCCCGGCGGCGAGCATGAGCGTGAACCCGGTCGATCCGATCTGCCAGCCGATCATCTCGGAGCTGTCGGGGTACAGCGCGCTGCGGCTCGCGACCACACGGGGCCGCGTCGAGCCGGCGGCGACGGCAGCGGGGTGCGCGTCGCCGGTCATGACCACGGCGGCGGCCCCGTCTCCGAAGATGCCCGTGCCGACGACGTTGGCCATCGACTGGTCCGACCACTGCAGCGTGAGCGAGCACAGCTCGACGCTCACGAGAAGGGCGACCCCGGTGGGATGCCCGGCCAGGTAGTCGGCGACGCGCGCGATCCCGGCGGCGCCGGCCACGCATCCCAGCCCGAAGCTCGGCACGCGCTTGAGGTCGGACCGGAATCCGAGCGACGTCGCGAGCATCGCATCGAGCGAGGGGGCCTGGACGCCCGTCACGGTCGTGAAGAAGAGGTGGTCGACGTCCTCGACGCGGAGCCCCGCCTCGGCGAGCGCCGTCGTGACCGCCCTCTCGACGAGGGGCAGGGCGAGCTCGGCGAACAGGGCGTTGGTCTCGCTGAACGAGTCGAGGTCGCGGTACCGCTCGAGGGGCAGTGCGAGGTGCCGGGTCTTGATGCCGCTCGCGGCATGCACCCGCTCGAGCACCGACCGGGCCGCCGTGTCGCCCGTCAGCCGGCTCGCGAGCTCGGCCGTGATCTCGTGCTGCTCGTGCACGTTATCGGGCAGCACGGGCGCGACGGCGAGGATCCGGGGCATGCGCGCATCATTCCACGCGAGGCTCCGGGTGCGCCCAGCCGCCGTGTGCACTCCCGGCGACGGGCGCGAACCGCCCTCGCGACGTGCGCGCTCAGGATGCAGAGGGGTGACGAAATCCGTTTACGTCACTCCTCTCCATCGTGAGGGTGCGGGCCCCGACCGTCGTAGTCTCGAACTATCCGCGCGCGACGATGCCGCGAAGGAAGGGGTCGCCGTGACGAACGACCATGCGCCCGCCGCACACGAGCCGGCTCTCGCGCTCTCCGCGCATCAGCGCGCCCTCCCCACAGCCCTACCGACCGCCCTCGAGGCCGATCTCACCGCCCTCCGCCGCGGAGCCGCCGCCTGGGTCGCGAGCGACCTCGCCGACAAGCGCGGTCTGCTGCCCGAGCTGCGTCGCTCGACACTCGCCGCCGCGGCCGACTGGGTCGCCGCCGCGTGCGCGGTGAAAGGAATCGACCTGAGCTCCCCCGCCGCCGGCGAGGAGTGGTCGAGCGGCCCCTACGCGGTCATCACCGCGACGAGCGCCCTCGAGTCGACCCTTCGCACCCTCGAGCGGGGCGGCTCGCCTCTCCCCGACCGTCGCGTCGGCCGCGCGCCGCAGGGCCGCGTCGCCGTCCGCGCCTTCCCCTCCCTGCCGAAGGACGTCGTGCTCGCCGGCTACTCCGCCGACGTGTGGCTCCGCCGCGGCGTGAGCATCGAGGATGCCCGTGCGGGCATCGCGGGCGCCATCCGCGATCGCGATCGCGCGCCCCTCGTCACGGCGGTGCTCGGCGCCGGGAACATCACGGGCATCCCCGCCCTCGACGTGCTGACGGCCCTCTACCAGGAGGCGAGCGCGGCGATCGTGAAGCTCAACCCCGTCAACGCGCGCGTGGGCGACGCGCTTCGTGCGGCGTTCGCGCCCGCGATCGAGCGCGACCTCGTGCGCGTCGTGGAGGGCGACCACGAGGTCGGGCAGGCGCTCATCCACCACCCGGACGTCGACCGCATCCACATCNGACTCGCGCGGCGGCCCATCCTCGACAAGCCGATCACGAGCGAGCTCGGCGGCGTCGGGCCCGTCATCGTCGTCCCCGGCGGGGCCGACGGCGCGCGCGGCCGCGACCGCTGGAGCGACGACGATCTCGACACCGTGGCGCGCGGCATCGCGACCGAGCGCCTCCACAACTCGGGCTTCAACTGCATCGCGACGCAGCTGGTGGTGATCCCCGCCGACTGGGAGCACGCCGACTCCCTCGTCGCGAAGCTCCGCGGGCACCTGGCGGCCGCACCCGCGCGCACCGCCTACTACCCGGGCGCGGCCGAACGGCGCGACGCCGCCGTCGCCGGGCACCCCGACGCGGTGAGCCTCGGCGGAGACCCCGCCGCGGCCCGCGCCCTCGTCGACCACCTCGACCCCGGCGACGCGAGCGAGCCGCTCTTCACGACCGAGGTCTTCGGCCCCGTGCTCGGCGTCGTCCGCCTTCCGTCGCCGCCGACCGGCGACGCCGACGTCGACCCGGCGGCGTTCCTCGACGCCGCGGTCGCGTTCTGCAACGCCCGCCTCGCGGGCACTCTCGGCGCCGGCATCGTCATCCACCCGCGCACGCGCCGCGCCCTGGGCGGCGCCCTCGAGGCCGCGATCGCGACCCTCGAGTACGGCACCGTCGGGGTCAACTGCTGGGTCGGCCCGCTCTTCGGCATGCCAGGAGCGACGTGGGGCGCGTTCCCTGGGCACGAGGTGCACGACGTCGGCAGCGGCATCGGCGTGGTGCACAACGCGCTGCTGCTGGACCCCGCGCACGTCGAGCGGACGGTCGGCCACGGTCCGTGGCATCCGACCCCCACCCCGCTGTGGTCGGTCGACAACCGCACCGCGCACGTCACCGCCGAGCGACTGACGCGCTTCGCCGGCGACGATTCCGTGCGCGCGCTTCCCGCGGCGGTCGCCACGATCGCCAGTTACGTGAGGGGCTGAGGATGCTCGACGCACGCCCGACCGCGCCCGAGCCGCGCGACCGCACCGAACCCGGGTCGCACGCCCCCGACCACCTCGACGTCATCGTCGTCGGCTCCGGCTTCGGCGGCTCGGTCGCCGCCCTGCGCCTGGTCGAGAAGGGCTACCGCGTCGCGGTGCTCGAGGCCGGTCGCCGCTTCGCGGACGACGAGTTCGCGAAGAACTCGTGGAGCCTGAAGAAGTTCTTCTGGGCGCCCGCGCTCGGCCTGCTGGGCATCCAGCGCATCCACCTGCTCGACGACGTCATGATCCTCGCCGGGGCAGGCGTCGGCGGCGGCTCGCTCGTCTACGCGAACACGCTCTACCGACCGGCGAGCGACGCCTTCTTCACCGACCGGCAGTGGGCGCACATCACCGACTGGAAGGCCGAGCTCGACGCGTACTACGACCAGGCGAGCCGCATGCTCGGCGTCGCGCAGAACCCGACGATCACGCCCGCCGACGTCATCATGCAGAAGGTGGCCGCCGACCTCGGCGTCGCCGACAGCTTCCACCTCACCCCCGTCGGCGTCTACTTCGGCGAGGGCGCCGACGTCGAGGCCCCCGACCCCTACTTCGGCGGAGCGGGCCCCGCTCGGCGCGGCTGCCTCGAGTGCGGCGAGTGCATGACGGGCTGCCGGCACAACGCGAAGAACACGCTCGTGAAGAACTACCTGCACCTCGCCGAGTCGGCGGGTGCGGTCGTGCAGCCGCTCACGACTGTGACCCGCGTCGCGCCTCGACCCGGCGGCGGCTACACCGTCACCACCCGCGCGACCGGCAAGGGCCGCCGCACCGAGCGCACGCTCACGGCCGATCAGGTCGTCGTCGCCGCGGGAGCCTGGGGCACCCAGCAGCTGCTGCACCGCATGAAGGCCGAGGGGCATCTGCCGGGCATCTCCGACCGGCTGGGCGAGCTGACCCGCACGAACTCCGAGGCCCTCGGCGGAGCATCCACCGCCCTGCGCCACGCGCGCGGCGTCGACATGACGCGCGGCGTCGCGATCACCTCGTCGATCCACCCCGACGAGCACACGCACATCGAGCCCTGCCGCTACGGCCACGGATCCAACGCGCTCGCCCTGCTGGCGACGCTCGCCGTGCCGGGCGGTCGCCGCACGCCGCGCTGGCTGCTCTGGATCGGCCAGCTGCTGCGCCACCCCTCCCGCGTCGCGTCGATGGTGTTCGGCCTCGGCAGCTGGAGCGAGCGCACCATCGTCGGCCTCGTCATGCAGAACCGCGACAACTCGCTCACGGTGCGCGCCGGACGCGGGCTCTTCGGGCGA
>NZ_LMSV01000001.1:955878-1441123 GCF_001429705.1 Yonghaparkia sp. Soil809
TGCCCCATCGGCGACTCCCCCGCGACCGGCGTCGTCGACCCGTACCACCGCGTCTTCGGGCACNACCGCAGCTCGGCGCCGCCTACCAGCCCCTGCCGCCCGTGCCCCCGCGCTCGCCCGTGGTGCCGGTCGGCGCGAGTGGCGAGCTGCGCCTCCCGAGCGCGCCGGTCGCCCTGCCGATGCCGCGCGTGCGAGCGGCGGAGCTGACGACGCCCGTCGACCCAGCCGCCTAGTACTCGTCCCCCAAAGTGCCGACTATCCCTCGAGTTAAGGCTGCGTTTACTGTCTGCCTATGAATCCGAGAGCAATACTTGCGTCGGTCGGCCTTCTTCTTATATCGGCAATTGGCACCAGCCAACCGGCCGCCGCCCAGGCGAAGGAGAGCCAACCCGACAGGTTCGTCTCGACTAGCCAGCTGATGTTTGACGGGTTCGATATTCCGCGGGCCGTTGACAACGGATATGAAATTCGTACAGATACTGCTGGGTGGCAATATGCCGTCCCGGTCGGAACTCCCAAAGGCAGTCTTGTTGGCGCCTCATTCAAATTCAATCCAACGACAAAACAAGTCAAGCCGACTTCAATTGTGACCCAAGGCACAGTAAGTGGCAACTGCGGGTCCGCAACGCTCACTCTCTATACCAAGACCTCGGGCTACACGTCTTACAGCCTGAATGGCCTCTACGGCGGGNCGGAACCTGCAGCGGGCTCCTGCCCCGAGACACGATCTAAGAAAGAGGCTCTCGATGACTGTGCCTTCCGACCGAACTGTTGCTCTTGAGCGCGCCAGAGAAGAACTCCGTTCGCAATCCTCGCTCGCCGACGGTCGCCGGTTCTATATCAGCCGAGATCCGCATGCGGCATTGTTCGGCATCTCATTTCTCGATCTGTACGTGGAATCTCACCAGGTCGACGAAAATTCGCTGCATGATCGTGTTCCAAGAACGATCAGTGTGCGAACTTATGCGATCAGCGATCACCAACCTGAAATGGATTTTCTACATTTCTCGGAGTATTGGATCTCTCAGAATTCAGTAGAAGCCGCTGCAGACCCTGGCTCAACTTTGCGGGCGCTCGAAGACTCTTTCGGCTCATCGAGATTGGACTTAAAGAGCTTCAATATAGGTGAACATACGTATCGTGGTCACAGCCGGCATGTTCGGGACACCCACTTCTGCCGGTTCGTGATAGGCGACCGCGATCTCGTCATCACAGCTGCCGGGGACCCTAAGCTCGTCAGGGCGGGGTTCACCGAGAATCCGAGTCCCGGGACTGCAATGTGAGCTCGCGAAACTCGGCCCATTCGGAACTGCCGACACGCTTGAGTCCTTCTCCGCCGTCGCCTTTTCTCACCTGAATAGTGGGGTGCGCGCGGCGAGAGCGCACCGAAGGCCCCCCTCGGGACCTCTTGCCGACGTAGCCCTTTGCCTGCAGTGTCTCCGCGTGATGCCGTCGTAACGGTGGAAATGGGTTCCCCGTTTTCGTCATCAGCGCGACCTACGGCTCTGCCCGCGTCTTGAACCGACGCGTCCACAGCGAGTTCGTCTGAGGAAGACGCTCGAGAACGCCTTGACGAGCCCCTCGAGCAGCGGGGTGAGAATGCCCAGCATCTCGTCATGCAGAACCGCGACAACTCGCTCACGGTGCGCGCCGGACGCGGGCTCTTCGGGCGANCCGAGGTCTTCGACGTGCCGATGACGGCGCACTTCCTCGGCGGATGCCCCATCGGCGACTCCCCCGCGACCGGCGTCGTCGACCCGTACCACCGCGTCTTCGGGCACNCCCGCAGCTCGGCGCCGCCTACCGGCCCGTGCCGCCGGTGGTGCCGGTCGGCGCGGCGGGCGAGCTGCGCCTCCCGACCGCGCCGGTCGCCCTGCCGATGCCGCGCGTCCGGGCGGCGGAGCCGCGGTAGCCCTCGGCGTACTGCGCCCCTACGGCCGCGGCAGCGGCGTGAACCCGCGCAGCCGCAGCGAGTTCGTCACGACGAACACGCTCGAGAACGCCATGGCGAGCCCCGCGAGCAGCGGGTTGAGCAGCCCGAGCATCGCGACGGGAATCGCCGCGACGTTGTACCCGAACGCCCAGAACAGGTTGCCGATGATCGTGCGCAGCGTGCGCCGCGCGAGGCGGATGCCGTCGGCCACGACGAGCAGGTCGCCCGACACGATCGTGAGATCGGAGGCGGCGATCGCGGCGTCGGTTCCGCTGCCCATCGCGATCCCGAGGTCGGCCGCGGCGAGCGCCGCCGCATCGTTCACACCGTCTCCGACCATCGCGACGACGTGGCCCTGCGACTGCAGCTCCCGGATCACCTCGAGCTTCCCGGCGGGCGTCACGCCCGCGTGCACCTCGTCGATGCCGAGCTGAGCGGCGACGGCTTCGGCCGCGCCCTCGTTGTCTCCGGTCAGCAGCACGACCTCGAGGCCCAGGTCGCGCAGGCGGGTGATCGCGAGCGCAGCATCCGCCTTCAGGGTGTCGGCGAGCACGATCACGCCGGCGAACGCACCATCGACGGCGACCGCGATGGGCGTCGCGCCCTCCGCCTCGAATGACGACAAGGCAGAGGCGGGCACCGTGATCGCCCACTCCGACGCGAGCCACCCAGCCCGACCGATCGTCACCGCACGCCCGTCGACGACCGCCGTCACGCCGAGCCCGGCATGCGAGGCGAACCCCGAGGCCGCAGGCAGAGCCACACCAGTACCGCGCGCATGCGCGACGACGGCACGCGCGAGCGGGTGCTCGCTGCCCTCCTCGGCGGCGGCGGCGAGCGTCAGCAGAGACCCCTCAGTGAAACCAGAAGCCGGCACGACCGCGCTCACCGACATGTGCCCCGTCGTCACGGTTCCCGTCTTGTCGAGAACGATCGTGTCGATGCGGCGGGTGCGCTCGAGCACCTGGGGCCCCTTGATGAGGATGCCCAGCTGCGAGCCTCGCCCCGTGCCGACCATGAGCGCCGTCGGGGTGGCGAGGCCGAGCGCGCACGGGCACGCGATGATGAGCGTGGCGACGGCCGCCGTGAAGCCGAGCTCGATCGAGCCCGTGACGAGCACCCACCCGAGCAGCGTCAGAAGCGACAGCGCGATGACGACGGGCACGAAGACGCCCGAGACGCGGTCGGCGAGGCGCTGCACCTCGGCCTTGCCGGTCTGGGCCTCTTCGACGAGGCGGCCGAGGCGCGCGAGCTCGGTGTCGGCGCCGACGCGCGAGGCCTCCACGACGATGCGGCCCGACACGTTGACGGTTCCGCCGACGACGCGCGAATCCATCTCGACGTCGACGGGCACCGACTCGCCCGTGAGCAGCGACGCGTCGACCGACGACACGCCCTCGACGACGACGCCGTCGGTGGCGATCTTCTCGCCCGGGCGCACCACGAAGCGGTCGTTGACCTGCAGCTGATCGACCGGCACCTTCACCTCGACGCCGTCGCGCAGCACCGAGGCGTCGCGCGCGGCGAGGTCGAGCAGGGCGGCGAGCGCCGCCCCCGACTCGCGCTTGGCGCGCGCCTCGAGGTACCGCCCGAGCAGGATGAACACCGTCACGGCGGCGGCGACCTCGAGGTAGATCTCGTGCGCGCCGGTCTCGGGAGTTCCGAAGAGCTGCAGCGTCATCGTCATCCCGCTCATGCCGGCCTCGCCGAGGAACAGCGCGTACAGCGACCACAGGAACGCCGCCGAGACGCCGAGCGAGATGAGGGTGTCCATCGTGGCGTTGCCGTGCCGCGCATTGACGGCCGCCGCCCGGTGGAACGGCCACGCCCCCCACACCGCGACGGGCGCCGCGAGCGTGAGCGCCAGCCACTGCCAGTAGGTGAACTGCAGCGGCGGGATCATCGACATCAGCAGCACGGGCACCGTGAGCACGGCCGAGATGATGAGGCGCTGGCGCAGGGCGGCGAGCGCGTCCGGGCGGGCCTCGCCGGCGCCGCCGGCAGCGCCCGATGCGGCGGCGGATGCCCCGCTCGCCACGCGCGGCGCCGTCACGCTCGCCTGGTACCCGGCCTTCTCGACCGCCGCGATGAGCACGGAGGCGTCGAGCTGCCCCTCGGCGTCCGGGGCGACGCGCACGGTCGCCTTCTCGGTCGCGTAGTTCACGGTCGCCTCGACGCCCCGCACCTTGTTGAGTCCGCGCTCGATGCGGTTGGCGCACGAGGCGCACGTCATGCCGACGAGGTCGAGCTGCAGCTCGGCCGGGGCGGTCGACGCGGCGGAGGATTCGCTGAGAGTCATGCGGTGTCCCCTTAGGTACCGAGCAGCTGGTGCATGAGGTCGATCTCGACCTGCTGCGTCTCGATGATGGTCTCGGCGAGCTCCGCGACGTCGGTCGACTCCCCGTCGTCGAGCACGTCCTGCGCCATGTCGATGGCGCCCTCGTGGTGCTCGATCATGCCGTCGAGGTAGAGGCGCTCGGCCTCGTCGCCCTCGGCGTCCTCGATCGCGTCGAGGTCGTCGTCGCTCATCATGCCGCCGGGGCCGTCGCCGCCGTGACCGCCGTGGCCACCTCCGGCTCCGGGCATGCTCGGCACGCCCCAGTCGTCGAGCCAGTCCTCCATGAGATCGATCTCCGGATCCTGCGCGGCGATGATCTCCTCGGCGAGCGCGACGATCTCGGGGTCGATGTCGTCGCGCCCGAGCACGAGCTCGCTCATCTCGATGGCCTGCTCGTGGTGGGGGATCATCATCATCGTGAACATGGCGTCGGCCTGGTTGACGCCGTCGGGCAGGTCGCCCATGGGCATCCCGCCCGGGCCGTTCGAGCCGCCCGCGTTCACCGTGACGCAGCCGGCGAGGGCGAGCGCGAGTGCTGCGGTGCCGGCGATCGCGGCGGCGGCGGATGCGCGGCGGCGAGCAGGTCGAGCGATGGTCGTGCGGATCATGATGAACCTCCCTGTCACGACGAGTATGACATACCCCGGGGGGGTATTTCAAGCCCCGGTGCGGAGAATACCGACGGCCCCCGTTCCGCGGCCTGCGAGGGCGCGGCGCGAGGGCCGGTCGTGAGGGCGATCAGGCGAGCTGGTAGCCCGCCTCCTCGACGGCGGCGCGGATCTTCGCCTCGTCGATCGGGCCCGCCGACTGCACGGTCACGCGCGAGGCGCCGCCCTTGACGAGCGCGACCTCCACGGCCTGCACGCCGTCGACGGCGCCGACCTCCTCCTTGACGCTCGCGACGCAGTGGCCGCACGTCATGCCGGTGACGAGGTACTCGTGCGCGTCCACGGCAGCCGTCGCGTCGGCCGTCGCGGGGGCCTCGGCCGCGCCGTGGCCGCAGCCGCACGCGCCGCCGCCGCAGCACCCGCCGCCGCTCGCCGTCGCGGAGTCGCCGAGCAGGTTGAGTCGAGTCATGTCGTTGGTCTCCATACGACCAGTGTCGCATACCCCACGGGGGTACGTGAAGCCGCTCGGACGGGCGACCCGCCGAACCGGGAGCAGACGGTCAGTCAATCGGCATCGAACCCGCGGCGAGCATCCAGCAAGCGTGCTTAGCGTCGCGATGTCGGCACCAGCCCCGGGTGCCGTTTCTCTTCGAGCGACGGAGCCCGGATTGCCTCGCACGCGCGCGTACGACGCCGACCTCGTGATCCTCGGCGCGGGCTGCGCGGGGCTCGCGCTCGCGGCGCGGCTCGCGGAGGGCGACTCGGGGCTGCGGGTGATCGCGGTGGATGTCCGCACCGACTACTCCGACGACCGCTCGTGGTGCTTCTGGGCCGACGACGCACACGACCTGCGCCCGATCGTCGCGCACGAGTGGCGCGACTGGACGTACCAGGCCGAGGGCGGCCCGGGCGTCGCGCACCACGTCGACGGCGAGACCTACCAGTACGTGCGCGGCGCCGACTTCTACGCTCACGCTCGCGCGCTCATCGAGGCGAGCGACCGCGTCGAGCTGCGGCTCGGCGTCGCGGCGGGCGAGGTGCGCGCGCTACACCCCTCGATCTCGCGGCCGGCCGGCGAGGGCGTCATCGTCAGCACGTCGGCCGGCGACCTCACCGCCCGCTGGGTTGTCGACACGCGCCCGCGCCGCACGGCGGCGATGCTCTTCCAGTGCTTCTCGGGGGCCGAGGTCGACCACGGCGGCTCCCTCGACCTCGCCGCGCTCGGCATCGCCCCCGGCGCCGCGGGCCTCATGACCGGGATGCGCGCCGACGCCGACGGGCTCGGTTTCGTCTACGTGCTGCCGCTGTCTGACTCCACCGCGCTCGTCGAGTGGACGCGCTTCTCGCCCTCGCCGCTCCGCGCCTCCGAGGTGCGGGCGGGGCGCGACGCCGCTCTCGCCGCGCTCGGCGCGCCTCTCGGGGCGCCGCACGTGCGCGTCCTCCGCGAGGAGGCCGGCGTGCTGCCGATGGGGCGCGTGCCGAGCCCGTCGGCTGACGCGACGCCGAGCGTCCCCGGCGTCATCGTCGCCGGTGCCGCGGGCGGCGCGCTCCGCGACGCCTCCGGCTACGGGTTCGCGCGCATCCAGGCCTGGGCCCGCGACTGCGCCGACCGCCTCGCGCGCGGCGAGGCGCCGATCGGCCACCCGCCCGAGCCGTTCATCCGCCGCCAGATGGACCGCATCTTCCTCCAGGCGCTGCGCGCGCACCCCGAGCGCACGGCCGACTACTTCGCGGCGATGGCGCGCGGTGTCGCGCCCGCTCGCCTGTTGCGCTTCCTCACCGACCGCGCGCGACTGAGCGACCTGCTCGCGATCATCGCGAGCCTGCCGCTGCTGCCGTTCCTCGCGCAGCTGCCCGACCGCTCGCGCGCGCTCGCCACGAGCTCGGCGCGGCGCCCCGACCTCGTGCGGGCGCTCCCCCGCGTGCGCCGCGCACCCGCGCCGCAGCGCGAGCCGCAACCCCAGCCCGAGACGGCCGACCAGGTCGCGTGATGCGCCGCCCGCCGCTCGAGACCTACCTCTTCACCGGCGTCGCTGTCGCGACGATCCTCGCGTTCCTCCTCGCCGATCCCGAGCCGCCGCTCGTCGTGCAGATCGCCGCGATCGCGATCCTCGCAGCGCTGCTCGGCATACCGCACGGAGCCCTCGACCCGCTCGTCGCCCGCCGCCTCGGCCTGTGGCGCGGGCCCGTCGGCTTCGGCGTGTTCAACCTCGTCTACACGGCCGCGGCGGTCGCCGTCATCGGCCTGTGGCTCGTCGCGCCCCTGCCGAGTCTCGTGCTGTTCCTCGTCGTGTCGGCCGTGCACTTCGGCGGCGACTGGATGCGCGAGCGCTCCCCCTGGCTGCGGTCGCTCGCGGGAGCGGCGCTGCTCTCGCTCCCCGCTTTCCGCGATGAGGATGCGGTGGCCGGCCTCTACGCGACCCTTGCGGGAGAGGGCGCCCGCTCGGTCGCCGCGGCGCAGGCCGCGATCGGACTGCCGCTGCTCGTCCTGCTGCTCGGGCTCGCGGTTCTCGCGGCCCGCCGCGCCCCGCACGAGGCCGTCGAGCTCGGACTCGTCGCGCTGCTCGCCCTCACGACGCCGCCCCTGGTGTTCTTCATCGTCTACTTCTGCACGCTGCACAGCGCCCGCCACTTACGTGAGGGCTTCGTCGAAGAGCGCGCGCAGCCCCGCCGCCTGACGGCGCTCGTCGTCGTCGCGTACACGGTCATCCCGCTCGCGGCCGCGGCGCTCTTCCTCACCGCGACCGCCGGAACCGCGAGCCTCGACGACCAGCTGCTCCGCGTCGTCTTCATCGGCCTCGCCGCGCTCACCGTGCCGCACATGGCGCTCATCGCGCTCGGCGACCGGGCGCTGCGGCGCGCAGCCGCGGCCGCCGCAACCGACGCCGCCGACGCCAGCGAGCCGGAACGCGCCCCTCAGCCGATGAGCTCGGGCAGCTGATCCCCGTCGCTCGGCTCGCGCCGAGCATCCGCTGCCTCTCGGCGACCGCCGCGCTGGGCCGCCGCGCCCGCCGTGACAACGATCGCAATGCCGACGAGCTGCACGATCGACGGCGACTGGGCGAGGATCAGCAGGCCGAGGATGAGTCCGATCGCGGGCTCGACCGACATGAGCGTGCCGAACGCCGTGTGGGTCATGCGCCGCAGGGCGAGCATCTCGAGCGCGAACGGCAGCACCGGCAGAAGCACCGCGAGGCCGAGGGCGATGAGCAGCACCGTGCCATCGATGCTCCCCCACGCCTGCGGAACCCCGACGACCGCGGCTGCGAGCGCCGCGACCGGGATGGTGAGCGCGAGCCCCTGGATCCCGTCGAATCGGTCGCCGATGCGCTGCGTGTAGAGGATGTACGTGCCCCAGCCGATGCCGGCGAGCGCCGCGAAACCCACGCCGAGCGGGTCGATCTCGCCGAGCCACGGCTCGGTCAGCAGCACGACGCCGACGAACGCGACGATCGGCCACACGAGCGCGCGACGACCGCCGCTGCGCACGGCCGCGACGGTGAGCGGGCCGAGGAACTCGATCGCCACCGCCGTTCCGAGGGGGATGCGCTCGAGCGCCGCAAGGAAGAACACGGTCATGAGACCGGTGGCGACCCCCAGTGCCAGCAGCGGCAGCACGTCGGCGCGACGGATCGCCGACAGCCGCGGCCGCGCGATGAGGAGGAACACGATCGCCCCCATGCTCAGCCGCAGCCACGCCGTGCCCGCCGCGCCCACCTCGTCGATGAGCCCGACCGAGAGCGCCGAGCCGAGCTGCACCGAGAGCATGGCGAGCACCGCGTAGCTCCACGGGGGCACGCGCGCCGCGCGCGTCACGGCAGCGATTTCTGGAAGTGGTACGAGCTGATGCGGTAACCCTCACTGAAGTAGAGGCGGTGCGCGGCCTGCCGCTCGGGCTGCACGCCCGAGTCGAGATGCACCTCGACGATGCCCTCCGCCGCCGCGAGCGCGTCGATCCGCCGCAGCAGCGCCGTGGCCGCACCGCGACCGCGCCCCTCGGGCAGCGTCGACAGGTCGTCGATGTAGACGTGCCGCCCCCACGCGAGCTTCTCGTCGATGCGGAACCCCGCGACCGACACGGCGTGCTCGTGCTCGCCGTCGAACGCGCCGATCAGCCGGTAGCCCTGCGCGAACTGGCTCCGCACGCGCTCGACGAACGAGGCCTCGTCGCCGACCTGCGGCCGCAGCTCGCGCATCGCCGCATGAGCGAGGCGGCAGTCGTCATCGGACAGTTCGCGGACATCCATGCGACCACTGAACCAGAAACCGCGTCAGGCGAGCGGATGCTCGTGGATCACCGTGCTGAACGTCGACCCGTTCAGATCGAGGTAGAGCTGCTGCTCGGTGACCGACACCGTGAGGGTGTTGCGGCGCTCGAGCGCGCCCGTCGCGTCGTCGATGAAACCGGGGTCGAAGCTGTAGAGGCTGATGCGCTCGGACTCGTGGATCTTCTTGCCCGCCCACAGCGCGAGCACCTTCGCGGGGTCGCGGTGCGTGTAGATCGCCGTGCGCTCGGCGAGCTTGCTCCCGCGGTGGAGCCGATCGGCGTCGGGTGCGCCGACCTCGATCCAGCCCGTCAGCCGTCCGGTGCGGTCGCGGATGACCACCGCGGGCTCGTCGACCGCCGAGACGCCCTCGCTGAACTGAGCGCCCTCATCCCATTCGAGGCAGAAGGCCAGCACGCGCACGAGCATGTAGGAGTCGGTCTCCGACGGGTGCCGCGCCACCCGCAGCGAGAGCTCCTCGTACACGCCCCGGTCGACGTCGGCGAGCGACCCCGTGAACGTGTGCATCACTGCGCCGGTAGCCATGGTGCTCGAGCCTACGGGTCGCCGCGGCCCGCGCATCCGCGATCGGACGCGCCCGGAGACGCGAAACGGCCCCGATCCGAAGACCGGGGCCGTTGATCCGCGCACCGAACCTCTCGAGGAGAGAGGGCCGCGTGGGGTGTTCAAGAAACCCCAAGAACCGCGTGGCATCAGCCCTCTAGCGGCACGCTCGGTGCCCTATTCCCGCGTTAGCGCGGGAATCATCCCTCAATCAGGTCTTCGTTGCCCTACGCATTGCGAGGGGACTGCACCGCAGCCATCAGGTTCATCGACGCCGTCGTCACCAATACCAGACTCAATCCCCTCGCCAACGACAGCGGAGAAATGACGGGGTTCAGGGCATCGCGTCAGCCCAGGCCCGGCCCTGCGCCGCCGCTGTCTCCTGCAGTTCGTCCCAGGTCGGTGGGCCCGCCTCTACGGCGTCCAGAGACTGAGCAAGTGCCTCGAGCACCCCCTGGACGATCTCCGATGCCAGAATCTGCGACTCCGCTCCGGGTTCGTTCAGGTCAAGTTCCGAGCTGCCGTGTAACACGGCATAGTCAGCTAGCTCGTAGACCTGTCGCGCCGCCCACGCCGCCTCCTGCGCGTCGTCGGTCAGCCATGTCCTGATGGCGTATGCGGCAGCAGCGGCCGCGTTTTGTCCATAGCCCATCTCAAAGGTCCAGCCGTCGCGGTGTGAGGGCACCATCGCCTCCGCCTCGGCTTGGAGCGCACTTACGTCAGCACCCGAACCGGAGGCGACATCCCACGCCGCTGCCACGACGTTCCCCAGCCGCGCGCCCAGCCCCGGGTCGCCCGTTGACTGCGCGTAGCGCTCGAACAGCGGCAGCAAGCGCTGCGCACAAGATGCCGCAAATGCAGTCCTTGAACGACGCTCTAGCCGAGCGAGCCGATCAAGCACGGATTGCTCGTCATATGCGCGGTGACTCACCAGAACCACCACGCTCTCGTCGGACGCGTGATCGTTGCGCCCGCCTCTTCGAGAAAGGAGATACAAGCCGGGCAGATCGGCCGATTCGGCTCACGGACCCAGCAGATTCATCGCAACGGATCCTCCCATAACGCGAATTACACCAAAGTCACCCTCGATTTGGACAACCTCGTGGTCCGCCTGGAGTAAATCAATCGATCCGTAGTCAACCTCACCCTTCGCGTCCGTTGCAGGCCGGAAGCCCGCAGGNCCATGTTGCGGTTTTCGATATGCCGGGTGTGTTGGCAGGAGAACGAACTCCACGCGCATGGTGAAGGAATCTGGCCGGATCGTGAATCCCAAGACCCAACTGCCTTCGAGATACACGTCGCGGAGCGCCGGAATGCCATAGCCCTTGTCGGTCACGGCAGGTCCCAACTAATCGGCGTGTGGTTCCCTAGCGATGTGCGAGTTACGCGAATTGCGTCAAACCTCAGCTCCTGCTTCATCAACAACCAGGGGTGCACGACAATTCGCGGATTTTTGATCACACTCAAGGCCCTGACGATGTCCATCTGTTCGAGACACCCTCGATTTTGTCCGCACTCTCGATTAGCACGAGCGACAATGGGACAAAGTGCGCAAAGTTTTGGCCAAGCCATTCAGACTCTGCTGCATCGAAACGAACGACTCGCCGCATGATGCGGGCGAAAACATGAAACTCGCTTTCGCTCTCCTCATCAGTAAGCAACATCGACGACTCTGAAATGACTACAGTGAGCGACTTTGCCTCGATCATCCATTCACCTACGTCGTGCAGGCATTCATCGAACGCGTCCCAGTTGTGGCCGAAGTACCATGGGAACTGCAATGCGGCGGAGAACTCGTTGAAGAGACCTGCCCTGGTTTTGCATTGTGCACCTCTCACTAGTCGAACCTCATCGGGTGGCAGCAGGTGCATCAAAGGCTGAGTATGCAGAATCGAATTGTCTAGGAACGCGATGTCTCTTGGAGTGAATTCGTGAGCCCCACTTGCAGTCTTCATTATTTCGCCGACCCACGGATCATGAAGAAGGAACCATAGTGATCATTCGTGTAATAGGCCGACCCGTTTGATCCGGTGACTAGTCTGTCAGCGTTACGCGAGAAGCCAGGGATTCGCGGGTCTACGTCCCATTCACGATATGTCACGGCATTCCCATCTGATGTCCTATTTGGAAGTTGCGAGCGATCATTTCGCCAGATCCTTCCCCCACTGGTGTTAGGAAACGGGGCCCCAACGGAGTCGACGCGATCAAGGGTTTTCGCCACCTTTTCTGGTGCCGGGCCAAAGGGAATTTCGCTACCGCCGCAATTGTGCACCAGCGTAGGCGCATCCCCCACCACCACGAAGTACGTGTGGAGATCCGCCACCGTCAGGTTCCGCACCGTCGCCGGCTGCACCACCTCGGCCAGAGCAGTCACCACACTCGTGCCACCGTCAGCCTCGAGCACAGCATCCCCGACCTCAAGGTCTCCCGCGTCCACCCACGCCGCATCCGACTCGCTCCAGAACGGATGCCCCGCCGTGGCGACCACCGACCCATGCTCGGTCGTGACGGTCACGAGCTCCTTCACACCCGTACCCTCGATCAGCGCCGTCACCGGCCGCGACCCGAACTCACCCGTCTCAGGATCCGCAGCCAGCACCGTGTCGCCGAGCCGGACATCCTCAATCGGCTTGGCCTGACCGTCACCCATCAGCACCAACGTGCCCGGAACGAAGCTGTTGGTCCGGCAGGAGGCACCGGCCGACGACATGCCCGACGGCTTCGACCCGCCACCAGCCATGGCAGTTGGCCGCACGGGCGCCGCCGACGGACGGAACGACGGAGCTCGACTGAGCGCGTTCTGGACCGAGCTGCGCGTTGCCGCGATCGCCGCAGCACCTGCGCCGGTGCTCGTCACACCGCGCACCGCAGCGCCCAGAACCGGCCCGGCCGCACCGCCAAGGAACCCGGCAGCGCCCCCGATGAGGGTGTCGCGGGCGAAGGAGCCCGCATCGAAGGGCTTACCGCTCTCGGTCTGCTTCATCACGTTCGTCACGGCACCCGCTGCGGGACCACCGGGCGGACTTCGCGAAGGCGACCGGAAAGTGAAGCGTGTTACGACACTCCTCTACATCGGTAGTGCCCGCGAGGCGAAGCCGTCCACGCTCAGCCGGCTGCGGCCGCCCCGTCGGCCCCGCCCCACTGACCCCGGAAACGCGAAACGG
Source organism: Yonghaparkia sp. Soil809 (assembly GCF_001429705.1). Classification (NCBI taxonomy): domain Bacteria; kingdom Bacillati; phylum Actinomycetota; class Actinomycetes; order Micrococcales; family Microbacteriaceae; genus Microcella; species Yonghaparkia sp. Soil809. The sequence continues at coordinate 968,751 of NZ_LMSV01000001.1, forward strand.
CCCCGATCCGAAGACCGAGGCCGTTCATCCGCGCACCGAACCTCTCGAGAAGAGAGGGCCGCGTGCGCGAGGGGGGACTTGAACCCCCACGCCCGTAAGGGCACTGGCACCTGAAGCCAGCGCGTCTGCCAATTCCGCCACTCGCGCGAGTCGGGGTCGGAACCCCGCCAGCCCAGCGAGATTATCACAGCGCGTGCCGGCGAAAAGGCGCGGTGGGGGCGCCGTTCAGAGCACCCCACTATCCTCAGAGGGTCAACTGCCAGGGAAGGACGCTTGCCGTGGGGCTTCTCGACAGCTTCGAGCGCGGTCTCGAGCGCGCCGTCGGCGGTGCGTTCGCCAAGACCTTCAAGAGCGGCGTGCAGCCGCTCGAGATCTCCGCCGCGCTCCGACGCGAGCTCGACACGAAGGCCGCCGTCGTCTCCCGCGACCGCATCCTCGCCCCCAACGACCTCACCGTCCGGCTCTCCCCCGCCGACAAGCAGCGCATGGATTCGCTCGGCGAATCGCTCACCGACGAGCTCACCCAGCTCGTGCAGAAGCACGCGACCGCGCAGCGCTACACCTTCCCCGGCGGCATCCGGATCACCCTGCAGGCCGACGACAGCCTCTCCGAGGGCGTCATCCAGGTCGACTCGCACACCATCAAGGGCGCGGTGGTCTGGAACCCCGTCCTCGACATCGACGGCAAGCGATACCCGCTCATGACCTCGCGCACGATCGTCGGCCGCGGCTCCGAGGCCGACATCACGCTCGACGACTCCGGCACGAGCCGCAAGCACATCGAGATCCTCTGGGACGGCACGCGCGGCCAGGTCAACGACCTCGGCTCCACCAACGGGTCGCTCCTCAATGGGGAGCCGTTCACCCAGGCGGCCCTGCCTCCCGATAGCGTGATCCAGATCGGGCGCACCCGCATCCTCTTCCGGGTGCTCGCCCAGTCCGAGCCGCCGAGAGGCGGAAGCACCCGAGGAGGACCACGTTGAGCGAACTCACCCTCCTCATCCTCCGCATCGGTTTCCTCATCCTGCTGTGGGCGTTCGTCTTCGCCATCGTCTACGCCCTGCGCAGCGACCTCTTCGGGCAGAAGGTGCGCCGACTGCCCGCGCAGAACGGCGCGAGCGCAGCATCCGCCCCGCCCGCCCCCGCACCGGCCCCCGCTGCCGCCGGAAGCGCGACCGCCCGCACCGAGGCGATCGCGCCCCCCGCCGCCGCGGCCCCGGCGCCCACCGCGCAGCAGGTCGCCGACGAGCCCGTCGCCCGCCGCCTCGTCATCACCTCCGGCGCGAAGGAGGGCATGGAGCTCGAGCTCGGCGAGGACCAGCTCACGATCGGACGCTCCGCCGACTCCGGCCTCGTCATCCGCGACGACTACACCTCCACCCACCACGCGCGCCTCATGCTCTGGAGCGACCAGTGGATGATCCAGGACCTCGACTCCACCAACGGCACCTTCCTGAACGGCAAGCGCGTCAGCATTCCGACCCCCGTGCCCCTGAACACCCCGGTCAGCATCGGGACGACGACGTTCGAGCTGCGACGGTAGGTCGATGACGAGCCGCACAGTCGCCCTCTCGCACGTCGGAAAGATCCGAGCCAACAACCAGGACTCGGGCTACGCCGGCGAGCACCTCTTCGTCGTCGCCGACGGGATGGGCGGCCACGCGGGCGGTGACGTCGCCTCGGCGCTCGCCATCCAGGCGATCGCGCACACCGATCGGGCGTACGACTCGGTCGAGGAGGCCGAGCAGGTGCTCAGCCAGGCGCTGCTGGAGGCCAACCAGGAGCTCGCCGAGACCGTCTTCGAGCACCCCGAGCTCACTGGCATGGGCACGACCGTCAGCGGGCTCATCCGCGTCGGCGACAAGGTCGTCATCGCTCACATCGGCGACTCGCGCATCTACCGCTTCCGCGAGGACTCGCTCGAGCAGATCACCAAGGACCACACCTTCGTGCAGCGCCTCGTCGACAGCGGCCGCATCACGCCCGAGGAGGCCGCCGTGCACCCCCGGCGCTCGGTGCTCATGCGCGTGCTCGGCGACGTCGACCTCAACCCCGAGATCGACACGATGGTGCTCGACACCCTCCCCGGCGACCGCTGGCTCCTCTGCTCCGACGGACTCAGCGGGTACGTCACCGAGGAGAAGGTCGCCGAGATCCTCGCCGAGCAGCCCGACGCCGCCCTCGCCGGCCAGGCGCTCATCGACGAGAGCCTCGATCACGGCGCCCCCGATAACGTCACCGTCGTCCTCGTCGGCGTCGACGACGGCCCCTCGAGCGCGACGAGCCAGCCCGTCATGGTCGGCTCGGCCGGCGCGCCCCTGACCTTCGAGGTCGACACCTCGCGCCGCGGCGTGCGCCTGCCGGCCCTGCTGCTGCACCCGCTCATGACGAGCGTCGCCGAGGACGAGCACTTCGAGCCGGAGAGCGAGGAGTTCCTGCGCGAGCTCATCGCGGAGGACCGTCGCCGTCGCATCCGCCGCCGCATCACCTGGTCGGTCGGCATCCTCCTCATCGTCGCGCTCATCGTCACCGCTGCGGTCGCGGGCTACCGCTACACGCAGTCGCGCTACTTCGTCGGCGTCGTCGACGGCAACGTCGCGATCTTCCAGGGCGTCCAGCAGGGCATCGGGCCCATCCCGCTGTCGAGCGTCTACCGCGAGACCGACATCGCGCTCGACGACCTCCCGCCGTTCAGCCGGCAGACCGTCGAGGCGACCATCAACGCCGACGACCTCCAGGACGCGCTGTCGATCATCGAGAGGCTCGAGCGTGCCGCCGACTGACAGCCTCCCCACCTTCACGAAGTCGATCGCGATCACCGTTCGGCAGCCGTCGAAGCTGCGCAACCTCGAGCTGTTCCTGCTGCTCGTCGCGATCGGCATCAGCGGCACCGCCTTCGTGCTCGTGCAGCTCGGCGTGAACGGCGAGATCGACCCCGGCTTCCTCCTCCAGGCGGCTGCGCTCGGGATGCTCGCTCTCGGCATGCACGTGGCCATGCGCGTCGTGGCGCGCGACGCCGACCCGTTCATCCTCCCCATCGCCACGACGCTCAACGGCATCGGCATCGCCATGATCTACCGCATCGACCTCGCCCGCGGCCTCAGCGGGTGGGAGGGTCAGGGCGTCCGGCAGATGGTGTGGACGGGCCTCGCGATGGTCATCGCCCTCGGCGTCATCATCGCCATCCGCAACCACCGCGTCCTCGCCCGCTACCGCTACGTGGCGATGTTCGTCGGCATCGTCCTGCTCCTGCTGCCGATGCTCCCCGGCATCGGTCTCACGCTCAACGGCGCGCGCCTCTGGATCCAGATCGCGGGCTTCACGTTCCAGCCCGGCGAGATCGCGAAGATCGCGCTCGCGGTGTTCTTCGCCGGGTACCTCGTCACCGCGCGCGACTCGCTCTCGCTGGTCGGGCGGCGCATTCTCGGCCTGCAGCTGCCGCGCGCGCGCGACCTCGGGCCCATCCTCATCATCTGGGTCGCCGCGATGGGCGTGCTGATCTTCCAGCGCGACCTCGGCACCTCGCTGCTCTACTTCGGCCTCTTCGTCGTCATGATCTACGTCTCGACCGGCCGGCTCAGCTGGGTGCTCATCGGTCTCGGCCTGTTCCTCGGCGGCGCCGCCATCGCGAGCCGCACCCTCACCTACGTCGAGGGCCGCTTCGCCGCGTGGCTCGACTCGTTCAACCCCGCGGTGTACGACGCGCAGGGCGGCAGCTACCAGCTCGTGCAGGGTCTGTTCGGCATGGCGCACGGCGGGCTCGTCGGCCGCGGCCTCGGCCAGGGAGACCCCACGATCACCCCGCTCGCCGAGAGCGACTACATCATCGCGAGCCTCGGCGAGGAGCTGGGCCTCGTCGGTCTCTTCGCCATCCTCGGCCTGTACCTGCTGTTCGTCGCCCGGGGCTTCCGCATCGGCTTCAACGGCACCGACGACTTCGGCCGCCTCCTCGCCGTCGGCCTCTCGTTCGTCATCGTGCTGCAGGTCTTCGTCGTCGTCGGCGGCGTCACCCGGGTGATCCCGCTCACGGGCCTCACGACGCCGTTCCTCGCCGCGGGCGGCTCCTCGCTCGTCGCCAACTGGATCATCGCCGCCCTCCTGCTGCGCCTCTCCGACGAGGTGCGGCACCAGCCACGACTGGTGGTGGACGAATGAACAAGGAGCTCCGCCGCGTCAGCATCGTCGCCCTGACGATGTTCCTGGCCCTGTTCGTCTCGACGAGCGTCATCCAGGTCTTCGCCGTCGACGAGCTGCGCGCCGACGGCCGCAACTCCCGCACCCTGTACGAGAGCTACTCGGCCGAGCGCGGCCCCATCCTCGTCGACGGCACCCCCATCGCCGAGTCGGTGCCGGTCGACACTCAGTACGAGTTCCTGCGCACCTACACGCAGCCCGAGCTGTACGCCGCGATCACCGGATACTTCACGCTCAACCAGGGCACGACGGGCATCGAGGGCGAGCTCAACGACTTCCTCTCCGGTACCGCGAACGAGCAGTTCCTCGACCAGCTCGGTGCGCTCGTCACGGGTCAGAGCCCGCGCGGCGCGGCGGTCGAGCTCACCGTCGACCCCGTCGTGCAGCAGGCGGCGTGGGATGCCCTGGGCGACCAGCAGGGGTCGGTGGTCGCCATCGAGCCGTCGACCGGGCGCATCCTCGCCATGGTCTCGAAGCCCTCCTACGACCCCAACCGCCTGGCGGCGCACGACACGCAGGCCGTTCTCGCGGCGTACGAGGAACTCATCAACAACCCCGACGACCCGCTCGTCAACCGCGCCATCGCCGGAGACCTCTACTTCCCGGGCTCCGTCTTCAAGGTGCTCATGGCGTCCGCGGCGATCGACAGCGGCGAGTTCACCCCGGAGTCCGAGTTCCCGAACCCTCCGAGCCTGGAGCTCCCGAACTCCTCGAGCGTGATCTCCAACTCGGAGGGCGGCGCGTGCGGGGGCGGCGAGACCGTCACGATCGCGACGGCCCTCCGCCTGAGCTGCAACATCCCCTTCGCCCAGCTCGGGCTCGCCCTCGGCGAGGACACCATCTCGGAGTATGCGCAGGCCTTCGGGTTCGGCCAGTCGGTCGAGATCCCGATGGAGGCGACGCCGAGCAGGTTCCCGACCGGCCTGGACGACGCGCAGCTCATGCTCTCGAGCTTCGGCCAGTACGACGTGCGCGTGACGCCGCTGCAGATCGCGATGATCAGCGCGGCGATCGCGAACGGGGGCAACCTCATGCAGCCGACGCTCGTCGAGCGTGTCATCGCACCGGATCTGTCGATCATCCAGGAGAACGAGCCGGTCCTGTTCAGCCAGCCGGTCAGCCGCGAGACGGCTGCGACGGTGACCCAGCTCATGGTCGACGGCGTGAACACCGGGGCGGCGAACAATGCCAGAATCGAGGGGGTCGCCGTCGCGGGCAAGACAGGCACCGCGGAGAACGGCGGCGACGCTCCCTACACGCTCTGGTTCACCGGGTTCGCCCCGGCGGATGACCCCCAGGTGGCCATCGCGGTCGTGGTCGAGGATGGCGGCGGCTTCGGCCAGACCGCCTTCGGAAATCGCGTCGCGGCTCCGATCGCGAAAACTGTGCTTGAGGCGGTGCTGAACAGATGAGACCCACGAGCGGGCTCACCTTCGGTGGGCGGTATCAGCTGCTCTCCCGGATCGCGATCGGCGGCATGGGCGAGGTGTGGCAGGCGACCGACCTCGTCATCGGGCGCACCGTCGCGATCAAGATCCTGAAGGACGAGTACCTGGGCGACCCGGGCTTCCTCGAGCGCTTCCGCGCCGAGGCCCGCCACGCCGCGCTCGTCAACCACGAGGGCATCGCCAACGTCTACGACTACGGCGAGGAGGAGGGCAGCGCGTTCCTCGTCATGGAGCTCGTCCCCGGCGAGGCCCTGTCGACCGTGCTCGAGCGCGAGCGCGTGCTCTCCACCGACCAGGTGCTCGACATCGTGGCGCAGACCGCATCCGCCCTGCACGCCGCCCACCAGGCCGGCCTCGTGCACCGCGACATCAAGCCCGGCAACCTGCTCATCACGCCCGACGGCCGCGTCAAGATCACCGACTTCGGCATCGCGCGCATCGCCGACCAGGTGCCGCTCACCGCGACCGGCCAGGTCATGGGCACGGTGCAGTACCTGTCGCCCGAGCAGGCGAGCGGGCATCCCGCATCGCCGTCGACCGACGTCTACTCGCTCGGCATCGTCGCCTACGAGGCCCTCGCCGGCCGCCGCCCCTTCACGGGCGAGTCGCAGGTGGCGATCGCGATGTCGCACATCAACGACCAGCCGCCCGAGCTTCCCGTCACGGTGCCGGAGCCCGTGCGCAACCTCGTGTTCTCCGCGATCGCGAAGAAGCCCGACCAGCGCCCCGCCTCCGCCCAGCACTTCGCCCGCGCCGCCCAGGCGCTGCGCCGCGGCGACGTCGCGGGCGCCACGGCGATCGTCGCCGGCATCGGCGGGGTGGCCGCGGCCGCCGCCGCGACCGCCGCGACGCGGGTCATGCCGTCGGCGGCGGACGGCGCCACGCGCGTGATGCCCTCGACCGCCGGAGCGGCGGGCGCATCCGCCACCACCGAGACGACGACGACCGAGAACCGGCGCTCCCCCTGGACGTGGCCGCTCATCGCCCTCATCGGCCTGCTGCTCGTGCTCATCGTCGGCGCGCTCATCGCGATCTTCGTCGCGCCCAATGACGAGGACCCGGCAGGGACCCCCTCGCCGACGCCGACCGTCACCACGCCGAGCACATCGCCCTCCGCGACGCCAACCCCGGAAGCGATCATCATCACCGAGGAAGAGTGGGTCGGCCTCACCCGCGCCGCCGTCGAGGACAAGATCGCCCAGCTCGGCCTGCGCCTCGATGCGGTCGACGGCAACATCGCCCCGAGCGGCGACCAGGTCGGCCTCTCGTACCGCGTGAACCCGCGCGGCGAGGTGCAGCCCGGCACGCTCATCACCGTGTACTTCTACACCGACATCCCGACGCCGCCGGCCCCGTCGAGCCTCGCGATCGACCCGGGCTCGGGGCCGTACCCCGGCGGAGAGGACGTCACGCTGAGCTGGCCGAGCTACACCGGCTGCCCCGCCGGCTACTCGCTCACCGGGTACAACTTCACGATCGTCGGCGGCTCGCCCGCGCAGGCGAACCCGCTCCCCGCGGAGGCGACGTCGCTCGTCGTGACGCTCGCCGACAGCGGGCAGCTGCGCGTGACCTACACGGCCCTGTGCGGCGATCTGCAGTCGGAGCGCTCCGCCGAGCTCGCCGTGCCGATCGAGCCGGCGGCGGCCCCTCCGGTCGAGCCGCCGCCCGCCGAGGGCTGACCCTCCGCCTTCGCGGCGCTCGCGGGTACGCCCCGTACACTGGGGCCCGACCGCACCAGGTGACAGCAAGGACTCCCACAGCATGATCGACGGAACGGCTCAGAGCGCGCGCCTGCTCGCGGGCCGCTACCAGCTGGGCTCCCTCATCGGTCGCGGCGGCATGTCCGACGTCCACATCGCGACGGATGCCCGGCTCGGCCGTCGCGTCGCCGTCAAGCTCCTGAAGTCCTCCCTCGCGAGCGACCCCGTCTTCCGCACCCGCTTCCGCCAGGAGGCCCAGGCCGCCGCGCGCATGGCGCATCCCACGATCGTCCGCGTCTTCGACGCCGGCGAGGAGTCGGTGACCGAGCCGGGCGGCGGCGAGACGATCTCGCCCTTCATCGTCATGGAGCACGTCGAGGGCCGGCTGCTGAAGGACGTCATCGCCGACGGTCCCGTCGACCCCGCCGAGGCGACGCGCATCATCGAGGGCGTGCTCACCGCGCTCGAGTACTCGCACCGCGCCGGCGTCGTGCATCGCGACATCAAGCCGGGCAACATCATGATCACGAACTCCGGCCAGGTGAAGGTCATGGACTTCGGCATCGCGCGCGCGGTGTCCGACTCCGCGGCGACGGTCGCCCAGACGAGCACCATCCTCGGCACCGCGCAGTACTTCTCGCCCGAGCAGGCGCGCGGCGAGACGGTCGACGCCCGCAGCGACCTGTACTCCACGGGCGTCGTGCTCTTCGAGATGCTGACCGGGCGCGCGCCGTTCCGCGGCGACTCCCCCGTGGCCGTCGCCTACCAGCACGTGAGCGAGGCGCCCGTCGCGCCGAGCACGATCGTGCCCTCGATCTCGCCCGCGCTCGACGCCGTCGTGCTGCACGCCCTCGCGAAGGACCGCTTCGAGCGCTTCCAGACCGCCGCCGACTTCCGGTCGGATGTCGCGGCGGCCGCCGCGGGCCAGGTCCCGCCGAAGCGCGTCGACGCCCCCACCGATTTCAGCGCCACGCTCTTCGGGGTCAACCCGCAGGCGACCGCCGACACCGAGGCGGCCATGCGGCAGCTGAGCGTCGATGACGAGGAGCGCCGCACCCGCACGCAGAGCCGCCCGCCGGTCGCCTGGATCTGGGCCGGCATCGCGGTCCTCGCCGTCGTCGTCGCCTCGGTGCTGTTCTGGGCCTTCAACCTCGAGCGCACGCAGCTCGCGCCCTCGATCTCGGTGACGGTGGCGGATGTCACCGGCCAGGCCTACGAGGACGGCGCGCAGCGGCTCGTCGACGACGGCCTCACCCCCAACCCGTTCCGCGAGGCGAGCGCCGACGTCCCCGAAGGCGACATCCTGCGCACCGTGCCGGCGGCGGGCGTCACCGTGTCGCCCGGGCAGGAGGTGCGCGTCTACGTCTCCACCGGGCCGCCCACCGTCCAGGTGCCCAACATCGACCGCCTGTCGCTCGGCGACGCGCAGGTCGCGATCGAAGCGGTGGGCCTGCGCGTCGGGACGATCACGGCCGAGAACTCGCCGAACATCCGCAAGGACATCGTGATCCGCACCGACCCGGCGGTCGGGGCGGAGGTCCGCGAGGGCGACACCATCGCGATCGTCATCTCGTCGGGGCTCATCACCGTGCCCGACGTGCGCAACCTGCCGATCGGCGACGCGACGGCGCAGCTGAGCCCGCTGCAGCTGCAGATCCGGGTGCAGGGGAACAACGGCTGCTCCGGCGGGCTCGTCACGAACCAGTCGCTCGCGCCGGGCGATCAGCCGCAGAACTCCGAGATCACCCTCACCTGGTGCTCGGGCGTCGCCGGTGGCTCGACGGGCGACACCACGGGCACGGACGGCACCGGCGGGCCGGGCAACGGTCGCGGGAACGACGGCTGAGCGGCGACGTCGGCAGCGGCGACCGCGAGGCCGCGGTCGCGGCGGGCTCTAGCTCGTGCGGACGCTCGGCGAGACGAGCGGGCTGAGCGTCGAGGCCGCTTCGCGCGCGCCGGGGAGCCCGGCGTCGGCGAGCCAGTTGCCGAGCATCCGGTAGCCGCCCTCGGTGAGGACGGACTCGGGGTGGAACTGCACGCCGACGACCGGGGCGTCGCGGTGCCGCAGCGCCATGATGACCCCGCCGGGCGTGCGCGCGGTGACCTCGAGCTCGTCGGGCACGGTGCCGTCGACGACGGCGAGCGAGTGGTACCGGGTCGCGCGGAACGGCTGGGGCACGTCGGCGAAGAGCGAGCTGTCGTCGTGCTCGATCATCGACGTCTTGCCGTGCATGAGCTCCTCGGCGTGCGTGACCGTCGCACCGAGCGCCTCGGCGATCGCCTGGTGCCCGAGGCAGACGCCGAGAAGCGGCGTCGAGGTCGCGATCGCCGCGCGCACGACCGCGACCGAGATGCCCGCGTCGGCGGGCGTGCCGGGGCCGGGCGAGACGAGCACGGCGTCGTAGCCGGCGATGAGCTCGGCCGCCCGCTCGGGAGCCACGACGTCGTTGCGGACCACCTCCGTCTCGGCCCCGAGCTCCTGCAGGTAGCCGTCGAGGGTGTAGACGAAGCTGTCGTAGTTGTCGATGACGAGAACGCGCACGGCCCTACTCTTCCACGGTCACGTCTTGAGGAAGCAGGACGTCCGCCGCCCACGGGAACACGACGTAGGCGAGGGCCCACAGGATGCCCGCGAGAAGCACGAGAACGATCAGCACTCGCAGCCACACCGGCCCGGGCAGGGCGCGCCACAGCGCCGCGTACATCAGGCCTCCCCCTGGCCGAGCTCGCTGAGCTCGGCGGGCATGCCGCCCTCGCGCGGGTACCACGCGGTCATGACGGAGTACGCGACCGCGCGCTCGGCGGTCGAGAACAGGGGGTTGCACGTCGTCATCGTCAGGATGCGCTCGGCCGGGTCGGCGCCGGCATCGCGCGGGACGGGCGCGATGACGTCGACCTGGGTCGGCGCCACGTACTCGAGGCCGCGGAAGGTGTACTCGTACCAGCCGTCGGCGGTCTCGACGTAGACGTGATCGCCGACGCGGAGATCGACGAGGCGGCCGAAGGGTGCGCCGTTCGCGTTGCGATGAGCGGCGATGGCGAAGTTGCCGAGCTCGCCGGGCATCTGAGTGCCCGGGTAGTGGCCCACTCCGGTGCGACGGCTGTTGAGCACGTCGCGGACGTCGATGCCCTGCCCGATCGTGCGGGCGTAGTCGGCGCCGAATCGCGGGACGATGAGCGTGGCGAGGGCGTCGTTCACGCCACCGGGCTCGGCGCGCACCGGGGCGGCGTCAGGACTCTGGCCCTCGTACACCGGCGGAGGCGACGGGGCATCCTCCCCGCGCTCGCCGCGCGACTGCTCGGCCCACTGCTGCTGCAGCTCCACCGCGGCCTGCGTCTGCTCGCCGCCGACGATGATGTCGTTGAGCCAGACGTACCAGCCGAGGAAGAGCAGCACGAGCACGCCGACGGTGATGAGCAGCTCGCCGAGAACCCCGACGACGCTGAGGCGTCGAGGCGCACGCGGGCGCGGCGGAGGCTGCTCGGGCATGCGGTCATTGTAGGCCGCACCGTTAGACTGTCCCCCATGGCCCGTGGAACCACTCGCAACGCAGAGAACCCCGAGACCCCGAGCGGCAAGGACGCCCCCAACCCGGTCTGGTTCAAGCCCGTGATGTTCGGCTTCATGCTCGTCGGTCTGCTGTGGATCATCGTCTACTACCTGAGCCAGACCTCGTGGCCCGTTCCGGCTCTCGGCCCGTGGAACATCATGGTCGGCTTCGGGATCATGTTCATCGGCTTCCTGATGACCACGCGCTGGCGGTAGCCGGCGCCATCCGTCGACCTCCCGTTCACCGTCCGGTCATCCCCCGAAGAGGGGGTGGAACTACAACGGTGTGACTATCCCCAGTGTGGAATCACCTGTGGATAACTTCGCGGGCTAGATCAGCGCGAATCGGGCGATCGTCGCGAGGACGAGCACGGCGCCGAGCCCGATGAGCAGCACGCTCTGCGTCCGCCGCTCGTCGATGCGCCGCGTGCGGACCATGATGAGAGCCGCGAGCGCCCCGACCACCAGACCTCCGACGTGCGCCTGCCACGAGATCCCCGGCACGATGAAGCCGATCGCCAGGTTGATGCCGATGAGGACGATGAGCTGCGCGCTCCGCCCGCCGAGACGTCGCTGGATGACGAAGAAGGCGCCGAGCATCCCGAAGATCGCTCCGGATGCCCCGACGACCGCCTGCGCCGGGTCGAGATAGAGGACGGCGAGCGAGCCGCCGAACGCCGAGAGCACGTACACGGCGAGGAACCGCGCCCGACCGATGAGCCCCTCGAGCAGCGGGCCGAGCACGAACAGCGAGTACATGTTGAACAGGATGTGGAACAGCGACCGCTCGCTGTGCACGAGAGCGGCCGTGAGCATCCGCCACGGCTCGGTCGGCGTGAGCGGCGGCCAGTAGAGCAGCAGCTGGGTGACGGCCCCGCCGGTCACCTGCTGCAGGAGGAACACCGCGACCGTGACCGCCAGGATCGAGTAGGTCACGACGGGCGTGCGGGATCCGGGACGGAAGGCGCGCGCGATCGCCGATCGCGGCTTCGGGGCGGATGCCCGTGCCGCGGCCGTGCACTCGGGGCAGTGAACCCCGACCGCGGCCGGGGTCTGGCACTCGCCGCAGACCACGCGGCCGCAGCGCTGGCAGCGCACGAAGCTCCGGCGATCTCCGTGCCGGTAGCAGACGCTGACGCCCGCCTCCGGCGCGGAGCCGCCGGGAGCCGCGTCGCTCATCAGACCTCGACGACCTCGATGCCCGTGATCACGACATCGGTGAGGGGCTTGTCGCGGCCGTCGGTCGGCACGGCCTCGATGGCCTTCACGACGGCCTTCGAGTCCTCGTCGGCGACGGCGCCGAAGATCGTGTGGTTGCCGTTGAGCCACGGGGTGGGAACGGTCGTGATGAAGAACTGCGAGCCGTTGGTGCCGCGACCGCCGCGCTTGCCCGCGTTCGCCATGGCGAGCAGGAACGGCTCGCCGAACTGCAGCTCGGGGTGGATCTCGTCGTCGAACTCGTAGCCGGGGCCGCCGATGCCCTGGCCGAGCGGGTCGCCGCCCTGGAGCATGAAGTCCTTGATGATGCGGTGGAAGATCACGCCGTCGTAGAGCGGGTCGGTGGTCTTCTGGCCGGTGGCGGGGTGGGTCCACTCGAGCTGGCCGGTCGCCAGACCGACGAAGTTCGCCACGGTCTTCGGGGCGTGGTTGCCGTAGAGGTTGATCGTGATGTCGCCGAGCGTGGTGTGGACGGTCGCGACTGCGGTGTGGATCGACATAGCGGTCATTCTTCCACGGTGCGCGCCGGGCGCTTCCTGAGCGTTACGTCTGCGCGGGTTGGGGCCCCGGAGCCGCAGTGCCAGGATGGGAGGCGCACGCTACCGATCGCACCCCTGGGAGGACCGCATGGAGCTGTCACGCAAGCGGCGCCGCGAGCTGAAGAAGCTGCGCGGCGCGGCCGAGAACGTCTGGAACGAGCAGCGCGAGGTGCTCGATCACGCGTCGAAGGTGCTGCGGGATGCGGGCCGGCAGGCGTCGGTCGTCGCCCGCAAGGACGTCGGTCCGCGCGTCCGCGACTCGTACGAGCGCCGGGTGCAGCCCGGCATCGACGCGAGCGTCGACGCCGTCCGTCACGCGACGCACGCCACGAAGTCGACCGTCACCGACGACATCCTGCCCGCGATCTCTGGTGCGCTCGGGTCGGCCGTGGCCGCCGTCGAGGTCGCCCGCGACAAGCACCTGCGCGAGGCGATCCGCACCGCGTCGCGCACGAGCACCGAGATCGCGACGAAGGCCGGCCAGCGGCTCGGGCTCGTCGAGGTCAAGCGCTCCCCCGGTCCCGGCACCTTCGTGCTCATCGGGCTCGGCGTGGTGGCGGCCGCCGCGATCGCCTACGCGGCGTGGCAGACGTTCCGCCCGGACGACGACCTGTGGGTCGAGGACGACCTCGACGACGACCTCGGGTCGGCGACCCCGGAGGAGACCTCCACGGCGATGTGACCCGCCGCACCACCGCACCAGCGAAGGGCGCCCCGCGACGGGGCGCCCTTCGTCGTGCGCGGGGTCAGAGATCGAGCACGAGCTCCGCCGAGCTCGCGCGCGACACGCACGGGTAGACGACGCCGATCTCGTCCTTATCCGCGTCCGACATCACCGAGTCCCGGTGGTCGGGCACCCCGGCGACGACCCTCGTCTCGCACGTGCCGCACACACCCGTGCCGCACGAGGTGGGCACCGCGACGCCCGACCGCTGCAGGGCATGCAGCATCGACTCGTCGGCCGGCACCCGGAGGATCCGCTGCGAGCGGGCCAGCCGGACGGCGAACGGCGTCGAGGGCCGCCCCGAGCTCCGATCGACGGCGACGAACCGCTCGAGGTGCAGGCGATCGGCGGGAACGAGGCGCTCGAGCTCATCGAGGAGGCCGGTCGGTCCGCACGCGTAGACCTCGGCGTCGTCCGCGAGGATCTCCGTGAGCGGCAGCCGGCCCTCGCGCTCGTCGCGCGCGACGACGCGCACCCGACCGGGGTGGGTTCGCTCGAGCTCGTCGGCGAAGGGCATGCTCGCGCGGCTGCGACCGACGTAGACGAGCCGCCAGTCGCGCTGCGGGGGCACGGCCGCGATCATCGCCTTCAGCGGCGTGATGCCGATGCCGCCGGCGATGAACAGGTAGCGGTGCGCGGGTCGCAGGGGGAAGGTGCAGCGCGGCCCGACGACCTCGAGCTCGTCGCCCGGCGCGAGCGTCGAGTGGATCCACGCGCTGCCGTGCCCGGCCGGCTCCACGCGGCGGACGGCGATGTCGAGATGGTCGCGGTCGGCGGGGTCGCTGCAGAGGGAGTACTGCCGTTCGACGCCGTCCGGCAGCACGACGGTGATGTGCGCGCCGGCCTCCCACGGCTCGATCGACGAGCCGTCGGCGGGAGCGAGGCGGATGCGGCGCACACCGTCGGCGATGTCGTCCAGCGCGACCACGCGCATCCGCGTTCGCGTTCGGGGATCGATCGGATGCGACGGCGCGGGCCGCTCGCCCGACCGGCGCCCCGCCATGATGAGGCGGACGATCGCGGCGAGCACCGTGGCCGTGATGAGCACGGTCGCGACCGCCTGGTACCACCAGGTGCCGCGATCCGTGCCCGCCGCTCCGGTGTGGAAGGCGACCGCGAGCACGGCGACGTAGCTGGAGAGATGGATCCCGCGCCACACCCGCCGCGGCAGGCGGTCCTTCAGGAGGGAGCTCGACTGCACCGCGACGAGAACGTAGAACGACACGATGCCGAGAGCGACGGGCAGGGGCTTGAAGTCGCCGACGAACGGCACCAGAGCCTCGAGCGGAGTGAGCGAGAGCCACGGGTCGAGCATGAGCGAGACCGCGTGCAGGATGGTGAGCACCACCGCGGTTCCGCCGAGGAACCGATGGAGGTCCTGCAGCCACGCGGGGTTGTCGGCGCCGCGGAAGATGCGGGTCGACAGGACGATCCCCCACAGCACCGCGATCGTCATGACGATCCAGGCGAGCATCGCGCTGATGCGGGTGACGTACCACCACAGGTGCGGGTCGGTCATGAGAACTCCTGCCATCCGGTCGTGGTCGACCGCGCGCCCGCGGCGTCGATGAGCATGCCCTGGGCGCCGAGCCCCTCGAGCCATGCGAGGTACGCGCCGGGCTCGCGCACGAACGCCGGCTTCGTGAGCACCTCCGCGGCCGCGGCGGTCGCGGCGATCACGGTCGCGGACTGGACGGACGAGTCGGCGCTTCCACCGGTGCGCGGGTCGATGATGTGGTGGCGCTCGACGCCGTCGGCCCCCCGGAAGCGTCGACGGCGCTGGCTCGAGGTCGCCACGGCGCCCTCGACGATCCGGACGAGCGCCGCGTCCGTCCGGGCGTCGACGGGGTCGGCGACGCGGATGCGCCATGCCGTACCGTCGGGAGACTCGCCTCGCGCCCGCACATCCCCTCCGATCTCGACGAGGGCACCCCGTGCCCCCGACTCGATGAGCCGCTCCGCGACGAGGTCGGCGGCGAGGCCCTTGCCGATCCCCCCGGGGTCGAGAGCCATGCCGTGCGGGAGCGCCACGGCGTCACCCTCGATGCGGATGAGGTCGAGATCGTGCCGCGAGCGCGCACCGTGCGGCAGCGACGGCGCGGGCGCGCCGTCGACGAGCGAGCGGTCGTAGCCGATCCCGAGCAGGGCGGGCAGAACGCTCGGGTCGAAGTCTCCACCGGTCGCGTGCCAGCCGTCCCGCATCGCCGTGATCAGCGCGACCGTCGACGGATCGACGGCGTGCGCCGCCCCCGCGCCGAGGGCGAGCCGCATGAGATCGCTGTCGGCGCGGAAGCGCGTCCAGCGCGCCTCCAGGCGGGCGATCTCCTCGACGGCCCCCGCCGCGACCTCCGCCGGTGCGCCGACGACGACGACCGAGCCCTGCGTTCCCATCGCCCGGAACCTCCGATGGATCACATCGTCGCGCCGGCTCGCGGGACGAGCGTCGGCGATCACGGCGGTCATGATCCCTGACTCGTCGCGTCGGCCGGCGCCCGCGGCTGCGGGGCGGGCGCGCGCGGAGGGGTCGCCGCGACCGGCGCGCGAGTCGGCGCGGGCGCGGCGATCGTCGGAGCGCTCTCCACCGAGGGGGCGGCTGCCGCCGGCGACTCGCTCGAGCTCGGCTCGGCCCGACCGGGTGCCGCGATGATCGTGGTCTGCGTGATCGCGCGCTCCTTCAGCGCCGAGGCCTGGCCGTCGGCCTGTGCCGCCTGATCCTGCAGCTGCAGGCCAGCGACGCCGACGATGAGCAGCGCCGTGGTCGACACGGCGACGATGCGCCGGGCCGCTGCCGCGGGGTGCCGCTCAGTCGTCGTCGCCGAGCTCATCGTCGTCTCCCGCTTCGTCCTCGTCCGCCCGGTCCCCCGACTCAAGGGCGTCGTCGGCCTCGTCATAGTCGTCGTCCGCGAAGACGCCGGGGCCGGCGTCCGTCGCGGTCGCTCCCGACGAGGGGATGCCCGGCGAGGGCGTCCCCGGCACGGTCTTCTGGTGGGGGACGATCACCGCGGCGGTCTCGGTATTGCCGATCGTCTCGATCGACGGGGAGGAGAGCACGGCGGTGTTGACCGCGTAGGCGCCGCCCGCGGCGAGCAGAACACCGGCGATAGAGAGCAAGAGCGAGGTCTTCATGCCTCCACGCTAGGAAGCCGCGATGGCACGATCGGCGCGCGGTCATCCAAGATTCGTCCAAGAACCATCGCGCGATCGACGCGCGCCGATGATCCCACCGCTCCCGTGGCAGCAGAATGAGCCCATGAGAGTGCTGCTCGTGGAGGATGACGACGCCGTCGCGGACAGCGTCGTCGACGCGCTCTCCACCCGCGCGATGGATGTCGTCCGGGTGGCGACGGGGGACGAGGCGCTCCGCGCGATCGAGAGCGAGGAGCCGGACGTCGTGCTCCTCGACCTCGGCCTGCCGGACATGGACGGGACCGAGCTGTGCCGTCGCGTCCGCGCCTCGAGCGAGCTGCCGATCATCATCGTGAGCGCGCGCGACGACGAGATCGACCGCGTCGTGGCGCTCGAGCTCGGAGCCGACGACTACCTCGTGAAGCCGTTCGGGATGCGCGAGCTCGTCGCCCGGATCGGCGCCGTGCGTCGCCGCTCCGCGTCGGCCGCGCGGTCCGCCGCGCCGGTGGAGCCCCCGCCTGCCGGCTCGAGCCGACTCGCGATCGATCGACGCACGCGCCGCGTGCGGCTGGACGACCGCGAGATACTCCTGACGCCGAAGGAGTTCGACGTGCTCGAGTACCTCGACCGCGACCGCGGGGCCGTGTGCCGGCGTTCGGACCTGCTGCGCGACGTGTGGGAGACCGACTGGTTCGGAACCGCCAAGACGCTCGACGCCCACGTGGCGGCCGTGCGGCGCAAGCTCGGAGACCCCGCCTGGATCGAGTCGGTCCGCGGTGTCGGATTCCGCCTCGGCGAACCCTCATGAAGTGGCACTTCATCGGCGTGGTCATGGCGATCACCGGCATCGTACTGCTCGTCCAGCTGCTGCCGCTCGCGAGCTACCTGCAGCAGGTCGAGCGCGATCGGCTCACGACGAGTCTCGAGCGCGACGCGTTCATCCTCGCCGGTCGCAGCGAGGAGGCGCTGGAGAGCGGCGTCGGTGCCGATGCGCTCGGGGAGGCCGCGCACGAGTACCGGGAGACGAGCGGCGCCCGAGTCGTGGTCGTCGACCGCGACGGTCGCGCGATCGTGACGAGCGACGACGACCAGTCGAGCCTCGGCGGCGACTACAGCACGCGCCCCGAGATCGCCGATGCCCTGGGTGGCTCCGTCGCGACGGGATCCCGAGACTCGGAGACGCTATCCACGTCGCTGCTGTACGTCGCGGTGCCGGTCATCAGCGCCGACAGCGTCGTCGGAGCGGTGCGGCTCACATATCCGTCCGCGGTCATCGACGAGACGGTTCGCGGTCGGCTCGGCGTGATCGGCTCCGTCGCGCTCATCACCCTCCTGATCTCCGGCCTCGCGGCGTTCGTCTTCTCCGCCTCCGTGACCCGCAGACTCACCGCCCTCACGGCCTCGAGCGAGCGCCTCGCCGATGGGGACCTGTCGGCGCGGGCCGACCCGATGCTCGGGGCGCCCGAGATCCGCACGCTCGCGAGGTCGTTCAACCGGATGGCGGAGCGCGTCTCGACGCTCATCGAGCAGCAGCGATCGTTCGCCTCGGATGCCTCGCATCAGCTCCGCACGCCGCTCACGGCGCTCCGTCTCCGGCTCGAGCGCGCACGCGAGCTGATGGCGAACGATCCCGAGGCGGCCGCCGACCGGATCGCCGCCGCCGAGGCGGAGACCGACCGTCTGGTCGCGATCGTCGAGGGGCTGCTCGCGCTCGGCCGGGCCGAGCGCCGCGACGACCTGGTGATCACGGTCGACCTCGCCGCGATCGCGCGCGATCACGTCGAGCAATGGCGCCCGCTGTGCGCCGAGCTCGGCGTCGACCTCCGGGTCGCGGTGCCCGCTCAGCCGGCGATCCCCGTGCGCGCCATCCCGGGAGCGGTGGAGCAGATCGTCGACAACCTCGTGGACAACGCACTGGAGGTGAGCCCCCCGGGGTCGACCCTCGAGGTCCGGGTCGATGGCGGCGCGAACCCGACGCTGCGCGTGCGGGATGACGGCCCCGGCCTCTCCGATGACGAGATCGCCCGCGCCTTCGACCGCTTCTGGCGGGGCCGATCGGCGACACCGGGCGGAACGGGTCTCGGGCTCGCGATCGTGCAGGAGCTCGCCTCGTCGAGCGGAGCGCGCGTGCGGCTCGGTCGTCGAGCGGAGCGCGGGCTGGACGCGACGGTGGAGTTCCGCCGCGCCCAGCCGTAGAGCTCAGCCCCGGACAGCGACGTCGACCCACACCAGGCGGTGGTCGCTCGTCGGGAAGGGGAAGACCCCGGTGAGCGACGAGAGCGGGTCGGCGAGCACGGGCCAGAAGACGCCGGAGCCCGCGACTGCGAGGCGGCGCGAGGGCAGGACGTAGTCGACGCGCAGGTTGCCCGGTGCCGCGTCGGCGAAGTCGGCGGTGTCGAGCGAGGGGTCGCCCTCGTGCGCGAGGTTCGCGCCGCCCTGCAGCCCCGATGCCTCGACCGCCCCCTCGGATCGCGGTGCCGGATCGACGATGAACGGATGCCCGAGCAGCTGGTCGATCGCGGCGTCGACCGAGTCGCCGTCGAGCGGGTCGGCGTTCTGGTCGCCGGCGACGATGAAGGGGCTGCCCGCGGGAAGTCCGCCGCGCCGCCCCGCGTCGTCGACGATGTAGCGGGAGGCGCTGCCGGGCGTGATGTAGTCGGCCCAGAAGCGGATCTCGTCGTGGTTGCGCCGCCCGTTGCGGTCCTCCGGCCCGTCGAAGGTGGGAGGAGTCGGGTGCGAGGCGAGGAGGTGCACGGTCGTGCCGTCGACGTCGATCGGCACATCCCAGTGCGACTTGCTCGACAGCCGGACGACGTCGAGCTCCGAGGGCGAGAACCAGTCGCTCGGCGCGGCAGTCGCCGGGTCATCCGGCAGGAGTGCGCCCGGCATGTCCTTCCAGAGGAAGTTCTGGAAGGTGCGGACCGCGTCGAGCTCGATGGGGTGCTTCGAGAGCACGGCCATCCCGTACTGCCCCTCGAAGACGCCGAAGCCGAAGGCGTCGTCGCCCCCGCCGATCCGGCCGTCGTTGTTGAGGTCGGCGCCGCTGGGGACTCCGGTGTTGGACGGGGCGACGAGGGCGTACGGGTACGTCACCGGCTCGGCGCCGCCCTGCCCGACCTCGAGGTAGTTCTCACGGAAGAGGTCGATGGCGGCGCCGTCGGCCACGTAGTCGAACTCGTTGAGGAGCACGACGTCGGGGTCGGTGCGCTGGATGACCTCCGCGACCGCCTGCGCCTGCGCGTCGTCGGGCGTCGACAGGTCGGCGACCAGCTCGCCGGCCGCGGCCCGGTTGAGGGACGCGTTGTAGGTGGCGACGCGCAGCTCGGTCGGCCCGGCCGGGTCGTGCGGCGCCGCGCTCGCGGCGAGCGGGGCGATGCCGAGAGCGACGGTCGTCGCGGTCGTGAGCGAGAGGATGCGGATGAGAGGGCGCTTCGTGCGCACGGGGTTCCCCTTCCGTCGGGCGACTGTGCCCGGTTCGGCGGCGTCGCGAGACTCCCACGCTAGGTGCGCCGGGCATCCCCCGGGAGAACGGAGAGCGTCCGGTGGACAACCAGACCGCGCTCGCCTGGCAGACCCGCAGCACGTGGCGACGCGCTATCACCGTCGCGGGAAGCGCGGAGCGTCGCGACCGCGCTCCTGACGCGGAGCGGAAGCGCGCCACAGGAGCGGCGGCGCGCCAGAGAAGCACAGTGGAGCCTAGGGGAATCGAACCCCTGACCTCCTGCTTGCAAAGCAGGCGCTCTACCAATTGAGCTAAGGCCCCGATCGACGACCAGCGTACCCGTCGCGGCGGTGCGGGCACGAAAAAGGCCCCGCCGAAACGGGGCCCGATCGCGTGGGGATACGAGGACTTGAACCTCGGACCTCTTCGTTATCAGCGAAGCGCTCTAACCGCCTGAGCTATATCCCCTCAGACCGGATATGACTGTACACGACCCGGTCACCTTCCCCGAAATCGGGGCGGATGCTCGCCGATCAGTTGTTCGTGAAGCCCACCAGCAGCCCGCCGGTGACCTTCACCGAGAGGTTGTAGAGCAGTGCGCCGATGGCGCCGAGCGCGGTGCCGCTGACGACGTTGAGCACGCCGACGATGATCGCGAAGAGCATCACCTGGCCGAGCGAGAGGATGGAGGCGAGGCTCGCGGCGTCGTCGCCGAGGATGTCCGCGAAGACCGAGTCGATGTCCTCGATGATGCCGATGGACTGCATGACGAGCCAGATGAAGAACGTCGCGACGATGAGCACGATCGCGCCGCACATGGCGATGAGGAACGACAGCTTCACCGCGGACCAGAAGTCGATGTAGACGAGCTTGAGGCGGACCTGCTTGGTGGGGGTGGATCGCTGCGACTTGCGCTGCAGCTTCTCGGCGACCGTGCTCACAGGGTGTCTTCCTTACTTCCCGGCCTCGGCCGCGTCAGCGGTCTCGGTTCCGTCGGTGGCGGCGTCATTCTCGGCGTCCGCCGTGTCGGCGTCTGATTCTTCCAGGTTTCGCTCACTGTTGCGCGCGATCGCGATGATGCGGTCGTCGTCGTCCGGTCGGGCGAACACGACGCCCATCGTGTCGCGACCCTTCGCCGGCACCTCCGACACCGCCGAGCGGACGACCTTGCCGCCGGCGAGCACGACGAGCACCTCGTCGTCCTCGGCGACGATGATGCCGCCGGCGAGTCCGCCCCGGTCGTCGTTGAGCTTGGCGACCTTGATGCCGAGGCCGCCGCGGCCCTGCACGCGGTACTGGTCGACCGCGGTGCGCTTGGCGTAGCCGCCCTCCGTGACGACGAAGACGTAGCCGTCGTCGTGCACGACCGAGGCCGACAGCAGGTGGTCGTCGCCGCGGAAGCTCATGCCCCGCACGCCCGAGGTCGAGCGGCCCATGGGGCGCAGCGCCGAGTCGCTCGCGGTGAAGCGCACCGACATGCCGCCGCGCGAGATGAGGAGGATGTCGCTCTCCTCCTCGGCGAGCATCGCCGAGACGAGCTCGTCGCCGTCGCGCAGGTTGATCGCGATGATGCCGCCCGAGCGGTTGGTGTCGTACTCGGTGAGCGCGGTCTTCTTCACGAGACCGTTGCGGGTCGCGAGCACGAGGAACTTCGCCGCCGCGTAGTCGCGGATGTCGAGGATCTGCGCGATCTCCTCCCCCGGCTGCAGCGCGAGGAGGTTGGCGACGTGCTGGCCCTTCGCGTCGCGACCGGCCTCCTGGATCTCGTACGTCTTGAGGCGGTAGACCCGGCCGGTCGTGGTGAAGAAGAGCAGCCAGTGGTGGGTCGTCGTGACGAAGAAGTGCTCGACGACGTCGTCGGCGCGCAGCTGCGCGCCCTTCACGCCCTTGCCGCCGCGGTGCTGCGAGCGGTAGTTGTCGCTGCGCGTGCGCTTGATGTACCCGCCACGGGTGACGGTGACGACCATCTCCTCCTCGGGGATGAGGTCCTCCACGCTCATGTCGCCGTCGAAGCCGAACATGATCTCGGTGCGGCGGTCGTCGCCGAACTTGTCGACGATCTCGGTGAGCTCGTCGGCGACGATCGAGCGCTGTCGCACCGGGCTCGCGAGGATCTCCTGGTAGTCGGCGATGAGCCGCTCGAGCTCCTCCGCCTGCTCCTGGATCTTCTGCCGCTCGAGCGCCGCGAGGCGGCGCAGCTGGAGATTGAGGATGGCCGTGGCCTGCAGCTCGTCGACGGCGAGGAGCTGCATGAGCCCTTCGCGAGCCTCCTCCACCGTGGGCGAGCGACGGATCAGGGCGATGACCTCGTCGAGGGCATCCAGCGCCTTCAGGTAGCCGCGCAGGATGTGGGCGTCCGCCTCCGCCTTCTTCAGACGGAAGGCGGTGCGCCGGACGATGACCTCGATCTGGTGCGACACCCAGTAGGTGATGAACCCGTCGATCGGCAGGGTGCGGGGCACCCCGTCGACGATCGCGAGCATGTTGGCGCCGAAGTTGTCCTGCAGCTGGGTGTGCTTGTAGAGATTGTTGAGCACGACCTTCGCGACCGCGTCGCGCTTGAGCACGATCACGAGGCGCTGGCCGGTGCGGCCCGACGACTCGTCGCGGATGTCGGCGATGCCGCCGAGCTTGCCCTCCTTGACGAGGTCGGCGATCTTGATCGCCAGGTTGTCGGGGTTCACCTGGTACGGCAGCTCGGTGATGACGAGGCACGTGCGGTTCTGGATCTCCTCCACCGTCACGACCGCGCGCATCGTGATCGAGCCGCGGCCCGTGCGGTACGCGTCGTGGATGCCCTTGACGCCGAGGATCTGCGCGCCCGTCGGGAAGTCGGGGCCCTTCACGCGCTGCATGATCGCGTCGAGCAGCGTCTCGCGGTCGGCCTCGGGGTTCTCGAGGTGCCACAGGGCGGCCGAGGCCACCTCGCGCAGGTTGTGGGGCGGGATGTTCGTGGCCATGCCGACCGCGATGCCGACCGACCCGTTGACGAGCAGGTTCGGGAAGCGCGAGGGCAGGATCGCCGGCTCCTGCGTGCGGCCGTCGTAGTTGTCCTGGAAGTCGACGGTGTCCTCGTCGATGTCGCGGACCATCTCCATCGCGAGCGGCGCCATCTTCGTCTCGGTGTACCGAGGGGCGGCCGCGCCGTCGTTGCCGGGCGAGCCGAAGTTGCCCTGGCCGGAGGCGAGCGGGTACCGCATCGACCACGGCTGCACGAGGCGGACGAGCGCGTCGTAGATCGCCGAGTCGCCGTGCGGGTGGAACTGGCCCATGACGTCGCCGACGACGCGCGAGCACTTCGAGAACGCCTTGTCGGGCCGGTAGCCGCCGTCGTACATGGCGTAGAGCACGCGGCGGTGCACGGGCTTGAGGCCGTCGCGCACGTCGGGCAGCGCGCGCCCGACGATGACGCTCATCGCGTAGTCGAGGTACGACCTCTGCATCTCCAGCTGCAGGTCGACCTGGTTCACCCGGCCGCCGGGGCCGGGGGAGGTGTCGTCGACGTCGGTGATGTCGTCGGCCATGGTGTCAGTCCTTCAGATTCGTGTCGTCGTGCGGGTCGGCAGTGCGGAGGGTGCGGGGCTCGATCAGATGTCGAGGAACCGCACGTCCTTCGCGTTCTGCTGGATGAAGTGGCGCCGCGATTCGACGTCCTCGCCCATGAGGGTGGAGAAGACCGAGTCGGCGACCGCCGCATCCTCGAGCGTGACCTGCAGCAGGGTGCGCGTCTCGGGGTTCATCGTCGTGTCCCACAGCTCCTGGTGGTTCATCTCGCCGAGACCCTTGTAGCGCTGAACCCCGTTGTCCTTGGGGATGCGCTTGCCCGCGGCCACGCCGGCCTCGAGCAGCGCGTCCCGCTCGCGGTCGCTGTAGACGTACTCGTGCTCCGAGTTCGTCCACTTCAGCCGGTAGAGCGGAGGCTGCGCGAGGTACACGTAGCCGAGGTCGATGAGCGGCCGCATGTAGCGGAACAGGAGCGTCAGCAGGAGCGTCGTGATGTGCTGGCCGTCGACGTCGGCATCGGCCATGAGCACGATCTTGTGGTATCGCACCTTGTCGGGGCTGAAGTCCTCGCCGATGCCCGCGCCGAACGCGGTGATCATCGCCTGCACCTCGGCGTTGCCGAGCGCGCGATCCAGGCGCGCCTTCTCGACGTTGAGGATCTTGCCGCGCAGCGGCAGGATCGCCTGCGTCTCGGGGTTGCGGCCCTGCACGGCCGAGCCGCCGGCCGAGTCGCCCTCGACGATGAAGATCTCCGACAGCGACGGGTCCTTCGACTGGCAGTCCTTGAGCTTGCCGGGCATGCCGCCCGACTCGAGCAGGCCCTTGCGGCGGGTCTGCTCGCGGGCCTTGCGGGCGGCGAGGCGGGCGGCCGCGGCCTGCAGCGCCTTGCGGATGACGTCCTTCGCCTGCGCGGGGTTGCGCTCGAACCAGTCGGAGAGGTGCTCGCCCGTGACCTTCTGCACGAACGACTTCGCCTCGGTGTTGCCGAGCTTCGTCTTCGTCTGGCCCTCGAACTGCGGCTCGCCGAGCTTGATCGAGATGACGGCGGTGAGGCCCTCGCGCACGTCGTCGCCGGAGAGGTTCTCGTCCTTCTCCTTGATGAGGCCCTTCTCGCGCGCGTAGCGGTTGACGAGCGTCGTGAGCGCCGCGCGGAACCCCTCCTCGTGCGTGCCGCCCTCGTGCGTGTTGATCGTGTTGGCGTACGTGTGCACCGACTCGGAGTACGCGGTCGTCCATTGCATGGCGACCTCGAGCGCGATGCGCCGCTCGGTGTCCTCCGACTCGAAGCTGATGATCTCGGGGTGGACCACCTCGATCTTCTTCGCCGAGTTCAGGAACTCCACGTAGTCGACGAGACCCTGCTCGTAGAGGAACTCCTCGTGGCGCGGCGCCGTGCTGACGCCCTCGCCGGTGTCGGCGGAGTGGTCCGGCTGGCGCTCGTCCGTGATCGCGATGCGCAGGCCCTTGTTGAGGAAGGCCATCTGCTGGAAGCGGGTCCGGAGGGTGTCGTAGTCGAAGTCGACCGTCTCGAAGATGTCGGCGTTCGGCCAGAACGTGATCGTCGTGCCGTTCGAGCTCGAGGCCTCGCCCTTGGCGAGCGGGGCATCCGGGACGCCGTTCTGGTAGCTCTGCCGGTAGACGTTGCCCTGACGACGGACCTCGACATCGAGCTTCGTCGACAGCGCGTTGACGACCGAGCTGCCGACGCCGTGCAGACCTCCGGAGACCGCGTAGCCGCCGCCGCCGAACTTGCCGCCCGCGTGGAGGATCGTCAGGACGACCTCGACGGTCGACTTCTTCTCGACGGGGTGGATGTCGACGGGGATTCCGCGGCCGTTGTCGACGACGCGCACGCCGCCGTCGGCGAGGATCGTGACGTCGATGGCGTCGCAGAAGCCCGCGAGCGCCTCATCGACGGAGTTGTCGACGATCTCGTAGACGAGGTGGTGCAGGCCGCGGGGGCCGGTCGAGCCGATGTACATGCCCGGACGCTTGCGGACCGCCTCGAGCCCTTCGAGAACCTGGATGTGGCTGGCGCCGTACGCCTCATCCGACGCAGGGGTTGAGGGGGTGGTGGCCATAGGGGATAGCGCTCCTGCCGAGTAGACCGATCGTGCTGGCACGGGCCGAAGAACAGGCCCCGCAGCGACGTGACAATCCTAGCAAAAATCCGGCCCTCAGCGGGCCTCTGACGCCCCTCAGGGGCGATTTCTCGCTCTGGGCGGAGTGATTCGCTATCTCAGCCGTAGGTATCGCGTGGGCCGCGCCCGGGAATCGACCGGGGGCCGCGCTTCCAGCTCGGTGCGCCCGGCCCGTCGAAGCGGATCGATCTCACGCCCGCATCGGGGTAGCGCTTCAGGATGGAGGTCAGGATATCGGCCCGCATGAGCCGCAGCTGCGTCGCCCACGCCGTCGAGTCGCACTGCACCGTGAGCACCTCCTCCTCGATGCCGACGGGCGTCGAGTGCGCAGCGGTGTCCTCCCCCACGAGCTCGGGCCACGACAGCAGCAGCTCGCCCTTCGCGAGCGGCGACGTCCAGCCCATCCGTGCGCTCATCGAGTCGATGACGTCGCCGAGGCCCGAGGGGTCGCGCCCGATGCCGAAGGGCACGGATGCCCCGCGGGCGACCGTGGACCGCTTGCGGGCATCCCCCGATCGCTTCGCCGGGTCGCCCATGAGCCGGCGCAGTCGCAGGTACACGGCCGCGGCCTCGGACTCGGGCTGCTCGCGGGCCGGCATCAGTCCTCGTCCTCCACGACGGCGCCGGCCGCGATGCGGACGGTCGTCGCGCGCAGCCGATCGGGGACGTCGCCGCCGACCGCGGCAGTGATGAGCACCTGCTCGAAGCCCTGCACCGCGTCGGCGAGACGCTCCCGCCGCCCCTCGTCGAGCTCGGCGAAGACGTCGTCGAGCACGAGGACGGGGTCGCCGGCGACGGCGTCCGTGCGCAGCACGTGCGCCGAAGCGAGCTTGAGCGCGAGCGCGTACGACCAGCTCTCGCCGTGGCTCGCGTAGCCGCGGGCGGGGAGCCCGTTGAGCTCGAGCACGAGGTCGTCGCGGTGGGGGCCGACGAGCGTGACGGCGCGCTCGAGCTCGGCCCGGCGGCGGTCGGCGAGGACGGAGCGGAAGCGCTCGCGCGTCGCCTCGGGGTCGAGCGGGGCATCCGCCGCATCGTCGTCGAGGTGCGGGCCGACCGCGTCGCCGTCGATCGAGTGCTGCAGGCCCAGGCGGGTGCGGTGGTCATCGCCCGCGACCGCGCGATAGGCGTCGGCAACGTGGGGGCGGAGGGCGGCGACGAGCTGCCAGCGCGCGACCATGAGCTCCGTGCCGAGGTCGACGAGGCGGTCGTCCCACACGTCGAGCGTCGTCAGTGCATCGGCGGCGATGCGCGAGGCGCGCGCCGACTTCAGGAGGGTGTTGCGCTGCCGCAGCACTCGCTCGTAGTCGGAGATCACACCGGCGAAGCGAGGGTTCCGCTGGACGACGAGCGTGTCGAGGAAGGTGCGGCGACCGCCGGGCTCGCCGCGGACGAGCGCCAGATCCTCCGGCGCGAACAGCACGCTCGAGAAGTAGCGCGGCAGCTCGCGCACGCGGATCGCTCCGCGATTGACCTGCGCCTTGTTGGCGCCGGTGCGATTGAGCTGGATCTCGATGACGAGCGCTCGATCGTCGTGCTGCACGCGCATCCGCACGATCGCGGACTCGGCGCCGAATCGGATGAGAGCCTGATCGGTCGAGACCCGGTGGCTCGAGACCGTGCTCGCATAGCCGATCGCCTCGACGAGATTGGTCTTGCCCTGGCCGTTGCGGCCGACGAACAGGACGGGACCGGGTGCGAGCTCGACCTCGGCGCGCGCGTAGTTGCGGAAGTCCGCGAGCGAGAGGTGGGTGACGTGCACGCCGCGAGCGCTAGCGCAGCAGCAGGTTCGGCTGCAGCAGGTAGCGGTAGTTGTCGGCGCCCGGCTGGTCCTTCGACGACTGGCTCGTGATGAGCACCGGCCCCGGCTTGTTGGGGTTGTCGGTCTTCGTGAACGAGATGCGCACGAACTCGCTGTGCACCGCGGCGAGACCGTCGATGAGGAACTGGGGCTTGAGCGACACGACCGTGTCGCCCCCGACGAGGTGCGCGTCGATCGTCTCGGAGGCCTGCGCGTTCTCGCTGCCGATCGCCTCGAGAGTGAGGCCGTCGACCGAGAAGCTGTAGCGGAGGGCGGCGTCGCGCTCGAGCACGAGGGCCACGCGACGGGTGGCCTCGATGAGCTCGGCGGTGTTCATGACCGCGTAGTTGTCGACCGTCTCGGGGAAGAGGCGCTTGACGGGCGGGAAGTTGCCCTTGATCAGCAGCGAGGTGACGGTCTTCTTGTCGGCCGAGAACGCGATGAGCTCGCGGTCGCCGCCCGTGACGATCGTGACCTCGATCTGCGCGGAATGGCCGAAGATCTTGCCGAGCTCGGCGAGCGTGCGCGCCGGCACGAGAGCGGTGACGCCCTCGGCGACGGCGGAGGACTCCCAGTCGATCTCGCGCACGGCGACCCGGTAGCGGTCGGTCGCGACGAGCGAGAGGCGGTTCTGGGCGATCTCGAGCTGCACGCCCGTGATGACGGGGGTCACGTCGTCGCGCGATGCGGCGACCGAGACCTGGCCGACGGCGTCGGAGAACGCGTCACCGGGCAGAATTCCGGCGGGGCCGTCGACGATGGGAAGGCTCGGGTACTCCTCGACGGGCATGCTCGAGAGGGTGAAGCGCGCCGACCCGCAGCGGACGGCGATCTTGTTGTCCTCCGTGGTGAACTGCACGGGAGCGTTGGGAAGCCGCGAGGCGATCTCCGACAGGAGACGGCCGGAGACGAGCACGGTTCCGTCCTCCTCGATGTCGGCGGTGATCGCCGTCTGCGCCGAGACCTCGTAGTCGAACGACGACAGCGTCAGGGTGTCTCCCTCGGCCCGCAGCAGGACCCCGCTGAGGATCGGGAGGGTGGTGCGCTGAGGCAGCAGTTTCACGGCGAACGACACGGCATCGGCGAAGACGTCGCGATTGACCTGGAACTTCACGGGCTCCCTCTCGGTCGTGAATGCTGCGGATGCTGCTGCCCCGGTTGCGGGGGCTTCAATACTGGCACAGCGCTGATGCGGCGCGAACAGCGCGGATTCCTGTCGTTCGAGCCCGGAAGGGTTATCCCCCTCGCTCATTCATTGAAAAGAAGTTCTAACACCGTTAACCGCTGTGCACAGTGTGGATAACTCGGTGGGAAACGCGGAATCAGGCTGAACCACATTCGTGTGATTTGTGGATGATCGGGTTCCGAAGTCGTGAACGTCCGGGGACGGATCTCGGCCGGCATCCGCGTCTCCTCACATGTTTCGGGGCGGACTCCACAATCCGTGCCCCCCTCATCCCCGGGTTATCCACAACCTCTCCCCAGTGTGCGAAACCCCCTCTGAAACTGGCAGAAAGCTGTGTGAAGACGCGAAAACGGCCCGGGCGCATGCCCGGGCCGCATCCCGGATCGCCGTGATCAGGAGGAGGGAGGAGAGCGGTGCCGCGTCAGCTGTAGCGGTGGTTCTGCTTGATGCGGCTCGTGAGCTCGGTGACCTGGTTGTAGATCGAGCGGCGCTCCTTCATGAGCTCGCTGATCTTCTTGTTGGCGTACATCACGGTCGTGTGGTCGCGGTTGCCGAACAGCTGCCCGATCTTCGGGAGGGAGAGGTTCGTCAGCTCGCGGCACAGGTACATCGCGATCTGCCGTGCCGTCGCGACCGCCTGCGAGCGGGATGAGCCGTAGAGGTCGTCGACCGTGAGCTTGAAGTAGGCGGCGGTGTGATTGATGATGTCGACCGGCGCGATGACGTTGTCCTCGTCGAGCGTGATGAGGTCCTTCAGGACGGTCTGCACGAGCTGCATGTCGACGGGCGTGCGGTTGAGGTTGGCGAACGCCGTGACGCGGATGAGCGTGCCCTCGAGCTCGCGGATGTTGCTCGACACCTTCGATGCGATGTACTCCAGCACGTCGTCGCGCACCTGCAGCTTGTCGTTCTGCGCCTTCTTGCGCAGGATCGCGATGCGCGTCTCGAGGTCGGGCGCCTGCACGTCGGTGATGAGGCCCCACTCGAAGCGACTGCGCATGCGGTCCTCGAAGCCCGTGAGGTGCTTCGGCGGCAGGTCGCTCGTGATGACCACCTGCTTGTTGTGGTCGTGCAGCGTGTTGAAGGTGTGGAAGAAGGCCTCCTGCGTCGAGTCCTTCCCCTGCAGGAACTGGATGTCATCGATCAGCAGGATGTCGATCTCGCGGTACCGCGACTGGAACAGGCTCGCGCGGTTGTTCGCGATCGAGTTGATGAAGTCGTTCGTGAACTCCTCGGAGCTCACGTACCGGACGCGGATTCCGGGGTACAGGCTCTCGGCGTAGTGGCCGATCGCGTGGAGGAGGTGCGTCTTGCCGAGCCCGGACTCGCCGTAGACGAAGAGCGGGTTGTACGCCTTCGCCGGAGCCTCGGCCACGGCGACGGCCGCGGCGTGGGCGAAGCGGTTCGAGCCGCCGATGACGAAATTGTCGAAGCTGTACTTGGGGTTCAGCCGGCTGTCGCTGCGGCGGTCGCTCGCGTTGACCGGGGTGGAGGCCTGCGGCTGCTCGATATAGGGAGTGGGCTCGATCTTCTCCACGGGAGCGTCGAAGCCGTCGTTCTGGATCTCGGGGTTGACGACGATCGCGAAGCTCGTCACGGCCTCGCCGGCGACGCCCGACAGAGCATTGAGAAGAGGCAGACGGATGCGCTGCTCGAGCATGCCGCGCGTCAGCTCGTTCGGCACCTCGAGGTAGAGCGTTCCGGCCATGACGCCGCGCGGCTCGACGAGGTTGATGAAGCCGTGCAGCTGGGGGGTGATGCGCTCGTCGGCGGTGAGGACGCTCTTGACCGAGTTCCACAGATCGACGGTGGAATCGGACTCATCCGTCATCGCTGGACTCCTCGGGGGTGAGTGGCACCGGTTTCAGCGGCAGCACGGTTCACCGCGGCGCGCCATAGCCCTCCACTGTAGACGGGAGCGGCGCGTCGTTACCAATGGTCCCGGCGGGNAACCGGTTGACTTCTGTCCGGGTCGGTTCTGCGATGTCCGGGCACCGCCCGTCGTCGCCGCCCTGCAGTGGCCGAGGAGATAACCATGAGCAAGCGCACGTTCCAGCCCAACAACCGCCGTCGTGCCAAGGTGCACGGCTTCCGCCTGCGCATGCGCACCCGTGCCGGCCGCGCCATCCTGGCCGCGCGTCGCCGCAAGGGTCGCACCGAGCTCTCGGCCTAAGACTCCCGGTGCTCGGCCGGGCCCACCGGGTCACGCACCCGGATGACTTTCGCGCCGCAGTGCGAAAAGGTCGTCGCGCCACCGCCGAGCACGCCGTGATCCACCGACTGCGCTCCCCATCTGCTGACGGACCCCGTTTCGGAGTCATCGTCTCCAAGCAGGTCGGGAGCGCTGTCGTTCGCAATCGGGTTCGTCGGCGCATCCAGGCCGTCTGCGCGATGGCGATCGCCGACATCCCCGTCCCGCCCACGGACCTCATCGTCATCCGCGCCCTCCCAGGAGCCGGAGAGATCGACTGGGATACCCTGCGGGCGGAGATCGACGGCGGCGTTCGACGGGTGGTGACGGCATGACGATGCTGCGCAGCACTGCGGTCCAGACCATCGTGCTTCTGCCGCGCAACGCGGTGATCGCCCTCCTGCGGGTGTATCGGGCGGTCGTGTCGCCCCTGTACGGCGATGTCTGCCGCTACTACCCGAGCTGCTCGGCCTATGCCCTCGGGGCCGTGCAGGAGCACGGCGTCGCGCGCGGCAGCTGGCTCACCGCACGACGACTCGCTCGCTGCCACCCGTGGGCCGAGGGCGGCATCGACGACGTACCCGTCCACGAGCACTCCCCCTACCGCCGCACGCGGTTCGGCTTCGTGGCCACTCAGAGAAAGGGATAATTCCCCTCATGGACTTCTTCAGCCTCATCCTGTGGCCCATCAAGTGGGTCATCGAGGCGATCCTCGTCGGCTGGCACTCGCTGCTCATGCTCGCGGGCATGGACGCCGCCTCCGGCGTGACCTGGGTGCTGTCGATCACGGGCCTGGTGCTCGTGGTGCGCGCTCTTCTCATCCCCGTCTTCGTCCGGCAGATCAAGAGCCAGCGGCGGATGATGGAGATCGCGCCGCAGCTCAAGAAGATCCAGGACAAGTACAAGGGCAAGCGCGACCAGTTCTCCCGTGAGGCCATGTCGCGCGAGACGATGGAGCTCTACAAGCGGACGGGCACCAACCCGCTCTCCTCGTGCCTGCCGCTGCTGCTGCAGATGCCGATCTTCCTCAGCCTGTTCTACACGCTGCAGAACGCCTACCAGGAGAAGCCCGGTGTCGGCCTGCTGAGCGAGGAGCTCTCGCGGCAGTTCGGTGAGGCCAACCTCCTCGGCCTCGCTCCCCTCGGTTCGTCGATGATCACCTCCGAGGGCAACGTGTGGGTGATCGTGATCGCCGTCGTGCTCGTGATCCTCATGACGGCGTCGCAGTTCATCACGCAGCTGCAGATCATGTCGAAGAACCAGTCACCGGAGATGAAGGCCTCTCCGATGTACAAGCAGCAGCGCATTCTGCTGTACCTGCTCCCCCTGGTTTTCGCGTTCTCGGGCTTCGCCTTCCCGCTCGGCGTGATGTTCTACTGGTTCGTCTCCAACATCTGGACGATGGTGCAGCAGTTCATCGTCATCCGGAACATGCCGACGCCCGGCTCGGAGGCGGCGCTCGCTCGCGAGGCCCGACTGGCGAAGAAGCGCCAGCGCCGCGGTCTCCCGACGATCGTGGAGGATGCCCCTGAAGCGGCGCCCGAGGAGCCCAAGAAGACCCAGCGCCAGCAGCCGGTCGGCAAGAACCGCGCCAAGAAGAAGACGGGGAAATGACCATGACCGATGTGAGCGAGCAGGACGTCGACCAGACCGAGTCGAGCGGCCAGACGCTGCACGACGAGGGAGAAATCGCGGCGGACTACCTCGAGGAGCTCCTCGACCTCGCCGACCTGGACGGCGATCTCGAGATCGAGTCGCGCGCGGGTCGCGTCTATCTGTCCGTCGAATCCGAGAGCCCGGATGACCTGCGCCTGCTCTCGAAGCCGGATGTCGTCTCGGCTCTGCAGGAGCTCACTCGACTGGCCGTCCACGCGCGCACGGGCGAGTTCTCCCGGCTGATCCTGGACATCGGCGGGTCGCGGGATGCGCGTGCGCAGGAGCTCTCGCTCCTCGTCGATCGCGCGGTCGAGCGGCTCGAGGCCGGCGCGTCCTCCGCCGCACTGCCCCCGATGTCGAGCTACGAGCGCAAGCTCGTGCACGATCTCGTCGCCGACCGCGGCTTCACCTCGGAGTCCGAGGGCGAGGGCGCCGACCGTCACACGGTCATCCGTCGCGGCTGAGCACTCCGTTTCACGTGAAACATCCTGAGACCGCTCCCCCGAACGTGCCCGGCGACGCCGAGTCCGTCGTGGCTGTCGAGCTCGACGCTGTCGACGGCGGCGTCAGCACGACCGACGCCGGGGCCGTCCGCGATGCGAGCGGTCTCGCGGCGCTCGAGGCGGAGCCCGCCGCGGCGCCGATCCTCTTCGGCGAGCGGATCGAGCTCGCTCGTCGTTTCACTCGCGATCTCGCCGAGCACGGCGAGACCCTCGGTCTCATCGGGCCCCTCGAGCCTCCGCGACTCTGGACGCGTCACGTGCTGAACTCCGCAGTGCTCGCTCCGCTCATCCAGGAGGGGGCTCGTGTCGGAGACATCGGGAGCGGGG
Source organism: Yonghaparkia sp. Soil809 (assembly GCF_001429705.1). Taxonomy (NCBI): domain Bacteria; kingdom Bacillati; phylum Actinomycetota; class Actinomycetes; order Micrococcales; family Microbacteriaceae; genus Microcella; species Yonghaparkia sp. Soil809. The sequence goes on from NZ_LMSV01000001.1 coordinate 1,001,998, forward strand.
CCGGGCTGCCCGGTCTCGTCCTGGCGATCGCCCGACCGGATGCGCGCTTCGTGCTCATCGAGCCCATGGAGCGGCGCTGCGACTGGCTCCGCTCCGAATCCGACCGCCTGGGCCTGGAGAACGTGACGGTCCTCCGCGCTCGGGCCGAGGAGGCGTTCTCCGCGGCGCCTCTCGACCAGGTCACGGCGCGCGCGGTCAGTGCACTGCGCACCCTCATCCCCCTCGCGGCGCCGCTCGTGCGCCGCGGCGGCGAGCTCATCCTGCTGAAGGGCGCACGCGTCCACGATGAGGTCGAGGCCGCGCGCAAGCAGATCGCGAGGCACCGGCTCTCATCGATCGCGGTCATCGAGCTCGGCGCCGGTCTGGTGCCCGAAGCGACGCGCGTCTTTCGGGCTACAGTGGACGCAGCGTCCTGAGCCCGTCGGCTCGGCCGCGACCGGCGGGCGTCGATTCGACGCCCGTTTCACGTGAAACATCGAATCGGGAGGCTCTCCGATGACTGCGGGCGGCAGCTACGACGAGTCCACTCCCCTCGCACGGGAGATCGCGGACATCACGCGTCGTCGCATGGCCCTGCAGCAGAAGGATCTTCCGCTCCCCCCGGCTCCGCGCGTCTTCACCGTCTCGAACCAGAAGGGCGGTGTCGGGAAGACCACGACCACCGTCAACCTCGCGGCGGCGCTCGCGCGGTCGGGCGCTCGCGTGCTCGTGATCGACCTCGACCCGCAGGGCAATGCGTCGACCGCGCTCGGCGTCGAGCACCGCGCCGACACCCCGAGCGTCTACGACGTGATCGTCGGCGAGGCCGAGATGGACGACGTCGTGCAGAAGAGTCCCGAGTTCGATCACCTCTACTGCGTGCCGGCGACCATCCATCTCGCGGGCGCCGAGATCGAGCTCGTCTCGCTCGTCGCGCGCGAGCAGAGACTGCGCACCGCGCTCGACACCTACCTGCAGGAGGTCGACGAGCCCGTCCACTACGTTTTCATCGACTGCCCTCCCTCGCTCGGCCTCCTCACGATCAACGCCTTCGTGGCCGCGCGCGAGGTCCTCATCCCGATCCAGTGCGAGTACTACGCGCTCGAGGGCCTGAGCCAGCTGCTCAACTCGATCAAGCTCATCGAGAAGCACCTCAACCCCGATCTGCGGGTCTCCACCATCCTCATGACGATGTACGACGGCCGCACGAACCTCGCCCAGCAGGTGGTCGCCGACGTCCGCGAGCACTTCCCGGACCTCGTGCTCTCCACCCTCATCCCCCGTTCCGTGCGGATCAGCGAGGCGCCGTCGTTCGGGCAGAGCGTCATCAGCTACGACCAGTCGTCCGCCGGCTCCCTCTCGTACCTCGAGGCCGCCGCGGAGATCGCTCAGAGAGGGGCGGGGCAGTAATGGCCACCAAGCGCACAGGACTCGGACGCGGCATCGGCGCGCTCATCCCCATGAGCGACGGCGATCGGGATCGCCCGGTCGACGTCTTCTTCCCGCCCGCACCCGACTCCGCCGAGCTCGCCGCCGTCCCGGGTGCGCGTCTCGCGGCCATCGCGCCGAGCGACATCGTGCCCAACCCGCAGCAGCCGCGCACGGAGTTCCGCGAGGAGGAGCTGTCCGAGCTCGTGCACTCCGTGCGCGAGTTCGGGGTGCTCCAGCCCATCGTCGTCCGTGAGCGCGCGGGCGCCCAGCAGGGCGAGCCGCAGTACGAGCTCATCATGGGCGAGCGTCGGCTCCGGGCATCCACCATCGCCGGGCTCGAGACGATCCCCGCGATCGTGCGCAACACCGCCGATGAGGACATGCTGCGGGATGCCCTGCTGGAGAACCTCCACCGCGCCCAGCTGAATCCGCTGGAGGAGGCGAGCGCCTACCAGCAGCTGCTGGAGGACTTCGGCATCACCCAGGAGCGTCTCGCCGAGCGCCTCGGCCGCTCGCGCCCGCAGATCAGCAACACGCTGCGACTCCTGCGCCTGCCCGAGGCCGTCCAGACGCGGGTCGCCGCCGGCGTGCTGAGCGCGGGGCACGCGCGCGCGATCCTGTCGACCAACGAGCCCGAGCTCATGCAGCGCCTCGCCGACAAGATCGTCAACGAGGAGCTCTCCGTCCGCCAGGCGGAGGCCGTCGCACAGCAGTTGAGCGGTGCGGCGGGCACCCGCAAGCAGAAGAAGCCGGCCCCCGGGGGGCGCCAGGCGCAGCTCGCGGAGATCGCCGAGCGGCTCGGAGACCGGCTCGACACTCGCGTGAGCATCTCGTTGGGCGCGAAGAAGGGCTCGATCGTCATCGACTTCGCGACGATCGGCGACCTCAATCGCATCCTCGGCGAGCTCGGCGACGACGGATTCCGCTAGCCGTCAGCGGAGGCAGAGCGGCTCAGTAAAACCGCTCTGATCAGGACTTTCTCGACCCGACCTCGTCGCGGATGGCCGCCTGGGCGAGCTCGGCGTAGACCCACCCGACGTCGTGGCCCGCGGCCTCGAGCGCGAGCGCGATGGTCGAGGTCTCCGTGAGCCCGGGCATGACGCTCGCCTCGAGGAACCACGGAGTTCCGGCGCCGTCGACGACGAGATCGATGCGGCTCAGATGGCGGAGGCCGAGCGCCTGGTGCGCCGCGAGGGCGATCGCGGTCGCCCGCTCCGCGACGTCGTCGGCGATGCGGGCGGGGGCGTAGAAGCGGGTCTCCCCCGCGTTGTAGCGCGCCTCGAAGTCGTAGACGCCCGAGAGCGGCTCGATCTCGACCGCGGGGAGGGCGACGGGGCCGTCGCCGGTGTCGATGACGCCGATCGCGATCTCGGTGCCGCGGATGCGCTGCTCGATGATCGCGACGTCGCAGTACGTGTACGCCTGCACCATCGCGCGGCGCAGCTCATCGTCGGTCGCGACGAGGCTCACGCCCTGCGCCGACCCGCCCTGGGCGGGCTTGACCGCGAGCTCCCCCGGCAGCTCTCCGCGCACGACGGCGAGCACGCTCTCGGCGCCCAGCTCGCGGAACGCGTCGCGCGTCAGGGTGATCGAGTGCGGGGTCGGGACGCCCGCGCGCTCGACGAGGGTCTTCGCGGCGGGCTTGTCCCACGCCAGGCGGGTCGCCGCGGCGCGCGAGCCCACGTAGGGCACGCCCAGGAACTCCAGGAGGCTCCGCAGAGCGCCGTCCTCCCCGCTCGCACCGTGCAGCGCGGGCCAGACGACGTCCGGTCGGTCGGCGAGGAGGGCCGGGAGGAGCGTGGCGTCGGGATCGCGCAGCTCGACCTGCAGCCCGTGCGAGGCGAGCGCGTCGGCGACGCGGCGCCCGGAGCGCAGCGAGATATCGCGCTCGTGCGAGATTCCGCCGGCGAGCACGACGACGCGCTGGGCCGGGGGATCGAGGGGGGTTCGGGTCATGCGATCGGGCTCATCCCAGGTTCGGCGGCGGGCTGATGACGTGCGGCTCCGGCAGGACCAGATCGACCGGGCCCGTGGGGTGGAAGGTCGACAGCAGCTCCTGCTCGCCGCGCACGACGCTCGCGAGGCGGCGGACCCCCTCGCGAATCTCGCTCGGTGGCGGGTAGCAGTACGACAGGCGCAGGTTGGCGCGCCCCGAGCCGTCCGCGAAGAACGCCGTGCCCGGCGTGTAGGCCACGAGCTCCTTGACCGCGCGCGGGAGCATCGCCTTCGCGTCGAGGCCGTCGGGCAGGGTGACCCAGACGTAGAAGCCGCCGTTCGGGTTCGTCCAGCTCAGATCGGGCAGGTAGTGCTCGAGAGCGTCGATGAGGGCATCCCGCCGCTCTCGGTACAGACCGCGGAAGGTGTCGATCTGCCCCTTCCAGTCGGCGTTCGCGAGGTAGTCGCTCACGACGAGCTCGTTGACGGCGCTCGGCGAGAGGATCGCCGACTCCGCCGCCAGCACGAGCTTCTCGCGGATCGCGTGCGGCGCGAGGGCCCAGCCGATGCGGAAGCCCGGCGCGAGGGTCTTGGAGAACGAGCCGAGGTACACGATGCCGTCGGTCTCGACCGAGCGCATGGCGTGCGGGGCCGGACGATCGAACCAGAGCAACCCGTAAGGGTTGTCCTCGACGATCAGAACGCCCTCGCGACGCGCGATCTCGATGATCTCGAGCCGGCGCTCCCAGCTGAGCGTCACCCCGGCCGGGTTGTGGAAGTTCGGGATCAGGTACAGGAACTTGATGCGGCGCCCCGCGGCCCGCAGCGACGCGATGCGCTCGACGAGCGCGGCCGGGATCATGCCGTCGGCGTCCATCGCGATGTGGCTGACCTCGGCCTGGTACGAGCGGAAGATGCCCATCGCGCCGACGTATGACGGCGACTCGGCGAGCACGACGTCGCCCGAGTCGAGGAAGAGCTTGGCGATCAGGTCGAGCGCCTGCTGCGAGCCGGTCGTGACGACGACGTCGTCGACGCCCGCGCGGACCCCCTCGAGCGCCATGATCTCGAGGATGTGCTCGCGCAGCTCGGGCGTCCCCTGCCCCGATCCGTACTGCAGGGCGCGGGCGCCCTGGTCGCGCATGACGCGCTCCATCGAGGTGCGGATGCTCTCCAGGGGCAGCGCGCTGACGAAGGGCATGCCGCCCGCGAGAGAGACCACCTCGGGGCGCGAGGCGACCGCGAACAGGGCTCGGACCTCGGAGGCGCTCAGGCCTGCGGTGCGGTCGGCGTAGAGGCCGTACCAGGGGTCGAGATTGGTTCCTTCGCGGGGAATCACGCCGTTTCACCACCCATCACGCGGCTGCCCGATGCGGCAGTGCCTTCCAGGATACGGCCGGAACGACGATCGGCCCGCCCCGTGGGGCGGGCCGATCGTCGCATCCCGAACAGAAGGATGCGCGGGGCGGGGCGGACTACGCCAGGAACTCGGCCAGATCGGCCTCGAGAGCCGGCTTGGGCTTCGCGCCGATGACGGTCTTGACGACCTCGCCGCCCTTGAAGACCTTCATCGCGGGGATCGAGGTGATCTGGTACTTCATGGCCGTCTGGGGGTTGTCGTCGACGTTGAGCTTGACGATGTCGATCTTGTCGGCGTTCTCGGTCGCGATCGCGTCGAGGATCGGCGAGACGGCGCGGCAGGGGCCGCACCACTCGGCCCAGAAGTCGACCATGATCGTCTTCTCGCTGTTGAGGACCTCGGCCTCGAAGGTGGCGTCGGTGACGTCGCGCGTGCTCATGAATCTCTCCTAGGGGTTGCGGGTTCTGCGGTTCAGACGGTCGCCGACGCGGTCTCGCGCGCGGCGTCGTGCAGGGTCTCGAGGTAGTGCTGGGCGTCGAGCGCCGCGACCGTGCCGCTGCCGGCGGCCGTGATGGCCTGGCGGTAGGTCGGATCGACGACATCGCCGGCGGCGAAGACGCCCTCGACGCTCGTGCGCGAGGAGCGGCCCTCGACGGCGATCGTGCCGTGCTCGGTGAGGTCGAGGACGCCGTGCACGAGGTGCGTGCGCGGGTCGGCGCCGATCGCGATGAAGAGGCCGGAGACGTCGAGCGTGGTCTCCTCCCCCGTGACGGTGTCGACGAGGCCGACGCCCGAGACGAGGTCCGAGCCGTAGATGTGCTCGACGGTCCTGTTGAAGACGAACTCGATCTTGGGGTCGTTCTTCGCGCGGTCCTGCATCGCCGCGGAGGCGCGGAGGGTCTCGCTGCGGTGGATGACGTAGACCTTGTCGGCGAAGCGCGTGAGGAAGGTCGCCTCCTCCATCGCCGAGTCGCCGCCGCCGACGACAGCGACGGTCTTCTGACGGAAGAACGCGCCGTCGCACGTGGCGCACCACGAGACGCCGTAGCCGCTCAGGCGCTCCTCGTCTGCGATGCCGAGCTTGCGGTAGGCCGAGCCCGTGGCGAAGATCACGGCGTGCGCCTCGTGGCGGTCGCCGTTGCCGAGGGTGACCGACTTGACGGGGCCCTCGAGCTCGAGCGACACGACGTCGTCGTAGACGATCTCGGCGCCGAATCGCTCGGCCTGCTGCTGCATGCGGGTCATGAGGTCGGGGCCCATGACGCCCTCGGGGAATCCGGGGAAGTTCTCGACCTCGGTCGTCTTCATGAGCTCGCCGCCGAACTCGACCGAGCTCGCGATGACGAGCGGCTCGAGGTTGGCGCGCGCGGCGTAGATGGCGGCGGTGTAGCCCGCGGGGCCGGAGCCGATGATGATGACGTGGCGCATGTCGTTCCTCACGAGGTGGGTGTCGGGCGGGTGCCGCTCCGACACGGGTGACAACCCATCCTAGGTCGGGGGTATTCCGGCGGTCGGCGCGTTCACCGGCCGTTCACGCGTGCCGACCCGGTCGCCCGTCAGCGCCCGAGCCGCCCGCGCACGAGCGCGAGCGTGCTGACCGCCTCCGGTACGCGCATCGCGAGCAGCGCTCCGCCGTAGGCCAGCACCATCGGCACGGCGATCGCGACGATGGTCACGATCGCTCCTCCGACGCTGGCGCGCGCGACGCCGTCTCCGACGAGACCGCCGCCGAGCGTGCCCAGGGCCGCGCCGATGCCGAGGCCGATGAGCAGCGCGGGAACGGCCGCGACGAGGAACTGCGTCATGCGCCGGGCGATGAGCGGAGCATCCAGGCCCCCCAGACGTCGGCGCAGGACGACGCCGCCGAGCACCATCTGGAAGGCCCCCGCCGCGGAGGTCACGAGGCCGAGCCCGGGGACGATCCACGCGGTCGGCAGCAGCGTGCACAGCAGCGCGCCCGTGATGAAGAACGCCGTGTGCGCCGCCTGCAGCCAGAACGCCGTGCGCGTGTCGTCGAGGGCGTAGAAGACGCGCTGCATGACGAAGTACACGCTGAAGGGCACGAGCCCGACGACGAACGCGATGAGCACGGTCGCGATCTCGTCGACGGCGTTCGCCGCGAAGAGGCGCGCGAACGGAACCGCGACGGCGATGAGCCCGATCGTCGCGAGCGTCATGAGCAGGCCCGTGATGCGGATCGCCTCGGTCGTGTCGATGCGCACGGCCTCGAGATCCTTGTCGCGCGCGTGGGCGCTCATGCGGGTCAGGTAGGCGGTCACGAGAGACACGACGACGACCGAGTGCGGAAGCATGAACAGCAGCCACGCCGTGCGCATGACCATGAGCGAGGCGTCGTCGGCCGTCGCGGCCTCCGAGGCCACGCGCGTCTGCACGATGCCGCCGATCTGCATCACGACGATCATCGCGAAGATCCAGCCGGCGGCGCGGCCGGTGGCGCCGAGGCCGACGCCGCGCCAGGTGAAGTCGGGCCGGTAGCGCAGGCCGGCCCGACGCCAGAAGAGCACGAGCACGAGCGCCTGGGCCGCGACGCCGAGGGTCGCCGACCCGCCGAGCACCGCGATCATCTCCGGCGTCCAGGCGGATGCCCGCGTCACGTCGGCGTCGAACATCGCGCCGAACGCGACGAGGCCCGCGACCGCGACCACGTTGTTGATCGCGGGCGCCCACGTGAACGGCCCGAACACGCGGCGCGCGTTGAGCACCTCGCCGAAGAGCGTGTACAGCGCGTAGAAGAGCACCTGCGGCAGGCACCAGTAGGCGAAGGCCGTCGCGAGGGCGATCTCCTCGCCCGTGAAGCCGCGACCGCCGCCGTCGGAGGAGGCGGCGTAGAGCGAGACGAGCAGCGGAGCGGCGAGCGTCGCGACGACCGCGGCGGCGAGGAACACCACGAGCCCGAGCGTCACGAGCCGGTTGATGAAGCGCTCGCCGCCGTCGTCGTGCACGCTCGCCCGCACGATCTGCGGCACCAGCACGGCGCTCAGCACTCCGCCCGCGACGATCGCGTAGATGTTGTTCGGCAGCTGGTTGGCGAGCGCGAAGGTGTTGGCGCCCGACCCGAGCGCACCGATCGTCGTCGTGAGCATGACCGCGCTGACGAAGCCGAGCAGGCGCGAGACGATCGTCCCGGAGGCGAGCACGAGGCTCGCACGACCGATGCCGCCGGAGCGGTCCTCCGGCACGTCGCCGGGCGCTCCCGGGCGGGGCTCGTCGGTCACGCCGCCTCCTCCTCGCCGCGCCGGGCGCGGAGCCGACGGCGGATGTCGCGCGAGAGGCCGAACGCGAGCAGCCCGCCCACGAGCACCGCCATGACGACGATCGCGGCGGTCTCCCACCCCGCCTGCAGGTTCAGCAGCACGCTCGTCGGCTGGCCGACGGTGCGGTCGGCGGCATCGCTGAGCGACACGGTGATGGGCACCTCGCCGTTGGTGAGCGACTGCACCGGGACGAGCGCGCGCGTCTGCGACTGCGGCTCGACGATCGTCTCGACGCGGCGATCCTCGACGAGCAGGCGACCCGTCGAGCTGTCGACGCGCACGAAGACCCGGATCGCCACGTCGAGCGCGTTCTGCACCGTGACGGGCAGGGACGTGCGGTCGGAGAGCAGCGTGATCGTGCTGCCCTCGACGATCTGCACGGACGAGCGCAGGTCCGCCGACGCCTCGACGTACCGATCGGCCGCAGCCGGCGCCTCCTCGTCCCAGCCGAGCGACAGGGCGGCGAGCAGCTCGAGGCGGCGCTCATCGGTGATGAGGGAGGGCTGGACGGCCACCTCGGCGAACGCGCGGTCCAGGGTCTCGGCGTCGAGCATCCGCCCGACGTCGACGAGTCGCTCCTCGGAGATGGTCGCGTCGACGACGCCGACCTCGGGGCCGGATGCGGCGCTCGCGGTCGCGAGGCCGCCTCCGCGCGCCCACGGCAGCGCCTCGATCGCGCCGAGGAGGTCGAGCAGGCGCAGCGAGTTGCCCAGCCGCTCGCGGTCCAGGGTGATGAACGGCACGACGGAGGCGTCGGCCGCGCTCGAGGCCGCGATGAGGGCCGAGACCTGCGCGGCGGCGCTCTGCCACTCCTGCTCGGTGGTCGCCGCGACGGCGGCGCGGGCGGCGCGGGAGAGGGCGTCGTCGCTGCGGAGGATCCGCAGGTCGCCGACCCGGGCGACGAGTCCGCGGCCGCCGTCGAGGTTGGCGCTGCCGACGATGGCGGTGCGCACGCCCGAGGCGGCGAGCACGCCGAGCGCGCTCGCGGTCGCCGTGCCCTCCTGCGGCCAGACGATGTCGGTGAGGTCGTGCGGCCAGGCGCTGAGCTCGGCGAGGGTCGGCGGCTCATCGCCCGGGTCGGGGGTCGCCGAGGGCGAGGCATCCGGGTCGCCGGGCGCGGCGGACGGGCTCGGATCGCCCCCGTCGCCTCCCCCGCTGGGGTCGGTACTGAGCACGCTCGGGTCGAGCGCCGCCCCCGCGCCCTCGACGGGCGGCAGCGGGATGCCGCGGGCGTGAGCCGTGGCGAGCGGATCCGCGTCGGCCCAGGCGAGCGCGAAGGTGTCGTTGGGCACGAGCGCGAGCCGGTCGAGGAACGCCGTCGCCGACTCGGGCGCGGTCGTGCCGAGGATGCGGATGGAGGCGATGATGCGCGGATCGACGCCGATCGCGACGGCGCGGCCGGCGACGGCGTCGAGCGTGCGGACGAGCAGCCCGCCGGGCGCGGTGAGCACGGCCAGATCCTCCGCCGGGATGACGGCGCCCTCGAAGCCGGGTGCGGTGAGGGGCACGGCGGCGACCACGGTGGCGGTCGGGGGCGTCGTGCCCTCCGGAACCCAGACGACGGCGGAGCGCGCGGCGCCGAGGACGCGGCCCTCCCCCTCCGCCGCGACCTCGATCACCCGTGGGCCCCAGGCGCCGGCGAAGCCCGCGGCGGCGGGCTCGACGCGCAGCTCGACCGCGGTGCTCGATCCGGGCTCGAGCGAGGCGATGGCCGCCGTCGCGACCGGGACGGGGCGGACATCCGCATCGCTCTCGCCGAACCAGGAGACGAGCGTCGCGGAGTCGGCGGGAGCGACGGCCGCGACGGCGAGGGTCACGGTGCCGGCGGGCGTCGCCGCGGTCGAGAGATTGGTGGCGACGACCCGCACCGCGAGAGGGGAGTCGGGCTCGACGATGCCCGAGCCGAGCGGGGCGACCGTGAGCTGCAGGCCGCTCGCGCTCGCGACGTCGCTCGTCGTCGCGAGAGTCGCGGAGGTCGACGGAGCCGGCACGGCGGAGGGGGCCGCGGCGGCCGGCGCGGCGGCGGTCGGACCCGCGAGCAGCAGCAGGAGGAGCGCGGAGAGCAGTGCGCGAAGCGGGGTCGCGGGCGCGGCAGAACCCCCTCGCTCCCGCTCGGCCGACATGCTCGGAAGTCTAGACTCTGGTGACTATGCAGAGCGTGGCGGAGGCCCTCGACCGGCTGCGGGCCCTGGCCGCCGCCGAGCCCCTGGCGACCCTCGCCGCGCGATTCGAGGCGGCCGGCCACGAGCTCGCCCTCGTCGGCGGTCCGGTGCGCGACGCCTTCCTCGGCCGCCCCGTCAACGATCTCGATCTCACGACGAGCGCGCGCCCCGACGACATCATCCGCATCGTCGCGCCCGTCGCGAGCGCCCACTGGGACATCGGGCGCGCGTTCGGCACGATTGGCGCCCGCATCGGGGCCGAGACGGTCGAGATCACGACCTACCGTTCCGACGCCTACGAGCTCGACTCGCGCAAGCCCGAGGTGGCGTTCGGCGACACCCTCGACGGCGACCTCGAGCGGCGCGACTTCACCGTCAACGCGATGGCGCTCCGCCTGCCCTCGCTCACGCTCGTCGACCCGAGCGGCGGATTCGACGACCTCCTCGGCGGCCGCCTGCGCACGCCGATCTCGCCCGAGCGCTCGTTCAGCGACGACCCGCTGCGCATGCTGCGGGCCGTGCGGTTCGCCGCGCAGCTGGGCCTCGATGTCGACGACGCGACCCTGCGGGCGATCGAGGGGATGCGCGATCGTCTCGGCATCATCTCGGCCGAGCGGGTGCGCGACGAGCTCGTCAAGCTGCTCTCGACCTCCGCCCCGCGTCGCGGTCTCGAGCTGCTCGTCGCGACGGGCCTCGCCGAGCTCGTGCTGCCCGAGCTGCCGGCGCTCAAGCTCGAGGTCGACGAGCACGCTCACCACAAGGACGTCTACGAGCACTCGCTCACGGTGCTCGACCAGGCGATCGAGCTCGAGGTCTCGCGCGGTGCGGGGGCGGATGCTCCCGCCGACGTCGTGCTGCGCCTCGCGGCCCTCCTCCACGACATCGGCAAGCCCGCGACGAAGAAGGTCGAGCCGGGCGGGGCCGTGACCTTCCATCACCACGACGTCGTCGGGGCGAAGCTCGCCCGCAAGCGCCTCACGGCACTGCGCTTCGACAAGGAGACGATCGTCGCCGTCTCGCGGCTCATCGAGCTGCACCTGCGCTTCTTCGGCTACAGCGACGCCCCGTGGACGGACTCGGGCGTCCGCCGCTACGTGCGCGATGCGGATGCCCTGCTCGAGCGCCTCCACATCCTCACGCGCGCCGACGTCACCACCCGCAACCGCCGCAAGGCCGCGCGCCTCCGCGGAGCGTACGACGAGCTCGAGGCGCGCATCGCCGCGCTCGCCGAGCAGGAGGAGCTCGCGGCGATCCGCCCCGACCTGGACGGCGAGCAGGTCATGGCGATCCTCGACGTCCGGCCGGGCCCCGTCGTCGGCGAGGCCTACCGATTCCTGCTGGAGATGCGGCTGGACGAGGGGCCCCTGGGGGCGGAGGAGGCCGAGCGACGACTGCGGGCGTGGTGGCAGGAGCGCGGCGGCGCGTCCTGAACTGGCGCCGGTCATCCGTCATCGACTACGCTGTGCAGGTTGCCCGGAGCCCTGTCTCCAGCGGGTGACTGATGCCATACCCTCCTGCTGCAGATCGTCTGCAGCCGTTCGAGTCCGAAGGAGGTGGGTGAGTCATGCATCAGTACGAAATGATGGTGATCCTCGACCCCGAGATCGACGAGCGCACTGTCGCTCCGAGCCTCGACAAGTTCCTCAACGTCATCCGCAATGACGGTGGGAACATCGAGAACGTCGATATCTGGGGCCGTCGTCGCCTCGCATACGAGATCCAGAAGAAGACCGAGGGCATCTACGCCGTCGTCAACTTCACCGCGAACCCCGCGGCCACGCAGGAGCTCGACCGCCAGCTGAAGCTCAGCGAAGCGGTCATGCGCACCAAGGTGCTGCGTGCCGAGGAGGCCGTCGCTCGCGTCGCCGCCTTCGAGGCGAAGGCCGCGGAGAAGGCCGCGTCCAAGTCCGCGCGCGACGCCGCCAAGGCCGCCGCGCCCAAGGCCGCGGAGTAGTCGTGGCCGGCGAGACGATCATCACCGTCGTCGGCAACCTGACCGCCGACCCCGAGCTGCGCTACACGCAGAACGGGCTCGCAGTGGCGAACTTCACCATCGCGTCCACCCCCCGCACGTTCGACCGTCAGGCGAACGAGTGGAAGGACGGCGAGGCGCTGTTCCTGCGCGCGAGCGTGTGGCGTGAGTTCGCCGAGCACGTCGCCTCATCGCTGACGAAGGGCTCGCGCGTCATCGCGCAGGGTCGCCTGAAGCAGCGGTCGTACGAGACGAAGGAAGGCGAGAAGCGCACGAGCATCGAGCTCGAGGTCGACGAGATCGGCCCGAGCCTGCGCTACGCCACCGCTCAGATCACCCGCACGTCGGGTGGTTCGGGCGGAGCCATGGGCGGAGGCCGCGGCGGCAGCGCCCAGGTCGCCGACGAGCCGTGGGGCGCTCCGGCGCAGAGCTCCGGCTCCTCCAACGCCGGGGACGTGTGGAACACGCCCGGCTCCTTCTCCGACGACACCCCGTTCTGATCCGGTCCGACGACCGGCAGCTGATTTCGTAAAGGACAACCACTATGGCTGGCAAGAGCAGCGGCGACCGCCGCAAGCCTCGCGGCGGCAAGGGCGCGAAGAACGCCGCCCCCGCGAAGGCGATCAAGGTTGGCATCATCGACTACAAGGATGTCGCCACCCTCCGCAAGTTCATCTCCGAGCGCGGGAAGATCCGTGCTCGCCGAATCACCGGTGTCTCCGTGCAGGAGCAGCGCCTCATCGCCCGCGCCGTCAAGAACGCGCGCGAGATGGCTCTGCTTCCGTACGCCGGCGCTGGCCGCTAAGGGGGCCGTGATGTCGAAGCTCATCCTCACGCAGGAGGTCACCGGTCTCGGTGCCCCCGGCGACGTCGTCGAGGTCAAGAACGGGTACGCCCGCAACTACCTCATCCCCCAGGGCTACGCCGTGGCGTGGACCCGCGGTGGCGAGAAGCAGGTGGACCAGATCAAGGCCGCCCGCAGCGCCCGCGAGCACGCCACGATCGAAGAGGCCCAGGACCTCAAGGCCCGCCTCGAGGCCAACCCCGTCAAGCTCGCCGTCAAGGCGGGCGCCGAGGGCCGGCTGTTCGGCTCGGTGAAGACCGCTGACGTGGCCGCGGCCGTCGAGAAGGCCGGCATCGGCTCGATCGACAAGCGACTCGTCGAGCTCGTCTCGCCGATCAAGTCGGTCGGCACGCACGAGGCGATCCTCAAGCTCCGCGACGGCATCGTCGCGACGATCACCCTCCAGGTGGTCGCCGCGAAGTAGTCGCGAGCGCGCAACGGCAGCGCCCCCGGGGTCTCGATCCCGGGGGCGCTTCGTCGTCCCGCGGCTCCCGGTCAGGCCGCGCCTTAGCGGGTCGGCGGCGGTCTGCGCAAGAGCTTCGAGCGTCGTTCTGTGCACAGGTGAGCATTCAGAACGGCAACCCTGAAGCGGCACTTGAACCCTGTTTCCCCACACATGGTGTGGAAACAGAAAACCCAGGCCATCGCCGCTTTCTGCGCGAAGCAATGCGGGAATGCCACAGATCTGTCCACAGGCTGTGCACACGGTCCCCGGCGTTTCTCGACTGCTCTCCACATCGTTATCCACAGGGCCGGTTGAGGGTCGCGCTCGGCCGTCCCTAGGGTGAGGCCGTATCCCGCCGCGCACGCAGCCCGTCGCGTGTCATCGCTCCGCTGTCAGTGGTCGGCGGTACACCTGAAGCACTCAGCGATCCGCTCGCAGATTAGGAGGCCCTGTGTCCCTCGCGCACATCGGCAGCGCCCTCGACGCTCGAGGCGGCTCCGACAACCGCGGGTCCGACAGCCGGGGCTCAGACGGCCGTCACTCCGAGCGCACGCCGCCGCACGACCTCCTCGCCGAGCAGAGCGCGATCGGCGGCATGCTCCTCAGCAAGGACGCCACCGCCGACGTCATCGAGGTCGTCCGGGGCATCGACTTCTACATCCCCAAGCACGAGGTCATCTTCGAGGCGATCCTCACGCTGTACTCGCGCGGCGAGCCGACCGACGTGATCGCGGTGACGGACGAGCTCACGAAGGCGGGCGACCTCTCGCGAGCCGGCGGCGCCGACTACCTGCACACCCTCACCGGCATCGTGCCCACCGCCGCCAACGCCGGCTTCTACGCCTCGCTCGTCGCCGAGAAGGCGGTCCTCCGCCGCCTCGTCGACGCCGGCACGCGCATCGTGCAGATGGGCTACGCGAGCGAGGGCGAGGTGACCGACCTCGTGAACAACGCCCAGGCCGAGATCTACGCCGTCGCCGGCGGCACGCAGTCGGAGGACTACGTGCCCCTCACCGAGGCCGTCAACGAGGCGATCGACGAGATCGAGGCCGCGCGCGGCCGCGACGGCTCGATGACGGGCGTGCCGACGGGCTTCGCCGACCTCGACGCGCTCACGAACGGCCTCCACGCCGGCCAGCTGATCCTCATCGCCGCGCGCCCCGCCCTCGGAAAGTCGACGGTCGCCCTCGACTTCGCTCGCGCGGCCGCCATCAAGCACAACCACCCGACCGTGTTCTTCTCGCTCGAGATGGGGCGCAGCGAGATCGCGATGCGCCTGCTGTCGGCGGAGGCCTCCGTGCCGCTGCACGCGATGCGCAAGGGCACGCTCGAGTCGCGCGACTGGACGACGATCGCGTCGACCCGCGGGCGCATCAACGACGCCCCCCTCTACATCGACGACAGCCCCAACATGACCCTGGTCGAGATCCGCGCCAAGTGCCGACGCCTCAAGCAGACCGTCGGGCTCAAGATGGTCATCATCGACTACCTGCAGCTCATGACGAGCGGCAAGCGCGTCGAGAGCCGCCAGCAGGAGGTCAGCGAGTTCTCGCGGGCGCTCAAGCTCATGGCGAAGGAGCTCCAGGTTCCCGTCGTCGCCCTCTCGCAGCTCAACCGAGGCCCCGAGCAGCGCGCCGACAAGAAACCCGCCCTGAGCGACCTGCGCGAGTCCGGCTCGCTCGAGCAGGACGCCGACATGGTGATCCTCCTCCACCGCGAGAGCGCCTACGAGAAGGAGAACCCGCGCGCGGGCGAGGCCGACTTCATCGTCGCCAAGCACCGCAACGGCCCGACCGACACCATCACGGTCGGCTTCCACGGGCACTTCTCGCGCTTCGCCGACATGCCGCGGGTCTAGAGCAGGCGCCCTCAGCCCGTTCCCCGCGGGCGCGGCGTTCGCTCGGCCGCCGCGCCGTAGGCTGGGGCCGACCACTCGCTCCTCGCCGGAAGGACCCCATGGCGTCGGCCGCCTCCCCCGAACCGCGCGCGATCGCCCGCGCCGTCCTGCTGCGCGCCGCGCCGCTCCTCATCGCGGGCCTCGTGATCACCTTCACCGCGGACCACTCCCCGCGCCTGGGCCTCCTCGCGCTCGGGCTGCTCGGCGCCGCCCTCGGCGCCGCCGTCGGCCTTCCCGCGCTCGGGCTCCCCCGCGACGAGCCGCTCCGCGGCTTGCACGCGATGCTCGCCGGCCTCGCCCTCGTGACCGGAGCGCTCGCGCTGCTGCGACTCGACGCCGGCCTGCCCTTCCTGCTGGTGATCGCTGGCGGGTGGGCCGTGCTCTCGGGCGCGGTCGAGCTCGTGTGGGGCATCCGCCACCGCACCCACCACCCGTTCGCTCGCGACGCGATCGTCGTCGGCGGCGCCACGCTCGTCCTCGCCGTCGTCCTCGCGATCGTGGCCGACTCGATCTCGGCCGTCGGGTTCCTCGGCGCCTACGCGATCCTCGTCGGCGTCTTCCTCGTCATCGCCGCGCTCAGCCTCACCCGGGGCGCCTCGCAGAAGGAGCACTCCCCGTCATGACCGAACCCCGTCGTCGCGAGCGCCTGCGCCCCGCCGAGCTCCTCGGCTTCGCCGGCATCATCGCCCTCTTCGCCGGGGGCACGATCTTCGCCGTCACGCGCGACCTCGCCTTCGCCGCGATCGTGCTCGGCGCGACCTTCGTCATCGACCTCATCGCGATCTCGATGCTCATGCTCGCGATCACGCCCAACAAGCCGATGGACGGCGAGCTGCCGCCGGACACCCCGCACGACTGACGGGTCGCGATCGCGAACCGGCGCGCTCACCGCGCGACCGGCGACGGATGCCCGCTGACCGTGTCCCGCGTCAGCGCGCGACGCGACGGGCCAGCTCGCCCGCGACGCCCACGTAGCTCGCCGGGGTGAGCTCGCGCAGCCGCGCCTTCGCGGCGTCGGAGATGTCGAGGCCGTCGACGAACGCCCGCAGCTCCTCGCCGCCGACGCGGTGGCCCCGCGTGAGCTCCTTGAGCATGGCGTACGGGTCCGCGATCGAGCTGCGCCCGGCGGTCACCTCGGCGCGGATGACGGTCTGGATCGCCTCGCCGAGCACCTCCCAGTTGCCGTCGAGATCGCGCGCCAGGGCATCCCGATCGAGATCGATCTCGCCGAGACCCTTGAGGATGTTGTCGAGCGCGAGCATCGAGTGCCCCAGGCCGACGCCGATGTTGCGCTGCGCCGACGAGTCGGTGAGGTCGCGCTGCAGGCGGGAGGTCACGAGCGTCGCGGCGAGCGAGTCGAGCACGGCGGCCGACAGCTCGAGGTTCGCCTCGGCGTTCTCGAACCGGATCGGGTTGATCTTGTGCGGCATCGTCGACGAGCCCGTCGCGCCCGGCTGCGGGATCTGCCGGAAGTAGCCCATCGAGATGTACGTCCACACGTCGGTGCAGAGGTTGTGCAGCACGCGGCCGACGTGCGCGACGCGGCTGTAGAGCTGGGCCTGCCAGTCGTGCGACTCGATCTGCGTCGTGAGCGGGTTCCAGGTGAGGCCGAGGCCCTCGACGAAGGCCCGTGAGGTCGCGACCCAGTCGTGGTCGGGGTCGGCGGCGAGGTGCGCCGAGAACGTTCCGGTCGCGCCGGAGAACTTGCCGAGGTACTCGATCTCGTCGATCGAGGCGAGGAGGCGCTCGAGGCGGTGCACGGTGACGGCGAGCTCCTTGCCCATCGTCGTCGGCGTCGCCGGCTGGCCGTGGGTGTGCGCGAGCATCGGCTCGTCGGCGAAGGCGAGCGCCCGCTCGCGCAGGGCGTCGACGACGAGGCGCGCCCGGGGCATCCACACGTCGACGATCGCCGCGCGCACCGTGAGGGCGTAGGAGAGGTTGTTGATGTCCTCGCTCGTGCAGGCGAAGTGGGTGAGCTCGGCGATCGACTCGAGGCCGAGCGCGGCGAGGCGATCGCGCACGTGGTACTCGACGGCCTTGACGTCGTGCCGGGTGACGGCCTCGCGGCGCGCGAGGGAGTCGATGTCGTCCTGCCCGAAGCCCGTGACGAGCTCGCGCAGGCTCGCCTTCTGCTCATCGGTCAGGCGCGCCGCCTCGAACAGACCGGCATCGGTGAGGTGGATGAGCCACTCGACCTCGACCTGGATGCGCGCGCGATTGAGCCCGGCCTCCGAGAGGTGCTCGCCGAGCGCGGCGACCTGGTCGCGGTAGCGGCCGTCGAGCGGGCTGAGGGGCTGCGGGGCGAGACTCATGGGGCTCCCTGTCGGATTCCGGGTTCGAGTTGGCGGAACAGAGCGGTGCACGCCCGCTCGATCATGCCGAGCACCGTGTCGAACATCGCGGCGTCGGAGTAGTACGGGTCGGGCACGTCCAGCTGCGCCTCGTTGTGGGCGGGGTCGAACGACATCAGCAGGTGGACCTTGCTGCGCGCGTCGTCGTCGGGCGCCCAGGTCTTGAGGATCCGCTCGTGCGTGCGGTCGAAGGCGATGATGAGGTCGAGGTCGGTGAACCAGCGGCTCTCGAACTGGCGCGCGCGGTGCACGTCGCCCTCGTAGCCGCGCGCGCGGAGGGCCGCGAGCGTGCGCGGGTCGCTCGACTCGCCCACGTGCCACTCGCCCGTGCCCGCGGAGCGCACCGAGACCAGGTGCTCCCAGCCGCGCTTGCGAATGAGCTCCTTGAACACGGCCTCCGCCATGGGCGAGCGGCAGATGTTGCCGGTGCACACGAAGCAGATGCGGAACACGCCGGGCACGCCGAGGTCCCGGTCGAAGCTCATGCCCCCATCATCCCCCACTTCCTGCTCCTCCACAGCCCGCGTGACGGCGAGGGGATGCCCCGATCGCGCCCGCGACGCCGCCGCGGACGGGCGCCTCCCGCATCCTGATGACCCCCACGAGTCGAAGGAGGGCCCCCGTGGCGCACCCGCCCCTGCCGAACGCCGATCCGAACGCCGCGCAGCTGACCGCTCAGGCGGCCGAGCTGCGGCATCGCGAGCTCGTCGTCCACGCCGTCGCCGCGCAGGTCGAGACGGTCATGTCGCTCGTGGGCGCGACCGCCCACGACGACCAGTGGCGCGGCCCCGCGGCGCGGGCCTACGCGCGCGCCGTGGAGGGCCGCCTGCGCGGACTCGTCGACGCTCGCCGATCGCTCGATCTCGCCTCGCAGGCCCTCGCCTTCGCCCGCATGGAGGCCGAGCGACGGGCGGCGACGAGCGCGCTCCCGGGGGCGGGCAATGGCTGACGCGCTGCTGATCGGCGGGGGCGGCTCGACCGCCGTCGCCTCGGAGCACCTGCTCGTCTCGCTCGAACGGCTGCGCCGGAGCTCGGTGACGTGCGCGACCGCGGCGCGGCGGCTCGACCCGCTCACCGCGGCGACGCCCGGCGACCGCTGGAACGGCACGGGCGCGGAGCTCGCGCAGGCCGCCGCGGCGCTGGGTCGCGAGTCCGAGGCTCTGGAGCTGCTCGGCGGCGCCCTCCGCACGGCCGTCGACGGCTACGGGTGGGCCGAGTCCCGCGCGCGCTCGTGGCTCGAGGGCGCCATCGCGCCCGTCGCCTCGACCGTCGGCTTCCTCGCCGGGCGCCTCGGGCTGAGCCTCCTGCCCTCCGTCCTTCCCGTGGTCGCCCTCGCAGCGGGTGCGTGGATGCTCCTGCCGGCCTCCTCGCGCGACTCGCTGTCGCGCAGCTCGACGGCGGGGGTCGAGCGGTTCGCCGGCACGCTCCTCGACTCCCCCGCCACCACCGAGGCGCTGCGCCTGCTCGCCACCTCCGTCGACGACGCCGTGCTCGGGGCGCTCGGCGTGCCTCCGGCGATGCTCGCCGCGTACCGCGCCAGCGGGTCGGGGTCGGTGGCGCGCACGGCGGGCGCGGTGCTCGGCGTCGGCCTGCTCTCCGGCGACCGCGGCCGAGCCCCCGCCGCCGTGGCGCGGGCCGCGCCGCCGGTCGCCGTCGCCGCGCCCCTCGGCATCGCCGATCGCGTGGCCCGCATCCCCGACTCCGCCCAGCCCGTGCGCATCGAGCGCTACCCGGCGCCGGGCGGCGACCGCTTCGAGGTCTACATCGCCGGCACGGCGGGCTCCGCGGCCGACGGATCACCGCTCGTCGAGGGCGGCGAGCATCCGTGGGACATGTCGAGCAACATCGCCCTCATCGCCGAGCACGACTCCTCCTCGCTGCAGGCGGTGAGGCAGGCGCTCGCCGACGCGGGCGCGGGTCCGACATCGCCCGTGGTCTTCACGGGCTACTCGCAGGGCGCGGCGATCGCGACACTCATGGCCGAGTCGGGGGAGTACGCGACCTCCGGCCTCGTCACCGTCGGCGCGCCGACCGGGGGGATTCCCGTCACGGGCGACTACCCCGCGGTGGTGGTCGCCCACGACGACGATCCCGTCACCGCGCTGGGCGGCCCGCAGGAGATCACCAACGCCGTCGTCGTGACGGCCCCGAGGGGCGAGGGGTGGCGCGAGGGCGACCCGGTGCTCGCGGGCCACGCGATCGACGCCTACCGCGAGACCGCGGCCCGCGTCGACGCCTCGGGTGCACCGCTGCTCAGCGAGACCATCGCGCGGCTGCCCGACGGCCGCGACGGAGCGACGGGCGACGCGCTCAGCTACACCGCGCGCCGGCTCAGCGGTTGCGACCCACGATCGGGCGCAGGAGGACTCCGATGAGCCAGCTCAGGAGTCCGAGCACGACCGCGCCGAGCACGCCCCACCAGAAGCCGTCGACCGAGAGGCCGAAGCCGATCAGGTCGGAGATCCAGGCGACGAGCAGCAGGAGGAGCGCGTTCACGACGAGAGCGATGAGACCGAGCGTGAGCAGATACACGGGGAAGGCGACGATGCGGATGAAGTTGCCGATGACCGCGTTGACGACGCCGAAGATGAGACCCACCAGCAGGTACGTCAGCACGGTGGCGAGCGTGTCGTCCGGCGCGTACGACTCGACCGAGACGCCCGCGACGATGAGCGTGGTGAGCCAGAGGGCCACCGAGTTGATGATCAGGCGCACGACGAATCGCTTCATGAGCCCACTATGCCCCGCGCGGCCGCCCCTCGCCAGCAGGAACGGGCCGCCCGCGCCGTATCCTGACAGCGTGACCGAGCCCGCGCCGACCGTCCCCGCGCCGACCGTGCGCCTGCGCCCCGAGATCGTCGCGATGCAGCCCTACCGCCAGGGTCGCCCGGCGGCCGCCGACGCGTTCAAGCTCTCCAGCAACGAGAACCCCGCCCCGCCGCATCCGGCCGTCCTCGCCGCGATCGCCGAGGCGGCCGCCACGACCAATCGGTAC
Organism: Yonghaparkia sp. Soil809; assembly: GCF_001429705.1. Classification (NCBI taxonomy): domain Bacteria; kingdom Bacillati; phylum Actinomycetota; class Actinomycetes; order Micrococcales; family Microbacteriaceae; genus Microcella; species Yonghaparkia sp. Soil809. The sequence goes on from NZ_LMSV01000001.1 coordinate 1,022,644, forward strand.
CCGGATGCGACGGCGCTCGCCGTCCGGGAGCGCCTCGCCGCACGCCACAGGGTCACCGCCGACGAGATCATCGTCGGCGCCGGATCCGTCAGCATCCTCGCCCAGCTCATCTCCGCGGCGGCCGGCGCGGGCGACGAGGTCGTCCACGCCTGGCGCAGCTTCGAGGCCTACCCCGGCCTCATCACGGTCGCCGGCGCCGTCGGCGTGCCCGTGGCGCTCGACGAGAACGCGCGGCACGATCTGACCGCGATGGCCGCGGCCGTCACCGATCGCACGCGGCTCGTGATCGTCTGCAGCCCGAACAACCCGACCGGCCCCGCGGTCGGCGCCGACGAGTTCGAGCGCTTCATGGCCGCCGTGCCCGCCGACCTCCTCGTGCTCCTCGACGAGGCGTACGCCGAGTTCGTCCGGGCCGACGGGGCCGTCGACGGCGCGTGCCTCGTGCGCCGCTGGCCCAACCTCGTCATCCTCCGCACCTTCTCCAAGGCCTACGGTCTCGCCGGCCTCCGCATCGGCTACGCGATCGCCGATCGCCCGATCATCGACGCCGCCCGCGCGACGCAGATCCCGCTCTCCGTCACCGGCGCCGCGCAGGCGGCCGTCCTCGCCGCGCTCGACCACGAGGACGAGCTGCTCGGCCACGTCGCCGAGCTCGCCGACCGCCGCGACGAGGTCGTGACCGCGTTGCGCGCGCAGGGCTGGGCGATCCCGCAGAGCGAGGGCAACTTCGTGTGGCTCGCGACGGGCGAGCGCACGGCCGCGGTCGCCGAGCTCCTGGCCGAGGCCGGCATCATCGCCCGCGCCTTCCCTCCGGAGGGCATCCGCGTCTCGATCGGCGAAGCCGGATCTGTCGCCACCCTCCTGCGGATCGCGGGCGAGGTTGTCCGCACCCTCTGAGCGGGTGCCCCAGCCCGCGCCTAGAGTGGACTCCATGTCGCACACGGCCGAGACCCTGCAGCTCCTCGCGCCCGACGGCCGACTCGTCGACAGCGAGCGCGCCGAGCGGTACCGGCCCGTCGTCGACGGCCTCGACGAGAGCCTGCTGCAGAGCTTCCACCGGACGATGACGGTCATCCGCGCCTTCGACATCGAGGCCGGCAACCTGCAGCGCCAGGGCCAGCTCGCGCTGTGGATCCCGAGCCTCGGGCAGGAGGCCGCGCAGGTCGGCTCCGGCTACGCCGCCCGCCCGCAGGACCACATCTTCCCCGCCTACCGCGAGCACGCCGTCGGCCACATCCGCGGCCTCGACGTCGTGCAGATCATCGCCATGCTCCGCGGCCTCAGCCACGGCGGCTGGGTGCCGGAGGAGGTCGGCAACTTCCACCTCTACACGCTCGTCATCGGGTCGCAGACCCTGCACGCGACCGGCTACGCGATGGGCGTGCAGTTCGACGGGCTCGTCGGCACCGGCGACGAGACCCGCGACACCGCCGTCATGGTCTACTTCGGCGACGGCGCCACGAGCCAGGGCGACGTCAACGAAGCCTTCGTCTTCGCGCAGAGCTACGCCACGCCCCAGGTGTTCTTCCTGCAGAACAACCACTGGGCGATCTCGGTGCCCGTGAGCGTGCAGTCGCGCACGCCCCTCTTCCACCGACCGGCCGGGTTCGGCATCCCGAGCGTGCAGATCGACGGCAACGACGTGCTCGCGAGCTACGCGGTGACCCTCGAGAGCCTCGATGCCGCGCGCTCCGGTGAGGGGCCGCGCTTCATCGAGGCGCTCACCTACCGGATGGGCGCGCACACCACGAGCGACGACCCCACCAAGTACCGCGCCGACGACGAGGTCGAGTCGTGGCGCCGCCGCGACCCGATCGCTCGCTTCGAGACCTACTTGCGGGGCCGCGGCGCGAGTGAGCAGTTCTTCGCCGAGGTCGCCGCCGAGGCCGCCGACTTCGCCGCCGACGCCCGCCGCCGCACCCTCGCCCTCGAGCCGCCGACGGCCGAGTCGATGTTCGCCCACGTCTACAGCGAGCAGCACCCGGTGATGGATACCCAGCGCGAGTGGCTGCGCAGCTACGAGGCCGCCTTCGGAGGAGACGCATGACCGACACGCTCGACGCCTCCGCCGCCGTGAGCACGACGACGAGCGCGACCGCGCACGCGACCGGCGGCGACGCGGCCGGCGCGAGCGCGGCATCCCTCATCACCGGCGGCGGCGTGCGCACGATGCCGATGGCGAAGGCGCTCAACGCCGGCCTCGCGTCCGCCCTCGCGGCCGACGAGAAGGTTCTGCTCATGGGGGAGGACATCGGGCCGCTCGGCGGCGTCTTCCGCGTGACCGAGAATCTGCAGCGCGACTTCGGCGCGCACCGCGTCATCGACACCCCGCTCGCGGAGTCGGGCATCATCGGCACCGCGATCGGGCTCGCGATGCGCGGCTACCGGCCGGTGTGCGAGATCCAGTTCGACGGCTTCATCTTCCCCGGCTTCGACCAGATCACGACCCAGCTCGCGAAGCTCACCGCGCGGCACGAGGGCTCGCTGCGCATGCCCGTCGTGATCCGGGTGCCGTACGGCGGGCACATCGGCGCCGTCGAGCACCACCAGGAGAGCCCCGAGGCCTACTTCGCCCACACCCCGGGCCTGCGCCTCGTGAGCCCGGCGACGCCGCACGACGCGTACTGGATGATCCAGGAGGCGATCGCGAGCGACGACCCCGTGCTGTTCTTCGAGCCGAAGAGTCGCTACTGGCCCAAGGGGCCCGTCGACCTCGACGCCTCGGGGCTGGCCCTCCACGCCAGCCGCATCGTGCGCCGCGGCACCGACGTCACCGTCGTCGGCCACGGGGCGATGGTGAGCATGCTGCTCGACGCGGCGGCGCTCGCCGAAGAGGAGGGCACGAGCATCGAGGTCGTCGACCTCCGCTCGCTGAGCCCGATCGACTACGAGCCCCTGCTGGAGTCGGTGCGCCGCACCGGCCGCCTCGTCGTCGCGCAGGAGGCGCCCGGCGGCGTGAGCGTCGGCAGCGAGATCGCCGCGACGGTCTCCGAGCGCGCGTTCTTCTCGCTCGAGGCCCCGGTCATCCGCGTCTCGGGCTTCGACACGCCCTTCCCGCCCGCGAAGCTCGAGGGCGCCTACCTCCCCGACGTCGACCGCATCCTCGACGGCGTCGACCGCGCTCTCTCGTACTGATCAGCCAGGAGTCACCATGAGCGTTTCCGAGTTCCCGCTCCCCGACGTCGGCGAGGGTCTGACCGAGGCCGAGATCGTGTCGTGGCGCGTGCGGCCGGGCGAGACCATCACGGTCAACCAGGTGCTGTGCGAGATCGAGACCGCGAAGTCGCTCGTCGAGCTGCCGAGCCCGTTCGCGGGCACCGTCGACGCCCTCCTCGTCGCCGAGGGGCAGACCGTCGAGGTCGGCACCCCCATCGTGCGCGTCCGCGATGGGGCGGATGCCCCCGCCGACGCCGCGCCGTCCGCGGGCTCCGCGGCTCGGCCCGACGGCGCGGCCTCCTCTGCCGCAGCCCCGGCCGCCGCTCCGTCCGCCGCGCGCGCCGAGGAGGTATCGGCCGCCGCGACCGACACCGCCGAGAGCATCGACCACGACGAGAAGCCCGGAGCCGTGCTCGTCGGGTACGGAGCGAAGGGCCACGTGGCGTCCCGCCGCCGGCGCGCGGGCTCGGGCGGTGACGCGGGCGGGCGCCACGAGCGCGACGCCGCGACGAGCGCCGTGGCATCCCGCCCCGCCCCCTCGCCCTTCGTGCCGGCCGCCTCGGCCGGGCCGGTGATCGCGAAGCCGCCGATCCGAAAGCTCGCGAAGGATCTCGGCGTCGACCTGGCGACCGTCCAGCCGACCGGCCTCGCGGGCGAGATCACCCGCGACGACGTCATCCGCCAGGCGTCGCAGGCGAGCGTGTTCCGCAACATCCAGACGCCCGAGTGGCCGGAGGTGCGCGAGGAGCGCATCCCCGTCAAGGGCGTGCGCAAGGCCATCGCGCAGGGCATGGTGCGCAGCGCCTTTACCGCCCCGCACGTGAGCATCTTCGTCGACGTCGACGCCACCCGCACGATGGAGTTCGTCAAGCGCCTCAAGGCGAGCCCCGACTTCGCGGGCATCAAGGTCTCGCCGATGCTCATCATGGCGAAGGCCATGATCTGGGCCGTGCGCCGCAACCCGACGGTCAACTCGACGTGGACGGACGAGGAGATCATCGTCCACCACTTCGTCAACTTCGGCTTCGCCGCCGCGACGCCGCGCGGGCTCGTCGTGCCGAACGTCAAGAACGCCCAGGCGATGAGCCTGCGCGAGCTCGCGCAGGCGATCGAGCAGCTCACGATCACGGCCCGCGATGGGCGCCTGCAGCCCGCCGACATGGCCGACGGCACCATCACGGTGACGAACATCGGCGTCTTCGGCATGGACACCGGCACGCCCATCCTCAACCCCGGCGAGGTCGCGATCGTCGCGCTCGGCACGATCAAGCAGAAGCCGTGGGTCGTCGACGGCGAGGTGCGTCCGCGCTTCGTCACGACGCTCGGGGCGTCGTTCGATCACCGCGTCGTCGACGGGGATGTCGCGAGCCGCTTCCTCGCGGACGTCGCGAGCGTGATCGAGGAGCCGGCGCTCCTGCTCGACTAGCTCCCGGGCTCCGAGCCGGCCTCCGAGCCGGCCTCCGAGCCGGCCTCCCCGACCGTCCGCGCGCGGGCCTCCGTGTCGGGTCGCGCGTCCCGCTGAGGCTCGGGCTCGAGCAGCACGAGCGGGATCGTGCGCCGCGTTCGCCGCTGATAGGCGGCGTATCCGCTGTAGGCGCGCACGGCGAGCGGCCACAGCCGTGCCCGCTCGGTGTCGTTCGCGGTGCGGGCGCGATACGGCATCGCATCGCCGCCCGCGGCCGAGGCGACGCCGACCTCGGGGTCGGCGACGAGGTTGAGGTACCACGACGGCATGAGGTCGTCCCCGCCGCGCGAGGCCACGACGACGAGCGTCTCGCCCGCCTCCGTGGTCTCGACGACGGGGACGGTGAGGATGGCCCGGCGCTCCGCGCCGGACTTCCGGCCGCGCGTCACGAGCTCGATCACGCGCATGCGCCCGAGCGAGGCGCCGACCCGGCCGCCGGTGAGGCGCAGCACGACGCGGTGGAGCCCGGTCATCGCGAGCATGGCCAGACGATTCGACATGGAGCGCAGGGTAGCCGCGCCGCCGGGGAGCCCGCCGAGCCCGCCCGGTCGGGCCCGCCCGCTCCGCCCCGCCCGCTCCGCCCCGCCCGCTCCGGCCTGCCCGCTCCGCCCTGGCGAGCCCGCCTCCGGGCCCGCACTCCGCCGGACCGCGACGGCGTGCACGTTCTCCGGAGATCCGGCGCCGCGTGCCGGCAGCGCCGGGGTGCCCTGCCGCGTCGCGACCGGATCTCCGGAGAACGTGCACGCGGGGCGGGCGCCGGGCACGCCGAGCCACCTCCCGTATCGACACCCGCCTCGACACTCGAGCGATCCTTATTGAGAATCGTTTTGACAACCGTTCTCAGTAAGTCCTAGCATCGGCTCATGCCCGCGCTCCGCCGCTCCGTCCCCGCGCTCCTCGTCGCGTCCGCCGCAGGTCTCGCGCTCACGGGCTGCGCCGCACCGGCCCCGACCGGCTCGACCGAGGGGCTCTCGATCGTCGCCTCGACGAACGTCTACGGCGACATCGCCGCGGCCATCGTGGGCGACCTCGCGAGCGTGACGAGCATCATCGACTCCCCCGCGCAGGACCCGCACAGCTACGAGGCGAGCGCGCAGGACCAGCTCGCGATCGCCGGCGCCGACCTCGTCATCGAGAACGGCGGCGGCTACGACCCCTTCATCGACCTGCTCCTGGAGGGCTCGGGCGCCGACGCCGCCGTCATCACGGCCGCGACGATCGCCGGGATCGATGACGACCACGGCCACGGCGACGCGGCCCACGCCGGCGAGGAGGCCGACGCCTCCGCAGACGCGCACGCCGAGGACGAGCACGCCGACGGCGCCGACCACGCCCACGTCGAGGGCGTCAACGAGCACGTCTGGTACGACATCCACGTCATGGAGGAGGTCGCCGCCGCGATCGCGACCGAGCTCGCCGACCTCGACTCCGACAACGCCGCGGTCTACGAGCAGAACCTCACGGCGTGGATGACCGAGCTCGAGGCGCTCGCGACCGAGCTCGATGAGGCCGCGGCGGCCCTGGGCGGGGGCTCGATCGCCGCGACCGAGCCCGTCCCGTACTACCTCCTCGCCGAGCTCGGCTTCGACGACGAGACGCCCGAGCAGTTCTCCGAGGCGATCGAGGAGGGCGCCGACGTGCCCCCGCTCGCCCTCCAGCAGACGCTCGACCTAATCGGCTCGGGCGAGGTCGTCCTGCTCGCCTACAACGACCAGACGGCGAGCCCAGAGACCGAGCGCGTGCGCGAGGCGGCCGGCGCCGCCGGGATCCCCGTGGTCTCGTTCGTCGAGACCCTGCCGGACGAGGAGGACTACATCTCGTGGATGCGCGCGAACATCGAGAGAGTCGTCGGAGCGCTGAGCCCCGCATGACGACTCCGACCCCGTCGACCGATCTCGCCCCGGTGCTCAGCATCCGCGGCGGGGCGCTCGCGTTCGGCGCCCGCACCCTCTGGAGCGGCCTCGACCTCGAGGTGCGCGCGGGCGAGTTCATCGCGGTGCTCGGCGCGAACGGCACGGGCAAGACGAGCCTGCTCAAGGCCATGCTCGGCGAGCAGCGGCTCGCGGCCGGCGAGGTGCTCGTGGACGGGCATCCGGCGCATCGGGGTCACCGGCGCATCGGCTACATCCCCCAGCAGAAGATCGTCGCGCCGGGCACCCCGCTGCGCGGGCGCGATCTGGTGATGCTCGGCGTCAACGGCCACCGCTACGGCCCGCCGATCACGACGCGCGCCGACCGCAAACGGGTGGATGCCCTCCTCGCCGCCGTCGGAGCCGCCCACTACGCCGACCAGCCCCTCGGCAGCCTCTCGGGCGGCGAGCAGCAGCGGCTGCGCGTGGCCCAGTCGCTCGCCGACGACCCTGCGCTGCTGCTGTGCGACGAGCCGCTCATGAGTCTCGACCTGCACCACCAGCGGGGGGTGAGCGAGCTCATCGATGCGCGCCGCCGGGATCACGCGACCGCGGTCGTGTTCGTCACGCACGACGTGAACCCCGTCCTCGGCATGGTCGATCGCGTGCTCTACCTCGCCCACGGCGCCTTCACGATCGGCGCGCCCGACGAGGTGCTGCGCAGCGACGTGCTGAGCGGGCTGTACGGCACGCCTGTCGACGTGATCCGCACCCACGGCCGCGTCGTCGTCGTGGGTGCTCCCGAGGGCGATCACCACCACGAGGTGGTCGCATGATCACGGTCGACTGGGCCACGTACGCGCAGCTGCTCGGGCTCGTGCAGAACTCGATCATCGCCGCGGCCGTGCTCGGCGTCGTCGGCGGCCTCATCGGCGTCTTCGTCATGCAGCGCGACATGGCCTTCGCCGTCCACGGCATCAGCGAGCTGTCGTTCGCGGGTGCGGCGGCGGCGCTGCTGCTCGGCGTCAACGTCGTCGCCGGATCGATCGTGGGCTCGCTCATCGCGGCCGCGATCATCGGGGTCCTCGGCGCGCGGGCCCGCGAGCGCAACTCGATCATCGGCGTGCTCATGCCCTTCGGCCTCGGCCTCGGCATCCTCTTCCTCGCCCTCTACCCGGGGCGCAGCGGCAACAAGTTCGGCCTGCTGACCGGTCAGATCATCAGCGTCGATCTGCCGCAGCTGGGGCTCCTGCTCGCCCTCAGCGTCGTCGTGCTCGTCGCTCTCGTCATCATCTGGCGCCCGCTCGCCTTCGACAGCCTCGACCCGGAGGTGGCGAGCGCGCGCGGCGTGCCCGGCCGCACCCTCAGCATCGTTTTCATGGTCCTGCTGGGTCTGACGGTCGCGGTCTCGGTGCAGGTGATCGGCGCCCTGCTGGTGCTCGCCCTGCTCGTCACGCCCGCCGCCGCGGCGCTGCGCGTCTCGGCCTCGCCGGTGCTCGTGCCGCTCCTCAGCATGGTCTTCGGGCTCGTCTCCGCCGTCGGCGGGATCCTGCTCGCGCTCGGCGGCTCGCTGCCGATCAGCCCATACATCACGACGATCTCGTTCGCGATCTACCTCGTGTGCCGGCTGCTCGAGCGCCGCCTGAAGGGCGGCGCCAGCCGGCGCCCGCGCACGCCGGCGCTCGCCGAGGTGGCGCGGTGAAGCGCAACACCTGGCAGAAGGAGGCCGTGCGCTCGGCGCTCGGCGATGCGGGCGGCTTCGTCAGCGCGCAGGCCCTGCACGCGGCCCTGCGGGAGTCGGGCTCGACGATCGCGCTCGCGACGGTCTACCGCGCCCTCACGGGCCTCACCGACGAGGGCGAGGCCGACAGCCTGCAGCAGGAGGGCGAGGTGCTCTACCGCGCCTGCACCCCGGGCAGCCACCACCATCACCTGATCTGCCGGCGCTGCGGCACGACCGTCGAGATCGAGGCCCAGCCGGTCGAGGAGTGGGCGCGCCGCACGGCGGCCGAGCACGGCTTCACGCGCGCCGAGCACGTCGTCGACATCTTCGGCGTGTGCGCGCGCTGCTCCGACTTGGCCGATCGGGCATCCAGGCCGTAAGCTGGGCGATTGTGTCGGGCGATCATTCGCCCTTCCTGTGCGCTCTCCGCCCCGTTCACCCGCTACTCGAACGGAACAGGCGGTGTCAGCGTGCCGACAAGTGACCTTGGGTGCGGCGCTCGCCGCACGGTAGCCGAATATTTGGAGGAACCATGGCAGCCGTCTGCCAGGTGACCGGAGCCGTTCCCGGCTTCGGGCACAACATCTCGCACTCGCACCGGCGCACCAAGCGCCGGTTCGACCCGAACATCCAGAAGAAGACGTACTTCGTGCCGTCGCTCCGCCGGAATGTCACGCTGACGCTGTCGGCCAAGGGCATCAAGGTCATCGACGCGCGCGGCATCGAGTCCGTGGTCAAGGACCTCCTGGCCCGTGGGGAGAAGATCTAATGGCCAAGCAGCAGGACGTCCGTCCCATCATCAAGCTCCGGTCGACCGCCGGCACCGGGTACACCTACGTGACCCGCAAGAACCGCCGCAACGACCCCGACCGCCTCGTGCTGAAGAAGTACGACCCGGTCATCCGCAAGCACGTCGAATTCCGCGAGGAGCGCTAAGAAATGGCGAAGAAGAGCAAGATCGCGCGCAACGAGCAGCGCAAGGTCATCGTCGAGCGCTACGCCGCGAAGCGCCTCGAGCTGAAGAAGGCCCTGGTCGACCCCAACGGCACCGACGAGTCGCGCGAGGCCGCGCGCCAGGGCTTGCAGAAGCTGCCCCGCGACGCCTCGCCCGTGCGCGTCCGCAACCGCGACGCCGTCGACGGTCGCCCCCGCGGTCACCTCAAGCAGTACGGCATCTCGCGCGTCCGCTTCCGCGACATGGCGCACCGCGGCGAGCTGCCCGGCATCACGAAGTCGAGCTGGTAACCGGCTCACCCGCCGCGTCGTCGGCAGCGAAAGGCGTCCCGCTCGCGGGGCGCCTTTCGTGCTTTTCCCAGCCAGGAGCGCCCGATCGGGCTCGAAACGTCGAAAACGACGACGAATCAGCGCCCCGAGCCGCGAATGAGCCCGGAAACTCGCGGGACTGGTGCTAGTTTCGAGGCGGTTCGCGGCCATCCCCTGGTCACGGATCGTTCCACCGAACTTGACGTCCGAGGAGGACACCATGAACCGTTCCGAGCTCGTCGCCGCCGTGGCCGCTGAGTCGGGCCTGAGCCAGGCCGACGTCAACCGTGTCGTCGACGGCCTGTTCTCGGTCCTGTCCGACGCCGTGGGCAAGGGCACCAAGGTCTCGATCCCGGGCTGGATCTCGGTCGAGCGCACCGCTCGCGCCGCCCGCCAGGGCCGCAACCCCCAGACCGGCGAGACGATCCAGATCGCCGCGTCGAACGGCGTGAAGATCAGCGCCGGCAGCAAGCTGAAGGCTGCCGCCAAGTAGGTCCGACCGCACAGGTCTCCGACGACGGGGGCGATCCGCACGGGTCGCCCCCGTCGTCGCGTTCGCGGGCGGGCTGCGGCCTGCCGCCCCCGCGCACCGCCGCATCAGGATGCTCGCCTACCCTTATGGCGTGACCTCGACCCGCACGGCGCCCGCACCGCGCCCGTCGGCTCGCGCCGCGACGGCCGGCTCCCCCTGGGGCGCTCTGGGCCTGGGCGCCCTGCTGACGACCGCGGTGCTGACCCTCGTCGTCGCCCTCGCGCTCGGCGGCGGCGCCGATGCTCCGCTCGTCGCCGACCCGGGGCCCGTCGTCCGGTACGGACTCCCCGTCGCCAAGCTCGTCCTCACTCTCTCCGCCGCCGCCACGATCGGCGGCCTGCTGCTCGCCCTCATCGCGCTCGCGCCCGGCCGACCCGAGCATCACCGCGCGCTCGACATCGCCGCCGGCGCGGCGGGGCTCTGGACCCTCGCCTCCGCGGTCGCGGGCTTCCTCACCTTCCTCAGCGTCTTCCTCGAGCCGATCGCGCTCGACGAGCGCTTCGGCCGCCTGCTCGCGACGTTCTTCGGCGAGACCGACATCGGCCGCGCCTGGCTGTGGACGACCGTCATGGCCGCGACCGTCACCGTGCTGTGCTTCGCCGCCCGCTCGCAGGGCGTGCTCGCGCTCGTCGGCGTGCTCGCCGTCGCGACGCTGTGGCCGGTCGCCCAGCAGGGTCACGCGGGCGGCACCGCCGACCACGACGCCGCCGTCACCGCTGTCTACCTGCACTCGGTCTTCGCCGCCGTGTGGGTCGGCGGGCTCCTGGTGCTCGTCCTCCTCCGTCGCGAGCTCGGCGACCGGCTGCCGGTCGTGCTCGCGCGGTACTCGACCCTCGCCCTGATCGCGTTCATCGTCGTCGCCGTCTCCGGGCTCGTGAGCGCGCAGCTGCGCGTCGGCGGGATCGACGGACTTGCGAGCGCCTACGGCGCCATCCTCATCGCGAAGGTCGTGGCGCTCGTCGCGCTCGGCTGCTTCGGGGCGGCGTACCGGCGCGTTCTCATCGGACGCGTCGTGCGCGAGCAGGCGCCCCGGGCATCCTTCTGGACGGTCGTGGTCGTCGAACTCGCCGTCATGGGCGTCGCGAGCGGCCTCGCGACGGCCCTCGCGCGGACCCCCTCGCCGGTGCCCGAGGTGCCGGTCGACCAGCTCGCCGACCCCTCGCCCGCCGAGTGGCTGACGGGCGCGCCGCTGCCGCCGCCGTTCGAGCCGTGGCGCGTGCTCACCGAGTGGGATCTCAACCTCCTGTGGGCGCTGCTCGCCGCGTTCGGCACGTTCTTCTACCTCGCCGGCGTGATCCGCATGCACCGCCGCGGCGACCACTGGCCCGCGCACCGCTCGATCCTGTGGGTGACCGGGATGGTCGCCCTGGTCGTCGTCACCAGCAGCGGCCTCGCGGTGTACGAGCGCTACCTGTTCAGCGTGCACATGCTCGGGCACATGATGCTCAGCATGGGGATCCCCGTGCTCCTCGTGCTCGCGGCGCCCGTGACGCTCGCGGCGCGCGCGATCCACGTCCGGAAGGACGGCTCGAGCGGGCCGCGCGAGTGGATCCTCGCGATCGTGCACTCGCGCTTCGCGTCGATCGTCGGCCACCCGATCGTCGCGTCGGTGATCTTCGCGGTGTCGCTGCTCGTCTTCTACTACTCGCCGCTGTTCTCGTGGGCGGTCAGCGACCACCTCGGCCACCAGTGGATGATCCTGCACTTCCTGCTGAGCGGCTACTTCTTCGTCAACGCGCTCATCGGCGTCGACCCCGCGCCGTACCGCCCGCCGTACCCGGTGCGGCTGATGATCCTGCTCGCGACGATGGCCTTCCACGCCTTCTTCGGGCTCTCGCTCATCACCGGCACGAGCCTGCTGCTGCCGGAGTGGTTCGGCGCGATGGGCCGCGAGTGGGGCGCGACGCCGCTGGCGGACCAGATCCGCGGCGGCGAGATCGCGTGGAGCGTCGGCGAGATCCCGACCCTCGCCCTCGCCATCCTCGTCGCCGTCATGTGGAGCCGCGACGACTCGCGCGAGTCGAAGCGGCGCGACCGGCAGGCCGACCGCGACGACGACGCCGAGCTCAAGGCGTACAACGCGATGCTCGCCCAGCGCGCCGCGCGCGACGGGCTCCGTCAGCCCGCCCGCGACGAATCCCGCTAGCCCGTCTCGTCCTCCGGCGGAGCGATCGTGATCGTGAGCCCCTCGTCGTCGATCGCGACCGCCCCGCGGACGACGGCGACGACCGCCTCGTCGCGCTCCTCGATCACCCCGTCGATGAGCCGCTGGACGCGCAGTGCGACCCTCACGGTCACCCCGCCCTCGATCGTCCACTCCCCCGCGCTCGCGCCCGGCACGAGCGACACGACCGGGGGCACGCTCACGCGCCACTGCGGAGGCTCGACGAGCCGGTCGGGGACGGCGATGCCGAACGGGCAGCCGGCCGGCTGCAGCACGCGCTGCGCGACGCAGTCGGCGAGGAACGCCTCCACCTCCCGATCGACGGCGCGCCGCAGCCGCGGCGAGGGCGCGGCCTCCACGACGAGGGTGTCGGCGGCGGATGCCGTGCCGAAGCGCGCGCGCACCGTCGCGCCGTCGAGGTACGGGCTCGCGATCCCGGCCTCGAGTCGTGCCGGGATGAAGCCGACGACCCGCACGGCGCCCCCCGTGCGCTCGGCCGAGCGCGGCATCCCGTTGACGACGAGCTCGTCGTGCCGGTCCGCCACGACGGCGAGCTCGGCGAGGGGCGGCTCGCTCAGCACCCACCGCGTGAACGGCCCGAACGGCGCGGGCTCGAGCTCGAAGCGCACCGCGGCGACATCGACGCCGCGCTCACCGAAGCGCGCTGAGACGATGCGCGTGCCCGTCGCCAGGTCGACGACGTCGACGATCTCGGCGACGTCGGCGGGGCCGGAGTCGCCGAGAGGCATGCCGCCGAGCCGGTCGAGGTCGGCCGCGTCGAGCCCGGCGAGGGCGGCGGCCGTGGCGAGGTCGTCGGAGGCGAGCGCGGCGAGGTAGTCGCGGACGACGCGCTCCGGGCTCGTCGCGTCGGCGACCGCGGCCGCGATCGAGAGCCCGGCGACCGCGACGGAGGCGGCGATGATCCCTCCCCAGAGCATCCCCCGCCGCGCCATGCGCATCAGCCTAGGTGCGGGCGGGGCGCGCGCCCCGGGCGCAGTACCCTGGCTGGCATGCCCGATCGACCCGACGGCGGCCTCGCCGCAGAGCAGCGGGCGGTGCTCGAGCTCATCGAGTCGACGCGCGACCACGTGTTCGTCACGGGGCGCGCGGGCACGGGCAAGTCGACGCTGCTGCAGGCGTTCCTCGCCGCGACCGATCGCACCGTCATCGTGTGCGCGCCGACGGGCGTGGCGGCGCTCACCGTCGGCGGGCAGACGATCCACTCGCTGTTCCGGCTGCCGATCGGGCTCATCGCCGACCAGGAGCTCGAGAACCCGCCGCAGCTCGCGCGCCTCCTCGGCGAGGTCGACACCGTCGTCATCGACGAGATCTCGATGGTCAGCGCCGATCTCATGGACGCGATCGATCGCCGCCTGCGCCAGTCGCGCCGCCGGCCGCACGAGCCTTTCGGCGGCGCGCAGGTGGTCCTCTTCGGCGACCCGTACCAGCTCGCCCCGGTGCCGGGCCGCGACGAGGGCGAGCGCGCCTACTACGCCGACCACTACCGCTCGATGTGGTTCTTCGACGCGAAGGTGTGGCGCGAGGCCGACCTGCGCATCGTCGAGCTGCAGACCATCCACCGCCAGCAGGACGAGGCGTTCCGCGCGATGCTCTCGGCCGTCCGCCACGGGGAGGTCACGCCGGAGATCGGGCGCGCCCTCAACGAGGCCGGCGCGCGCCCCGCCCCGACGGAGGGCATCCTGACCCTCGCGACGACGAACGCGACCGTCACCCGCATCAACACGGATGCCCTGCGCCGGCTCCCCGGAGCCCCGAAGACGGCGCGCGCCGACATCGCGGGCGAGTTCGGCGGGCGAGGCGGCTACCCCGCCGACGAGACGCTCGAGCTGAAGATCGGCGCGCAGGTGATGTTCCTGCGCAACGACACCGGCGGCGACGGCACCCCGCGCTGGGTCAACGGCACGCTCGGCACCGTCGAGCGCATCGGCAGGACCGTGTGGGTCGACGTCGAGGGCGAGAGCTTCGAGGTGCTGCCGGCGGTGTGGGAGAAGTACCGGTACACCTACTCGGCGGCGACGAAGCGCGTCACGCGCGATGTCGTGGCGGAGTTCACGCAGTTCCCGCTGCGGCTGGCGTGGGCGGTGACGATCCACAAGTCGCAGGGCTCGACCTACGATCAGGCGATCGTCGATCTCGGGCCGCGGGCGTTCGCTCCCGGTCAGGCGTACGTGGCGCTGTCGCGCATCCGATCGATCGAGGGCCTCTATCTGACGCGCGGGCTGCGGCCGAGCGACGTGATCGTCGACGAGGACGTGCGACGGTTCATGGCCGACGTCGAGCCGGTCATCGGGCGGGCGGTCGAGAAGGCCGTCTGAGTCGCCGACCGACCCCGCCGGCGGGGCGCGGCCGGAGGGGTCAGGGCGTGTGGCCGGCGTGACCCTCGTGCCCGACCGGGACGGCGAAGCGCGGCGCGTCGTCCTCCGCCTCGGCCGCTGCGGCCCCCTGGCCGGCACGCTCGCCGTCCGCCTCGGTGGCGGTCCGGCCCGTGAGCGACGCGACGGGACCACCTGGCACGACATCGGGTCGGGCCGACGCGACGGCGGGAGCCGAGACGAGACCGGTGACGAGCGCCGCGGCGACGAGGACCGCCGCCTGACGGGCGGGGCGGCCGGGGCGGCCGGGGCCGACGGGCTGCTCGGTGCGAGCATCCGTCGCCCGGAGTCGACGCGCCGCGCTCGCGGCGACGAGCGCACCGGCGAAGGCGAGGAGGGCGGCTCCGAGCAGGGTCGGCTGCAGGAGGGCGCCAGTCAGATCGGGGCGCTCGAGCGCGCTCGCGATCGTCAGGGCGCCGGTGGGCACGACGACGGGGAGCACGAGGAGCGCCGCGAGTGCCCCCGGATGGTCGGCGAGAGCGCCGCGGGCGACGGCGGCGGCGCCGGTGGCCTCCGCGAGGCCGAGGGTGCCGAGCAGGATGGCGACGGCGGATGCCGGGCCGGTCGCGGCGACGGCGAGATGCACGACGCTCGCGCCGAGCAGAGCGAGCGCGGCGAGAGCGCGGTGCGTCTGGGTCATGCCCATCATTCGGCGCGGGGTTCTCGGCGGATGGCCGCCTTCAGCAGCGTCTCAGGCAGCGGGGGCGGCGCCCGAGCCGCTCTCGACGGCTCCCCCGGCGGCGCGGTCGGCGCCGAGGCTCGCGGGAAGCAGCAGCGCGGCCGAGGCGAAGAGCACGAGCACGTCGCTCGGGGTGAGGGCGAGCACGTTGGCGGGGGTCCCGATCAGGTAGAGGCCGGCGACGCCGAACACCAGCAGGAACGTACCCATGATCGCGTTGACGCGCCGCGCCGCGGCGAGCGAGCGCAGACCCGCGACGATCAGCACGCCTCCGATGGCCATCGACACGACCGAGTGCAGCGGGTTCGCGGTGAAGTAGGCGATGACGAGCACGCCGGCGGGGTCGAGCGGGGGAGTTCCGAACGACACGACGAATCCGACCGCCCCGAGCAGCAGGTGGGCCGCGCCGAGCCCGACGGCGAAGGCGCGGTTCGCGGTGAGGTCGGCGAGGTGCACGCGACCACGCTACCCGGCGCGCACTGCGGGCGTCGGGGGTACGCTCGCCGTCACCGGAGGGAGATCACCATGACCGACCGCGCCAACCCCGCCCTGCCCGCTCGCGATCTCGCCGCGACGGCCGAGTTCTACGGCCGCTTCGGCTTTCACGCGGTGCACCACGACGAGTCGTGGCTGCGCGTGCGCCGCGGCCGCATCGAGCTCGAGTTCTTCCCCCACGCCGACCTCGACCCGACGGCGAGCGCGCACCAGTGCGTCATCCGCGTCGGCGAGCTGGATGCGCTTCATGCGGCGATGGCCGCGGCGGGGGTCCCCCAGTCGACCACGGGCATCCCCCGCCTGACGCCCATCGCGATGCAGGCGTGGGGTCGGCGCGCGGCGTTCCTCGTCGACCTCGACGGCTCGCAGCTCGCCCTCGTCGAGGAGCGCTGAGGAGAACGCGGGCGCGGACGCGAGTGCGGACGCGGGCGCTCAGCCGCGGCCGGCGCGCATGCCGCTCGAGCCGAGCACGCGCTCGACCGTGAGCTCGAGCACCGCGCGCTCGGGGTTCGGGCGCGGCTGGCGGTAGCGCGCGGCGTACAGCTCGACGGCGCGGGCGACCGATTCCGCATCGGTGAGCACCCGCACGGGCCCCTCGAAGCTGATCCAGCGCGCGCCGTCGACGCTGCTGACGGATGCCCGGCCCGACCGCCGCGCATTGACGAACTTCTGCGACCCCCGGCTGCCGATCACGCGCACGACGCCGTCGAGGTACGTGAAGCCGACCGGCACCGCGTGCGTGCGCGCGTCACGGTCCACCGTCGCGAGCGTTCCGAGGTGGCGCTCGGTCACGAACGCGAGCCCAGCATCCGTCAGCTGCATCTGTCTCCGATCAGGGGCGGGACTCGCGGAACGATGCGTTCGCCGCAGGAGCGGCGGCGAAGCAGAGGAAGCGGAGAGGGGATGACGGGAATCGAACCCGCGCTATCAGCTTGGGAAGCTGAAGTTCTGCCATTGAACTACATCCCCGGTCGCACGCCCGAAGGGTGCTGCTCCAGTGTAGCGAACCTCGCCGCGTCGATAGGCTGACCGCATGCTGCTGAGCGATCGCGACATCCGTGCCGAACTCGAGTCGGGCCGCATCGGCCTCGACCCGCTCGACCTGGCGATGGTGCAGCCGTCGAGCGTCGACGTGCGCATCGACTCGTTCTTCCGGCTGTTCGACAACCACAAGTACCCCTACATCGACCCCGCCGAGGAGCAGCCCGAGCTCACCCGCCTGGTCGAGGCGAAGGCCGACGAGCCGTTCATCCTGCACCCGGGCGAGTTCGTGCTCGGCGCCACCTACGAGCAGGTGAGCCTGCCCGACGACATCGCCGCGCGCCTCGAGGGCAAGAGCTCGCTCGGTCGACTCGGCCTGCTGACCCACTCGACGGCGGGCTTCATCGACCCGGGCTTCAGCGGTCACGTGACTCTCGAGCTCAGCAACGTCGCGACGCTGCCGATCAAGCTGTGGCCGGGCATGAAGATCGGCCAGTTGTGCTTCTTCCGCCTCAGCTCGCCCGCCGAGAACCCGTACGGGACGGGCGCCTACCTCAACCGCTACCAGGGCCAGCGCGGCCCGACCGCCTCGCGGTCGTTCCAGAACTTCCACCGCACGGTCATCGCGCGCTCCGACTCCGCCGACTGATCGTCGCCAGGGGGCGGATGCTCGGCTCGCGCCGCTCAGAGCCCTCGATCTACGCGGCGGCCTCGAGCAGTATGGCGATCCGCTCGACGAGCTCGCGCGAGCTGAACGGCTTCACGATGTAGTCGTTCGCCCCGGCCGCGAAGGCGCGGTCGACGTCGTTCTGCTGCGAGCGCGCGGTGAGCATGAGCACCTTGATGCGGCCGCCGACCTCGTCAGCGCGCAGCCGCTCGAGCACCTCGATGCCGTCGAGCTTGGGCATCATCCAGTCGAGGATGATCAGGTCCGGGTTCTCGGCGAGGGCGAGCTCGAGGCCGCGCTCGCCGTCGCTCGCGCTCTGGACGTCGTGGCCCGCACCGCGCACTCGATTCTCGAGCAGCAGCAGAACGTCGGGCTCATCTTCGACGATCAGGATTCGCGACACGATTCCCCTCTCCGGTGTTCAGACTCTAGTCTCACGAGTGACACGGATTCGACCTTTCGGGCGCCGCGTCGCGAGAGGAGCACCCCATGGGTCAAGCGGGCATCGCGACCCAGCTCTGGTACGCCACCCCGGGCATCCGGCGCGCCGGGATCACGGCGCTCGTCGTGATGACGGGCATCATCGGCTGGCTGAGCGTGGCGACCCGCGTCGAGGGCTCGCCGATCGCGCCGTGGTGGCCGGCGGCGGGTGTCGCCGCGATCGCGGTGCTCGCCTCGCGCGGCTCGCGACTGGTGGTGACCGCGGGCATCTTCGTGGCCGCCCTCGCCGCGAACGCCCTCCTCGGCCGCGAGTTCGGCCTGACCGTCGGGTACGCCGTCGCCAACGCGGCCGAGGCCTACGTCGTCGCGCAGTTCGCCTCGCGCGGCGGCCCGGAGGCCCGACTCGACAGCCTGCGCGACGTCAGCCGCTTCATCATCGCCGTCGTGCTCGGGGCCCTCGTCATGGGCCTGCTCGGCGGGCTGACCGCGGCGCTCGCCGTCGGCGCCGACTTCCTGAGCTCGGCCTTCGCGCTCGTGTCGTCGCACGGCTCCGCGATGCTCGTCGTCGCTCCCGTCGCCCTCGTCAGCAGACGCCTCGCGCGCGGCGTCCGCCGCCTCGAGGTCGTCGTGCAGCTGACGGTGCTCGTCGTCATCGTCGCGCTCGTCTTCTGGCCGGGCAACACCCTCCCGCTCGCCTTCGTCCCGCTCGTCGCGCTCCTCTGGGCGGCGTTCCGGCTGCCGATCACGGTGGTCGCCGTCGAGCTCCTCGTCGTCGCCGTGCTCGCGACGACTCTCGCCGGCATGGGCGGCGGCGCGATCGGCCAGTACACCGACTCCGACCCGCGCATCGCGGCCGTGCTCCTGCAGCTCTTCCTCGTCGTCCACGCGTGCGCCGCGCTCTTCGTCTCCGCGGCCCGCAACGACTGGGCCAATGTCGTCACGCAGCTCGGCGCGCGGGAGGCGCTCCTGCGCGGCGGCATCGTGAACTCGGAGACGGGCATCCTCATCGCCGAGATCCTCGACGGCGACCGCCTCCGCGTCGTCGGCGTCAACCCGACCGCCCTGGTCGCGCTCGGCCGCGAGACCATGCCGCCGACGTGGGGGGTGGTCGGTCTGCGCATCTCGCGGGGGCAGCCCGTGTTCGGCGTGGCGGAGCTCGACGACGCCATCCGGCGCCGTGAGATCGCCCGACTCGAGCTCGAGCGTGAGGGCCGCCGCTTCGACGTCGACCTCGGCCTGCACGACGGCGTGGGCGGTGCGACGGTCATGACGATCGTCTTCACCGACGTCACCACGCGCGGCGAGCGCGAGCGCCGTGCGATCCAGGCCGCGGAGCAGATGCGCGACCTCAACCGGCAGAAGGACGACTTCATCGCCTCGGTGAGCCACGAGCTGCGCACTCCCGTCACGAGCATCCTCGGCTTCGTCGAGGATCTCGACGGTGCCGACCTGAAGCCCGCCGAGCGCGTCGCGACCGATGTCATCGCCCGCAATGCGCGACGACTCGCCGACGTCATCGAGGACGTCCTCGAGCTCGGGAAGCTCAGCTCGTCGGCGGCGGTGTCGCGGCCCACGGTCTCGTTCGACGTCATCGCTGTGACCCGCCACTGCGCGCAGGACGCGGAGGGCCTCGCCGTCGGGCGGGCGGTCAGCATGCGCGTCGAGTCCCCGGTCGATGCCCTCCCGATCCGCTCCGTGCCGCAGGACCTCACGCGCGTGCTGGCGAACCTCCTGTCGAACGCGGTGAAGTTCACTCCCGACGGGGGAGAGGTCGAGGTGCGCGTCGATCCGAGCGCGGACGGGGTCGTCATCTCGATCGCCGATCACGGACCGGGCATCCCGCCCGCCGTGCTCGATCAGGTCTGGGAGCGCTTCTACCGCGTCTCCGACGCCGAGCACCGTGACGTCCCCGGGACGGGTCTCGGCCTGCCGATCGTGCGCGCGCTCGTCGAGCAGCGGCTGGGCGGCCGCGTCGAGCTCGAATCCGACGGCGCCTCGGGCACGACCGCGCGCGTTCACCTCCCGTGGGACCGCGATGCGGCGACGGCGGAGGCCTCTCCTGCGATCGACGAGGACGACGCCGTGAGCGCCGGCCACGCCTGACGCGCGGCGCGGGCCGCTACGGCGCCCTGTAGTCGCCCTGCCACGCGGCGAGCTGCCACCCGAGCCACGGGCTGTAGGCGAAGGGGGTCGCCGTCACAGCCGAGCGCAGGGCCTCCGGCTCGACCCACGCCCATTCGGCGACCTCGTCGTCGGCCGGCGCGGGGTCACCCTCGGCGATCGCGGTGAACACGGGGCAGATCTCGTTCTCGACGATGCCCGAGGCGTCGACGGCGCGGTACCGGAAGTCGGGCAGCGCGCTGCGCACCGAGTGCACTCGCAGTCCGAGCTCGCGCTCGGCGCGGCGCGCGATCGCCTCGACGAAGTCCTCATCGGGCGCGGGGTGACCGCAGAAGCTGTTCGTCCACACGCCCGGCCAGGTCGCCTTACCGAGGGCCCGGCGGGTCACGAGAACCCACCCCCGCTCATCGAACACGTGGCACGAGAAGGCCAGGTGCAGCGGGGTGTCGTCGGTGTGGACGGTCGCCTTGGGGGCGGTGCCGACGGGCGTGCCGTCCTCGGCGAGGAGGACGACGTTCTCGGGGATTCCGGTCATGGGTGCCGCTAGTCTGCTGAGGTGGATCGACACGACAGGGTGGCGGTGGCCGCGGAGCGCGGCGCCCTGGTCGACGCTGTTCTGGAGCGCTTCTTCAGCCTATCCAAGAAGCGCGCGACGCCCCTGGGCGCCCCGTACGAGCACCTCTGGGGTCTGCTCGAGCGCAACACGCAGGGCGGCAAGCGCTTCCGCCCGCGCATGGTCATGGCCGCCTACGCCGGCCTCGGCGGCGACGACATGGATGCCGCGGCGTACATCGGCGCGAGCTTCGAGCTGCTGCACACCGCGCTCATCGTGCACGACGACGTGATCGATCGCGACTTCGTGAGGCGGGGCATCCCGAACATCTCGGGCTCGTACCGCGACCACGCCGTCGACCGCGGCGCGAGCGTCGAGATCGCCGAGCATCGCGGGGTCTCCGCCGCCGTCATCGCCGGGGACCTCGCCCTCTTCAACTCCTACCGGCTCATCGACAAGAGCGGCGTGACGGGCGAGATGCGCGACCGCCTCCTCGACATCCTCGACGAGGCGATGTTCGCGAGCGCCGCGGGCGAGCTCATCGACGTCGACCTCTCGATGGCGACGACGACCCCTCTCGTCGACGACATCCTCACGATGGAGCGCCTCAAGACCGCCGTCTACTCCTTCGAGACGCCGCTCCAGGCCGGCGCCGTGCTCGCGGGGGCCGGGGAGGAGACCGTCGCGACGCTCGGCGAGTTCGGGCGCGAGATCGGCATCGCCTACCAGATCGTCGACGACGTCCTGGGCGTCTTCGGCGAGGAGGAGGCGACGGGAAAGACGACGATCGGCGACCTCCGCGAGGGCAAGCGCACCGTCATGATCGCCTTCGCGTGCTCGACTCCGGAGTGGGCGCGGCTGCGCGAGCTCATCGGCGACCCCGACCTCACGCACGCGCAGGCCATCGAGGCGCGCCTGCTCCTCGTCCAGTGCGGGGCCAAGGCCTTCGCCGAGGACCTCGCCCGCGGTTACGCGCAGCGCGCCCTGACGCGTCTGGCCGAGCCGCACATCCCCGCCGCCCTCCGCGACGAGCTCCACCCCGTCGCCGAGACCGTCCTGAACAGGGTGAGATGACGCGCTTGAACCTGTACGACCGCACGGCCGACGAGGTCGCGGGGGTCGTGATCCGCCGCTACTCGACGTCGTTCGGCCTGGCCTCCCGCCTGCTGGGGCCGGGCAGCCGCCAGCACGTCGAGAACATCTACGCCCTCGTGCGCGTCGCCGACGAGATCGTCGACGGCGGCGTCGCCGAGGCGGGCCTCGATCAGGCCGCGGCCGGGCGCTACCTCGACGAGCTCGAGGCCGACACGAACCAGGCCATGGAGCACGGCTACAGCTCCAACCTCGTCGTGCACGCCTTCGCGCGCACCGCGCGGGAGGTCGGCTTCGGCCGCGAGCTCACCGAGCCGTTCTTCCACTCGATGCGCATGGACCTCACCGACACCGAGCACGACCAGGCGAGCTTCGACCTCTACGTCTACGGCTCGGCGGAGGTCGTCGGGCTCATGTGCCTCCGAGCCTTCATGCAGGAAGCCCCGGTGAGCGGCGACCAGAATGACCGCATGGTGCGCGGCGCCCGAGCCCTGGGCGCGGCGTTCCAGAAGGTCAATTTCCTCCGCGACCTCTCGGCCGACTTCGAGACCCTCGGTCGCAGCTACTTCCCGGGGGTCCGCGTTGACTCGTTCACGGAAGAGGAGAAGCACCGCTTGCTCGACGACATCGACGACGATCTGCGGATGTCCGCCGCCGTCCTCCCGGACCTCCCGGCGTCCAGCCGGCGGGCCGTCGCCCTCGCCCAGGGCCTCTTCGCCGAGCTCGCCGCACGGCTGCGCCGCACGCCCGCGAACGAGCTCGTGCGCACCCGAGTGCGCGTGCCCGACCCCGTCAAGCTCCGCATCGCCGCGAGCGTTCTCGCCGGTCGCCTGCCCCAGCCCGCCCCCGCCCGCGCCTCGGCGGTGACCGCGTGAGTCGCGTCGTCGTCATCGGGGGCGGCATCGCGGGTCTCGCGAGCGCGGCCCTCCTCGCCCGCGAGGGCCACGAGGTCACGCTCGTCGAGAAGCGCGACGCCACGGGCGGCCGCGCCGGCTCGTGGGAGTCCGACGGCTTCCGCTTCGACACCGGCCCCAGCTGGTACCTCATGCCCGAGGTATTCGACCACTTCTTCAGGCTCCTCGGCACGAGCGCCGCCGAGCAGCTCGAGCTCGTGCAGCTCGACCCCGGGTACCGCGTCATCACGCAGGGCCACGACGAGTGGACGGACGTCGCGGCGACGCGCGAGGAGAACGTCGCGCTGTTCGAGTCGATCGAGAAGGGCGCGGGCGTCGAGCTCGAGCGCTACCTCGACTCCGCGTACGACACGTATGAGATGGCCAAGCGCCGGTTCCTCTACACGAGCTTCGAGTCGTTCGGCCCGCTGCTGACGACCGACGTGCTCAAGCGCGCGCCGAAGCTCGTGAAGATGCTCCTGCAGAACCTCGACACGTACGTCGCCAACCGCTTCGACGACCTGCGCCTGCGCCAGGTGCTCGGCTACCCGGCCGTCTTCCTCGGCTCCTCGCCCTTCGACACCCCGTCGATGTACCACCTCATGAGCCACCTCGACCTCGCCGACGGCGTGCTCTACCCGATGGGCGGCTTCACGACGCTCATCGAGCGCATCCACGCGGTCGCCGAGCAGCACGGCGTGATGATCCGCACGAGCGCGCCCGCCGGTCGCATCCTCGTCGACGAGGCCTCGAGCGCCGCGCGCGGCGTCGAGCTCGAGTCGGGCGAGGTGATCGACGCCGACATCGTCGTCTCGGCCGCCGACCTGCACCACACCGAGACCCAGCTGCTGCCCGAGCGCTTCCAGTCGTACCCCGAGGAGTACTGGAGCGACCGCAACCCCGGCCCGAGCGCCCTGCTCATGTATCTCGGCGTGAAGGGCGAGCTGCCGAACCTCGAGCACCACACGCTGCTGTTCGCGGCCGACTGGCGCGAGAACTTCGAGGCGATCTTCGGCGAGAACTCGCGCCTGCCCGACCCGGCCTCGCTGTACATCTGCAAGCCGAGCGGCGTCGACCCCTCCGTCGCCCCCGAGGGTCACGAGAACCTCTTCGTGCTCGTCCCCGCCCCCGCCGACCTGTCGCTCGGCCGCGGCGAGGTCGACGGCGACGGCGACACCCCGCTCGAGGTCTACGCCGACCGCATCATCGCCCAGATCGCCGAGTGGACGAAGACCCCCGACCTCGCCGACCGCATCGTCCTCCGCCGCACGTACGGCCCCGGTGACTTCCACGCCGACCTCAACGCCTGGCGCGGCAGCATGCTCGGCCCGGCGCACACGCTCAAGCAGAGCGCGTTCTTCCGCACCGGCAACGTGTCGAAGAAGGTGCGCGGCCTCTACTACGCGGGCGCGTCCACGATTCCGGGCATCGGTCTGCCGATGTGCCTCATCAGCGCCGAGGTGCTCATCAAGCGCCTGCGCGGCGACACCTCGACGGGTCCGCTCCCCGAGCCCCTCGAGGCGAGCAGGCCGGCGGCGGCGCCCGCGGCGTGATCGGCCTCAGCTACCTCGCCGCGCTCGCGATCGCGATCACGGGCATGGTGATGCTCGATCGCCGATTCCGCCTGTTCTTCTGGCGCGACTGGCGCCGGGCATCCGTCGTGCTGCCGCTGGGGGTGGCGTTCTTCCTCGTCTGGGACGTCTTCGGCATCGCGCTCGGCATCTTCTTCCGCGGGCAGACCGAGTTCATGACGGGGCTGCTGATCGGGCCCGAGCTGCCGATCGAGGAGGTCGTCTTCCTCACCCTGCTGAGCTATCTCACGATGAACTCCTACGCGGCGGCGGGCGACCTGCTCGACGCGCGGAGCCGGCGCCGGGCATCCGTCGCCGCCGACGGACGGGGCGCGGGATGACCTACACCCTCCTCAACATCGTCTTCCTGGGGGTCGTCGTCCTCGTCGCGGTCGCGGCCGTCGTCGCCCGTCGATCGCCGCGCTGGCGGGCGATCGGGCTCGCCGCCGTGCTCCTGCTCACGATGACGGCGGTCTTCGACAACGTCATCATCGGCACGGGCCTCGTCGCGTACGACGACAGCCTCATCAGCGGCCTGCGCATCGGCCTCGCCCCGATCGAGGACTTCGCGTACACGGTCGCCGCCCTCGTCCTGCTGCCCGCGGTGTGGGAGCTCCTCGCCCGCCGCCGCCCGCGGCAGGATGAGCGCTCGTGAGGACCATCGGCCAGCTGCTCGTCAGCTCGCGCCCCCTGAGCTGGATCAACACGGCTTTCCCGTTCGGAGCCGCGTACCTGATCACGGCGGGGCGGCTCGACCTCGCGTTCTGGGTGGGCACGATCTTCTTCCTGATCCCGTACAACCTCGCGATGTACGGCATCAACGACGTCTTCGACTACGAGAGCGATCTGCGGAACCCCCGTAAGGGCGGCGTCGAGGGGGCGCTGCTCGACCCGCGCATCCACCGCACGACGCTCGTCGCAGCGGGTCTCTCGTGCCTGCCGTTCCTGGTGGTCCTCATCGCGCTCGGCGGGCCGCTGTCGTGGTTCGTCCTCGCGATCAGCATGTTCGCCGTCGTCGCGTACTCGGCGAAGGGGCTGCGCTTCAAGGAGAAGCCCTTCCTCGACTCGCTCACCTCGAGCACCCACTTCGTGAGCCCCGCCGTCTACGGCCTCGTGCTCGCCGGGGCGACCTTCACCCCGCAGCTCTGGCTGATCCTCGCGGCGTTCTTCCTCTGGGGCATCGCGAGTCACGCATTCGGAGCGGTGCAGGACGTCATCGCCGATCGCGAGGGCGGCATCTCGTCGATCGCGACCGTGATCGGCGCGCGCGCGACCGTGCGGTTCGCCGTCGCGAGCTACGTGCTCGCGGGTTTGCTGCTCCTCGGCACCGACTGGCCCGGGCCGCTCGCGGCGCTCGCCGCGGTGCCCTACGCCGTGAGCACCGCGCAGTGGTGGAACGTGCGCGACGAGGACGCCGAGAGCGCCAACCGGGGGTGGAAGCGGTTCCTCTGGCTGAACTTCCTGGCCGGAGCCCTCGTCACGATCCTGCTGATCGTCTGGGTACTGGGCCGCTGAATCTGCTCGTCGGTGCTACCGTCAGCGACTTGTGGCAACGGAGCCCCCACCGCGCGCGCGCCTGATCCAGGTCGGTCCCTGCAGGGACCTCGATCTCTTCGAGCCGGCAGGGAACCTCCGCCGCGATCCAGAGCAGGTCGATACCCTCGACGTGCCGCAGGGGAACCAGCTCTCCTTCCCCCGCCTCGATGAGGGCGCGCATGCGTCGGTGGAAGATCAGGGCCATCTCCGTCTCGGCGATGTACCTGTTCCCGAAGTAGTGAACGACGTATCCGATGGCCCCCATAGTGAGGCACAGGCTAGGGGCCGAAGGGCAAAGATTCGAGGGAAACCCTCGAAAACGGAGGGGGCTTGACAATGCATTCATGGCCGGGCAGTGCGTATCCGCTGGGAGCCACGTTCGATGGCAACGGCACCAATTTCGCGATCTTCAGCGAGGCCGCCGAGCGCGTCGAGCTGTGCCTCATCGACGAGAGGCGCGGCGGCCGCCGCGTCGAGGAGCGCATCGAGCTCATCGAGGTCGACGCCTTCGTCTGGCACGCCTACCTGCCGAGCGTGCAGCCCGGGCAGCTCTACGGCTACCGTGTGCACGGCGTCGACGACCCGTCGACGGGTCGCCGGGCGAACCCGAGCAAGCTCCTGCTCGACCCGTACGCGAAGGCCGTCCACGGCCAGATCGACTGGGACGAGTCGCTCTTCCCCTACCGCTTCGACGCCCCCGACGAGCGCAACGACCTCGACTCGCTGCCGCACGCGATGCTCGGCGTCGTCATCAACCCGTTCTTCGACTGGGCGGGCGACCGCTCCCCGGGCATCCCCTACAGCCAGTCGGTCATCTACGAGGCGCACGTCAAGGGCCTCACGATGACGCACCCCGACATCCCGAATGAGATCCGCGGGACGTACGCGGCCGTCGGGCACCCCGCGATCATCGAGCACCTGCGCCGCCTCGGCGTGACCGCGATCGAGCTCATGCCCGTGCACCAGTTCGTGCAGGACAAGCACCTCGTCGACCAGGGCCTCGCGAACTACTGGGGCTACAACACGATCGGCTTCCTCGCCCCGCACAACGCCTACTCCTCGGCGGGCGACCGCGGCCAGCAGGTGCAGGAGTTCAAGTCGATGGTGCGCGCCCTGCACGCCGCCGGCATCGAGGTCATCCTCGACGTGGTCTACAACCACACCGCCGAGGGCAACCACATGGGCCCGATGCTGAGCCTCAAGGGCATCGACAACGCCGCCTACTACCGGCTCATGGACGACGAGCCGCAGTACTACCGCGACTACACCGGTACCGGCAACAGCCTCAACGTGCGCCACCCGCACTCGCTCCAGCTCATCATGGACTCGCTGCGCTACTGGGTGACCGAGATGCACGTCGACGGGTTCCGGTTCGACCTCGCGGCGACGCTCGCGCGCGAGTTCTACGACGTCGACCGCCTGTCGGCGTTCTTCGACCTCGTCCAGCAGGATCCGATCGTGTCGCAGGTGAAGCTCATCGCCGAGCCGTGGGACATCGGACCCGGCGGCTACCAGGTCGGCAACTTCCCGCCCCAGTGGACGGAGTGGAACGGCAAGTACCGCGACACGGTCCGCGATTTCTGGCGCGGCGAGGAGGGAACGCTCGGCGAGTTCGCCGCGCGCCTCACGGGCTCGGCCGACCTCTACGAGGCCGACGGCCGCCGCCCGGTGGCGAGCATCAACTTCGTCACCGCGCACGACGGCTTCACGATGCGCGACCTCGTGTCGTACAACGAGAAGCACAACGACGCCAACGGCGAGAGCAACAACGACGGCGAGAGCCACAACCGCTCGTACAACCTCGGCGTCGAGGGACCGACGGACGACCCGATCATCCTCGCGCTGCGCGGCCGGCAGGTCCGCAACTTCCTCGCGACCCTTCTGCTGAGCCAGGGCGTGCCGATGATCGCCCACGGCGACGAGCTCGGCCGCACCCAGCAGGGCAACAACAACGTCTACGCGCAGGACAACGAGCTGGCCTGGGTCGACTGGGCGACCGCCGACACCTCGCTCGTCGAGTTCGTCGGCTCGCTCGCGCGGCTGCGGCGCGAGCATCCCACCTTCCGCCGCACCCGGTACTTCGACGGCCGGCCGGTCCGCCGCGGCAAGAGCGACCCGCTGCCCGACGTCGAGTGGCTGCGGCCCGACGGCTCCGCGATGGACGAGTCGGACTGGGAGTCGGGCTTCGGCCGCACGGTCGGCATCTACCTCAACGGCCACGGCATCCGGGGGCGGGATGCCCGGGGCGAGCGCATCACGGACGTCAACTTCCTCGTCTACTTCTCGGCCCACACCGAGCCGATCCAGCTGACGCTGCCGCCCGCCGAGTACGGCGCGCGCTGGGAGCGGCTCGTCGACACGAGCGGCCTCGGCGACACGGCCGCGGTGATCGACGCCGGCTCCTCGATGCAGCTCGAGGCGATCAGCCTGGTGGTGCTCCGCGAGCACGTCGAGGCGGAGCACACGGTCGACGACGCCGTGTCGCTGTCGCTCTCGCCGGCCCCGGTCGAGGTCATCGGCACCCCGGCGGTGACGCCCGCATGAGTCGCACCGAACTTCCCCGCTCGACGTACCGCCTGCAGGTGAGCCCCGAGTTCCCGCTCGACGAGGTCGCGGCGCTCGCCGACTACGTGCGCCTCCTCGGCGCCGACTGGCTCTACCTCTCACCGCTGCTGCAGGCGACGCGCGGCTCGCAGCACGGCTACGACGTCGTCGATCACGGCGCCGTCGACGCGGAGCGCGGCGGGCCCGAGGCCCTCGAGCGCGCGGCCAGGGCCGCCGTCGAGCGCGACCTCGGCGTGCTCGTCGACATCGTCCCGAACCACATGGGCGTCGCCGACCCGCGGCAGAACGACTGGTGGTGGAGCCTGCTGCGCGACGGGCGCGCGGGCGAGATCGCGGAGGCGTTCGACGTCGACTGGGCGTTCGGCGGCGATCGGGTGCGCATCCCCGTGCTCGGCGCCGAGCTCGACGAGGTCATCGCCGATGGGCACGTCGAGCTGCGCGATGATGCGATCGCGGTCTACGGCACCGAGTACCCGCTCGCCCCCGGCACCGCCGACGACGTCGACGAACGCGGTTCGGCGACTCCCGCGCAGCTGCGCGCGGTGCTCGACCGCCAGCACTACGAGCTCGTGCACTGGCGGCGCGCCGACTCCGAGCTCAACTACCGGCGCTTCTTCGCCGTGAGCACGCTCGCCGCCGTGCGCGTCGAGGTGCCGTGGGTGTTCGAGCGCTCGCATGCCGAGATCGTGCGCTGGGTGCGCGAGGGGCTCGTGCAGGGCATCCGCGTCGATCACCCGGACGGCCTGCTCGACCCGGGCGGGTACCTCGACGATCTCGCCGCCGCGACCGGCCACGCGCCGGTGTGGGTCGAGAAGATCCTCGAGGGTGACGAGCAGCTGCCCGCGTTCTGGCAGGTCGCCGGCACGACCGGCTACGACGCGCTCGCCACGATCGACCGCGTGCTCGTCGACGACGCCGGGCGCGGTGCGCTCGACGACCTCGACGCGCGCCTGCGGGCCGAGACGTCGACCGCCGGCCAGCTGCAGGAGTCGACCGCGGGCGGCGCCGACGAGCCCCAGCGGCTCGACTGGCACGCGCTCATCCGCCGCACCAAGCGGCGCATCGCCGACACGATCCTGCGCAGCGAGGTGCTGCGGCTCGAGCGCGAGCTGCCGCACGCCATCCCGGAGGCGGCCGACGCGCTCGCCGAGCTGCTCGCGTGCTTCCCCGTCTACCGCTCGTACCTGCCGGTCGGGGTCGAGCAGCTCGAGGCCGCGCTCGACTCCGCTCGGGCATCCCGCCCCGAGCTCGCGGCGACCTTCGACGCGCTCGCACCGCTCCTCGCCGACCCCGCCGAACCGCTCGCGCGCCGCTTCCAGCAGACCAGCGGCATGGTCATGGCGAAGGGCGTGGAGGACACCGCCTTCTATCGCTACTCGCGCCTGGCGTCCCTCACCGAGGTCGGCGCCGACCCGGCCGAGTTCGCCGTCGACGTCGACGAGTTCCACCGCCGGCAGCTCGTGCGTCAGGGCAGCTTCCCGGCCTCGCTCACGGCGCTCTCGACCCACGACACGAAGCGCGGGGAGGACACTCGGGCGCGCATCCACGTGCTCGCCGAGGTCCCCGAGGCGTGGGATTCGCTGCTCGCCGAGCTGCGCGAACGCGCCCCGATCGGCGACGGCCCCTTCGAGAACATCCTGTGGGAGTCGCTCGTCGGTGCCTGGCCGATCTCGGCAGAGCGCGCGCACGCGTACGCCGAGAAGGCCGCTCGCGAGGCCGGGACCGCCACGATGTGGACCGAGCCCGACGAGGCCTTCGAGACGCGCATGCACGACGCGATCGACGCCGTGCTCGGCGCGGGCGAGCTGCACGACCTCGTGCAGGAGTTCGTCGACGCCGTCGCCCCGTACGGCTGGTCGAACGCGCTCGCGGCGAAGCTGCTGCAGCTCGCCGCCCCGGGCGTCCCCGACGTCTACCAGGGCAGCGAGCTGTGGGAGACGAGCCTCGTCGACCCCGACAACCGCCGCCCCGTCGACTACGCCGCGCGGCGCGAGCTGCTCGCGCGCATCGACGGCGAGCACCCCTCGGCGACCCCCGGGTGGATGCCCGGCATCGACGCCGACGGAGCCGCCAAGCTCCTCGTCGCGAGTCGCGCCCTCCGCGTCCGCCGCGACCGGCCCGAGCTGTTCACCCGCTACGCGCCGCTGCCCGCGATCGGCTCCGCGGCCGCGCACGCCGTCGCCTTCGACCGCGGGGGAGCGGTCGCGATCGCGACGCGCCTGCCCGTCGGCCTCGAGCGCCTCGGCGGCTGGGGCGAGACCGTCGTCGTGCTGCCGCAGCGCCCCGTGCTCGACGCCTTCACGGGTCGCGTCTACGCCGGCGGCGAGCTGCGACTCGCCGACGTGCTCGAGCGCTACCCCGTTGCCCTCCTGGTGGAGGTCGAGCAGGATGACGCGGCATGAGCGAGCTGACTGACGGAACCGGCGGCCGCAGGTTCGACGCCCGCGTCTGGGCGCCCGCGGCCGAGCGGGTCGCGCTCCACCGCGTGCGCGCGGGAGCCGCGGAGCGGGTCGAGCTGACCCGCCACGGCGAGTGGTGGGTCGCGATCGGGGCGCTGGAAGCGCGCGATCGCTACGGGTTCCTGCTCGACGACGACGAGCATCCCCTGCCCGACCCGCGGTCGCGTCGCCAGCCCGACGGCGTGCACGGGCTCAGCGCGCTCGACGACCCCGCCGACGCCGACTGGCTCGACGACAACTGGCACGGCCGGCAGCTCGCCGGCGGGGTCATCTACGAGCTGCACATCGGCACCTACAGCCCCGAGGGCACGTTCGACGGGGCGATCGCGCGCCTCGACCACCTCGTCGAGCTCGGCGTCGACTTCGTCGAGCTGCTGCCGGTCAACGGGTTCAACGGCGAGCGCAACTGGGGGTACGACGGCGTCGCCTGGTTCGCCGTCCACGAGGCGTACGGCGGGCCGGCGGGCTATCGCCGCTTCGTCGACGCGTGCCACACGCGCGGGCTCGCCGTCATCCAGGACGTCGTGCACAACCACCTCGGCCCGAGCGGCAACTACCTGCCGCGGTTCGGCCCGTACCTGCACGCGCACTCGGCGAACACCTGGGGCGACTCGGTCAACCTCGGCAACCTCGAGGTGCGGCGCTTCGTGCTCGACAACGTCGCGATGTGGTTCGAGGACTTCCACGTCGACGGCCTGCGCCTCGACGCCGTGCACGCGCTCATCGACGACTCGCCGACGCACATCCTGCAGGCGATGGCGGAGGAGACCGACGCGCGCTCGACCCACCTCGGCCGCCCGCTCACGCTCATCGCCGAGAGCGACATGAACGACCCGCGGCTCATCCTGCCGCGCGAGGCCGGCGGCTACGGCCTCACCGCGCAGTGGAGCGACGACCACCACCACGCCATCCACGCGGCCGTCACCGGCGAGTCCGACGGCTACTACGCCGACTTCGCGCCGGCGGATGCCCTGCCGAAGACCTCGACGAAGGGGTTCTTCCACGACGGGTCGTTCTCCTCGTTCCGCGAGCGCGCGCACGGCTTCCCCATCCCACCCGAGGTGCCGATGTGGCGCCTGGTGACGTTCACGCAGGATCACGACCAGATCGGCAACCGAGCGGCGGGCGACCGGATCTCGCAGTCGCTCGACGAGCGGGAGCTCGCGGTCGCGGCGGTGCTCAACCTCACGTCGCCGTTCACGCCCATGCTCTTCATGGGCGAGGAGTGGGGGGCGACGACCCCGTGGCAGTTCTTCACCTCGCACCCCGAGCCCGAGCTCGGCAGGGCGACCGCCGAGGGGCGGTTGGAGGAGTTCGTGAAGATGGGCTGGGACGAGTCGGTCGTGCCCGACCCGCAGGATCCGCAGACGTTCGAGCGCTCGAAGCTGCAGTGGCACGAGGTCGACGAGTCGCGGCACGCTCGCCTGCTCGCGCTGCACCGCACGCTCATCCGACTGCGGCGCGAGCTGCCCGAACTCACCGACCCGCGCTTCGAGCACACGCTCGCGGCGGGTGAGGGCGATGACGGGCTCGCGGTGTTCCGCCTCGATCGCGGGGCAGGCATCCAGTCGCCGCTCGGCGGCATCGTGAGCGTGTGCGCCGCCATCCGCGAGGAGGCCTCCTTCGAGGTCGGTGCGGAGGCCGCGCTCGAGCTGTCGACGACGCCCGACGCGACTCTCGTCGACGGCGTGCTGACGCTGCCGGCGCGCTCGGCCGCGGTCGTACGGGTGCGCGCGGCGCGCGCCGTCTGAGCCGGCCGGCCCGCGGCTACAGCTCGTAGCGCGTCGCGAGCTCGGCCGGGTAGTCGCCGCGAGCGGTGAGCTGCTCCGCCGCCGAGGCGAGGTGCGCGAGCGTGAGGCCGAGGATCTGCGGTCCGAACGAGATGCGCCCCACTCCGAGCTCGGCGAGGCGGGCGAGGGGCAGGTAGCCGGGGTGGGCGAACACGGCGACCGGCGCGCGGACGGCGGCCACGGCATCCGCCACCATCTGCTCGGTGCGGAGGCCCAGCATGAAGATGCTCGTCGCACCCGCGTCGACGTAGGCGTTCGCGCGGTCGACGGCCTCGTCGAACGCGTCGGGCGAGCCGGCGAGGGTGTCGGTGCGCGCGTTGATCGCGAGCGGCACGCCTGCGGCGTCGGCGGCGGCGCGCGCGGCGGCCACGCGCGCGGCAGCCTCGGCGATCGGGCGACGGTCGCTCGTGGCGCCTGCGAGCGAGTCCTCGATGTTGAGCCCCGCCGCGCCCGCCTCGATGAGGCGCGCGACGTTCGCCTGCACGCCCGCGGCATCGGGCGCGTAGCCGCGCTCGAAGTCGATGCTCACGGGCAGATCGGTGGATGCCGTGATGCGGCGGGCCGCATCGAGCGCCATCTCGACGGTCATGCCCTCGCCGTCGGGCACGCCGTAGGCGAAGGCGACCGCGTGGCTCGCCGACGCGAGCGCGCGCACGCCCGGCGTGCGGGCGACGATGCGCGCGGTGATCGCATCCCACACGTTGACGACGATGAGCGGATCGCCGGGCACGTGCAGCGAGGCGAGCAGGGCGGCCTTCTCGGCGGTCGAGGGGGAGGGTGTCGAAGCGGCGGTGGGCGAGGCGGAGTCGGTCATGCGATCACTCTGCCAGCCGCAGAGATCTGGGGGCTGAATCCCAGCCCCACGACGTGTGACGGGGTCCTGCGACTGTGATCATGGAGCATGACCCAGATCCGCCTGCGCGACTACCAGGCCGCCGACATGGATGCCGTCCTCCGACTGTGGGACGAGGTGCGCGCGGAGGGTGCCGAGCCCGTCTACGCGCTCGCGGAGGTGCTCGCCTCGTGCGAGAAGGACCACGCCGTCGTCGCCGTCGACGGCGACCACGTGCTGGGCGTCGGTGTCGCCCGCGCAGCGCACGACCAGGGCTGGATCGTCTTCCTCGCCGTCACCGCGAGCGCTCGCCGTCACGGGCTCGCCGGGCGCATCCTCGCCGGTCTCGAGCAGCGGATGGCGCCGCAGGGCCTCACGCGCCTGTCGATCCTCGTGCCCGACCAGCAGCAGCAGTTCGGCGCGCTCACCAAGGCCGGCTTCCAGGACCGCGCGCACCTGAGCTACTTCGAGCGCGAGATCCCCGTGAAGCAGCGCGAGCTCGCGGTGCTGCGCGAGCTCGGCGGGCGCATCCTGCCCCGCGACCTGTGGGGCTCGATCGCGGGGATGCGCACCGAGAAGGAGCTGCTCGAGCGCCGGCTCGTCCTGCCGCTCTCGGACCCGGCGCTCGCCGACCAGTTCGGCGTGCAGCCGCCCCGCTCGATCGTGCTCTTCGGGCCTCCCGGCACGGGCAAGACGACCTTCGCGAAGGCCGTCGCCTCCCGGCTGCAGTGGCCGTTCGTCGAGGTCTTCCCCTCGCGCCTCGCCGCGGGGCCGGCGGGGCTCGCGGGCGGGCTGCGCGAGACCTTCCAGAGCATCGCCGACCTCGACCACGTGATCGTTTTCATCGACGAGGTGGAGGAGATCGCCGGCCAGCGCGGCGGCGAGCCGCCATCCGCCATGCAGGGCGTCACGAACGAGCTGCTCAAGATCATCCCGGCCTTCCGCGACTCGCCCGGCCGGCTGCTGATCTGCGCGACCAACTTCATCCGCGCGCTCGACGCGGCGTTCCTGCGCCACGGGCGCTTCGATTACGTCATCCCGATCGGGCTGCCCGACTCCGCCGCGCGCGAGGCGATCTGGTCGCGGTACATCCCCGACGCCGTCGAGGGCGAGGTCGATCTCGCGCAGCTCGTCGCGCGCACCGACGGCTACTCGCCCGCCGACATCGAGTTCGCTGCGCGCTCGGCGTCGCAGGCCGCGCTCGAGCAATCGGTCTACGGGGTCGACGGCGCGGCCGTGCGCGGTCCGTCGACCGCCGACTACCTCGCCGCGATCGATCGCACGCGCGCGACGGTGTCGGCGACCGAGGCGGCGGAGTTCGGAGAGGACATCGCCGCCCTGGCGCGGACCTGACCCGGGTCGCCGGGGGCGCTAGGCGCCGACGGTCGCCGGCGGCGCCTTCACGAAAAGGAGCATGATGCCGCCCGCGAGCAGCACGAGCGTGATGCCGAGGATCCCGTAGAGGGTCTGGTTGGCGGCGAGCGTGATGAACACGCCCCACAGCAGCGAGGCGATCCACCCCGTCGCGCGACCCGTGGTCGCGTAGAGGCCGAACACCTCGCCCTCGCGGCCCGCGGGCGTGACGCGCGCGAGGAACGACCGCGACGCCGCCTGCGCGGGTCCGACGAACGCGGCGAGCACGATGCCCACGCCCCAGAACAGACCGGCGCCGAGGTCGGCCAGGAAGAACACGACGAGCGTGCAGGCGACGAGCCCGAAGACCGAGACCAGGATCACCCGCTTGGGGCCGAAGCGGTCGTCGAGGCGCCCGGCGAGGATGGTCGAGACGCCCGCCACGATGTTGAGCGCGATGCCGAAGATCACGAGGTCGGTGAACCCGAACCCGAAGACGATGCCGGCGATGACCGAGCCGAAGGTGAAGACCGCCGAGAGCCCGTCGCGGTAGACGGCGCTCGCGAGCAGGAACCAGAAGGTCGGGCGTGTCTCGCGCCACAGGCGGGCGATGCTGCGGCCGAGCTCGACGTAGCTGCGGAAGAAGCCGACCTTCTGCTCGGCGGCGAGCTTCGGCGGCTCGGGGACGCTGAGGAAGATCGGGATCACGAAGATGATGGTCCAGATCGTGGCGCCGAGCGCGATGAGCTGGAAGGTCGTGCCGGACTCGCCGTCGAGCACGCCGCCGAGGATGAGCCCGACGACGATCGTGAGGGCGACGATGCCGCCGAGGTACCCGAAGCCCCAGCCGAGGCCCGAGACCTTGCCGATGGTCTTGGGCGTCGAGACCGAGATGAGCAGCGCGTTGTAGTTCACGCCCGCGATCTCGCCGAAGACGCTGCCGGCGGCGATGAGCGCCACGCCCATCCAGAACCACTCGCCGCCCGGCTGCACGAAGGCGAGGCCGAGCTGCGCGACGATCAGCAGAGCGGTGAAGACGAGCAGCTGCAGCTTCTGCCGGCCCGCGCGGTCGGCCCGCTGCCCGAGCACGGGCGCCAGCAGCAGGATGAGGAATCCCGCGATCGTGACGCCGTAGCCGAGGTAGCTCGCGAGCTGGCCGAGGGCGGCCTCCTCCCGATCGGTGCCGATGACCGTCGGGTCCACGAAGAAGGTGCTCGTGAGGTAGCTCGGCACCCACACGAAGGTGAGAAGTACGGTGTTGAAGGGCTGCGTCGCCCAGTCCCAGAACGCCCAGGCGAACACTCGCCGCCGCGGCACCTGGATGCCCTGCTGCAGGTCGAGCCCCATGACCCCGACCGCGAGGGTGTTGGCGGCGACGGGGATCGACTTCTCTGTCATGCGCTCACGGTACTGCCGGCCGGTGAACCGCGGGTGACGCGCCGAGGCGCGTGTCCACGCGGCTCGAGCGCACGCTGAGCGCGAACACGGCACCGCTCCCGCCTGAGAATTGAGTCGGGATGGCGCAAGTTCGGGGCTGCTCGACTTGACAGCGAGCATCCGCGTTCTCAAACTTGACATTGCACGGCTCAAGTTCACCCGTGCACCCGATCTTCAGAAGGAGCAACCCCCATGGCCCGTGCCGTCGGAATCGACCTCGGAACCACCAACTCCGTCGTCTCCGTGCTCGAGGGTGGCGAGCCCACCGTCATCGCCAACGCCGAAGGCTTCCGGACGACCCCGTCGGTCGTCGCCTTCACCAAGGACGGCGAGGTGCTCGTCGGCGAGACCGCGAAGCGCCAGGCCGTCACCAACGTCGACCGCACGATCGCCTCCGTCAAGCGCCACATGGGCACCGACTGGAAGAAGGAGATCGACGACAAGAAGTACACCGCGCAGGAGATCTCGGCGCGCACGCTCGCCAAGCTCAAGCGCGACGCCGAGCAGTACCTGGGCGAGAGCGTCACCGACGCCGTCATCACCGTTCCCGCGTACTTCAACGACGCCGAGCGCCAGGCGACGAAGGAGGCCGGCGAGATCGCGGGCCTCAACGTCCTGCGCATCATCAACGAGCCCACCGCGGCCGCCCTCGCCTACGGCCTCGACCGCGGCAAGGAGGACGAGCTCATCCTCGTCTTCGACCTCGGCGGCGGAACCTTCGACGTGAGCCTGCTCGAGGTCGGCAAGGACGACGACTTCTCCACCATCCAGGTGCGCGCGACCGCGGGCGACAACCGCCTCGGCGGCGACGACTGGGACGGACGCGTGGTGAGCTACCTCATCCAGCGCTTCAAGGAGACCACGGGCGTCGACGTCAGCAACGACAAGATCGCCAAGCAGCGCCTCAAGGAGGCCGCGGAGCAGGCGAAGAAGGAGCTCTCGAGCTCCATGAGCACCAACATCCAGCTGCCGTACCTCTCGCTCACCGAGAACGGACCCGCGAACCTCGACGAGTCGCTCACCCGCGCCAAGTTCGAGGAGCTCACGAAGGACCTCCTCGAGCGAACCCGGAAGCCCTTCGAGGACGTCATCCGGGAGGCCGGCGTCAAGGTCGCCGACATCGCGCACGTCGTGCTCGTCGGCGGCTCGACCCGCATGCCCGCCGTCACCGAGCTCGTCAAGAAGCTCACCGGCGGCAAGGAGCCCAACAAGGGCGTGAACCCGGATGAGGTCGTCGCCGTCGGCGCCGCCCTTCAGGCCGGCGTGCTCAAGGGCGAGCGGAAGGACGTCCTGCTCATCGACGTGACCCCCCTGAGCCTCGGCATCGAGACCAAGGGCGGCATCATGACGAAGCTCATCGAGCGCAACACCGCCATCCCCACCAAGCGCAGCGAGACCTTCACGACGGCCGACGACAACCAGCCGTCCGTCGCGATCCAGGTCTTCCAGGGCGAGCGCGAGTTCACGCGCGACAACAAGAACCTCGGCACCTTCGAGCTCACGGGCATCGCGCCCGCGCCCCGGGGCATCCCCCAGATCGAGGTCACCTTCGACATCGACGCCAACGGCATCGTCCACGTCTCCGCCAAGGACAAGGGCACCGGCAAGGAGCAGTCGATGACCATCACGGGCGGCTCGTCGCTCGCGAAGGAGGACATCGAGCGCATGGTCCGCGAGGCCGAGGAGCACGCCGCCGAGGACAAGGCGCGTCGCGAGGCCGCCGAGGTGCGCAACAGCGCCGAGCAGCTCGCCTACTCCATCGACAAGCTCATCGCCGAGAACGCCGACAAGCTGCCCGACGACGTCAAGGGCGAGGTGCAGGCCGACGTCGACGCGCTCAAGACGGCGCTCGCCGGCACCGACGACGAGGCGGTCAAGACCGCCTACGACGCCCTGAACCAGTCGCAGACGAAGCTCGGCGAGGCGATCTACGCCGCCTCGCAGGCCGAGGAGTCGGCGGCCTCCGAGCCGCAGAGCTCCTCGAGCGACGAGGACGTGGTCGACGCCGAGATCGTCGACGACGAGGACGACAAGGACAAGAAGTAGTCATGGCCGCCCGCAAGCGCGACGGCGACGACGACCAGAAGCCCGTCATCAAGCGGCGACGCCGCATCGATGACGAGACCGGGAAGGTCATCGACCTCGGCCCCGACGGCTCGCCCGAGCCCGAGACGGCCCCCGCCGCGGGGGAGGCCGACGAGGCCCCCCTCGCGGAGGACGGCGCGCCGACCGACGCGGAGACGATCGAGGAGCTGTTCGCGGTCGAGGATGCCGACGTGGAGGTCTCCGAGACCGGGGCGAGCCTGGATGCGGACATCGATCGGATCCTCTCGGAGGCCGGGCAGAAGGAGATCGCCGAGTACCGCGACCGCGCCGCGCGCGCGGAGGCGGAGCTCGCGAACTTCCGCACGCGCGTCGAGCGCGACCGCGCCGCCAACCGCGAGGCGAACATCGCCGAGGTCATCCGCACGCTGCTCCCCGCGATCGACGACCTCGATCGCGCCGAGTCGCACGGCGACCTCGCCGGGAGCCCGCTCGAGCTCGTCGCGCAGAAGCTGCGCATCGGCTTCGAGCGCTACGGCCTGGCGAAGGTGGGCGAGATCGGCGAGCCCTTCGACCCGAACCGTCACGAGGCCCTCGTGCAGCTGCCCAAGCCCGACGTCACGAGCAACGTCGTCGGCGATGTCATCGAGGTCGGCTACATCCTCGGCGACCGCCTGATCCGCGCTGCCAAGGTCGCCGTCTTCACGCCCGAGGGGTAGGCGCCGATGGCCAGCAACGACTGGTTCGACAAGGACTTCTACGCGGTCCTCGGCGTGCCCAGGACCGCCTCGGAGTCCGAGCTCAAGAAGGCTTATCGCAAGCTCGCGCGGCAGTACCACCCCGACTCCAACGCGGGTGATGCGGCAGCCGAGGCGCGCTTCAAGGAGATCAGCGAAGCGTACTCGGTGCTCTCGGATCCGTCCGAGCGCGCCGAGTACGACCAGCTGCGGGCGATGGGATCGGGCGCGCGGTTCACGGCGGGCGGGCAGCCCGGCGGCTTCGAGGACGTCTTCGGCGGAATGTTCGGCGGCGGCGCCCCGGGAGGTCGGCGTGCGCAGTCCGCGGGCTTCGACGACATCTTCGGGAGCATGTTCGGCGGGCAGTTCGGCGCCGGCGGAGCATCCGCCGGATTCGGCCGGGGGCCGCAGAAGGGCCGCGACCAGATAGCCCAGGTGACCCTCGACTTCCTCACGGCGATCCACGGCGACACCGTCCAGCTCGAGCGGGAGGGTGGCCGGCCGCTCACCGTGAAGATCCCGCCCGGCGTCGCCGATGGTCAGAAGATCCGGCTGCGCGGCAAGGGCGAGGCGAGCACGACCGGGGGCGACCCCGGCGACCTGGTGCTGAGCGTCACCGTGCGCCCGCACCCGGTGTTCGCCCGCGACGGGCTCGACCTCCGGCTCGACGTGCCCGTCACCTTCCACGAGGCCGCGCTCGGCGCGACCATCGAGGTTCCGACCCTCGGCGACGAGCCGGTGCGGCTCAAGGTCGCGCCCGGCACCCCCAGCGGACGCGTGCTGCGCGTGAAGGGCCGCGGCGTCACGACGCCGAAGGGCACGGGCGACCTGCTCGCGACCGTTCAGGTCGCGGTGCCCGGCAACCTCAGCGCCGACGCGAAGAAGAAGCTCGAGGCGTTCGCGAAGGCCCTCGGCGACGTGAACCCGCGCGACGACCTGCTCGCGAGGGCGAAGGGCTGACCGGCGATGACGCCGATGCCGTGGTGCGAGGAAGGAGCACGGTGATGGACGAGTCGACCCCGCTGTTCGCGATCGCGGTCGCGGCCGAGCTCGCGGGCATGCACCCGCAGACGCTGCGGCAGTACGACCGTCTCGGTCTCGTGTCGCCGACGCGAACGGCGGGGCAGAGCCGGCGGTACTCGATGCGCGACGTCGTTCAGCTGCGCGAGATCGCGCGGCTCGGCGCCGAGGGGCTCAACCTCGAGGGCATCCGCCGCATCCTCGAGCTCGAGAACGAGAACCAGGCGCTGCGGTCGCGCGTGCGCGAGCTCGAGACCGCCCTCGCCGATGAGCTGCTCGCGAAGCCCGGTCGGCGCGTGTTCGCCGCAGGAGCCGAGGGCGAGGTCGTCACGCTGCGGGCCGGGACGCGCGCGCAGAAGGCGAATCAGCTCGTCGTCTGGCGGCCGCTCCGGCGGAGCTAGACGGCCTGCGTCTCCTGGACCCTGGGCAGCGTCACCGCGATGCGGGCGCCTCCTCGAGCGGACCTGCCGATCTCCACGGTCCCGCCGAGAAGCTGCGCCAGCGAGCGCACGATCGAGAGCCCGAGGCCCGTCCCCGGCGTGAGCCGCTTCTCCGCGCTCTCGCTGCGGAAGAAGCGATCGAAGACATGCAGGGAATCGGCGTCGCTGATGCCCGGTCCGGAGTCGTCGACGAACAGCGTCAGCGAGGCGCCCTCGTCGTGGATCTCCGTTCTGACCTCCACGACGCCGCCCTCCGGCGTGAACTTGATGGCGTTCGACAGCAGGTTGGTGACGATGCGGCTGAGGGCGTTCACGTCCCCGCTCACCATGCTCGTTGCGAGGGACGGCGCGTACGTGATGGTGACCCCCCGAGCGCGCGCGCTCATCGTCTGGTCATCGATGACCTCGCGGATGACCGGCTCGACGTCGATGTCGCTGCGGTCTCTGACGGGGTTCGGCGCGGTCATGCGCCCCAGCTCAAGCAGCTCCTCGACCATCTCCGTGAGTCGTCGCGCATTGCGTCGGATGATCGTCGTGTACTCGCGCTGCTCCTCATTCGCCGACTCGTCGAGCTCCTCGGAGAACCCGACGATGCTCGTGATCGGCGTCCGCAGCTCGTGGCTGACAGCGGCGACGAAATCGTCCTTCTGGGAGGAGATCTTGCGGAGCTCGTCGACCATCTGCCTCTCGAGCGTCACCGTCTTCTCGAGACTCTCGCGCGCGCGCACCAGGTCGGTGACGTCGACGAGCTGCACGGCGAGGATGGACTCGCCGTACTCGGTCGGAACGCGACGACCGAAGACCTGCACGATGTGGCCGTTGTCGAGAGTGATCTCGCTCGAGATGTCCTCTGACCCTGAACTCACCCACTCCGAGATCAGATTCTCGAACCACTGACCGCGAACGAGATTCTCGGCGACCTCGTTGATCTCGATGATGTCGGGCCCATCGAGGTCGTCGGTGCGGACGAACAGCGATCCGACGCGCGAGCCGATGAAGCCGCCGCGGAGCAGCGCTTCGCTTCGCTCATTCTGCGCGCGCAGCTCGGCTCGCTCGCTGCGCGATGCGATGAGGAAGAGCATCGTCGCGGCGATCGAGAGCAGATAGATCTGCACCAGGGTGGCGATCGGCGGAGCCGTGCCCGGGGAGACGAACGGGCCGGACCCCAGCACTGCCGCGACGGTGGTGACCACACTCAGCGCCAGCACCTGGGCGATGGCGACGATCGGACGGAATCTCACGGCCGCCCAACCCAGGAAGGGCAGGGCCAGCGTGCTCAGGCTGCCGCTCTGAGGCGTGAGGAAGATGACGGCGGCGGCCGCCGCGGACGACGCGATCTGCAGGGCGAGCTCCCACCTCTGCGGCGTCGTCTGCCGGGGGAGAGGCACGAGGGCCAGCGGCGCGATGAGGAGGAGGGCCGAGACGTGCGAGGGCACGAGGGTCGCGAACGTGTCGATCGGGTTCGCGTTCACCAGGAGCAGGAACATGATCCCGCCGAGGACGCCCACAGACACCGCGGCGGCGAGGGCCGCGGCGACGAATCGCAGGAGCTTTCGCGTGCTTGCCAGCATCGCCACGCGAGCCTGGGCTCCGAGCAGCGCCCCGAAGACCGCGATCTCGACACCGGTCACGATCGTTCCCCCCAGCGCGAACGACAGGGGCCGGCCGACGATGAGATTCGAGAGACCGGCGAGCACGGCGACGAGCACGACGGCCTGCCATCGGGGCCCCCGATACAGCAGGTAGAGGATCGCCGCGGTGCCCGCGGCCGGCCACCAGATCGCGGTGGACCCGCTCGACGGCGTGAGGGCGAAGGCGGCCAGTCCGAGAAGGAGGGNGATCAGCCCGGAGGCGCCCAGGAGCGCGTCCTCCTGGCGCTTCAGTCGACTCTGACCGGGGATGCGCATGATGCTGAGAGTAATGTTCCTCGGGAGAAAAGGAGGCCAGCGTGGCGAGGATTCTGGTCTGCGAGGACGAAACCGACCTCCTCGCACTGATCACGCGCCGCCTGGTCCGAGCGGGCCATGAGGTCATCACCGCGATGAACGGGGAGGACGGCTACCGACTTGCTCTCGAGGAGTCGCCCGACGTCATCGTCCTCGACTGGATGATGCCCGGCCTGACCGGTCTCGAGGTGTGCCGCGCGCTTCGTGCGCATCCCGCGGCGAGCACCAGCAGGCTCCTCATGCTGACGGCGCGTGCCCAGGAGACGGACATGGCGGCGGCGTTCGACGCCGGGATCGACGAGTACGTGATCAAGCCGTTCCGGCCCGACGAGCTCCAGGAACGGATCGCTGCTCTTCTCGAGAGGTCATGACGAGCGGCACGCGCACGACGAATCGGGTACCGCCGAGGAGGGAGTCCTCGATCGTGATCGTTCCGTCGTGCAGCTCGACGAGCGACCGCACGATGGACAGTCCGAGCCCCGTTCCCGGAGCGGCGAGCTTCGCCTCGTCGCTCGAGCGGTAGAAGCGCTCGAAGACCCGCTCGCGATCGTCTGCGCTGACTCCGACGCCCGAGTCGTCAACCGCGAGCACCGCGTACTCGTCGTCGATCGATGTCGTCAACCGGACGATTCCGCCGGCCGGCGTGAATTTGATCGCGTTGGAGAGCAGGTTGGTCGCCACGCGGCCGATCGAGATCTCGTCGCCGACCACGGTCGGGGAGGCCTCGTGCAGACGCGTCTCCACCACGACCCCCGCCGACTCTGCCATGTGGCCCTGCTCCTCCACCGTCTCGGCGACGATCCGGTTGAGGGGTACCGCGCCGGTCGCCCCCACGGGGTTGGGCGCGGTCATCCGTCCGAGCTCGAGGAGCTGCTCGACCATGCCAGCGAGGCGCTTGGAGTTGCGCACGATCACCTCGGTCATCACGTGCTCCTCGGGCGACGCCGACTCGTCGAGATCCTCCGCGAAGCCGAGGATGCTCGTGATCGGCGTGCGCAGCTCGTGGCTCACGGCCGACACGAAGTCGTCTTTCTGCCGCGAGAGCGCGCGCAGCTCCTCCGCGACGG
The DNA here is from genome assembly GCF_001429705.1 of Yonghaparkia sp. Soil809. Classification (NCBI taxonomy): domain Bacteria; kingdom Bacillati; phylum Actinomycetota; class Actinomycetes; order Micrococcales; family Microbacteriaceae; genus Microcella; species Yonghaparkia sp. Soil809. The sequence continues at coordinate 1,065,908 of NZ_LMSV01000001.1, forward strand.
CCCGCTCGCGGTCGATGGCGTGGGCCATCGCCTCGCGCGCCGCGACGTGGTCGCTGACGTCGACGAGCTGGATGCCCGCGATGACCTCCCCGCGGGCCGAGGGCGCGAGGCTGCCGAAGACCTGCCAGCTGCGGCCGTCGGGCAGGGTGAGCTCTCGATTGAGGTCGTCGATGGGGCGGTCCAGCCAGTTCCCGATCACCGACGGCAGCCATCCGCGCGCAACGATCTCGGTCGCCGTCGCGTTGGCCTCGAGGACCTGCATGCCCTCGGCGGGCGTCGACCGGAGCACGAGGAATCCGACCTGCGAGCCGAGGAAGCCGCCGCGCATGACGGCCGCCTGGCGCTCCTTCTCGGTCGCGAGGGCCTCGCGCTCGCTCCGCACGACCGAGAGGAAGAGGGCCGTGATGCCCGCCGAGAGCATGAAGAGCTGGACGATCCAGCCCGGATTCTCGATGCCCTGCGAGTAGCCGAACGGCCCGCCGCTCGCGACGGTGATGGTCGGCGCGATCGCCGCGACGGCCAGCAGCTCGGCGACGACGAAGATCGGCGAGAAGCGCGACGCCGCCCATGCGAAGAGCGGGAAGAGCGTGAACAGCATCGGGATCGGAAGGGTCGGCGAGAACACGACGAATCCGAGGGCGACCGTCAGCGCGAACTGGACGACCCCCTCGATGCGTCGAGCGAGGAAGGTCCGAACGCCCGCCCGCGGCAGCGGGACGAGCGCGAGCGGGACGATGAGCACGAGCGCGGATGCGTGGGACGGCAGGAGCGCCGTGAACGACACGAGCGGGTCGATGCCCGCGAGCAGGAAGAGCGTGACCGCGCCTTCCAGTCCGATCGTGAGCGCCCCGGCGAGCACCGCGATGAGGAACCGGCCGAGCCCCCGCATCGTCGACAGGAGCGCCCCGCGCGACTGCGGGCCCAGCACCATGACGAACACGAGCAGCTCGACGACGAGGATGATCGCGGCGGTGAGCGCGAAGCTCAGGGGGCGGCCCACCGCGATGTTCGAGAGCAGCCCCACCGCGCTCACGAGCAGGAACACCTGCCAGCGCGGGCCCCGGTACAGCAGGTAGATGAGCGCGCCGACGCCGGCGGCGGGCCACCAGATCGCGACCCCCGCCCCGGGCGCGGTGATGTAGAGCGAGGCGAAGCCGAGGAGGAACGACAGCAGCGACAGCGCGGCGATGACGATCACGTAGAGCGCGAGCGACCACTCCCGCGAGCGCTCGATGAGAGCCGGAACGGTGACGCCCGCGGGCGGCGGTGACGCGGCCCCTATTTTGTGAACGGCCTTCATGGGCAGAGACTAGTCCTGGGAGCGGCCTGCGCCCAGAAAGAAGGGCCCCACGATGGCGCGTGTTCTGATCGCGGAGGACGACCCGGACATCCGGGCTCTCGTCGCGCGGCGCGTGACGCAGTTGGGCCACCAGGTCATCGAGGCCGTCGACGGCGACTCCGCGCTCGCGATCGCCCTCGCCGAGCCGCTCGACCTCGTCGTGCTCGATTGGATGATGCCGACCCGCACCGGCCTCGACGTGTGCCGGGCGATCCGCGCCGACGCACGCGTCGGCCGCATGAAGATCGTCATGCTCACGGCCAAGGCCCACGAGGACGACCTGGCGCGCGCGTTCGCGGCCGGCGTCGACGACTACGTCATCAAGCCGTTCCGCGCCGCCGACCTGCAGCAGCGGCTCAGCGCGCTCCTCGACGCGCGCTGACGGCCGACGCGGGCGCGCCGCGGACGCGCCGCCCCGCTAGCGTGGACGCCGTGGGGGAGCGGAGATCATGACCGGCGGCGCCGACCTCCTCGACCCTCTGCTCGCGGCCGTCCGCCGACGCCCCGACCTCGAGTCGCCTGAGCTGCGCGCCCACGACGCCGCTGACCGCCTGCTGCTCGAGCTCGCCGCAGCCGACCACGCCGAGGCCCTCGTCGGCCACGAGGTCGTCGTCATCGGCGACACCCACGGAGCCCTGACGCTCGGCGCCCTCGCCCTCGGCGCGCGACACGTCCGCGTGCATCAGGACTCGATCGTCGCCGAGCGCGCCCTCGCCGCGAACGCCGCGACGCTCGGGCTCGCGGCGTACACGCAGCACGCGCTCGCCGAGGTCGCCTCGACGGATGCCCGTCTCGCGCTCGTCCGCCTCCCCCGCGCCCTCGACGCCCTCGACGCGATCGCGCGCGCGGTCGCCCGCGGCTCCGACCCCGGCGTCGCCCTCCTCGCGGCCGGCATGGTCAAGCACATGAGCCTCGGCGCCAACGACGTGCTGAGCGGGTCGTTCGCCCGCCTCGACGTGAGCCTCGCGCGGCGCAAGGCGCGGGCGCTCGTCGCGCGGTCTCCGCTGCCCGCCGGGGAGATCGCCGAGCTCGAGCCGGCGCGCGCGCGGGACGGCGGCCTCGGGCTCGAGGTGGTCGCGGTCCCCGGCACGTTCGCGGGGGCATCCGTCGATATCGGCGCGCGCGCGCTCATCGCCGCCCTCGACGATGCCCCGCGGGTGGGCGCCGCCGGCACGGTCATCGACCTCGCGTGCGGCACCGGCCTCATCGCGACGACTCTCGCGCGGCTGAACCCCGGCGCGCGGGTGATCGCCTCCGACGTGTCGGCGGCGGCGGTCGCGAGCGCGCGGCTCACGGCCGCCGCGAACGGTGTCGAGATCGAGGTCGTGCAGGACGACGGCCTCGGAGCCCAGCCCGACGCGAGCGCCGACCTCATCGCGCTCAACCCGCCGTTCCACGTCGGGGCGGCGGTGCACACGGGCATCGCGCTGCGGCTGTTCGCCGATGCGGCGCGCGTCCTGCGCCCGGGGGGCGAGCTGTGGGTCGTCTGGAACTCCCACCTGCGCTACGCGCCGGCCCTGGAGAGAGCGGTCGGGCCCACGCGCCAGGTGGCGCGCGGGCCCAAGTTCACCGTCACGGCGTCGACGCGGCGCTGACCGCGCGCCCCGCCGACGCCGCGAGGTGTGTCACATGTCGCGGTAGCGCTTCGCCTCGGCGAGCTTGGCCGTCAGCTCCTCGGCCGTGAAGCGCGGGATGTACCCGGGGGTGTCGCGCTGGATCCGCCAGCTCTCGGCGAGCCCGCCGCCATTCACGACGTCGAAGCCGATGGCGTCGATGAGCCCGCTGACCTGCTCGACCGCGCCAGTGTCATCCCCGTAGACGGCGAGGGCGCGACGGCCCTCCGTCCCGGGCGCCTGCGCGTGATCGGCGATCTCAGTCGCGGGGATGTGGTTGAACGCTTTCACGACGCGCGCGCCGGCGAAGTGCCGCGCCACGAGCTCGGAGGTCGTCGTGCTCTCGTCGTCGAGCTCGGCGATCTGACCGTCGCGCTGCGGGTAGTAGTTGTTGGTGTCGATCACGATGCGGCCCTCGAGCAGGTGCGCGGGGATGTCCGTGACGGCCTTGAGGGGAATGGTCACGACGACGAGCTCGCCCGCCTGCGCGGCCTCCTCGACGGTGCCCGCGGTGGCGCTCGCCGCGCTGCCCGCTGCGCGCGCGTGCTCGTTCACGGTCGTGACGAGCTCGCCGAGCGATGCGGGGCCGCGCGAATTCGCCACGACGACGTCGTGGCCGATGCGCGTGAGCGCGTGGGCGAGCTGGGAGCCGATGTTGCCGGAGCCGATGATTCCGATGGTGGTCATGCGGGGGTCAAGGCGCTCGGGCGAGCGAGCATTCCCGCACGGAGGCGATGCCCAGGCAGCCGCACGTTCGCCGTGAGCGTGCATTCCCCCTGGCGCGGGCGCCATGCCCGGCCGTAAACTTGAGTCACGCGGGCTCAGGTTTTGATGCCGCGGCCAGGTCCACCCCGTTCAGAGGAACACACGCACATGGCCAACATGCAGGGCGCCCCCTCCAGCCAGGAGAAGCAGAAGTCCGCGCTCGAGCAGTACGGCGTCAACCTGACCGAGATCGCGCGCTCCGGCAAGCTCGACCCCGTCATCGGGCGCGACGCCGAGATCCGCCGCGTGAGCCAGGTGCTCAGCCGCCGGACCAAGAACAACCCCGTCCTGATCGGGGAGCCCGGCGTCGGCAAGACCGCCGTCGTCGAGGGGCTCGCGCAGCGCATCGTCGCCGGGGACGTGCCCGACTCGCTCAAGGACAAGCAGCTCGTCGGCCTCGACCTCGCCGCCCTCATCGCCGGCGCGAAGTACCGCGGCGAGTTCGAGGAGCGCCTCAAGGCCGTGCTCAAGGAGATCGACGAGTCGAACGGGCAGGTCATCACCTTCATCGACGAGCTCCACACGCTCATGGGGGCGGGCGGCGGCGAGGGCTCAGTGGCCGCCGCGAACATGCTCAAGCCCATGCTCGCCCGCGGCGAGCTGCGACTCATCGGCGCGACCACGCTCAACGAGTACCGCGAGTTCATCGAGAAGGACGCCGCGCTCGAGCGGCGGTTCCAGCAGGTCTACGTCGGCGAGCCGAGCGTGGAGGACACGGTCGCCATCCTCCGCGGCCTCAAGGAGCGCTACGAGGCCCACCACAAGGTCGCGATCGCCGACAGCGCCCTCGTGGCCGCGGCATCCCTCAGCAATCGGTACATCACCAGCCGCCAGCTGCCCGACAAGGCGATCGACCTCGTCGACGAGGCGGCGAGCCGGCTCAAGATGGAGATCGAGTCGAGCCCGGTCGAGCTCGACGAGCTCAAGCGCGCCGTCACGCGCCTGGAGATCGAGGAGCTCGCGCTCAAGAAGGAGAAGGACGAGGCGAGCAAGGCGCGCCTGGCGAAGCTCCGCGACGAGCTCAAGGAGAAGACCGCGCAGCGCGACGCCCTGCAGCGCCGCTGGACGGCCGAGAAATCGGGGCTGACCGCGATGGGCGACCTCAAGACGCGCCTCAACGACGCGCGCATCGAGCTCGACCGCGCCATGCGCGAGCAGCGCTACGAGGAGGCATCGAAGCTCAACTACGAGGTCATCCCCGCGATCGAGCAGCAGCTCGCCGAGGCCGAGACGGTCGAGGCGGGCCCGCGCATGGTCAACGACCAGGTGACCGACGAGGACATCGCCGCGGTCGTCGCCGCCTGGACGGGCATCCCCGTCGACAAGCTCACGCAGGGCGAGACCGAGAAGCTGCTGACCCTCGAGGCCGAGCTCGGCAAGCGCATCATCGGGCAGAAGGATGCCGTGATCGCCGTGAGCGAGGCGGTGCGGCGCACGCGCGCCGGCATATCCGATCCCGACCGGCCGACGGGCTCGTTCCTGTTCCTCGGCCCGACGGGCGTCGGCAAGACCGAGCTCGCGAAGGCGCTCGCCGACTACCTGTTCGACGACGAGAAGTCGATGGTGCGCATCGACATGAGCGAGTACGGCGAGAAGTTCAGCGTCTCGCGCCTCATCGGCGCCCCTCCCGGCTACGTCGGCTACGAGCAGGGCGGCCAGCTGACCGAGGCCGTGCGCCGCCGCCCCTACTCGGTGATCCTGCTCGACGAGGTCGAGAAGGCGCACCCCGAGGTCTTCGACCTCCTGCTGCAGGTGCTCGACGACGGGCGGCTCACCGACGGGCAGGGTCGCACGGTCGACTTCCGCAACACGATCCTCATCCTGACCTCGAACCTCGGCTCGCAGCTGCTCATCGACCCGTCGCTCGACTGGGATGCCAAGGTCGCGGGCGTCAACGACCTCGTGCGGCAGTCGTTCAAGCCGGAGTTCGTGAACCGCCTCGACGACATCGTCGTGTTCTCGACGCTCTCGACCGACGACCTCGGCCAGATCGTGTCGCTGCAGATCGACCGTCTCGAGCGTCGCCTCGCCGATCGCCGCCTGCAGCTGGCGGTGACGCCGGATGCCCGCACCTGGCTCGCCGAGCGCGGCTACGACCCGATCTACGGGGCGCGTCCGCTGCGCCGGCTCATGCAGCACGAGATCGACGACGCGCTCGCCCGCGCGATCATCGGCGGAGAGATCCACGACGGCGACGTCGTCCGCGTCGACGTCGCGCCGGGCGATGCGGACGGCCTCGCGGTGACGCGCATGGAGGACGTGCCGACGCTGTAGATCGCCTTGCCGGCCTTGCCGGCGTGGCTGCTGCCGTGGCCAGCGTGGCTGCCGCGGCCACCGCCGTCGTCGCCGCTCGTCCCGCACTCGAGGCGCTCTATCGGTCACGTGTTGCGGGTGAGGTCGGGCCGCCGCCCGACGACTGACCGATAGACCGGCGAGAGTGCACGGGCGTGGAAGCCACGCCCGCGGCCGCACCCAGTGACCGCTCACGCCGGCTCGCTACCCTCGTGCCCATGCGTGCAACGGTGATCCACGGCCCCCGCGACATCCGCCTCGAGCAGGCGCCCGACCCCGAGCTGAGCGGCACGGGTCGCGATGCGATCGTCCGCGTCGTCGCCGCGTGCGTGTGCGGCAGCGACCTGTGGCCCTACCGCGGTGTCACCGAGACGACGGAGCCCCGGCGCATCGGCCACGAGTTCGTGGGGCTGGTCGAGCAGGTCGGCGACGGCGTGAGCGGCGTGAAGCCGGGCGACTTCGTCATCGCCCCCTTCTACGACTGCGACATGACGTGCGCGAACTGCGTCAACGGCGTCAGCCCCTCGTGCCTGCACGGCAACTGGTGGGGCCGCGACGATCGCGACGGCCACTTCGCCGACGGCGCGCAGGGCGAGCTCGTGCGGGTGCCGAGCGCCGACGGCTCGCTCGTCGCCGTCCCCGGTCCGGTCGACGACGCGATGGTGCCGCACCTGCTCGCTCTGAGCGACGTCATGGGCACCGGCTGGCACGCCGCCGTCTCGGCGGGCGTCGGGCCGGGCTCGACGGTCGCCGTCGTCGGCGACGGCGCGGTCGGCCTGTGCGGCATCATCGCCGCGAAGCAGCTCGGAGCGGCGCGCATCATCGCGATGTCGCGCACCCCCGAGCGCCAGGAGCTCGCGCGCGTCTTCGGTGCCGACGAGATCGTCGCCGAGCGCGGTGACGAGGGCATCGAGCGCGTGCAGGCGCTCACCGGCGGGCTGGGCGCGGATGCCGTGCTCGAGTGCGTCGGCACCGCCGAGTCGATGGACCAGGCGATCCGGTCGGCCCGCCCCGGCGGCCGCGTCGGCTACGTCGGCGTGCCGAGCGGCGGAGCGGAGCTGCCGATCCGCACCCTCTTCGGCACCAACGTCGGAGTCGCCGGCGGTGTCGCCCCGGTGCGCAACTACGTCGAGCAGCTGCTCCCGCTCGTTCTCGACGGCACGATCGAGCCCGGTCGCGTCTTCGATCTCGAGCTGCCGCTCGCCGAGGTCGCCGAGGCCTACGCGGCCATGGACGAGCGCCGCGCGATCAAGGTCCTCCTCCGCCCGTAACGCCGATCCCCGTCACGCACCGAGGGCGGCGCGGAGCGCGAGCACCAGGATGATCGCGCCGCCCGCGAGCGCCGTGACGCGCGCGCCGATAAGACCCGTGAGCGCGCGGCCGACGAGTGCACCGGCGGTCGTCAGCAGCAGCTGCCAGCTGAGCGAGGCCGCGAACGCCGCGAGAACGAAGACCGCCCGCGCGCCCCAGCTCGCGCCGGCCGCGAGCGTCGTGCTGCCCACGAGCGCCGCGAAGTAGACGACCGTCACCGGGTTGACGAGGGTCAGCCCGCCGACGGTGAGGAAGAGGCCCAGGGCGGTGGTGCGGCGGGTGCCGGTCGTCGTGCGGGCGCCGGAGCCGAGCCGCGCATCCGCCTCGCCGGGCGGCGGGGTCGCCGGAGTGCGGGCCCGTCGCAGGCCCGGCAGGGCGATCATGATGGCGAGCACTACCAGCACGGCGACCGAGATCCAGCGCAGCGGCTCCTCGATGAGCGCGATGAGCGGCGCGACCGCGGCGCCGGCGATGACCGCGACGGTCGCGTAGACGCCGTCGACGGTCGCGGCGCCGAGCGCGCCGCCCGCCGCGGTGCGCGCCCCGTGCTGGGCGCCGAGCGTGATGAGCAGCGCGGCGATCGCGCCGACCGGGATCGCGATGGCGTAGCCGGCGAGGATGCCCGCGAGGGCCGCCTCGCCGAGGGTCGTCGGGGTCACGCGTGCTCCTCGCTGCTCAGGGGGAGAGCCACCCTATCGCTGCGCCGACGCGCCGCGCGGACGCGAACGGTGCTCGTCGACGCGGGGGAGGGCGGGGCGGCTCGGCGCGCGGTCGCCGCGCGCGCCGAGCATCCGCCGCTCAGCCGGCGAGGGCCGGCATGACCTCCTGCTCGAACAGCTCGATGCCGCTCGTGTCGTAGGCGGCCTCGGCGAAGTACGTGATCGCGTACGTCATGCCGATCCTCTCGAGGCCCTGCAGCTTCTCGACGATCTGCTCGGGCGTGCCCGCGAGCCCGGTCCCGTTGCGCAGATCGGCGACGGCCTTCGTCGCGCGCTCCTCGCCGATGAACCGCGCCATGCGCGCCTCGATCGCGGCGATGCGGTCGGCGACCTCGGCCTCGTCGCGCCCGATGACGGTGTTGAAGTTCGACGAGCGCGTGATCGCCTCGAAGCTCGTGCCGAGCCGCTCGCAGTGCCCGCGGAGGATCTCGCTCTTGCGCGCGAACTCCTCCGGGTCGCCGGCGAAGTTCGTGTACTGCCCGTACTGCGCGGCGATCCGCAGGGTCACCTTCTCGCCGCCGCCGGCGATCCAGAGGGGGATGCCCTGCTCCTGCACCGGCAACGGGCGCACGATCGCGCCGTCGACCTGGAAGTAGCGGCCGTCGAGGGTCGCGCGCCCCTCGGTCCAGGCCTGCCGCATGATCTGCACTCCCTCGTCGAGCGCGCGCAGGCGGTCGCCGATCTCGGGGAACCCGTAGCCGTACGCCTTCCACTCGTGCTCGTACCAGCCGCCGCCGATGCCCATCTCGACGCGGCCGCCCGACACGTGGTCGACCGTCGCGGCGACCTTCGCGAGGTACGCCGGGTTGCGGTAGCCCATGCACGTGCACATCTGACCGAGACGCACCCGCTCGGTGACGGCGCCGAAGGCCGACATGAGCGTCCACGCCTCGTGCGTGGCCTCCTCGCTCGGCACCGGCACGGTGTGGAAGTGGTCGTAGACCCAGATCGACTCCCACTGACCGGCGTCGGCGTGGAGCGCGAGGCGCTTCATCACCGCCCACTGGTCGTTCGGGTCGATGTCGACGAGGTCGTGGCGCCAGCCCTGGGGGATGAAGAGTCCGAATCGCATGGACCCCACGCTACGCCCGCGGCGGGGTCTCCGTCCGTCCGGCGTCCCGGAGGGGGTCCTGCGCGCGTCGCGCCTCGCGACGGGCGCGCGCCGCAGCCGCGGCCCTCTTCGCGATCGCCACGCCGTGCTGGTTGAGCTTCTTCGCCCGCGGGCTCTCGGTGCCGAGGATGGCGAGGCCCCCGAGCGCGATGAGGGCGCCCGGGCCGGGGAGCGGCATGAGCACGACGCCGAGGCCGACGGTCGTGCCGCCGACGACCTTCACGCCGGTGCGGTAGGCCGAGTCGAGGCGCGGGTTCCGACGGATCGCCTCGCGCGCGGCGCCCGCGGCCGAGCGCACCGGCCCCTGCCGCCGCGCATCGTCGGCCGCCGTGTACGCGGCATCGCCGGGGCGCAGGATGCGCGGCTCGGGCTCGGTCATGCGCCCATCCTCCGCCGCCGCCCTTGGAGCCCGCTCACCGCACGAGCCTCCGCGTGAGCTCCTCGCGCACCTCGCGGCGCAGCACCTTGCCGATGAGCGACGTCGGAAGGGCATCCACCGCCTCGAATCGACGGGGCACCTTGTAGGCCGCGAGGCTGCGCTTGGCGTGGGCGCGCAGGGCCTCGGTGTCGAGGGTCGCGCCCTCGGCGAGCACGACGGCGGCGACGAGCTCCTCGCCGCCCTGGGGCGACGCGAGCCCGACGACCGCGGCGCTCTCGACGCTCGGGTGGGCGGCGAGCACCTGCTCGACCTCGCTCGGGGCGACGTTGAACCCGCCGGTGATGACGAGCTCCTTGATGCGGTCGACGATCGTGATGAAGCCGTCCGACGACACCGTCACGATGTCGCCCGTGCGCAGCCAGCCGCCCGGCAAGAGCGTCGCAGCGGTCTCGTCCGGCCGATTCCAGTAGCCCTGGAAGACCTGCGGGCCGCGCAGCAGCAGCTCGCCCTCTTCGCCGACGCCGCGGTCGACGGTCGGGTCCTCCGGGTCGACGACGCGGATGTCCGTGCTCGGGAACGGAACGCCCACCGTGCCCGGTCGCCGCGTCGGCCCCATCGGGTTGCCGACCGCGACGGGCGACGACTCGGTCATGCCGTAGCCCTCGACGAGCAGGCCGCCGGTCGCCGCCTCCCACTGCTCGACGATGCTCACCGGCAGGCTCATCGCCCCCGAGATCGCGAAGCGGATGCCGTCGAGGCTCACGCCCGCCTCCGCCGCACCGGTCGCGAGCCGCTGGTAGATCGGCGGCACGGCGGGCAGGAAGGTCGCGGGCGTCCGGCGCAGGGCAGCGAGCACGAGCTCGACCGTGAACTTCGGCAGCAGCACGAGCCGCGCGCCGATGCTCATCGCGAAGGTCAGGCACAGCGTCAGCCCGTACGCGTGGAACATCGGCAGGGCCGCGTACACGACCTCGGCGCCCTCGCTGAGCCCCGGCACCCAGGCGCGGCCCTGCGCGGCGTTCGCGCGCAGATTGCGGTGGCTGAGGATGGCGCCCTTCGGTCGCCCGGTGGTCCCGCTCGTGTACTGCAGGGCGGCGATGTCATCGAGAGCGGGGCGCGGATGCCCGGGCGCGAGCCGCGGGCCGCGCTCGAGCGCGGCCCAGGGCTCGACCCCCTCGGGCAGCGAGCCCGCGGTGAGCGCGGCCCGCGAGCTGCGCGCCCTCGCCACCGGCAGCCGGAGCATCGCCCGAGTCCCGAGCGGCATGGCGCGAGTCATGTCGACGCCGAAGATCGTCGAGACGCCGAGCTCGTCGGCGAAGCTGCGCACGGTCGCCGCCGTCGCATCCCAGACGATCGCGACGCGGGCGCCGTGATCCGCGAACTGGTGCTTCAGCTCTGCGGCGGTGTAGAGCGGGTTGTGCTCGACGACGATCGCGCCGAGGCGCAGAACGGCGTAGAACGCGATGACGTGCTGCGGGCAGTTGGGCAGGACGAGCGCGACGCGGTCGCCGGCCGTCACGCCGCGGTCGGCCAGGGCCCGCGCCACGCGATCGATGCGCTCGCCGAGCTCGGCGTAGGTCGTCTCCGCGCCGAAGAAGTCGAGCGCGACGCGAGAGCCGAAGCGACGCACCGACTCGTCCATCATGTCGACGAGCGACTGGGCGACGGGAGCGATGTCGTGCGGGACGCCGGGTGCGTACTGGTCGAGCCACGGGCGGCTCTCGAAGACGGAGGACATCTCCGCATTCTGGTCGTTCGACTCGGGTGCGCGCTATTGATGCACCAGCGTTCGGCGCTTCCATCGGGAGCAACAAGGACCTTCTGGTCTTTCGACACATATCTGCAGCAATATAAGAAAAAACATAGACATTGCTATATTCAGTTAGATGGAATCTGCGCTCAATCCCTTCTCTCCCGGTTCCGGCTTGCGCCCGCCTGCTCTCGTCGGAAGGCAAGCGGAAATCGACGCATTCGATCTGCTCGTAGCGCGGACCAGGGGACAACGACCCACTCGGGGTCTCGTGCTCCACGGCCTTCGAGGAGTAGGCAAGACCGTGTTGCTGAACTCTTTTCGAGATCAGGCTGAACGAGCGGACTGGTTCATTGTCGAAATTGAAGGACGAACAGAAGCGAGCGGCCGGGAGGCGGTGAGGCAGCGGCTCGCGCGTTCACTGGTGCTGTCGGCACGAAAGCTGCAGCGGAGGAAGCTAGTATCCGGAGCGGTGTCGTCTGCGCTGGGCACTGTCAAGTCATTTGGGATCTCCCTCGCCGGCCCCACACTGCAATTCGACGTCCCCGCAGCAACTGGGAGAGCTGACTCCGGGCGTCTCGATGTCGATCTCGAAGAGCTCGTCGAAGATCTCGCCCCTGCTCTGAGCAAGGCGGCGAGCGCCTTCGCGATCTTCGTCGACGAAATGCAGGACCTCGATCCAGAGCTGCTCTCTGCGCTTCTCGCCGTTCAGCACCGAGCCGGTCAACGAGGTTGGCCGTTCTACGTCATCGGTGCCGGGCTGCCATCGCTCCCCGCGGTCCTCAGCGCGAGCAAGTCGTACGCGGAAAGGCTGTTCAGCTACCGCGCGATCGCGGCGCTCGACGATGACGCGTCCATCGCGGCCCTCGTGGAGCCTGCGGAGGCACGGGGAGTGCACTTCGATGAACGCGCTCTCGCGATGATCGTGACGGCTGCCGGGGGCTATCCGTACTTTTTGCAGACATACGGGCAGGCAGTGTGGGATATCGCTAGTGACCGTCTCATTACCGAGGCCGATGCTGCCGACGCGATCGTTGCCGGCACCGCCGAGCTGGACATGGGCTTCTTCCCGGCGCGATGGGAACGCGCGACGCGGTCGGAGCGTGACTATCTGCGAGCGATGAGCGAGAGCGGAGATGCGCCGGTCCGGAGCGCCGTCGTCGCCGAGCGGATGGGAGTTCCCCCGTCTCGGCTCAGTCCATCCCGTCAGAGCTTGATCGAGAAGGGCATCATCTACTCTCCCGATCGCGGGCTGGTGGCGTTCACCGTTCCGCACATGGCTCAGTTCGTACTGCGCCAGCGCGAATAGTGAGCCGCTAGCGCGTGAGCTCCTCGCGCACGACCGCGAGGAAGCGGTCGATGTCGTCCTCGGTCGTGTCGAAGGCGCACATCCAGCGCACCTCGCCGCGCGCGCGATCCCAGTCGTAGAACCGGACGCGCTCCCGGATCCGGTCGGCCACGGCGTTGTCGAGCACCGCGAACACGGCATTCGCCTCGGTCGCCTGGCTGAAGCCGAGCGAGTCGGCGGGCACCGAGCCGTCGGCGAGCATCCGCTCGAGGCCCGCCCGGAGGCGCGCGGCCATCGCGTTCGCGTGCGCGGCCGAGCGGATGCCGAGCCCGCCCTCGAACAGCGTGATCAGCTGGGCGGAGAGGAAGCGCATCTTGCTCGCGAGCTGCATGTTCATCTTGCGCAGGTAGGTGAGCCCGTCCACGCGCGCGGGGTCGAGCACGACGATCGCCTCCGCGCCGAGGAGCCCGTTCTTGGTGCCGCCGAGCGAGAGGATGTCGACGCCTGCGTCGGCGGTGAAGGCGCGCAGGGAGGTGCCGAGTGCGGCCGCCGCGTTCCAGACCCGCGCGCCGTCGAGGTGCAGGGCCATGCCGTGCTCGTGGGCGTGGTCGGCGAGCGCGCGCACCTCGTCGGGCGTGTAGAGCGTGCCGAGCTCGGTCGTGTTGGTGATGCTCACGGCGAGCGGCTGGGCGCGGTGCTCGTCGCCCCAGCCGAACGCCTCCGTCGCGACGAGCTCGGGGGTGAGCCTGCCGTCGGGGGTCGGCACGGTGAAGAGCTTGAGCCCGCTCACGCGCTCGGGCGCGCCGCCCTCGTCGGTGTGGATGTGGGCGGTGCCGCTCGCGATCACGGCGCCCCAGCGGGGCATGAGGGCGGTGAGCGCGAGCACGTTCGCGCCCGTGCCGTTGAAGACGGGGAAGACCTCGGCCTGCTCGCCGAACTCCTGCCGAACGACGTCGGCGAGGCGCTCGGTGTACTGGTCCTCCCCGTACGAGATCTGGTGGCCTTCGTTCGCGTCGGCGATCGCCTGCAGAACCTCGGGGTGGACGCCCGCGTAGTTGTCGCTCGCGAAGCCTCGGTAGGTCGTGTCGTGGAGTCGGGTCACGTGCTCATTCTTCCAGGCGGATGCCCGGCGCACGGTCGCCGCCGATCAGCCGCGCAGCGCCTCCGCGAGTCGCACCCGCGCTCCCGTGCGCAGGAGCGAGTTGCGGTACATCCGCGCCCCCAGCTGCACGATGACCACCGCGGTGCCCGCGAGGAGCACGAGTGCCACGAGGGGCTCCCACCACTGGGCCTGCTCGAGGAAGATGCGGACGGGCATCCCGACCGGCGACGAGAACGGCACGTAGGACATGACCGTCAGCACCGCCTCGTTGTCGTTGAAGAAGATGATGAGGAAGTACGGCAGCATCACGAGCCAGGTGACGGGCTGGATGACCGTGCCCACGTCCTCCAAGCGCGAGACGAGCGCCGCCGAGGCCGCGAACATCGCCGCGAGCAGCACGAAGCCGATCGCGAAGAAGCCGAGGAACCAGACCGCGGCGGGGCCGAGGTCGGCGAGCAGGACGTCCTGACCGGTGAGCATGAGCGACAGCCCCGCGGCGACCGCGATGAGCAGGATCTGCCCGAGCGCGAGCACCGAGCTGCCGATGACCTTGCCGGCGAGGAGCGCCTTCGCGGGGACGGCCGTCAGCAGGATCTCGACGATGCGCGTCTGCTTCTCCTCCACGACGCTCTGGGCGACGGTGCCGCCGAACGTGATCGCGGCCGTGAAGAAGATGATGCCGAAGGCGAACGCCACGATGAAGCCGATGCCCTGGTCGACCGGTGACGGGTCGAGCAGGCGGACGTCCGGCGCGATGGAGAGCGCCTGAACGAGCGCTCCCGGAGCGTCGGAGAGCGCGATGACCTCGAACGCCGGGGCCCCGGGCTCCGCGTCCTGGAGCGGGACGACCGCCGCCTCGACGTCGCCGTCGCGAACGAGCCGCTCGGCCGCCTCCGCGCTCGTCGAGCTCTCGATCTCGAGGCCGGGCGCGTCCTCGAGCAGGTCGGCGGCGGCCCCCACGGCGGCCACTCTCGTGTCGCCGAGCGATGACGAGAAGAGGTGCGAGCCCACGATCCCCGCGACGACGAACAGCAGGAGGATCACCGTGGAGATGAGGAACCACTTCGAGCGCACGCGGGAGGTGATCTCGCGACCGGCGATGAGGGCGACGGATGCGCGCAGGCTCGGTGCGGCGAGCGCGTCGCCCGGGCGGCGGGCGCCCGATGCGGTGGAGGAGGAGAACGACATCACTGCACGACCTCTCGGAAGATCTCGGTCAGGGTGGGGCGGCGCGGGGCGAACCGCTCGACGGCGCCGCGCTCGGAGGCGAGGCGCAGCACCGACTGCGCCGCAGCGGGGTCGGCCTCGAACAGCACGTAGTCGCCGTCGAACTCGATGACGGCGACCTCCGGGAGGGAGCGCACCCACCCGGCGTCGTCGCCGACCTGAAGCTCCCACTGCCGGCCGGCGCCGCGAGAGCGCAGCTCGTCGCGCGTGCCCGCCGCGCGGATGCGCCCCTCGGAGATCACGACGACGTCGTCGCACAGCCGCTCGACGAGGTCGAGCTGGTGGCTCGAGAACAGCACAGGCACGCCGCGCGCGGCGCGCTCGGCGAGCACTCCGAGCACGGTCTCGACCGCCATCGGGTCGAGCCCGGAGAAGGGCTCGTCGAGCACGAGGACGCTGGGATCGTGCACGAGGGCCGCGGCGATCTGAGCGCGCTGCTGATTGCCGAGCGAGAGCTTCTCGATGGGCTCGTCGCGTCGCTCCGACAGCTCGAGCCGGTCGATGAGGTCGTCGGCCGCATCGCTCGCATCCGCGTTGCGCATGCCGCGCAGCCGGGCGAGGTAGACGAGCTGCTCGTGGACGCGCATCTTCGGGTACAGGCCGCGCTCCTCGGGCATGTAGCCGAAGCCGCGGCGGTCGTCGGCGGTGATCGGCCGGCCGTCGACGAGCACCTCGCCGGCGTCGGCATCGAGCACGCCGAGCAGGATCCGCATGGTCGTCGTCTTGCCGGCGCCGTTGCCGCCGACGAAGCCGGTGAGTCGGCCGGCGCCGACGCCGAAGGTCACGTCGTCGAGCACGGTGCGGTCGCCGAAGCGCTTGGTCGCGCCTCTGATCTCGAGCATGGATGCCCCTTCCGTCGTCGTTCACACTACGAAGTCGAGCGATCCGCGGCATCCGCCGCGAGGCGGGTCCGCCGGCGGTGCGCGTCATCCCCGCGGGGGAGGGAGCGCCGGTCAGCCGTCGCCGCCGGGGACGGCGACGCCGTTCTCGTACGCGAAGACGACCGCGTGCACGCGGTCGCGCAGCTCGAGCTTCAGCAGGATCTTCGACACGTGGGTCTTCACGGTCGCCTCGCCGAGCCACAGCGCGGCGGCGATCTCGGCATTGCTGAGCCCGCGAGCGAGCAGCCCGAGGACCTCGGTCTCGCGCTCGGTGAGCTCGGAGAGCCGCGGGTCGGCTGGCCGCTCGACAGCGAGCCCGTCGGCCGCGCCCGCCGCGCGCTCGATGACCCGCCGCGTCACGTCGGCGGCGAGCAGCGCGTCGCCCGCGGCGATCACCTGCACGGCCTCGACGAGCTTCTCGGGGCTCGCGGTCTTGAGCAGGAACCCGCTCGCGCCCGCCTCGAGCGCCGCGAACAGGTAGTCGTCGCGATCGAACGTCGTGAGGACCAGCACGCCGGGGTGCGCCGCCGACCCCGCCGGGGCATCCGCCTCGAGGGCGCGGATGCGCCGGGTCGCCTCGAGGCCGTCGACGCCCGGCATCTGCACGTCCATGCAGATGACATCGGGCCGCAGCTCGCGCGCGAGCGCGACCGCCTCGGCACCGTCGCGCGCCTCGCCGACGACCTCGATGCCGGGTTCGGACTGGAGGATCACGCGGAAGCCCGCGCGCACGAGGTCCTGATCGTCGACGAGGAGGACGCGGATCGCGGCCGGTGGCGTCGGGCTCACGGCGCGGCCTCGGCGACGACGAGCGGCACGCGGGCCCGCACGAGGTAGCCGCCGCGGCTGCGCGCGCCGGCCTCGAGCGAGCCGCCGACGGCCGCCACCCGCTCGCGCATGCCGAGCTGGCCGAGACCGCCCGGCGCACCCGTGGGGCTCGGCGCAGTCGGGGCGCGGCGCTCGCCGATTCCCGTGTCGGCGACCTCGAGCTCGACCGCGTCGTCGGAGTACCGCACCCGCACCTCGATCGTGGCGCTCGCGCCCGCGTGCTTGAGGCTGTTCGTCACGGCCTCCTGCGCCACGCGGTAGAGGGTCGTGTCGACGAGCGGCGAGAGGTGCCGGGGCTCGCCGATCGACTGGAAGCGCGCGGTGCGGCCCGCCGCCCGGACGTCCTCCGCGAGCGATTCGAGGTGGGCGACGCCGCGCGTGCTCGGGCCGTCGCCGGGCTCGCCCGCGGGTCCGTCCGCCCCGCGGAGCGTCGAGACCAGCCGGTGCAGCTCGTCGACGGCGTCACGCGCCGACTGCTCGATCGCACCGAGGGCGGTCGTCGCGAGCTCCTCCGCGTCGGGGCCGCCCGCGCCGAGCGCGCGTCGCGCGGCCCCCGCCTGGATGCCCATGACCGAGACGTGGTGCGCGACGACGTCGTGCAGCTCGCGCGCGATGCGGACGCGGTCGAGGGCGACGGCCTGCGATGCGGTGAGTTCTCGCTCGCGGGCGAGCTCGTCGGTGCGGGCCCGCAGCACGGCTCGCTCGCGCGCGGCCTCCCACGCGCGGTCGCCGAACGCCCACGCCCCCGCGAAGTACAGAACGTTCGTGATGAGCGTGATGAGGCCGAACGCGACGCCCGGCGCGACGAGCCCGACACCCGAGTCCTCGGGGACGAGGCTCGTGTCGAACGCGGCCTGCGTGACGCTCCAGAACAGCCAGATGAACATCGCGATGACGATGATGATGCGGCTGATGCGCGCCGCACGCCGATTGCGCCCCCACGCGCCGATCGAGTACATCGCCGAGAAGAGCGCGATGTTGCTGAACAGCACCTCGGGCACCTCGTTGAGGATCCCGAGGAAGTACACGAGCGAGATCACGATCGTGACGGTGATCGGATGCGTGCGCCGCCAGACGAGCGGGCCCGACACCCCGAGCACCATGAGGGCCGCGTGCCACGGCACGGGCGGCTCGTCGAAGAAGCCGGCCGAGGCGTACAGGACGATCGCGAACGTGGCCCCGATCGCGATCGTGACCGCGAGCAGGCCGTCGGCGCGCATGCCGTCGCGACCGGGGCCCGGGCGCATCCAGTGCCCGTCGGCGTCGAGTTCCATGGCGCTCACGTCAGCACCGTAGTCGGGTCGAGCACCGCTCGGCATCCGTCGCGCGACGGATCCCGGCCGTCTACTCGACGGCCGCGTCGTCGCCGAGCGTTGCGACGACGCCGTTGAGCTTTTCGTGCGGGAGGTCCCACAGCGCGGCGACCGACTGCGCGAGCGCGTCGACGACGCCCTCGCCGTCGAGCGACTCGACGACGAACGTGACGGCGGCCGTCGGGGTGCCCTTCACGCGCCAGCCGTTCGCGAGCGCCTGCACCCACGTCTCGGCGGCCGTCTTGAGGGTGACGTAGTTCACCATGCCCCAGCGGGGTGCGGCGACGGATGCGCTGCTCACGATCGCGAGACGCCCCGCGCTCGACGCGCTGAGGTCGTCGCGCAGCTCGCGCGAGGTCACCCGCAAGGTCGTCAGCACGCGCCTCTCGAGCCACTCCCAGTCCGCGTCGGAGGCCCCGGCCCGCCACCCGCCGACGAGGTGGATGAGGCCGTCGATGGAGGGGCGCCGGGTGCGGAGCGCCGCCGCCCACTCGGCCACGGCATCCGCGTCGGAGAGATCGAGAGCGTGCGTCTCGGCGGCCGCGATCTCCTCGATCGTGTCGGGGCGCGAGCTCACGGCGACGACGTAGGCGCCCGCCGCGGTGAGCGCGGCGCAGACCTCGCGGCCCGCGGCGCCGCCCGCTCCGGCGACGACGACCGTGCGGTCGTGGGCGGCGGCGGTGTCGGCGGCGGGGTCGGTCATGCCGTCGAGGCTAGCCGCCCCGCTCATGCCGCCCCGCTCATGCCGCGTCGGTCGCGGCGGCGTCGGTCGCCCCGGTGATGCCCGCGGTCGACTCGATGACGAGGGCCATCTTCTTCTGCAGGGCCTCGAAGAACATCGACAGCGGGAACTCGTCGTCCATCACGAGGTCGGTCCAGCCCTTGAGCGGGCCCTCGAGCACCGCGCGCGGGAGCCCGGCCGCCCACTGCGAGGCGGGGNCGATCGAGGACCAGTAGAGCTCGTTGATCGCGTCGCTCAGGGCGACGACGACGTCGGGCACGGCGTCCCAGTCGATCGCGAGCTGCGTGTCCGTCCAGTGCAGCACGCCCTTCTGGTGCATCCAGGCGAACAGCAGCTGGCCGCCGACGCCGTCGTAGTTGCGGGTGCGGGTGCCCGTGATCGAGAAGCGGAAGATTCGATCGAAGATGACCGCGTACTGCACCAGCTGGGCGTGCTCGCGCGTGACGGCATCCGTCGCATCGTCGCGCCGCAGGCGCACGGCCTCGCGGAAGGCGGTGAGGTCGCAGCGCAGCTCCTCGAGCGTGTAGAGGAAGAACGGCATGCGCTGCTTGATCATGAACGGGTCGAAGGGCAGGTCGCCGCGCATGTGGGCGCGGTCGTGGATCATGTCCCACATCACGAAGGTGCGCTCGGTGAGCTCCTGGTCGTCGAGCATGCGCCTCGCGCCCTCGGGCAGGTCGAGCTTCGTGATCTCGGCGGCGGCGCGGACGACGCGGCGGTAGCGCGCGGCCTCGCGGTCAGCGAAGATCGCGCCCCACGTGAAGACCGGAAGCTGCGCGGGCGTGCCCTCGGGGGCTCCGGCCGGCACGCGCGGCGTGACGGCGACCGACTCGGGGAAGAGCACGGCCGAGTTCGTGTCGTAGCCGGGGGTGAAGTCGGCGAAACGCAGGCCGAGGTACAGCGCGTTGCCGTACTCGCCGGCCTCGAGCTCGGCGATGAAGTCGGGCCAGATGACCTCGAACACGACGGCCTCGACGAGGCGGTCGGTCGAGCCGTTCTGCGTGTACATCGGGAAGACCACGAGGTGCGCGACGCCGTCGCGGCGCTGATCGGCCGGCCGGAACGCGTCGAGCGCGTCGTAGAAGTCGGGAACCGCGAAGCCGCCGTCGCGCCAGGCCTCGAAGTCGCGGGCGGCCGCGAGGAGGTAGTCGGTGTCGTACGGGATGCGCGGGGCGAAGTGCCGCAGCGACTCGACGATGACGCCGACGTGGTGGGCCGCCTCGGCGTGCACCGACTCGTCGGGGATCGAGCCGTCCTTCACCTGGTGCGGGCGGATCGCCTCGGCGGCGGCCTTGAGAGCCGCCCACTGCGGGTCGGCGACGATCTCGGCGGCGATGGGGGCGGGCCCGTCGATCACGGCGGTCGCGGGTCGGGCGTCCTCGACGACCTCGGGCTCTCCGATGACGGGCGCGACGGTGCGTGCGGTGTCGGTCATGAGTCCTCCTTCGGTCGGTCGCGGGGGCACCCTGGAGAGTCGCCGGGAAGCGGGGCGGGATGCCCTTCGAGCGTATGCGGAATTCCTTCGGTTTTGATTGCGCCCGGCGCACGAAAACGTCACGGGGCGGCCATCGGAAGCAGCATGGTTGCGAATGGAGACGGTGGACGGCGCGGATCGCGCGCGCGCGGGCGCTCGTCGGGCATCCGGGAGACTGGATGCATGGTCGGAGTGCTCACGGGGTTCGCGATCATCGGGGCGATCGTGGCTGTCGGCTGGCTCACCGGGCGCCTCGGCGTGCTCGGCCCCGACGCGGCGACCGTTCTGGGGCGGGCGGCGTTCTTCGTGTTCACTCCCGCGCTGCTGTTCACCGTGCTCGCCGACGCCGACGTCGAGCAGCTGTTCTCGCGGCTCCTGATCGTCTCGGCCGCGGCCGCGGCGATCTGCCTGCTGGGGTTCGCGCTCGTGGCGCGGCTGGTCTGGCGGCGAGGGGCGGCGGAATCCACGATCGGCGCGCTCGCGTCGAGCTACACCAACGCCAACAACATCGGTCTGCCGCTCGCGGCGTACGTACTGGGGGATCCCTCGCTGTCGGCGCCGGTCATCCTGCTGCAGCTCATCGTCATCGCCCCGATCGCGCTGACGATCCTCGACGTCTCGACGAGCGGGCGCGTGTCCGTCGGGCGGATCCTGACGCAGCCCGTGCGCAACCCGCTCATCATCGGCTCGGCGCTCGGACTGCTTCTCGCCGTGACGGATGTCGAGCTGCCCGGCCCCGTCATGGAGCCCTTCCGGCTCCTGGGAGGGGCGGCCGTGCCCGTCGTGCTCTTCGTGCTCGGCCTCTCGCTGACGGGCGAGCGCATCCTCGCCGCGGGGACGGGCCGGAGGGACGTCCTCCTCGCGACGACTCTCAAGATCGTCGTGATGCCCATCGCCGCCTGGCTGATCGGCGCGTTCGTCCTCCGGCTCGACGGAGCCGACCTCTTCACCGTCGTGACCCTCGCGGCCCTCCCGGCCGGTCAGAACGTATTCCAGTACGCGCAGCGCTTCGACCGGGCGACGGTCGTGGCGCGCGACGCCGTGCTCATCACGACGGCGCTCTCCGTGCCCGCGCTCGTCGTCGTCGCGGCGCTGCTCGCCCCGCGCTGACGGGGGCGCGGCGTCAGATGTCGGCTGAGGGGTCGCCGGCCTGGTGCGCGCGGCGCTGGCGACGGATGCGCAGCACGATGACGACCGCGAGCGCGAGCACCGCGATCACGAGGATGAGGCGGGAGTACTGCGCCATGAACGCCTCGACGACCGTCCAGTTCTCGCCGAGGACGAAGCCCAGGATGATGAAGAGCGAGTTCCAGATGCCCGAGCCGATGAGGGTCAGCAGCAGGAAGAGCCCGAGGTGCATGCGCTCGACCCCGGCAGGGATCGACACGAGGCTGCGGACGATCGGCACGAAGCGCCCGGTGAGCACGGCGACCTTGTCGTGCTTTCCGAACCAGATCATCGACTTGTCGACGTCGTCCGCGCTCATGAGCGGCACCTTGTCGGCCCAGCGCCGCAGGCGAGCGACGCCCACGAACCGCCCCAGGTAGTAGAGGCCCAGGGCGCCGATGAGCGAGCCGGCCGTCGTGGCGATGATCGCGCCGACGAGCGAGAACGACCCGCGGCTGGCGGTGAAGCCCGCGAGCGGAAGGATGATCTCGCTCGGGATCGGCGGGAACAGGCTCTCGATCGCCACGAGGAGCCCGGCGCCGACGACGCCGAGCGACTCCATGATGGCGATGGCCCAGTCGTCGATTCCCATGGGGCCCGAGCCTACCGGGGCCGCTTCGTGCGACTCCGCGCCCCTGTCAGAAGATCATCGGGCGGTCGTCGTCGTCCTCGTCGCTCGCGAGCTCGACGAGCACGGGGACATGATCGCTCGGGGCGTCGCCCTTGCGCTGCTCGCGCTCGATCCGGGCATCCACCACCCGATCGGCGAAGTCCGGGGTGCCGAGGATGAAGTCGATGCGCATTCCCTCGTTCCGCGGGAACCGCAGCTGCTTGTAGTCCCAGAAGGTGAAGCCCTCCGGCTGGATGGGCCGCACGACGTCGGTGAGCCCGATCGCCTCGAAGTGGGCGAAGGCCTCGCGCTCGCGCGGCGAGATGTGGGTCGAGACGCCCGGGACGAAGCTCGGGTCACCCATGTCGGCGTCCGTCGGCGCGACGTTGAAGTCGCCCGTGAGCGCCATCGGCGCGCCGGGGTTCGCCGCCATCCACGCCTGCGCGTCGTCGGCGAGCGCGGCGAGCCAGCGCAGCTTGTAGTCGTAGTGCGGGTCGTCGAGGCCGCGGCCGTTGGGAACGTAGAGGCTCCAGACGCGGACCCCGTCGATCGTCGCGCCGAGCGCTCGGGCCTCGAGCGGGGCATCCGGCCCCTCATGGCCCTTCGCGAAGCCGGGCTGCCCGCGGAAGCCGACCTCGACGTCGGTGATCGGCAGGCGGCTCGCGATCGCGACGCCGTTCCACTGGTTGAGGCCCCACGTCACCACCTCGTAGCCGGCGGCCTCGAAGCCATCGCGCGGGAACTGCTCGTCCTTGCACTTGATCTCCTGCATCGCCAGCACGTCGATGTCGGCGTTCACGAGCCAGTCGACGACGCGGCCGTGACGGGTGCGGATCGAGTTGACGTTCCAGGTGGCGATGCGCATGGGGCAAGCGTATTCGGCGTCGCTGACCGGCCGGGGCGGATGCTCGGCCACGGTCGATCGGATGCGCTCGGTAGGCTGGCGGGCGTGACCGACGCGCGCGAGCAGCTCATCCAGTACATCCGCGACGAGGCCGTCTTCCACGGCGACTTCACGCTCACGAGCGGCAAGAAGGCCAGCTACTACATCGACCTGCGCAAGGTCAGCCTCGACCACCGCGTCGCCCCGCTCATCGGCCGCGTCATGGTCGACCTCATCGCGGACATCCCCGACATCGCCGCCGTCGGCGGGCTCACGATGGGCGCCGACCCGATCGCCTCGGCCGTGCTGCACCAGGGCGCCGCTCTCGGGAGGACTTACGACGCCTTCGTCGTGCGCAAGGAGCCCAAGGACCACGGGCGCGGCAAGCAGGTCGAGGGCCCCGACCTCGAGGGCAAGCGCGTGATCGTGCTGGAGGACACCTCCACGACGGGGGGCTCGCCGCTCACCGCCGCTCGCGCTCTGGAGAAGGTCGGCGCGATCGTCGTCGCCGTCGCGGTCGTCGTCGACCGCGCGACCGGCGCGCAGCAGATCATCGAGGATGCGGGCTACGAGTACCGCGCCGCGATCGGGCTCGCCGACCTCGGGCTGGCGTAGGCCCCACCCGCCATGGGCGCGCGCGACGACGACCTCGAGACGCAGGCGCTCGACTCCGTCGACGTGCCGACCGAGGCGATCGACGCTGTCGACGTGCCGACGGAGGCGCTCGCCGTCGCCGATGAGCCCGACCCGCGCACGCAGGCGCTCGCCGCGGAGGCCGGAGCCGCGATCGAGAGCCGCCGCGCGCGGGCGCGCGCCGAAGCGCCGCGCCGGCCGGGCATCCTCGTCATCGTCGCGGGGGCGCTCGCGGCCGTGCTCGCGCTCATCGGGCTCTTCCTGCTCGGCACGCGCATCGCCGAATGGGGGGCCGCGCCCGCCGCCGAGCCGACCCCCGAGCCGACCGTCGTCACGCCCACCCCCACGCCGACCCCGACGCCGACGCCCGTCGCGCGACCCACGGCGCCCGCCGCGCCGGGCGTGCACGAGTGGACGGCGCTCTTCGGCGGCGAGTGCCTCGCCGAGTACGTCGACCCGTGGCAGCTCGAGTTCACGGTCATCGACTGCGCCGAGCCGCACCCCGCGCAGCTGACCTACCGCGGGCCGCTGTCGACCGACGCCGCCGCCGCGTACCCGGGAGAGGAGGCGATCGCGTCGCAGGTCCCCGTCATCTGCGGAGCGCCGACAGGCCTCGACCTCGCGACCGCGGGCGCGTACGCCGACCTGCAGGTGCAGGCCGCCTACCCGGTCTCGGCCGAGGCGTGGGAGGCCGGGGAGCGCGACTACTTCTGCTTCGTCACGCGCTCCTCCGGCGAGTCGATCACCGGGTCGGTCGCGCCGACCGGCTGAGCCGGGCGCGTGCAGCCGACCGGCGAGAGCGACCGGCTACAGCTCGGCCTCGACCGGCTCGGGGTTCACGAGCTCGTGCACGCCCTCGAGGATCTCGCTCGGTCGGAACGGGTACCGCGCGATCTCGCGCTCGTCGGCGATGCCGGTCATGACGAGCACCGTGTGCAGGCCCGCCTCGATGCCGGCGATGATGTCGGTGTCCATGCGGTCGCCGATCATGCCCGTGTTCTCGCTGTGGGCGCCGATGCGGTTCATCGCCGAGCGGAACATCATCGGGTTCGGCTTGCCGACCACGTAGGGGGTGCGGCCCGTCGCCTTCGTGATGAGCGCCGAGATCGCGCCCGTCGCCGGCAGCGGGCCGTCGGCGCTCGGGCCGGTCGCGTCGGGGTTCGTGGCGATGAAGCGCGCGCCGCCGTTGATGAGGCGGATCGCCTTCGTGATCGCCTCGAACGAGTAGTTGCGGGTCTCGCCGACGACGACGTAGTCGGGGTTCGTCTCGGTCATGATGAAGCCCGCCTCGTGAAGGGCCGTCGTGATGCCGGCCTCGCCGATGACGAACGCGCTGCCGCCGGGCATCTGGCTCTTGCAGAAGTCGGCCGTGGCGAGAGCGCTCGTCCAGATCGCCTCCTCCGGCACGTCGATGCCGCTCGCGCGCAGGCGGGCCGCGAGGTCGCGCGGGGTGAAGATCGAGTTGTTCGTGAGCACCAGGAAGGGGGTGCCGGCGTCGCGCCACTGCTGGATGAGCGCCGCGGCCCCCGGCAGCGCGGTGTTCTCGTGGACGAGCACGCCGTCCATGTCGGTGAGCCAGCACTCGATCTCTCGTCGGTCTCGCATGCGCTCAAGCCTAGTCAGCGGGGGTGACCCCGTCAGGGGGCGGATGCCCCGGCCGCGATTCAGAGGCGCGTCGCCGTGAGCGCGAGGCGGCGCTCGATCACGGCCACGGCATCCGCGCCCGAATCGATGCTGACGCTGCGGCGCCCGAGGGCGCGCGCGGCGGCCGCGGTCGTGCCGCTGCCGGCGAAGGGGTCGAGCACCCAGTCGCCCGGCGCGGTCGACGCCTGGATCATGCGGCGCAGGATGCCGACGGGCTTCTGCGTCGGGTAGCCGGTCTTCTCGCGGCTCGTCGTGCCGACGATCGTGTGCCACCAGACGTCGGTCGGCAGCTTGCCGCGCGCGGCCTTCTCGGGCGTCACGAGCCCCGGAGCCATGTACGGCTCGCGGTCGACCTCGGTCGAGTCGAAGAGGTACCGCTCCGGGTCCTTCACGTAGACGAGGATCGTGTCGTGCTTCGTCGGCCATCGGCTGCGGCTCTTCGCCCCGTAGTCGTAGGCCCAGATGATCTCGTTGAGGAAGCAGTCGCGGCCGAACAGGGCGTCGAGCGCGACCTTCGCGTAGTGCGCCTCGCGGTAGTCGAGGTGCAGGTAGAGGGTTCCGCGGTCGTCGAGCAGGCGGTGGGACTCCTGCAGTCGGGGTGCGAGGAAGGCCCAGTAGTCGGCGAAGCGGTCGTCGTAGCTCGAGAGCGCCTCGACGGTGCGGATGTAGGACTCGCCGCCGAAGCCCTGCCAGGCGGTCGGGGTGGGCGTGCTCTCGTCATCGGCGGCGGATGCGCGGCTGTGGCTCGTCGTGCGGCGCAGCTGCGCGCGGCCCGTGTTGAAGGGCGGGTCGAGGTAGGCCATGCGCATGCTCGAGTCGGGCATCCGTCGCATCGCGGTGAGGTTGTCGGCGTGGATGAGGAGGTCGGGGGAATCGGGGGCCCACAGCGGGGTCGGCTGCGGGCTCGGCATGGGGCGAGGTTAACAGCAGGCGGGCGCCGTACCGCGCTCTAGCCTGGAGCCGTGACCGACCCCGAGCCGCACCCCGAGCGCACGACGCACGGCGTCGGCCCGCACCCCGAGCCGTGGCCGACCGGCCCCGAGTTCGACCCCGAGCTGCTGCGCGACGGCGACACCCGCAACGTCATCGACCGCTACCGCTACTGGAGCATGGAGGCGATCGTCGCCGACCTCGACGCCCGCCGGCACCCGTTCCACGTCGCGATCGAGAACTGGCAGCACGACATGAACATCGGCTCGATCGTGCGGAGCGCCAACGCGTTCCTCGCCGCGGAGGTGCACATCGTCGGCCGCCGGCGCTGGAACAAGCGGGGCGCGATGGTCACCGACCGCTACCAGCACGTGACCCACCACGGGACGATCGCCGACCTCGTGGCGTTCGCCCGGGCATCCTCTCTGCCGATCGTCGCGGTCGACAATGTGGCCGGTTCGGTGCCGGTGGATGCCGCGCCCCTGCCGCGCGAATGCCTGCTGCTGTTCGGGCAGGAGGGCCCCGGCCTCTCGGACGAGGCGCTCGCCGCGGCCGACAGGGTCGTCGAGATCCGGCAGTTCGGGTCGACGCGGTCGATCAACGCGAGCGCCGCCGCCGCGGTCGTCATGCACGAGTGGGTGCGGGTGCACGCGGCGGGNCCCGCCCAGCTCATCCACCAGGAGCACGAGGGGTGGGATGCGGTCTGCCGCGGTGACGGCGGAACCTTCTACCACCACGCGATGACCCCCGACGGCGTGCTCATCGTCGAGGACGGCATCATCGAGCGCGACGCCGCGATCGCCGCCCTCGAGGGGCAGACGTGGGATTCGTACACGATGAGCGAGCACCGCATCGTCCGCCTCGGCGAGCGCGCCGCGGTGCTCGTGTACCGGGTGATCGCGCACCGCGCCAGCCAGGTGCTCGAGCGGCGGATGGCGACGACCTACACGTACGTCGAGGGCCGCTGGCGGGTGGCGGCGCACCAGCAGACGCGGATCCGGTAGGGCGCGGTGCGCCCCGTCGTCCTGATCGCCGTCGTCGCGGTGGTGGTCATCGCCTTCGTGGTGCTGCTCCAGGCTGGAGTGCTCGGGAACGTCGCCACGCCCTGAGCGCGCTCCCTCAGCGGGCGCGGCGCACGCGGATCGGGCCCTTCGCCGTCGACGGGTCGACGACCCGGCCGCCCTGCGTGATCTCGACCTCGCCCGCCGCGACGAGGCGTCGAGCGGCGCGGCGCGCGGGCTCCATCAGCGCGCGCCACGCGTCGTCGCTCGCGTCACCCTGCGCGGCGGCGACCGCTCGCGCCGCCTCGCTCGGGCAGATCGTCGCGGTCGCGGCGCGCTCGCCCAGCAGGCGGCGGATGGTCTCCTCGAGCGCGCGATCGACCGGCCGCACCTTCCTGGCCCGGCAGGCGTCGCTGCAGTAGGCCACGTCGTCCCAGTTCCTCGCCCACGCGGCGCGCCACTCCATGCGGCGCCCGCACGAGCGGCACGCCTTGTCGGCGCGCTCGGCGGCTGAGGTGCTCGGCTGGAGGGAGGTGCCGCGCTCGCGCTCGGAGCTGCGCGGCTGGCGCTGTCGGCCCATGCCCGCCATTCTGCGGGGCGTCGCCGAGCGTGCGCCGAGCATCCTCTGCCGCCTGGTTCCTGCTGCCGGCAGCCCTGGAGGACCCGCGCGGCGATCCCGGGAGGCGGGTGTGCGCAACTCAGGAAGCCGATGCGGCACGCCGGTGGCCGTGCGCGGATTCGCAGGCCGCACGAGAGCCGCGGTCGGTGGCCAGGGGCGACGTTCCTGAGTTGCGCATGTCCGCCCGGCGCGCAGGGCCCGGCTCAGGGGTCGCTGCCGGCCGAGAGGCGCCGCCGCTCAGCGACCGCCGCTGCTCAGCGGGCGCGACGGCGCGTAGTGCGCAGCCACCGCCGCGGCTCAGCGGGCGCGACGCGTGCGCGCGAGCAGCAGCCCGACCGCGGCGATGACCGCCACGGCGACCGCGGTGCCGCCGAAGAGCAGCAGGGCTCCGCCGCTCTCGTAGGCGAGGCCCGAGACGGCGGCCGCGATCGTCGCCGCTCCGAGGCCGATGCCGCGCAGCAGTCCCTGCGCCGAGCCCGCACGGGCCGGGTCGACCGCGTGCGCCATGGCGGCGGCCGCTCCGATGAAGGCGAGCGCCTGACCCGTCGACTCGACGAAGCCCATGCCGGTCGCGATGAACGGGTTCGCGACGAAACCGTAGAGCGTGACGATCGGCAGCAGGATGAGCATGCCGCGCGCGTACGCCGAGACGCCGCCGCGGCGGTCGGCGAGGCGCCCGGCCCACCCGGCGACGAGCACGTAGGGCACGGCGAAGAGCGCGTAGCTGAGCGCGGTGAGCACTGGGTCGGCGCCGATGTCGGCCATGAAGCGAGGCCACACGCCGTCGTAGGATCCGGTGGGCACCATGACGGCCGCGTAGAGCAGCACGATGCCGACGATGCGCGGCGAGCGCAGCAGGTCGAGGCTCGTCCTCGGAGCGCTCGACCCGAACCGCAGCGAGCGGTCGGCGTCGGTGCCGTCGAAGCCCAGCACGCCCGCGGCGATGCCTCCGGTGCGCGGGTGCGGCTCGTCGCCGACGTCAGCGCCGCGGGTCGCGTCGCCGCCGGCGCCGGTCCCCGTGCGCGGATGCCCGTGGCCGCCGCGCACGCGGCCCCCGGCCGTCGAGGCGCTCGCCTCGCGGAACCCGACCAGCACCGGCACGAGGGCGACGAGCACGACGACGGCCGATACGGCGAGGATCGCCGACGGCCCGGCTAAGGTCAGCGCGAGCCCCGAGGCGAGCGGCCCGACGGCGATGCCCGCGAGCTCGGCGGCCCCGAGGCGGCCGAGCAGCTCGCCGCTGCGCCGGTGGTCGTGGCGGACGATGAGGGCGCTCGCGGCGATGACGAAGATGCCGAACCCGAAGCCGCCGACCGCGCGGCCGACGATGAGCTGCCAGCCCTCGGTGGCGGCGGCGCTGAGCCCGAGCGACCCAGCGACGAGAGCCACGCCGATGACGGCCATGAGGCGCGCGTGGCCGCGGTCG
The DNA here is from genome assembly GCF_001429705.1 of Yonghaparkia sp. Soil809. Lineage (NCBI taxonomy): Bacteria > Bacillati > Actinomycetota > Actinomycetes > Micrococcales > Microbacteriaceae > Microcella > Yonghaparkia sp. Soil809. Next base: position 1,094,955 of record NZ_LMSV01000001.1, read on the forward strand.
GCGGCGGGCGCGACGAGCAGCTCGGCGATGAGCGCGGCGGCGAACCCGGCGGCGGCGAGGTAGCCGACCTCGGCGGTGCTCACTCCGAGCGAGCCCTGCAGCGACGGGATGAGCGGGAAGATCACGAACGAGGCCGACGACAGCAGCACCATCGCGGCGACGACGCTCGGCACGAGGCGCCGTGCGCGACGGTCGGGTGCGCCGCCGGCATCATCGCCCGCGCTCGCTCCGGTCATCGCCCGCTCCATGGTCGTCATTCTCCCGCTCCAAAATTGTCCAACTGGACAACAACGCTAGCACGCCTTATCCGCGCGGACAACGAGCGCCTATGCTCGAGCCGTGGCCGAACGGAAGAGCTCCGAGGAGCGTCGCGAGCAGATCATCGGCGCGACCCTGCGACTGGTCGCGCGCAAGGGCTTCGCGAGCGTGACGCTGCGCGACGTCGCGGCCGAGGTCGGCATCGTGCACGGCCTGATCCGCCACTACTTCGCCAGCCGGGACGAGCTCGTCGCGGCGGCCTTCGACCACGCCGTGACCGCCGAGCTCGCGAGCGACGAGGCCATGCTCGCGGGCCTCGACCCGATCGCCGCGCTCGCCGCGTGGTTCTCCACGACCCCGGAGGACCACTACCTCGTCTGGATCGACGCGTGGAGCGAGGCCCCGCGCAACCCCGCCCTCGCCGCCGCCGTGCTGCGTCACCACAGCGATTGCGAGCGGATCCTCGCCGACGTGATCCGGCGCGCGGTCGCCGCGGGAGCCGCATCCAGCCTCGACGTCGACGCCGACTCGCGCATGCTCACGGCGCTCGCCGACGGCATGGCCGTGCAGCACCACGCGATGGGCATGGTGGATGCCGCGGCCGCCGATGAGATCGTCTTCGCCGCCGTCGAGGCTCGCCTCGCGATCGCGCCCGGCACCCTCGCGGCGGCGGACCGCGCGCCCGCGCGCGGCCAGTGGCTCGGCTGAGCCGCGCGGCACCCCGATAGGCTGGGGTGCAATCCCATTCCGATCCGAAGGGACCCCCTATGCCAGCCGCCGTCATCATCGGCGCCCAGTGGGGCGACGAGGGCAAGGGCAAGGCGACCGACCTCCTCGCCGGCCGCATCGACTACGTCGTCAAGTTCAACGGCGGCAACAACGCCGGGCACACGGTCGTCATCGGCGACGAGAAGTACGCCCTGCACCTGCTGCCGAGCGGCATTCTCACCCCGGGCGTGACGCCCGTCATCTCCAACGGCGTCGTCATCGACATCGAGGTGCTCTTCGAGGAGCTCGAGGCGCTCAGCGCGCGCGGCGTCGACGTGTCGAAGCTGCGCATCAGCGCCAACGCGCACGTGATCACGCACTACCACCGCACGCTCGACAAGGTCACCGAGCGCTTCCTCGGCAAGCGCCAGATCGGTACGACCGGCCGCGGCATCGGCCCGACGTACGCCGACAAGATCAACCGCGTGGGAATCCGCATGCAGGATCTCTTCGACGAGAACATCCTGCGGCAGAAGGTCGAGGGCGCGCTCGACCAGAAGAACCACCTGCTCGTGAAGGTCTACAACCGCCGCGCGATCACGGTCGACGAGATCGTCAGCGACCTGCTGTCGTACGCCGACCGGCTGCGACCCATGGTCGTCGATACGGCTCTCGAGCTGCACCAGGCGCTCGAGCGCGGCGAGACCGTGCTCTTCGAGGGCGGTCAGGCCACGATGCTCGACGTCGATCACGGCACCTACCCCTTCGTCACGTCCTCGAGCGCGACGAGCGGCGGCGCCGCGACAGGCTCAGGCATCGCGCCCAACCGCATCGACCGCGTCATCGGAATCGTCAAGGCGTACACGACCCGCGTCGGCGCCGGCCCGTTCCCGACCGAGCTGTTCGACGAGTGGGGCGAGTTCCTCCGCGCCAACGGCCACGAGTTCGGCACGACGACGGGCCGCCCGCGCCGCTGCGGCTGGTACGACGCCCCGATCGCCCGCTACTCGGCGCGCATCAACGGCGTGACCGACTACGTGATGACGAAGCTCGACGTGCTCACCGGCCTCGAGACGATCCCGGTCTGCGTCGCCTACGACGTCGACGGCGTGCGGGTCGACGAAGTGCCGGTGTCGCAGAGCGACTTCCACCACGCGACGCCGATCTACGAGGAGTTCCCCGGCTGGTCGGAGGACATCTCGGGCGCGCGCACGTTCGAGGACCTCCCGAAGAACGCGCAGGACTACGTGCTCGCGATCGAGGCGATGAGCGGCGCGCGCATCTCCGCGATCGGAGTGGGCCCCGGCCGCGATGCGATCATCGCGCGGCACGACCTGCTCGACTGAGCCGGTCGCGACTCAGGCGACGCGCGACGCCGCACTCAGGGCCGCGCGCCGCCGCACCGAGCGCTGAGCGCGCAGGCGGCGCACGTGCCGCCCGAGCGGGTGCTCCTGCGGCCAGTGCCGCGCGAGCGTGTACATGCCGCGCCAGCCGCGGCGCAGCATCGACGGCACGTGCTCGAGCGGGCGCGCCGAGACGGGGAGCGTGAGCCGGTCGTCGAAGAGCACGATCGCGTCCGGGCCGAGGTGCACGCTGAGATCCATGTCGTCGTGCACGTCGGCGTCGTGCCGGCAGACCTCGTCGCCGACGCGCTCCCACACCGAGCGCCGCAGCGCCATCGCCGACCCGAACACGGGCAGGTTCGCGAGCGCCCAGCGCACGAGCACGAAGTACGGCCCGAGGTAGAGGCGCGACCGCACGGGCTGCGACTCGCCCTCGTCCGTCTCGAGCAGACCGCTGCCGGTGAGCGCGTCCGCCTCCGGATGCTCGGCGAACAGCCGCTGCACCGTGGCGACCCACTCGGGCCCGGGCCGACTGTCGGAATCGAGGCGCGCGATGATGTCGCCGACCGCGGCGTCGTACCCGGTCGCGCTCGCGATGGGGATGCCCACCTGGAGCTGCTCGACGACGCGAGCCCCGTGACGCCGAGCGACGGCCGCGCTCTCATCGGTGCTGCCGTTGTCGACGACCACGATCTCGAGCGGCGGAGACGTCTGCACCGCGAGAGCGCGCAGGCACCGCTCGAGGTAGCCGGCGTCGTCGCGCACCGGGATCACGACCGAGACGGTGGGCTCCGCACGGGCGGGCTCGGTCATCCAGGGGTCCTTCCGATCGGGGGCGCGGAGGTCGACTGCTCCGCGCGCACACCCGACCTCATCGAAGCGTCGCACGCCTGTCAATCCCCTGTTCGCCATTCTTGCGCGCACCTACCGTCGCTACTATGACCACCCGCATCGCCCCCGCCGCGCGCTCGACGCGCGCCCCCATGGCCATCCCCACTCCTCGCGGCCCCGTGAGCGCCGCGGTCGTCGCCGTCGTCACCGGCCCGATCGACCTTCCCCCGATCGTCTCGTCGTTGGATGCTCAGGTCGAGCGCGCCGTCATCAACAGCCGCGACATCCTGACCGACGACGACCTGCAGCTCGCGCTCCTCTTCCTCCACGCGCTCGGCGACGGCGGCATCGTCGGCGTCGACCCGCGCTGGGCCGACGACGGCATCCTCGCCGACGTGCGCCGGACTCTCGAGTCGGCGCTCGAGGAGGCCCTGCGCGACCGGTTGTCGCGCGCGCCGATCGTGGCCGACGGCACCGACCGCCTCGCCGCCTTCCTCGCCGCAGAGGCGACGACCGCCGAGCTCGACGAGTTCCTCGCCATCGCCGCCGTCTCGGCGACGTGCGAGTCGATGCCCGAGCTCGCCACCGCCCTCGAGGGCGCGGGGCTCGACTGCTCGCCCGGGCACTACGTCGACGCCGTCGACGTCCGGGTGATCACGGCGCGCACGACGGCGACGATGCTCGCCGCCACGGCCCTGCGCGGGCGCTCCGCGGTCGCCGCCCAGCTGCCTCCGCTCGCGGGCTGCATCGTCGCCGCGGCCGGGCGCCTCGGCGTCGAGCTGGCAGTGGACGACGCCGCCGCCCCCGTGCGCACCGACGCCCGTCGGTTCGCCCGCGACGCGCGTCGACTCGTCGACCACCTGGCCGCCGCCCACACCCTCGACGCGTGGATGCACGCCGAGAGCGCCCTGCGCCCGTGCGAGCTCATCGAGCAGGACGGCGTGCTGAGCGCGGCCGCCCTGGCGCTGCGCGATGTCGACGTCCCCGCCGACGGCCGCGGAGCCCGCGAGCTCGAGAACGCTCACTGACACCGGCTCCCCGGCGCGAGCGGCGCGGACTCCCGAGCTGTCGGGGTCCGCGCCGCTCGTCGTGAGGGCGAGATGCCTCGTCGCCGCGTCAGCGGCCGATGACGGCGAGCAGCGCCTCGCAGGCCTTCTCGCAGCGGCGGCACGCCTCGGCGCACAGCGTGCAGTGCTCGTGGTGGCCGGCGTGCTGCTCGCACTCCTCGGCGCACGAGCGGCAGGCCTCGATGCACGCCCGCAGCTGGGCGCGCATGATCGACGAGTGCTCCTCGGGCGCGCCGGCCACGGCCTGCGTCGTGGCCGCGCAGATCGCGGCGCACAGCAGGTCGACGCGCACGCACTCGAGCATCGCGGTCGGGTCCTCCTCGCTCAGGCACGCGTCGGCGCACACCGTGCACGCGGTCGCGCAGTCGGCGAGAGCCTGCAGCGCCTCGGCGTACGCGCGGCCCTCCGCGCCGGAACGGGGGTGGCTGAGCGCGATGCGCTCGATGAGGGTCGACGCGGTCGACGGGTCGGGGGATGCGGCGTGATCAGTCATGCGCGGAACCGTAACCCCGAGCATCCGTCGCCCCCACCCCGTTGCCGGAGCCGGGATCCGCAGGTACGGTGACCCCCGTTCGCGGGAACGCGAGCGCCTCGCCGCGAGGCGTACCATGCGGCCATGGGGAATCGGGGACTCACTGCGCTCGCCGCCGGCACCGCCGCGGCCGTGCTCGTCATCGGAGGGATCGGGACGGCGGCGTACGCGTCGGACGTCCGTACGACCGTCGAGACGGCGCTCTCATCGCTCGGAGTGCAGGCGAGCGAGGAGCTCGTCGACGACCTGGTCGAGGATGACGCGCTCGATGACGCCCTCGAGGACGACGGAGTCACGGACGGCGACGACGCCGAGGGCGACGAGGCCGAGGGCGGCGACGCCGAGTCGACCGATGAGGAGCTCGAGGAGTCCTTCCTCGCCTGGAACGAGCGCGCCGAGCTCTGGCGCACGGCCTTCGCCGAGGTCAAGACCGAGTTCGACGCCTGCCGCGCCGAGGCCGAGGGCGGCAAGGGCGACTGCGCCGTCGCGTTCTCCGGGCGCCTGCAGGTCGCGTTCGCCGAGACGCTCGTGGAGTTCCTCGAGTCGCAGAGCGCGGCCATCGCCGCCCTCCCCGAGGAGGACCGCGCCGCCGCGCAGGAGGAGCTCGACCGACGTCTCTCGAAGGCGATCGACAAGCTCGACCGCACGCAGGCGCGCGTCGCGGACCGCGACGCCGCCCGCCTCGAGCGCGCCATGACGAAGCTCGGCGCCGACGAGGAGTCGACCGACGCGGACGCCGAGTCGCCGTCCGACACCGGCAGCGCCGGCAAGCCCGGCAAGCCCGGGAAGCCGGAGAAGCCCGGCAAGCCGGACAAGGTCGGTGGCTCGGGCAACGGCGGCGGGGGCGGCAAGCCCGACCACGCCGGCAAGCCCGGCGGGAAGTGATGCGGGCGAGGGCATCCCTCGCCGCATCGATGGCGCTGCTCGCCGCGATCGCGCTCGCGGGCTGCGCGGGTGAGGCCGAGGCCGCTCCGAGCCCGCACCCGACGCTCGTGCGCGAGCTGCCGAGCGACCTGAGCGCGCGCGGCGTCCTGCTGGCCGCGGTGCTGCTGAGCGAGGGCGACGTCGAACGGGCCGTCGCCGACGGGCTCGTGACGCCGGCGGAGGTCGACGAGGCGATCCGCGCGATCGAGCGCGAGGAGCTCGACGTCTGGGCGCAGCGCGCCGAGACCGAGATCGCCGAGGACTGAGGCCCCCGACGGAGCGCCGCCTCGGACGGGGCGTCGCCGAGCCCCGCGCGGGATACGCTCGGAGCATGGACGACGCGGCCCTCGGCGAGCTCGGCTCGCTGCGCAAGAGCATCGACAACATCGACGCGGCGCTCGTGCACCTGCTCGCCGAGCGGTTCAAGTGCACGCAGACCGTCGGACGCCTCAAGGCCGCCGTCGGCCTGCCCGCCTCCGACCCTGACCGCGAGCGCATCCAGATCGCGCGGCTGCGGGCCCTCGCCGAGGAGGCCGAGCTCGACCCCGCGTTCGCGGAGAAGTTCCTGAGCTTCATCGTCGCCGAGGTGATCCACCACCACGAGCAGATCGCCTCGACGGGCACGATCTCGACCGAGCCGGGGGCGCCGCAGGCGTAGCGGCGGCGGCTTTCGGCCGTCGCGCTCGCGAGCGGCAGCCGGCGTCGTGGCGAGGCGCTAGCGTCGGGGCGTGACCGACACGACCGACGCGCCGCGGGCATCCGCCGCGCCCCGCGAGGGCTGGGTCGCGACGCAGTTCGCGCTCAGCGGGCTCGTGTGGGGCGCGAGCTTCCTGTTCATCGCGATCGCGCTCACCGGCATGACGCCGGTGCAGGTCGCCGCCGGCCGGGCTCTGCTCGGAGCGCTCACGCTCGGGCTCATCGTCCTCGTCACCCGCGACCGACTGCCCGCCTGGGGGCCCATCTACGGGCACCTCGCCGTCGTCGGCGTGACGTTCTGCGTGCTGCCGTACCTGCTGTTCGCGTGGGCGCAGCAGTACGTCGCCTCGGGGCTCGCGAGCGTCTACAACGCGACGACGCCGATCATGACGGCGATCATCGCCGCCCTCGTGCTGCGGGTCGAGCGGCTCACGCGCGCGCAGGTCATCGGCATCGCGATCGGCATCGTCGGGGTGATCGTCATCATCGGGCCGTGGCGCGGCATCGAGCTCGGCGGCGACCTCGTGCCGCAGCTCGCGATGCTCGGGGCGACCGCCTGCTACGGGTTCAGCCTGTCGTACATGCGGCGCTTCCTCACCGGCACGGGCGTCTCGGCGGTGTCGTTCACGTTCGTCTACATCGGCATCGCGGCCGTGGTGCTGCTCGCGCTCGCGCCCGTCGTGAGCCCCTCGCCGATGACGCTCGACGCGTCGGTGATCGTCGCGATCGTGCTGCTCGGAGCTCTCGGCACCGGCTTCGCCTACGTGTGGAATCAGAACGTCGTGCGCGCATGGGGGGCCACCCGGGCCGCGACCGTCACGTACATCACGCCCGTCGTCGGGGTCCTGCTCGGCATCGTCGTGCTCGGCGAGGTGCTCGTGTGGAACGAGCCCGTCGGCGCGCTGCTCGTGATCGTCGGCGTGCTGCTCGCGCAGCGCCGACTGCGCTGGCCGCGCCGGGCGGGCTGAGGGCGCGCGCCGGCTGATCGCGGCGGCACCGCGACTACGCGACGGGCTCGGGCGCGTGCAGCCGCGCGAGGACGCGGTCGGCTCCGCGGGGCGCGCGGCGCCGGTCGAGGCGCGACACGACCACGGTGAGGGCGAACGCGAGAGGCACCGTCCACGCCGCGGGCTGAGCGAGCGCGGCCAGCACGCCCGACGGCCAGCCCCCGCCAGCCGCCAGGAGCGGCCCGAGCAGGATCGCTGTGCCGCAGAAGAGGGCGCCCCCGAGCATCCCCACGATTGCGCCGCGCGCCGTCAGCCCCCGCCACCAGATGCCGAGCACGAGCACCGGGCACAGGGTCGACGCCGTGAAGGCGAACACGAGCCCGACGCTGCCGGCGAGCCCGCCCGGCTCGAGCGCGAGCGCGACGGCGAGCGGCACGAGCGAGGAGGCGATCGCCGCGATGCGGAAGCCGCGCACCGAGCCGCCCGCGAGCTCCTGCGAGATGACGCCGGCGAGCGAGACGACGAGGCCCGAGGTCGTCGAGAGGAAGGCGCCGAAGGCTCCCGCGATGACGAGCGCGGTGAGCACGTCGCCGAGCAGCCCGCCGATGACCATGCCGGGGAGCAGCAGCACGAGGGCGTCGGCCTCGCCCGAGCTCGCGAGCTCGGGGGCGAGCGCTCGGCCCAGCAGCCCGATGACCGTCGGGAAGACGTAGAACACCGACAGCAGCCCGAGCACGATGAGGGTCGTGCGCCGCGCCGCCGCGCCGTCGGGGTTCGTATAGAAGCGGACGAGCACGTGCGGCAGGCCCATCGTGCCGAGCAGCAGCGCGATGACGAGCGACACCGTCGAGTACGCGTCGAGGGATGCGGGGCCCAGCGCCGCCGGGAACGCGACCGCCGCGTCGACGGCCGGTCCGCCATCGCGGCCCACCGTGATGAGCAGCAGGACGGCCGGCACGGCGATCGCCGTGAGCTTGAGCCAGAACTGGAACGCCTGCACGAACGTGATGGAGCGCATGCCGCCCGCGGCGACGATGAGACCCACGATGATCGACACCGCGACGGCGCCCATCCACGACGGCAGCCCGGTCGTGATGCGGATCGTGAGCGCCGCGCCCTGCAGCTGCGGCACGATGTAGAACCACCCGATGAGGATCACGAGCACCGTCGTGAGGCGCCGCACGGCGAGCGACTCGAGTCGCGCGCCCGTGAAGTCGGGGATCGTGTACGCCCCCGACCGCCGAAGCGGCGCCGCGACGAACAGCAGCAGCATGAGGTAGCCGGCCGTGTACCCGATCGGGAACCACAGCCCGCCCGTCCCCTGCAGCAGGATCAGCCCCGCGATGCCGAGCACGCTCGCCGCCGACAGGTACTCTCCGCCGATCGCCGACGCGTTCCACCAGGGACGGACGGTGCGCGAGGCGACGTAGAAGTCCTGCGTCGTGCGCGATATGCGCAGCCCGAAGAAGCCGATGAGGGCCGTCGCGATCGTGACCGCGGCGATCGCGACGTACCCGAGGACGGGGTTCACGGCTCCGCCCCCGAGCTCATGAGCGAGCGGTAGCCGGCCTCGTTGCGGGTGCTCGCGACGACGAAGATGACGGCGAACGCGAGGATGGCCGGGTAGGCCCCGAACGCCAGCAGCAGCCAGGACGCGGGGGCGCCGACGATGACGACCGCGTCGAGGGCGGGGGCGGCGGCGAGGACGAGCCAGAGCATCCCGAGGCTCACGATGAAGCCGCTCGCGCAGATGATCGCGAGGCGCAGCTGCGACCGGATGAGCGAGCGCACGTAGACGGTCGCCGTGTCGCTGCGCTCGATCGACGGATGCTCCGCCGGGGCCGCGATGGGCTCGCCGGGTCTCGGCGCCGTCACCCGCACGCGCTCGGGCCGCGCGGGGCCGGGGCTCGACGCGGGCGCCGGCTGCTCGTGCGCCTCGCTCACGCCCGCGGCCGGATGCGGTTGGCGGCGACGCGGTCGCGCAGGGCGGGCAGCAGGCGACGGCTCACGGGCAGCTCGGTGCCGCCGACGAGCACGGTCGGGCTGCTCGCCCCCAGGCGCAGGCGCGACACGTGGGTGAGCGACACGAGGTACGAGCGGTGGATCCGCACGAAGCCGGCGGCCGACCACTGCCGCTCGAGGTCGCTCATGGGCACGCGCACCAGGTAGCTGCCGTCGTCGGTGTGAAGGCGCGCGTAGTCGCCCTGCGCCTGCACGAACTGGATCGAGTCCTGCCGGATCATGCGCGTCGTGCCGCCGAGGCTCACGGCGACGAGGGCGGGGGTGCTCGCCGTGGGCGGTGCCGCGGGCGCGGTGACGGGCGCTGCCGCGGCGGGCGCGTCGGCGCTCGACTCGATCGAACTCGCCGCACGCGCATCCAGCAGCCGCCCCACGGCGCGCGCGAGCCGCTCCGAGCGCACGGGCTTCAGCACGTAGTCGACCGCCGAGAGGTCGAAGGCCTCCAGCGCGCGCTCCTCGTCGGCGGTGACGAACACGAACGGCGGGCGGCGGTCGAAGTGGCCGACCGCGCGGGCGAGGTCGATGCCGCTCAGGCCCGGCATGTGGATGTCGAGGAACACGGCGTCGATCGTCTCCTGCGTGAGGATGCGCAGGGCGTCGGCGCCGTTCGACGCGCGGTGGATCGTGCCGATGCGCTCGTCGTGCCCGAGCAGGTACGCGAGCTCATCGAGCGCCGGCTGCTCGTCGTCCGCGACGAGCACGGTCATCGGGTCGGTCACGGCTCACATCCTCGCACTGCGTCAGCTGCTCGGGCCGGGGGCGGTCGTGTTCTGCGGCTGCGACTTCGGCACGCGCATGCTCACGAGCGTGCCCGCATCGAGGTTCGTCTCGACCACGAGCCCGTGCTCGTCGCCGTAGAGCTGCCGCAGCCGGGCATCCACGTTGCGAACGCCCACGTGATCGGCCGACGGCCGCCCGGCGAGGATGCCCCGCAGGCGCTCGGGATCGATCCCGACCCCGTCGTCCTCGACCTCGATGAGCGCGAACGCGCCCGCGTCGCTCGCCCGGATCGTGATGCTGCCGCCGTCGGGCTTCGGCTCCAGGCCGTGCCGCACGGCGTTCTCGACGAGCGGCTGCACGCTCAGGAACGGGATGACCGTGCTGAGCACCTCGGGCGCGACCTGCAGCGTGAGGGTCAGGCGCTCGCCGAAGCGTGCACGCTCGAGCTGCAGGTAGCTGTCGACGCTGCGCAGCTCGTCGGCGAGCGTCGTGAAGTCGCCCTGCCGGCGGAAGGAGTACCGCGTGAAGTCGGCGAACTCGAGAACGAGGTCGCGCGCCCGCGGCGGGTTCGTGGTGATCGTGCTGGCGATCGCCGTGAGCGCGTTGTAGATGAAGTGCGGGCTGATCTGACTGCGCAGCGCCTTCACCTCGGCCTCGGCGAGCGCGGCGCGGCTCGCGTCGAGCTCGCCGAGCTCGAGCTGCGCCGCGAGCCACTCGGCCACCTCGCCCGTCGCGCGCACGAGCCCCGGACGGACCGTGGGCGAGAACGCGACGATCGCCCCCGCGGTGCGGTCGCCGGCGATGATCGGGGCGGCCACGGCGTCCGTCGCCTGGATCCCCCTGCCGGTCGGGTCGATGCCGCGGAAGACCTGCGGCCGGTCGCCGGCGCGCACCTCGGCCGCGAGCCCCTCGGCCGTCTCGCGCAGGTGCTCGGCGAGCCGCTGGTCGGCGGGGCCGGCATCGATGGCGAGGACTCCGTGGTCGTCGGCGAGGGCGAGGACGCGGCAGTCGAGCAGCTGGCGCAGCGGGCGGACGGCGCGCTGCGGGTCGCCCGTGTCGAGTCCGCCGCGCACGTGCGTCGCCGCCTGGCTCGCGAGGTGCAGGGTCGAGTAGGTCGCGCGCTCGGCCGCCGTGCCCATCTCGCGCGAGAGGCGCACGACCCGCCACGCGACGACGAGCAGCACCGCGGCGGCGATGCCGACGAGCACGCCGATGGCGAGGGCGAGCAGGACGGACGCGGTCACGGCACCACGGTAGGCGATGCGGGGCGGCCGGGTGCGCGGCCGACGGCGGCCGGATCGCCGTTCGTCGCACGCACGACGCCGCCCGGCGACGACGAGCGCGCATCCCGATGACGGGGCCCCGCGTTCGGGGGATGCTGGCGGGCGTTCCGTCACCAATCGGCAGCGTCGCCGTCGTCGCTGCCGCGACCTCTCGAGGAGAACCCATGGGCAACGACGCCCTGAACGTGGAGCACTCGTCCGGCCATTCGGCCGCGGTGTTCCGAGAGACGCAGGATTCGGAGCAGTTCCGCCGGCTCAAGCGCAAGCACCGCGGCTTCGTGCTTCCCGTGACCGCGGCCTGCCTGCTCTGGTACTTCACGTACGTGCTGCTCGCCGGGTACGCGCCCGACTTCATGGCGACGCCCGTATTCGGCCGCGTCAACATCGGCATCCTGCTCGGACTCTCGCAGATCGTCACGACCTTCGCGGTGACGATGATCTACGTCTCGTACGCCAACAAGCAGCTGGACCCCGACGCGGCGGCCATCCGCGACCGTCTCGAGACCAAGGAGGGCGTGCGCTGATGCTGCACCTCGCTGTCACCGCTCCGGCCGCCCCCGGCGACCCCGTCCTCAACATCGCGATCTTCGGCCTCTTCGTCGCGATCACGATGGTCATCGTGTTCCGCGCCTCGCGGAACAACAAGACCGCCGCCGACTACTACGCCGCCGGCCGCTCGTTCTCGGGCGGGCAGAACGGCTCGGCCATCGCGGGCGACTACCTCTCGGCCGCGTCGTTCCTCGGCATCGTCGGCGCGATCGCGATCAACGGCTACGACGGCTTCCTCTACTCGATCGGGTTCCTCGTCGCGTGGGTCGTCGCGCTGCTGCTCGTCGCCGAGCTGCTGCGCAACACGGGCAAGTTCACGATGGCCGACGTCCTGGCCTTCCGCCTCAAGCAGCGCCCGGTGCGCATCGCCGCGGCGATCTCGACGCTCGTGGTCTGCTTCTTCTACCTGCTCGCGCAGATGGCGGGAGCCGGCGGCCTCGTCGCGCTGCTGCTCGGCATCAACGACCGCGTCGGCCAGTCGGTCGTCATCGCCGTGGTCGGTGCGCTCATGATCCTCTACGTGCTCGTCGGCGGCATGAAGGGCACCACGTGGGTGCAGATCATCAAGGCGGGCCTTCTCATCGCGGGCGCCGGCGTCATGACGATCTGGGTGCTCGCGATCAACGGGTTCAACCTCTCGACGCTGCTCGACAGCGCGGTCGAGACCTCGGGCAACCCGGCGATCCTCGCCCCGGGCCTGCAGTACGGGCTGAGCGACATCACGCGCCTCGACTTCCTCTCGCTCGGCCTCGCGCTCGTGCTCGGCACCGCGGCTCTGCCGCACGTGCTCATGCGCTTCTACACGGTGCCGACGGCGAAGGAGGCCCGCAAGAGCGTCGTCTGGGCGATCTGGCTCATCGGCATCTTCTACCTGTTCACGCTCGTGCTCGGGTACGGAGCATCCGCCCTCATCGGCGCGGAGCGCATCGCCGCCGCGCCCGGCGGAGCCAACTCGGCCGCCCCGCTGCTCGCGTTCGAGCTCGGCGGCTCGGTGCTGCTCGGCATCATCTCGGCGATCGCGTTCGCGACGATCCTCGCGGTCGTCGCCGGCCTGACCATCACCGCCGCGGCGTCCTTCTCGCACGACATCTACGCGAGCGTCGTCAAGAAGGGCAACCCGGCCCCGGGCGCCGAGGTCAAGGTCGCGCGCCGCACGGTCGTCGTCATCGGCATCGTCGCCATCCTCGGCGGCATCGGCGCGAACGGGCAGAACGTCGCGTTCCTCGTCGCCCTGGCCTTCGCGGTCGCGGCGTCGGCGAACCTGCCCACGATCGTCTACTCGCTGTTCTGGAAGAACTTCACCACCCAGGGCGCGCTGTGGAGCATGTACGGCGGCCTCGCCTCGGCGATCATCCTCATCTCGCTCTCGCCGGTCGTCTCCGGCGGCGAGAAGTCGATGCTGCAGGGGGTCGACTTCGCGGTCTTCCCGCTGTCGAACCCCGGCATCGTGTCGATCCCGCTCGCCTTCTTCCTCGGCTGGCTCGGGTCGGTGCTCGACAAGAAGAAGGAGAGCCTGGAGAAGCAGACCGAGATGGAGGTGCGGTCGCTCACGGGCGTCGGCGCCGAGAAGTCGGTCGCGCACTAGAACGCGGCACCGGATGGCCGCGCGACGGGCTCGTCGCCCGTCGTGCGGCAGCCCGGCTCAGGTTCGGGGCGGGGGGAAGCCTGGTCCTCCCGCCCCGGAACGACACGGACGGCCCTCGTCGGGTGGAGGCGGGGGCCGTCCGTCATGTATGCGGATGCTCGCTGCCCTCCACTCCCCGCGCGCGTGAGTGCGCAGGTCTGGTGACGATGCGCGGCTTTGATGTGGCGCAGTGTCATCGAACTGGCGCATCGTCGCCGCGGGCCGACAGGCCGCACGGGTCAGCGGGTCGCGCGGGCGATCAGGCGGTGCAGCACCTCGAGGGCGAGCGAGCAGGCGGCGGATGCGCCCACCGCGACGACGAGCAGCCCCGTCGGCGGCGGCGAGGCGAGCTGCAGGAAGTCGACGGCGATCGGGATCGACAGCACGACCACGAGCCCGGCGTACGCGGCGAGCACGATGGGCAGCGTCACGCGCGACAGCGGCCGCGCGAGGATCACGAGCACCCACAGCGCCGAGAGCGTGAGCGTGATGACCGCGGTCGTCTGCACCTCGTCGGCGGGAGCATCCACGACCGCGTACGCGTACGCGACCACGCCGATGACGGTCGCGGCGACGAGCACGCCCGAGGGGATGCAGAACCTCGCCGCCCGCCGCAGGAATCCGGGCCGGTACACGCGCGCGTTGGGCAGCAGGGCGAGCACGATCGCGGGCAGTCCGATCGTGAGTCCGTCGACGATCGACAGCTGCCGCGGCAGGAACGGAAACGGCCACAGCAGCGCCCCGAACACGACCGCGAACAGGATCGCGTAGACCGTCTTCGACAGGAACAGCTTCGCCAGCCGCTCGACGTTCGCGATCACCTGCCGCCCCTCGGCGACGATGCGCGGAAGTCGGCTGAACTGCCCGTCGAGCAGCACGAGGCGCGCGACCGCCCGCGTCGCCGGCGCCCCCGACCCCATCGCTATCCCTAAGTCGGCGTGCTTGAGCGCGAGCGCGTCGTTGACACCGTCGCCCGTCATCGCGACGGTGTAGCCGAGCCGCTGCAGCGATTTCACCATCGCCTTCTTCTGCTCGGGGCTCACGCGGCCGAACACGTGCTCGCGCCCCATGACGTCGTCGAGCGCGGCGACTCCCTCGGGCAGCTGCCGCGCGTCGAAGCCGTCGCCGACGTGGTCGACGCCCGCCTCCCGCGCGACGGCGGCGACCGTGCGCGGGTCGTCGCCCGAGATGATGCGGATGCTCACTCCCTGCTCGCGGAAGTACTGCAGCGTCTCGTGCGCATCCCCCCGCACCCGCTCGCGGAACGTGACGACCGCCACCGGCTCGAGCCCGGCAGGGAGGGCGGCCTCGCGCGCCTCGATCACCCCGTGCTCGTCGGCTCCGTCGCCGGCCGCCGTCGTGAGCGGGGCGCTCGAGCGCGCGAGCACGAGCGTGCGCAGCCCGCTCGCGGCGAGCTCGCGGCACCGCGTGAGCGTGGCGTCGACCGCCACGCCGTCGCCCGCCGACCCGTCCACCCGCGCGAGCACGATGTCGGGGGCGCCGAGCAGCCAGCTGCCGGCGGGGTCGGCGAGCTGCGCGGCGCTCCACTTGCGCAGCGACGAGAACGGCACGCGCGCGACGATCGCCGGCAGCGCCGCGACGCTCGGTGCCGATGGGGCGAGAGCCGGGTCGACCGCGGAAGCGGAGGCCGAGCCCCCGCGCGCACCGAAGCGCTCGCCGAGCGCGCGGGCCGTGGCGTTGGCGTCGCGATCGTCCGCGAAGCACGCGAGCGCAGCATCCCGCGCCGCGCGCAGCGCCTCGCCCGAGGCCGCACCCGGGGCGTCCTCGACACCGTCGAGCGCGAGCCCGCCCTCGGTGAGCGTGCCCGTCTTGTCGAGGCAGAGCATGTCGACGCGGGCGAGGCCCTCGACGGCGGCGAGCTCCTGCACGAGCACCTCGCGGCGCGACAGCTTCACGGCGCCGACGGCGAGCGCGACCGACGTCATGAACACGAGCCCCTGCGGCACCATCGCGATGATGCTCGCGGTCGCGGCGACGACCGCCTCGCGCCAGGCCCCCGACGACAGGGCGACCTCCCACCCGCCGACCGCCTGCATCTGCCCGTTGACGACGATCGCGCCGACCGGCAGCAGGCCGATGCTGATCCAGCGGATGATGCGCGCGATCGAGTCGCGCAGCTCGCTGCCGACGAGCGAGAACTGCTTCGCCTCGGCGGTGATGCGGCTCGCGTACGAGTCGGCGCCGACGCGGATCACCCGCGCGAGCCCGCTGCCGCCGACGACCGTCGACCCCGACAGCAGCTCGCGGCCCGCGGGCGACGGCACCGGGTCGGCCTCGCCGGTCAGCAGCGACTCGTCGACGTCGAGCCCCGACGCCTCGAGCACGACGGCGTCGGCGACGACCTGGTCGCCCGCGCTCAGCGCGAGCACGTCATCGAGCACGACGTCGGCGATGGCGACCTCCGCCACCTCGCCGTCTCCGTCGGCGGATGCTCGGCGCAAGACTCTCGCCCGCGGAGCGTTGAGCACCGCCAGCCGGCTGAGGGTCACCTTGGCCCGGAACTCCTGCGCGACCCCGATGGCGACGTTGGCGATGACGAAGAAGCCGAACAAGGCATCCTGCCAGTAGCCGAGCACGAGCAGCACGAGGAAGCTGCCGCCGACGATCGCGTTGAAGAGCGTGAAGAGGTTCGCCTGCAGGATGCGCCAGAGCGAGCGGCCGGTGTCGTTCGGCAGCGTGTTGATCTCACCGCGGTCGCGTCGCTCGCGCACGTCGGCGCGGCTGAGCCCCGTGATGCTCGTCACGAGCGCGAGCCTAGCCCTCGGTTCGTCGCCCGCCGAGGGTCGGAAGGCCTAGCCCCCGACGACCGCGCCGAACCGCTCGGGCAGCGTCGACCGGTGCGCGTGGCGCAGCTCGGCGTGCGTGAGCGTGAAGCGGTCCTGGATCTCGAGGCCGTCGACCTCGGCATCCGTCACGCCGATGCGCAGCACGGGCACGTCGCGCCCCTCGCAGAGGCCGCGGAACTTCACGTCGTCCTCACGGGCCACCGACACGAGCACGCGGGCCTGCGACTCCGACAGAAGTGCGGCGAGAGCATCCACCCCATCGCGCTCCATGAGCTCGGTGAGCCAGACGCGTGCGCCGACGCCGAAGCGCAGGACACCTTCGGCCAGCGTCGCGAGCAGGCCGCCCTCCGAGAGGTCGTGCGCCGAGGTGACGAGCCCCTCCTCGGCCGCGGCCGACATCAGCCCGGCGAGGTTCTTCTCGGCCGCGAGGTCGAGCTGCGGGGGCAGTCCGCCGAGGTGGCCGTGCACGACGTCGGCCCACACCGAGCCGTCGAGCTCGTCGCGCGTGATGCCCATGAGGTAGAGGTTCTCGCCCTCGTCCTGCCAGCCCGAGGGAAGGCGGCGGTCGACGTGGTCGATGACGCCCATGACCGCGACGACGGGCGTCGGGTGGATGGGCACGTCGCCGGTCTGGTTGTAGAACGACACGTTGCCGCCGGTCACCGGGATGCCCAGCTCGAGGCACGCGTCGGCGAGACCCGTGACGGCCCGCTCGAACTGCCACATCACCTCGGGGTTCTCGGGGCTGCCGAAGTTGAGGCAGTCCGAGACGGCGAGCGGAGTGGCCCCCGAGGTCGCCACGTTGCGGTACGCCTCGGCGAGCGCGAGCTGCGCGCCGACGTAGGGGTCGAGCTGGCAGTAGCGGCCGTTCGCGTCGGTCGCGAGGGCGACACCGAGTCCGCTCTCCTCGTCGACGCGGATCATGCCGGCGTCGTCCGGCGTCGCGAGCGCCGTGTTGCCCATGACGTAGTAGTCGTACTGGTTGGTGATCCAGGCCGTGTCGGCGAGGTTGGGGCCGCCCAGCACCTGCAGCGCCTGCGCGCGCAGCTCGGCGTCGTCGGCGGGCCGAGCGAGTTTCGCGGCGCTGTCGGCCTGCAGAGCATCCAGCCATGCGGGCCGGTGGTACGGCCGGTTGTAGACGGGGCCGTCGACGGCGACGGTGGTCGGGTCGACGTCGACGATCGTCTCGCCCTGCCAGTGGATGACGAGGCGCCCGGTGTCGGTGACCTCGCCGAGCACGCTCGTCTCGACATCCCACTTGGCGGTCACGGCGAGGAACGCGTCGAGCTTCGACGGCTCGACGATCGCCATCATGCGCTCCTGGCTCTCCGACATGAGGATCTCCTCCGCCGTGAGCGACGGGTCGCGCAGCAGCACGGCGTCGAGGTCGATGACCATGCCGCCGTCGCCGTTGCTCGCGAGCTCGGAGGTCGCGCACGAGATGCCGGCTGCGCCGAGATCCTGGATGCCCTCGACGAGGTCGCCGCGATACAGCTCGAGGCAGCACTCGATGAGCACCTTCTCGGCGAACGGGTCGCCGACCTGCACCGCGGGGCGCTTGGTCGGGCCGCCCTCGCTGAACGTGTCGCTCGCGAGAATGCTCGCCCCGCCGATGCCGTCGCCGCCCGTGCGGGCGCCGAACAGCACGACCTTGTTGCCCACGCCGCGAGCGTTGGCGAGGTGCAGGTCCTCGTGGCGCAGCACGCCGACGGCGAGCGCGTTGACGAGGGGGTTCGCCTGGTAGACCGAGTCGAAGACGGTCTCGCCGCCGATGTTCGGCAGGCCGAGGCAGTTGCCGTAGTGGCTGATGCCGCTCACGACGCCGGGCACGACGCGAGCCGTGTCGGGGTGGTCGATGGCGCCGAAGCGCAGAGCATCCATGACCGCCACCGGGCGCGCGCCCATCGAGATGATGTCGCGCACGATGCCGCCGACGCCGGTCGCGGCGCCCTGGAACGGCTCGATGTAGCTCGGGTGGTTGTGGCTCTCGATCTTGAACGTGACCGCCCAGCCCTCGCCGATGTCGACGACGCCGGCGTTCTCGCCCATGCCCACCATGAGGTGGGTCTTCATCTCATCCGAGACCTTCTGGCCGAACTGGCGCAGGTGCACCTTGCTCGACTTGTACGAGCAGTGCTCGCTCCACATGACGGAGTACATGGCGAGCTCGCCGCTCGTGGGGCGCCGGCCGAGCAGCTGCTTGATGGCCTCGTACTCGTCGGCCTTGAGGCCGAGCGCCTCGAACGGCTGGTGCTTCTCGGGCGTCGCGATGGCGTTCTCGACGGTGTCAGGAACGTGCGTGGTGGGGGTGGTCACGGTGGCGAGGGCTCCTGTGTCGAGGGCGTGCCGGATGCCCTCCAGCCTACCCGCGCGGATGAGCACGCTCGGCCCTGCGGGTGCCCGGTCGAGCTTGCCGTCGAGCGGAGTCAGGCGAGCCGGCGGCGAACCAGGACGAGCGCGACGCCGAGCACTAGCAGCAGGGCGGCGAGGCCGATTCCGCTGGTGACGTCGGTGCCGCCGGTCGCCGAGAGCTCGGGAACGGCCGGGATGGTCGGATCCTCCGGGTCGACCGGGATTACCGGGATGACCGCGGCGGGCGTGACCTCGATCGTCACCTGCGCGCTCACGTCGCCGACCGTGACGGTCAGCACGTGGGGGCTCGCCGTCGGGAAGGTGACTGTGAGGCCGTCGATGACGTCGGTCGGCACCGAGGAGGTGACCACGACGTCGGCCGGATCGATCTCGATCGCGTTGCCATAGGCATCCTGACCATCGACCTGCAGCGTGACCGAGCGGCCCTGATCGACGGTGAGCGCGGATGCCTCGAGCGCGATCTCGTCGAGAGGCGCGCTGAGCGTCGTGTGCGTGAAGGATCCCGACAGCACGATCTCGCCGCTCTCCGTCGTGAACCCGAGCGTGCCCGTGATGGTCTGCTCGCCCGCCGTCGTCGAGACGAACTCGCCGCCCACGGCACCGAGCGCGATGTCGCCGCCCAGCAGGAGGAACTCGGTGAGGTCGGTGCTCGGTGTCATGCTCATCGGCATGGGGCCGAACGCCTGCACCTGCACCGTCTCGCCCGCCGTCGACAGCGTCGATGCGGGGGTGAACGTCAGTACTGCATCCGCGAGCACCGGCTCCAGCGTGGCGCTGCCGCTCGGAACCTCCGCCTCGAGATCGGTGAGGGTGGTGAGGTAGGGGCCGTCGACCCCGATCGTCCATCCGAGCAGCACCTGCTCGCTCGTGGAGATGTCGAGCAGTTCGCGGCATCCAGCGGTGAGGCTCGTCGCGTAGACCGAGAGCGGCTCGGTGCCGCCGCCGGGGAGCGCGTACTCGAGCAGGAACGCCGTGCCCGTGACTATCAGATCGGTGCCGACGTTCGCGCAGATGACGCCCGTGTTGTCGATCGTGCCGCCGCCGCGAAGCGTGCCCGTGCCGGCGATCGCCTGCGCGTTCGTGAACGTGTCGCCCGAGGGGATCTCGAGCTGGCTCGGGGCGTTCACAGTGATCGCGCCCGCGTTGCTCGACGCACCGTCGAGCACCATGGTGCCGGTGGGGGCGAGCGTGACCGCGGCGCTCGAGGCGACCGCGAACGAACCCTGGATCGACGCGGTGATGAGCGTGGGCGTGCCGTCGGTGATCGTGGTGGGCCCGCTCGCGGCGGAGGTGTAGCTGCTGCCTATGCCCGGGCCGCCGTCGCGGCCGATCGCCGTGACGACCGCGGTGCCGCCGATGTTCGTCGTGCCGCCCCGGCCCTGGTAGCTGCCGCCGATGCCCGACGAGAAAGTCGCGCCCGTCGCGGTGACGATCGCGTCGCCGGTGATCGTCGTCGTGCCGCCGACGCCGAACTCGCCGCCGCCGCCGATGCCCGCGCCTCGGCTCGTACCGTTCGCAATGATGACTCCACCATCGATGACGACCGAGCCGCCCGCACTGTACTCGCCGCCGCCGATGCCGGCAGCCCCGCCGATGCCGCCGGTCGCCGTTACGGTGCTGTCGGTGAGTTCGACGCTCCCGCCCGGTCGATCCTTGCCGCCACCGATGCCGGCCGCGCCGTATCCGCCCGTCGCGGTCACGGTGCTGCTCGTGATCGTGACCGACCCCTGGTCGCCGCGGGATCCGCCGCCGATGCCGGCGCCGAAGCTGCCGCCCGTTGCCGTGACAGTGCTGTCAACGATGGTGATCGCGCCGGAGGCCGCGGTCGTGCCGCTGTTGCACTGCGTAGGTTGGCCGGCTGCCGTGAACCAGCCGCCGATCGCGGCGTCGCACTCCGAGCCAGTCGCCGTCACGGTCATGCTCTGCAGCGTGAGGGAGGCTGTTGCACCGACCCCGAACCCCGGAGCGACGAGCGTCGCGTTCGCGTCGGGCAGCGCCGTCCAGGTGCCGTCCTGCAGCGTGAGCTCAGCGCCGACCACGAACACGCGGAGGTCGTCGACTGTCGCGCCGTCGAGGTCGATCACGAGGTTCGAGTCGACCGTGACGGCGCCGCCCGCCCCGACGATCGTGGCTGTCGGTGCGACCGTGATGACGTCGGCGCCCGGGTTCGCGTTCGCGTCGGCGATCGCCTGCTGAAGTCCGGCGAGGTCGGACACCGGACCGAAGGTCACCGCGGCCGCGGGTGCGGCAACCACGAGGCTCGCAGTGGTGAGCGTCACTGCGACGCCGAGGATGCACCCCCGCGCGCGAAGAGAGGAGGAACGCAGCATCGGGGCCTCGATCGACGAAGGGGCGGAGCACGAACGTGAATCCTGTTCTTACTCTATGCGGCGCCAGGGCGATTCGAGTGGACCCCCGTGCCCCCGATTCGAGGGCCCTCGCGGCCGCTAGTCCTTCGGTACGGGCGGGCCGAGCTGCAGCAGCACGACGAAGATCACGACGACGGCGGCGAGCAGCAGGGCACCCAGGAGGTACGGGTGGCGGAGCATCCACCGAACCAGGCGGTCGAACCAGACGGCGTCCCTCGGGTCGTCCGTCGCCTCGCGACGCCAGTCGCCGTCGAGGCGGCCCGCGCGGTGCGCCCAGATGTCGAACGGGATCGTCGCGTACGGGATGACCGCGGTGACGACCGCGAGGAAGCCGAGGCCGACCCCCCAGCGCTGATTGATCGCGGTCAGCACAGCCGTCGCCCCGTAGGCGAGGAAAACGAATCCGTGGATGCTCCCGCCGACCCGCACGGCGAGGTCGCCGGTCTCGCCGCCGACGACGGCGCGCAGCACGAGCCCGCCGATCAGGAGCGTCCAGGTGATCGCCTCGGCGATCGCGACGACGCGGTAGAGGCGCTTCGGGGTCACGCGCTCGCGAGGGTCGCGGTGAGCACGCTCGTGAAGAAGGTCAGCCCGTCGACGCCCGAGCGCATCGCGTCGCGGGTGTCGGGGCCGAAGCCCGGCTCGACCGCGTGCTCGGGGTGCGGCATGAGGCCGACGACGTTGCCGCGCTCGTTGCGCAAGCCCGCGATGTCGCGAAGCGAGCCGTTGGGGTTCACATCGAGGTAGCGGAAGGCGACGAGGCCCTCGCCCTCGAGGCGGTCGAGCGTCGACTCGTCGGCGATGTACCCGCCCTCGCCGTTCTTGAGCGGGATGGTGATCTCCTGGCCGACGATGAAGCCACTCGTCCAGGCGGAATCGGTCGACTCCACGCGCAGGCGCTGGTCGCGGCGGATGAAGTCGCCGTGATCGTTGCGGATGAGCCCGCCCGGCAGCAGGTGGGTCTCGACGAGGATCTGGAAGCCGTTGCAGATGCCGAGCACGGGCATCCCGCCGTTCGCCGCATCGATGACCTCGGCCATGATCGGCGAGCGGGCCGCGATCGCACCGCAGCGCAGGTAGTCGCCGTAGCTGAAGCCGCCGGGCAGGACGATGGCGTCGACGCCCTGCAGGTCGTGCGTGCCGTGCCACAGCGCGACGGGCTCGGCGCCCGCGAGGCGGATCGCCCGCATCGCGTCCCGGTCGTCGAGCGAGCCGGGGAAGGTGATGACGCCGATGCGCATCAGTGGGTCTCGCCGGGAACGCTCGCGCCCTGGACCTCGACGGTCACGACGTCCTCGATGACGGTGTTGGCGAGCATCTCGCCGGCGACCTTCTCGACCGCGGCGAGCAGCTCGGCGTCGACCTCGCCGTCGACGTGAAGCTCGAAGCGCTTGCCGATGCGGACGTCGCCGATGCGGTCGTGACCGAGGCGGTGCAGGGCGCCGGCGACCGCCTTGCCCGCGGGGTCGAGCAGCTCAGCCTTGGGCATGACCTCGACGACGATGGTGGGCACGGCGACTCCCGTTCGAGATGCGAAGTGGTGGATGCCCCCAGTCTATCCGTGCTCATGCGCGCAGTTCTTCCAGGGGCCGCGGGTAGGGTCGGGGGCTTTGCGTGCGGTGCGCGTCCTCGCAGCGCCCCGTGCGCGCCTCCCGCGCATCCCCGATCGGAAGGAGTCGATGTGCTCGACTGGACCAGCTGGACGGGCCTCGGCATCGCCGTGGCCATCGCCCTCGGCGTCGTCATCGTCCTCGTCGCCGCGATGGCGCTCATCGTGCGCGTGGTGGCGCGACGGCGGCCGGGCGTCTACGCGACGCTCGGATCGCTGCGGAGGAGGGTGCGCATCCTGCTCGCCCTCATCGCGGTCTGGATCGCCGTCGCGCTGACGCTGCCCGAGCCCGAGTGGCGGCCCGCGGTCAATCAGGCCTTCCTCATCGCGACCCTGGCGGCCGGCGGCTGGGCGGTCGCCGCGATCGTGACGCTGCTGTTCGCGCGGGCGACGCGCCGCTACGACATCACGGTCGCCGACAACCGGGTCGCGCGGCGCATGCGCACCCAGCTGCTGATCCTCAAGCGCCTCGCCCTCGTCGTCGTCGGCATCGTGACCATCGGCGCGATCCTCCTGACCTTCCCCGGCGCGCAGGCGGTCGGCACGAGCCTGCTCGCCTCGGCCGGCCTCGCCTCGGTCGTCGCCGGGCTCGCGGCGCAGTCGACGCTCGCGAACGTGTTCGCCGGCATGCAGCTCGCCTTCTCCGATGCCATCCGCGTCGACGACGTCGTCGTGGTCGAGGGCGAGTTCGGCCGCATCGAGGAGATCACGCTCACCTACGTCGTCGTCCGCGTGTGGGATCAGCGCCGACTCGTCCTGCCGTCGACGTACTTCACGACGACCCCGTTCCAGAACTGGACGCGCACGACGGCCGACCTCCTGGGCACCGTGTCGCTCGATCTCGACTGGCGGGTCCCGATCGAGGATGTCCGGGTCGAGCTCGACCGCGTCCTCGCCGAGACGCCGCTGTTCAACGGCGCCGCCTCCAACGTGCAGGTGACCGACGCGACGGGCGGGCTCGTGCGGGTGCGGCTGCTCATGTCGGCGTCGAACAGCTCGGACATGTGGGATCTGCAGGTGCTCGTGCGCGAGCGGATCGTCGACTTCGTGCGGCGGGAGCACGCGCAGGCGCTGCCCGTGCAGCGCGTCGAGATCGCGGAGGTGCCGTCCACGGATGACGAGCGCGTCAGCTCGTAGCGCCGCCGTCGTCGCCGTCTCGCCGTTCGCGGCGCGGGGTCGCGAGGAGGTGCGGCGGCACGGCCTCGAGCTCCTCGTGCGCGCGGCCGTCGACGATCCAGGCGCGCACGGTCTCGGTGAAGAGCCGCGGGTTCTCGATGTTCCACACGTGGTGCATGCCGGGGGCGAGGCGCACCTCGGCGTTCGGGGCGCGGAGGAAGAACCGCAGCGCGCCCGTCACGGTGCGCGACTCCGCGCCGCCCGCGAGGCCGAGGATGGGGACGGGGTTGCCGTCGAAGCCGTCGATCTCGCTCAGCATGCCCGCGTTCGTCTGCTCGACCATGCGACGCGCACTGCGCGGGTCGATGCCGATGCCGGTCTCGACGAACTTCGTCAGCGCCTCGGAATCGAGGTGGTAGCCGCGGCCCATCGTCGTCCAGTAGGCGGCGGTCTGCCAGAGCTTCAGCTGCACGCGTGAGAACCACGACATGACCGGGCCCAGCCCGCGGAGCGGGGTGCCGCTCAGCACGGCGCTGCGCACGACGTCGGGGTGGCGCGCGACGACGAGCGCCCCGACGATCCCGCCGAGCGAGAGCCCCACGATGTGCGCGCGGCCCCCGTGCCCGCGCTCACGGATGATGCTCGCGATGCGATCGGCCGTCTCGGCCATCGAGCGCCACGGGACGTCGTTGGACTCCCCGAAGCCCGGCATGTCGGGCACGAGCTGGTGGTAGTCGGGCATCGCGTCCCGCTGCGGCCCCCACATCCAGCCCGAGACGTTGCCGCCGTGGAGGAAGACGATCGACTCCGCATCGCGCGGCCCCGACTCGTCGACGAAGAGCCTCCCGGCGGGAACCGAGTCGCCCGGAGCCGGGGCGGAGGGCGCGGAAGAGGTCATAGGAGCTCCATCATGCCCGCGAGCGCGGCGTCCTCGACGGCGAAGTCGGCCCAGTCGCGGTAGCCGAGCGCGCTCGGGTGGAAGTCGTCGCTCGCGAAGAACCCGTCCGTGTACGGCGGAGGGGGCGGCGACATGTGCGCGCGCTCCCGGCTGGTCACGACCGCGCGGGCCGCCGACTCGAGCGCCTGCGAGTGGCGGTAGAGGGTCCGGCGGAGGGGTTCGGGCAGCAATCGGAACCGGAAGAACGCCGGCAGGGACGACATGAGCACGGCCGCGTGCGGGTGCGCTCGGCGGGTCCGATCGAGGATGCGCCGGACATCCCGTTCGAAGGATCTCGCCGATCGCAGGGCGAGCGCATCGTTCGCGCCCACCGTGAGGAAGAGGACGTCGACGGGGGCATCGAGGGCGTCGTCGAGGTGGTGGCGGACGACGTCGCGGGCCGTAGCGCCGTTGCGCCCGCGGGCGCGCCACTGCACGGGCCGGCCGGTGCGGGCGGAGAGGGCCTCGGCGAGCCGCCCGGCGAGCCCGAGCTCGGCGTGATCGACGCCGACGCCCGCCGCGGTCGAGTCTCCGAGCACGAGCAGGTGCAGCGGGCGCTCGCCGTCGCCGGCCGTGCCCTCCCACGGCAGGGGCGCGTCGGGAAGGCGCGGCGTCTCGCGCCGCAGCCGTCGGCCCTGGCGCAGGATGACCGGCGCCTGGGCGACCGCGATCGCGCGGCTCAGCCGCAGCGCGCGGGGTGGGCGGGTCTCGGTCACGCGCCGAGCCTACGACGCTCTCCTAGACGACGGGCGCGACCGTGACCCGCAGGAGGTTGCCCCACGGGTCGTCGACGTGCACGGTGCGGCCGTCATCGCGCACCTCGTGGCCGAAGTGGGCGAGGCGCTCGCCGAGGGCGCCGATCTCGTCGGCGTGCGGCAGCACGATGTCGACGCGACCGAGCCCGAGGGTCGACTGGCGACGGCCCGCGCCCTGACTGCGCCACACGTTCATCGCCATGTGGTGGTGGTAGCCGCCGGCGCTCACGAAGATCGCCTGCCCGCCGTAGCTCGTCGTGAGGTCGAAGCGGAGCTCGTCGACGTAGAAGCGCTTCGCCGTGGCGACGTCGCCGACCGAGAGGTGCACGTGCCCGATCACGGCCGGCGCGCTCGCGTGCTCGGCGAGCGCCTGCTCGGTGAGGTGCTGCTGCAGGAACGCGTTCGGGTCGAGGTAGAGCGTCGACATCTCGACCTGGCCGTGGGTCCAGCTCCACTCGGTGCGGTCGCGATCCCAGTACAGCTCGACGCCGTTGCCCTCCGGGTCGTCGAAGTAGAACGCCTGGCTGACGAGGTGGTCGCTCGAGCCGGTGAAGGTGCCCGGGTGCCGCTGGGCGACGGTCGCGACGGCGGCGGCGAGCGCGGCCTGCGTCTCGAACAGGATCGCCGTGTGGAAGAGCCCCGCATCCCGAGGCCCCGCGTGGCGCAGGGTCGGGCTGTGCCGAAGAACCACGAGGGGGATGCTCGCGGCCGTCGCGCCGTCGGCGTCGCGCCGCGTGCGCCCCATGGTCACGATCGCGGGCTCGCCGTCGCGCGCGGGCTCGGTCGCGAGCACCTCGAGGCCGACGCCGTCGCGGTAGTACGCGGTGAGCCGATCGAGGTCGGCGACGTCGAGCGTCACCGCTCCCATCGAGGTGTCGGGGGCGAGGCGCGGGGTGGCGGTCATGGATGCTCTAACCGACGGCTGTCGCGCACGATTCCCGGCGGTTCCGGTCGCTGGTCGGCTCAGGCGCCGGTCAGCCGCGCGATGAGCTCGCGGTAGCGCGCGGCCGTGCGCTCGACGATCTCGTCGGGCAGGCGCGGAGGCGTGCCGTGCCTGTCCCAGTGGGCGGCGAGCCAGTCGCGCACGATCTGCTTGTCGAAGCTCGCGAGGCGGTCGGGGCCGCCCGCGGCGTAGAGCTCCGCGTCCCAGTAGCGCGAGCTGTCGCTCGTGAGCACCTCGTCGGCGAGGGTCAGCACGCCCGTGGCGGGGTCGTCGCCGAACTCGAACTTCGTGTCGGCGAGGATCACCCCGCGCTCCTCGGCGATCGCGCTCGCGCGGCGGAAGAGGTCGAGCGACGCATCCCGCAGCGCCGTCGCGGTCGGCTCGCCCACGAGCTCGACGGTCCGCTCGAAGGTGACGTTCTCGTCGTGCTCGCCGAGCGGCGCCTTGTACGCGGGCGTGTAGATCGGCTCGGGCAGGCGATCGCCGTCGGTGAGCCCGGCGGGCAGGGCGATGCCGCAGACGCTCTGCGACTGCTGGTACTCGACCCAGCCAGAGCCGGAGAGGTACCCGCGCACGACGCACTCGACGGGGTGCATGTCGAGGCGGCGGGCGACGACGGCGCGGTCGGCGACCTCGGCGGGGACCTCCTGCCCGGGGTCGAGGTGCGTCGGGAACCCGAGCCGGTCGAACCACCAGCGCGTGAGCTGCGTGAGCAGGGCGCCCTTGCCGGGGATCCCCGGCTCGAGCACGTGGTCGAACGCGCTCACCCGGTCGCTCGCGACCATGAGCACGCGGTCGGCGCTCGCGAGGTCGGATGCTGCGCTCTCGACGTAAAGATCGCGCACCTTGCCGGAGTAGACGCGCCGCCATCCCGGCAGCTGCTGGGCGTCGACGTCGAGCCCGGCGGCCTGCTCGCTCATGCGGCTCAGCCCTCGACGACGCGCGCGGCGATGTCGCGGCGGTACTGGCCGCCCTCGAGACCGATGCGGCCGATGGCCTCGTAGGCGCGCTCGCGGGCCTCTGAGAAGTCGGCTCCGGTCGCGACGACGCTCAGCACGCGGCCGCCCGTGGCGAGGAACCCGTCGTCGGTGCGCGCGGTCGCGGCGTGGCAGAGGTGCACGCCCTCGACTCGCTCGGCCTCGGCCAGACCGCTGAGCGGACGGCCGGTGAGCGAGGTCTCGGGGTAGCCCTCGCTCGCGAGCACGACCGTCACGGCGACCTCGTCGCTGAACTCGGGGTGCGGAACTCCGGCGAGCTGGCCGGTGCTGGCGGCGAAGAGCAGGCCGCTGAGCGGAGTGACGAGGCGCGGCAGCACGACCTGAGTCTCGGGGTCGCCGAAGCGGGCGTTGAACTCGATGACGCGGATGCCCCTATCGGTGACGATGAGGCCGCAGTAGAGCAGCCCGATGAAGGGCGTGCCTTCCTCGGCGAGCTGGCGCACGGTGGGCTGCGCGATGGTCTCGATGACCTCATCGACGAAGCCCGCGGGGGCCCAGGGAAGCGGCGAGTAGGCGCCCATGCCGCCGGTGTTCGGGCCGGTGTCGCCGTCGCCGATGCGCTTGTAGTCCTGCGCGGGGCTCAGCGGCACGACGGTGTGGCCGTCGCTCAGCAGGAAGAGGCTGACCTCCTGGCCGGCGAGGAACTCTTCGACGAGCACGCCGCCCTGCTGCAGGTAGTGCTCGGCGTGGGCGCGCGCGGCGTCGCGGTCGTCGGTGACGATGACGCCCTTGCCGGCGGCGAGGCCGTCGGCCTTGACGACGTAGGGGGCTCCCATGGCGTCGAGCGCGGCATCCGCCTCGGCGAGGGTGCCAGCGCGCACCGCACGACCGGTCGGAACGCCCGCGGCGTCCATGATGCGCTTCGCGAAGGTCTTCGAGCCCTCGAGCTGCGCGGCGGCCTTGCCGGGGCCGAAGGTGGCGATGCCGCGCGAGCGCAGCGCGTCGGCGACGCCCGCGACGAGCGGAGCCTCGGGCCCGATGACGACGAGCTCGATGTCGTTGTCGACGGCGTAGTCGGCGACGACGGAGGCCTTGGTCGGGTCGAGCGCGACCGTCTCGACCGCCTGCGCGATGCCCGCGTTGCCGGGCGCGGCGGTGATCTGGTGGCCCGCGTTCTCGCGAAGGAGCGCCGTGATGATGGCGTGCTCGCGCGCGCCCGATCCGAGGACGAGGATTCTCACCCGCACAGCCTACCCAGCGTGCGCAGATGCGCAGTTCGGGGGTGCGGGCGGCTGTTCGCGGGGCGCGGGGCGCGTTCCGGGCGCGAGCGGGCACGACGCCGGCGGGCACGACGTCGGCGGGCACGGCGTGGGTGCGGCGCCGCGCGGGGTGCGGCGTGCGGTCCGCGCATCCTTCCGTTGTCGAGGAGTGTCGAAATGCCATTACGTCACTCCTCAACAACGGAAGTCGCGACGAGCAGGGCGACGAGCGGCGAGCTTCGCGCGCTGCGGGCTGCGGGCTGCGAGCGGCCGCCCGCGGACGACGAGCGGCGAGCTGCGGGCGACGAACCCGCAGAGGGGCGAGCGTCACGGCGAGCAGACGGTGGCGCGCGTACCCTCGAGGGATGCCCCGCGCACGCATCGACGAGACCGCCGGTCAGGCATCCGTGCGGGCCGCGGTCGCGGCCTACGCCGCCCGCGTCGCCGACCCGAGCGCCCCCGCCCCGGCGCGCGATGAGCTCGCGACCGCCGTGCGGTATCTGCTGCAGTGCCTGGCCGAGGCGGCTCCGGGCAAGAGCGTGGAGGTGCGGGTGCCCCCGTTCGGCGCGGTTCAGATCGTCGAAGGCCCGAGGCACACGCGCGGCACGCCGCCCAATGTCGTCGAGCTCGACGCGCAGACCTTCGTCGCGATCGCGGCAGGCGGCGGGGCCGACGACGACCCGAGAACCAGCACCGACTGGGCGACCGCGACCGCTGCCGGCCGCATCCAGGCCTCAGGTGCGCGGTCCGACATCTCCCACCTTCTGCCCGTCGCGTGGTGAGCGGGCGCTCACCTGCCGTGCGCGAGAATGAGCGGGTGAGCGACACCACGCCGGCCGGCGACTCGGCCCAGCCCAGCACCCCGGCCCAGCCCGAGCAGGTCACCGTGCGCCGCGCGCCGAAGATCCCCGCGTTCCTCGTCGTCGGCGGCTTCCTCGGCTTCCTCGGCACGCTCATCGCCACGAGCCTGTTCCCCGCCGACGAAGAGGTCGGCTTCGCGACGCTCGTCGCCTACTTCTCGGTCTACGGCATCACGATCGGCGTGCTGCTCGGCGCCGTCGTCGGCATCGTGCTCGACCGCCGCTCGCGCAAGCGCGCCCGCACGCTGCAGGCCGAGCGCGAGGCCGTCGACCCGGCACCGGTCGAGGGCGAGCTCGAGCAGTAAGAGCGACCCGCGCCGAGCATCCGCCGCAGCGTCAGCCCGAGCCGATCAGCTGTTCTGGTTCCGCTCGACCCAGTCGAGGTACTCGGGCGTCACCGTGCCGGTGACGTACTCGCCCGTGAAGCAGCTCATCTCCAGGCCCTCGATGTCGCTGCCCTCGAGGATCGCCGACTCCATGTCGGCGACCTCCTGGTAGATGAGCGCGTCGGCGCTGAGCTCCTGCGCGATCTCCGGAATCCTCCGCCCGTGCGCGATGAGCTCGCGCGAGGTCGGCATGTTGATGCCGTACACGTGCGGGTAGCGCACCGGAGGGGCGGCCGACGTGAACGTGACCTTCGCGGCCCCCGCGGCGCGCGCCATCTCGACGATCTCCTTCGAGGTCGTACCGCGCACGATCGAGTCGTCGACGATGAGGATGCTCTTGCCCTGGAACTCGGACGACATCGCGTTGAGCTTCTGCTTGACGCTCTTCTTGCGCTCCGCCTGCCCGGGCATGATGAACGTGCGGCCGACGTAGCGGTTCTTGTAGAAGCCCTCGCGGTACTCGATGCCGAGCCTCTGCGCGACCTGCATCGCGGCGGGGCGCGAGGAGTCGGGGATGGGCATGACGACGTCGATGTCGCCCGCGGGCGCGTGCTGCTGGATCGTCGTCGCGAGGCGGTCGCCGAGCCGCAGGCGCGCCTCGTACACCGAGATGCCGTTCATGATCGAGTCGGGCCGCGCGAGGTAGACGTACTCGAACGAGCACGGGATCAGCCGCGGATTCACCGCGCACTGGCGCGAGACCATCTCGCCGCCCATCGAGATGAAGACGGCCTCACCCGGGGCGAGGTCGCGCACGATCTCGTAGCCGCCGTGCTCGAGCACGAGCGACTCGCTCGCGACCACCCACTCGTCGCCGACGAGCCCCGTCGAGCGGCGGCCGAGCACGAGGGGGCGGATGCCGAACGGGTCGCGGAAGGCCAGCAGTCCGTGGCCGGCGATGAGGGCGATCGCCGCGTACGAGCCCTCGACGCGCTCGTGCAGTCGCGTGATCGCCGCGAAGAGCTGGTCGGGGTCGAGGTCGTCGCCCGTGACCTGCTGCTGCAGCTCGTGCGCGAGCACGTTGACGAGCAGCTCGGTGTCGGAGTTCGTGTTGAGGTGCCGGCGGTCGATCTCGTGCAGCTCGCGCGTGAGCTCGCGCGTGTTCGTGAGGTTGCCGTTGTGGACGAGGATGATGCCGTATGGCGCGTTCACGTAGAACGGCTGCGCCTCCTCCTCGCTCGAGGCCGAGCCGCGAGTCGCGTACCGCACGTGGCCGAGGCCCATCGTGCCGAGCAGCGAGCGCATGTCGCGCGTGCGGTACGCCTCGCGCACCTGGCCCTTCGCCTTCTGGATGTGCATCACGCGGCCCTCGGCCGTGGCGATGCCGGTGGAATCCTGACCGCGGTGCTGCAGCAGTGACAGCGCGTCGTAGACCTGCTGGTTGACGGGGCTGGACGAGACGACTCCGACGATGCCGCACATGCGCGAGCGAGCTCCCAAAGGGGGTGGTGGGACGGCCCGATCGGGCCGCATCCAGTCTGACACACCCGCTCATTCGCGCGTGCCGCGGCCGGTAGCCTGGGTCCGTGAATGACAACGCTTCGAGCTACGCGGCGGCAGGGGTCGACACCGCCGCGGGCGACCTGGCCGTCGAACTGATGAAGGCCGCCGTCGGAGCGACTCACGGCCCCCAGGTGCTCGGCGGCGTCGGCGGCTTCGCGGGCCTGTGGGACGCCTCGGCCCTCACCGCCTACCGCAAGCCCCTTCTCGCGACGAGCACCGACGGCGTCGGCACGAAGGTCGCGATCGCGCAGGCCCTCGACATCCACGACACCATCGGGCAGGACCTCGTCGCGATGGTCGTGGACGACATCGTCGTCGTCGGCGCCAAGCCCCTGTTCATGACCGATTACATCGCGTGCGGCAAGGTGCACCCGCAGCGTATCGCCGACATCGTGCGCGGCATCGCCGAGGCCTGCACCGCGACCGGCACCGCGCTCGTCGGTGGCGAGACCGCCGAGCACCCGGGCCTGCTGGGCGTCGACGACTACGACGTCGCGGGCGCCGCAGTCGGCGTCGTCGAGGCCGACGAGGTCCTCGGCCCGGAGCGCGTGCAGAACGGCGACCTCGTCATCGCGATGGCGAGCTCGGGCCTGCACTCGAACGGCTTCTCGCTCGTGCGGCACATCCTCGCCCAGAAGGGCATCGGCTACCACGACGACCTCGCCGAGCTCGGCGGCTCGGTCGGCAAGGCCCTCCTCGAGCCGACGCGCCTCTACACCGCGCCCCTGCTCGACGTGCTCGCCGAGCTCCCCGGCGCCGTGCACGCCCTCAGCCACGTCACCGGCGGCGGCATCGCCGCGAACCTCGCGCGCGTCCTCCCCGTCGGAAGCTGGGTCGAGCTCGACCGCGCCTCATGGAGCCCGCCGACGGTCTTCCGGGTGCTCGCCGACCTCGCGGGCGACAGCCTCGAATCGACCGAGGGGACGTGGAATCTGGGCATCGGGATGCTCGCGGTCGTCGCGCACGATTCCGCGAGCTCCGTCATCCGCGCCCTCGAATCGCGCGGAATCCCGTCGTGGGTGGCAGGTGCGGTGTCGACGCACTCCCGTGATCTCGCCGGCTTCGAGCAGGGCGCCAAGGGCGTCGACGGGGGCGCCGTGCGCCTCGTCGGCGCGTACGCGGGCTGAGCCCGCCACGGCGCCGCGCGAGCTAGCCCCGCCCGACCCACTCGAGCGTCGCCGCGACGAGCGTCTCGACGCCGTGCTCGATCGTCGGGTGCAGCACGGGCGCGAAGAACGGCGAGTGGTTCGTCGGGATCTCCTGCTCGACCCGGCCCGCCGCGGCCGCCCGGGCGAAGGCCTCCGGGTCGACGCCGCCGACGAACCAGTAGACGAGCGGCGCCCCGGCCGCGGTGGCGAGCTCGTGGACGTCCTCGCTGCCCGTGAGCGTGCCGATGTCGATGACCGACTCCGCGCCGAACCGCGCCTCGAGCGCGGCGCGAACGCGCGCGGTCGCCTCGGGGTCGTTGACGGTCGCGGCGACGGTCTCGTCGACGACCACGGTCGGCGGCTCCGTCATGCCGCTCGCGGTCGCCTCGGCCTCCACGATGCGGCGGATGCCGTCCAGCAGGGTCGTGCGGACATCCGCGTCGACCGAGCGCACGCTCACGCCCATCGTCGCCTCGGCGGGGATGATGTTGCTCTTCGTGCCCGCATGCAACGACCCGACAGTCACGACCGCGAGCGCGCCGGGCGCGACCTCGCGCGAGACGATCGACTGCAGGCGCACGACCGCGGACGCCGCCGCGAGAACGGGGTCGATCGTCGACTGCGGCCGGGATCCGTGCCCGCCGCGGCCGTGCATCGTGATCGTGAGGGTGTCGGCGCCCGCCATCGCGGGGCCGCTCGTGACGCTCGCAACGCCCGCCGGCAGCGGGGCGAGGTGCTGGCCGAGCACGACGTCGGCGCGCGGGAACCGGTCGACGAGCCCGTCGGCGACCATCTCGCGCGCCCCGCCGATCGTCTCCTCCGCCGGCTGGAACACGCCGACCACCGTGCCCGACCACTCCTCGCGCGTCGCGACGAGCCGCTCGAGCGCGCCGAGCAGCCACGTCACGTGCATGTCGTGGCCGCACGCGTGCATGACGCCGACCTCGACCCCGTCGGGCCCGACGGCTCGCTGCGTGCTCGCGTAATCGAGGCCCGTCGCCTCGGTCACGGGCAGCGCGTCCATGTCGGCGCGCAGGTGCACGACCGGCCCGGCGCCGTTGGCGAGCACGCCCACGACGCCCGTGCGGCCCACGCCCTCGGTCACGTCGAGACCGAGCTCGCGCAGACGCGCGGCGGCTGACCCTGCGGTGCGGGTCTCGGCGAACGACAGCTCGGGGTGGGAATGGAGGTCGCGGTAGAGGGCGTCGAGGTCGAGCGGCATGAGGCCACGCTAACCCCGCGGGCGGATGCCCGGAAGGGGCGGGCGCGCCCGCTGCGACCGCGCATCCGCCGCCGCGATCACGGCCCGAGCATGCACGAAGCCCGCCCCCTCGCGGGGACGGGCTCGAGATCGTGCGCGGGGCCTACGCGGTGCGCGGGGCCTCGCTGGGGACGCCGTAGGCGTCGTCCTCGTCGTCCTCGTCGTCGGCCCACTTGTCGACGTACTCGTCCTCCGCCGCAGCCTTGGCCGCGAGCTCGCGCTCGAGCGCGCTGAGGTTGGTGTCGGGAGTGAAGTACTTCAGCTCGCGCGCCACCTTGGTGTGCTTCGCCTTCTGACGACCGCGCCCCATGCGTGACCCCCTCACAAGTGTGTCGACTCAGATTGTCGGATCAGGATTGTCGGAAATCCCGGGAACGCCGAATCGGGACGGTACAAAAACTGGGGCTGAGTCTACCATGCAGGCCCCTTCGCGAGAGTCGCTCGCGGGCCTGCGCTCGGAGCGAACGACTAGCCTCTACGCGTGACCGAATCCGCCCTCGCGACGAAGTGCGTGGTGATCGGCGCCGGGCAGGCCGGGCTCTCGGCCGCGTACTACCTGCAGAGGCTCGGGCTCGAGGCCGGCGAGGAGTTCGTGCTCCTCGACCGCGGCCCGCATACGGGCGGCGCGTGGCAGCACCGCTGGGCCTCGCTCCGGCTCGGGTCGGCCCACCGCGTCAACGACCTGCCCGGCATGGACGAGCTCGGCCTGAGCTTCGGCACGGCCGACCGCGACATCCCCGCGCGCGAGGTCGTCATGGACTACTACCGCCAGTACGAGGAGCACTACGACTTCAAGGTCGTGCGCCCCGCGACCGTCACACGCGTCACCGACACCGGCGGGCCCCTGCTCGTCGAGATCAGCACCGAGGGCGGCGACCTCGAGCTGCTCGGCTCCACGATCGTCAACGCGACCGGCACGTGGGGCTCGCCGTTCGTGCCGTGGTACCCCGGACTGCGCGAGTTCGCGGGCCGCCAC
This sequence comes from Yonghaparkia sp. Soil809, assembly GCF_001429705.1. Taxonomy (NCBI): domain Bacteria; kingdom Bacillati; phylum Actinomycetota; class Actinomycetes; order Micrococcales; family Microbacteriaceae; genus Microcella; species Yonghaparkia sp. Soil809. The sequence goes on from NZ_LMSV01000001.1 coordinate 1,129,696, forward strand.
GTGCACACCGCCGACTACGCCGCGGCGAGCGAGTTCGCCGACCAGGACGTCGTGGTCGTCGGCGGCGGCACGAGCGCGATCGGCTTCATCATCGAGCTCGAGAACGTCGCCCGGTCGATCGCCTGGTCGACGCGCCGCGACCCGCAGTTCATCGACGGCCCGAGCCTCAATCTCGAGGATGCCGTGGCCGCCGTCGCGATGCAGGACGAGGCCGCGAGGGCGGGACGTGCGCTCCCCTCCATCGTCTCGGGGACGGGCGTGCCGCGCACCCGACGCATCCAGGCCGCGCTCGACCGCGGGGTGCTCAGCTCGCGCGGCGTCATCCAGCGCATCGAGCCCGACGGCGTGCGCTGGGAGGACGGCTCGTTCAGCCCCGCCTCGGCGATCATCTGGGCGACGGGATTCCGCCCTGAGCTGCGCCACCTCGCCCCGCTGCGGCTGCGCGAGCGCGAGGGCGGCGTCACCGTCGCGAGCCACCACTCCGAGCGCGACCCGCGCATCTTCTTCGCCGGTTACGGCCCCTCGGCCTCGACGATCGGCGCCGCGCGGGCCGGACGGAACATCGCCCGGCAGGTGGTCGCGACGCTCAGCCGCATGGGTCGCTGAGCCCGGGCCGGCGCGCGCGGGCCGATCGCCCGCCGATCGTCGGTCGTCCGATTCGACCGATCGGTGGATGCGCCCGCCCTAGCCCCTCCGCTTGGCTGGGCGCGTGACCGAGACCTCCCGCCCCGCCCGCACGCGACGCTCCGTCTGGCTCGAGCGGCACCGCCGACCGGTCGGCCTCGCGGCGATCGCGATCGCCCTCGGCCTCGCCGCACTGTGGCTCGTCGTCGTCCCCGGGAAGGCGGAGTCGTCGACCGGCGTCACGTCCTGGCTGCTGCGGTTCGGGCACTCGCTGTGCTGGGTGCTGCTCGCCGCGACCGCCGCGCTCTGGGCGGCGCGCGCGCCGCGGCGCGCGCTCGACCTCGCCGCCTGGGCGGCGCTCGCCGCGTACGGCGGGTTCCTGCTCGCGCTCTGGCTGTAGCTTCCCTCCTCCGGGCCCCGCGGCAGCGCGCGATCCGCGCCCGCACCTGCCAGGGTGGAGCCGTGGACATCGACCTGCTCTGGCTCGTGCTGATCGTGACGCCGATCGTGATGGCCGTGATCATCCTCGTCATCGGCGTGCTGTTCTTCCGCGCGCTTCGCAAGCCCACGCGCGACGCACTCGCCCAGCGCCGCGCGCAGCAGGAGGCGGAGGGGCTGAGCGGAGGGCGCGACGCCTGGACGGGCGGGGACGACGACGGCGGGCATCCGACGCCGACCGATGTGGACGCGGACGCGCCGGGCGCCGACGGCGACGGCGGCCCCGCGAGCGGCGCGCACGGCTCCGACGGCGACTGACGGCGGGCATCCGCCCGCGGCAGTGCGCCCGACACCTGCTCGTGCGCCATGCGCAACTCAGGAACTCTTCGGCCCCACGAGCGCCCCGTGGCGGGAATCGGGGAGCGCTGCCGTCCGTCCTCCTGAGTTGCGCATGCCGCACCGACGAACCGAGCGCGCTTCTGCGCCTGCCCCCTCGCGCGAGTCCCCGCATCCGCCGCGGAACGCGGAAGCGGGGCGACCCGACGGCCGCCCCGCTCCGCATCCCTGAGGGGTCGCGCTACTCGACCATCACGCGATCGATGCTGATCGACCCGTTGCCCTTCAGCCCGAGGCTGTAGCCCTGCACGTCGGTGAGGGTGAGCCCGTCGTTCGGGGCGCCGGCGGGCTGCCTGGCCGCTCGGCGGAACTCCTCGAACGGCACCGTCACCTTCTGCCAGCCCGTGCCCTTCACCATGACGTCGGCCGTGAACCGCTCGGCCGTGCCAGGGGCCTGGAACACCCGGATGTAGTCGACCGTCAGCGACTGCGGGAACTCGAGGTCATCCCCGAGCGCCCCGCCGAAGTTGCCGCCGACCGCGACGTTCGTCAGCAGCGTGAACGGGTGGTCGAACACCCACTCGTTCGGGGCGATGTCGGCCGGCGTCGCCGAGTGGTACTGGATGCCGTCGACGAACCAGTCGATGCGCTCGGGCGTCCACTCCACCGAGAAGGTGTGCCAGTCGTCGTACACGGGGGTGCCGAAGTCGTAGATGCCGCCGAACGACTGGCCGCCCGAGTAGCCGGGCCCATGGATCGTGCCGAAGATCTCGTTCGGCAGTCGACCGACGAACTCCATGACGTCGATCTCACCCGTCTGGGGCCAGCCGACCTCGCGGAAGTCGTTGCCGAGCGTCCAGACCGCGGGCCAGATGCCGCTGCCCTGCGGCACCTTGACGCGCGACTCGATGCGGCCGTACTCGAACTCCTGCTTGTTCTCGCTGATGAGGCGAGCCGAGGTGTACTCGCACGGGCCGTACCAGCACTCGAGGTCGGTGGTGGCGGGGTCGATCTCCTCGACGGTGATCACGAGGTTGCCGTCGCCGTCGAGCGACGCGTTGTCGGTCGAGTCGGTGTAGTACTGCAGCTCGTCGTTGCCCCAGCCCCAGCCGCCGGTCTCGTACGTCCAGTTGTCGGGGTCGGCGGGCTCGCCCGCGGCGCCGTCGAACTCGTCGCTCCACACCGGGACCCAGCTGTCCGGGCCGGTGTCCGGCGCGCCGTTGTCGGCGATCCCGACCGTGATGCGCTGGTTGGCCTTCGCGCTGTCGACCCAGAACGAGAGGCCGTCGGCGGTCGACCAGTCCTGGCCGCCCTCGATCGGGCGGGTGATGCCGCCGTTGCCGCGGAAGGAGATGTCGAGGATCGTCTCGTCGACATCGGCGCCCTGGTAGCCGCCGCCGTCGCGCGTCTGGATGCTCGTGCCGCGCGCGGTGTCGATGAGCCACGGGAACGACTCGACGTCGTCCACGAGACCCTCGACCTTCTCGTCGTCGTCCTGAATGCTCACCGCGGCCGTGCGGACGATGCCGAACTCAGCCCCGACCGGGTTCGACAGCGCGACGACGAACGTCTCGTCGACCTCGAACTTGGCGTTCTGCAGGGTCTCCACCGAGATCGCGACCTCGCGCTCGCCCGCGGGGATCGTCACGGTTCCGCTCGCCGAGGTGAAGTCCTCGCCGTCGGTCGCCGGCAGATCCTCGGTGCGCGTGCGGGCGCTCGTCGAGAACGCCGACCAGGCGACGGTGACGTCGGTCGCGGCGACGCGGTTGAGCCGCACCGTCGTGACGGCGTCGTCGCCCTCGGCGACCTCGTAGCCCGCGCGGTCGAACGAGACCTGGAGCGGGATGGGAGCGGCCTCGCCGTAGAGAGTGACGTCGTCGTAGTGGAAGGTCTGCGCGCCCGCGGTGCGCAGCACGCCGAAGGCGTAGCCGTGCATCTCGGTGAGGGTCAGCCCGTCGGCGGGGGCGCCGTTGCCGATCTCCTTGCGCGTGAAGTCCGCGAAGTCGAAGGTCAGGAACCTCCAGCCCACGAAGTCGTCCTCGAAGCTCGCGACGTAGCGCTCGGCGTCGTCGCGGGTCGAGCCGGGGTTGCGGTTGTCGAGGAGGTCGAAGAACAGGTCCGTTCCCGAGCCGGTGCCGAGCATCCAGAACCCGATTCCCTCGTAGCTCGACCAGTCCTGCGTGACCCACTCGTCGGCCGTCTCGTTCGCGAAGTTGCGCACGACGACGCCGAACGAGACGACGCTCGCGACGGCCTGCAGCACGGTGTTGTCGCCCGCGGCGCCGGGGACGGGCGCGGGAGGCGCATCCGTCGCCTGGAAGGAGACCGAGCTCGACGGGTCCTGCGCGGCGAACCAGCCGAGCGGCACGTCGCCGTCGGCGCCGGTCGTCAGCGGAGCCTCGTGGTCGTCGACGAGCAGGGTGCGGCCGGTGGGCGGGCCCACGACCGCGCGATCATCATCGAGGATGCTCACGGTCGAGCTCGTCGCCGAGCCGAGCAGCACGCCCGAGGGTGCTCCGAGGCTCACGGCGAAGGTCTCGTCGCCCTCCTCGATCGCGTCGTCGGTCGTGGGGATCTCGACGGTGCGGCTCGTGACGCCGGCGGCGAACTCGAGGGTCGTGGTGACCGCGGTGAAGTCGTCGGCGCTCGCGGTGCCGGCCGCCGTGGTGACGTCGACCGTGACGGTCTCGGTCGGCGCGACGGTCAGACGCACCTCCAGGCTCGCGGTGCGGCCCTCGATCACGCCGAGAGCGGCCGGCGAGATCGAGGCCGTCGGAGCGAGCGCCTCGTCGGCGTACGCGACGATGTCGTCGACGCGGACGGTGTTTGCACCGTTCACGGCAGGGATGGCGTAGCCCCACACGGTGCTCAGAGTGAGTCCGTCGTTCGGGGCGCCACCGGGCTGGAAGTCGGTCGCGCGCGCGAAGGCCGACCACGGGAGGTCGACGACGCGCCACCCGGCGACGTCGTCGACGATCGTCGCGTCGAAGCGCTCGGAGGAGTCGGAGTTCGCGCCGCCGTCGAAGAGCTCGAACTGCAGGGCGCTGCCGTTGCCGGACCCGTTGAGCAGGAAGCGGACGCCGTCGAAGGCGCTCAGGTCGCGGGCTCCGGAGAAGTTCTCGCCGATGCCGCCGAACGAGCCCGGTGCGGTGACGTCCCACCCGTAGGAGACGACGGTTGAGGGCTCGGTCTGGCCGGGCTTCGCCTCGGGCGTGCCCGGGGCGACCTCGACGAGCCCGAAACCGGCTGACCCGTAGCCGAAGAAGCCGGCCGGAGCGCCCGACTCGAAGTCGGCGATGACGGACACGGTCTCGGCGGCGGCTGCCGGAGCGGCCGCGACCGCGAGGGGGAGGACGACGGCCGCGGCGGCGAGAGCGGCGATGGCGCGTCTCGACGACGGTCTCGAGGTGGGGGACATGGGGATGCTCTCCGCTCGTTCAGCTGCCGGCCCTCGTTGGTCGGCCGTCTCAGAGTACGGAGCGTGAGAGCGCTCTCACAGTCCGCATTAAGGCGGACAGGGCGGGCGTGAGGCGCGGGGTCGGCGGGCGTGCCTGCGCGAGAAAGCGCGGGTCTGATGACGATGCGACGCATCGATGGCGCTCACCCTCATCAACCCCGCTCATGCTCAGCGAGTGAGGCGGACGGGCGGTCGGGCGGGGATGCCCCGCTCGGGTGGGGCTCAGCCGATGTCGTGGGCGGCCGCGCCGAGACGCAGGCCCGCGACGCGCAGACCCTCGAAGCCGGGGAGCGGGGCGTGCGCGATCGCGCCGCCACGGGCATCCGGGCTCAGGCGCAGCGCCGCCGACAGGACGGCGACGGCCGACGCGGCCGACCAGGCCTGCGGGCGGCACGCGGCGGGGTACGGGACGGGCGCGCCGACCTCGGCGCGCGCGTCTCCGCTGTGGAGCTCGGGCACGCGGTAGTCGAATCCCTCGGCGGCGGCCAGCAGCCCGTCGATGAGCTCAGCGGCGACGGCGTCGTGCCCGTCGCGGGCGAGGCCGAGCACGGCGATCGCGGTGTCGTGGGTCCAGACCGAGCCGCCGTGGTAGCTCAGCGGCCAGTAGCCGCTCGACTCGGTCGACATCGTTCGCAGGCCGAAGCCCGAGCTCATGGCGGGGGATCCGAGTCGGCGGGCGACGAGATCGGACTGCTCGGCATCGAGCAGCCCCGTGCCGAGGAGGTGCCCGAGGTTGGAGGTGACGGTGTCGACCGTCCGCTTGGCGGCATCGAGCGCGATCGCGGGATACGCGCCGGCGGGGTCGTCGATCCAGAAGCTCTCGTGGAAGCGCGTCTTGAGCCGCTCGGCCCACGCGCGCCAGTCGGCGGCCTCCGTCGCAGGGTCGGCATCGGCGCCGTCGCCGGCCCCGAACGTCTCGAGCAGCTCGGCCCCGTGCACGGCCGCCTCGTACGCGTACGCCTGCACCTCGCACAGGGCGATCGGCCCCTCGGCGAGCGAGCCGTCGCGCCACTGCACGCTGTCGCCGGAGTCCTTCCACCCCTGGTTGGCGAGCCCGTGCCCCGATCGGTCGACGTACTCGAGCAGGCCGTCGCCGTCGGCGTCGCCGTGGTCGCGCATCCACGCGAGGGCGCCGCGCAGGGCGGGCAGCAGCGCCCGCACCTCGTCGTCGGCCATGCCCCAGCGCCAGGCGTCGTGCAGCAGGCACACCCACAGCGCGGTCGCGTCGACGGTGCCGTAGTAGAGCGGAGGCAGCGAGGTGCCGTCGTCGATCACGAGCGTCTGGCGGCGCAGCTCGTGCATGATCTTGCCCGGCTCCTCGGCGGTGTCGTCGACGATCGCCGTGCCCTGCAGCCCGGCGAGCACGTGCAGGGTGTCGCGCGCGAGGTCGGTGCCGAGCGGCAGCAGGAACCGCGCGGCCCACAGCGAGTCGCGCCCGAAGAGCGTGAAGAACCAGGGGGCTCCCGCGGCCAGGAACTGGCGATCGGGATGCTGCGCCGTCGTCATGCGCAGGCAGTCGAGGTCGGCGAGCGACCGCTCGACCCAGCGCGTCAATCGGCTGTCGGGGGCGTCGATGCGGGGCGTGCTCCACGGCACGGGCTGCGCGGCTCCGCCGACGACGCCGATGCTGTCGTGCGCCTCGAGGCCGATGGCTCGCGCGACCGAGCCGCGCGCCGGCACCGCGAGCGCCGACCGCAGGCGGACGCCGGTCGGCGTGCGCTCGACCTCGAAGCCCTCGGCGAGCAGGCGCGCGCTCACGCCCTCGCCCTCCCACGTGACCGCGCCCGCACCGAGCTCGGGCTCGATCCCGACCGGCTCGCCGAGGCCCTGCTTGATCTCGTCGAGCGAGCGGGCGTCGAGGTCGAGCTCGATCTCGATCTCGGTGTCGATCGCGACGTCGCGACGGTTGACGATCGTGAGTCGCTCGCTCCAGCCGGCGGCGGTCGCGCGGCGATCGACCTCGAGCCGCACCCCGGGGTCGGGGGTCGGGTCGTCGAGGTGCCGGAGCAGGGAGTGCAGGAGGGCGCGGTCGGCCGTCGGCGACGCGGTCGACAGGGGCTCCGCATCCGCGCCCCCGATGCGGACGCGGACGCCGCGGACGAGGCGGACGTCGGAGAAGTAGACGCCGTGGATGGCGGAGGAGCCGATGGAGCCGTCGACGCCCGACCAGACCTGCGTGGGCGCGCGCAGCACGGCGAGCGCGTCGTGGAGGAGGGGCTGGAGCGGTGCGGTCATGTCCTGTGAGCTTCCCGTCGGTGGCGCTGGGCGGCGTCGTCGGGACTTGACACCGCTGTCGGTGTCGGACACACTACCGAAGAATTCGAACGTTCAAAATGAACGATCCAATTCCCGGCGGAACAGCCGGGGAGCAGCGCAGCACGCTTGGCCAAAGGAGGCGCGGGTGGGACGGATGCCGACAGTCGACGACGTCGCCCAGGCCGCCCAGGTCTCGCGCCAGACGGTGTCGAACGTCATCAACTCGCCGGGAATCGTGCGCGAGACGACGCGGCAGCGCGTGCAGGAGGCGATCGATCGCCTCGGGTACCGGCCGCACGCATCCGCCCGGCGCCTGCGCACCCGCAAGTCGTCGACGATCGGCGTGCGCCTCGATCCGCTGCGCGACGGGATCTCCGGCGCCGTGCTCGACCGCTTCGTGCACAAGCTCGCCGAGCAGGCCGACGCCCGCGACCTGCGCGTCATGATCTTCACCGCCGACGGCCACGCCGACGAGCTCGCCCACATCCGCCGCTTGCGCGACGGCAGCGACGTCGATGCCTTCGTGCTCATCGGCACCGACCACGGCGACTCGCGCATCGCCTGGCTCGTCGAGAACCGCGTGCCCTTCGTGTCGTTCGGCCGACCGTGGGGGGCCGAGACGCCCGACCCGCATCACCGCTGGGTCGACGTCGACGGCCGGGCCGGGGTCCGGGATGCGGTGCAGCACCTGCGCGCGCACGGCGCCGACCGGGTCGCGTGGATCGGCTGGCCGAGCCCCTCGGGCACGGGCGACGAGCGCCGCGCCGGCTGGGAGGAGTCGTGCGGGCTCGAGGGCGCCGACCGCGAGAACCTCGCGATCGCGACCGAGGACGGCGTGACCGAGGGCCGCCTGGCGGCCGCCGCCCTGCTGGAGCTGCCGGCGCCGCCGGACGCGATCGTGTGCGCGAGCGACTCGCTCGCCCTCGGCGCGACGATGGCGGCGCAGGCGGCGGGGCGCGCGGGGCTCCCCATCGTCGGCTTCGACGACACCCCGGTCGCCGCGGCCGTCGGGCTCTCGAGCATCGAGCAGCCGCTCGACGAGGTCGTCGCGACCGCACTGACGCTCCTGTTCGGCGAGCACGGCGACGACGTGCGGCCGAACCCGGACAGCGACGAGGAGCCGGGTCACCGGCTCCTCGTGCCTCGACTCGTCGAGCGCAGGTCTAGCCACCTCGCGCTCGACGGCAACCCCGGCGCCTGAGGCTCCGGCAATCACACATCGAAAGGAATCATCGTGAGGACATCACAATGGAGTGCGCTCGGGCTGGCCGGCGCGCTCGCCGTCACTCTAACGGCTTGCTCCGCCGGGTCGGAAGGCGGCGAGGGCGGCGCGGTCGAGGAGGGCCTCGAGCTCACCATGCTCATCGGCTCGTCGGGTGAGGCCGAGACCACGGCCGTCCAGGCCGCGGCCGACGCGTGGGGCGAGGAGACCGGCAACACCGTCGAGGTGATCGCCGCCAACGATCTCGTGCAGCAGCTGGGTCAGGGCTTCTCGGGCAACAACCCGCCGGACATCTTCTACATGCCGTGGGACCAGTTCCAGACCTACGCCGCGCAGGGCTTCATCGAGCCGTACGCCTCCGAGCTCGAGAACGCCGGCGACTTCCTGCCGGCGCTCGCCGAGCAGTTCAGCTACGACGGCGACTTCTACTGCGCCCCGAAGGACTTCTCGACCCTGGGTCTGCAGATCAACCTCGACGCGTGGGAGGCCGCCGGTCTGACCGACGCCGACATCCCCACCGACTGGGACCAGCTGGCCTCCGTCGCGCAGTCCCTCACCACGGGTGACCAGGTCGGCCTCTCGATGGGCCGCGAGTACGCCCGCGTCGGCGTGTTCATGAACCAGGCCGGCGGCGAGATCGTCGACGGCGACGAGATCACCGCGAACAGCGAGGAGAACCAGGCCGGTCTCGAGTACCTCCAGGGGCTCATCGACGCCGGGTCGCTGAAGTTCCCGCAGGAGCTCGAAGCCGGCTGGGGCGGCGAGGCCTTCGGTCTCGGCAAGGCCGCGATGGTCATCGAGGGCCCGTGGATCAACGGCGCCATGGCGAACGACTTCCCCGACCGCCGCTTCATCTCGGTCGAGCTGCCCGCCGGCCCCGCCGGCCCGTCGACCTACGCCTTCAGCAACTGCTGGGGCATGCCGGTCGGTTCGGAGACCAAGGACGCCACGATGGATCTCATCGAGTTCCTGACGAGCGACGAGCAGCAGCTCGCCTTCTCCGAGGCCTTCGGCGTCATCCCGTCGACCGAGTCGGGCGCGGCGGCCTACGCCGAGCAGTTCCCCGACAACTCGGCCTTCGTCGCCGGAGTCGAGTACGCCGAGAGCCCGGTCGCCTTCCAGGGCGCCGCCGCGGCATTCGCCGACTTCAACACGCAGCTCGAGTCGATCGGGAGCGCGGAGCCCGCGAGCATCCTCGACCCGCTCCAGGCGAACCTCGAAGCCGCCTACGCCGAGGCGAACGGATAACCACCGTGGCCGTCAACGCCGCACCACGGCCTCGTCGCGGCGGAGGAATCCGCCGCGGCGAGGCCCGCGCGGGGTGGCTCTTCGTCACCCCCGCCGTGCTCATCACCGCCGTCTTCCTGGTGATCCCGATCGCGCTCGCGCTCTGGGTCAGCATGAGCGACTGGAACGGCTTCCAGTCGCCGCTCAACCCGCGCGTCAACTTCGTCGGGCTCGAGAACTACGCGGCGATCACGGTCGAGGACGGCCTCGATCAGCGCAACTTCGGCACCGCCGTGCGCAACAACCTCTACTACGTGCTGCTCGTCGTGCCGCTGCAGACGATCATCTCGCTGCTGCTCGCCGTGCAGGTCAATCGCGCAGCGCTGCGCGGGCGCGGCTTCTTCCGCACCGCCTTCTACTTCCCCTCCGTCACGAGCACGGTCGCGATCGTCGTCGTGTTCCAGTTCCTCTTCACCGCGTCCGGCGCGGTCAACGCCGCGATCGGCGCGCTCGGCATCAGCGGGCCCGACTGGTTCAACGACTCCACCGGGCTCATCCACGGGCTGCTGTCGGCGTTCGGGATCACGCAGCCGCCGGCGGCGCTCGCCGAGCCGGGCTTCCTCGGCATCTCGGGCTGGGAGTGGATCGCCGGCCCCTCGGTCGCGATGACCTCGCTCATCATCCTGGCCATCTTCACGACCTCGGGCACCTTCATGCTCCTGTTCCTCGCCGCCCTGCAGAGCATCGGATCGGAGATCGACGAGGCGACGCTCATGGACGGGGCCGGCCCGTTCCGGAAGTTCTTCTCCGTGACCGTCCCGATGCTCCGGCCGACGCTCTTCACCGTCCTGACCCTCGGGCTCATCGGCTCCTGGCAGGTCTTCGACCAGATCTACGTCATCGGCGGCGGCAGCGCCGGCGGCACGATCTCCACCCCCGCCTTCCTCGCCTACCGCAGCTCGTTCGTCGACCTGCAGTGGGGCCAGGGAGCCGCGATCGCGTTCATCCTCTTCCTCTTCATCATCCTGCTCACCCTCGTGCAGCGCTGGGTGCTCACGGAGCGGACGCCGCGGAAGCGCAACCGGGTGGCGGCGACCGAGAAGATCGCCGCGAACGACTCGACCTCCGGGGGGCTCCGATGACCGCGGCCGTGACACCTGCCACCGGCGGGACGGGCGGGACGAGCATCCGCACCCCTGAACGCTCCTTCCGGCGGAAGAAGCAGATCGGCGGCCGCGCCCGGGCGAACATGCTGCTCGGCTACCTGATCCTCATCGGGCTCGCGCTCATCTACATCTACCCGTTCCTGATCTCGATATCGGCATCGTTCAAGACCGACGCGGAGGCGACGCAGAACGCGCTGTCGCTCATCCCCGACACGATCACCTTCGCCGCGTACGAGCGGCTCTTCGGCGACGTGCCCTTCCCGCTCTGGGCGGGCAACACGCTGCTCGTCTCGGTCGTCGTGACCGTGGGCCGCGTGTTCTTCGACTCCCTCGCCGGGTACGCGCTCTCGCGGCTGCAGTTCCGCGGGCGCACCGCGGTGTTCGTCGCCTTCATCGCGATCCTGTCGGTGCCGGGCGTCGTCCTGCTCATCCCGCGCTTCCTGATCCTGCAGCAGCTCGGGCTCTACGACACCTACGGCGGCATGATCATCCCGCTGCTGTCGACGGCCGCGGGCGTGTTCATCATGAAGCAGTTCTTCGACTCGATCCCGGTGAGCATCGAAGAGGCGGCGCGCATCGACGGCGCGAGCACCTTCCGGGTGTTCTGGACGATCGTCCTGCCGATGGCGCGGCCGGCGCTCGTGACGCTCTTCATCCTGTCGTTCCAGGGGTCGTGGAACGAGCTCGGCCACTTCATCGTGTCGCGGCAGAGCCCCGAGCTGAACACGCTCACGACCGGTGTCGCCTCGCTCGTCTCCGGCCAGCTGGGCTCCGGCAACCAGTACCCGCTTCAGCTCGCGGCGGCGGTGCTCATGACCATCCCGGTCGCCGTGCTGTTCTTCATCTTCCAGCGCCGGATCATGAACACGACGGCGGGCGCCGAGAAGGGCTAGGCACCCTCAGCCGCCGAGCAGCGACGCGCCCGCAGCGGCGCCGGCGAGCACGGCGGCGAGCGCGAGCACGAGCGTCAGCACGACGTTCGCGGCCGCGACCGTCCAGCGCGCCGCGGCCGCCCGACCGTGCGCGCCGTCGACCCCGATCTCGCCAAGCGCGAGCCGCACGGTGTCGACCGCGTGCGTCGAGAAGGTCGTGAGCCCGCCGCAGAACCCGGTGACGATCGCGAGCCGCAGCACGGGGTCGTCGACCGCGGCGACGCCGATCCCCGCGACGAACGACCCGACGAGGTTGACGAGGAGGACGCCCCACGGCAGCGCGCGGCGCGCGGGCAGCGCGACTCCCACGAGGTAGCGCAGCAGGGCTCCGACCGCGCCCGCCCCCGCGAGAGCGAGCACGGCGAGAGCCGGCATCGCCCCGATCACTCGTCGACCTCCGGCCAGGGGTCGGCCGCGCCCCGGGGTCCGCGCGCGAGCCGCTCGCCGATGACGTGCCCGGCGACGGCGGCGCCGAGCCCGAGCACCAGGGTGAGCGCGACGCTCATGACGGCCCCCGGGAGACGACCGCCCTCGGCCAGCAGGACGACCGACACCGCGAAGGCGGAGTACGTGGTGAACGATCCGAGCAGGCCGGCGCCGAGCCCCGCGCGGGCCCATCCGGGGACGCGCGGCGACGCCCAGCCGACGAGCACCCCGAGCCCGGCGGCCCCGATCACGTTGACGAGGAGCGTGCTCGCGGCGAAACCCGTGGCGGCGTTGGGCATGGCCGCATCCAGCGCCGCCCGCAGGAGCGTGCCGAGCGCGCCGCCCGCCGCGACGGCCCCGAGAACGGCGGGGCTCAGCGCTCCGGCCGGCGATCGTGGAAGGCGCGCGGTCGACGCCGTCGTCGCTCCGCCCTCGCCCGAACCCTGGCCCACGCCCTCAACCTAGCGCCGGGGCGCACGGCCCTGCGCGGCCCCGCGCCGTCGGACTAGCCGACATGCCTACCGCCGCAGCGCCGCCCGCACCTCGTCGGTCAGATCGCGCAGCCGCTGCTCGACGAGCGACACGACCTCCTCGCTCAGCCGGTCGTCGCCCGCGGCGCGGCGCAGCTCGGTGCGCAGGTCGAGCCGCGCGCTCGCGATCGCCGACTCGGCCCGGTGCAGCCGCTCGCGCCCTTCGCCCCGCACGACGCTGACGGCCTCGTCGACCCGGCGGCCGGTCGCGCGCGCCTCGTCGCGGGCCTCGCGCGTCGCCGCGGCGAGCTCCGCCCGCAGCGACGTCATCGCCTCGCCGACGGATGCCCGCACCTCGTCCGCGAGCCGGCGCACCGAGTCGCCGACCCCCGCCTCGATGTCGTCCAGCTCGGCCGACCGGGCGGCGAGCTCGGCGCGCCCCTCCGGGGTGAGCGAGTAGATCGTGCGCCTGCCGTCGGCGAGCCGCGAGACGAGCCCGTCGGCCTCGAGCTTGCCGAGCCGAGGGTAGACGGTCCCGGCCGAGGGCACGTAGGTGCCGCCGAAGCGGTCGGAGAGCGCCTGGATGATCTCGTACCCGTGCATCGGCCGCTCGGCGAGCACGTGCAGGAGGTAGAGGCGCAGGTGCCCGTGGCCGAAGACGGCGGGCGTCACGAGGCGTCCGCGGAGGCGCGCTCGGTGTGCACGACCGAGACGTCGCCGGAGACGCTGCTCGCGCGCACCTCGGTGAACGAGCCGGCGAGCTCGCCGTAGCGGCTCGAGTACTGCCCCTTGACGCCGGTGATCTGCGTGTCGTCGAGCTGCAGCGAGCCGACGACGGTGTTGACGGTGTACTGCGCGGGGGCGCCGGCGTCGAGGCGCACGGTGAGGTCGCCGCTCACGCTCTTGTTGACGATGCGGTCGGGGCGGCCGTACAGGTCGAGCAGCACGGCGCCCGAGACCCCGTCGCACGAGAAGCGGAACACTTCGCCGCTCACGGTCACGTCGCCGCTGACGGTGTGGGCGGTGACGTCGCCGTGGTGCCCGCGCACGGCGATCTCGCCGCTGACGTTCTGCAGCTGGAGGTCGCCGACGACGCCGTCGACGACGATGTCGCCGCTCACGGTGCTGATGCTCGCGTCGTCGTGCAGTCCGCTGATGAGCGCGTTGGCGGTGACGACGCCGAAGGTGAGGGCGGTCGTCCGCGGCACGAGGATGGAGACCTCGGCCCGCGCCCGCCCGCGGAATGCGCGGAACGTGTCGAGCCAGTTCTCCCATCGCAGCTGCGGGTGGTCGACGATGAGCGTTCCGCCCTCGACCGAGATCTTGAGGTCGCGCCCGCTGACGCCGTGCACCTCGACGCGCGCGCCGGGCTCGTCGTGGGCGACGATGTCGACCTGCCCGGCGATGAGGCTCACCTTGAGCCGGCGGATGCCCTCGAGGTCGATGACGGTCGGTTCGGTGACGATCCAGGTCTCCTGCGCCATGGCATGCTCCTTCTGCGGATGCGCGAATCGCGATATATCGCGTCTGTCGCGATCACGATATATCGCGTTTCGATCGCGGCGCAAGCGATTCTTCGCGACAACCCTTGACCTTGACGCGACGTCAACCTCTACCGTCGGAGCATGACCTGGTCGATCCAGCGCATCGCCCGCCTCGCCGGCACGACGAGCCGAACGCTGCGCCACTACGAGCAGCTTGGTCTGCTCGCCCCGGCGGGCCGCGCGGCGAACGGCTACCGCTACTACGACGAGGCCGCGCTCACGCGCCTGCAGCGCATCCTGCTGCTGCGCGAGCTCGGCCTCGGCCTCCCGGCGATCGCCGACGTGCTCGCCGGTGACGACGACGACGCCCGCGCTCTCGCGACGCACCTGCAATGGCTGCGCCGCGAGCGCGAGCGCATCGACCGCCAGATCGCGAGCGTCATGACGACGATCGCGAAGCTCGAGAGAGAGGAACCGCTCATGCCCGACGAATCGCTCGACGGCTTCGACCACACGCGCTACCGCGAGGAGGTCGAGCAGCGCTGGGGCGCCGACGCCTACGCCCGCAGCGACCGCTGGTGGCGCGAGCTCGGGGACGACGGCCGCGCCGCCTTCCAGGCGGAGGCCGCCGCCATCCAGCAGGGCTTCGCGGATGCCCGCGCATCCGCCCTCGCCCCCGACGCCGACGAGGTGCAGGCTCTCACCGCCCGGCACTGGGCATGGGTGCGCGCCGGGTGGGGCGGCACCCCTCCGGGCACTGACGCCTACCTCGGGCTCGGCGACATGTACGTCGCCGACCCGCGCTTCGCCGAGCACTACGGCGGGCTGGAGGGCGCGGAGTTCGTGCGCGACGCGATGCGCATCTACGCCGAGCGCGAGCTCTAGCCGCCCGTCGGCGCCTCGTCGGTGTCGGCGTCGGTCGCGCCCGGGGCCGTCCCCGCGCCGGCGGAGTCGACGGCCTCGGGCACGCGCAGCCGCGGGAGCGTCTGCCCGACCATGGGCCCGATGAGGAGCGCGAACGCGACGGTGCCGAACCCGACGGTGCCGCCGAGCAGCCAGCCGATGCCGAGCACGGTGAGCTCGACGCCCGTCCGAACCTTCCAGATCGCCCAGCCGAAGCGCGCATGGGCTCCGGTCATGAGCCCGTCGCGCGGGCCGGGGCCGAAGCGCGCCCCGATGTAGAGGCCCGTCGCGATCGCCAGCAGCAGGAGCCCGCCCGCGAAGAGGAGGATGCGCGCCCACAGCGGCTCGGGAGTCCGCACGACGAGCAGAGCGAGGTCCATGACGGGGCCGATGAGCAGGACGTTGAGCACCGTCCCGATTCCGGGTCGCTGCCGGAGGGGGATCCACAGCAGCAGCACGCCGAGGCCGATGAGCACGACCACGACGCCGATCGACCAGCCCGTCTGCACCTCGATGCCCTGCGCGAAGACCGTCCAGGGGTCGAGCCCGATCTCGGCGCGGATCATCAGCGCGACCGCGGTGCCGTACAGGAACAGCCCGAGCAGCAGCTGCGCCCAGCGGCGGACGGCGGTGCGCGTCGAGCCGGCGCGCGCGATGGTCATGCGCTCAGTCCATCGTGAAGTCGCCAGTCGGACAACTCGGGGCGACGCGCGACGTCATGCACGCAGCGCCCCAACGCCCCGCGGGCGTCCTGACCGATCGGTCACATTCGAGGGCCTCGTGCATCCCTCGCTTTGCGAACGCACAGCGAACGCTGGGATGCTGGCCAGCGTTCACACCCCGCGCCGACGTCGGCGAATCCTTCCTGACCGGAGTCCTCCGTGCATCTGCTGTCGGTGTTCAGCCTTCGCAACCGAGCCCTCATCGCGCTCGTCACCATCGTCGTCGGCCTCTTCGGCGGGATCGCGCTGACGAGCCTCAAGCAGGAGCTCATCCCCTCCGTCAGCTTCCCGCAGGTCATCGTCCTCACGCAGTACCAGGGCGCGGCCCCCGCGATCGTCGAGCAGGACGTCTCGACCCCGATCGAGACCGCCATCCAGGGCGTCGCCGGGCTCGAGGCCTCCAATGCGACCTCGAGCACCGGCTTCTCGGTCGTCTCGGCGCAGTTCGCGTTCGGCACCGACATCGCGCGCGCCGAGCAGCGCGTTCAGCTCGCCGTGAACCGGCTCGACCTGCCCGCCGACGTCGAGCCGCAGGTGCTGACCGGCTCGATCGACGACTTTCCCGTCCTCCAGATCGCCGTCACGAGCGATCTCGAGCCCGGCGCCCTCGCCGACGCGCTCGAGGAGCAGGCCGTGACCGACCTCACCGACCTCGAAGGCGTGCGCGAGGTGTCGGTCCAGGGCGCCGTGGGCGACCGCGTGACGATCACGCCGGATGCCGCGGCCCTCGCCGCGCGCGGACTCACGAACGCCGACATCACCGACGCGCTCGACGCGAACGGAGTCCTCCTCCCCGCCGGCACGATCACCGAGGACGACCGCACCCTCGCCGTCCTGTCCGGCGTGCGCATCGAGAGCGCCGACGAGCTCGCCGCACTCCCCCTCCCAGGCGCCGAGCCGACCGCCGACGGCGCGATCACGACGATCGACGACGTCGCCGACGTGGCGATCGTGAGCGACCCGGTCACGAGCTACAGCCGCGTCAACGGCGAGGACGCCCTGACCCTCGGCGTCACGAAGACCCCCGCGGGCAACACCGTCGACGTCTCGCGCGCCGTGCAGGCCGCGCTCCCGGCCATCGCCGAGTCGATCGGGAACGGCACCGAGTTCACGATCGTCTTCGACCAGGCGCCGTTCATCGAGAAGTCGATCGAGTCGCTCGCGACCGAGGGCCTGCTCGGGCTGTTCTTCGCCGTGATCGTGATCCTCGTCTTCCTGCTGTCGATCCGCTCGACGCTCGTGACCGCCATCTCGATCCCGACCTCCGTGCTGCTGACCTTCATCGGCATGCAGGCGTCGGGGTACACGCTCAACATCCTCACGCTCGGCGCGCTCACGATCTCGATCGGCCGCGTCGTCGACGACTCGATCGTGGTCGTCGAGAACATCAAGAGGCACCTCGGCCTCGGCGAGGACAAGAAGACCGCCATCCTCGTCGGCGTCAAGGAGGTCGCGACGGCGATCACGGCATCCACCGTCACCACGATCGCCGTCTTCCTGCCTCTCGCGCTCGTCGGCGACATCACGGGCGAGCTGTTCCGCCCCTTCGCCCTCACGACCGCGATCGCGCTCGCCGCCTCCCTGTTCGTCTCGCTCACGATCGTGCCGGTGCTCTCGTACTGGTTCCTGCGGGCGCCGAAGGACATCACGGCGGTCGCCGAGGGGGCGGATGCCCGGCCCGCCTCCATCGAGGAGGAATCCGCCCGCCCGACCCGCCTCCAGCGCGGCTACCTGCCGGTGATCCGCTGGACGCTCCGTCGACCGGTCGCGACGCTCCTGCTCGCCGTGCTCGTGCTCGGCGGCACGGGTGCGCTCGCCACGAACCTCAAGACCAACTTCATCGGCGACTCGGGTCAGAACACGCTCACGGTGACGCAGTCGCTCGACAACGGCGCGAGCCTCGACGCGCTCGACGCGGCGGCGACGACCGTGGAGGACGCGCTCGCCGACATCGATGGCATCGAGACGGTGCAGGCGTCGATCGGCTCCGACGGCGCGTCGATCCGCGCCGTGTTCGGCGGCGGCAGCGACATCACCTACTCGATCACGACCGACCCCGACGTCGACCAGACGCAGCTGCAGGCGGACGTGCGCGACGCGGTCGAGGGCCTCGACGGCGTCGGCGAGCTGAGCGTGCAGGCGGCGGGCGGCGGGTTCGCCTCCTCCGACATCGAGGTCGACATCACCGCCGCGGGCCAGGACGACCTCGAGGCGGCCGCGCAGACCGTCCTCGACGAGGTCCGCGACCTCGACGTGACCGCTGAGGCGCGCAGCAACCTCTCCGACACCCAGCCCTACCTCGCGATCCAGGTCGACCGCGCCCGCGCCGCCGAGCTGGGCCTGAGCGAGGTGGCGGTCGGCGGCATCGTGACCGCCGCGATGTTCCCGGCCTCGGTCGGATCGGTCGTCATCGATGAGCGAAGCCTGTCGATCTACATCCCGAATCCGGATGCCCCGACCACCGTCCAGGAGCTCCGCGACTTCCCCATCCCGACAGCGGCGGGGCCGGTGCCGCTCAGCGAGCTCGCGACCGTCGAGCAGGAGGACGGGCCGGCGTCGATCACCACGATCCGCGGAACCCGCAGCGCGACGATCACGATCACGCCCGGCACCGACGACGTCGGGTCGGCCTCGGCCGTCGTGCAGGCCGCGATCGACGAGCTCGAGCTGCCCGACAGCGCGAGCGCCTCGCTCGGCGGCGTCACCTCGCAGCAGGCCGACGCGTTCAGCCAGCTCGGGCTCGCGCTGCTCGCCGCGATCCTCATCGTCTACGTCGTCATGGTCGCGACCTTCAAGTCGCTGCGCCAGCCGCTCCTGCTGCTCATCTCGATCCCCTTCGCCGCGACCGGCGCGATCGCGCTGCAGCTCATCGCCGACATCCCGCTCGGGGTGCCCTCGCTCATCGGCGTGCTCATGCTCATCGGCATCGTCGTGACGAACGCGATCGTGCTCGTCGACCTCGTCAATCAGTACCGCGAGCGGGGGATGCGAGCCCGGGAGGCGGTCATCGAGGGCTCCTCGCGGCGACTGCGCCCCATCCTCATGACGGCCGCGGCGACGATCTTCGCGCTCCTGCCGCTCGGCCTCGGCCTGACCGGCTCGGGCGGGTTCATCTCGCAGCCGCTCGCCATCATCGTGATCGGCGGCCTCGTGTCGTCGACGCTGCTGACGCTGGTCGTGCTGCCCGCGCTCTACTACCTCGTCGAGGGAGCCAAGGAGCGCCGCGAGGAGAAGCGCGCGCACCGAGGGGCCCACGCGGCCGAGGTCACCAGCTGAAGTAGCTCGGGCTCCGCGCCTCGTATCGCTCGAGTCCGCTGAAGGTCGACAGCTCGCCCGAGTGGGTCTCCCAGTCGCCGGTCCCGATCTCGGTGACGGCCGAGGGCTCGACGGCGGTCTCGGCGTGGGCGTCATCCGCCATCTCGAGCGGTTCGATCTCGACGACCACCGATGGAGTGATGAGCACCGAGCGCTCGACGCCGTCGCAGGTGCGGACGGGGACGAAGGCGCCCCCGGAGCGGGCCGCGCTCTCGATGTCGCGAGCGAGCTCGGCGAGGGCGACGCTCTCGTCCAGTACGTAGGAGGTGAGATTCACGTGCAGTTTCGCAATCAGCATGATCGACCCTGAGACATCGTCGGCAGTCGTTCGATGACCCTCGTCCGCTCGCGGCGGGGAGGACGCGGTATCGCCCCTTGATCTCGCGCGACGGCCACGGTACGCCGGTCGAGCGAGCGCCGACAATCGGTGGCACAGCCGCCGCTCAGGTGCTAGGAGCCGAGAGATCCTTCTCCATGCAGACGCTGAACGCGTCGCCGACGTACGGCCCGAACGCGTCGATGACGGCGTAGCCGCGCCGCTCGTACAGCGCGATGGCCGCGAGCTGCTTCGGCCCGGTCTCCAGCTGCAGGATGCGCACCCCGCGCTCGCGCGCGGCGTGCTCCAGGGCATCCATGATCGCCGTGGCGACACCGCGGCCGCGGCCCCGCTCGTCGACGAAGAGCCTCTTGAGCTCGGCCGATCCGTCGCCGCGGTCGACGAGGGCGGCCATGCCGACGGCTCGGCCCTCGGCGCGGGCGACGATGACGGTCACCTCGTCGCCCGCGAGCTCGTCCACCGACATCAGGTAGCAGCTGTCGGCGGGGTACAGGCTGAGGGCGTAGGCCTCGCCGTCGCGCAGAAGGCGCTCGACGTCGGCCTGCCGCGGGTCCTCCGCGGCGACGGCGAGGCTCACGGCGCGGGCTCCTCGGCTCCGGGCTCCTCGAGCGCGAGGGCCGCGGCCGGCTGGAGGCGCTCGCGCAGGAAGGACGCGATGCGCTCGGCGAGCGCGTCGTCGAGGAGGCCCACCGAGTGCGCGGACGACTCGATGAGGTCCAGCTCGACGCGGATGCCCGCCTCGCGCAGCGCGAGCGCGAACGGCGTCGCCTGCCCGACCGGGATCAGCTCCTCCTCCGTTCCGTGCACGACGAGGAAGTCGGGGCCGCCCGGCGCGATCGCGAACTGCGGCGAGGCCTCGATCGCGGCCGGGCACTCGGCACGATCGGCGCAGCCGAGGTAGTCGAGCATCGACTGCTCGAAGACGGGATTGGCGGCCGAGCCGACCGTCAGGTCGAGCGGGGCCGAGAGGGTGACCACGGCATCCACCGCGTCGATGCGATCGGAGCTCGCGCTGCGCAGGCCGACGAGCGACACGAGGTTGCCGCCCGCGCTGCCGCCGAGGAGGGCGATCGACTCGGGGTCGATGCCGTGCTCGGCCGCGGTCGACGCGTCCTGCGCCCACGCGATCGCGGCGGTGAGGTCGTCGGCGGCGGCCGGGTAGGGGTGAGCCGGGGCGAGGCGGTAGTTGACCGAGACGCCGACGAAGCCCGAGCTCGCGAGCCACTGGCAGATCGTGCGCCACGTCGGGTGCGCCTTGTCGCCGCGCGCCCAGCTGCCGCCGTGGACGGCGAGCACCGCCGGGCGCGCCTCGTCGGTCGAGGCGCCGCCGGTCGCGCCGCCGTCCGCCGGCCGGCACACGTCGACGCTCACGCCGTCGCCCGCGCCGAAGTTCGCGATCGGAACGTCCTCGGTGATCTCCGCCTCGGGCTGCGCCGACAGCGGGAAGACCGCGCTCTCGGGCGCCGCCGCGGCGATCGCCTGCTCGCGCGCGGCCTCCTGCTCGGTCGCGCCGCAGCCCGCGAGCAGTCCGACCGCGAGCGCGCCGACGGCCGCCGCAGCGATGATCGCGCGCGCGGCGGAGGCGGGCAGGGCTCGGGCTGGCACAGTGGTCACCAGGGTAAGCGCTGGGCGGCCTGGGCTTAAGCCAGCCCGTCGGGTACGCTGAAGGGTCGGTTGGGAGACGGCGCGGAGCGATCCGCGTGCCATTGTGTGCGTCTCCCGGGCCGGTTTCCCCGCCAGAAGGCGCGGAATACACCATTTCAGGATGTATCGGCCCGGTCGATGAGTGCCCGGGAACGACGCCGTCGCGTCGACGCTGCTTCTTGCTCTACCCCGGAAAGCACCATGCCCCAGAACAACAAGGGCCGCCCCTCGCGCGCCCACGCCCCTGCCCGCTCGACCGCCGCTCCGGCCGGTTCCCGCAGCCCCAAGCACCGCGGCCACCGCCCCGATGATGCGGATGCCCCGGTCAAGAAGGCGCGCTGGTCGCGTGACGAGCGCGTCGACCGCGGCCACGCTCCCGAGCGCTCGCGCCCCGTCGACCGCGACGAGCGCCCCGCGCGCTCGAACGATCGCTTCGACCGGGATGCGCGTCCCGCGCGCTCGGCCGACCGCTTCGACCGGGATGCGCGTCCGGCCCGCTCGAACGACCGCGTCGACCGCTTCGACCGCTCGACTCCGCGCAGCGGCACCGTCGGCCGCGGCACCGGCGCCCGCACGGGTCGCCCCAGCCGTGACGTGCACGTCGACCGCACGGGCACGGGCCGCACGGCTCACCGGCCCGAGTGGCGGCCCCGCGGCGCCGAGAGCACGGCGCGCCCGGCGCGCGACGCCGATCGCGGCGCGCGCTCGTTCGACCGCGATGCGCGCCCGGCGCGCCGCGAGTTCGATCGCGACGCTCGTCCCGCGCGCTCGAACGACCGCTTCGCTCGCGATGCGCGTCCGGTGCGCTCGAACGACCGCTTCGCTCGNCGATGCGCGTCCGGTGCGCTCNCTTCGACCGCGACGAGCGCCCGGCCCGCCGCGAGTTCGACCGCGACGAGCGCCCGGCCCGCCGCGATTCCGAGTTCTATCCGACCCGCGCCCAGCACACCGGGCCGCAGGACGACGTCGTGCTCGCGCGCCTCACGGCCGACGCCGTGCTCGCGACCGACGTCGAGGGCGTGACCTTCCGCGACCTCGGTCTCGGCGACAACATCGCCCGCACCCTCGCCGAGCTCGGCGCCCACAGCCCGTTCCCGATCCAGGCGGCGACGATCCCCGACGTGCTCGCCGGCCGCGACGTCCTCGGCCGCGGTCGCACGGGCTCCGGCAAGACGATCGCGTTCGGCGCGCCCCTCGTCGAGCGGCTCATGGAGAACGGCGGCGGCCGTCGTCGTCAGCCCGGCCGCAACCCGCGGGCGCTCATCCTCGCCCCGACGCGCGAGCTCGCCCTGCAGATCGACGCGACCGTCCAGCCCATCGCCCGCAGCGTGGGCCTGTTCACGACGCAGATCTACGGCGGTGTTCCCCAGGGCCGTCAGGTCGGCGCCCTCCAGCGCGGCGTCGACATCATCATCGGCACGCCCGGCCGCATCGAGGACCTCATCCAGCAGGGCCGCCTCGACCTGAGCGAGGTCGTCATCACGGTGCTCGACGAGGCCGACCACATGTGCGAGCTCGGCTTCCTCGAACCCGTGCAGCGCATCCTCCGCGAGACCGCCGACGGCGGCCAGAAGCTGCTGTTCTCGGCGACCCTCGACTCGGGCGTCGCGAACCTCGTCACCGAGTTCCTCCACGACCCCTCGGTCTACGAGGTCGCCGGCGAGGACCAGCAGTCCTCGACGATCGACCACAAGGTGCTCCTCGTCGAGCAGCGCGACAAGCGCGCGGTCATCGAGCAGCTCGCCTCGGGCGCCGGCAAGACTCTCGTCTTCGCCCGCACGCGCGCGTTCGCCGAGGAGCTCGCCGAGCAGCTCGACGACGCCGGCATTCCGGCGACGAGCCTCCACGGAGACCTCAACCAGCGCAACCGTCAGCGCAACCTCGACAAGCTCACGAGCGGTCGCGTGAACGTGCTCGTCGCGACCGATGTCGCCGCGCGCGGCATCCACGTCGACGACATCTCACTCGTCATCCAGGCCGACGCGCCCGACGAGTACAAGACGTACCTGCACCGCTCGGGCCGCACGGGCCGCGCGGGCAAGGTCGGCACGGTCGTCACGCTCATCACGCGCCCGCGCCGCCGCCGCTTCGAGGAGCTCCTCGACCGCGCCGAGATCGTCGCGAGCACCGACGAGGTGCGCGCGGGCGACCGTCTGCTCGACGAGCTCGCGGCCCTCTAGCCGCACCCTCGCCACGACGGCCCGGGCCCCTCAGGGGGTGCCGGGCCGTTCGCGTCCGCACGCGACCTCGAGGGCGGATGCTCTGCTCAGGACACCGCGAGCATCGCGCTCGCCGCGAGAGCGAGCACGAGCCCGACCCACTGCAGCCGCGCGATGCGCTCGCGCAGCACGAGCGCCGCGAGCAGGATCGTGCCGGCGGGGTACAGCGCGGTGAGCACCGACACGACCTCCAGGTCGCCCAGCCGCAGGCCCACGAGCGCGATGACGTTCGCCCCCGCGTCGAGGACGCCGCACAGCAGGCCGAGCACGATGCCGCCGCGCCACCCTCGCCGGAGGGCGGCCGCGCTCGCGCGCACCGCGTCGCCGGGGCCGCGCGGCGCGGTGAGGGCGTGCGGGGCGCCGTGGGCTCCGTCGAGCACGGCGAGCCGGGCATCCGCCGCCATGCCCTTCTGCCCCGCGACGATCGCGAGGAGCACGATGACCGTCACCATGAGCGTCGCGTTGACGGCGCGGTTGGCGATGAGGGGCACGAGGCCGCTGTCGACGGGCGTCTGCTCCATGAGGATGTAGAAGGCGCCGATGAGCGTGCCCGAGATCGTCGCCATGATCAGGCCGCGCGCGGTCGGACGCACGGCGCCCTCGCCCGGTACGACGCCCACGAGCACGACCGCCACGAGTGCGAGCGCGAAGGCGGGGTAGGCGAGCGCACCGAGCTCGGACCCGGTGGCGAGACCCCAGGTGAGCGGCACGATCGCGGAGGTCACGGCCGTCAGGGGCGAGAGGATGCTCATCGGACCGATCGCGAGGCACGCGTAGAGCAGCGCGATCGCGACGGCGCCGGTCAGGCCGGAGATGCCGCCCCACAGCAGCGCCTCGGCCGACCAGCGGCCGGGGATGACGAGCGCGCCCGCGATGAGGAGCACGACGCCCGATACGGCGCCGAGCGCGGTGACCCGCAGCGCCGAGATGCGGCGCGCGGCGAGCCCCCCGACGAAGTCGGCCGCGCCGTAGACGAGAGCGCCGGCAAGGCCGAGCACGACCGTGAGCATGGGACCTCCGGGGCTGGGGACGGGGTGGGCGGCCGGGCATCCGGCGCATGCCATGATCCTGGCACCCCCTGCTCACCTCGGCGTCGTCGCGCGTTCACGCGGCCGCCGTACCGTGACGGGCGCCCGACGACCGGGGGTCGTCCGCGAGCCGCCCGCTCCATCGAGCACGTGAACAGCGCGTGACCACTCATGTGAGCACTAGGTGCATCGACCGTTCTGTGCTTATGGTTCGTTCTGACCCCCGTTCAGGGGGACGCACCCCATCGCCCTCCCACCCCAAGGAGCTCAGCGCACCATGTCATCCACCTCTCAGGGCGGCCGCGTACGCGCGACCGCGCGCGCGACGGCGTTCACGACCGCCGTCTGCGTGGGCCTCGGCCTCGCGGGCATCACCGCGACGCCCGCCATGGCCAGCACCCACATCCCGATCGCCGACGTGCAGGGCCCGGGGGCGTCGACGCCTCTCGTGAACCAGTCGGTCACCGTGCAGGGCGTCGTCGTCGCCGACCACCGCGGCGCCGGCGGCTACAGCGGGTTCTACATCCAGACCCCGGGTGAGGACACGACCCCCGGCGTCTCCGACGGGCTCTTCGTCTTCACCGGCAGCCAGGCGCACGCCGTCGCGATCGGCGACCTCGTCGAGGTCACCGGTGTCGCCTCCGAGTACTTCGGGCAGACCCAGGTGAGCGCGACGACCGCCGGCCAGGTCACCCTCGTCGAGGCCGCCGTGGGCGTTCCCGCCCCGGTCGCCCTCCCGACCGACGTCACGGGCGCCGAGCGCGAGGCCTTCGAGGACATGCTCGTCGCGCCGAGCGGCGACTACCTGGTCTCCTCCAGCCACGAGCTGTTCCGCTTCGGCGCTCTCTGGCTGAGCCCCGCCGAGCTCGCGGTCAAGAGCACCGAGCTCGTCGACGCCGGCCCCGAGGCCGACGCGATCGCCGCAGCCAACCGCGCCTCGCGCATCCTTCTCGACGACGGGTTCAACGCTCAGGTGACCTCGAGCACCCACCCCGGCGACCAGCCCTACTTCCGCAAGGACGCCGTCGTCCGCAACGGCGACAGGGTCGTCTTCCCGACGGCCGGCATGGTGCTGACCTACGGCTTCGACCAGTGGCGACTCCAGCCGCAGCGGCCGACCTCCACCGAGACCGCCGCGCAGTCGGGGGTCACGTTCGAGACGCGCAACCCGCGCCCCGCCGCGGCGCCCGAGGTCGGGGGCGACATCCGCGTCGCCGCCTACAACGTGCTCAACTACTTCACGACCCTCACGACGCAGAACAGCGAGGCGCGCGGAGCCCGCACCGCCGAGCAGCTCGCCATCCAGGAGTCGAAGATCGTCGCGGCCATCAACGGCCTCGACGCCGACGTCGTCGCGCTCCAGGAGATCGAGAACTCGGTGGCGCTCGGCGAACCGACCGACGAGGCGCTGCAGGCGCTCGTCGCGGCGCTCAACGCCCAGGCCGGCGCGGGCACGTGGGACTACGTCCGCACGCCCGTCGCGCTGACCGATGCCTCGATCGTCGACGTCATCAGCAACGCGATCATCTTCAAGCCCGCCGCGGTCACCCCCGTCGGCGACAGCTTCACGCAGATCGACGAGACGGTCTGGGACATCGCGCGCGAGCCGATCGGCCAGACCTTCGCCTCCGGCGGCATCGAGTTCACCGTCATCGCGAACCACTTCAAGTCCAAGGGCGGCTCGGGCACCGAGCCCGCCGACGGCCAGGGCTTCTTCACCGCCGAGCGCGTCGAGCAGGCCAACGCCCTCGCGGCGCTCGTCGAGACGCTGCCCGGCGAGGCCGGCGAGAACGTCCTGCTCATGGGCGACTTCAACTCGTACAGCGAGGAGGACCCGATCCAGGCCCTCACCGACGCCGGCTGGAGCGACCTCGTCGCCGACCTGACCGACGACCAGTACACCTACACCTTCGACGGCGAGCTCGGCTCGCTCGACCACGCCATCGCGAGCCCCGGGATCGCGGAGCAGGTCACGGGCGTCGGCGTCTGGAGCATCAACTCGGCCGAGTGGAGCGACCGCCAGTACGCCTTCGGCGCGACCGAGGCCGGCACCGTCTTCCGCTCGAGCGACCACGACCCCGTCGTCGTCGGCCTGAGCACCACGCCTCCCCCGGTCGAGATCGACATCCTGACGATCAACGACCTGCACGGCCGCCTCGAGGCCGCGCCGCCGGCCGCCGGCGCCGCCGTCCTCGGCGGTCTCGTCGCGGCCACGCGCGCCGCGAACCCGAACACGCTGTTCATCTCCGCGGGCGACAGCATCGGCGCCTCGACGTTCACCTCCTTCATCCAGAACGACGAGCCGACTCTCGATGCGCTCAACGCGATGGGTCTCGACCTCAGCGCGCTCGGCAACCACGAGTTCGACCAGGGCCGTGCGGACGTCGATGAGCGGGTCATCCCGAACTCCGACTTCCCCTACCTCGGCGCGAACATCTACGAGAAGGGCACGCAGACCCCCGCCTACCAGGAGTACGAGGTCGTCGAGGTCGACGGCGTGAAGGTCGGCTTCGTCGGAGTCCTGACGGAGAGCATGCCCTCGCTCGTGAGCCCGGACGGCATCTCGACGCTCGACTTCGGCGACATGACCGCCGCCGCCGTGCGCGTGTCCGACCAGCTGCAGGACGGCGACGCGGCGAACGGAGAGGCGGATGTCGTGATCCTCATCGTGCACGAGGGCGCCCCGACCACGACGCTCGAGGCCGCCACCGGCGACAGCGAGTTCGGCGACCTCATCAACGGGGTCGTCGGCAAGGTCGACGCCGTGGTCTCCGGCCACACCCACCTCCAGTACGACCTCGAGGTCCCGGTCCCCGGCACCGACGAGGTCATGCCGCTCATCCAGGGCGGGCAGTACGGCGAGGCCTACGGTCACCTCGAGCTGTCGGTCGACCCCGAGTCGAACGAGCTGCTGAGCATCACGGCCGGCGTCAAGCCGCTCGTGGGCGCGGCCCAGCCCGACCCGGAGATCGCCGCCATCGTCGCCGACGCCGTCGCGTTCGCCGCGGTGGCCGGCAACGAGAGCCTCGGCGCGATCACCGATGACTTCCTCCGGGGCGTCGACTTCACGGGCCAGAACGGGGCCCAGAACGAGAACCGCGGGGCGGAGTCGACGCTCGGCAACGAGGTCGCCGACGCCCAGCTGTGGGCGACGCAGGATCTCGGCACCGAGGTGGCGCTCATGAACCCGGGCGGCCTTCGCGCCAACCTGCTCTACGCCGCGAGCGGCGAGCTGGACCCGGCCGGCAACCTCACCTTCCGCGAGGCCGCCAATGTCCAGCCCTTCGCCAACACGCTGTTCACCATGACTCTCTCGGGTGCGCAGCTCCGGGCGGTGCTGGAGGAGCAGTGGCAGCCCGCGGGCAGCAGCCGGCCGTTCCTCAAGCTCGGCGTCTCCTCGACGCTCGAGTACGACTACGACCCGACGAAGCCCGCCGGCGAGCGCATCGGCACGATGCTCCTCGGAGGCGCGCCGGTGACGGCCGACCAGCAGATCCGCGTCGTCGCGAACTCGTTCCTCGCCGCCGGTGGAGACAACTTCTTCACCCTCGCGCAGGGCACGGACCGCGCCGACTCGGGTCGCATCGACCTGCAGGCGTTCGTCGACTACGTCGGGGCGAACACCCCGATCTCGCCCGACTTCGCCCAGCGCTCGGTCGGCGTCTCGATCAGCGCCCCCGACGCCGACGGCTACACCGCCGGCGACCAGGTGACGCTCGCCCTCAGCTCGCTCCTGTTCACCAACCAGGGCGACCGCGAGGCGGACGTCGTCGTGAGCCTCGGCGAGGAGATCCTCGGCTCGGCTCCGATCGACGCCACGATCGTCGGCCGCTCCGACGAGACGGGTCGTGCGACGGTCACCTTCACGGTGCCGGAGGGCGTCACGGGCGCCCAGCAGCTCACGATCGCGGTGCCCGACAACGGCACCGAGGCGAGCGTCGCCTTCGAGATCGCCGAGACCCTCGGCGCGATCGACGTCATCGAGACCGCGAAGGTCATCGGCCCCGTGGTCATCGGCAAGGAGGCGCGGGCCAAGGCCCCCGTCCTCTCGGTCGAGGGCGCGGAGCTCGCCTACCAGTGGCTGCGCGACGGCGAGCCGATCGAGGGCGCCACAGGCGCGACCTACCTCGTGACCGCCGCCGACGCCGGTGCTCGCATCGCGGTCGTCGTCACCGCCAACGCTCCCGGCTACGAGTCGGCGAGCAGCGAGAGCGCGGAGCGCAAGGTGGCCGGCAAGCCGGCGCGCCTGCCCCGGGCGGCCTAGCCGGGCATCCCCCACTGAAGCGGGGCGGAGAGCATGCTCTCCGCCCCGCTTTCCCGTGCGCGCAACCCCCTTCGCGCCCCGGCGTCACGGGGAGTAGGTTCGCGGGGTGACCTTCAGAGACGATGCTGACATCTCCGGCTCCTCCGTCCGCCGCTCCGGGCGCGGGCGCGGGCTCGCCATCGGCGGCGGCGGTGGCCTCATCGGCATCATCGCCGTCTTCCTGATCTCCCAGTTCACCGGGGTCGACCTCAGCGGGCTTCTCGGAGGCGGAGGCTCCGCAGCGGGGCCGGCCCCCGAGACGACGGCCCTCGCCGAGTGCGACACGGGCGCCGACGCCAACGCGAGCGTCGACTGCCGCGTCGCCGGCGCCGCCGTGTCGCTCGAGGAGTTCTGGATCGACGTCGCCCCCGACCTCGGCGTGCAGTACCGCGGCCCGGGCGCGATCATCTTCGAGCAGTCGGTGAGCACCGGCTGCGGCCAGGCGACGAGCGCGGTCGGCCCGTTCTACTGCCCGAACGACGAGACGATCTACCTCGACACCGGCTTCTACGATGACCTCCGCACGCGCTTCGGCGCCGAGGGCGGCCCGCTCGCCGAGATGTACGTCGTCGCCCACGAGTGGGGCCACCACATGCAGAAGATCACGGGCGCGCTCGAGGCCGCCGATAAGCAGAGCACCGGGCCCGAGTCCGACGCCGTGCGCCTCGAGCTGCAGGCCGACTGCTACGGCGGCGCCTGGGCGGGGGCCGCGTCCGATGGGCCGGATGCCCTGCTCGAGCCGATCACGAGCGAGCAGGTCGCGCAGGCCCTCGATGCGGCCGAGGCGATCGGCGACGATCGCATCCAGGAGCAGACGAGCGGACAGGTCTCGCCCGAGAGCTGGACGCACGGCTCGAGCGAGCAGCGCCAGCGCTGGTTCACCGTCGGCTTCGAGCGCGGGGTCACCGCGTGCGACACCTTCGCCGTCGCGGGCGGCGACCTCTAGCGCGCGAGTTCCGACTCGGAGGGAATCAACCGGTCGCTCCCCGCGTTGAGGGTGGGTGGTGCACGCGAGCGCGCCCCGTCAGGGGCGCTCGAGGCTCGCGCGCTCTACGCTGAGAGGCGACCGGCGACGGCTCGCCCACCACGACTTCCCCCAGAGGAGAACGCCATGGCCCGCATCTACTCCGACATCACGAAGGTGTTCGGCAACACCCCCCTCGTGCAGCTCAACGCGATCACGAACGGCGCCGGCGCCACGGTGCTCGCGAAGCTCGAGTTCTTCAACCCGTCCTCGAGCGTGAAGGACCGCCTGGGCGTCGCGATCGTCGACGCCGCCGAGGCGAGCGGCGAGCTGACGGCGGGCGGCACCCTGGTCGAGGCGACGAGCGGCAACACCGGCATCGCGCTCGCGATGGTCGGCGCGGCGCGCGGCTACGACGTCGTGCTCACGATGCCCGAGACGATGAGCGAGGAGCGCAAGATGCTCCTCAAGGCCTACGGCGCCGCGCTCGTCCTGACCCCCGGGTCCGAGGGCATGAAGGGCGCCGTCTCCCGCGCCGAGCAGATCGTCGCCGAGCGCCCGGGCGCCATCCTCGCCCGCCAGTTCGAGAACGAGGCGAACGCCGCCATCCACCGCGCGACCACCGGCCCCGAAGTCTGGAGCGACACCGACGGCGCGGTCGACATCTTCGTCTCGGGCATCGGCACGGGCGGCACGCTGACCGGCACGGGCCAGTACCTGAAGGAGCAGAAGCCCGGCATCCAGGTCGTCGGCGTCGAGCCGGAGGAGAGCCCCATCCTCACCGGCGGCGCGCCCGGCCCGCACAAGATCGCCGGCATCGGCGCCAACTTCGTCCCCGGCGTGCTCGACCGCGAGGTCTACGACGAGATCATGGACGTCAATATCGGCCAGGCGATCTCGATGGCCCGTCGCGCGGCGACGGAGGAGGGCATCCTCGCGGGCATCTCGTCCGGCGCGACCCTGCACGCCGCCGTCGAGCTCGCGAAGCGTCCCGAGAACGCCGGCAAGACGATCGTCGTGATCGTGGCCAGCTACGGCGAGCGCTACCTTTCGAGCGTCCTGTACGAAGACCTCCGCGCCTAGATGGGCGTTCGCGAGGACATCGCCACGGCCCGCCTGCGCGACCCCGCCGCGCGATCGGGCATCGAGGTCTTCCTCACGTCGGCGGGGCTGCACGCGATCTGGTGGCACCGCATCGCGCACTGGCTCTGGACGCACGACGCCAAGCTCCTCGGTCGCATGGTCGCGCAGGGCGCGCGCTGGTGGACGGGCATCGAGATCCACCCCGGCGCCACGATCGGCCGGCGCTTCTTCATCGACCACGGCATGGGCGTCGTGATCGGCGAGACGGCCGAGATCGGCGACGACGTGATGCTGTACCACGGCGTCACGCTCGGCGGGCGCACCCTCGAGAGGGGCAAGCGGCACCCCACGGTCGGCGACGGCGTGCTCATCGGCGCGAACGCCACCGTGCTCGGCCCCATCACGATCGGATCGGGCTCGCAGATCGGCGCGCTCGCGCTTGTGACGAGGGATGTCCCGCCCGACTCGGTCGCGACCGGCATCCCCGCGACCTCCCGCCCTCTCGATCGCACCGCGCGCGGCACGGGGGCCGACGGCTTCTGGGTCGACCCGGCCATCCACATCTAGACCGCTCTCCCCCGATCGCTCGGCGGCGGCGGCGGCCGGCGTCGTCGGAGGCGACGACTACCCTGGACCGGTGACGACGACCGCGACCCGACCTGACAGCCGCAGCCCGGGCGCGAGCACCCCGCAGGCGATCCTGGAATCGGTCTTCGGCTACCCGGCCTTCCGCGGCGACCAGCAGCAGATCATCGACCACGTCGTCTCCGGCGGCGACGCGCTCGTGCTCATGCCCACCGGTGGCGGCAAGTCGCTCTGCTACCAGATCCCCGCGCTCGTGCGCGGGGGCGTCGGCGTCGTGATCTCGCCGCTCATCGCCCTCATGAAGGACCAGGTGGATGCCCTCGAGGCGGTCGGCGTGCGCGCCGCGTTCCTCAACTCCACCCAGGGGCCCGACGAGCGGCGCGAGGTCGAGCGGGCCCTCGCCGCGGGCGAGGTCGACCTGCTGTACATGGCGCCCGAGCGCGTGACCGTGCCCTCGACGGGCGACCTCCTCGACCGCCTGAACGTCTCGCTCTTCGCGATCGACGAGGCCCACTGCGTCTCGCAGTGGGGGCACGACTTCCGCCCCGACTACCTCGCGCTGTCGATGCTGCACGAGCGCTGGCCGAGCGTGCCCCGCATCGCGCTCACGGCGACGGCGACGGCGGCGACGGCGACGGAGATCCAGCAGCGCCTGCAGCTCGAGCAGGCGCGCACGTTCGTCTCGAGCTTCGACCGCCCGAACATCCAGTACCGCATCGAGCCGAAGAACCAGCCGGTGCAGCAGCTGCTGCAGCTCATCAGGACGGAGCACCCGGGCGACGCGGGCATCGTGTACTGCCTGTCGCGGGCATCCGTCGAGAAGACCGCGGCGGCGCTCGTCGACCACGGCATCCCCGCACTGCCCTACCACGCGGGCCTCGACGCCCGGACGCGCTCCGACCACCAGTCGCGCTTCCTCCGGGAGGACGGCATCGTCATGGTCGCGACGATCGCGTTCGGCATGGGCATCGACAAGCCCGACGTTCGCTTCGTCGCCCACCTCGACCTGCCCAAGAGCGTCGAGGGGTACTACCAGGAGACCGGCCGCGCCGGCCGCGACGGGCTGCCCTCGACCGCGTGGCTCGCCTATGGCCTGCAGGACGTCGTTCAGCAGCGCCAGATGATCGACCGCTCGGAGGGCAACCCCGCCTACAAGCGGCGGATGGGCCAGCTGCTCGACGCGATGCTCGCGCTGTGCGAGACGGTCGAGTGCCGGCGCGTGCAGCTGCTGGCGTACTTCGGCCAGCAGTCCGCACCCTGCGGCAACTGCGACACGTGCCTCGCGCCGCCCGAGAGCTTCGACGGCACCGTGCCGGCCCAGAAGCTGCTCTCCACGATCGTGCGGCTCGACCGCGAGCGCCGGCAGCGCTACGGCGCCGGCCAGCTCATCGACATCCTTCTCGGCAAGCGCACGCCGCGCGTCGAGCAGCTCGGGCACGGCGACCTCGCGACGTTCGGCATCGGCACCGAGCTGAGCGAGCAGGAGTGGCGCGGCGTCGTGCGGCAGCTGCTCGCCCAGGGACTGCTCGCCGTGCACGGCGACGGGTACGGCACGCTCGTGATCACGGAGGCGAGCGCCGAGGTGCTCACCGGCGGTCGCGTCGTCCGTCTGCGCCGCGAGGTCGCACGTCCGACGCGCTCGTCGAAGCGCAGCGCCCCCTCCGACCTCCCGGCAGGCGCGGCGCCGCTCTTCGAGCGCCTGCGCGCCTGGCGGGGTGCGACCGCCCGCGCCCTCAACGCCCCGGCGTACATCGTGTTCGGCGACGCGACGCTGCGCGGCATCGCCCTCACGACCCCTTCGACGCTCGACGAGCTCGGGCAGATCAGCGGCGTCGGCGCGAAGAAGCTCGACCAGTTCGGCGAGGCCGTGCTCGCCATCGTCCGCGGCGAGGATCCCGCCGCTCTCGATCCCGCGGAGTCCTCCGCGTCCGGCGCCCCCGCTGAGCCGATGACGGATGCTCCCCTCCGGTCGCGCGCCGCTCCGACCCGCACCGCTCGCGCCGACTACTCCGAGATCCCGTTCGACGAGATGCCGCCCGACGACGAGTTCTTCCCGCCGCCGCCTGATGACTACTGACCCGACCGCCCGCGACTCGCATGCCCACGGCGGAATGTGCCGCCTGCCAGGATGACCCGGTGCTGACCCTGCTCGCCCGACTCGTGCTCACGCCGATCGCGCGTCTCGTCTTCCGGCCCGTCGTCATCGGTCGTCGGCGGATGCCGAGCAGTGGCGGAGTCGTCGTCGCGAGCAACCACCTGTCCTTCATCGACAGCGTCGTCATCAGCCTGCTCGCCCAGCGACCGGTGAGCTTCCTCGCGAAGTCCGACTACTTCACCGGTCGTGGGCTGAAGGGCGCCCTCTCGCGGGCCTTCTTCACCGGAGTCGGGGCGATCCCGGTCGAGCGCGGAGCGGGCAAGGCCGCGCAGGACGCCCTCGATGCCGGGCTCGCCCGGCTTCAGGCCGGCCAGCCGTTCTCGATCTACCCGGAGGGCACGCGCTCGCGCGACGGCCGCCTCTACCGCGGCAAGACCGGCGTCGCCTGGCTCGCCCTGACCGCCGGCGTCCCGGTCGTCCCCGTCGCGCTGCGGGGGACGCAGGATCTCCAGCCGGTGGGCTCGAGGCGCATCCGGCTCGCGCGCATCCGGGTCGAGTTCGGCGACCCGATCGATGTGAGCGGATTCGGCCCCGCGAGCTCCGGGCGCGCCCGCCGACAGGCGACCGACGCGATCATGGCCGAGATCCAGCGCATGTCGGGCCAGGAGTACGCGGGCGTCTACAACGAGCCGCCCGCGCACGGGGTCGTCGAGAAGGTGCGGCGGGCGTTCCGCTCGCGGGCCGAGCTCTAGCCCTCGGCCGGGCGGGGCTCCCCGACGCGCGGCTCCGAAGCACCCTGCTCCGCAGCACCCGGCTCCTCCCGGCGGCCGGCGCTCGCGCCGCCGCCCGACCCCGTGAGTCGCAGCGTCGCGAGGAGCCCGATCGCGAGGAAGCCCGCCGCGGCGAACGCCGAGTACCGTGTCGCGTCGCTGAAGGCCTGCCGTGCTTCCATCGCCACCTGCG
Organism: Yonghaparkia sp. Soil809; assembly: GCF_001429705.1. NCBI lineage: Bacteria > Bacillati > Actinomycetota > Actinomycetes > Micrococcales > Microbacteriaceae > Microcella > Yonghaparkia sp. Soil809. The sequence goes on from NZ_LMSV01000001.1 coordinate 1,163,895, forward strand.
CCGACTGCGCGTCGAGAGCGGGGATCGCCGCCCCGGCGCTGTCGACGACGACCTGGACGATCTCGTCGCGCGCGGCGGTCGGCAGACCGTCGGCCTCGAGCCGCGTGTCGAGGGCGCCGCCGAGGGACGTGAAGAGCACGGTCCCGAGCACGGCGATGCCGAGCGCGGAGCCGAGCTGCCGGGCCGTGGACTGCGTGCCCGAAGCCTGCCCGCTCGCGGCGACCGGGACATCCTGCAGCACGACGCCCGTGAGCTGCGCGGTCGCGAGACCGACGCCCATGCCGTAGACCAGCAGGCCGACCGCGATCGCCCACCAGGGCGTATCGACCGCGATGACGAGCCCTATGACGATGAGTCCGGCGATCTCGAGCGCGATGCCGACGCGCACGATCGAGACCGCCGCGACCTTCCCGCTCAGCGATCCGCCCGCGCCGCTCGCGAGGAAGGACCCGCCGGCGAGCGCGAGCAGGACGGTGCCGGTCTGCAGCGCGTCGTACCCGAGCACGTTCTGCAGCCACAGCGGCAGCGACAGGATGATGCCGAACTCGCCCATCGAGACGATGAGCGCGGCGATGTTGCCGTTTCGGAAGGAGGGGATCCGGAGCAGGCCGAACGCGAGCATGGTCGACCTGCCCTCCCGCTCGCGGCGGAGGCCCCAGGCGACGAAGGCGGCGCCGGCGATGACGGCGAGGGCGAACGCGAACGGGATGGGGCTGACGTCCAGCGGCCACTCCCAGTCGCCGAGCACGAGCCCCTCCTCCGTGAACCACCAGCCGTAGGTGCGGCCCTCGATGAGTCCGAACACGAGCGCTCCGCTCGCGACGATCGAGAGCAGGGCGCCGACGACGTCGATGGCGGGCGGATGCTCGGCGCGCGTCGCCGGCACGAACAGCATGAGCCCCACGAGGATGAGAAGGCCGAGCGGAACGTTGATGCCGAACGCCCACCGCCACGAGTAGTCGGTCGTGAGCCAGCCGCCCAGCAGCGGCCCGACGGCGGCCATTCCGCCGATCGTGGAGCCCCACACGGCGAACGCGATGCCCCGTTCGCGGCCCTGGAAGGTCGCGTTGAGGGTCGACAGCGTCGATGGAAGGATCATCGCCCCGCCGACTCCCTGCACGACACGCGCCATGATGAGCGTCGAGCCGGAGTCGGCGAACGCCGCCCAGACGGAGGCGAGCGCGAAGATGACCACGCCGATGACGAGCATCCTGCGCCGGCCGAATCGGTCGCCGAGCGTGCCGAAGACGAGCAGCAGGGCGGCGAAGACGAGCGTGTAGCTCTCCTGCACCCACTGCACCTCGGTCGAGGTGATGCCGAGCTCGTCGACGATCGACGGCACGGCGACGTTGACGATCGTCGAGTCGACGATGATGAGCGAGACGGCCAGGCTGATGACGAAGAGGCCGATCCAGCGGGTGCGCGGTGAGGTCACCGGCACACGCTACTCCCGGGAGGCCGCGATTCCGCCGTGACCGGCGCCCGCAGTTCCGGGCGCCGCTCGTCCGGCGATGTCGGGATGCGCAGGGCTACTGACCGCGCCTGGCCTCGGCCTGCGCGGCGGCCACCTTCGCGCGCACATCGTCCATGTCGAGCCCCTTCACGGCGGTGATGACCTGCTCGAGCGCGGGGCCCGGCAGGGCGCCCGGCTGGGCGAAGACGAGGATGCCGTCGCGGAAGGCCATGAGGGTCGGGATGGAGCGGATGTTCGCCGCGGAGGCGAGAGCCTGCTCGGCCTCGGTGTCGACCTTGCCGAAGGTCACGTCGGGGTGCTGCTCGCTCGCCCTGTCGTAGACGGGGGCGAACTGGCGGCACGGGCCGCACCACTCCGCCCAGAAGTCGACGAGGGTGATCCCGGGGGCCGTCACGGTCTGCTCGAAGTCGGCCGAGGTCAGGTCTACGGTTGCCATGCGTCCATCGTGCCACAGATCCGCGGATACCCCCAGGGGTATCAGCGCACGGCGAACGGCCGTGGGGAGTCCACCATGGCGGCGCTCAGGAACCCGCGGATTCCTACAACGCGTGCCGCGAGCATCCGTCGACCCTTCGTGCGTCGCGCACCACGATCGCCCGGTGCCGCGCTCGCGCTCCTACTGTCGCAGTCGGGAACGCTCACCGCCGCCCGCGGTCGAGCCTCGCCCTTCTTCCGGCTCCACACGATGGGACAGAGATGACTCCGCTCGCCGACTCCACGACCGCCAGCACCGCCGCTCCCACCCCCGCGCCCGCCGAGGCGGCAGGCCCTGCTGCCGCTGCCGCCGCCGACCTCCCCGCCTCGCCCGCCGCCCCCGAGACCGACGCCATCGCCGTCGACGTCGAGAGCCTCGGCCGCCAGCTGCTCGGCTCGTGGGCCGAGGCCCGCCTCCACGCCCGCGAGCTCATGGCCCGCCCCGAGTTCCACCGCGACCCCGAGCTGGGCAAGGACGCCCATCGCGAGCGCGTGCTCGGCCAGCTGCACCTGCTCGTCGAAGCGGGCTCCGTGCACCGGGCCTTCCCGAAGTCGGTCGGCGGCCAGGAGGACCACGGCGGCAACATCGCGAGCTTCGAGGAGCTCGTGCTCGGAGACCCGAGCATGCAGATCAAGTCCGGCGTGCAGTGGGGCCTCTTCGCCGCGGCGATCCAGCATCTCGGCACGGAGGCGCACCACGTCGCCCTCCTCCCCGACGCCCTCAGCCTGGCCGTCCCCGGAGCCTTCGCGATGACGGAGACCGGGCACGGCTCCGACGTCTCGGCCGTCGGCACGACCGCGACCTTCGACCCCGCGACCGACGAGTGGGTCATCCACACGCCCTTCCGCGCCGCCTGGAAGGACTACCTCGGCAACGCCGCCATCCACGCCAGGGCCGCCGTGGTCTTCGCCCAGCTCATCACGCGCGGCGTGAACCACGGCGTGCACGCCATCTACGTGCCGATCCGCGACGAGAAGGGCGACTTCCTCCCCGGCATCGGCGGCGAGGACGACGGGCTCAAGGGCGGGCTCAACGGCATCGACAACGGTCGCCTGCACTTCACGAACGTCCGAGTGCCCCGCACGAACCTGCTCAACCGCTACGGCGACGTCGACGCCCAGGGCGTCTACACCTCGCCGATCGCGAGCCCCGGCCGCCGCTTCTTCACGATGCTCGGCACTCTCGTGCAGGGTCGCGTCTCGCTCGACGGCGCGTCTGTCGTCGCGAGCAAGCTCGCCCTCACGATCGCGCTGCGCTACGGCAGCGAGCGTCGCCAGTTCACGGCCGACACCGACGACGAGGTCGTCCTGCTCGACTACCAGCGCCACCAGCGCCGCCTGCTGCCGCGTCTCGCCCAGACCTATGCGATGTCGTTCGCGCACGAGGTCTTCCTCGCCAAGTTCGACGCCGTCTTCTCGGGCGCCGACGACACCGACGAGTCGCGGCAGGATCTCGAGACCCTCGCCGCCGCGCTCAAGCCGCTCAGCACCTGGAGCGCGCTCGACATCATCCAGGAGGCGCGCGAGGCCTGCGGCGGGCAGGGGTTCCTCGCCGAGAACCGGCTCGTGCAGCTCCGCGCCGACCTCGACGTGTACGCCACCTTCGAGGGCGACAACAACGTCCTCCTCCAGCTCGTCGCCAAGCGCCTGCTGACCGACTACTCCCGCAAGTTCGCCAAGGCCGACGCCGGCGCGCTCGCCGCGTACATGGTCGAGCAGGTCGGTGAGGCCGCGGTGCACCGCTCGGGCCTGCGTCGCCTCGCCCAGTCGGTCGTCGACTTCGGCTCGACCGCGCGCTCGGTCGGCTACGTCCGCGGCAGCGCGGCGCAGCGCCAGCTGCTGACCGATCGCGTCGAGACGATGGTCGCCGAGTTGGCCGGCCGGCTGCGCTCGGCATCCAAGCTGCCGAAGGCCGAGGCCGCGGCGCTCTTCAACCGCCACCAGAACGAGCTCATCGAGGCGGCCCGCGCGCACGGCGAGCTCCTCCAGTGGGAGGCCTTCACCGACGCACTCGACGAGGTCGTCGACCCCGGCACGAAGCAGGTCCTCACCTGGCTCCGCGACCTGTTCGGCTTCACCCTGATCGAGAAGAACCTCGCCTGGTACCTGATCCACGGCCGCCTCTCGGGGCAGCGCGCGCAGGCCATCACCGAGTACATCGACGGCCGCCTGCTGCCGCGCCTGCGCCCGCACGCCCTCTCGCTCACCGAGGCGTTCGGTCTCCGCGACGAGCACATCCGGGCCGAGATCGCGACCGGCGTCGAGCGCGAGCGCCAGGAGGAGGCGCGCACCTACCTCGCCGATCAGCGGGCGCGCGGGCTCGCGCCGATCGACGAGAAGGATCTCGTCGCGGCGAAGGGCGTGCGTCGCTAGCTAGTTCTTCGCGGCGCGGGAGACCGCGTCGTGGTTCTGCTGGCGGTCGCTCGCGGCCTTCTTGTCGGCCTTGGCGACGCGCTTCTCCTTGAGCGTCTTCGAGGCCGCGGTCTTGCCCGAGCTCTTGCGCACTGACTTCTCACCCATGATGTCTCTCCATTCGAGAGCCGAGGCGACCCTGTCGGGCTGAGCGTACGCCCCTTTCGGCCGGGGCGCCCGGGCGCCCGGGCTAGCATCCGAGCATGACCCTCACCGACGTCGTCATCCCGCAGCCCGGCGATCCGCGCGGGGGTGAGCTGCGCGGCCTGCTCGGGGTCCCCGACCGCCCCGGCCCCTTCCCCGCTCTCGTGGTCGTGCACGAGGTGTTCGGCGTCGACGACGCGATGCGCGACCACCTCGAGCGCCTCGTCGGGCTCGGGTACCTCGTGCTCATGCCCGACCTGTTCAGCCGAGGAGGCCGCCGCCGCTGCCTCGTCGCGACCTTCCGCGCGCTGCGCGCGGGAACCGGACCGGCCTTCGACGACATCGCCGCGGCCCGCGCGCTGCTGCTCGCCCGGCCCGACGCGCGCGGCACGGTCGGCGTCATCGGCTTCTGCATGGGTGGCGGCTTCGCGCTGCTTCTCGCCGGCTCCGGCGCGTACGACGCCGCCTCCGTCAACTACGGGATGCTCCCGCCCGACCTCGACGACGTGCTCGACGGCGCGTGCCCGATCGTCGGCTCCTTCGGCGGGCGCGACCGCACGCTGCCCGGCGCGGCCGAGCGACTGGAGACGGCTCTCGCCGCGCGCGGCATCGACCACGACGTGGTCGAGTACCCCGGCGCGGGTCACGCCTTCCTCAACGCGCGGCCGGCGGGGCCGCGGCTGATGCGCGTGCTCATGGGCCCGACGATGGGGCTGGGGCCGCGACCGGTGGAGGCGGAGGACGCGTGGCAGCGCATCCACCGCTTCTTCCAGCGGCAGCTGGCCTGACGGGAGCTAGACGCTCAGCTTCTCGCGCACCGCGTCGTCGCTCGGCTCGACGAGGTGCGAGCCGTCGGGGAAGACGACGACGGGGATGTTCATGCGCCCGCTGATCGCCTGCGCCTGCGCGGCGGCCTCGGCTGACTGCTCGACGTCGATCTTGGTCCACTCGACGCCGAGGTCGTTGAGCAGGGCCTCGGTGCGGCGGCAGTCGCGGCACCAGTCGGCGCCGTACATGGTGATGCCGCCGTCGACGGGGGTGAGGGAGGTGGTGTCGGTCATGCCTTCAGCCAACCACGGGCGGCCCGGAAGTCTTCCCGACGCGGCCGCGCGCGATCACGCCCGCTCCGCTCAGCCCCGCCCCGCCCCGCTCAGCTGGCGATGCCGAGGGACTGGATCCCGACCGCGAGCAGGGGAGCGACGACGAGCGCGGGCAGCATGTCGCCGACGGCGATGTGGCGCAGGTTGAGCAGGCGGATCCCCACGTCGAGCAGCAGCACGCCGCCCGTCGCGGTGAGCGCCGCGATCGCCGCGCCCGACATGACCGAGCCGAGCAGGAACGCGAGCGCCGTCAGGAGCCCCTGCCAGATCCCGACGGGCAGGGCCGAGGCCGCGACGCCCCAGCCGAGCGAGGCCGCGAACGCGATCGACGCGAACCCGTCGAGGGTCGCCTTGAGGGCGAGCTGGTCGATGCCCTGACCCGTGCCGTCCTGGAAGGCGCCGAGGATCGCGAGGGGGCCGATCGCGAACACGAGCGACGCGTCCACGAACCCGGTGATGAAGCGCTCGCGGGGCGAGAGCACGAGCGGAGCATCCACGATCGCGGGGTCGATCGGTCCGGCGACGGATGCTCCGCTCGCGCCCTTCCGCGTGAAGCGCGACTGCAGCCACCCGCCGAAGCCCTCGAGGCGGCTCTCGATGCCCGCGAGGGATCCGATGATGCTGCCGATGAGCAGGGCGCCGATGACCACGAGGAAGGTGCCGCCCGCGCCGACCGCGTCGACGAACGCGGCGTCGGTCAGCGAGACGAGGTTGAGGCCGCCGAGCACGATCGTGATGAGGCCGAGGGCGTCGGTGACGACGCGCGTCGTGCGTTCCTGCAGGCGGTGGCCGATGAGGACGCCGAGGGCCGCGCCGACGACGATGGTCGTGACGTTGAGCAGGGTGCCGAGGCCGACGATCACGTCATCAGGCTATTCGGCCGCGAATGTGCCGCGTGACGCGGCCGGGGCGGTCGCTAGACGAGCTTCTCGAACACCAGGGTCGCCTGGATGCGGTCGCCGCCGCCCATCCCCTTGCTCCCGGACGACGCGGTGGTGATCGTATGCAGACGATAGCCGAGCGCGGCCTGGCGGTTGATGGCGCCCTCGAGCTCGGTGAGATTGCCCGACCCGGAGCCGAAGAGCTTCTCCTTGAGCACGACCTGGAGAACCACGTAGCTCATCCCGGTCGGCGCGGGGCGCGGCTGGGCTCCGGAGACGGCGTCGGCCCTGATCTGCTCGATGAGGGCGCCCGGGCCGTTCGCGGGCTGCGGGTCCTGGTACTGATCCGTCCACTGCTGGCCATCCCACCACCGCTGACGTCCGGCCCCGTCGTCGTACCAGCCTGCCGCTGCCTGGGTCATCGCCTCATCCTCCGAGTCGGGCCGTCGTCGTGCCGGGTGCGCCCGACAGTACCGATGATCGCTCATGGAAGAGGACACGCGCCGCGCCGCGCCGCGCCGCGATCGACGCGCGATGCCGAGGAGGACGGGCGAAGCCGTGCTCGATTCCGTCCAGCGGCGGTTCAGCGGCCGACGGCGCGCTCCACGAGCTCGGTGATGCGCTTCTCCTCCGCGGGCCCGATCGCCGTGATCGCGAACACCGTCGGCCACATGCTGCCGTCGTCGAGCCGGGCGGGGTCGTTGAAGCCGAGCTCGCCGTAGCGGGCGTCGAACTTGCCCGCCGCCTTGAAGAAGCACACGACCTTGCCCTCGAGCGCGTACGCCGGCATGCCGTACCAGGTGCGCGGCGCCAGTTGCGGGGCCGCTGCGGTGACGAGCTCGTGCACGCGCGCCGCGATCGCGCGGTCGCCCTCGTCGAGCTTCGCGATCGCGTCGAGGACGTCCTGCAGCTCGGCGGCCGCCCTCGCCGCACCCTTCTCGCGCTTCGCCTCGGCGCGCAGCTCCGCCGCGCGCTCCTTCATCGCGGCGCGCTCGTCGGCGCTGAATCCGTCGTTCGCCATGGGGTCCTCCTCGACGTCTGGATGCCCGCCCGCGTGAGCGCGCGGCCCCAGAGTACGCGCGCGGCGGTGGGTGCGCGCGGCCGATCCCCGAGGGAACCGAGCGGCCTGGCCCATGCGCAGCGCAGGAGGAACTGCCCCTCGACGGCTGGCGCCGCGCGCAGGTTCGCGGAGTGCGACGACAGGTTCCTGAGTTGCGCACCGTGCGCACCTTGCGCAGGTTGCGCCCGCTGCGCCCGTTGCGCCGAGCGGCGCTCGCGAAGCGCAGGACTCGAGAACGACGAAACCCCCGCACGCGGCGGGGGTTCCTGGCGGTGATGCCGTGGTGGCTCCGACGGGCGTCGATCCCGTGACCTCACGATTTTCAGTCGTGCGCTCTACCAACTGAGCTACAGAGCCGTGGGGCGTTGCCGCCCACTGCGCCTTCCGGCACCGGAGCTTTCGCCCCTGACGGAACAAGCCCCCTCCGAGGAGAGGGCTCGTCGCCGTGGCGACCCTGACGGGACTTGAACCCGCGACCTCCGCCGTGACAGGGCGGCACGCTAACCAACTGCGCTACAGGGCCATGCGTATTGAATTGTACTGCTGCGGTCTGGTGACCCCAACGGGATTCGAACCCGTGCTGCCGCCGTGAAAGGGCGGTGTCCTAGGCCACTAAACGATGGGGCCGAAGCGGCGCGAGCCGTACAGCAACCGAGGCACGAGCATACCCGCCGTCCGCGCGAAACACCAAACCGGCCGGGATGCGCGGCGCGGGCCGGTTCGCCGACCGTCCGCACCGCCTCCCGGGCGTGCGGGCGAACCCGGGTTACGGTGCCCGGAACGACGGGAGTGCGCGATTCGCACACTCCCCTGTTCGGGTGCCTCGCGTTCGAGTGCATCCGTTGTTAGTGTTAACGATGGTGCGCGTGTGATTGTTGCGACATAACGCGTTGCACCAGATGGGGAATCACGCACATGCGCGAGCACGCACGCTGGGGGAGCGGAATGGGCCGGAGCACGACGACGAGCGCGACCGCGCCTCGCCGCGCCCGCTGGACGACGCTCATCGCCGGCATCGCCGCGGCACTCCTCCTCGTGACCACGGGCGTGGCGAGCGCCGAGCGGCCCGCCTTCGCCGCGAGCTACCCCTCCTTCGACGACGTCCTCGAGGCGCGGAAGAACGTCGCCACCGCCAAGCAGAAGGCCGACGAGCTCCGCGCGCTGCTCGTGCAGCTGGCCGAGGCCGCGGCCGCCGCGCAGGCCGAGTCCGAGCGCCTCGGCGCCCTCTACGAGGAGGCCCAGCTGGCCTTCGACGAGGCCTCCTTCCAAGCCGACGAGCTCCAGCGCAAGTCCGACGAGGCGGCCGCGAAGGCTGAGGAGTCGCGACTGCGCGCCGGCCAGTTCGTCGCCGAGCTCTCGCGCGCCGGCGGCGCCGACCTCTCCGCGTCGCTCTTCACCAACCCCGACCAGGCCGAGAGCCTGCTCTCACGCCTGGGCTACGCGAGCAAGATCTCCGAGCAGGCCGAGGGCATCTACGCCGCGGCGATGCGCGACCAGCAGGCCGCCCAGTCGTTCGCCGATCAGGCCGTCGTCGCCAAGCAGAAGCGCGAGGAACTGAGGATCGCCGCCGAGGCCGCCTTCCAGCAGGCCCAGGAGGCCGCCGCCGCCGCGGCCGCCGCCCTCGCCGAGCAGGAGGCGAACAAGTCGCGGCTCGAGCTCCAGATAAAGGTCCTCGAGGAGGACCTCGTCATCACGGAGGCCCAATACCAGGAGGGCGAGCGCAAGAAGCGCGAGGAGGAGGCCCGTCGCAAGGCGGCCGAGGAGGCCCGTCTCGCGGAGGAGCGCCGTCGCGCCGCCGAGGCCGCGGCCAACGCCGGCAACGGCGGCGGGGGAGGCGGGGGCGGTGTCGCCGCGAGCGGCTGGACCCGACCCGCGTACGGCTGGGTGTCCTCGCCCTACGGCTACCGCATCCACCCCATCTACGGCACCTACCGCCTCCACACCGGAACGGACATCGCGGCCAGCTGCGGCCAGCCGATCGCGGCCGCCGCGAGCGGCACCGTCGTGTACGCCGGCCCGAACGGCACCTACGGCAACTTCGTGATGATCAGCCACGGCAACGGCCTCACGACCGGATACGCGCACATCCTCAACGGGGGCATCCGCGTCAGCAACGGCCAGCAGGTCTCGGCCGGGCAGACCATCGCCGCGGTCGGCAGCACCGGCGCGTCCAACGGCTGCCACCTCCACTTCGAGGTCCGCACCGGCGGCACCGCGATCGACCCCGTCCCCTTCATGGCGGCGCGAGGGGTCAGTCTTGGCTAGGCGGCGCTGATGCGGCGCCCCGAGCGCCTGGCCATCGGAGCCGCCGCACTCGCGGCGGTTCTGACGCTTGGGCTCGGGGTCACCTCCTCGCAGGCCGCGCCGACCGACGCCCCCACGTGGGACGAGGTGCAGGATGCGCGCGGCGACGTCGCCGCGACCGAGGCCGCGATCGAGCGCATCGCCGACGTGGTGCGACGCCTCGAGGCCGACTACGCGGTCGCCGCCCGCGCCGCCCAGCAGAGCGCGGAGGACTACGCCCTCGCGATCGTCGCCCTCGACGACGCCGCGGCCACGGTCGAGTCGCTCGAGCGCCGCGAGGCCGCAGCGGGTGAGCGGGCCGACGAGTCCGCGCAGCGCGCCGGGATCCTCGCCACCCAGCTCCTGAGGGCCGGGCACGGCGACATCACGACGAGCCTGCTCGTGGGCGGCGACGCCGACAGCCTGCTCTACCGCCTGGGCACGATGACGAAGCTCGGCGAGCACTCCGCCTCGCTCATGGCACTCGCGACGCACGACCGGAACGTCGCGAGCTCGCTCGCCGAGCAGGCGGATGCCGCCCGCGCCGTGCTCGAGGACCGCTCCGTCGACGCGCAGTCGGCCTTCGATCGCGCGGTCGAGCTCGTCGCCGTGGCCGAGCAGCGCGTGGCCGAGCAGTCCGCCGCCATGGACGAGCTCGCGCAGCAGCTCTCCGTGCTCACCGGCCGCTCCGCCGACATCGAGCGCGCCTACCTCGAGGCGATCGCGGCCGAGCCGCCGGCCGACAGCCCGGCAGCTCCGACCGAGCCCGCGCCCGCGCCGCCCGTGCCGTCGGCGCCGGCACCGTCCGGTGCGCCGGCTCCGACCCCGCAGCCGGGAACGTCGACGCCCAGCGCGCCCGCGCCGAGCATCCCCGCCCCGGTGCCCAGCCCGACCGCCTCGTCGCCCGCGCCCGCCCCGTCACCGACGGCGACGCGGCCACCCGCGCCCGCGCCGGCGGAGACGACGGCGCCCGCGCCGCCGCCCGCAGCGCCCGCGGGGCCCGCTCCCGTCTACGCGACGCCGAACGCGGCGGCCGTCTCGACGGCCATCGCCTTCGCGCGCCAGCAGCTCGGCGAGCCCTACGCGTTCGCCGGCCGCGGCCCCGACTCCTGGGACTGCTCGGGCCTCACGATGCAGTCGTACGCCGCGGCGGGAGTCTCGATCGGCGGCCACGGCGCGACGATGCAGTACCGCTACGCGGAGGAGCGGGGCCGGCTCGTCCCGTACGCCCTGCGTCAGCCGGGCGACCTCATCTTCTACGCGTCGGGCGGGTCGACGACGGGCTCGAAGTACCACGTCGCGCTCTACATCGGGGGCAACCGCATGATCGAGGCGCCGTCGCCGGGCAAGACCGTGCGCGAGTGGCCGGTCTACACCTACGACCTCGTGCCGTACGTCGCGCGCCCCACCGGGTAGGGGCGTTCCGCGCGTCGGGGGTCGTCGCTAGGCTCCGGGCATGCCGACCGACGCCGCTCTGCTGACCTGGATGCTCGACTCCGACCCGAGCCTCCGGTGGCAGGTCGAGCGCGACCTGGTCGGCGAGCCGCCCGCCGTCTGGGAGGCGACGCGGGCGCGCATCGCGACCGAGGGCATGGGCGCTGCGCTGCTCGCGCACCAGGGCGAGGACGGCCAGTGGGCCGGCGGCGCGTACTTCCCCGCCGACTTCGACTTCGACGGCCCCGAGGCCGCGGACGGCGCCGGCCAGCCGTGGACGGCGACGACGTGGAGCCTCTCGACCCTGCGCGACTGGGGACTCGACCCCGCCGTTCTCGCCGGCACCGCCGAGAAGCTCGCGGCCAGCGCCCGCTGGGAGTACGACGATCTGCCGTACTGGGGCGGCGAGGTCGACGCGTGCATCAACGGCTGGACCCTCGCCAACGGCGCCTGGCTCGGCGTCGACATGGGTCAGCTCGCCGACTGGTTCGCCGAGCACGAGATGGCGGAGGGCGGCTGGAACTGCGAGTGGGTCGAGGGCTCGACGCGCGCCTCGGTGCACTCGACGATCAACGCGCTCACGAGCATCCTCGACTGGGAGGCGCGCACGGGCGACACCCGCCTGCGCGACGCGCGCCACCGCGCGGAGGGGTACCTGCTGCGGCGGCGCATCCTCTTCCGCGAGACGACGGGCGAGCCGCTCGGCGACTGGGTGACGCGCATCGCCTACCCCTTCCGCTGGCGGCACACGGCTCTGCGCGCGATCGACTACTTCCGCGCCGCGTCGCTGCACGACGGCACGGCGCCCGACCCGCGGCTCGCCGAAGCCGTCGACTCGGTGCGTGCGGCCCGGCAGCCCGACGGCTCGTGGCTGCAGGAGCGCCGCTACCCCGGGCGGGTCTGGTTCGAGATCGACGTGCCCGTCGGCGAGCGCTCCCCTTGGCTGACGTTCTTCAGCACGCGCGCGCTCGCCTGGTGGGACGCCGCCGTGCCCGCGTGACCGGACGCGAGCCCCTGCGCGTTCTCGTCGCGCCCGACGCGTTCAAGGGCAGCCTCTCGGCGCGCGATGCGGCCGACGCGATCGCCGCCGGGCTCGCCGACGCTCTCGGGGCGGGGGCGCGCATCGAGCGGCTCCCGCTGGCAGACGGGGGCGAGGGCACGCTGGATGCCCTGCTCGCCCTCGACGGGGCGACCGAGCACCGCACGCCGACGACCGACGCGCTCGGTCGCCCGAGGGTCGCGCGCTGGGCCCTGCTGCCCGACGGCACCGCCGTGGTGGAGGCCGCCGAGTCCAACGGCCTCCCGCTCGTGACCGACGTGGCGCTGCGCCCGCTCGAGGCGGACAGCGCCGGGGTCGGGCTCCTGCTGCGCGCGGCGCTCGACGCGAGGGCGGCGCGCGTGCTGCTCACCGTCGGCGGCTCGGCGACGACCGACGGCGGGGCGGGGCTGCTGCGCGCGCTCGGGGCGCGGTTCCTCGACGCTCGCGGTGCCGAGCTGCCTCCTGGCGGCGGCGCCCTCGTCGACCTCGCGCGCGTCGAGCTCGACGCGCTTCACCCGGTCGCGAGGGCCGTGCCGTGGCGCGTGGCGTGCGACGTCGACACCCCGCTCACGGGGCCGGCGGGGGCGGCCGCGGTCTTCGGGCCGCAGAAGGGAGCCGACTCCGAGCAGCTCCGAATCCTCGACCGAGGGCTCGCGCGGCTCGCCGCGGCGCTCGACGGTGCGACGGGAGTGCAGGCCGCCCGCCTGCCCGGCGGCGGCGCCGCGGGAGGCATTCCGGCATCCCTGCACGCGGTGCTCGGCGCCGATCTGGTGCCCGGCGCGCGGCTCGTCGCCGACGCTCTCGGGCTCGAGGAGGCGCTCGCTCGGGCCGACGTCATCGTGACGGGCGAGGGCGCGCTCGACGCGTCATCGCTGCGAGGCAAGGTCGTCGGGCACCTCGCCGAGCGGGCGCGGGCCGCGCGAGTGCCGCTCGTCGTCGTGGCCGGGTCGGTGCGGATCACGGCGGAGGAGCGCGACAGCGCCGGCATCGCCGATGCGGTCGCCCTCGACGAGGGAGGCGACCCGCTCGCGGAGCTCATGGCGCAGGCGGGCGCGCGCATCCGCGCCGCCGCGAGGGAGATGGGCGAGCGACTGCGCTGAGTGCGAGGGCGACGCGGGCTAGTGCGCGCCGGGCACGTAGGCCGCGAGGCCCGCCTGCACGATCGCCTCGGCCTCGGCGGCGTCGCCCCAGCCCTCGGTCGTGACCCACTTGCCGGGCTCGAGATCCTTGTAGTGCTCGAAGAAGTGCTCGATCTCCTTGCGCGTGAACTCGGGGATGTCGGTCACGTCCTGGATGTGCGCCCAGCGCGGGTCCTTCGCCGGCACGGCGATGACCTTCGCGTCGCTGCCGCCGTCGTCGGTCATGTTGAACACGCCGACGGGGCGCACCGAGACGCCGACGCCCGGGAAGAGCGGGTAGTCGAGCAGCACGAGCACGTCGACCGGGTCGCCGTCGAGGCCGAGCGTGTTCTCGAAGTAGCCGTAGTCGGTGGGGTAGACGAAGGTCGTGTACAGCACGCGGTCGAGGAAGACGCGCCCGGTCTCGTGGTCGACCTCGTACTTGTTGCGGCTGCCCTTGGGGATCTCGATGACGGCGGCGTAGGCACTCATGAACGCTCCAGACGGGAGGGGAAGATTGACGGCCCCGGCTCGGCCGAAGGCGGCTCTAACCTTAGTGGATGCCCCCTGAGCGGCCCGCAGACGGCCCCCGGCGCCCGCGCCTGACGCCCGCGATCGCTGACGCGCGCCGCGCCGTGCGCGAGCACCTCGCAGACCTGACGGCGGGCGACCTGCTGCTCGTCGCCCTCAGTGGAGGCCCCGACTCGCTCGCGCTCGCCGCGGCCGTCGCGTTCGAGGCGCCGCGGGCCGGGCTGCGCGCCGGCGCGGTGATCGTCGACCACGGTCTGCAGCCGGGCTCGGCGGAGGTGGCCGAGCGGGCGGCGGAGTCCGCTCGCGATCTGGGGCTCGATCCGGTGCTCGTGCGACGCGTCGACGTGGGGGCCGCGGGCGGCCCCGAGGCGGCGGCGCGCGCGGCCCGGTACGGCGCGCTGGACGCCGCGGCGGCCGAGCTCGGCGCTGCGGCCGTGCTGCTCGGGCACACGATGGACGATCAGGCCGAGACCGTGCTGCTCGGACTCGCGCGCGGCAGCGGCACGGCGAGCGTCGCGGGCATGGCCGCGCAGGCGGGCCTCTACCGGCGGCCGCTGCTCGGGCTGCGCCGGGCCGTGCTCGCGCAGGCGTGCGTCGACGCGGGCCTCGCGCCGTGGCACGACCCCCACAACGGCGACGACCGGTTCGCGCGCGTGCGGGTGCGGCGCAGCATCCTGCCCCTGCTCGAATCGGAGCTCGATGCGGGCGCGACGGAGGCGCTCGCCCGCACCGCGGAGATCGCGCGGGAGGACTCCGAGGCGCTCGACCGGATGGTCGACGAGGTCGCCGAGGAGCTCGTCGAGCTCGAGGAGGCGGGCTGCTCGCTCCCCGTCGACTGGCTCGCCGCGAACCCGGCCGCGCTGCGGAACCGGCTGATCCGGCTCGTCGCGCGCGTCGAGTTCGGGGCCGCCCTCAGCCGGGCGCAGACGCTCGAGGTCGCGCGCCTCGTCACCGACTGGCACGGGCAGAAAGCGGTGCACCTGCCCGGCATTAGGGTGGAACGCACCGCGGGCCGCATCGTCTTCACGGCGGCGCCCGAGCCCGCGCCTTCGCCCGCCGACAGCTGACATGCGACTGGGAGACCGATGGACGTCGAGGACATCCGCGCCGATCTGACCGAGGTGCTCATCACCGAGGAGGAGATCCACGCCAAGCTCGCCGAGCTCGCGCGCCGGGTCGAGGCCGACTACGCCGACACGACGCCGCTCCTCGTGGGAGTGCTCAAGGGCGCGGTCATGGTCATGGCCGACTTCGCGCGCGAGCTGCAGATCCACATCGACATGGACTGGATGGCCGTCTCGAGCTACGGCGCCGGCACCGAGTCGAGCGGCGTCGTCCGCATCCTCAAGGATCTCGACACCGACATCGCCGGCCGCGACGTCCTCATCGTGGAGGACATCATCGACTCGGGGCTCACGCTCTCGTGGCTGCTGCAGAACCTGCAGTCGCGCGGCGCGAAGAGCGTGAAGATCCTCGCCCTGCTGCGCAAGCCCGAGTCGATCAAGGTCGAGGTCGACGTCGAGTACGTCGGCTTCGACATCCCGCCCGCGTTCGTCGTCGGCTACGGCCTCGACTTCGCCGAGCGCTACCGCAACCTGCGCGCGATCGGCGTGCTCGCGCCGCACGTCTACGAGTAGGCCACCACTCCATGCCGATGAGCGAGTACGTCGCGGGGATGCGCGATCTCATCGGTCACCGAATGATGCTTCTCCCCGCAGTCTCTGCCATCGCGGTCGATGGTGATGGCCGCGTGCTTCTCGGGCTTCACGCCGACACCGGCCGGTGGAGCACCATCGGCGGAGCGATCGATCCGGACGAGTCGCCTCTCGACGCGGTCGCGCGCGAGGTCGCCGAGGAGCTCGGCGTCGGGATCGCTAGCGCAGAGATACTCGGGGCCTATGGCGGCACACGGCATCGGGCACGCTATCCGAACGGCGACGGGTCCGCGTTCGTGACGATCGCCTATCTCGTGAGGCTCGACGGCCGCCCAGCCGTGCGGTCCGCCGCGGCATGGCTGGTGCGCAACTCAGGAATCTCCGACAACTCGCACGTGCTGACCCCCTGAAACACGAGGGGAGAAAGCGCCGAAGCCGTCACCATTCCTGAGTGACGCACCTGCCCGGCGGGGACCCACGCGCTAGTCGTGCTCGGGGTTGGCCGTCTGCTGCGGCTCGGCCTCGGGCTGCGTCGCGGGCGGCGCAGCGTCGAAGCCGAAGCGCTCGCCGTCCTCCCACGCGCCCGGCCGGTTGCCGCCGACCGGGAAGCCGCCCGCATCCTTCAGCAGTCGCGCGACATGCAGCAGGTTGTAGGTCGCGAACGTCGTGTTCCGGTTCGTGAAGTCGCTCTCGGGCCCGCCCGAGTCGTTGTCGAGATAGCTCGGGCCGGGGCCGACCGGGCCGATCCAGCCGGCGTCCGCCCCCGGGGG
Organism: Yonghaparkia sp. Soil809; assembly: GCF_001429705.1. Classification (NCBI taxonomy): domain Bacteria; kingdom Bacillati; phylum Actinomycetota; class Actinomycetes; order Micrococcales; family Microbacteriaceae; genus Microcella; species Yonghaparkia sp. Soil809. Next base: position 1,180,270 of record NZ_LMSV01000001.1, read on the forward strand.
GATCGTGAAGCCGATGTGCTGCAGCGCGTACAGCAGCGAGGCGCCGACGTTCTTCACGCCGTCCTCGTTGCCCGTGACGATCACGCCGCCGACCTTGCCGTGGAACACGCTCAGTCCGTCCTCCCCGGTCTCGCTCGAGTGCGCGTAGAGGCGCTCGACGAGGCGGCGGGTCACGCTCGACTGCTCGCCCAGCCAGATGGGGCTGCCGATGATGAGGATGTCCGCCTCGGCGATGCGCGGCCACAGCGTCGGCCACGCATCGGTCGGCCATCCCTGCTCTCGCATGTCGGGCTGAACACCCGGCGCGACGTCGTGGTCGACGAGCCGGAAGGTGTCGACGGTCGCGCCATTGGTGCGCAGCAGCGCGATCGAGCGGTCGAGCAGGCCCTGCGTGTTGCTGAGCTCGGGGCTCCGCTTGAGGGTCGTGTTGACCACGACGACGCGGAGGTCTCGGAAGCGGTCGGGGTTCGGGACGGTGATCTCGGTCATGGGCTCCACCCGAGCACGGACCTCCTGGAAGGCGTAAGGGGTCTGCGCCGACCGCGAACAGATCAGCATCGCCCAAGAGGCGCCCGATACCGTTAACCGTTCCCCTCGCATCCCGAGTTCCGGACGAACGCTCGCAGAAAGGTGCGGCTCGCCTCATGGCCCGCAAGAAGTTCGATGCCAAGCGCATCGTCAAAGGCCCCTTCCTCTACATCCTCGCGGGTGCCATCGCGCTCTGGATCGGCTTCGGCCTGCTGAGCGGCGGCGGATTCCGCACGATCACGACGCAGGAGGGCCTCGCCCTCCTCGAGGGCGGGACGGTCGAGAAGGCCACGATCATCGACGGCGAGCAGCGCGTCGACCTCGAGCTCAGCGAGCCCGACGGCGACAACGGCGACCGCGTGCAGTTCCAGTACGTCACCCCGCGCGGCGAGGCGATCGTCGCTGCGATCGACGACGCGAACCTCGACGAGTTCGACGACCAGGTGCCGCAGACCAACTGGTTCGTGAGCCTGCTCGGCCTGCTCATTCCCTTCCTCATCATCGGCGTCATCTTCTGGTTCCTGCTGTCGAACCTGCAGGGCGGGGGCAGCCGCATCATGCAGTTCGGCAAGTCGCGCGCGAAGCTCGTGAGCAAGGAGAGCCCGCAGGTCACCTTCGAGGACGTCGCGGGCGCCGAGGAGGCGATCGAGGAGCTCCACGAGATCAAGGACTTCCTGAAGGACCCGACGCGCTTCCAGGCCGTCGGCGCGCGCATCCCCAAGGGTGTGCTGCTCTACGGCCCTCCCGGTACCGGCAAGACGCTCCTCGCGCGCGCCGTCGCGGGCGAGGCGGGCGTGCCGTTCTACTCGATCTCCGGCTCGGACTTCGTGGAGATGTTCGTCGGCGTCGGCGCGAGCCGCGTGCGCGACCTCTTCAAGGAGGCCAAGGAGAACGCTCCGGCCATCATCTTCGTCGACGAGATCGACGCCGTCGGCCGCCACCGCGGCGCCGGCATGGGCGGCGGGCACGACGAGCGCGAGCAGACGCTCAATCAGATGCTCGTCGAGATGGACGGCTTCGACCCCCAGACGAACGTCATCATGATCGCGGCGACCAACCGCCCCGACATCCTCGACCCCGCCCTGCTGCGCCCGGGCCGCTTCGACCGGCAGATCCAGGTCGACGCGCCCGACATGAAGGGCCGGGCGAAGATCCTCGGCGTGCACGCCAAGGGCAAGCCCATGGCCGACGACGTCGACCTCGAGGTGCTCGCGCGCAAGACGCCCGGCTTCACGGGCGCCGACCTCGCGAACGTGCTCAACGAGGCGGCCCTCCTCACCGCGCGCACGAACGGCGAGATCATCACCAACCGCAATCTCGACGAGGCCGTCGACCGCGTCATGGCCGGCCCCCAGCGCCGCAGCCGCGTCATGCGCGACCACGAGAAGCTCATCACCGCCTACCACGAGGGGGGCCACGCGCTCGCGGCGGCCGCGATGCGCCACACCGACCCGGTGACGAAGGTCACGATCCTCCCGCGCGGCCGGGCCCTCGGCTACACGATGGTGCTGCCGCTCGACGACAAGTACTCGGTCACGCGCAACGAGCTGCTCGACCAGCTCGCCTACGCGATGGGCGGCCGCGTCGCGGAGGAGATCGTCTTCCACGACCCGACCACGGGCGCGAGCAACGACATCGAGAAGGCGACGAGCATCGCCCGGAAGATGGTGACCGAGTACGGCATGAGCGCCGAGGTCGGCTCGATCAAGCTCGGCCAGTCGAGCGGCGAGGTCTTCCTCGGCCGCGACATGGGCCATCAGCGCGACTACTCCGAGCGCGTCGCCGAGCGCGTCGACGCCGAGGTGCGCGCGCTCATCGACCAGGCGCACACCGAGGCGTGGAACGTCATCAACGACAACCGCGACGTGCTCGACCGGCTCGCGACCGAGCTGCTCGAGAAGGAGACCCTCGACCACCTGCAGCTCGCCGAGATCTTCGCGGACGTCAAGAAGCTGCCCGAGCGCCCGCAGTGGCTCTCGAGCGACGACCGACCGCTGCCCGACCTGCCGCCCGTGCCGATGCCGGCGAAGGCGCCGATCGACAGCTCCGTGACCGACGGCGGCGTCGCGAGCGAGCACGCCGCGCCCGCGAGCGTCGCGCGCAGCGAGGCCGACCCGGGAACCGACCAGGCGAGCTGACGCGCATGGCGCCCATCGACATCCCCCGCATCGAGGCGGCGGTCGCCGAGATCCTCGCCGCCATCGGCGAGGACGTCGAGCGGCCCGGCCTCGCGACGACGCCGGAGCGCATCGCGAAGGCGTACGGCGACTTCTTCGCCGGCGTCGGCGTCGACCCCGTGCCCGAGCTGCAGGACGGCGCCGAGATGGCGACCGAGCCCGGCGAGCGCGGCGAGCTCGTGCTGCTGCGCGACATCGCCCTGCGCTCGATGTGCGAGCACCACCTGCTGCCGTTCACGGGCGTCGCGCACGTCGCCTACGTGCCGGCCGAGCGCATCATCGGGCTCGGGCGCATCCCGCGCCTGGTCGAGATCGTGTCGGCCCGCCCCCAGCTGCAGGAGCGCCTCGGCGAGGACGTCGCCGACGCGCTCGACCGCGCGATCGCCCCCGCCGGCGTGCTCGTCGTCATCGAGGCGCGGCACGGCTGCGTCGCCGCGCGCGGCGTGCGCTACGCCGAGTCGACCACCGTGACCGTCGCCTCGCGCGGAAGCCTCGCCGACCCCGTGCAGCGAGCCGAGGTCATGGCGCTCATCGGCCGGAGCGGCGCGTGAGCACCGCACCCGGGCCCGTGCGGCCCGAGGTGTGGGGCGTGCTCAACGTCACGCCCGACTCGTTCAGCGACGGCGGCCGCTACCTCGAGCCCGAGGCCGCGGTCGCGCAGGCCCGCCGGCTCGTCGACGACGGCGCCGACGTCATCGACGTCGGGGGCGAGTCGACCCGGCCCGGGGCCGAGCCCGTGTCCGCGATCGAGGAGACCGCCCGCGTGGTGCCGGTCGTGCGCGCGCTCGCCGCGGCGGGCATCCGCGTCTCGATCGACACCCTCAACGCGTCGACCGCGCGCGCGGCCGTCGAGGCCGGGGCGTCGATCGTCAACGACGTGAGCGGTGGCCTCGAAGACCCCGCCATGCTGTCGACGATAGCCGCGCTCGAGGTCGACTACGTCGCGATGCACTGGCGCGGCCGCAGCGATCGATGGGATGCCGTGAGCGACTACGCCGACATCGTCACCGAGGTGCGCGACGAGCTGCGATCGCGCGCCGACGCCGCGATTGCGGCGGGCATCGCGCCCGAGCGGCTCTGGCTCGACCCGGGGCTCGGATTCGCGAAGCGTGGTGCCGACAACTGGGCGCTGCTGCGCGGGATGCCGGCGCTCGCCGAGCTCGGATTCCCGCTGCTCGTCGGGGCGTCGCGCAAGCGGTTCCTGGGCGCGCTGCTGCCCGAGGGCGCGAGCGTCGACGAGCGCGACCTGCCGACCGCCGTCGTGAGCGCCCTGTGCGCCGACGCCGGCGTGCGGGCCGTGCGCGTGCACGACGCCGCCGCGACGAGCCGAGCGCTCGCCGTGTGGGCGGCGTGGCGCGGCGTGCCCGCCCCGGTCACGGGAGGGGCCGCAGCATGAGCGACCGCATCATCCTCACCGGCCTGCGCGCGCAGGCCCACCACGGCGTCTACGAGCACGAGCGACGCGACGGCCAGCCCTTCGTCATCGACGTCGTCGCCCACCTCGACCTCGCGCGCGCCGCCGGCAGCGACGACGTCGCCGACACCGTGCACTACGGCGAGCTCGCCGTCGAGATTGTCGAGGCCGTCGAGTGCGACCCCGTCGACCTCATCGAGACCGTCGCCGAGCGCGTCGCCGCCGTCGTGCTCGCGCACCGCGCGGTCGAGCGCGTCGAGGTGACGGTGCACAAGCCCGAGGCGCCGATCCCGGTGCCGTTCGCCGACGTCGCCGTCGCGATCGAGCGGAGCCGCGCATGACCGCCCTCGCCGTCATCGCCCTGGGCTCGAACCTCGGCGACCGCGAGGCCACACTGGTGAGCGCCGTGGGTGCGCTCGGCGCGCTGCCCGAGTCGAGCATCCGCGCCGTGTCGTCGTGGCACGGCACCGTCGCGCTCACGGTCGACGGGCCCGACCCCGATAAGCCGGAGTACCTCAACGGCGTCGCGCTGCTCGACACGCGGCTCGATCCGTTCCAGCTGCTCGACGGGTTGCGCGCGATCGAGAACCTGCACGGCCGCGAGCGCGTCGAGCGCTGGGGAGACCGCACGCTCGACCTCGACCTCATCGCGTTCGGGGCGCTCGAGATCGACTCCCAGCAGCTGCAGGTGCCGCACCCCCGCGCCCACGAGCGCGACTTCGTGCTCGCCCCATGGCTCGAGGTGCAGCCGGATGCCGAGCTCGCCGGTCACGGACCCGTCGCCGACCTGCTGGCGGGCCTGCGATCGCGGGGCGAGGCCGGAGGTCGGGGATGAGCCGCTCGCGCCCCCTCCCGCTCGCGGTGCTCGCGCTCGTCGGGTTCGCTCTCGCGTTCGTCATCGACCTCTCGCTCGCGATGCGCGGACAGCCCGTGCTCGTTCCGCCGCCCTCGCTCGCCGTCGGGCTCGTGCTCATCGCCGCGCTGCTGATCGCCCTCGCCTGGCCGGTGCGCCGCGCCGCGAAGGGCGAGAAGCGCATCGACCCGTTCTACGCCACCCGCGTGGTCGTGCTCGCGAAGGCCAGCGCGCTCGCCGCGGCCCTGCTCGCGGGAGGCGCCGCAGGCATCCTCACCTATCTACTGTCGCGCGCGGTCGTGCCGATAGGCTCGACGCTGACCGCGACGGGCACGCTCGTCGCGGCGGTGATCCTCCTGATCGCCGCTCTCGTAGCGGAGCACTTCTGCAGCCTCCCGCCCGAGGACGACGAGTCGGAGGAGGCCGCCGCGGCATCGCCGTGAGCCGGCCGACGACCACCGGGGGAGACGCACTCGTGACCGACCAGCCGCAGGCGACCGCCGCGACCCCGATGCCGCAGGCGCCGCCCGCCGCGCTCGAGCTCGACGGCACCGACTGGCAGCGCGTCTCGCCGAAGTACATCGTCGTCGAGATCGTCGGCTACCTGATCTTCGGCGCCATCATGACGACCGCCGGGTTCATCCCCTTCTGGGTGAGCGACTGGGCGCCCGCCTCGCTGCTGGGCATCGCGCTCGGCGCGTGCTTCCTCCTCGTGATCGCGCTCACCCCGCGTCGGGTTCGCGCGATCGGCTACGCGCTCCGCGAGGACGACCTGCTGTTCCGACGAGGCATCCTGTCGCAGCGCGTGACGGCCGTGCCGTACGGGCGGATGCAGCTCGTCGACATCACCCGAGGGCCGATCGCGCGAGCGGCGGGCCTCTCCGAGCTGCGCTTCGTGACGGCCGCCGCGTCGTCGGGCATCGTCATCTCGGGGCTCCCGGCGGAGGACGCCGAGCGCCTGCGCGACCACCTCGTCGCAGTGGCCGAGACCCGCCGGGCGGGCCTGTGACCGACTTCGCCGACGGCGAGTGGCACCGCCTGCACCGCGCGACGCCGCTCTTCCGCGGCGGGATCACGGTGCTGATCCTCGCGGGAATCGTGTTCGGCAACCTGCGCGAGCGGCTCATCGAGCTGTTCGTCGGAGTCCCCGGCTACGGGCCGGGCGCGGACGGCGAGTTCTCGGGCGACCCGCTCGACTTCATCCTGCGCGAGAACCTCGTGCTCGCCGCGCTCGGCGTCGCCCTGCTCGTGCTGCTGCTCGCCGTCGGCGGCTTCTGGCTCTCGTGGCGCATGCACACCTTCCGCATCACCGACGAGGTCGTCGAGGTGCGGTCGGGCATCCTCTTCCGCACCACCCGCAAGGGCCGCCTCGACCGCATCCAGGGCATCAACATCGCGCGCCCGTTCATCCCGCGCCTCTTCGGAGCCGCGAAGCTCGAGATCTCCGTCGCCGGCAACGACGCGAACGTGCCGCTGTCGTACCTGACGTCCCGTGACGCGGATGCCCTCCGCCGCGAGATCCTGCTCCTCGCGTCCGGCGCGCGCCGGTCCGCGATCGCGGGCGACGCCGAGGCAGGGCCCGAGCATCCCGGCCCCGGCCCCGGCGTCGGCGTCGGCGCCGGGCAGGGACCCGGTGGCGTCGGCGCCCTGCTGGAGGACCGCGCGCGCGAGTTCCTCGCTCCCGAGCTCGACCCGGCGCTCGCGCCACCGGAGGCCGTGCTGCGCATGAACCCGGGGCGGCTCATCGGCTCGACCGTCCTGAGCGACGCCATGCTGTTCCTCCTGATCGCGGGGGTCGGCCTCGCGATCGCGGTCGGCATCACGGGCGACACGCTGCTGCTCATCGGCTTCCTGCCGGCCCTCCTCGGCGTCGGCGGCTTCCTCGTCTCGCGCATCACGCGCTCGCTGCGCTACTCGATCGCCTCGACGCCCGACGGCGTGCGCGTCGGGTTCGGGCTCCTGTCGACCTCGAACGAGACGCTGCCCCCGGGCCGCATCCACTCGGTGCGCGTCAACCAGCCGCTGCTGTGGCGTCCGCTCGGGTGGTGGCAGATCGCGGTGAACCGCGCATCCCGCTCATCGCAGCAGGGGGCCGCGGGCCAGCAGCAGACGACGATCCTCCCGGTCGGCAACCTCGACGACGTGCGCACGGTGCTGCGACTGCTGCTCCCCGACGTCGCGACCGACGAGGCGATGCCGCTGCTCGAGCGGGGCATGCTCTCGCCGGGCGGCGAGGACGGCTTCACGAACTCGCCCCGTCGCGCGCGGGCGCTGCGCTGGTTCTCGCAGCCGCGCAACGGCTTCGCGATGACGGAGTCGGGGGTGCTGCTGCGGACGGGCGCGATCTGGCGCTCGCTCACGATCGTGCCCTTCCCGCGCATGCAGAGCGTGAGCGTGCGGCAGGGCCCCGTGCTGCGGCCGCTGCGACTGGCGGCGGTGCACGTGCACACGGTGTCCGGGCCGATCACGCCGGCGCTCGGGGCGATCGACCGGGAAGCGGCGCTCGGCCTGTTCGCGGCGGTCGCCGAGGCCGCCATCCGCACGGCGACCGTCGACACGACGCACCGCTGGCGCGCGAGCACTGCGGCCCCGCTCACGGTCGACGGGAGCGACGCGTGACCCACCGCGACGGACGCCTCGGCGTCGGCATCATTGGCGCGGGTCGCGTCGGCCCCGTCCTCGGCGCCGCCCTCGCCGGCGCCGGCCACGCGATCACGGGCATCTCGGCGAGCACCGACGACGAGCGCGAGCGCGCCGCGAGCATCCTCCCCGGAGTCCCTCACCTCGAGGTGCCGGCGATCGTCGAGCGCAGCGAGCTCGTCATCCTCGCCGTGCCCGACGACCAGCTGCCCGGACTCGTCTCGGGGCTCGCGGCCCTCGGCGTGTGGCAGCCGGGCCAGCTCGTCATGCACACCTCGGCGGCGCACGGCGTGCGGGTGCTCGACCCCGCGCGGCCCGCGGGCATCATCCCTCTGGCCGTGCATCCGGCCCTCGCCTTCACCGGCACGTCGATCGATCTCGTGCGCCTGCGCGAGGCCTGGTGCGCGGTGACCGCGCCGAGCCCCGTGCTGCCGATCGCGCAGGCCCTCGTCGTCGAGATGGGCGCCGAGCCGATCATCGTCTCGGAGGAGCACCGCGCCGCCTACGCCGACGCCATCCAGTCGGCCTCCGACTTCTCGACCGCGATCGTCGCGCAGGCGATGGGCGCCCTGCGCGACATCGGCGTCGACGAGCCGGGCCGCGTGCTCGGCGCGGTCGTGCGCTCGGCGGTCGAGAACGCGCTGCGGTCCGCGGCCGTCGATAGCATCGACCTCGCGGCGCTCGCCGATGCGGGGGCGGATGCTCCCGCCGAAGCCGATCCGCGCGACGACCGCCCGCGCGGCCGCACCGACGACCGCCCCGACCGCCCCGACCCCCTCGACCCCGGAGCCGCATGAGCCGCACGCCGCCGCCCGTCGACACCACGATCGACGGCCTGCGCGCCCGGCTGGACGCCGAGCGCGCCGCGGGCCGGACCGTCGCGCTCGTGCCGACCATGGGGTCGCTCCACGAGGGGCACCTCGCGCTCGTCGACCGCGCGGCGGCGCTCGCCGATGCGGTCGTCGTGTCGATCTTCGTGAACCCGCTGCAGTTCGGGCCCTCGGAGGACTACGACCGCTACCCGCGCGATCTGACGGCCGACCTCGCCGCGCTCACCGACCGCGGGGTCGCCGTCGTCTTCGCGCCGACCGTCGCCGAGATGTACCCGCGCGGACCCATCGGCACGCGCGTCTCGGCCGGAGCGGTCGGTGAGATCCTCGACGGAGCCTCCCGACCCGGCCACTTCGACGGCATGCTCACGGTCGTCGCGAAGCTCCTGCTCATCGCCGCCCCCGACGTCGCCGTCTTCGGCGAGAAGGATGCGCAGCAGGTCTTCCTCGTGCAGCGCATGGTGCGCGACCTCGACGTGCCGACGCGCATCGACGTCGTCGAGACCGTGCGGGCTTCGGATGGTCTCGCGCTCTCGAGTCGCAACGCGTACCTGTCGCCCGAGCAGCGGACGGCGGCGCTCGCGCTGCCGAGCGCCCTCGCAGCCGCACGCGCCGCAGCGATCGCCGGTGCCGGGCTGCCGACCGCGCTCGAGGCCGCGCTCGCGGTGCTCGACGCCGAGCCGCTGCTCGAGCTCGACTACGTCGCCGTCGTCGACCCGGAAACCTTCCAGCCCGCCGAGCCCGGCCACACCGGAGCCGCACGCGCCCTCGTCGCCGCGCGCGTCGGCTCGACCCGCCTCATCGACACGCAGCTGCTGCACCTCGCCTGACGCGCGACCCCGCGCGAGCATCCGCCCGCCGCCTGTGTCGCCCGCGTCGCCCGCGCTGCCCTCGAACCGATTGCAGTCGATCCGACGTGACGCTCGCCTGCAGCCCGCTGACCCGCCCCTCGCAGCGATCCGGGGACTGCATTCGGTATCGGTCGCGCCGAGACCATGCGCAGCTCAGGAACGTCGCTCCCTCCAACGGCGACCTTCCGCGCCGCCGGCTCCTGCGGAGACCCGACCTTCCTGAGTTGCGCACCCCCGTGCGCGCCCACCGCCCCGGCCGGGCTCCCGCGCGCCCGCCGGTAGGCTGAACTGCTGAACCGAGGAGCCTCATGACCGACACCACGCCCGCGCCCGACGCCGCTGAGCCGACCGTCGCCGAGATCGCCGAGCAGAAGCAGGTGCGCCTCGACAAGCGCGAGCGGATGCTCGCCGCAGGTATCGACGCCTACCCCGTCGGCCTGCCGATCACCGACACGATCCCGGCCGTGCGCGAGCGGCACCCCGACCTCGAGCCCGACACGGTCACGGGCGAGCGCGTCGCCCTGGCCGGTCGCGTCGTCTTCTCGCGCATCACGGGCAAGCTCTGCTTCGCGACGCTGCAGTCCGGCGACGGCAGCCGCATCCAGGTGATGGTGTCGCTCGCCGAGGTGGGCGACGACGAGCTCGCCCGCTGGAAGGAGTTCGTCGACCTCGGCGACCACGTCTTCGTCGAGGGCGAGGTCATCACCAGTCGCCGCGGCGAGCTCAGCATCATGGTCCGCAGCTGGGCGATCGCGGCGAAGGCGATCCTCCCGCTGCCGAACCTGCACAACGAGCTCAACGAGGAGACCCGGGTCCGCCAGCGCTACCTCGACCTGATCGTTCGCGAGCAGGCGCGCAAGACGGTCCGCGCCCGGGCGCTCGCCGTCGGCAGCCTGCGCCGGACGTTCGCCGATCACGGCTACCTCGAGGTCGAGACGCCGATGCTGCAGACGATGCACGGCGGAGCATCCGCCCGCCCCTTCACGACGCATTCGAACGCATTCGACACCGAGCTGTTCCTGCGCATCGCGCCCGAGCTGTTCCTCAAGCGCGCGGTCGTGGGCGGCATCGAGCGCGTGTTCGAAATCAACCGCAACTTCCGCAACGAGGGCGCCGACTCCACGCACAGCCCCGAGTTCGCGATGCTCGAGGCGTACCAGGCGTACGGCGACTACCACCAGATGGCCGACCTGACGCAGGAGATGATCCAGAACGCGGCCGTCGCGATTTCGGGCTCGCACGTCGTCACGTGGGCCGACGGCACCGAGTACGACCTCGGCGGCGAGTGGGATCGCCTCAGCATGTACGACTCGCTGAGCGCCGCCGCGGGCGTCCAGATCACGCCCGAGACGCCGATGGCCGAGCTCAAGAGGCTCGCCGACGCCGTCGAGATCGAGATCGACCACCCGCTGCCGGGCAAGTTCGTCGAAGAGCTGTGGGAGCACTTCGTGAAGGGCGACCTCGTGCGCCCGACCTTCGTCATGGACTTCCCCGTCGACACGAGCCCGCTCGTGCGCGAGCACCGCAGCCTGCCGGGCCGCGTCGAGAAGTGGGACCTCTACGTGCGCGGCTTCGAGCTCGCGACGGCGTACTCCGAGCTCGTCGACCCGGTCATCCAGCGCGAGCGCTTCGTCGCGCAGGCGACCCTCGCGGCGGGCGGCGACCCCGAGGCGATGCGCCTCGACGAGGCCTTCCTCACCGCCCTCGAGCACGGGATGCCCCCGAGCGGCGGCATGGGCATGGGCATCGATCGCCTGCTCATGGCGCTGACCGGGCTCGGCATCCGCGAGACGATCCTCTTCCCGCTGGTCAAGTAGCCGGAGACCCCCATGGCCGACAAGAACGAGCTCCCCCTCCCCGGCGACGCCGAGCGGAAGAAGCGCGAGATCCCGCCGATGCGCCTGGCGATCTGGCTGATCGCCGGCGGGNGCCACACGAGCCACACCGCCCTCACCGCCCACTCCAGCCACAACATGTAGCGGTCGCCTCCGGGCCGTGACCCCCTATCTGGGGCGAGCATGCCGGCCCGCGGCGTCCGTACCATGAGGGTGCTCGCAGAACCGCGACCGGCCACCCACCGGACACCCGCGCGGCTCTGACGCACCACACCCGATACGACGCCGACGGCCCGCCCCACGAGTCGTCGACCTCGCCTGACCCGAAGGCGAACCCCCGTGAAGCACACCCATGCCGTCACGCACAGCCTCATCACGGCTGCGCTCTCGACGAGCCTCATCCTCGTCGCCTCGCCCGGCATCGCCGCCGACGCGCTGCGCATCACGACCCCCGTCTCCGGGACCATCGTCTCGGGCGAGCTCTACATCGCCGGCACGATCGCCGGCGACGGCGAGCACGAGCTCACCCTGCAGCTCGCACCGCAGCAGCTCGGCGAGTGCGGCAGCGCCGTCGCCTCGACGACCACGACCGTCTCCGCCCGCGACGGCTTCAGCGCCCTCGTCGACACCCTCACCGTCGCCGACGGAACGTACTGCCTCGTCGCGGTCGCCGACCGCGGCCGGCTGTCGGATGTCCAGGCCGACATCCGCATCGACAACGAGATCCTGCGCGGCTTCATCCAGCTCCCCACCGAGTCCCTCCCCGAACCGACCGACGGAGCCTCGGCCATCGAGGCCGCGGTGCCCGCCGAGTCGGGCCCGGTCATCGCGGTCGCGGCCTTCGCCCTCGCCGGCATCCTCGCTCTCGGCGTCGCGGTGTACGGCATCGCTTCCGGCCGGAGGCTCATGCGCCCCTAGCTCGATCGACGGGAGCCCGATCGCTTTACCCCCGATGCGCGATCCGGCTCCGCCGGCCGGGTCGTCGTCCGACCCCCCCAACGGATGACGACCCGGCGGCACCTTCTTCCGAGCCGGCGCGACGTATCCTGGTGTCGTGGACGACTTCTGGACGAACGCGGTGTTCTCGATCACACCGACGATCGTCGTCGGCCTGATCTTCTGGTTCGCGATGCGTGCGATCATCCGTGCCGACCGCGCCGAGCGCCAGGCCTACAGCGACATCGAGGCCGAGGAGCGCGCGCGCTTCGAGAAGCTCCACGCCGACCCGCACGAGTAGCGCGCGCGGAGCATCCGTCGTCGTTCGCCCCTACGCGGGCGGCTGCCGACGGGGCCTGAGGCGGATGCCCGGCAGCGTCGGTGCCGGAAGCGCCGACCCCGGCCACCTCTCGACCCGGCCGAAGGTATCGGCCGGCGCCGTGCCGTCGATCACCTCGGACTGCCACGCGGCGCGGAAGCCGACGATCTCGTCGTGGTCGCGGCCGATGAAGTTCCACCACATGACGATCGGCTCGCCGAGCGGCTCGCCGCCGATGAGCAGCCCCCGCAGGGGAGCATCGCCCGCGGAGACCCGCAGCGTCGACCGACCCGTGGGCGTGAACGCGAGGTGCGCCGTCGGGATGGCGACGTCGTCGATCGTCGCGACGCCGGCATCCACGAGCAGGCCGTGCTCGAAGCGCCGGTCGACGGGCAGCTCGACGCTCGCGCCGGCAGGCAGGTCGAGCTGGGCGGCGACGAGCGGGCTGAAGACGCGAGCGGCGGCCTCGGCGATGCCGGTGAGCGCGCCGATGAACACGCGCACGGTAGCGGCGCCGACCTCGACCGGCCGCGGCTCGGTGTGCTCGAGGAACGGGGTCGTGCGCCGGTCGGCGTCGGGCAGCGCGACCCACAGCTGGGCGCCGTGCAGGCGCGTGGTCGCGGGGGTTGAGACCTCGCTGTGCTGGATCCCCCTGCCCGCGGTCATGAGGTTGAGCTCGCCGGGGCGCACGAGCTGGTGGGCCCCGGTGGAGTCGCGGTGCTCGATCTCACCCTCGAACAGCCAGCTCACCGTCTGCAGCCCCGTGTGCGGATGCGGCGGCACGACCATGCCGCCCGTCTCTGCGACGTCATCGGGGCCGTAGTGGTCGACGAAGCACCAGGCGCCGATGAGGCTGCGCCCGCGCTGGGGGAGCGTGCGGCGCACGGTCATCGCGCGGGGCCCGCCGAGCGGCACCTCGCGCGGTTCGAGCACGAGGATGCTCGGCGCCGGCTGCTCGTCGCACACGAGCTCGGCGGGCTCGGGCTCGAGGTTGCTCATGCCGTCACCCTACGTCGGCGGTGGGGCTGGCGCCTCGCCGGCCGCGGTTGCCCGGCCGCGGTTGCCCGGCGGCGCCTGCCTGGCGGCGGCTGCTCGGCGGCGCCTGCCCGCCGCAGCTGCCGCGCCGCAGCTGCCGCGCCGCAGCTGCCCGCCACCGCCCCGCCGCCGGGCGTGCACTAATTCCGGAGATCCGTCGTCGCGGTCCCGTCCGCCCGCGCCTCGACAGGCCGCGTCCTCCGGAACTCCGGAGTCAGTGCACGCCCGGCAGCGCCCGGCGACCGCACGCCGGGCAAGGGCTCAGCGCTCGACGACGAGCAGGTCGCCGACCTCGCAATCGAGCGCCTCGCAGATCGCCCGCAGCGTCGAGAACCGGATCGCCCGAGCGCGGTCGTTCTTCAGCACCGACAGATTGACGAGGCTCACGCCGACGAGCTCGCTCAACCGGGTGAGGGTGAGCCCGCGCTCCTCGAGCAGCTCGTCGAGCCGGCAGTGGATGCCCGTCTCATCATCATCGGACGCCGCCGGCGCCATCACACGAGCCCCGCCGTCTCGCGCTGCAGCCGCTCGCCGCTGCGCACGAGCCCGGCCACGACGACGAGAGCGAGTCCGACTCCGAGGGGCCAGAGGTCGAACGTCAGCGACGGGGGAACGGCGATGCCGTCGCCGAGCGCCTCCGGCGAGAGCGCGAACAGCTGCTCGTGAGCGAGCGTCCCGGCGATGCTCGAGGCGATCTGGCCCGTGATCCCGCCGATGGCGAGGGTGATTCCGGCGATGACGAGAAGCCGGCTCAGTCGGGGCGTGAAGGGGGTGTCGGAGATCGACTGGCGCGCGAAGCGGGCGACCACGAGCAGCAGCGTCACTGCGACCGCGCCCTCGATCAGCGTGCCTGCGGCGAGCCAGATCCGGGCCGCGGCGCCGAGCCCGTCGACGGTGAGGGCGGTAGGCGCCGAGACGACGGCGTCGGTGAGGCTGCCGGCAGGGTCGGCGCGGAGGTCGGCGGGGGTCTGCTCAACCCTGAGTGTGACGGGGATCTCGAGCGTCACCCAGCTCGTGGGGATGAGCGACTGCGCGACGCCGATCACCGTACCCAGAGCCACCACCGCGACTCCGACGAGGCATGCGGCGGCGACGAGTCGCGGCAGCAGCGGTCGTCGAGCCTCGACAGACTCCCGCCGTGGTGAGAGCACCCCGACGACGACGGCGACGCCGACGAGCACGGGGACGATGAGGAGCAGGACTGACAGGTCCATCAGACGAGCCCCGCCGTCTCGCGCTCGAGCCGCACCCCTCGCCGCAGGAGCACGCCGACGAGCAGCACCCCGACGCCGGCGGCGATGTGAGTGACGTCGAGGGGCCCCGGTCCGATCCAGCCGCCGAGCTCGGTTCCGGCGAGCAGCTCGTGCCGGGCAAGACTCACGCCGTAGCCATGCAGGACCTGCGAGGCCGAGCCGATCGCGACAAGTGAGACACCGACCACCGTGGCAGTGCGGGCGAGCTCGGGCGCGAAGCCCTCGTTCTTCTCGATCCGCGAAGCGAGCGACGCGATGCCGAAAGCAACGATCGCATGCAGCACCGGGGCGAGAAGCATCGGCGCGACGTACAGGAGCTCGGTCCCGAGACTGAGCCCTGCGCCCGGGATTGAGATCTCGGTGAAGTATCCCGAGCCGATGAGCTGACCATCGAATACGGGCGGTCGAAGAACCGACTCGGGAATCACTGACGCGGGCGAGATGGGCACCGGCAGCGTCAGCGCGCTGGAGCCTGGGGCGCCTTGAACTCTGCTGGTCGTCATCGAAATCGTCACGACGAGCCCGATGAATGCTGCGAAAGAGGCACCCAGCCCGTAGATGAAGGCGAGCATGCCGATGACACGTGCGGCTGGAGCGCCGGAGGGCTCGCCGCCCGCGGCGGCTATGGCCGCGCGAATTCGCCGCCTACGGATCGTGACCGTCACGATGATCACGGCGAGTGCGACGAGCGGGATCGCCGCGTACGCGATGTTCCAGAGAAGAATCGCGTCCATCAGACGAGCCCCGCCGTCTCGCGCTGCAGCCGCGCTCCCGCGCGGAAGACGAACGCGAGCGCCAGCACCGCGACTCCGACCACGACCGGCACGGGGTCGAACGCGAAGCCGACAGCGAGCTGCTCCGATCCGGCCGCGGCGTTGAGCTCGTCGGCCGCCATCATTCGGCCGAGCCCGCCGAGCGCCGAGGCGGCGAGCATCCCGATTGCGAGCGCCGAGCCGACCGCCACCATGAGCCCGGGCATCGCGCGGTGGAACGCGTCGCCTCGCGCGATCGCCCGCAGCGCGAACGCGATGACACCGGCGACGACCGCGCCGACCAGATTCGTGAGACCCGCCTCGGCGAGCAGCAGCCCGAAGGCTCCACCGCTCACGTCGCCCGCATCGACCAGCACGAGATAGCTCTGGGCGATGAGCGGGGGGATGCCGTCGGCGTCGCCGACGGTCACGGCCCCTGCCGCGAGAAGCTCCACCTCGACCGGCTCTCCCCCGACGAGCGGGAGCAGCACCGCCAGCATGGCGCCGATGGCCCATACGGCGCTCGCGGTGAGCGCGAGCGCCGCGACGAACCGGAGCGCGGTCGCGTCTCGACTGGCGACGACGGGCGGTGGGACGGATGGGGCGGACGAGGTCGGCATGAGCATCCTTATCGATGATCGTTAATAACGAATATCGATACGGTACTGGCGAATGCCCAATCGAGCAAGAGTCGATTCCGGCCCGGTGAGCGCACGCCCCGGAATCCCGCACGCCTACGGCGAACAGGGGCAGTTTTCCCCACCACCCCTGGTTACCCTCGATAGCAACCGGGGCCCCGTCAGCGCCCCGGCGCCTGAGGAGGTATCCGATGTTCGAACGCTTCACCGACCGTGCCCGTCGCGTGGTGGTCCTGGCCCAGGAAGAGGCCAAGATGCTCAACCACAACTACATCGGCACCGAGCACATCCTCCTCGGCCTCATCCNACGAGGGTGAGGGAGTAGCCGCGAAGGCGCTCGAGTCGCTCAGCATCTCGCTCGACGCCGTGCGCGAGCAGGTCCAGGACATCATCGGCCAGGGTCAGCAGCAGCCGACCGGGCACATCCCCTTCACGCCGCGCGCGAAGAAGGTGCTCGAGCTGAGCCTGCGCGAGGCGCTGCAGCTCGGCCACAACTACATCGGCACCGAGCACATCCTCCTCGGCCTCATCCGCGAGGGCGAGGGCGTCGCNCGCCCAGGTGCTCGTCAAGCTCGGCGCCGACCTCAACCGCGTGCGCCAGCAGGTCATCCAGCTGCTGTCGGGCTACCAGGGCAAGGAGGCCGTCGCCGTCGGCGGCGACACCCCGAGCGCCGACAAGGGCTCGCAGGTGCTCGACCAGTTCGGCCGCAACCTCACGCAGGCCGCGCGCGACGGAAAGCTCGACCCCGTCATCGGCCGCGAGAAGGAGGCCGAGCGGGTCATGCAGATCCTCTCGCGCCGCTCCAAGAACAACCCCGTCCTGATCGGCGAGCCCGGCGTCGGCAAGACCGCCGTCGTCGAGGGCCTCGCCCAGGCGATCGTCAAGGGCGAGGTGCCCGAGACGCTGAAGGACAAGCAGCTCTACTCGCTCGACCTCGGCTCGCTCATCGCCGGCTCGCGCTACCGCGGCGACTTCGAGGAGCGCCTGAAGAAGGTCACGAAGGAGATCCGCACGCGCGGCGACATCATCGTCTTCATCGACGAGATCCACACCCTCGTGGGTGCGGGTGCCGCCGAGGGCGCGATCGATGCGGCGAGCATCCTCAAGCCGCTGCTGGCGCGCGGTGAGCTCCAGACGATCGGCGCGACCACGCTCGATGAGTACCGCAAGCACTTCGAGAAGGATGCCGCTCTCGAGCGTCGCTTCCAGCCGGTCCAGGTGCAGGAGCCGTCGCTGCCGCACGCGATCAACATCCTCAAGGGGCTTCGCGACAAGTACGAGGCGTTCCACAAGGTCTCGATCACCGACGGCGCGATCGTCTCGGCCGTGAACCTGGCCGACCGCTACGTGCAGGATCGCTTCCTGCCCGACAAGGCGATCGACCTGATCGACGAGGCCGGCGCTCGGCTGCGACTGTCGATCCTGTCGGCACCGCCTGAGCTGCGCGAGTTCGACGAGAAGATCGCCGGCGTGCGCTCCGAGAAGGAGCTCGCGATCGAGAACCAGGACTTCGAGAAGGCCGCCAGCCTGCGCGACGACGAGAAGAAGCTGCTCGGCGAGCGGCTGCGCCTCGAGAAGCAGTGGCGTTCGGGCGAGGCCGGCGTCGGCGGCACCGTCGACGAGGGCGTCATCGCCGAGGTGCTCGCGCAGGCCACGGGCATCCCCGTCTTCAAGCTCACGGAGGAGGAGTCGAGCCGCCTCATCTTCATGGAGAAGGCCCTGCACCAGCGGGTCATCGGCCAGGAGGAGGCCATCTCCGTCCTCGCCAAGACGATCCGCCGCACCCGTGCGGGCCTCAAGGACCCGAAGCGCCCTTCGGGCTCGTTCATCTTCGCCGGCCCCACGGGCGTCGGGAAGACCGAGCTCGCGAAGGCGCTCGCCGAGTTCCTCTTCGACGACGAGGGCGCGCTCATCGCGCTCGACATGTCGGAGTACGGCGAGAAGCACACCGTCTCGCGACTGTTCGGCGCCCCTCCCGGATTCGTCGGATTCGAGGAGGGCGGCCAGCTCACCGAGAAGGTGCGCCGCAAGCCGTTCAGCGTCGTGCTCTTCGACGAGATCGAGAAGGCGCACCCGGACATCTTCAACTCGCTGCTGCAGGTGCTGGAGGAGGGGCGCCTGACCGACGGTCAGGGCCGCGTCGTCGACTTCAAGAACACGGTCATCATCATGACGACCAACCTCGGCACGAAGGACATCACGGGCGGCCCGGTCGGCTTCACGCTCGAGGGCAACACGGCCGCGACCTACAGCGCCATGCGCGCGAAGGTCGTGGAGGAGCTGAAGAAGCACTTCAAGCCCGAGTTCCTCAACCGCGTCGACGAGACGATCGTCTTCCCGCAGCTGAACCAGGACGAGCTGCTGCAGATCGTCGACCTGTTCATCAAGCGCCTGCGCGACCGCATGATGGACCGCGACCTGACCATCAACGTCAGCGACTCGGCGAAGGCTCAGCTCATCAAGCTCGGCTGGGACCCGTCGCTCGGTGCTCGCCCCCTGCGCCGCGCGGTGCAGCACGAGATCGAGGACCGCCTGTCCGAGGAGATCCTGCACGGTCGCCTCAACGGCGGCGACCACGTCGAGGTCGACTTCGTCGACGGCGAGTTCACCTTCGTCACCACGCAGAAGGAGCTCGCGGCGGTCGAGGCCGGCCCCGCGGTCGCCGGCGAGCTGCCGCCCGTCGAGTAGCCGCGCGCACCACGACCGACGCCCCGCCCCCGGATCTCCGGGGCGGGGCGTCGTCGTTCCCGAGGTCGCGAGGATCCGGAGCGTCGCGCGCGCGTACCGGCGACACTCCTGGTCCGGATGCACCCTCCGCCGCGAAGTTGCCGACGAGTGGCCGCGTGCTGCCTGCGCACCAGCCGCGAGCCGGCCGCAGGCTCGCCGCGGGAAGGCTGGGGCGCCTTGTCGTCGGAGGGCACGGAGAAGCACCCTCATTCGGGGGGCATCTCCGCCCTCCGCCGATACCGATCCCCGCCGCGCCCCCGCGGCTCATGAACTGGAGAACCTCGATGAAGAAGCGTCTCGCCCTCGCCGGTCTCGCCTCGCTCGCGCTCGCCGCGAGCACCGCCGCCCCCGCGGTCGCCGCGGGCCACGACGGCCCCACGATCACCGACATCGCCGTCGCGGCCTCGGGTGGCGTCGGCGCCTACGACACCAACGGTGGCGACTACGACATCCTCGTCGGCGCCCTCGTCGCCACGGGCCTCGCCGGCGCGACCGCCGACCCCTCGGCCGACCTCACGGTGTTCGCCCCGAACGACGAGGCCTTCCTCCGCCTCGTGACCGACCTCACCGGCTCGCGTCCCGCCACCGAGCAGGAGGCCCTCGCAACCGCCGCGA
Source organism: Yonghaparkia sp. Soil809 (assembly GCF_001429705.1). Classification (NCBI taxonomy): domain Bacteria; kingdom Bacillati; phylum Actinomycetota; class Actinomycetes; order Micrococcales; family Microbacteriaceae; genus Microcella; species Yonghaparkia sp. Soil809. The sequence goes on from NZ_LMSV01000001.1 coordinate 1,199,674, forward strand.
CGCTCCCGAACCTCGTCGACGTGCTGCTCTACCACGTGTCGGCCGGCGAGAAGTCGCGCACCCAGGTCGTCAAGGCCGGAAGCGTGGACACGCTCAGCGGCGTCAGCTTCCGCGTCCAGGGCGTCAACCTGCGGGACGGCGCTCCGCTCGCCGACCCGAAGATCCTCCCCGAGTTCTCCAACATCCACGCCTCCAACGGCGTGATCCACACGATCGACCGGGTCCTCGTCCCCGGATCCTGATCGCGGTTCCGCGCCCCGTCACGTCGGCGCGAGCAGGAGCCCCGGCCGTTCGGGTGGCCGGGGCTCCGTGCTGTCCGCGGTCGGTGAGCCGGGCATCCGCCGCCGCCTCTAGGCTGATCGCGTGACCACCCCCGGATTCCTCGTGCGGCCGGCCCGCACCTCCGACGTGCGCGCCATCACGCAGCTCGTCGAGCCGCTCGTGCAGAAGCGCATCCTGCTCGGCAAGGAGCTCGTGGTGCTCTTCGAGTCGGTGCAGGAGTTCGTGGTCGCCGTCGACGGCGGCGGCGAGGTCATCGGCTGCGGCGCGCTCCACGTCATCTGGGAGGACCTCGGCGAGGTGCGCACCCTCGCGGTCGCCGAATCGTGGCTGGGCAGGGGGGTCGGCCACGGCATCCTCACAGCCCTCGAGGATGCTGCTCTCGCGCTCGGGCTCTCCCGCCTGTTCTGCCTGACCTTCGAGGTCGACTTCTTCGCCCGGCACGGGTTCGAGCCCATGGGCGAGCAGCTGCTCGTCGACCCCGAGGTGTACAGCGAGCTGCTGCGCTCGCCCGACGAGGGCGTCGCCGAGTTCCTCGACCTCTCGCGCGTCAAGCCGAACACGCTCGGCAACACGCGCATGCTCAAGCAGCTGCACTAGCACCGGCGGCGACCGCCGACGGCATCCGCCCCCTCGCCCGCGGGCGATCTGCGCACACGCCGCCCGCCCGCCCCGGAATCCGGCCCGCCGCGACGTACCCTGACCCCATGCAGACCCTGCGTCAACCCGTGGGGCCGCTGCCGCCCCAGGTCTACTGGCGCCGCCGTCTGGTGGTCGGCATCGGCCTGCTCGCCGTGATCCTCATCGTCGTGCTGATCCTCGTCCGCCCCGGAGCCGATCAGGCGGGCGCGGGCGACCCGGGCGCGAACCCCGCCGCGAGCGACGCCCCGGCCGACGAGGCGGGCGCCGAGGAGCCCGCCGAGCCCGTCGACCCGGCCGACCCGAACGCGTGCACGCCCGACCAGGTGCAGGTCGCGTCCGTCACCGACGCCGACTCGTACCCCGCCGAGGTGCAGCCGCTGCTCTCGCTCACGCTCACCAACACGGGCTCGGCCCCGTGCGTCGCGACCGTCGGCACCGACGTGCAGGAGTACGTCATCACCTCCGGCAGCGACCGCATCTGGTCCTCGAAGGACTGCCAGACAGACCCCGCGCCGGCCGAGGTCACCCTCGAGCCGGGCACGCCGCTCTCGACGACGCCGTTCTCGTGGCAGCGCGTGCGCTCCGAGCCGGGGGGCGCCTGCGAGGGCGAGCGCACGGCGGCGATCGGCGGCGGCGCGACCTACCGGCTGACGGTCACGATCGGCGGCTTCACCTCCGAGCCGAAGCCCTTCATCCTCCAGTAGCGATGGGGGCGGATGCCCGGCGAGACGCCCGCGGGCGCGTGCGGTCGGCGCCCGCTCTCCCCGGGCATCCCCACCACGGTCGTTCGGCGGCGCCCGCGTAGGCTGGTGGCGATGCCGAAGAAGAAGCGCCCCTCACGCCCCGGCGGCACCCCGCGCCGCATGCCCGGAGCCGCGAGCCCGCTGCCCGAGTCGACCCTGCCGATCGAGCAGCGCCTCGCCGCCGCCCTCGAGAGGCAGGATGCCGCGGCCGTCGCCTTCGCGCTGCGCAACGACCACGTGATCGTGCCCCTGCTCCCCGTCGACGGGCCGTCGCAGGTGCGGGTGTTCCGGCGCGGCGAGGCCGACAAGTACATGCTGCTGCTGTTCTCGAGCCCCGAGACGTACGTCTCGATGCTGCCGAACGAGACCGACCTGCGCGTGCTCGCCTACGACGGGGCGACGCTCGCCGACTTCCTCGAGCAGAACATCGGCGTTCTCGAGGCCGTGTGGTTCGACGTCGCCGGCCCGCACGCGATGCAGGCCGAGCCGCAGACGGTGCTCGACGCGCTGCGGCTCGAGGCACCGGTCGCCGACGCCGCGGAGTAGGGCCGCACGCCCAGACTGCCGGCGGATGTGCCCGAAAGTCGCGAGTGAGCCGGAACTTCCCGGCACAACTGCGACTTTCGCACTCAAGCGCGCGGCATCCGCCTGCCGCAGGTCAGAACTCGGGGATGTCGATCTTCTCGTCGCTCGCGCTCGCGAACGCGAGCCGCACTGCCTCGCGCACGTGCAGCGCCGAGGCGTCGATGAGCGTGCGATAGCCGAGGCGTCGGCCCTCGGCGGCGCGCTGCGGCGCCCCGGCGACGGCGCGGATCTCTCCGGCGAGGCTGATCTCGCCGATCGCGGCGAGATGGCCATCGAGGGCCTTCTCGCGTCGGGCGCTCGCGATCGCGAGAGCGATGGCGAGGTCGGCGGCGGGCTCGGTGAGGCGGATGCCGCCGACGGTGGAGACGTAGACGTCGAAGCTCGACAGCGGCATGCCGCAGCGGCGCTCGAGCACCGCGAGCAGCATGGCCACGCGCGAGGAGTCGACGCCGTTGACGACGCGCCTCGGCTGCGGCGCGCTCGACGCGACGACGAGCGCCTGCACCTCGACGGGGATGGCGCGGCGGCCCTCCATCGCGATGGCGACGCACGTGCCGCTCACGGGCACGGGCGCGTGCGACCGGAACAGCGCGCTCGGGTCGGCGACCTCGGCGATGCCGTCGCCGGTCATCTCGAAGCACCCCACCTCGTCGGTCGGCCCGAAGCGGTTCTTGTGGGCGCGCACGAAGCGCAGCGCGGTCTGGCGATCGCCCTCGAACTGGCACACGACATCCACCAGGTGCTCGAGAAGCCGGGGCCCCGCGATCGTGCCGTCCTTCGTGACGTGGCCGACGAGGATGACCGGGAGGTCGCGCTCCTTCGCGACGCGGATGAGCGTCGCCGCGACTTCGCGAACCTGCGAGACGCCGCCGGCGAGGCCGTCGATGAGGGGGGATGCCACGGTCTGCACCGAGTCGACGATGACGAGCTGCGGCTGCACCTCGTCGATCTGGCCGAGGATCACCGAGAGGTCGGTCTCGGCCGCGAGGTAGAGCTCGTCGCTCAGCGCGTTCGTGCGGCCGGCGCGGAGGCGGACCTGCGCGGTCGACTCCTCCGCAGAGACGTAGAGCACGCGCTGGCCGCGACGGGCGGCGCGCGAGGCGACCTCGAGCAGGAGCGTCGACTTGCCGACGCCCGGCTCGCCCGAGAGCAGGAACGCCGCGCCCGGCACGATGCCACCGCCGAGCACGCGGTCGAACTCGGCGATGCCGGTGGGGGTGTGGCTCTCGTCGCGCGCCGTGATCTCGGTGATCGGGCGGGCGACGCGGGCCTCGGCGACGCGCGCCGAGGTCGTGCGCTGCGTCACTGCGGCCGGGCCGGCTTCGACGACCGTGCCCCACTGCTGGCACTCGCCGCAGCGGCCGGCCCACTTCGGGGTCGTCCACCCGCACTCGGAGCAGCGGAAGGTCGTCGTCGGGCGGGCCATGCTCCCGATGCTACGGCCGAGCACCGACGCCGGGCGATGAGGCGGGCCGACGGTGGGCAACCCGCGCAGGGCGCGGTCAGTCGCCGAGCCGCAGCTGACGCGCCCGGCGGTTCACGGCGCTGGCGAAGGCCGACTCCCAGACGCGGTAGCCGAGGCGGTTGGGGTGGAACTGGTCCCACGTGAACTCCGCCCACGACTGTGGCCCGCGGCGCAGCTCGGTGACGCGGTGCAGCGGCGCGAAGGGGCGGCCGGATGCGCGCACGCGCGTCTCGATGGCGCGCGAGGCGTCCGCGGCATTCAGCTCGCGAGGGCCGAAGTGGAAGCACGGCAGGTCGGCGATCACCGCGTGCCGCGGCACCGAGTCGATGAGCCGCTCGACGCCGGCGACGAACCCGTCGTGGTCGACGTCGCGCATATCGTTGGCGCCGATCGCTACCGTGACGAGGTCGGGTTCGCGACCGGTCTCATCGATGATCGCGCGCAGCAGTGGCAGCTGCCGATCGAGCGCGTCGCCGATGCGCGCGCCATAGCGCGAGAGGTTAACGACGCGCACGGTACGGCCCGAGAGACGCTGCAGACGGTTCCTGAGCAGTCCGACGTAGGAGGAGTCCAGGTCGCGCACGCCGATGCCCTGCGCCGCCGAGTCGCCGATTGCGACGTAGAGCAGCTCGCCCTCGGCGCGCCCGCGGGCCGCCCACTGCCGCCGCCGCTGCCACAGCCAGGGCGTGCGCATTGAGGGGGCCATTCCCGCATCGTAGCGAGCGAGGATGAAGCGGATGCCGAGGGGCGAATGCGGCGGCGGATGCAGCGACGGAAGGCCGGATGCTGCCTTTCCGGCCCGGTTCGCGCCACCCGCCGGCCTGTACTAAACTCTCCCGCGGAACCGTGTCCGAGCGGCCGAAGGTGCAACTCTCGAAAAGTTGTGTGGGTGTTGAGCCCACCGTGGGTTCAAATCCCACCGGTTCCGCGTTGGGGCTCCTTGCGAAACTCGCGAGATCTGGTTGCGAAACTAGGCCCATAGAAAACGCCGCCGAGCGATCGGCGGCGTTTTCTGCGTTCCCGGCGGCCTATCGGCCGGCATGCACGCCTCACTGGCAGTACTCGCGGCCCCAAAGACGACAAAAGGCTCCGCCGGACCCGTGTGCGGGCGCGGCGAAGCCTTCGGTCGTGCAGGTGTGCCTGTTGCGGGTGTCGAGAGGCGAGCAGCCTCTAGGTGCGCAGTGGCTTTGGTGGGGCGCCGGGAACCGCGACAAACGTCTCGACCTTGGGGCCGCGGTTCCTCACGTACGGCGACAGTCCGTCTCGATCGCGGCGTCGACGCACAGCGGGTGCAGTCTTCTTCCGTGCCTCCTTCTCGAAGAAGGAAGCGATGCGCGCGAAGTTCCGCTGCATGATCTCGAGGACGAACATGAACTGAGCTGCGCCGAGGCCGCGCATGCGCCGCCGCGCCGTCGCGGCGATGGAGCTGCTCTCGTACTTGAACTCGCGGTTCCAGCTCTCGACGGTGTTGCGGTCGTGGCGGTAGGCGGCGGCCCACTCCTCGGTGCCGTAGATCAGTTCCTGCCGAAGTTTCTGACCCTCCGACACCGGGAACATCACGGACGTCTGGCGGCAGATGCGATCGCGCTGGTCCTCGCTGGGTGCGTTGAGGATCTCCGGCTTTGCCTTCTTCGACGACTGTGGGTGGATCTCGCGCAGCGGGCACTCCACCTTCGCCTGCTGTCCGATGGCCGGGCACATCCCCCTACGGGGAGGCCCGGACGCTAAGGCTCCCGAGTCCCCCTATGGCCGACTTTTCGTCAGCTCCGGCAGGACCTACGGTCAGCATCAACAGTAGTTTTCGAGATCGTCTCGAAAACACAGGGCAATGGAGCCCGGAACGCCAAGTCAGATGAAGAGCATCACAGGATGGGCGGCGGCGGCTGCAGTCGTAGCTCTACTACTCTCAAGCGCCCCCGCGGCAGCTGCCCCTCCTGAGAACTTGCCCGCACGTGCGCCTTTAGAGGCCTGCATTGCCGCAGCCACGGCCAAGAAGCTGGAGAGCTGGTCCTGCCTCGGTGGACAGCTCACGTACCTGGCGCCGCGCGCTGACGCCGAGCATCCTGCGCGGTATGTGACCGAGCGCGTGGCGGATGACCCGCAGACCGTGGAAGCCGCGGCGAATATTGGGACGATGGCCGTGGGCGACGACTACGACACCTGGTGTGAGTTCGGAACGACCTGCACCCGTCGAATCAGCGCCTACATTTCCGAGACGAAAGGTAACGCGGCCTACGGCGATCAGAATGGTGTGATCGGCACATTCGACGTCATCATACCCAACAGCCTCAATGGTCGGCAGGCTCGCTGGACGGTCTCGTGGATCCACGAGACGGGGCCCAGCATCTCCATCAGCGGGGCAAATGTGCACTGCACCCAGGTGGGTGACTTTTTCAGCTCGTGCGGCACCCACGCTGCGGACAACGGCGATGCATCCATAGCCATCGGGCTAGGCCGATTCAATGGACCGCTTATCTACGGGAATAGGCTGGTGCAATCGGCTCAATACACCGGCGAAGTCCGTGGATGGGTAGTGCCGTCCGGCTACCCGCCGATCCGAATGAACCCGCCGCTCATGGGTCAGAAATTCAACTGCTACGGTAACGACAATTGCTACTTCCCGGGATGAGGCTGGCTGGATGACAAGCGACTCACTGCCTCGAAGCTGGGAAGATTTACCGCGCGAGCCACCCCGGCGTGGAGACGAGCTGAGGCTGGAGAGAAACGGTTGGCAGGCGCTCCTCGCCTATCTTTCCGGCCCAGCGTGGACATATCAGGTGACCGCGTCCAGCGAGCCGGTCGTTGTGTATTCCGATACCACAGGCCATTCGAGGCCGGCCACAGTCGAGGAAGAGCAGATCCGCAGCGAGGAGTTGCGGGTATTCCTGGAAGAGAACTCTGTGCCGTATCCGCCGGAGGGGATCGAGTGGCGCCTCGTGCTTCCGGCTGGAACGGACGGAGACTCGTTCTGGGGTCGCGTCAACCGCTCTGTCGTGGGCCTGGATCCGGCTCAACAGCGGGTCCGGGAGGTCGTAGAGAGAGAGCTTCGTACTCTCTTGGTTAGCGATTGATCGATTGAGCCGTCCCGGCCGGGGCGTAGCGCGGCGGGGCAAATGAGGGGCTGCCGGTGCAGAGTGCGAACGAGAGCTAATCTCCCGTAGGTGATCGAGCATGCGGGTCGTCTGCAGCGGCGGCCCGCCTAGGCAGCCCGCAGAGGATTTTCCGGTCACTCGCAGAGGATGAGCGCTTTTCCCGGGCTCAATCTGACCTGCATCTGGGCGGCTGGAGGAGTTTCGCAAGCAGCCCGCGTTGTCCTGTCTCAGCAAATAGGAAACCCCCGACCCCCTTGGATCGGGGGTTTTCTGCTTCTCAGAGGAAGCCTCGGAGAGCGTCGGCGGCTCGCGTGGTGTGGTTGTTGACGACGGTCCGGCTCGGGACCATGATTGCTCCACCGCTCGCTGAGGCGGCGCCATCGGAGAGTCACCACGCCCCGTAGCAGTCTCCAGGTCCCGCAGTTCAATGACGATCGAAAGGGCACCATGACGACCCACCCCGATCAGCCTTCGGAGCTGTCCGACAACGAACACCTCAGGGTGCTCGGGTACGACGACACCTTCAACAGGTCGATGAGTCTGTGGGCGAACTTCGCCCTCGGATTCACATATCTCTCACCGCTCGTCGGCGTCTACTCGCTCTTCGCGCTCGCCTTGACGGTGGGTGGCCCGCCGTCGATTTGGTGGCTCCTCATTGTCGGAGGCGGGCAGTTGCTGGTCTCTCTCGTGTTCGGCGAGGTCGTCTCGCAGTACCCAATCCACGGCGGCATCTACCCGTGGGCACGCCGCCTGTGGAGCCGCCGCTATGCGTGGATGGCTGCGTGGGTCTACATCTGGGCGATGATCGTCACGATCACCGCCGTCGCGCAGTACGGCGCGGGCTTCGCGGCGAGCCTGTTCGGCATCACCCTGGATGCGACATCCGGACTGCTGCTGGCGCTCGCCCTTCTTCTCATCGCGCTCGTGATCAACTTCGCGGGTACGACGTGGCTGGCTCGCGTCGCCCGCATCGGCCTCGCGGCCGAGCTGATCGGCGTCATCGGAGTTGGCCTGTACCTACTGATCTTCCAGCGCCAGCAGGAATTCAGCGTCTTTTTCGACACGATGGGCGTCGAGGGCGATGGCAGCTACCTGACGGCCTTCGTCGGTGCCGCGCTTGCGGGGCTGTTCTTGTTCTACGGCTTCGAGGCCTGCGGTGATGTTGCCGAAGAGGTCGCGTCGCCGGCTCGCCAGGTTCCGCGCGCCATGGTCCTGACGATCCTCGTCGGGGGCGTCTCGGCACTGTTCTCCTTCGCCGGCTACGTGATGGCGGCACCGAACCTGGAGGCGATTGTTGCCGGCGAGGACGCCGACCCGATCCCGGGCATCCTCAGCGCCACCCTGGGCGATGTCGGCGCCAAGATCTTCCTCGTCGTCGCCGTGACCGCGTTCCTCTCGTGCGTGCTGAGCCTGCAGGCGGCGGCCAGCCGCTTGCTCTTCTCCTTCGCCCGCGATGGGATGCTGCCGGGTCACCGCTGGCTGGCCAAGGTCTCGCCGAAGAGCAAGGTGCCGGTCAACGCGCTCATCGTGGCCTGCACGATTCCCGCGGTGATCTCAGTGTTGGTCTGGATCAACCCCGCTCTGCTCTACCCCGTGACGGCCTTCGCGGTGCTCGGCATCTACGTGGCGTTCCAGATGGTGGTGCTGGCGTCGCTGCGGCAGCGGTTCAAGGGCTGGCGCCCTGCCGGGCCGTTCTCGCTCGGTGCGTTCGGCATGGTCGTCAACATCCTTGCGCTCGCCTACGGCATCTTCGCCATGTATCTGCTCGCCACCCCGGGCGCGTCGGGCGACTTCGTCACCGACTGGGTCGTGCTGATCGGCTTGGGCATCGTGCTGGGCACGGGCGCGATCTACCTGTTCGCGGCGCGGCCCGATGCTAAGTCGACTGCGCCGGCGGGTGACGCGATCGCGGTGGCTGACGAGATCAACCGTCGCACCGGCTCGATCCCGACCGTGCGGAAGTAATTCGACGAACTGACCCGAGTGTCGCACGACGGAACGACTCCGCCGTGCGGCACTCGGCACGGTACGATCGGCGAATCAAGGGGAGTACTCCTTCGAAGCCGACTCGTCACTACGAGCACGCCTTCGTGCCCCGGGCGGCTTGCCCTGGTTCGCCGGGGTGGAAGTGACCCTGGTCATTCATTGACTGACCAAGGAGCACCCCTGAGGGCGTCACGCCCCTCATCTGGATCATCACCATCGCGGTCACGATCGCGTTCTTCGTCGCTAGATCCGGCGGGCTCAGTAACACAAGGGTTGCCCTACGGCGCATGTCGGTTAGCCATCACGTTCGGGTGTCGGTCAGGCCTGTAGTTCTCCGGTTCCTGATCGATGCACGACCCCAACGATCCCCGAAGCTTGATGTGCCGCGGCGTAGGCGGAACCCACCCAGGGACGCGTCCTCGATCCGCGTCAACCCCGGGCGTCCTATGACGACGGGCACGAACACGCCGGGAGCGACCCCCGACCCTCATCACTCGTCGCTCTCGAACGCGGTGCCCGGCAAAACGACCGAGGGAATTCTCGACTCGGAGCGGTATTACTACCGCCGGGTCTACGTGGATGCGGTGCGGGCGATCACCGCGGTCGCCGAATCGGTGCACGTCGACCCGGCTCGCATCGTTGTGGCCGGGGGCAGCCAGGGGGGCGGGCTGGCGCTGGCTGCTGCGAGCCTCAGCGACGTGCCCGTTGGGGCGCTCATCGACGTGCCGTTCCTGTGCCACTTCGGCCGAGCGATCACGGTCAGCGACCGCGACCCGTGCCGCGAGATTTCGCGCTACCTCAGCGTGAACCGCGACCACGCCGAGCGGGTCTTGCGCACGCTGTCGCATGTCGATGGCGCGTCTCTCGCCTCGCGCGCCACGGCGTCAGCCTTGTTCTCCGTCGCCCTCATGGACGCCACGTGTCCGCCCTCGACCGTGTATGCCGCCTACAACCGGTACGGGGGCCCCAAGTCGATGGCGGTCTACCCGTTCAATGACCACGAGGGCGGGCAGGAGTTTCACCAGGTCGAGAAGTACCGATGGCTCGCGCGACTCTTGCGCTGAAGGTTGCCGCTGCCGTCGCCTGCGGGCGACTGGGCACCGCACCTTCATCACCGCCGCGGGCGCTCGCCGCCGCGTGCGCGAGCGGGCGTTGCGGCCGGCGCGCCACGGCCCGCCGGCGCGGCTGCGACCCGACGTGCGCATCGACGTGCGCACCGACGGCGGACGGCCGATCTACACGATCACGCCGACTCTCAGCAGCCCGGTGGGCAGCGTCGTGTACGCCCACGGCGGCGGCTGGGTGAACGAGATCGCACTGCAGCACTGGCAGCTGGCGGCCCAGATCGCGGCAGAATCCGCCACGGTCGTCTCGCTTCCGATCTCCCCGCTGGTGCCGTTCGGCACGGCGGCCGAGGTCACCGAGCGGGTCGCGGCCCTCGTCGTCGAGAACCGGGAGCGCTACGGCCCGACCTGCCTCGCCGGAGACTCCGCGGGTGGTCAGATCGCACTCAGCACGGCGCTGGCCCTGCGCGACGACGGCATCGCACTGCCCGTGACGGTGCTGATCTCGCCGGCCGTCGATCTGAGCTGGAGCAACCCGCGCATCCCCGAGGTGCAGCCCACCGACCCATGGCTCGGCGTGCCGGGCGGCCAGGTGCTCTCCGACCTCTGGCGAGGCGACCGTGAGCTCACCGACCCCGTCGTCAGCCCGCTGTTCGGCGATTTCGCCGGGCTCGGGCCGTTGACCGTGCTCACCGGAACCCGCGACGTACTCAATCCCGACGCCCATCTGCTCGTGGCGAAGGCCCGCGCGGCCGGCGTCGAGGTCGCGTTCACGGAGATCGCCGGACAACTGCACGTCTACCCGCTGCTGCCCACCCGCGAGGGTGCGAGGGCGCGGCGGGTAATCGTCGCGGCTCTCCGCGAGGCGGTGCGGCGGCCCTGATGGCGGCGGCTCCTCAGTCCTCCGATGACTCGGCGGGCACCTTCACGGTGAGGCCCCCGGCCTCCACCCAGGTGCGGAACGCCACCGCCTCGCCGAACTCATCGCCGTCGAGCTCGATCAGCTCGGGCTTCTCGACCGTGAGCGTGAAACGGGAGCCCTTGAGGTAGTTGAGGGCCTTGACCTCGTCGGTGCGCAGCTTCCGACCGAGTCTCGTGCGGCTGAGCACTCCGTTCTCCCACACGATCTTGGTGAACACCTGCACCCAGTTGACGAAGCCCTCGGGGCGCAGGAGCACGATGTCCAGTTTTCCGTCGTCGACGGCGGCGTCGGGCATGAGCAGCACGTTGGCCTGCAGAGTGCCGCAGTTGCCGACGATGACGGTGTGCGCGCGCATCGACTTCGATCGGCCCCCGTCGAGCTTGTAGCGGATGCGCAGCTGGTTGTCGTCCTTCAACGCGATGGCGATCGCTTTGACGTAGGCCAGCCAACCCACCTTCGCCTTGAGCTCCTCGTCGGTGTTGGCGAGCATCTGAGCGTCGAGCCCGAGCCCCGCCATCACCAGGTACGCATGCCGGTCGACAGAGGAGTCCGCACGGCGGATCTCGATCATCCCGAGGTCGATCGCGCGATCGTCGCCGGTGAAGGCGGAGTGGATGGAGTGCTCGAGGTCGTCGAGCGTGAGCTTGAGGTTGCGCGCGAGCAGGTTGCCCGTGCCCGAGGGGAGCAGGGCGAGCGTCACTCCGTGCTCGTGCACCGCCTCGGCGACGGCGCGCACGGTGCCGTCGCCGCCTGCGACGATGATCATCTCCGCGCCCTCGGCGAGGGCCGCTTCGGTGGCGCCCTGGCCCGGATCCTCCTCAGAGGTCTCGAACCACAGCGTGGTCCCCCACCCTGCGGCGGACTCCTCCTCTGCCACCACGGCCTTGATGGCCGGCAGGTCGACCTTGATGGGGTTGTACACGACAGCGGCGACGCGGCGGCGGCCGGCGGGCCCGTTCGTCGAATCGGCTGTCATGGCGCCTCCCCCTTCTTGCTCTTCTTCGCCTTCTTCACGAGCTTCGCCGCGATGTCCGGCACGAACTGATGGTCATCGCGGGGCGGGCGCTCGTAGTCGGTGGCCTCCGGCCGGTCGGGGATCTCCACCGGCTCCGGCTCGGTGCGGTGGTAGTCGATCTGGCTGAGCAGATGGGCGATCGAATTGAGGCGCGAGGCCCGCTTGTCGTCACTCTCGATCGTCCACCAGGGCGCTTCGGGGATGTCCGTGGCGTCGAACATGGCATCCTTCGCCCGCGAGTAGTCCTCCCAGCGATGGATCGACTCGAGGTCGGTCGGCGACAGCTTCCACCGCCGCATCGGGTCCTCGAGTCGAGACGTGAAGCGCTCCTGCTGCACCTCGTCCGACACCGAGAACCAGTACTTGATGAGGGTGATGCCGTCCTCCACGAGCATCCGCTCGACGACGGGCACCTGGTGGAGGAACCGGTGGTACTCCTCATCGGTGCAGTACCCCATGACGCGCTCGACGCCGGCGCGGTTGTACCAGGAGCGATCCATGAGCACGATCTCGCCCTTGGTCGGCAACCGCTCGACGTAGCGCTGGAAGTACCACTGCCCCTTCTCACGCTCGGAGGGCTGCGGCAGCGCGACGACGCGGGCGTGCCGCGGGTTGAGGTACTGCATGACGCGCTTGATCGCGCCGCCCTTGCCGGCGGCGTCGCGGCCCTCGAAGATGACGAGGATGCGGGCGCCGGTCGCGATGACCCACTGCTGCATCTCGACGAGCTCGATCTGCAGGCGCTCGAGCTCCGCCTCGTAGAGCTTCTTCGGCACGCGCTTCACATTCGTGCCGTGCTTCTTCGTCTTCTTCGACATGCGTCGCCTCTCGGTCGCCTCACCCTAGCCCCCGCGCGGAATCGAGGAATCGTTATGGTCGGCCCATCATCAGCATGGAAGCCCCGAGGGCATCACGAGCCAGCCGCCGCTACGGCGTGAGCAGCACTTTCCCCGTCGTGCTGCGGCTCGCGAGCGCGGCCTGCGCCGCCCCGGCCTCGGCGAGCAGGAAGCGGGCGCCGACGCGCACGTCGAGCTCGCCCGCCGCGAGCGAGGCGAACAGGTCGCGGTAGCGCCAGGCGCGCTCGTCGGCGGTGCGGAGGAAGTGCCCGATCGTCGGGCGGGTCACGCTCAGCGAGCCGCCCGAGTTCAGGCGCTGGAGCTCGAACGGCGGCACCGGCCCGCTCGCGGCGCCGAACAGCACGAGCAGGCCGCGCACGGCGAGCGCCGCGAGCGAGCCGTCGAAGCTCGCGCGGCCGACGCCGTCGTAGACGACCGGCACGCCGTCGCCGTCGGTGAGCTCGCGCACGGTCTCGGTGAAGCCCTCGTACGGGATCGTCCGCCACGCGCCGGCCGCGCGGCTGAGCGCGGCCTTCTCGTCGTCGGATGTCGTCGTGATGACGCGCACGTCGCGCGCGGCGAGCACCTGCGTGAGCAGCAGCCCGACGCCGCCGGCGCCCGCGTGCAGCAGCACCGTCTCGCCCGGGCCGGGATGCGCGACCGACGTCGACAGGTAGTGGGCAGTGATGCCCTGCAGCGGCAGCGCGGCCGCGGTGTCGAGGTCGACCCCGTCGGGCACGACGACCGCGCGGTCGGCCGCGACCGTGAAGCGCTCGGCGTAGGTGCCGCGCGCCTCGCACGTCGTCACGCGGTCGCCGACGCGCAGGGTCGTGACGCCCTCGCCGAGCTGCTCGACGACGCCGGAGGCCTCCGAGCCCGGAGTGAAGGGCAGACCCACCGGGTAGCCGCCGGAGCGCTGGTAGATCTCGATGAAGTTGACCCCGGAGGCGTGCGTGCGGACGAGCACCTCGCCAGGCGCCGGGGCGGGAGGCGGAGCATCCGTCGCCTGCAGGACCTCGGGGCCGCCGGTCTCGGTCATCACGATCGCGCGCATGCTCGTCCTCTCCGCGGGGTGCGGAACGAGCCTAGCCAGGATGCCCGACGAGAGCGGGCCGAAGAGGCGGGCCCTGCTCCCCGGCTCCCCCGAGCCGGGGAAGCAGTGTGCACCGACCGAAGTCGTGCCCCCCAGTGAAGCGTCACGTACGATCCCCCCGGATCTGTGCCGCTACCACGACGGTAGTGGCCGGCCCGGGAGCGGTCATCCCCCACTAGGGGGAGCCTACGTTCGGGGGGCACCCGACAGGGGGGTCAGCGACCTCTCGACCCGCTCACTGGAGCCAGTCGGGGTACTGCGTCTCGACGACGTTGCGGTGCGCGCGCACGCGGCTCTTGAGCCAGTTGCGGCCGAAGACGGGGTGCAGCGGGTTCGCCGGGTCGCGGTCGACTCCGGGGGCCTCGGCGGCGAGCCCCGGGGGCAGAGTGATCGTGGGCACCTCGGCGTCGAGGGCCGGGCCGTGGAAGTACGGGATCGAGATGCGCTCGGTGCCCGGCGCGGGGGACAGCACGCGGTGCTTGGTGGCCTTGAGGTAGCCGTCGGTGGCGATCTCCAGAAGCTCGCCGATGTTGACGACGAAGGCGCCGTCGATCGGGGGCGCGTCGATCCAGGCGCCGTCCTTCTCGACCTGCAGGCCGCCGCGGCCCTCCTCGACGTAGAGGAGGGTGAGCACGCCGAGGTCCTTGTGGGCGCCGACGCCCTGGGCCGGCTCGGGCGCGTCGACGCCGGGGTAGCGGGCGATCTTCAGGTGCGGGGAGGAGTTCGCGAAGGCCGCGTCGAAGGTGTCGGCCGGAGCGCCGAGGGCCTCCGCCCAGGCGCGCAGCAGGCGCGTGCCGATCGCGTCGAGGCGGGCGATCCACTCCTCCGACACCTCGCGCAGCTCGGGCAGCGCCTCGGGCCACAGGTTCGGTCCCTCCAGGGCCCAGTAGCGCTCGACGCCCTCGGTGAGCGGCACCGCGGGGCGCTCGGCGCCGATGTCGATCTGCTCGCGCCAGTCGGTCTGCCCGAGCGTCTGCTCGCCGCCCATGCGCGTGTAGCCGCGGAAGTGCGGGCTCGTGACGTTCTCGATCGCGAGCTTGTCCTCCTCCGGGAGGGCGAAGAAGGCGCGAGCCGTGTCGAACGCGCGGGCGATGAGCTCGGCCGGGACCCCGTGGCCGACGAGGTAGAAGAAGCCGACCTCGTGCGTCGCGCGGCGCAGCTCGTCGCGGAAGCGCGCGGCGTCGGCGTCCGTCCCGTCGAGGAGGGACAGGTCGAGCACGGGGAGGGTGAGGGCGGAAGCGGGGGTCGTGGACATGATGAGCGGTGCCTTTCGCAGCGGGCGGCGACGGGCATCCGTTCTGTCAGGATGCGGTCGGCCGCGAGTGTCGTCGAGGGAGCGCGGGGATGCGCGGAGGGTGCTGGTCGGTCAGAGAGACGAGCGACAACAGCAGCGACGACACAGGAGGCGACTCATGATGCGTCGAGAGTAGCAAACGCTCGCCCGGGTCGGGAGCCCGGATGTCGCGGGGCTCTCGCGGCGCTGGCGAGGGCGGCTCATTCGTTCCTCGAGCGTTCCTGACGGCGGATCGATGCTGGCGGTGGCGAAAGGTGCATGCCTACACTTCTGCACACCCTGCAAATATGCCTTGCCTGCACCATCCGGCTCGGGATATCGCCCAGTCGGAACGGAGCGCACACGTGCCTTTCACCTACTCACTCGACACCGCGCGACTGATTCGCGTCGCTGCGTCGCTCGGCCTGGAGAGCGACCCCGACTTCGACCTGGCGGCGCACCCGCAGCCGGTGCAGCCGCGCGTGCACTCGCCGTACTTCGCCGAGTGGGACTTCGACCTCCCCTCCCACGGCGCCGGCTACTTCGACGACGAGGCCGCGGTGCCGATTCGGACTGCGATCGGCTCGTGACCTCGTCATCGCCGCCGCTGCGGGAACGCAAGCGCGCGGCGATGCTCGAGCAGCTCGAGCGCACTGCCGTCGAGCTCGCCGCCGAGCACGGCTACGACGCCGTCACCGTCGAGATGATCTGCGAGGCGTGCATGACCTCGCCGCGCACCTTCTACAACTACCTCGGCTCGAAGGAGGCGGCCATCCTCGGGCCGCGCACCCCCTTCGCGTCGGAGGAGCAGGTGCGGCGTTTCGTGCACGAGCCAACGGATGACGTGCTGGTCGACTTCCTGACGATGGTGATCGACTCGCTCACCGAGGTCGCCGTCGACCCGGCGCTCTACCGGCTGCGGCAGCGCGTGATCTACACGACGCCGGAGCTCTCGGCGAAGCGGCTCGCGATCGACGGGGAGATGGAGGCGCGCTATCGTGCCGTCGTCGTCGAGCGGTTCCGCGCCGCGGGGCGAACCGAGGCGACGGATGCCGAGCTCGACGACGAGGCCCACATGGTCATCGCGCTCTCACGCGGCGTCCTCACCTACACGGCGGCGAAGTGGTACGAGCCGGGCTTCGACCGGACGGTGCGCGAGCTCATCGAGAACTCCATCGTGCTCGTCCGCCGGGTCCTGACAACTTCCTCCTAGACCCTCGACACATACCCCAGGGGGGTATACAGTGCCGGCATGAGCACGCACGCTGAGCACACGCAGGAGCAGATGCACGAGCCCGCGCCGACGCCCGAGCACGGGGGCCACGAGGCCCATGACGCCCCACAGGGCGCTGGAGCGCACGCGGGCCACGGCGGCCACGGCGGCCACGGCGGCCACGCCGACCACGTCGGCCAGTTCCGCCGCCTCTTCTGGTGGAACCTCCTCCTCGCCCTCCCGGTCATCGGCTTCAGCACGATGTTCGCGATGATCCTGGGCTACGAGCTCCCGGGCATCCCCGGCATCGAATGGATCTCGCCCGCACTCGGAACCGTCATCTACGTCTGGGGCGGCCGGCCGTTCCTCACCGGCGCCGTCGACGAGCTGAAGGCCCGCAAGCCGGGCATGATGCTGCTGATCGCGCTCGCGATCACGACCGCCTTCCTCTCCAGCATGGGCGCGAGCCTCGGCCTGCTGCCGCACGAGCTCGACTTCTGGTGGGAGCTCGCCCTGCTCGTCGTCATCATGCTGCTCGGGCACTGGATCGAGATGCGCTCGCTCGCGCAGACCACGAGCGCCCTCGACTCGCTCGCCGCCCTGCTGCCCGATGAAGCCGAGCGCATCACCGACTCCGGCACCGAGACGGTCGCCCCGAGCGAGCTGCGCCTCGGCGACCGCGTCATCGTGCGGCCGGGCGCGCGGGTTCCCGCCGACGGCCGCATCGTCGAGGGCTCGGCCGCCTTCGACGAGTCGATGATCACGGGCGAGTCGCGGGCCGTGCAGCGCGAGGTCGGCGACCCGGTCGTCGCCGGGACCGTGGCCACCGACTCGGGCGTGCGCATCGAGATCACGGCGGTCGGCGACGACACGGCGCTCGCGGGCATCCGTCGCCTGGTCGAGACGGCGCAGAGCTCGTCGTCGCGCGCGCAGCGCCTCGCCGACACAGCCGCGGCCTGGCTGTTCTGGTTCGCGCTCGGCGCCGCCGCGATCACCGCGATCGTCTGGTTCGCCCTCGGGATGCCCGGCGACGCGATCGTCCGCACCATCACCGTGCTCGTCATCGCGTGCCCCCACGCTCTCGGCCTCGCGATCCCGCTCGTCGTGTCGATCGCGACCGAGCGCGCGGCCCGCGGCGGCGTGCTCGTGAAGGACCGCCTCGCGCTCGAGAGCATGCGCACCGTCAGCGCCGTGCTCTTCGACAAGACCGGCACCCTGACGAAGGGCGCCCCGACCGTGACGGCCGTCGAGACCGCGGGCGCGCGCAGCGCCGGCCCGATCGGCGAGGACGAGCTGCTGGGTCTGGCCGCCGCCGCGGAGGGCGACAGCGAGCATCCCCTCGCCGCGGCGATCGTGCGCGCGGCCGCCGAGCGCGGCATCGCCGTGCCGGCGGCCTCGGGCTTCACCTCGAGTCCGGCGACGGGCGTGACGGCGAGGGTCGAGGGCCGCACCGTGAGCGTCGGCGGCCCGAGCATGCTGCAGCGCCACGGCGCGACCGAGCTGCCGGCGGCCGACGCGTGGCGCGAGCAGGGCTCGATCATCCTGCACGTGCTCGTCGACGACGAGGTCGTCGGGGCGCTCGCGCTCGCCGACGAGATCCGCGCCGAGTCGCGCCAGGCGGTCGACGCGCTGCACGAGCGCGGGCTGACGGTCGTCATGATCACGGGCGACGCCGAGGCCGTTGCGCAGTCCGTCGCCGCCGAGCTCGGCATCGACCGCGTCTTCGCCGGGGTGCGGCCGGAGGACAAGGCGGCGAAGGTCGCCGAGCTGCAGGGCGAGGGCTTCCGCGTCGCGATGGTCGGTGACGGCGTCAACGACGCCCCGGCGCTCGCGCAGGCCGACGTCGGCATCGCGATCGGCGCCGGCACCGACGTCGCGATCGGCTCGGCCGGAGTGATCCTCGCGAGCGACGACCCGCGATCGGTGCTCTCGGTGATCGAGCTGTCGCGCGCGAGCTACCGCAAGATGACGCAGAACCTCTGGTGGGCGGCCGGCTACAACCTCATCTCGGTGCCCCTCGCGGCGGGCGTGCTCGCCCCGATCGGGTTCATCCTGCCGATGTCGGTCGGCGCCCTGCTGATGTCGGCGTCGACGGTCGTCGTCGCTCTCAACGCGCAGCTGCTGCGCCGCCTCGACCTGCGCCCCGACCGCCTCGGGCGGTAGGCCGCGCCGTCGCGCGAACGGGTGTCGAGAGCCTCTGGCGCGCGCCCGCGGAGAGGGCCATACTGTGGCCGTTCGGTTACCTCGGATCGGGAGGTGCACCATGGGCGTTCTCGCGTACAGCGCGGAGCGCATGAGCTTCCACTTCGACGACGCCGTGCTCGCGCACGTGCAGGCGGTCGTCACGGCGAAGCTCCGCAGGGGCGAGTGCTTCTTCCTGTCCTGGCGCGATCCGCAGGTCGTCGGGGGAGGGCGCAGTGCGATCTGGCTCCACCCGGCGATCCCGCTGGGCTTCCACTACGACAGCGTCGAGCGGCCGTCTCTCGACCGGCAGCTGCTCGAGGAGATGGCCATCGCCGCGCACGGCGCCGGGGGTCTCGATCTCTCCGACGAGGTGCACCTCAGCCGCACCGCGATGCCGGCCCACAACACCGTGAAGAGGCACGACCTCCCGATGACGGTCTGAGCGCCGGGTCGGGGCCGGTGGCCGCATGAGGAATCATCCATCCGCATGGAGTCCAGGTCACCCGGGTAGCATGCCCCCATCATGCGCTTTCGCCGCGATGGCGGCGACACCGGAAGGATTCTGCACGATGGGGACCCTGATCTACGGCTCGGTCGGCCAGCAGTTCGAGTTCGACGACCGCGTGCTCGCGCACCTGCAGGCGCTGTTCTCGGCCAAGCTGCGCCGCGGCGAGAACTTCTTCCTCAACTGGCGCGACCCGCAGAGCGTCGGCGACGGGCGCAGCGCCATCTGGATCGACACCTCCGTGCCGATCTACTTCAAGTACTCGAGCGCCGCGCACGGCCCGCTCGACCGCGAGTGGCTCGAGGAGATGGCGGTCGCCGCTCTCGGCCCGCAGGGCCTCGACCTCTCGGACGACCCGCGCATGAAGCGCCAGGTCACCGCCAAGGGCAACAGCGTCAAGCGCAAGGATGCCCACTAGGGCCCTGCGATGACCGCCGCCCTCCGCATCATCACGGGCCTCGCCCTCGGCGCGGGCCTCACCGCGGCGGGCTGGTTCGCGGCCCGCGCCGCGTCGCCCGCGGTCCGCTCGTGGCGTCCGGGGGCGGGCGACGTACGGGTCGCCGGACCGCTCGGGGTGCGGGTCTTCGGCGAGGGCGACACGGTCGTGCTTCTGCTGCCGGGCATCGCGGCCACGCAGGTCTTCTACGGCGATGTCTACGACCGGCTCGGCGCCCACGCCACGGTCGTCGTCGCCGACCCGCTCGGCTTCGGCGACTCGATGGTGCACGGCACCGCGGGCGAGTCCGTCTCGCTCGCGGCCCACCTCGCCGCGCTCGATGCGGCCCTCGACGAGCTCGGGCTCGGCGACCGCCCGACGATCGCGGTCGGGCACTCGATGGGCGCGAGCCTCGCCATCCAGTGGGCGGCGACGGCGTCGACCGTGCGCGCGGTCGTCGCGTTCGACGCTCCGCTGTACCGCACGCGGGCCGAGGCCGACGAGCGCGTCGCGGGCATGGGCTGGTTCGAGGCGCTCATGGCGAGCGGACCGGTCGCCGAGCGCACGTGCGCGTGGGTGTGCGAGAACCGCGACAGCGCCGCGCGCCTCGCCGTCGCCCTCAACCCCGACCTCCCGGCGCCGATCGCCCGCGCGGGCGTGCGCCACACCTGGGAGGCCTACACCCGCAGCTTCGACGCCCTCGTCGCCGGCCAGACCTGGGAGGGCGCGCTCACCCACCTCGACGAGCGCGGCATCCCCGTCCTGCTCGTCGACGGCGACCGCGACCCGGTCCCCGTCCCCGGACGCGCGGTCGAGCTCGCCGAGCGCTTCCCGAGCGTCTCGGCCCGCAGCCTGCCCGGTCGCCACGACCTGCCGCTCGCCGACCCCGCGGCGTGCGCGGGCGTCATCGAGGGGATGCTCCTCTCGACCGACCGCGCCGCCCGACTCTGACGGCTCGCGCGACGGCCGCGCCTCAGAGACCGTAGCTGCGCGTCGGGTCGGCGAGGAAGTGCCAGCCGATCCACCACCACGTGGCGACCACCGCGATCCGGATGGTCCGGTCGCCCATCGCGGCGGCGATCGTGTCGCCGAGCGGCTCGAGCCGGCCGACCCCGCGACGGGCGGCGACGTCGATCGCGACGGCCGCGACGATCACGGCGAGGTAGCCGGCGATCGTGATCGTCCGCGTGAGCTCGACGTCGATGACCACGTCGATCACGAGCGCGCTCCCGCTCGGGGGGTCGCTCGCCGCGCGGCCGCGCCGGCGACGAGCCAGACGCCGACGGCGAGCCAGGCCGCGGCGAGCAGCGCGCGGGTCGGGTCGAAGTCGACGGCGGGTTCGAGCAGCAGCGAGACCGTCGGGAAGCCGATCCAGCCGCGCGGCACGGCGACCGAGAGGATGTACGCCGCCGCCTCCCACAGGCACAGCGCGATGCCGATCGAGCCCCACGCGATGCGCGAGCGGCGGCGCGAGGCGGGCGAGCTCGGGCGGGAGCCCGGCGCGTGATCCCACACCAGCGCGACGGCCGCGAGCCCGAGGGCCGCGACGAGCGCGATGCTCATCGCGCCCGTCCGCGGGGCGAGCACGAGCGCGAGCCCGGCGGCGAGCGCGACGCCGACGACGACGGAGAGGCGGGGCGTGAAGGGCGACCTCCTCGGGGCGGGAGCGGGGTCGGCGGCGGGGCGGCGCATCCGCACCGACCGCTCGATGAGGAGGCCGGACGTGATGACAGCGAAGATCACGCCGTCGATCGGGGCGCCGCGCCAGAACTGGAACCCCGCCATGATCGCCAGCGCGACCACCCAGAGCACGGCGCTCGTCGGCCAGCGCTGGGCGGACGCGCGGGTCAGGGCGGCGGCTCGCGTCACGACGTCAGCCTACGGGCGAGAGCGGCGCGCGACGCGGCAGACGACGGCCAGCCGGTGCGGGCGAACGGGCGCTACGCTCGCGCCATGGACGGACGGATCGCGGGAATGTCGATCGGCGGCGTCGCCGACGAGGGCGACGGACGATGACGACCCCGAGCATCCGCCTCACGGAGACGGTCGGCCCGGCGGACGCGCTTCTCGTCGTGCTCGGTCCCTCGCTCGGAACGTCGACGATCCTGTGGGAGGCGGTGGCCCCGCTCCTCCAGGAGCGCTACCGGGTGTGCGCGTGGGATCTGCCCGGGCACGGCGCCGGCCCCGCCGCCGACGGGCCCGTCACGGTCGGCGCGATCGCCGACGGACTGGCCGCCGCTCTCCGCGCTCGGGGCGAGCACCGCATCCTGTCCGCCGGCGTCTCCCTCGGCGGGGCGACGGGCCTCGAGCTCGCGCTGCGACACCCCGACCTCGTGGTCGCAGCCGCGATCGTCGCCTCGGGCGCCCGGCTCGGCACGCCGGAGTCCTGGCACGAGCGCGCCGCGATCGTGCGCGAGCGGTCGACCACGGCGGTCATGGTGGCATCGGCGGAGCGCTGGTTCGCCCCCGGATCCAGGGAGCGCGAGCCCGACCTCACCGACCGCCTGCTACGGGTGCTGCAGGACGCCGACGACGAGAGCTACGCCCGCTGCTGCGAGGCGCTCGCCGACTACGACGTGCGGGCACGACTCGGCGAGATCGGGATGCCCGTGCTCGCGCTCTGGGGCGAGCACGACCTCGTCGCGCCCCAGGCGAGGGCCGCCGAGATCGCCCACGGCGTCGTCGACGGCCGGGCGGTCATGGTGCCCGGGGTCGCTCACCTGCCGCCCGCGGAGGATGCGCGCGCCACCGCCGCGGCCCTGCTCGACTTCGTCGACGCGGTCGCCCACCAGGCCTGAGCCCGGGGCTGGGGCGGGCTCAGCCCGCGCCCGTGCGAGCAGGTCGGGCCGAGCCCGAGCTGCGCGCCCGCACGTGCTGGCACGAGCGCACGATCAGACGGTCGCGACCACGTCAGCGACCCACGTCCGCGCGGCCGCGATGTCGCTGCCGTCGATGCCGTGGCCGCCTGCGCGGATGTGCCGCTCGACCTCCGCGCCGTGCTCGGCCGCGACCCGCGCGAGGTGCGCGGCGCTCGCCGCGGGGGCCATCGGGTCGGCCGCGCCGTTCGCGAGCAGCAGCCTCACCCCCGAGACGTCGCCGATCGGGTCGCGATCGCCGAACGGATACATGCCGCTGAACGCGATGACCCGGTCGATCGCCTCGGGGTGCAGCAGCGCGGTCGCGAGCGCGATGTTGGCGCCGTTCGAGAATCCGACGGCGATGAGCCGGGCATCCTGGATGCCGTAGTGCTCGCGGGCGAGCGCGATGAACGCGGCGAGCTCGCCGGCGCGCACGATCACGTCGTCGACGTCGAACACGCCCTCGGCGATGCGCCGGAACCAGCGGTTCATGCCGTGCTCACTCACGCGACCGCGCGGCGAGAGGATGCCCGCCCCATCGAGCAGGTGCGGCGCGATCTGCGCGATGTCGCGCTCGTCGCCGCCCGTCCCGTGCAGCGTGAGGAGAACGGGGGCGCCCTCCCGTCCGGGCTGGAACAGGTGCGGCCAGGCGTCGAGGGCGACACCCGCGGCCGCGCCGCCCGGCTCGGCCGCGCCGGTCACGCGGCGACCTCGGGGTTGTTCTCCTCCGGCAGGGTGACGGGGATCACGCGCGCCTCGATCGCCTCGCGCGAGGGCTCTAGCCACGGCGGCAGCTTGAGCGCGCGGCCGAGCTCGAGCAGCGGCTCGTCGATGTCGAATCCGGGGGTGTCGGTCGCGATCTCGAACAGCACGCCGCCCGGCTCGCGGAAGTAGATGCTCGTGAAGTACTGGCGGTCGAGGATCTCGGTGACGCGGTGGCCCTTGCTCGCGAGCTCGTCGCGCCACTGCTGCTGCGTCGCCTGGTCGGGCACGCGGAACGCGATGTGGTGCACGGTGCCGCCCGCGGTGAGGCCGGCGGGGGCGAGGGACGAGGCGTGGACGTCGACGAGGGCGCCGGGCATGCCGTCGCCCGCGGCGAGGCGGGTGCGGTTGCCCTCCTGCTCGACCACGCGCATCCCGAGGTCGTTCACCATGAGCGCGACGGTGCTCTCGGCGTCACGCACGGTGAGGACGCTCGAGTGCTGGCCGCGGATGGCGTGCTCGGCGGGGACGCTCGCGGAGTCCCACGGGTCACGCGGGTCGTGCTCGTGCGTCGCGACGAGCTCGATCTGCAGGCCGTCGGGGTCGTGGACGAGCAGGCGCTCCTCGCTCGAGGAGGTCGAGGTGATGCGCGCCTCGGCGCCGACGGAGGCGAAGTGGTCGACCCACCAGCCGAGCGAGCCGGCCGGCACCGAGAAGGCGGTCGAGGTCGACTGGCCCGCGCCGATGCGGCCGGGCTGGATGCCGCGCCACGGGAAGAACGTCATGAGCGTGCCGGGGCGCCCCGACTCGTCGCCGTAGTAGAGGTGGTACGTGCCGGGGTCGTCGAAGTTGACGGTCTTCTTCACGAGCCGCAGCCCGAGGCCGGTGATGTAGAAGTCGATGTTCTTCTGGGGGTCGCCCGCGATCGCGGTGACGTGGTGCAGGCCCTGGGTGGTCGCGGTCATGTCAGCTCCTGAGGTTGTCGCGCCGATGATATCGATGCAAACGCATAGACGCCAGGGATATTCCCGACCGCCGCCGAGCGGCCGCCCAGCCGGCGTGCCTATCGTGACGGTGTGATCGAGCCCGTCCGCGACCTCGTCGGCCGCCTCCTGCCCCGAATCGGTCGCTCGGGAGCCGAGCAGCCCGAGTGGTGCGCGACCATCGTCGTCCGCAGCCCGGTGACCAAGATCGACGCGCTCGCGATCGTCGCCCTCGCCGTCGACAGCCCCGTGCGCGAAGCGCGGACCATGCGGCCCTACGTCGAGCTCGCCGGCGGGGCCCGCGCCGAGATCGAGATCCCGAAGTTCGGCGAGCCGCCGCCCCTCGCGATCGACGTCTACTCGACGGTCAGCCACGAGCACGCCGCGCTCGAGGCCCTGCGCCTCATGGCCGCCCTCGAGACGTACACCGGCTGGAGCATCCGCCCCGACTTCGAGGTCTAGCCGACCCGCCCCCTGCTCCGCGAGCGAGTGAGCCCGAAAGTCGCCGTTGGGTTGAAAAGTTCAGGCTCAACTGCGACATCGCGGCTCACTCGGGCCGGAGGCGCTGGCCGCGCAGGCAGCACTACGGCAGCAGGCGCGTCGGCCCGCGGAACAGGTACGTCGTCTCGCGGATCGACCCGAGCCCGAGCATGAGCATGAGCACGCGCGCGAGGCCCATGCCGAACCCGCCGTGCGGGGGCACGCCGTAGCGGAAGAAGTCGAGGTAGAACTCGAGCTCCTCGGGCTCGAGCCCCTTCTCCTGCGCCTGCGCGATGAGGACCTCGACCCGGTGCTCGCGCTGGGCTCCGGTGGAGATCTCGGTGCCGTTGTACAGGAGGTCGTAGCTCTTCGTGAGCCCTGCATCCCCCTCATAGCGCATGTGGTAGAACGGCCGGATCCCGCTCGCGTAGTCGGTGACGAACACGAAGTCGTGGCCGAACGCCGCGCGCACGTGGGCCGACAGCTGGCGCTCGCCCTCCGGGTCGAGGTCGCCGTCGGTGCGGGGCACCTCGTAGCCGCGGGCCTTCACGAGCTCGAGGGCCTCCGCGAGAGGGATGCGCGGGAACGGCACGGCGGGCACCGTCACGGTGACACCGAACGCGGCCTCGATCTCGGCGCCGTGCTTCTCGACGACCGCGGTGAACCCCGCCACGAGCAGCTGCTCGTGCATCGCCATGACGTCCTCGTGCGAGTCGACCCAGCTGAACTCGGCGTCGATCGACGTGAACTCGGTCGCGTGGCGCGACGTGAACGAGGGGTCGGCGCGGAAGGCGGGCGCGATCTCAAACACGCGGCCGAAGCCCGCCGGCTGCGCCATCTGCTTGAAGAACTGCGGGCTCTGCGACAGGTAGGCCTTGCCCTCGAAGTACTCGAGCTCGAACAGCTCGGCGCGCGACTCCGACGCGCTCGCCATGAGCTTCGGGGTGTGGATCTCGACGAAGTCGTTCTCGACCCACCACGTGCGCAGCGCGTGCTCGAACGTCGTCTGCACGCGGAAGACGAGGTTCGCCTCGGGGCGGCGCAGGTCGAGGAAGCGCCAGTCGAGCCGCTTGTCGAGGCTCGAGTCGTCGGCGATGGGGGTCTCGGGCAGCGCCTCGCTCACGACCTCGAGGCTCGCGATCTTCACCTCGATACCTCCGAGCTTGACGCGCTCGTCGTGCTTGAGCTCGCCGGTGACGCGCACCATCGACCCGTGCGCGAGGCCCGAGATCGTCTCGGTGAGCGCGAGCGCCGACCGCGTTGCGTCATCAGCGTCGTCACCCAGCTCGCGCGTCGCAGGGTTGACCAGCTGAACGGCCCCCGACTCGTCGCGCAGGATGACGAACTGCACCTTCTTCTGATCGCGCACCGTATCGACCCACCCGGCCACGGTCACGGTTCCGTCGGGCAGGGGGGCGAGGTTCTTGATGAGGGTGCGAGTCACGAGAGAACAGCCTACCGGCGGGCGGGATGCCCGGGCTCGGGCCGCGACCGGGCGCGAATCCGGGCATCCGCCCGCTCGTAGACTGGGCTCATGCCCGCCGACATCGTCCATCTCGTGCGCCACGGCGAGGTGCACAACCCCAAGCGGGTGCTCTACGGGCGGCTCGAGGGGTTCGGGCTCAGCGAGCTCGGGCACCGCATGGCGTCCTCGGCGGTGCAGGCCCTCGCCGGGCATCCGGTCACCGCGCTCTACGCGAGCCCCCTGCAGCGCGCCCAGGAGAGCGCGCAGCCGTGGGCCGACGCGTTCGGGCTCCCGATCCGCACCGACGAGCGCATCATCGAGCCGACGAACCGGTTCGAGGGCAAGCGGATGAACCGGCGGACGCTGCTGCACCCGAAGCACTGGCACCTCATGCGCGACCCGTCGACGCCGAGCTGGGGCGAGCCGTTCGCCGACATAGCGGCGCGGATGCTCATCGCCATGCGCGACGCCCACGAGCGCACCGACTCCGGTGAGGTCGTCATGGTCAGCCACCAGCTGCCGATCTGGATGGCCCACCGCGCCGTCGCCGGCAAGAGGCTCGCGCACGACCCGCGCAAGCGCCGCTGCTCGCTCTCGAGCGTCACGAGCTTCGCCTGGCGCGACGGCGCCTTCACTGAGATCGGCTATCAGGATCCCGCGGCAGACTTGCTCGCGCAGTCCATCGATCTGGGAGCCGTGTGACCCGCCTCTCCGCAGCCCGCACGCCCGCACGCCGCGCGACCGCTCGCGCGCGTCTCGCCGCGACCCTCGCCGTCGCCGCGATCGCCCTCACGGGCTGCTCGAGCGACCCGCTCGCCGAGCAGTACCGCTCGGGTTCCGGGCAGGGCTACATCTCGGGCGACGGCGCCTACACGGTCATCGCCGCGGACGAGCGCTCGGCGCCCGTCGCCTGGGAGGGGGCTCCGCTCGATGAGGGCGGCGAGCTCTCGAGCGATGACCTCGCCGGCCAGGTGTACGTCGTCAACTTCTGGTACGCCGGCTGCCCGCCGTGCCGCGTCGAGGCGCCCGACCTCGAGGCGCTGCAGCAGGAGTTCGCCGACGAGCAGGGTGGAGCGGGCGTGCCCTTCATCGGCGTCAACACGCGCGATGCCGCGGCGCAGTCGCTCGCCTTCGCCGAC
Source organism: Yonghaparkia sp. Soil809 (assembly GCF_001429705.1). Classification (NCBI taxonomy): domain Bacteria; kingdom Bacillati; phylum Actinomycetota; class Actinomycetes; order Micrococcales; family Microbacteriaceae; genus Microcella; species Yonghaparkia sp. Soil809. The sequence goes on from NZ_LMSV01000001.1 coordinate 1,226,634, forward strand.
GAGTTCGGCGTCACCTACCCCTCCGTGCTCGACGCGAAGACCGGCATCGTCCGGCTCGCCTTCGCGGGGCAGGTCGCGCCGACGGCCACGCCGACGACCCTCGTGGTGGATGCTCAGGGCCGGGTCGCCGCCCGCATCTCAGGGTTGGTCTCCGAGCCGTCGACGCTGCGGGCCATGATCGCCGACGCCCTCGCCGAGTCGAGCTGATCGGCGTGGTGAACCCGATCGGCGAGATCGTGCTGAGCGGCAACCTGCTGCTCGCACTGCCGATCGCGCTCGCGGCGGGCTTCCTCGCCTTCGCCTCGCCGTGCGTGCTGCCGCTCGTGCCCGGCTACCTCGCCTACGTCGGCGGCATCACGCGCCCCGCCGAGAACCGCCGCGAGCGCGGGCGCCTCCTGCTCGGCGTCCTGCTGTTCGTCCTCGGCTTCAGCGTCGTCTTCGTCGCCTTCTCGATCGTCTTCGCGACCGCCGGGTTCCTCCTGCAGCAGTACCTCGACGTCATCACGCGCGTCGCGGGCGTCGTCGTCGTAGTCATGGGGCTCGTCTTCATCGGGCAGGTGTCGTTCCTTCAGCGCACGATGAAGCCGCGCATCGCGGCCCGCACGGGCCTCGCGGGGGCGCCCGTGCTCGGCATCGTGTTCGGCCTCGGCTGGGCGCCGTGCATCGGCCCCACCCTCGTCGCCGTCAACGCGCTCATCCTCAACGAGGGCGACGTGGGGCGCGCGGCCCTCATCGGCCTCGTCTACTGCCTGGGCCTCGGAGTGCCGTTCCTGCTCATCGCGCTGGGCTTCCGCTGGGTCGCGGGTGCGACCGCGTGGCTGCGGAGGAACATCCGCGTCCTCAACATCATCGGGGGGCTCCTGCTCATCGTCATCGGCCTCGCCATGGTCACCGGCCTCTGGCAGCTCTTCGTCTCGAGCCTCGGGGCGGTGATCGGTGGAACCGTTACGCCCCTCTGACCACATCGACGCCGACGCGCTCGCCGCCGAGCAGCGCGAAGCCGCGATCGATGCCCGCGCGGCGGCCGACGGCGCCGACGGCGGCGACGCGCGCGGGGCATCCGCGCCCATCGCCCAGCCGTCGCTCGGCCCGGTCGGCTGGCTGCGCTTCGCGTGGCGGCAGCTGACGAGCATGCGCACGGCGCTCGTCCTGCTGCTGCTGCTCGCCGTCGCGGCGATCCCCGGGTCGCTCGTGCCGCAGCGCTCGGCCGACCCGAACGGCGTCTCCCAGTACCGCGTCGACAACCCCGAGCTCTTCGACGTGCTCGATGCCCTGCAGGTGTTCGACACCTACACCTCGGTGTGGTTCTCGGCCATCTACCTGCTGCTGTTCGTCTCGCTCATCGGCTGCATCATCCCGCGCACGCTGCACCACGCGCGCGCGCTGCGCTCGGCTCCGCCGAAGACGCCGGCCCGCCTGAACCGCCTGGTCGGGTACCGGGCGACGGATGCTCCCGGCGACGTCGAGACCGCGCTCGAGGCCGCGCGCGCCGAGCTGCGCCGCCGCCGGTACCGCGTCGAGCGCTACGGCGACTCGCTCTCGGCCGAGCGGGGATACCTGCGCGAGACCGGCAACCTCATCTTCCACATGGCTCTCGTCGGAGTGCTCGCGACCATCGGCTTCGCCGGCGGCTTCGGCTACAACGGCCAGAAGGTCATCGTGCAGGGCGAGACCTTCGTCAACCAGCTCGGCAGCTACGACTCGTTCAACCCCGGCCGCTTCTTCGACGACGCCCTGCTCGACCCCTACGGCGTGCGGCTCGACGACTTCGAGGCCGAGTACGGGCTCGACACGACGACCGGGCAGGTGCAGCCGCTCGACTTCACCGCGAGCATGACGGTCGTCGAGAACGGCCGCGAGGCGCAGCGCACGCTGAAGGTCAACGACCCGCTCACCGTCGGCGGCACGAACCTCTACCTCCTCGGCAACGGATTCGCCCCCGAGATCACCGTGCGCGACGGCGACGGCGACATCGTCTTCAGCGAGGCCGTCCCCTTCCTCCCGCAGGACGCGAACCTGACGAGCATCGGCGTCATCAAGGTGCCCGACGGCCTGGAGGAGCAGCTCGGCATGATCGGCTTCTTCTACCCCTCGGCGATCCAGCTCGAGTCGGGGGCGCTCTCGTCGGTGTACCCGGAGCCCGACCAGCCCGTCCTCACCTTCAACGCCTTCACCGGCGACCTCGGCTTGAACGACGGCGTGCCGCGGAACGCCTACGCGCTCGACACCGACGGACTCACCCAGATCGCGGGCCGCGATGCGCCGGCCGATCCGCTCGTGATCGGGCTCGGGCAGACGGCCGAGCTGCCCGATGGGCTCGGGTCCGTCGAGTTCAGCGGCCTGCAGCGCTTCGTGAGCGTCGATGTGCACCACGACCCGACGCAGACCGGCGTGCTCATCTCGGCGCTGCTCGTGCTCGGCGGGCTCGTCGTCAGCCTCTTCGTGCCGCGTCGACGGCTGTGGGTCGTGGCCACCGCGACCGACGACGGCGTGCGCCTGGAGTACGCCGGCCTCGCCCGCGGCGACGACCCCGGGCTCGAGGCGGCGGTCGCCGACCTCGCCGATGCGCATTCCCAGCGACTCGCGCCTACTCTGGAGACCTGATGGAGAACCTCGTCGCCTACTCGCTCGTCGCCGTCTACTCGGCCATGGGCGTCTATACCATCGCGTTCGTGCTGTTCACGATCGACCTCGCCACGCGTTCGGCGGCGTCGACGGATGCCGCACGGGTCGCGCCCGCTCAGGTCGCCCCCGCCTCCTCCCTCACCGCCGAGGCGGCCGCAGGGTCGGCCCGCGGCGGAACATCGACGATCGAGCGGACGACGACGGCCCGGGCATCCGGCACCCCCGTCGACGCGCCGATCGGCGCGACCCGCTTCCAGAAGGTCGCGGTCGCCCTCGCCGCGCTCGGCTGGCTGCTGCACCTCGCCGCCGTCCTCACCCGCGGCATCGCGGCCGAACGGGTGCCGTGGGCCAACATGTTCGAGTTCGGGCTCACGGCGACGGCGCTCGGGATGGGCACGTTCCTCGGCGCCCTGCTCTGGAAGGACATCCGCTACCTCGGCGCCTACATCACGGGCTTCTCTCTGCTCGCCCTCGGCATCGTGACGACGAACTTCTACGTCGACGTCGTGCCGACCCCGCCGCCGCTGCAGTCCGGCTGGCTCGTGATCCACGTGCTCGTCGCCACGCTCGCGACCGGCTTCTTCGCGATCGGCGCCGGGCTCTCGATCATGCAGCTGCTGCGATCGCGCGCCGCCGCGTCGAAGGCCGAGGGGCTGCGCTTCGTGCAGACCCTGCCCGGAGCATCCGCCCTCGAGTCGCTCGCCTACCGCGTGAACGTCGTCGGCTTCGTGTTCTGGACCTTCACGCTCATCGCCGGCGCCATCTGGGCCGAGCGCGCGTGGGGCCGCTACTGGGGCTGGGACACCAAGGAGGTCTGGACCTTCATCATCTGGACCCTCTTCGCCGGCTACATCCACGCCCGCGCGACGCGCGGCTGGCGCGGCGACCGCTCGGCGTGGCTCGCGATCATCGGCTTCAGCGCGGTGATCTTCAACTACACGGTCGTCAACCTCTTCTTCAAGGGCCTGCACTCGTACAGCGGGCTCTAGTCCGCGCGGCCGGCGGTGCCGGCCCGCTCGGCTCCGCCGCCACGGCGCCGGTCTCGCCGGGAACCGGCGCGCTCTGATCCGTGGTCGGCGCGCCCCGATCCGTGCTCGGCGCTCTCTGAGCTCTCGTTGGCACGGCCCGTGGTTGCAAGCGGTTCCAGTCGATGGTCGTCGCGTTCCAGCCCGGTTCCACAGGGCGTGAACCGGATTCAGGGCAGACTCCTGCCCCGTCATTCCGGGCATCCGGCCCCGCACTCGGGGGGTAGAGGTGCAAACGCTTGCACAATTCTCAGCCAGTTGCTAGCGTCGGCCCGACCACCCCTGGCACCTCGCTGTGCCGCAGAAACCGGAGTCGACGATGACCTCTCGCGCGCGCATCCGCACCGTGTCCGCCCAGCTGACGATCGGAGCGCTCGCCGTCACGGCGCTCGTCGCCGGTCCGCTCCCCGCGATGACAGCGGCCTCGGCCGAGGGCGACACGTACGCCCTCGTCGGCAGCCTGCAGTCAGAGCTCGGCTGCGCCGAGGACTGGGCCCCCGCGTGCGCGGAGACCGAGCTCGCCGCGACCGGGACGTCGGGCGTGTTCTCCGCCGAATTCACGATCCCGGCCGGATCGTGGGAGTACAAGGTCGCCGCGAACGACTCGTGGGACGCCGCGTGGGGGCGCGACGGAGGCGGCGACAACATCCCGCTCACGGTTGCCGGCGACGCGACCGTCCGGGTGACCTTCGACGAGGCGGCGCAGCGCGTCGGCCTGGAGCTGCTGAGCATGGCGGGCGCCTACTCCGCCGCCGACGACGCGATCATCGCCCCGCCCGTGCGCCAGGCCGGAAGCGATGAGAACTTCTACTTCGTCATGACCGACCGCTTCGCCAACGGCGACGTCGCCAACGACCTCGGCGGGCTCGAGGGCGACCGCATGGTCACGGGCTTCGACCCGACCGACAAGGGCTTCTACCACGGCGGCGACATCGCGGGCATCCGCGAGAACCTCGACTACATCGCCGGGCTCGGAACGAGCGCGATCTGGCTCACCCCGAGCTTCACGAACCAGCCGGTGCAGGGCGAGGGCGCGAACGCCTCCGCCGGGTACCACGGCTACTGGATCACCGACTTCACCCAGATCGACCCCCACCTCGGCACGAACGCCGAGCTCGAGGCCCTCATCGCCGAGGCGCACGCGCGCGGCATCAAGATCTACTTCGACATCATCACGAACCACACCGCCGATGTGATCGCGTACGAGGAGGGGCAGTACTCGTACATCGACCAGGCGACGAGCCCGTACCTCGCGGCCGACGGCACCGCCTTCGACCCGGGAGACTACGCGGGCACGGGCGACTTCCCCGCCCTCGACGCGGCGACGAGCTTCCCCTACACGCCCGTCATCGCACCGGGCACGGAGACCGTCAAGGTCCCGGCCTGGCTCAACGACCCCACGCTGTACCACAACCGCGGCGACTCGACGTGGACGGGCGAGTCGGTGACGTTCGGAGACTTCGTCGGGCTCGACGACCTCATGACCGAGCATCCGACCGTCGTGAACGGCTTCGTCGACGTCTACCAGCAGTGGATCGATCTCGGCATCGACGGCTTCCGCATCGACACCGCCAAGCACGTCAACTTCGAGTTCTGGGAGCAGTGGAGCACCGAGGTCCTCGACTACGCCAAGAACGTCGCGGGCAAGCCCGACTTCTTCATGTTCGGCGAGGTCTACGACGCCGACCCGGTGAAGCTCGCGCCGTACATCCGCGACACCGACATGAACTCGGTGCTCGACTTCACCTTCCAGCAGAAGGCCGTCTCGTTCGCGAGCGGCAACTCGGCGAAGGGCCTGCAGGAGCTCTTCGCGGGCGACGACCGCTACACGACCCCCGACTCGTCCTCGACGGCGCTGCCGACCTTCCTCGGCAACCACGACATGGGCCGCGTCGGCTACTTCCTCGCCTCGACCGGCCAGCCGCTCGAGCGCACCGTCCTCGCCCACGAGCTCATGTACCTCACGCGCGGCCAGCCCGTCGTCTACTACGGCGACGAGCAGGGCTTCGCGGGCACGGGCGGCGACAAGGACGCCCGCCAGACCCTCTTCGCGACGCAGGTGGCCGAGTACGCGAACCAGCCGCTCGTCACGGGCGAGACGGCCGGCAGCGTCGATCGATTCAGCACGGATGCTCCGCTCTACGGCGCGATCTCCGAGCTCGCCGCCCTCCGTGAGGCGCACCCCGCGCTCGACACGGGCGCCCAGATCGAGCGCTACGTCGCCGACGGCGCGGGCGTCTACGCCTTCAGCCGCGTCGATCGCGACGAGAGGATCGAGCACCTCGTGGCGGTCAACAACGCCGCCGAGCCGCGGACGGTCGAGATCCCGACCCTCACGGCCGGGGCTTCCTTCTCGGTGCTGCACGGCGACGGCGCGGCCGCGACGGCCGACGCGACCGGCCTCGTGTCGGTCACGGTGCCGGCGCTCTCCGCCGTCGTCTGGGTCGCCGACCGCCTGGTCACCGCTCCTGAGGCAGCGCAGGCCATCACCGTGTCGGCGCCCTCCGCCGGTGCCGCGGTCACCGACCTCGCGCCGGTCGCCGCCGACATCGACGACGCGACGTGGGCCGAGACGAGCTTCGCCTGGCGCATCGCGGGCGACGACGCCTGGACGCCTCTCGGCACGGCGGAGGACACCTCGCCGCGTCTCTTCCACGACACCCGCGGCCTCGCCACGGGCACGCTCGTCGAGTACCGGGCCGTCACGGTCGACGCCGCGGGCAACCGCTCGGCCGCCTCGACCTACGCCTCCGTCGGCGTCGCGATCGACGGCGCCGTCGACGACGGCGGCCCGGTCGAGCCCGGCTACGACTCGGTCGTCGTCCCCGGCAGCCACAACAGCGAGATGGGCTGCGCCGGCGACTGGCAGCCCGACTGCGGCGCCGCCGAGCTCACGCTGACCGCCTCGGGGATCTGGACGGGCACCTTCGACGTCCCGGCCGGCGACTACGAGTACAAGGTCGCGGTCAACGGCTCGTGGGCCGAGAACTACGGGGCGAACGGCGTGCGCGACGGCGGGAACATCACCTACTCGCACGCGGGCGGCCCGATCACGTTCTACTTCGACCCCGTGACGAAGATCATCTCCTCGAGCGCCGAGGGCCCCGTCGTCACGCTGCCCGGCAGCCTGCAGTCGGAGCTCGGCTGCCCGGGCGACTGGCAGCCCGACTGCCTCGCGACCCTGGCGCAGGACGGCGACAAGGACGGCGTCTACGAGTTCGCGACCTCGGCCCTGCCGAGCGGCAGCTACGAGGTGAAGGTCGCGCACGGCCTCTCGTGGGACGAGAACTACGGCGTCGACGGCGTCCGCAACGGCGCCAACTACTCCTTCAGCGCGAGCGAGGGCAAGGAGGTCCGCTTCCTCTACACGCTCGCCACGAACGTCCTCGAGATCGTCGTGACCGACCCGCCCCTCGCGGGCGTCGGCACGCAGCAGGCCATCTGGGCCGCGGGCGACGCGATCGCCTGGCCCGTCGCCCTGCTCGGCGGCACGCCCGCATCGAGCGCGACGTTCACCCTCGAGCACGCCGCCGACGGCGGCCTCGCGACTTCCGATGGCGCCGTCACCGGAGGCGGCGAGCCGATCGACCTCGCGGTCGACCCCGACGGGCTGCCCGCCGGCGTCCTGCAGGCCTTCCCGCACCTCGCCGACTACGTCGCGCTCACGCCGGTCGGTCTCGACCGCGCTGCGATCGCGGAGCTCGTGCGCGGCGAGCTGCTCGTCGCCCAGCGCGTCGACGGCGCGCTGACGGCGCTCACCGGGGTGCAGATCCCGGGGGTGCTCGACGACCTCTACGCCGACGGCCTCGCGGGCACCGACCTCGGCCCCGTCGTCGACGGCTCCTCGGCCGCCGTGTCGCTCTGGGCCCCCACCGCGCGCTCGGTCGTGCTCGAGCGCTGGGACGCCGGGATGACCGGCGACCCCGAGCTCATCGACGCCGGCTACGACGACGCGAGCGGGGCGTGGAGCGTCGACTCCGGGCTCGCCGCGGGCGACGAGTACCGCTGGCGGGTCGAGGTGTTCGCCCCGTCGACCGGCGAGGTCGAGTCGAACTCGGTGACCGACCCCTACTCGGTCGCGCTCACCGTCAACTCGGCCCGCTCGGTCGTGGTCGACCTCGACGCTCCGGAGCTGCGGCCGCAGCTGTGGGCCGACACCCCGCAGCCCACTGTCGACCGCAGCGTCGACCGCGCGATCTACGAGCTGCACGTGCGCGACTTCTCGATCGGCGACGAGAGCGTTCCGGCGGAGGAGCGCGGCACCTACCGCGCCTTCACGCGCGACTCGGCCGGCACGGCGCAGCTGCGCGAGCTCGCCGAGGCGGGCATCACGACCGTGCACCTGCTGCCGACCTTCGACATCGCCACGATCGAGGAGCGCCGCGCGCAGCAGGCCGAGCCCGAGTGCGACCTGGCCTCGTTCGGGCCGGCGTCGGCGGAGCAGCAGGCCTGCATCGCCGGGATCCGCGACCTCGACGGCTTCAACTGGGGCTACGACCCGTACCACTTCTCCACCCCGGAGGGCTCGTACGCCGTCGACGCCGACGGCGGCGCGCGCGTGGAGGAGTTCCGCGAGATGGTCGGCGCGCTCCACGCGACGGGGCTCGAGGTCGTGCTCGACCAGGTGTTCAACCACACCGCGCAGTCCGGTCAGGGCGAGAAGTCGGTGCTCGACCGCATCGTGCCCGGCTACTACCACCGCCTGAACGCCACGGGCGCGGTCGAGACCTCGACCTGCTGCCAGAACGTCGCGACCGAGCACGCCGCGGCCGAGAGGCTCATGGTCGACTCCGTCGTGCTGTGGGCGAAGGAGTACAAGGTCGACGGCTTCCGCTTCGACCTCATGGGCCACCACTCCAAGCAGAACATGCTGAACGTGCGGGCCGCGCTCGACGCCCTCACGCTCGAGGAGGACGGCGTCGACGGCTCCGAGGTGTTCCTCTACGGCGAGGGCTGGAACTTCGGCGAGGTCGCGAACAACGCGCGCTTCGAGCAGGCCACGCAGGGCCAGCTCGGCGGCACGGGCATCGCGACGTTCAACGATCGCCTGCGCGACGCCGTCCACGGCGGCAGCCCGGTCGACGGCTCCTCGACCTTCGTCCAGGGCTTCGGCACCGGCCTCGGCACCGACCCGAACGGCGACCCGATCAACGGCTCGGCCGAGCAGTCGATCGCCGAGCTGCTGAAGCAGACCGATCTCGTCAAGCTCGGCCTCGTCGGCAACCTGCGCGACTACGCGCTCGAGTCGGCGAGCGGCGCGGTCGTGCCCGGCGACGAGCTCGACTACCGCGGCTCGCCCGCGGGCTACGCCGACCAGCCCGACGAGGTCATCAATTACGTCGACGCGCACGACAACGAGACGCTCTACGACCTGAGCGTCATCAAGCTGCCGCGCGACACGACGATGGCCGATCGCATCCGCATGAACACGCTGTCGCTCGCGACGGTGACGCTCTCGCAGGCGCCCTCGTTCTGGCACGCCGGCACCGAGCTGCTGCGCTCGAAGTCGCTCGACCGCAACAGCTACAACTCGGGCGACTGGTTCAACCGCATCGACTGGACGGGGCAGGAGTCGACGTTCGGCTCCGGGCTGCCGAGCGAGGCGGACAACGGCGAGAAGTGGTCGATCATGGCTCCGCTGCTCGCCGACCCCGCGCTCAAGCCCGCGCCGGCCGACATGGCGGCGGCGGAGGCGGCGGCGCTCGACCTGCTGCGCGTGCGCAGCTCGGTCGACCTGCTGCAGCTGGGATCGGCCGAGCTCATCGGCCAGAAGGTCAGCTTCCCGAACAGCGGAGCCGACGCCACCCCCGGCCTCGTCGTCATGCTCATCGACGACCTGCTGGGCGAGGACGTCGACCCCGAGCTCGAGGGCGCGCTCGTCGTCTTCAACGCGACGCCCGAGGCGATCACCGAGCAGGTCGAGGGGCTCGCGGGTCGCGAGTTCGCCCTCGCCGATGCGCTCGCGAACGGCGCAGACCCGGTCGTCGCGCAGACGGCCTGGGATGCCGCGACGGGCTCGGTGAGCATCCCGGCGCGAACCGCCGCGGTGCTCGTCGATGCGCAGCAGCAGGCCCCCGGCAACAGCGGCGGCCAGGGCAACGGCAACGCGAACAACGGCAAGGGCAACAACGGCAACGGCAAGGGCCTCGGCAACGGCGGCGTCGGCCAGGGGAACGGCACCGGCAACGAGGGCAAGCCGCGCTTCACGGCGGTGAGCTCGTCGACCCTCGCGCCCGCGTCGACGGTCGCGCTCGCCGCGCGCGGCTTCCAGCCGGGCGAGCGCGTCCAGCTCTGGATGCACTCGACTCCGCAGCTGCTCGTCGCGACGATCGCCGACGCGAGCGGCGGGGTGTCCCTCGAGATCGCGGTGCCCGCGGATGCCGAGCTCGGGTCCCATGAGTTCCGGCTCGTCGGCCTCGACTCCGGCCTCGAGGCCACGGCCCCCGTGACGGTCGCGCCGGAGGAGCTCACGGTCACCGAGATCGCCCTCGGATCGGCGCTCGTGCTGGCCCTGCTCGTCGCGCTCGGCCTGCTGATCGCGTCGCGCCGCCGCGGGAGGAGCTAGCCCGGGGTCAGGCGGGGGGTGCGGCGAGCAGCGCGTAGCAGCGCTCGAGCCGCGCCCTCCACCACTGCGCGCGCTCGTCGGGGGCGGCGAGCCGGCGCAGGGCATCCTCGTCGACCGTCGCGCGACCCGTGCCGATGGCCCCCGTGACGGGCACGACGGGCGCGACCGCGACGTCGTCGGCCAGGAGCGCGCCCGTGCCGAGCCCGCAGTCGAACTCGAGCGCGGGCAGCCGGGCCGCGAGGGCCGCGCCCATCGCGAGCCCGACGCTCGTGTCGAGCGCGCTCGAGACCACCGCCGGAAGCCCCGCCGCCTCGACGATCGCGAGCGCGCGGTCGACGCCGCCGAGCGGTGCGGCCTTGATCACGAGCACGTCGGCCGCCCCCGCGCGCGCGACCGCGAGCGGATCGGCCGCCTTCCGCACGCTCTCGTCGGCCGCGACGAGCACGTCGATGCGGTGGATGCGCCGTCGCAGCTCCGCGAGCTCCTCGACCGAGGCGCACGGCTGCTCGACGTACTCGAGGTCGAACTGCTCGAGCTCGCGCACCGCGTGCTCCGCCTCGTCCAGGTTCCACGCGCCGTTCGCGTCGAGCCGGATCCGCCCCTCGGCGCCGATCAGCCGGCGCGTCTCGCGCACCCGCTCGACGTCGTCGGCGAGCGTCTGACCGCGCTCGGCGACCTTGATCTTCACGGTGCGGCAGCCGTCGTAGCGCGCGAGAACCGCTTCGATGCGGTCGGGCGCGACCGCCGGCAGCGTCGCATTGACGGGGATGCTCCGTCGAAGCACCGCCGCCCCCGAGTCGCGCCAGCCGAAGTCGAGGGCCGCGGCGAGCCACGTCGCGGCCTCGGCGTCTCCGTACTCGGCGAACGGGCTGAACTCGCTCCACCCGGCCGGGCCGCGCAGCAGCACGGCCTCGCGATGCTCGACGCCGCGGAACCGCGTCGTCAGCGGAACCGACACCACGGCCGAGCCGCTCAGCACCTCGTCGAGCTCGGGCAGGGCATCCGTCGCCGGCGTCGTCATGCGGCACAGTCTGTCACCGGTCGCGGGCACGCGCGCCGCGGCCCGCTCACGCCGCCCACCAGCCCCCGCGCGTAGGCTGGCGGAATGGCCGAGCCCGCAGCCCCGCACGTCTCCGAGCTGTTCGACCCCGAGCGCTGGCGCCCCGTCGACGGCTTCGACGCCCTCACCGACATCACGTACCACCTCGACACGAGCGGGCGCATCGCGCGCATCGCGTTCGACCGGCCCGAGGTGCGCAACGCGTTCCGCCCGCACACGGTCGACGAGCTCTACCGCGCGCTCGACGACGCCCGCCAGAACCCGCGCGTCGGCGTCGTGCTGCTGACCGGCAATGGGCCGAGCCCGAAGGATGCGGGGTGGGCGTTCTGCTCGGGTGGGGACCAGCGCATCCGCGGCCGCTTTGGTTATGAGTACGAACCGACGCCCGAGACGGGCGTCGGCGCTGGCGTCGCAGCGGAGGCCAGAAATGGCCTCCGCCCCAGCTCCAGCGCGCCGCGGCTGCACATCCTCGAGGTGCAGCGCCTCATCCGGTTCATGCCCAAGGTCGTCATCGCCGTCGTGCCCGGGTGGGCGGCGGGCGGCGGGCACTCGCTGCACGTCGTGTGCGACCTCACGATCGCGAGCCGCGAGCACGCGCGCTTCAAGCAGACCGACGCCGATGTCGGCAGCTTCGACGCCGGGTACGGCAGCGCCTACCTCGCCAAGCAGGTCGGGCAGAAGATCGCGCGCGAGATCTTCTTCCTCGCCCGCGAGTACGACGCCGACCGCGCTTACGCGATGGGCACCGTGAACGCCGTCGTGCCGCACGCCGAGCTCGAGGCCACGGCGCTCGACTGGGCCGAGACGATCCTCACCAAGAGCCCCACGGCGATCCGCATGCTCAAGTACGCGATGAACCTCACCGACGACGGGATGGTGGGGCAGCAGCTCTTCGCGGGCGAGGCCACGCGGCTCGCATACGGCACCGACGAGGCCGTCGAGGGCCGCGACAGCTTCCTCGAGAAGCGCGCGCCCGACTGGTCGCCGTTCCCCTGGCAGTACTAGGCCCCTGGCAGCACGGGGCCCCTGGCAGTACTGACAGCCCTGCGCGCTAGCGTGAACGGGTGACCCGTCCGCTCGCCGTCATCGACACCTCCGACCCTGTCGCGTGCCTCGCGCACCTGCGCGACGCGCTGAGCGGCGATGGGCCCGCGGTCCTCTTCCGCGGCGGCGGAGTGAACCCCGTCCAGACCGCCCCCCTCGAGGTCGAGAAGCGCATCGCCCTCGTCGTGGAGACGAGCGGGTCGACCGGCACCCCCAAGCGCGTCGCCCTGAGCGCCGACGCCGTGCTCGCGAGCGCCGCCGCCTCCAACGGCGCGCTCGGCGAGCCCGGCCAGTGGCTGCTCGCGCTGCCCGTGCACTACATCGCCGGCATCAACGTGCTCGCGCGCTCGCTCGCGGCGGGCATCCCCCCTGTTCCGGTCGCGCCCGGCCGTATGGACGCCGCGACCGTCCTCGCCGCGATCGCGCGCATGACCGAGAAGGTGCGGTACACCGCGCTCGTCCCGGCCCAGCTCGGGCGCCTGCTCGACGAGGCCGACGCGAACGACGAGCTGCGCGAGGCGATCGCCGGGTTCTCGCGCATCCTCGTCGGCGGCCAGTCGACGCCCGCCGCGCTCGTCGACCGCGCCCGCGCGCACGGCTGGCGCGTCACCCGCACGTACGGCTCGAGCGAGACGTGCGGCGGCGTCGTGTACGACGGCCGCCCGATCGGGCAGGCGATGGTGCGCATCGTCGACGGTCGCATCGAGCTCGGCGGCCCGACGATCGTGGAGTACTACCTCGGCGACCCCGAGCGCACCGCCCGCGCCTTCGTCGAGCACGACGAGCACCGCTGGTACCGCACGGACGACGCCGGCGAGCTCGTCGACGGCGTGCTGCGCGTGACCGGTCGGCTCGACGACACGATCGTGACGGGCGGGCTCAAGGTGCGCCTCGGCGACGTCGAGCGCGTCGTGCGCGAGCAGCCCGGGCTCTCCGACGCCGTCGTCGTCGCCGGCCACCACGCCGAGTGGGGCGAGGTGCCGGTCGTCGTGACGACCGCGCGCCCCGACCTCGCGACGCTGCGACGCGCGGTCGGCGCGGTGCTCCCGCCCGAGGCGCGCCCCGACCGCGTCATGACGGTGGATGCTCTTCCGATCCTCCCCTCCGGCAAGCCCGACCGCCTTGCCATCGCGGAGCGCGCCCGCCCCTAGGATCATGCTCGTGGCGACGAAGCGACCTGCGAGCAGGGCACCCCAGAAGACCTCAGGCTCCTCCTCGGCGACGAAGCGCTCGGGCAACCCGGCGGCGGCCTCGCGCGCGACCGCGCGCGACTGGATCGCCGGCGCCCGCCTGCGCACCCTGAGCCTCGCGATCGCGCCCGTCGCTCTCGGAACGGCCGTCGCGCACGTCAACGCCGGCGCGGACATCCTCATCGCGGTGCTCTGCCTCGCGACCGCGGTGCTCCTGCAGATCGGCGTCAACTACGCCAACGACTACTCCGACGGCGTGCGCGGCACCGACGCCCAGCGGGTCGGGCCTCGCCGCCTCACCGGATCGGGCGCCGCCCCCGCGCGCACCGTGCTCACGGTCGCGCTCGTCCTCCTCGGGCTCGGCGCGCTCGCCGGCCTCGCGGTCGTCGTGCTGAGCGGGCAGTACTGGCTGCTGCTGATCGGAGCCGTCGCGCTCGCCGCCGCCTGGTTCTACACCGGCGGCCGCCGTCCGTACGGCTACTCGGGGCTCGGCGAGCTCGTCGCGTTCGTCTTCTTCGGCCTCGTCGCGACGGTCGGCACGACGTACGTCCAGATCGTCGACGCCCCGCTCGACGCCTGGCTCGCGGGCGTCATCGCAGGTCTCTTCGCGGCGGCCGTCATGCTCGTCAACAACATCCGCGATCGCGGTCAGGATGCCCTGGCCGGCAAGCGCACGCTGGCCGTGCGGCTGGGCGATCGGGCGGCCCGCATCCTCTTCTCGGTGCTGATCGTCGGCGCCTACGGCGTGCTCGGCTGGTTCGCGGCGCTCTACGTGTGGGCGCCGTACGTGTACTTCACTCTGCTGATCAGTGCGCCCGTCATCCTCATCGTGGTGCTCGCGCGCACGGCGGCCGAGCTCGTGCTCGCGCTCAAGCTCACCTCGCTCGCGGCGCTCGCGACCGGGCTCGGGCTCGCTGCCGCGATCGCCTTCTAGTCGTACTCGGTCAGCTCGCGGCGTCCTCGGCCGCGGCGTCCGGGTCGACGGCGGGCTTCGCCCGGCGCTCGGCGAGGTCGGCGGCCACCGCGTCGCGGAGCCGGCCGAAGAAGATGTACGAGACCGTGAGGGCGACGACGGCCGCGATGACGGCGGCGATCACGATGACGGCGAACCCGACGACGCCGATCGACTCCAGCGGGGCCGGCAGCACCAGGAAGAGCAGGGCGAACGCCGCTCCGAAGATGCCGAGACGCACGAGGCTGTACTGGATCCAGGGGTTCACGCCCCCAGTCTAGGAGCGGCCGTCCGAGCACCCGGTCCGCTCCCCGACCGCACCCGGCGCGGGCCCAGGGGTCCGGCGTACACTCGCCCCATGGCCAGGTTCCTCGTCGTGCTCGCCGTGGTCGCGGTCGCGTTCACGATCTACACGCTCGTCGACGTCCTGCTCACCGACCGCTCCCGCGTGCGCGGCCTGCAGAAGCCCGTCTGGGCCATCCTCGTCGTTCTCCTGCCGGTCATCGGCGGCATCCTCTGGCTCGTCATCGGCAAGGCCCGCCGCACGTCCGGCGGCACGCGCATCATCGCCCCCGACGACGACCCCGACTTCCTCGGCTCCATCAACCGGGAGGACGTCGCGCGCCGCGCGGAGCAGGACGAGCGCCTCCGCCGTCTCGAGCAGGAACTCGCCGACCTCGACGATGACACCCGCGACGACTCCGCCCGCTGAGTCGCCGGCGCAGCGCGCAGCGACCGCCCTCGTCGTCGGGCTGATCCGCCACGGCGTGCGCGACGTCGTCCTGAGCCCCGGCTCCCGCTCGCAGGCCCTCGCGCTCGCCGTCGCGGCCGCCGCCCGCGCCGGCGCGATCGAGCTGCACGTCCGCGTGGACGAGCGGGTCGCGGGGTTCACCGCCCTCGGCCTCGCCGCCGAGTCGGGCCTGCCCGTGCCCGTCATCTGCACCTCGGGAACCGCCGTCGCGAACCTGCACCCGGCCGTCCTCGAGGCCCACCACTCGGGAGTCGGCATCATCGTGCTCTCGGCCGACCGGCCCGCCGAGCTGCGGGGAATCGGCAGCAATCAGACGACCGTGCAGCCGGGCATCTTCGGCGACCTCGTGCGCGCCGACTGGGACGTCGCGGCTCCCGTCGGCGCGGCCCACGAGGTCGACGACGCGGGCGACCTGGCCGAGCTCGCCGTCCGCGCCGCGGCGGAGGGCCCGGTGCACGTGAACCTCGCCTACCGCGAGCCGCTCAGCGGAGCCGTGGAGCTTCCCGCCGACCTCGGTGCGGGCGAGCATCCCGCCGCCGGTGACGACGAGCGCGGCACGACCGCGCCGGGCGATCGCCGCGACCGCATCGTGCTCGACCTGGAGCCCGACGACGCGACCGTCGTCATCGCGGGCACCGGGGCCGGGCCGCTCGCGACGGAGCTCGCCGAGAAGCTCGGCGCCCCGCTCATCGCCGAGGTCGCGAGCGAGTCGCGCTTCGGTCGGCACGTCGTCGCGGCCTACCGCGACGTGCTGCGCGGGCCCCACGGCGACGCGGTCGCGCGCGCGATCGTCGTCGGCCATCCGACGCTGAGCCGCGAGGTGCCGGCGCTGCTGCAGCGCGCGGACGTCGAGGCGATCGTCATCCGCACGCCCGGGGTCGAGGCGTACGACCCGGGTCGCCGCGCGCGCATCGTCGACGGCGTCCGCGTGCACGGCATCCCCGACCCGGCGGTCGTGCGGCGCTGGGTGGGCGGCTGGGTCGCGATGTCGCGCGCCGTGCTCGAGTCGGAGGCGCCCGACGACCCCGCGCCCGATCTCGGTGCGGCCGTCTCGGAGGAGCCGAGCGTGCGCGCCGCCTTCGCCCGCGCCGAGATGGCGATCCTGCGCGCCCCCGTCGACCGGCGGATGCTCGCCCGCGCGCTCTGGGCATCCACCTGGCCGCACGATCGCCTCGTGCTGGGGGCCTCGCGCCTCATCCGGGAGGCCGACCGCATCGTTCCCGGCAAGAGGATCCCCGTCCACGCCAACCGCGGTCTCGCCGGCATCGACGGCACGATCTCGACGGCCGCCGGCATCGCGCTCGCCGCCCGTCGAGCCGAGCGCCACGGCGTCGTCCGCGTGCTGCTCGGCGACCTCGCCGCGGTCCACGACGCCGGGGCGCTCCTGGCTCCGCTGCCGGAGGACGTCTCGCTGCACGTGTTCGTCGGCGACGACGGCGGCGGGACGATCTTCGACTCGCTCGAGGTCGCCGCGACCGCCGATGCCGACGACTTCACCCGCGTCATGCGCACACCCGTCGCGGTCGACTTCGCGGCGCTCGCCGCGGCCGGCGGGTGGGAGCACCGTCGCGTCACGACGCGCGCCGAGCTCGACGACGCCCTCACCGCGCGCGAGCGCCTGCTGCTCGTGCACGTGCCCCTCGAGCCGTAGGCCCGTGAGCGCACTCGACGCGCAGGCCGCGCGCCGCGTAGCGTCGCCCCATGGACCAGCTGCTGCGAGCCGGCGCCGACGTGCGCCTCGCCGACATCGACACCCGCGCCACCCCCGGCTTCGACGGCGACAAGAAGGACGGGCAGGCGGCCCTCGCGGCCGGCGCCGACGAGCTCAGCGCCCTGCAGGAGAAGCTCTTCGCCGCGAGTCGCGCGGGCGACGAGCGGCGCATCCTCCTCGTCCTCCAGGCCATGGACACCGCCGGCAAGGGTGGAATCCTCCGCCACGTCGTCGGCGCCGTCGACCCGCAGGGCGTCGCCCTCGCCGCCTTCAAGAAGCCCACGCCGGAGGAGCTCGCCGAGCACTTCCTCGCCCGCATCGCGCGCCGCCTCCCCGGCCCCGGCATGATCGGCGTCTTCGACCGCTCGCACTACGAGGACGTCCTCATCGCGCGCGTCCGCGAGCTCGCCCCGGCCGACGAGATCGAGCGCCGCTACGGCGAGATCCGCGACTTCGAGCGGCGACTCGTCGACGACGGCACGCGCGTCATCAAGGTCATGCTCCACATCTCGCCCGATGAGCAGAAGGAGCGCCTGCAGGAGCGCCTCGATCGCGCCGATAAGCACTGGAAGTACAACCCCGGCGACGTCGACGAGCGGATGCTCTGGCCGCAGTACATGGAGGCCTACGAGCGCGCCATCGCCGAGACCGACGCCGATCACGCCCCGTGGTTCGTCGTGCCCGCCGACCGCAAGTGGTTCGCCCGCCTCGCCGTGCAGCACCTCCTGCTGCGCGAGCTGCGCGAGCTCGACCCGCAGTGGCCGGCCGCCGACTTCGACGTC
This sequence comes from Yonghaparkia sp. Soil809, assembly GCF_001429705.1. Classification (NCBI taxonomy): domain Bacteria; kingdom Bacillati; phylum Actinomycetota; class Actinomycetes; order Micrococcales; family Microbacteriaceae; genus Microcella; species Yonghaparkia sp. Soil809. The sequence goes on from NZ_LMSV01000001.1 coordinate 1,244,339, forward strand.
GAGCTCGAGAAGCGGCGGCTCGCGGCGAGCTAGGACCGCGCGGGCCGGTCGAGCGGGCGACTAGCGCAGGGCATCCGCGATCGGACGGAACTTCATGCGCGTCTCGGCGAGCTCCGACTCCGGGTCGGAGTCCGCGACGATGCCCGCCCCCGCGTACGCCGTGAGCGTGCCGTCGTCGTCGATGCGCGCGCAGCGCAGCGCGATGACCCACTCGCCGTCGCCGTCCTGGTCGATCCAGCCGACCGGGCCGGCGTAGCGGCCGCGATCGAAGGGCTCCAGCTCGGCGATGAGCCGCAGGGCGTCCGCCGTCGGGCTGCCGGCGACCGCGGCCGTGGGGTGCAGGGCGGCCACGAGATCGAGGCCCGAGGCGTCCTCCGAGAGCTCGACCTCGACATCCGTCGCCAGGTGCCAGAGGTTGGCGAGCTTGAGGGTGAAGGGAGACTCGCTCGCGGTCACCGCGCGCGCGTGGGGGCGGAGCGCGCGCAGCACGCTCTGCACCGCGAAGGCGTGCTCGTCGAGATCCTTCGTGCTCGTCGCGAGGGCCGTCGCGGCGGCCGCGTCGTCGGTCGCGCCGGCGCCCCGGGCGCGCGACCCGGCGAGCACGCGCGCCGAGGCCTCGCGGGCGTGCACGCTCACGAGCGTCTCGGGGCTCGCGCCGACGAGCCCGTCGACGGCGAAGGTGAGCGTGTCGGGGTAGGCCTCGGCGAGCTCCTGCAGCAGCGCCCTCCGGTCGGCATCGGCGGGGATGCTCGCGCGCGCGTCGCGCGCCATGACGACCTTCTCGACCTCGCCCGAGCGGATCCGAGTCACGACGTCGCGCACGAGCGCCACGTACTCCTGGCGCGTGAGGGATGCCGCCGCGAGCGTCGCCCGCGGCCGGGCCCCGAGCCGCGTCGCCACGGGAGGGGCGAGCTCGAGGTCGCGCCCGCCGTCGTCGGAGGTGATGCGCGTCACCCAGGTGACCGGCCCGCGCCGGCCCACGACGATCTCGGGCACGATGAGCACGCTCTCGACCGCCGAGGTGTCGGCGAACGCGAAGGCCCCGAAGGCGACGAGCCCCGACCCGGGCTGGTGCACGGCGTCGTCGACGCGGGCGGCCGCGGCGAGCTCGCGCCACGCGGCCGCGGCGCGCGCGAGGCGGTCGGGGCCGGTGACGGTGATGCGGGCGATCTCGCCGATGCCGACGATGCCGTCGCCGCGCCGGAGGGCGACGAGGGGATGCGCGGCCGAGGCGTACTCGAGCAGGGCCGTCGCGTCATCGACGGGTTCGGAGACCGCGCGCAGGGCGGCTCCCGGCGACGCGGAGGAGGGCACGTAGGGAAGCGTACCGCCGGGACCCCGAGCGCCCAGGCCGCTCGCGGACAACGCGCAGTGAGCACTCACTAGACTGAGCGGCGTGACGAGGGCCGACCTGAGCAAGAAGTCGCGCGACGTCGCGGCAATGTTCGACGGCGTCGCCCGCGGCTACGACCGCACCAACGCCGTGCTCTCCGTCGGCAACGCCTCGCTCTGGCGCCTGCACACGGTGCGCGCGATCGATCCGCAGCCGGGCGAGCGCATCCTCGACATCGCCGCGGGCACGGGCACGAGCTCGGCCGCGATCGCGAGGTCGGGCGCCCGCGTCATCGCGTTCGACTTCTCCGCCGGCATGATCGAGGAGGGGCGCAAGCGCCACCCCGAGCTCGAGTTCGTCGAGGGCGACGCGCAGAGGCTGCCCTTCGGCGACGACGAGTTCGACGCCGTCACGATCAGCTTCGGCCTGCGCAACGTGGAGGACCCGCGCCTCGCTCTGAGCGAGATGTACCGCGTCCTGAAGCCCGGCGGACGCCTCCTCATCTGCGAATTCTCGCGCCCGCCGATCGGCATCATCCGCCGCGGCTACTTCGCCTACCTGCAGAAGGTCATGCCCTTCATCGCGGGCGCCGCGAGCACGAACCCCGACGCCTACCGGTACCTGTTCGAGTCGATCGCGGACTGGCCCGAGCAGGGCATCCTGTGCCAGTGGATGCGCGCCGCCGGCTTCACGCGCGTGGCCTACCGCAACCTCACGGTCGGGGTCGTGGCCCTGCACCGCGGACGCAAGCCGATCGATGCGGCGATCCGGGCATCCGCCGCCAAGAAGCGCGTCGCCCGCCGGCGCCCCACCTCGTCGGCCGCGGCCGAGTGACCCCCTGACAGATCGGCACACCGTGACCTGGAGCACTCCTCTCGCTCGCCGCAGCAAGACGCTCAGCGCGTCGCTCGGGCTCGGCGAGAAGCTCTTCGCCTCGAGCGAGGAGCGCCGCTTCGCGGACGCCATCGAGTCGGGCCTCGAGACCGTCGAGGCGGGCCTGCTGAAGGAGGTCGCCTTCGCCGACGACATGGCGGATGTCACGTCCCGCTACCTTCTCGAGGCCGGCGGCAAGCGCATCCGACCCGTGCTCACGCTCCTCACCGCGCAGCTCGGCGACGGGGCGACCCCCGCCGTCGTCACCGCCGCGCAGGCCATCGAGATCACGCACCTCGCCTCGCTGTACCACGACGACGTCATGGACGAGGCGGAGCTTCGCCGCGGCGTCCCGACCGCGCAGCACGTGTGGGGCAACTCGGTGGCGATCCTGACCGGCGACCTGCTCTTCGCCCGGGCCTCCAAGCTCGTCGCGAGCCTCGGCGAGGGCGCCATCAAGCTTCAGGCCGACACGTTCGAGCGCCTGTGCCTCGGGCAGCTGCACGAGACCCTCGGCCCGCGGGCGAGCGACGACCCGATCGAGCACTACCTGCAGGTGCTCGCCGACAAGACGGGCTCGCTCATCGCGGCCGCCGCGCAGATGGGCGTCATCTTCTCCAACGCCCCGACGGAGTTCGAGGAGCCGGTCGTCGCCTTCGGCGAGAGGATCGGCGTCGCCTTCCAGCTCATCGACGACGTGATCGATCTCGCGGAGGCAGACGCCGAGACGGGCAAGGCGCAGGGCACCGACCTGCGCAGCGGCGTCGCGACGCTCCCCCTGCTCTTCCTTCGCCGGGCCGCGGCGACGGACGCGAGCGCCGCCGAGCTGCTGGGTCGCATCGAGCGCAACGTCGACGAGCTCGACGACGCGGCGACCTCCGCGGAGGACCGCGCGGCCGACGAGGCCGAGCTGGCCGCGGCGATCGCGGAGCTGCGCGGCCACCCGGTGACGGAGGAGACCCTGCTCGAGGCCCGCCGCTGGGCCGACGACGCGGTCGCCGCGCTCGCGCCGCTGCCCGACGGGCCGGTGAAGAAGGCTCTGACGAAGTTCGCCGAGGCGGTCGTCGACCGCAGCAAGTAGGGCCGCGAGCGTCCCGCGCGCGCCGCGAGCCCCCACGACCCCCGCACGATCGAGGAACGGAACCACCCGCATGACCAAGCTCAGGCTCGCCATCGTCGGAGCAGGCCCCGCCGGCATCTACGCCGCCGACATCCTGCTCAAGCACGAGCGCTCGTTCGAGGTCTCGATCGACCTGTTCGACCAGCTGCCCGCGCCGTACGGTCTGGTCCGGTACGGCGTCGCCCCCGATCACCCGCGCATCAAGGGCATCATCAACGCCCTGCGCGACGTGCTCGACTCCGGCGACATCCGCATCTTCGGCAACGTCCGGTACGGCACCGACATCACGCTCGACGATCTGAAGCGGCACTACAACGCCGTGATCTTCGCGACGGGGGCGGTGCGCGATGCCGAGCTGAGCATCCCCGGCATCGACCTGGAGGGCTCGTACGGCGCCGCCGACTTCGTCAGCTGGTACGACGGCCACCCCGACGTCCCGCGAGAGTGGCCGCTGACCGCGCAGTCGGTGGCGGTGATCGGCAACGGCAACGTCGCGCTCGACGTCGCGCGCGTGCTCGCGAAGCACCCGGAGGATCTGCTGCCGACGGAGATCCCCGACAACGTCCACGCGGGCCTCGAGGCGTCGCCCGTCACCGACGTGCACGTCTTCGGCCGCCGCGGCCCCATGCAGGTGAAGTTCACGCCGCTGGAGCTGCGCGAGCTCGGCGAGCTGCGCGACGTCGACATGATCGTGCACGACGAGGACTTCGAGTACGACGAGGCCGCGCGCGCGGCGATCGCGTCGAACAAGCAGCTCTTCGTGATCGACAAGGTCTTCAGCCAGTGGCGCGCCCGCGAGACCGGCCAGGCGTCGCGGCGCCTGCACCTGCACTTCTACGCGAAGCCCGTCGAGGTGCTCGGCGAGGACGGCCGGGTCGTGGGCTTCCGGTACGAGCGCACGCGCCCGGACGGCGCCGGCGGGGTCGTCGGAACGGGGGAGCTCCGCGAGGTGCCCGTGCAGGCGGTCTACCGCGCGGTCGGCTACTTCGGCTCGCCGCTCGACGGCATCCCGTTCGACGACCGCCACGGCGTGATCCCGAACCACGAGGGCCGGGTGCTGGGCGACGACAATGCCGTCCTGCCGGGCGTCTACGCGACCGGCTGGATCAAGCGCGGCCCCGTCGGCCTCATCGGCCACACGAAGAGCGACGCGATGGAGACCATCCAGCACGTGCTGAACGGGCAGTCCGGCTGGTGGAGCCCATCGGAACCCGACGAGGGCGCCGTCGTCGAGATGCTCCGCGGTCGCGGGGTCCTCTACACGGACCTCGACGGATGGCGACGCCTCGACGCGCACGAGCAGGAGCTCGGCGCCGCCCGCGGCCGCGCGCGCATCAAGGTCGTCCCGCGCGACGAGATGGTGCGCATCTCGCGCGACTAGGTCTCGGCCCACGGCGGCATCTTGGCGAGGGCGCGTTCGTATCTCCGTTTCGATGGACTGTCGCTCGCGGGCGGATGGAGGTCGGGATCCTCAGCGTTCGGGAGCCGGCACCGAGCCAGCTGACGTCGAGCTATCGCGTCGCTCACCACCCGTCGATCGGGCCCGACCTCGCCGTAGTGGCGAACGATCCCGAGTCCGACGGCGTCACGGCCTATCGTCGCCGGTGTCCGTCCGTGCCGCCGGATCGAGATGTGAACCACCCGCGGATCGTGGCGGGNCCCAGCCCCGCCGGACGTCCTGCGGGAGGTCGGGCGTTCCGTACCAGCCGTGCCGCAATCGCACGAGTCGTCGTCGTCCGAGCGCGACGCGGAGAAGGTCCTCGTCGTAGCCCAGCGACCGGAGTTCGGCGAACGACACGATGCCACCGCAGGCCGACAGGTAGTCATCGAGTGCCTGAGGGTCGAGCATGTCGGCCAGTGTTGCGCGCGCCGGGCTTCGCCGCAGGGCCAGGCGCGGCGCATGGGGAATGGCGAACCCGACGCCTACTCGAGGAGGAGGACCGAACGAGCGTTCGTCGGGTCGGCTCCCGCGTTGCGTGCACCATCGCTTTCAGTAGGAGCATCAGACGGTCCGGATCTGCACGCTTCGATAAGTACGGACGAGCTGAACCCGCGTCACGCAGTCCGCACTTATCGAAGCCTGGTGTGAGCGACGGCCTTCTGCGCCTGCCAGCCTGCGCCTGCCAGCCTGCGGATGTGGATGCGACTACCGATGCGGCCACGGGCGGGAGTGGGCGGAAACGCGGTCATACCGGGAACCCCGAGGGAAGCCGCGCAGAGACCGGCGCGGGGGCGGGGCCGGCGCTCAGACCGCGCTCTCCTCCGTCGTCGCCCACGAGAGGCGCACGAGCTCGCGCAGCACGTCCTCATCGATCGCGTCGAGTCGGTTCACATACACGCAGTCGACCCCGGTCGTGTGCGGCCCGAGCCGTTCGAGCAGCGCCGCCGCCTCCGGGTGCGTCTGCAGGCCGTAGAACGAGAGCTTCGCCTTCCGCGGCGAGAACGCCGCCCGAGGCCACACCCCCTCGTGCCCGCTCGCGTATCGGTACGCGTACTGCCCGAACCCGATCATCGTCGGGCCCCACATCACGGCGTCGGCGCCCGTCTCCGACCGGAACAGCTCCACGAGCCGCGCCCCCTCCGCGCTGCGGCGCGCGTCGAGGGTGGCGAGGAACTCCTCGACCGGCACATCTGTCGGCATCGTCTTCGGCGTCATCGCGAGACCTCCTACTGCACCGTCGCCGTCACACGGGCGAGGTCGTCGAACGCGCGCATGTGGGCCGGCCGGTTCATCCACTGCTCGAGCGTCAGCTCGGTCGAGTTGTCGCGGTACGACTGCTCCACCTCGCGCAGCCGCCTGATGACGGATGCCCCGCGCACCATCACCGACACCTCCAGGTTGAGGCTGAACGAGCGCATGTCCATGTTGCTCGAGCCGATGACGGCGACCTGGTCGTCGATCGTGAAGTGCTTGGCGTGGAGGACCGTCGGCGAACGGTAGAGCCAGATGCGCACGCCGGCCCGCAGGAGCTCCTCGTAGTACGAGCGCTGGGCGTGGAAGACGAGCGTCTGATCGCCGATCTCCGAGACGAACAGCTGCACGTCGAGCCCGCTCTGCGCCGCCGTCGTGATGGCGTAGAGCATCGACTCGTCGGGCACGAAGTAGGGCGAGCAGATCTGGATCTGCTCCTGCGCGGCGTACAGCAGCGAGTTGAACAGCCGCAGGTTGTTCTCCCCCTCGAAGGCGGGACCGCTCGGGACGACCTGCGCGTCGAGCCCGACCTCCGGGTCGACCTCCGGGGCGACGACGCTCTCGCGCAGCAGCAGCTCGTCCGTCTCCGCGTACCAGTCGGTCGCGAAGAGCGCCTCGATGCCCGCCGCGATCGGCCCGTCGAAGCGGACCACGAGCTCCTTCCACGCGAGCCGATCGCCGCTGCGCAGCGGCTTGCGGTGGTAGCCGCGGTCGACCATGTTCTGCGAGCCCGTGAAGGCCGTCGTCCCGTCCAGGATGAGGAACTTGCGGTGATTGCGCAGGTCGGGCCGCTGCCACTGCCCGCGCCACGGACGCACCGGCAGCATCGCCCGGAACTCGACCCCCATCGCGATCAGCCGGCGCTTCGTCACGCGATAGCCGGGCACGCGCACCGAGGCGACGTGGTCGTAGAGCACGCGCACGGTGAGGCCGCGACGCACGGCGTCCTCGAGCGCGTCGAAGAAGTCGGCGGTCGCCTCGTCGAGCGACAGGATGTAGAACTCGACGTGCACGATCCGCTCCGCCTCGCGCACCGCCGCCGTCATCGCCGCGATCGACTCCGCGTAGTCGGTGTACAGCTCGGCCGTGTTGCCGCCGACGAGAGGCATCGCCCCGAGCGTGCGGTTGAGCTCGACGATCGGCTCGAGCCACGGCGGCCACGGCGGATCCTTCCGGACGCGATCCATGCCCTCGGTGGTGTTGAGGATGTACTCGTTGATCTCGGTCTGCTTCTCGCGGCGCCGCTTCGGCAGCCTCCTCGACCCCAGCAGGAGGAAGAGCAGGAAGCCGACGATCGGCAGGATGTAGATGAGCAGCAGCCAGGCGAGCGCCGTCTGCGGGCGCCGGTTGCGCGGCACCATCACGAGCGACGTCACCGCGATGACGACCTGCGCCAGGACGGCGGCGACACCGATGATGAACACGACCCATGCGCTGGCCGTGTCGAGCTCGATGGTCGTCATGGGCGGAGTCTAGTCACGCGGCGGGCGCGTGCCGATGACCGCGACCGCGCCGGCGATCGCCGCGAGGGCCGCGACGAGGCCGACGACGGCCGTCCAGTCGCCCGCGAGGTAGGCGTAGCCGCCGAGCCAGCCGAACAGGCTCGACCCCGCGTAGTAGCCGAGCGTGTACACGCTCGTCGCCTGCGCGCGGCCCGTGGCGGCGCGCTGGCCGATGGCGGCGGATGCGCTGGCGTGCCCCGCGAAGAACCCCGCGGTGAGCACGACGAGGCCGACGATCACGACCGCGAGCTGCTCGACGAGCGTGAGGGCGAGGCCGGCCAGCATGACCCCGGAGGATGCGATGAGCACCGGCCCGATGCCGATGCGCTCGGCGATCGCGCCCGCGACGCGCGAGGAGGCCGTTCCCGCGAGGTAGGCGGCGAACAGGAGCGAGGCGAGCGACGGCGGCAGCAGGAAGGGCGCGCCTTCGAGGTGGAAGGCGAGGTAGTTGTAGACCGTCACGAACCCGCCCATGAGCAGGAAGCCCTGCGCCCACAGCGACACGAGCACGCGGTCGCGGGCGAGGCGTGCGATGGTCCGCGCGACGTGCGCGACCCCGCCGACCGGCCCGCGGTCGAAGCCCCGCGCGCGCGGCGCGAGCACCATGAAGACGGCGGCGGCGACCGCGGCGATGACGGCGACGGTGGCGACGCCGATCCGCCAGCCGGTCTGCTCGGCGACGGGGGCCGCGACGAGCCGGCCGAGGAGCCCGCCGAGGCTCGTCCCGGCGACGTAGGTCGCGGCGGCCGCGGCGGCGTGCCGCCGGTCGACCTCCTCGGCGAGGTAGGTGAGGGCGATCGCGGGGAGGCCGCCGAGCGCGACGCCCTCGATGATGCGCACGCCGACGAGCGACACGATGTCGGGCGCGAGCGGAGCGAGCAGGCCGAGCACGGTCGCGCTCGCGAGGGCGATGCGCATCGCGGGCAGGCGTCCGATCCGGTCGGCGACCCACGACCACGGGATCACCGCCGCCGCGAGCCCCGCCGTCGTCCCCGACACGGTGAGCGCGGCCGTCGCGGCGTCGACGTCGAGGTCGCGAGCGATGAGGGGCAGGATGCCCTGCGTCGAGTACAGCTGCGTGAAGGTCGCGACGCCCGCGAAGGCGAGCGCGACGAGCATACGCCGGTACTCGCGGCTGCCGCGCGCGTGGCCCGCCCAGCCGGAGGACCCGGCGCCCGCGCCCGACACCGCGGTCGGCTAGCGGAAGTTCACGAACTGCAGCGCGACATCCAGGTCCTTGCCCTTGAGCAGCGCCATCGTCGCCTGCAGGTCGTCGCGGCTCTTCGACTGCACGCGCAGCTCGTCGCCCTGGATCTGGCTCTTGACGCTCTTGGGCCCCTCGTCGCGGATGATCTTCGAGATCTTCTTCGCGTCGTCGCTCGAGATGCCGTTCTTGAGCCCCACCTCGATGCGGAACTCCTTGCCGCTCGCGTACGGCGCACCGGTGTCGAGGCTGCGGATCCCGATGCCGCGCTTGATCATCTTCGACTCGAGGACCTCGAGCACGGCCTTGACGCGCTCCTCGGCGCTCGCCTTGAGCAGCAGCTTCTCGCCGCTCCACTCGATCGACGCCCCGACGTTCTTGAAGTCGTAGCGCTGCGCGACTTCCTTCTGCGCCTGGTTGACGGCGTTCTCCGCCTCCATCTTGTCGACCTTGCTCACGATGTCGAATGAGGAATCAGCCATGCGGCCAATCGTAGTCGGGGCGGATGCCCGTGACGCGGTCGACCGCGGGATCTCAGCCGCGCGACTCGCGGTCCGGCCGGGGCCGGGAGGTCGACGAGCGCACGACGAGCTCGAACGGCAGCTGCAAGTTGCTCGGCTCGTCGTCGCGCGACTGCTCGAGCTCGCGCATGAGCAGCTCGACGGCGCGCTCGCCCTGCTGCTCCGGGAACTGCGCGACCGTGGTGAGGCCGAAGAAGGAAGCGAGCTCGTGGTCGTCGATGCCGACGACCGACAGGTCGCGCGGCACGTCGAGGCCCATGTCGCGCGCGGCGAGGATGACGCCGATCGCCATCTCGTCGCTCGCGACGACGACGGCGGTGGGGCGCAGCCGCGGGTCGCCGAGCATCTGCTTCGCGGCGACGTAGCCGCTCTCCATCGTGAAGACGGCCGGGAAGTAGAGCTCGGGGCGCGGCTCGACGCCAGCATCGCGCAGCGCGTCCTCCCAGCCGAGCCGGCGATTCGTCGGCATGTGGAACGACATCTCGGCGTCGACGTCGCCGCCGATGTGGCCGATCACGGTGTGCCCGAGCGAGAGCAGGTGCTCGGTCGCGAGCCGCGTGACGCCGACGTCGTCGATCGACACGGTCGGCACGCCGCGGATCGGCCCGCCGACGCCGACGAGCGGCTTGCCGAGCGCGTGCAGCGAGTCGACCTCCTCGGCGCTGAGCTCGAGGCTCACGGCGATCACGGCGTCGACGCGCTGCCGGAGCAGGAACTGCTCGAACACCGTGCTGCGCTCGTTGCTCGACCCGGAGAGGTTGTAGAGCGTGAGGTCGTAGCCGTACTGCATGAGGCGCCGCTGGGCCCCCTCGAGGACGGAGGTGTAGAACCAGCGGTTGAGGAAGGGCACGACGACCCCGATGTTTCGCATGCGCCCGGTCGCGAGGCTGGAGGCGCTCGCCGAGACGACGTAGCCGAGCTCGGCCGCGGCCTCCTCGACGCGCTCGCGCGTGGCGGCGGCGACGTGCCCGCGCCCGCTCAGCGCGCGCGAGACCGTGGCGGTCGACACGCCGGCGCGTCGAGCGACGTCGTCGATGCCCACCATGCGGTTCCTCTATTCCCTCGCCTATCGCGAGGATACCGGCACGCGGTGCGGCGATTGGAAGCGCTTGCCTCGGCCTGGTCACGCGCGGCCGCCGGAGCTTGTATCCTGGTTCTCGCGCGATCGGCCCCGGCCGCCGCGCGATCGGCGAGTTACCCTAGCGGCCAAAGGGATCTGACTGTAAATCAGACGGCTCAGCCTTCGGGGGTTCGAATCCCTCACTCGCCACCAGCACCGAGCCGCCTGCGACAATCGGGGCATGACCCCGAGCGTCCCCACCGCCTCCGCCGCCTCGACCGACGACGACCTGCTCCGACTCGCGATCGACGTCGCGCGCGAGGCCGGCGCCTTCGTCGTCGACGCCCGCCGCTCGGGCGTGGAGGTCGCCGACCGCAAGTCGTCGCCCGTCGACGTCGTGACGCAGGTGGACCGCGACAGCGAGGCGCTGATCCGCGCGCGGCTGAGGGCGGCGCGTCCGCTCGACGGCTTCTTCGGCGAGGAGGGGGGCCGCGGCGCGAGCGAGAGCGGGCTCACGTGGGTCGTCGACCCGATCGACGGCACGGTCAACTTCCTGTACGGCATCCCCCACTACGCCATCAGCATCGGCGTCGTCGCGGGCGAGCCGGACCCGCAGTCGTGGGAGGCCGTCGCGGGCGTCGTGCTGAACCCCGTCACGGGCGAGCTCTTCACCGCTCGGCGCGGCGGTGGCGCGCACCTCGACGGGCGCCCCATCCGCGTCGCGGACGCGGTGCCCCTCGCGGAGGCGCTCGTCTTCACGGGGTTCGCGTACTCGGCCCAGACGCGCGCGGAGCAGGGGGTCGCGATCGCGCAGCTCCTGCCGCGCGTGCGCGACCTGCGCCGGTTGGGGACGGCGTCGCTCGACCTCTGCAGCGTCGCGGCGGGCCGCGCGAACGCCTACTTCGAGCGCACGCTCAGCCCGTGGGACCACGCCGCGGGCGCTCTCATCGCCCGCGAGGCCGGCGCCGTCGTCAAGGGCTTCGGCGATCGCCGACCCGACCGCGAGTTCCTGCTCGCCGCGCACCCGGAGGCCGTCGACGAGCTCGAGCGGCTGCTCGTCGAGGTCGGCGCCTGACCTCGACGCACCCCCTGTTCGGGGGCGCACCGATTCCCGGCTCGACTGGCTCAATCACGCCGGGCGGGTTAGGCTTTACCAATCCGTGATAATCAGTGACGCTGGCGATCGCGGGTGAACCCGTTCCAGAGCGGATGCTCGGAGACCCACCCCGTCGAGGCTCATACCCTCACCACCGGTGGTCCGTGCGGCCCGCGACCGACGATTAAGGCAATCTGACACGTGACTGACGAGCTCCAGCGGCCGGCTGGGGAGCTCCCTGAGAGCCCCTCCGCCTTCACCGGAAGCATCGAGTCCCTGGGCTTCACCAGCGGCGAGGCGCCCTCGAACGCTGCGATCGTGCTCCCCGCCGCCGACGTCGCCCTGACCAGCCGCCGCGCGCTGCGCGAGGCCGAGCGGGCCTCGGGCCGCCGTTCCGGGCGACCCTCGGCTCCCGCCTCCTCGGTCCCCGCTTTCTCCGCCCCCGCCGTCGAGGCCGCGCCCGCTCCGGCCGTCGCGCCGATCGCCGCCGCCGCTCCTGCGGCCGCCGGTCGTCGCGCGCACCGCGCCGTCGAGCGCCCCGCGCCCCGTCCGCAGATGCGCCACGGCGTGCAGGCCTCTCGCGTGCCCATGATGCGCCGCATCGCTCAGCGCGCCCTCCCGCCGACCGTCATGCTCGCCGTCGCCGGCCTCCTGATCGGCACGACGGTGCCGGCGAACGCGCTCTTCCGCCCGAGCGACGTCGCCGCGTCGACGAACCTGAGCTCGATCGCGACCGGCGCGTCCGCCGAGCGGTCGACCGAGCCCGCGCAGGTGCTCGAGATGAACGCGGCGGCGACCGCGACCGCCCCCGTCGCCAGCCGCGACGACTGGTCGGTGACCTCGTACGCCGAGATCCTCCGCGCGAAGTACGGCAACCGCGACTTCACGTACACGACCTCGGGCACGGGCGCGGTGCGATGGCCGTTCCCGTTCGCGACGACGATCAGCTCCGGCTACGGCGACCGCGTCGCCCCCTGCCGCGGCTGCTCGAGCTACCACCGCGGCACCGACTTCACCCCCGGCTACGGCACCCCGATCCAGGCGGTCGCCGACGGCGTCGTCTCCGATCTGCAGGAGGGCTGGTCGTACGGCACGCACGTGTTCATCGACCACGTCATCAACGGCCAGAAGGTCACGACGCTCTACGCCCACATGCAGACCGGCAGCTCCCCGCTCGTCCCGGGTCAGACGGTCGCCGCGGGAGACTTCGTCGGACTCGTGGGCAGCACGGGCGCGTCGACCGGCCCCCACCTCCACCTCGAGGTGCGCCTCGACGGGATCCCCGTCGACCCGTTCGCCTGGCTCACCACGAACGCGAGCTAGCACCCCGCATGCACGAAGAAGGCCCCGGATCGCTCCGGGGCCTTCTCTCGTTCGGGACGTCGGGCCGCTACGCGATCCAGACCGTGGTGTCGGTCGGCACGGCGCGGCCGTCGATGGCGTCGCTCGCGAGCACCACGTCGCCGGCGGGGAGCTCGACGGGCGTGCTGCCGAGGTTCGCGATGATCGTGAGCCCGCCGTTGCGGAACGCCACGACCTCGTGGCCGTAGCCGTCGAGCCACTCGACCGAGCCGAGGCCGAGCTCGCGGCGCGCGCGCAGCTCGAGCGCCGACCGGTAGAGCTCGAGCGTCGAGCCGGCCATGCCCTCCTGCTGGTCGCGCGCGTACTCGCGGAAGACCTCCGGCTGCGGGAGCCAGCTCGAGCCGGAATCGTTGAAGCCGAACGCCGGGGCGTCGGCCTCCCACGGGATCGGCACGCGGCATCCGTCGCGGCCGTAGGCCTCGCCGCCGGTGCGGTGGAAGGTCGGGTCCTCGCGGACGTGATCGTCGAGCTCGATGACCTCGGGCAGACCGAGCTCCTCGCCCTGGTAGAGGTAGGCGCTGCCCGGCAGACTCAGCATGAGCGCGCTCGCCGCACGGGCGCGGCGCAGGCCGAGCGCCGCGTCGGGCTTCTCGGGCGAGTTCGGGCCGATCCCGGCGTTGGGGCCGGCGACGTGCTCCGGCAGGCCGTAGCGGCTGGCGTGACGGACGACATCGTGGTTCGAGAGCACCCAGGTGCTCGGGGCGCCGACCCCGGTGAAGGCGGCGATCGACTCGTCGATGACGGCCCGCAGCCGGGGCGCGCTCCACGGCGTGCTGAGGTAGCTGAAGTTGAAGGCCTGGTGCATCTCGTCGGAGCGCACCCAGAGGGCGGCCTTCTCGAGCGGCTCGACCCAGGCCTCGGCGCAGAGCACGCGGTCGCCGGGGTACTCGGCGAGCACGCGGTGCCAGTCGCGGTAGACCTCGTGCACGGCGGGCTGCGCCCAGTAGGGCACCTCCTCGGGCGCCATGAGGGCATCCGCGATGCCGTCGCCGGTCGCCTTCTCGGCGATGTCGGGCAGGCCGTCCTTCTTCATGAGGCCGTGGGCCACGTCGACGCGGAAGCCGTCGACGCCGCGGTCGAGCCAGAAGCGCAGGATCCGGCGGAACTCCTCCCAGACGACCGGGTTCTCCCAGTTGAAGTCGGGCTGCGAGCTGTCGAAGATGTGCAGGTACCACTGGCCGGGCCGGCCGTCGGCCTCGGTCACGCGGGTCCAGGCCGCGCCGCCGAAGACGGAGGGCCAGTTGTTCGGGGGCAGCTCGCCGTTCTCGCCCGTGCCCTCCCGGAACATGTAGCGGTCGCGCTCGGGAGAGCCGGGGCCGGCCGCGAGGGCCTCCTGGAACCACGGGTGCTCGCTGGAGGAGTGGTTGGGAACGAGGTCGACGATGACCCGCAGCCCGAGCTCGTGCGCGCGGTCGCGCATCCGATCGAAGTCGGCGAGGGTGCCGAAGATCGGGTCGACGTCGCAGTAGTCGGCGACGTCGTAGCCGGCGTCCTTCTGCGGCGATCGGAAGAAGGGCGAGAGCCAGACGGCGTCGACGCCGAGGGCCGCGAGGGAGGGCAGGCGCTCGGTGATGCCGGCGAGGTCGCCGATGCCGTCACCGGATGCGTCGGCGAACGATCGCGGATAGATCTGGTAGATGACGGCTGAGCGCCACCACTCCGATCCCGGTGTGGACGCTTCTCGCGCGTCGGCGCGCGTGGTGGTAGGGGTGGTGTCGGTGGACATGGGTACGACCTTACGACACCGGCGCCGAATTGGAAGCGTTTGCACTCAATCCTGGTGTTCGCTGGGTGATCTCCGAAAGGACGGCGCAGAAGTCGAGAGTTGTGGGAGCGCCGGACTCCTGCTCTAATGGAAGCGCTTGCAGAAGCAGGCACATCAAGAGAATGGCCTCTTGGGCGAGGTGCCCTTTCCCAGAGGGTGTCGGCAGCGCGTCCGGCGATGAGGCCGTCCGCACACGAAAGGGTGAACACCGATGAAGGTGACCTCACGCAGCTTCACGATCACGGGGGCTCTGGCCATGTCGGCCATCGTCCTCGCCGGGTGCACGGCACCCGCAGGCGAGCCGGGCGGAGGCTCGGAGGAGCCCCAGTTCGAGGGCTCGCTCACCGTCTGGGTCGACGCAGACCGCGCCGGCGTCCTCGAGGACGTCGCCGCTGCGTTCGAGGACGAGCGCGGCGTGTCCGTCGAGCTCGTCACGAAGGACTTCGGCGCGATCCGCGACGAGTTCATCACGCAGGCTCCTACCGGCAACGGCCCCGACATCATCGTCGGCGCGCACGACTGGCTCGGCAAGCTCGTCCAGAACGGCGTCGTCGCGCCTCTCGAGCTCGGCGACAAGGCATCCGAGTTCCAGGACGTCGCGGTGACGGCCATGAGCTACGAGGGCCAGACCTACGGTCTTCCCTACTCGGTCGAGAACATCGCTCTGGTCCGCAACGTCGACATCGCCCCCGAGGCGCCCGAGACCTTCGACGACCTCATCGCCGCCGGCCAGGCCGCCGTCGCCGAGGGCGCCGCCGAGTACCCCTTCCTCGTGGGGCTCGACCCGACCGCGGCCGACCCGTACCACCTGTACCCGCTGCAGGCCTCGTTCGGCGCTCCCGTCTTCGAGATCACCGCTGACGGCACCTACGACCCGACCACGCTCGCGCTCGGCAACGAGGGCGGCGAGGCCTTCGCTGTCAAGCTCCGCGAGTGGGGCCAGGCCGGCATCCTCAACACCAACATCTCGGGCGACATCGCCCGCGAGGAGTTCGTCGCCGGCAAGTCGGGCTACTTCCTGACCGGGCCGTGGAACATCCCCGCGATCAGCGAGGGCGGCATCAACTACGCCATCGACCCGATCCCGACGGCCGGCGGCGAGACGGCCACGCCGTTCGTGGGCGTCCAGGGCTTCTACGTCTCGAGCGAGAGCGAGAACCAGCTGGCGGCCAACGAGTTCCTCGTGAACTACATCGGCACCGACGAGGTCCAGACCGCGCTCTACGAGGTCGGCGGCCGCGCTCCCGCGCTGCTGAGCGCCTTCGAGGCCGCGCAGTCCGACGCCGACGTCGCCGCGTTCGGCGCCGTGGGCGCCGAGGGCGTGCCGATGCCGAACGTGCCCGCGATGGACGTCGTCTGGAGCGACTGGGGCTCGACCGAGGTCGCGATCATCAACGGCCAGGGCGACCCGGTCGAGCTGTGGCGCGCAATGGTCGAGAGCATCCAGAGCAAGATCACGGGCTGACCGCCCGCCTCTTCCGCACCATGACGTGCCGGGAGCCGCTCCCCCCGCGAGGGTCGGAGTCGTGCTCCCGGCACGTCCGCGAATCGGACCCCCGACCTCTCGGAGCCTCATGACCAGCACGACCCCCGGCGCCCAGCAGCCCATCCTCGCGCCCCCCGCAGCCCCGCCCTCGCGGCCGCGGACGGCCGCCCGCTCGCATGCCCAGACCGTGCGAGGGCTGCTCATCAAGATCGCGCTGCTCGGTCTCGTCGACGCCGTCGCCCTCTTCGCGATGTTCGTCCTCGTGATGCGCGAGTCATGGCTGATCTTCGCCATCGCCGCCGTCGTGACGGTGGTCATCAACGTCATCTACCTCCGGCCCGGCTGGCTCCCCGCCAAGTACCTCGCGCCCGGGGTCTTCTTCCTCGCCGTCTTCCAGATCTTCATCGTCGGCTACAGCGGCTACATCGCGTTCACCAACTACGGCGACGGTCACAACTCCACGAAGGAGGACGCGATCGAGTCGATCATCGCGAACTCCCTCACGCGCGTGCCCGACTCGCCGGCCTACCGCGTGACCGTCGTCGAGCAGTTCGGCACGTACGGCTTCCTCGTCACCGACCCCGACGGCGAGACCCTCCTCGGCACCCCCGACCAGCCGCTCGAGGAGGTCGACGCCGAGGAGGACAGCACCGGCAAGGCCGTCGCGGTGACGGGCTGGACGAGCCTCGGGTTCGGCGACCTCCTCGCCAACCAGAGCATCGTCGTCGACCTCAGCGTGCCCCTCAGCGACGACCCCAACGACGGGGCCCTGCGCACGCCCGACGGCTCGAGCGCCTACGTCTACACCTCCGACCTCGTCTACGACGAGGCCGCCGACTCCTTCACCGACACCACGGGAGGCGAGGTCTACGTCGACGGCGGCGACGGCGCCTTCGTCAACGACGCAGGCCGCGAGCTCCAGCCCGGCTGGAAGATCGACGTCGGATTCGAGAACTTCCAGCGGGCGTTCACGAACGAGGACATCCGCGGGCCGCTCCTGAGCGTGACGCTCTGGACCTTCGCGTTCGCGATCCTGTCGGTCGCCTCGACCTTCATCCTCGGCCTGTTCCTCGCGATCGTCTTCAACGCCCCGCACATGCGCGGCAAGAAGATCTACCGCGTCATCATGGTGCTGCCGTACGCCTTCCCCGGATTCCTCTCCGCTCTCGTCTTCCTGGGCCTCTTCAACGAGCAGTTCGGCTTCTTCAACCAGGTCCTGCTGGGCGGGGCGAGCATCCCGTGGCTGACCGATCCGTGGTTGGCGAAGTTCAGCATCCTCTTCGTCAATCTCTGGCTCGGCTTCCCGTACATGTTCCTCATCTGCACGGGCGCGCTGCAGTCGATCCCGGAGGAGCTCAGCGAGGCGGCGACGGTCGACGGAGCACGACCGTGGGCGGTGTTCCGCCTCATCAAGTTCCCTCTGCTGCTCGTCTCGGTCGCCCCGCTGCTCATCTCGAGCTTCGCGTTCAACTTCAACAACTTCAACCTCATCTACATGCTCACGGGGGGCGGGCCGCGCGATGTCGCGGCGGGCGTCGACGCCGGAGCCACGGACATCCTCATCACGCTCGTCTACAAGGTGGCGTTCGGCGAAGGGACCGGGCGCGACTACGGGCTCGCGAGCGCGTTCGCGATCCTCATCTTCCTGATCGTGGCGACCGTCTCGATCGTCTCCTTCCGCCAGACCAAGGCCCTCGAGGAGCTGAACTGACATGTCGAACCCGTTCAACACCGAGCAGGGCGCCCAGGTCGGCGACCGCCTCAACCCGCTCGTCGCCGGCAGCGGGCCGACCGATCGCGCCGCTCGCGCTCCGCGCACCGTGCAGACCGCGGACGGCCGCCTCCTCCCGACCCGCCGCCGCCGGTCGTTCCCGCGCTGGTTCGCCGACACCGGCTGGCGCCACCTCATCGGCGTCGTCATGCTCGTCTTCGCGGCGTTCCCGCTGCTCTACGTGCTGTCGGCCTCGCTCAACCCGACGGGCACCCTCGTCGGCTCGAACCAGCTGTTCCGGGTCGTCGACTTCAGCAACTACGTCGAGCTGTTCCAGCGCCCGCAGCAGCCGTACGCCGCGTGGTTCCTCAACTCGCTCGTCATCGGCCTCGTGACCGCGGCCGGCACGGTCTTCCTCGGTGCGCTCGCGGCCTACGCCTTCTCGCGCCTGCGGTTCACGGGCCGCCGCGTCGGCCTCCTGACGCTCCTGCTCGTGCAGATGTTCCCGCAACTGCTCGGCGTCGTCGCGATCTTCCTGCTCATGTCGGGCATCGGCGAGATCTTCCCGCAGGTCGGCATCGGAACCCAGTCGGGCCTGATCCTCGTCTACCTCGGCGGCGCGCTCGGGGTGAACACGTACCTCATGTACGGGTTCTTCAACACGATCCCGGTGTCGATCGACGAGGCGGCGAAGCTCGACGGCGCGAGCCACGCGCAGATCTTCTTCGGCATCGTCCTGCGGCTCGTCGCGCCGATCCTCGCCGTCGTCGGCCTGCTGTCGTTCATCGGCACGTTCAGCGAGTTCGTGATCGCCTCGATCATGCTCACCGACCCGCAGACGCAGACCCTCGCGGTCGGCCTCTACCAGTTCGTCTCGCAGGAGACCTCGCGCAACTGGGCGATCTTCTCGGCCGGTGCGGTGCTCGCGGCGATCCCCGTCATGGCCCTGTTCCTCTACCTGCAGAAGTACATCATCGGCGGCCTCACGGCCGGCTCGGTGAAGTGAGCCCGATCCGGTGAGCCGCGATCTCGCGAGCGAGCCCCATCACGACGGGTCATCGCTCTACGTCTCCACGCCCGCTCCCGAGCTCGGCGAGACCGTGCGGGTGCGGATGCGCATCCCCCACGAATACGGACCGGTCGCCGCGGTGACCGCGCGCTCCAATCCCGATCACGAGCCGCGCTGGTCGCAGGCCGTGCGCGTCGCCGCGTCGCCCGAGGCCGAGTGGTGGGAGGCCGAGCTGCTCGTCGAGAACCCCGTGCACGGCTACCGCTGGCTCATCGGCCGCGGCGACGGCACCGTGCAGTGGCTGACCAGCGCGGGGCTCAGCGACATCGAGCCGCGCGACGACGACGACTTCCGGCTCGTGACGCACGCGCCGCCGCCGGCGTGGGCCCCCGAGCAGATCATGTACCAGGTCTTCCCCGACCGCTTCGCGCGATCGGCGACGGCCGACGCGCGGCCCGTGCCCGAGTGGGCCGAGCCGGCGGAGTGGGACGACGAGCCGATCGGGCGCGGCGCCTCGACCCCCGTGCAGTACCACGGCGGAGACCTCGACGGCGTGACCGAGCACCTCGACCACCTCGAGCGGCTCGGCGTCACGCTGCTGTACCTGACGCCGTTCTTCCCCGGCCGGTCGAACCACCGCTACGACGCGCACTCGTTCCACCACGTCGACCCGGTGCTGGGCGGCGATGAGGCGCTCGTGCGTCTGGTCGAGGCCGCGCACGCGCGCGGCATCCGCGTCATCGGAGACCTCACGAGCAATCACTCGGGCGACGCGCACGAGTGGTTCGTCGCCTCGCGCGGTCGGCCCGGCGCCCCCGAGAGCGATTTCTACCTGTGGCTCGACGACGCCCAGCTCGACTACGTCTCGTGGCTCGGAGTGCCGAGCCTGCCGAAGTTCAACTGGGCCTCGCCCGAGCTGCGCCGCCGCTTCATCGAGGGGGCGGGCTCGGTCGTGGCGAAGTGGCTGCAGCCGCCGTTCTCGCTCGACGGCTGGCGCATCGACGTCGCCAACATGACCGGCCGCTACCGCGAGCAGGATCTCAACGCCGAGGTGCGGCAGACGATCCGCCGCACGATGATCGAGGCGAACCCCGACACGGTGCTGTTCGCCGAGGTGACGAACGACGCCGCGAGCGACTTCCCGGGCGACGCGTGGCACGGCGCGATGACCTACCCGAGCTTCACGCGGCCGGTGTGGGCGTGGCTCTCGGAGCCCGGCTCGAGCGAGTGGTTCTTCGGGCTGCCGTACCCCGAGATCCCGCAGTGGTCGGGCGAGCAGGTCTACGAGTCGCACCGCCGCTTCACCGCCGCCTTCCCGTGGCGCACGCGCGTGTGCACGATGAACGCGCTCGACACTCACGACACCGCGCGCTTCGCCACGTGGGCGCGACCTGGAGCCGTGCGCGTCGCGGTGGGCCTGTCGATGACGGTGCCGGGCATCCCCGTCGTGTTCGCGGGCGACGAGTTCGGGCACACGGGCACGAACGGCGAGCACTCGCGTACGACCATGCCGTGGAGCCGCGTCGACGAGCACGCCGACACGATCGACCTGTACGCCGAGCTCATCGCCCTGCGCCGCGCGCACCCCGCGCTGAGCCACGGCGGCATGCGCTGGCTGCACGCCTCCGCCGACGCGCTCGTGTTCGTCCGCGAGACGGCGGAAGAGAGCATCCTCGTCTGCGCCGCGCGCGCCGACGCCGACATCGCGCTCCCGGCCTCCGCGATCGCGGGCGACGCCGTGCGCGTGACCGGCACGGGCGAGATCGGGGATGCCCGCATCCGGTCGCGAGGGATGTCCTTCACCGCGTGGTCCCTGCCCGGCGTCGCCCTTCCGGCGTTCGGCTCAAAGGAGGTCGCCGCACCCCGCTGACGCGCTCCCGCACGCGGCCCGACCGCGTTTCGGATGGTGCGCCGACGGGTGCTAATCTTCTCTGGTGCCGAAGCCCGGTAGGGTCTCGGCAGCGCCCCGATAGCTCAGTGGTAGAGCACTTCCATGGTAAGGAAGGGGTCGTCAGTTCAATCCTGACTCGGGGCTCTGGTTCGCTCGTCGTCGCCCTCGGGTCGCGGTGGGGGCCATGCCCGGCGGGGTAGCTCAGGTGGTTAGAGCACACGGCTCATAATCGTGGTGTCGCGGGTTCGAGTCCCGCCCTCGCTACTTCTTCTCGACTCGCTCTGCGCGGGTCCTCCTGCGCGCGGTCTACTGCTCGGTGAAGGCGAGCGCGGCGCCGAAGCCGACGAACGCGAGGCCCGTCACGACGTCGATGCCGCGCTGCGTCGACTCGCGCGCCATCCATCGCCGCAGCGCCTGCGCGCCGAGGATGAGCACCGTGAACCACACCGCGCTCTCGACGGCGTGGATGCTCGCGAGCGCCGCCCCGAACAGCGCCGCCGGTACGTCCGCCGGCAGGAACGCCGGAAGCACGGCGACGTAGAACACCGCGACCTTCGGGTTCAGCAGCGTCGTCAGCAGCCCCTTCGTCGCCGCGGCGCGGATGCCCGGCGCCGCGATCGCGGCGGTCGCGTCGGCGGCGTGGCCGGGGCGGAATGCCGACCACAGCATCCGCGCCCCCAGGAAGACGAGGTACGCGGCGCCGACGACCTTGAGCACCGTGAAGGCGAGCGCCGAGACGGCGAACAGGGCCGAGAGCCCGAGGGCGGCGGCGATGCCCCAGACGAGGGCGCCGAGGCAGATGCCCGCGCCGGCGGCGAAGGCCGGGCCCCGGCCGTGCCGGATGGCGGCGTGGAGGACGAGGGCGGAGTCCATGCCCGGGGTGATCGTCAGGAGGGCGGCGACGATCGCAAACTGCCACAGGGCCTCGGTCGCGCTCACGATCGTGATGCTAGCGCCGCGGCGACCGCGTCGCCGCCCCGCGAGCGAGCCGACGGGCCGCGCTCAGTACCCCTCGTGCTCCTCGAGCAGGCGCGCGAGGTCGGCCTTGACGCCGGCGATGGCCTCGCGCTGCTCCTCCTCCGTCTGGCGCACGATCGCGCGACGGGGGATCAGCCGGGCCTGCACGAGCTCGGCGAGGGTGTCGTCGCGCGCGCGGAGGGCGATCTCGCGGAGCGTCTCGTCGTCCTGACGCGTGACGCGGAGGCGATCCATGACGCCCCGCATCGTGCGGGTGCGGGCGCTCAGGCGCTCCGACTCCTCGCGCTGACGCTCGAAGTGCTTGCGCAGGCGGGCCAGTCGGGCGCGCTCGGCGCGGCCCGGTCGACGCGCGCCGGGAGCGGCCGGGTCGGGCAGGGGGAGCGGCGTGGCGCGCTGGGTCTCCTTCGCGAGCCGGTGCGCCGTCTGGCCGAGCTCGACGAGCAGGGCGTCGACCGCGCGCTGCGCCATCGCGACCCCGTCCTCCTCGTTCCACGAGCCGCCGTCGCGCAGGGTGCGCAGGACGATCTCGTTCTTCGTCGACAGGCGCACCGCCGCGAGGGCGACGAGATGGCCCTCGTCGACGAGGTGGTCGAGGTTGTCGAGCGTCTCGAAGGGGCGCGGGCGGCGCGGTCGAGCCTCATCGCGCGCGGCGCGGCGGGACCAGAAGCGCATGGCGGCCTTCATGACTGTCGGGGCGTCAGCCCGGGGAGCCGCGGGGAGCATCCGCGGTGCATCCAGGCTACGGCGACCGCGGAGCCGCCGCCTGCGCGTGCGCCGCGACGCGGGCATCCGAGGAATCGCCCACGACACGCCGAAACACTAGATATGGGGGAATGACATCCCTGTCATTCCCGTTATATAGTGTGACTCCACCGGCCGATCAGGCCGGAGAACGATTCGACAGGAGGTCCGCAATGGACAACGACAACGAGACCGTCGGCGGCTACGCGGTGCCCGTCGACCCGATGGACATGCTGCAGTGCGAGAGCTGCCAGTAGTCATCGGTCATTGACTCCACGAAGCCCCGGTCCCCTCACGGCGACCGGGGCTTCGTCCGTATCCGGGGCCTCGTCGAGGCCCGCCGCCCGCCGCACCTGCTGACCCGCACCGAGGAGGACCGCCGTGTACCGCGCCCCTGACAGCGTCGTCGAGGAGATCGCCTCCGATGCCGAGGCCCTCGACCACGTGCACCGCGTGCTCGGGCCCGTCGACGTCGTCGCCGACCGCTCGTGGGCGCACGGCGAGGCGCGCGTGCTCGAG
Source organism: Yonghaparkia sp. Soil809 (assembly GCF_001429705.1). Lineage (NCBI taxonomy): Bacteria > Bacillati > Actinomycetota > Actinomycetes > Micrococcales > Microbacteriaceae > Microcella > Yonghaparkia sp. Soil809. Next base: position 1,267,202 of record NZ_LMSV01000001.1, read on the forward strand.
GTGCGCACGCGCGGCGACGAGCGCGCGATCGCGAAGTGGCACCGCGGCGGCCGCAACTATCACCGCGAGCTCTCGGCGTACCAGCTCTACGTGCCCGCGCTCGGCGGCGACGCTCCGCGCCTGGTCGCGAGCGACGACCGGCTGCAGCTGCTGATCCTGTCGCGCGTGCCGGGCGAGCTCGTCGAGGGCTCGGATGCCGAGCACGACCCGGTCGTGCACGTGCGCGCCGGCGAGGTCCTGCGCCGCCTGCACGACTCGACCCCCGCGGTCGTGAACGACCACTTCGGCGACGCCGTCATGTCGAAGTTCGCCTACTGGGCCGACCGCGTCGGCGACGCAGCGAGCGAGGCCGAGCTCGAGATCGCCCAGCGAATCGCGGCGACCTCGCTCGAGCTGGGGCCGCTGCCGATGGTTCCGGCGCATCGCGACAACTCCTCCCGCAACTGGATGCTCGGCCCCGACGGCCACGTGCGCCTCATCGATTTCGCCGCCGTCGAGTTCGAGCCGTGGGCGGTCGACCTGTTCCGCCTCGAGCAGCGCGAGTGGCTCGACGCCCCGCTGCTGCGCGAGTCCTTCCTCGACGGCTACGGTCGCCGCCCCGACGAGCGCGACCACGCCGTGCTGCACGCCTTCCACGCCGTGCAGGCGATCGCGACGATCGCGTGGGCGCTCGAGCACGACGACCTCGTCTTCGCCGGGCAGGGGCGCGAGATGCTCGACCGGCTGCTGGGCGAGACGCTGTACTGACGGCTCGGCCGGGGCCGGGCATCCGCCCCCTGATCGCCGCCCCGCGAACGGAGCCCGACCGGGCCCGCGCGCCCCGCCTAGACTGGGCCGGTGCCCGTGAACCCCGCTCTGACCGAGCGCGACTTCCCGCCCGTCGCTCCCTACCTCGTGGGGCGCGAGAAGGTGCGCGAGTTCGCGCGCGCCGTGCTCGCCACGGCCCCGCTGCACCTCGACCCGGATGCCGCGCGCGCCGCGGGCTTCGCCGACGTCGTGGCTCCCCCGACCTTCCCGATCGTCGTCGCCGAGGCCACGCTGCAGCAGCTGCTCGCCGAGCCGGACGCGGGCATCGACTTCAGCCGCGTCGTGCACGGCGACCAGCGCTTCAGCTACTCGCGCCCCGTCGTCGCGGGCGATGAGCTCACCGCGACGCTGCGCGTGACGAGCATCAAGACGCTCGGCGGCAACAGCATGATCACGAGCGAGACCGCCATGGTCGACGGCGACGGAGCGCACGTCGTCACGAGCATCTCGACGCTCGTCGTGCGGGGGGAGGACGCATGAGCCTGTTCGACGGCCTCGAGGTCGGCCAGGTCGTGGCCGAGCGCTCGTTCCCGCTGACGCGCGACACCCTCGTGCGGTACGCCGGAGCGAGCGGCGATTTCAACCCCATCCACTACCGCGACGACGTGGCCGCGGCCGTCGGGCTGCCGGGCGTGCTCGCCCACGGCATGCTGACGATGGGCTTCGCCGTGCAGCCGGTGATCGACTGGCTGGATGCCCGTGGCTGGGTCAGCGACTACCAGGTGCGATTCACGCGCCCCGTTGTCGTCGACCCGCAGATCGGCGCCGTCGTGACGGTCGCGGCCACGGTCGGCGCGCTGGATGACGCCGGCGCCCGCATCGATCTCACCGCGACGGTCGGCGAGCAGACCGTGCTCGGCAAGGCGCAGGTGCGGGTCACCGCGCTCTAGCCCCCGCCCCTCATGACGACCACCCGCGAGAACGAGCCGCTCTCCGAGCGCACGACTTTGCGCGTCGGCGGCCCCGCGGCGCGCTTCGTCGAGGCGTCGACGACCGACGAGCTCGTCGACGCCGTGCGCGCGGCGCAGTCCGGGTTCGACGACTGGATGGTTCTCGGCGGAGGCTCGAACGTCGTCATCGGCGACGAAGGGGTCGACGGCACGGTCATCGGCATCGCCACGCGCGGCGTCGAGCGACTGCCTGATGCGCCGGGCTCGAGCCGCCCGATCCGCCTCCGCGTGCAGGCGGGCGAGGGCTGGGACGCGCTCGTGGCCCTCACCGTCGAGAACGGGTGGGCGGGGCTCGAGGCGATGTCGGGCATCCCCGGGTCGACGGGCGCAGCCCCGATCCAGAACATCGGCGCCTACGGGCAGGAGGTCGCCGAGAGCCTCATCGCCGTCGAGGTGCTCGATGACGACGGCGACCGGCGAGTCATCCCAGCTCCCGATCTCAAGCTCGGCTACCGCACGAGCGTGCTCAAGCACGGCGGAACCCGCGCGGTCGTCCTGAGCGTCGACCTCGCCCTCGAGCACAATGCGGATGCCCGCAGCCGGCCCGTGCAGTACGCCCAGCTCGCCGAGGCGCTCGGCGTCGCGATCGGCGAGCGCGCGCCCCTCGTCGGCGTGCGGGCCGCCGTGCTCGCGCTGCGCGCTGGCAAGGGCATGGTGCTCGACGCCGCCGACCCGAACTCGGTGAGCGCCGGCTCGTTCTTCACCAACCCGATCGTGAGCGAGGCGTTCGCGCGCACGCTGCCGACGGATGCCCCGCGCTGGCCGCTCGCCCCCGAGCCGCCCGCGCTCGCCGTGCCGCTCGGCGCGGAGCCCGCGGCGCCGGCCGAGCCCGCCTCGCACGAAGTCAAGCTCAGCGCCGCCTGGCTCATCGAGCACGCCGGCATCACCCGCGGATTCGCCCTGCCGGGCTCGCGCGCGGCGGTGTCGAAGAAGCACACCCTCGCGCTCATCAACACCGGCGGCGCGACGGCGGCGGAGGTCGCGCAGCTCGCGCGGTACATCCAGACGCGCGTGATGAGCGAGTTCGGGGTCGTGCTGCACCCCGAGCCGGTGTTCGTGAACCTCGAGCTGTAGGCCGGCGGTCGGCGTCGCCTAGAGCAGCCCGCGCTCCATCGCGAGGGTCACCGCGCGCGTGCGGTCGTGCACCCCGAGCTTCTCGAACACGCGCAGCAGGTGGCTCTTCACGGTCGCCTCGCCGATGCAGAGGCGCTCGCCGATGACGCGGTTCGAGCAGCCCGCGGCGACGAGGCGCAGCACGTCGAGCTCGCGCGGCGTGAGCTCGGCCGGGGCGGGCGCGCGCAGCCGGGCCACGAGCTGCGCGGCGATCGCGGGCGAGAGCGCCGTCTCGCCGCGGGCCACCGAGCGCACGCCCTCGACGAGCTCCTCCGCGGGCGCGGCCTTGAGCAGGTAGCCGCTCGCGCCCGCCTCGATCGCGGCGATGATCGTGGAGTCCGACTCGTAGGTCGTGAGGATGAGCACGCGCGTGCCGGGCAGCTCGGCGCGGATGCGCGCCGTCGCGACGTCGCCCGTCGCGCCGGGCATCCGCACGTCCATGACGACGAGATCGGGGCGCAGGCGGCGCGCCTCCTCGACCGCGGCGAGGCCGTCGGAGGCCTGCCCGACGACCTCGATGCCGTCGACGTCGTCGAGCAGCGCGACGATGCCGGCGCGCACGACGGCGTGGTCGTCGGCGACGAGCACGCGGATCATGCGTCGGCCTCCGTCGTCACGACCGCGCGCACGGGAACGGTCACGCTGAGCACGGCGCCGCGCCCGGGCGCCGACTCGACCGCGAGCGCGCCGTCGACGAGCGCGAGCCGATCGCGCATGCCGTGCAGGCCGAACCCGTCGCGAGCCGTACCCGGGTCGAATCCGATGCCGTCGTCGGCCACGCGCAGCGCGACCGCCCCGGTCGCCCTCGTCACCGCGACCTCGATGCGGGATGCCCGGGCATGCTTCCGCGCATTGGCGAGCGCCTCCTGCGCGCACCGCAGCACGACCACCTCGACGTCGCGCGGCAGCGCGAGCTCCCCGGCCGGCTCGGCGGTCACGGCCACGACGACTCCGGTCTCGCGCTCGAAGCGCTCGGCGAGCCGGTGCAGCGCCCCCGTGAGGTCGAGCGCCTCGCCCTCGGGCACGCCGATCGGGCCGGCCGAGCCGGCGACGGGAGCGCCTGAGGCGACGAGCGCGCGGGTCTCGCCGAGCGTCTCGCGCGCGACGTCCTCGATGAGGGCGAGCACCTCGGGGTCGCCGCCCGAGCGTCGGGCGCGCTGAGCGAGCAGCACGAGGCCCGTGAGGTCCTGCGCGATGGTGTCGTGCAGCTCGCGGGCGAGGCGCTCGCGCTCGGCGGCGGCGCCGGCGTCGCGGTTGAGCGCGGCGATCTGCTCCTGCGCGCCCTGCAGCTCGCGCAGCAGGGCGCCGTTGCGCTCGCCGAGCTCGGTGACGCGCGAGATCCACAGACCCATCGCGAGGCTGAAGCCGAGCGACAGCACCATCGAGAAGGCCGTCTGCGCGAGGTCGTCCGGCGAGGTGCCGAGCGAGACGAGGAATCCGATGCCGACGGCGATCGCGACGCCGATGTTCTGCACGATCGCGCGCCGCACCGTCGGCGCGTAGACCCAGGCGATCGGGTAGACGACGACCTGGACGATCGCGAGCGTCGGATACCCGGCGACGGCGACGCCAGCGGCGACCGTCGCGAGCGCGACGAACCACGGTGCGGTCGGCGCCTCGGGGCCGCGGCGGCCGAGGGAGATCCAGGAGGCGACGAGCAGCGCGAGCCCCGCTCCACCTGTCGCGAGCCGCCACGGCTCGGCGGACTGCAGGAGCAGCAGCACGGCCAGGAGGGCGGCGACCCCGACGACGGCCGCATCCCACCAGGTCACGCGCCCCCGCGCATCCGACCGCTCGGTCATGACCGCCCCGCCTACGAGTCGCGCCGGATCCAGCGGAACGTCAGCCGCGTCAGGACCAGCCCCGCGACGAGCCACACCGCGAGCGCGAGGGCGATTCCCGGCTGATCCCAGCTCTCGTTCTGCTCGAGCACGACGAGCTCGTCGGGCAGGAAGACGCTGCGCATGCCCTGCGCCATCCACTTGAGCGGGAAGACCGAGGCGACGCTCTGCAGCCAGTCGGGCAGGTTGTTGAACTGGAGGTAGACCCCCGAGATGAACTGCAGCACGAGCGTGATCGGGATGACCACGGCCGTCGCCGATGCGCCGCTGCGCGGCACCGCCGAGAGCGCGATGCCGAGGATGGCGGACGTGATGATGCCGAGCAGGAAGATCCAGACGAAGTCGCCCCAGCGCGCGGGCTCCTCCGGCAGCGGAACCTGGAAGACCGTGAACGCGAGCAGCAGCAGCACGACCGCCTGCAGCACGCCCGTCACGACCGACTGGCCGATCTTGCCGATGAAGTAGCTGATGACCGGCAGCGGCGAGCCCGCGAGGCGCTTGAGCGTGCCGTTGCTCTTCTCGGCCGCGATGTCGATCGCGAGGTTCTGCAGGCCGCTCAGCAGCACGCCCGCGGCGAGCATCGCCGGCAGGAAGAACCACGCGGCGGTGATCTCGTCGCCGTCGGCGGTCTGCCCGAAGCTCGCCTCGCTGAACGAGACGGAAAAGATCGTGAGCATCACGACGGGGAAGAGGAAGGTGAAGAACACCGTGTCGCCCTGCCGGAAGTACGCGCGCACCTCGTAGCCGATGCGCAGCAGCCCCAGCCGCAGGGTGCGGGCGATGGGCGAGCCGAGAGCGGGGGATGCCGGGCGCGCGCCGGCCTCGCCGGTCGCGGTCGAGCGCGTGGTCATCAGCGGGTCTCCATCACGGTCTCGGGAGAGGCGAGGTCGGTCGCGTGCTCGCGGCCGACCAGGTCGAGGTAGACGTCCTCCAGGCTCGGGCGGATCACCTCGAGCCCCTCCGGCTCCCCGCCGAGCCGGGCGACGAGCGCCGCGACGGCGGCGGCGGGCGCCTGGGTGCGCTCCTCGCGCACGACGCCCTGCTCGACCCAGCGGACGATCGGGATGCGCGCATCCGCCCCGCCCAGCTCGTCGATCGGCGCGAGGTCGACCATGCGGCCGCTCGCGATGATGCCCGCGCGGTCGCCGAGCTGCGCCGCCTCGTCGAGGTAGTGGGTCGTGAGGAGGATCGTCGTGCCCTCGCTCTGCAGCAGGCGCACGAGCGCCCAGAAGCTGCGGCGCGCCTCGGGGTCGAAGCCCGTCGTGGGCTCGTCGAGGAAGAGCAGCTCGGGCCGGCCGATGATGCCGACGGCGACGTCGACGCGGCGGCGCTGCCCGCCCGAGAGCTTGCGGATGAGCGCTCCCGCCTTCTCCTCGAGGCCGACCGCGGCGATGACCTCGTCGACGTCGCGCGGGTTCGGGTACAGCGCGGCGAAGTGGGTCAGCTGCTCGCGGACGGTGACCGCTCCGACCTCGCCCGAGCTCTGCAGGACGATGCCGAGCCGGGCCTTCCAGTCGAGGCCCGCCTTCTCGGGGTCGGTGTCGAGCACGCGCACCTCGCCGGAGGTGCGGCGGCGGTACCCCTCGAGGATCTCGATCGCGGTCGACTTGCCGGCGCCGTTGGGGCCGAGGAGGGCGAAGGTCTCGCCCCGGTGGATGTCGAAGCTCACGCCGTCGACGGCCGCCATGTCGCCGTAGGTCTTGCGCAGGTCGCGCACCTCGACGACGTTCTGAGGAGTGGTCATGGCATGAGTCTCGCGGGCGGGGGCCCCGTCGGCAACGGCCGTTCGGCCCGTCGTCGACTCCACCGATCGGTGGAGGCCCTCGCCCGCGAGTTCGGCGGTGCGCGGTGCGTCCCGCGGTCAGTCGCCGGTGATGCCGGATGCCCGGCTCTCGCGCCGTGCCCCCGAGGTCGCCGCCCCGATGATGGCTCCGATCACGAGCAGGCCGCCGATGCCGGCGACGAGGATGATCGGCACCGACCCGTTGGGCAGCTCGTCGAGCCAGCCGAGCTCGGCGAGGAGGGCCAGGGCGGCGATGCCGACGAGGATGACGCCCCAGATGATCGTCGAGACGCGCGGGCGCAGCGGCTCGAGGTCGGCGCTCGAGGTGCTCGAGCCGTAGGGGGTGTCGGTGCTCATCGGTCCGTTCCTTCCGTGGTGAAGAGGATGTCGCCGGCGCCCGAGATGACCTCGAGCGTCAGCAGCCGGTCGCCGCCGTCGGGCAAGTCGAGCCCGCTCTCGCGCGGGATCGACCGCGACTCGTCGCCCTCGACGAGGGTCGCGTCGCCGGCGCCGGACACGATGTCCCACTCGACCGCGCCCTGCTCGGGCAGGACGACGGTGACGTCGCCGGCTCCCGCCACGATCGTCACGACGCCCTCGAGGCCGGCGCCGGAGCGCGTGCCGTCCCAGTAGTCGGAGAGATCGACCGTGGTCGAGCCCGCCCCGACGACGTATGACTGATCGTCGTCGTCGGTGAAGAGCGGGGCGTACTCGCCCGAGCCGACGAACCGCAGGTCGCTTCCGGCGCCCGGGGAGGCACCGGCGATCGCGAGGCCGATGAGGGCGACGATCGCGGCGGCCGTCGAGCCGCCGGAGCGCTTCCCGATGACGCCGTTGACGATGATCGCGAGCCCGAGCACGCCGACCGCGACCGCGAAGCCGAGGACGACGTCGCCGCGCTCGATCTCGGTGCCGCCGGAGGTGAGCGTCGTCACGGCGCCCGCGATGAGCGCGAGGCCGACGGCCGCGAGCGTGAAGAGCGGGTGCGATCGCGTGCGGCGGCGCAGCTGGCGCTGGCGCTCGTACTCGGCGACGCGCGCGCGGCGCTCCTCGGCGAGGCGGTCGGCTTCGGCCTGGCGGCGGGCGGCCTCGTCCGCGGAGACGAACGCGTCGCGCTGGGCCCGGTCGGCGCTCTGCTGCGCGCGCCAGGCATCCAGGTCGCCGTCCGCAGGCGCAACGCCCGGCGCGGCGGCGGCCGGCATCGGCGTCGTCGCGGTCGCGTCGGCGGTGCTGGCGGCGGTGGGGGGCGCGGATGCCGTGCCCGCCCCGGCGACGTACGTCGCGCCGGGCGCGCCCGCCGTCGGCGTCGCGGCGGTGCTCTTCGAGCGGCGCACGAGCCACACGATGAGCCAGATCACGCCGCCGATGACGGCGACGGTCCAGATGAGGCCGATGAGGGCGGCGATCCCCATTCCGGGCCAGCTGTGCATCATGCCGCCGTCCCAGCCGTAGCCGGCGTCCCAGAGGACGGGGCCGCCGTCGGCGATCCCGAGCAGGCCGAGCACGAACAGCACCGCGGCGCCGACGAAGCCGGACTCGATGCGGCCGCGCGAGACCTCCTCGGCGTGGATCTTGCCCGTGTGATCGGGGAGGAACGCCCAGGCGAGCGCGTAGAAGAGGGCGACGGGGAAGGAGAAGATCGCGAGGACGACGAGGATGCCGCGCACGATGAGCGGATCGATGCGCAGCCGCAGGGCGATTCCGGAGGCGACGCCGCCGAGCCAGCCCGGCTCGCGGGTCAGGTGCAGCGAGCGCAGCCAGGCGAAGAAGCGGGCGGAGCCGCTCGCGGGAGGCGGCGGCGGGGGCGCGGCGGGCGCGCCGTCGGGGGTGGTCGGATCGGTCATGAGGCGATGCTCCCGCGCGCCGTCGCCCGCTCGCTATCGGGGTCTCCCCTGATCGGCCCCTGATCTTCGCTTCCGGGGGCCCCCGACCCGCGCGCCGGATGCTTGACTGAGCGCGTGACAGCCCTCGTCGACCGCCCGCCGCTCGCGCGCCCGCGCGACGTGCTGCTGAGCGGGGTGTCGAGGGCGCTCGCCGACCACCTCGGCTGGTCGCTCGGCCGGGTCCGGTTCGCGCTCGTGGTGCTGACCGTGCTCGGCGGCGGCGGCGCCCTCCTGTACGCGTGGCTGTGGGCGCTCACCCCCCTGCGCGGCGAGCGACCCGGTGACGACCCCGTGCCCGTGCGGGCGGATGCGCCCCTCGCCGTGCGCCGCTGCGTCCCCGGCGCGATCCTGCTCCTCCTCGCCGCGGGGGTCGCCGGGCTCGTCACGATCGCCGCCGCGGTGACGCGCGACCGGGCCGACCCCGTCGATGCCGCGTTCATGACCCTGCTGCTCGCGGGGGCATCCGTCGCCTGGAGCCTGCTGCTCGACCGGCACGACCCCGCGCGCAGCGAGCGCGCGGGCGTCATCGTGCGATCGATCGCCGCGGGCGGCCTCATCGTCACCGCCCTCGTCGTGCTCGCCGCGAACCCGGGCGCGACGACCGTGATCGTCGCGCTCATCATGATCATCGGCGGCACCGGGGTCTTCGTCGCCCCGCTCGTCGTCGGGCTGTGGTCGACGCTCATCGCCGAGCGCTCGGCGCGCGTGCGGGAGGAGAGCCGCGCCGAGGTCGCGGCCCACCTGCACGACAGCGTGCTGCAGACGCTCGCGCTCATCCAGAACCGCGCCGAGCCCGGGAGCGAGGTCGCGCGCCTCGCCCGCGCGCAGGAGCGCGAGCTCCGCGACTGGCTCTTCGCCGGCACCAAGCCGAGCGACGCCGACTTCGCCGCCCAGCTGCGGCAGGCGGCGCTCGAGATCGAGCTGCGGCACCCCGTGCGGTTCGACGTCGTCACGACGGGCGACTTCTCGGGGCACGAGTTCGAGCCGGTGCTCGCGGCCGCGCGCGAGGCGATGCTCAACGCTGCGCGCCACGCGGGCGGCGAGGTGAGCGTCTACGTCGAGCTGCGGGCGGATGCCCTCGAGCTCTGGGTGCGCGACCGCGGCCCCGGCTTCGATCCGGCCGCCATCCCGGACGATCGCCTGGGGGTGCGCGAGTCGATCCTCCGCCGGATGGCGCGCCACGGCGGCTCGGCCACGGTCTCCCGGCTCGCCTCCGGCACCGAGGTCGCTCTGCGCCTCCCGTTCGCCGCGCCCGCCGGAGCGTCCGCGTCCGAGCCCTCCCCGGCCTCCGTGCTCGTGCCGGCCCCCGTGCCCGCGGCGGCCCCGCCTCCCGCAACCGCATCGCCCGCGACCCCCGAGGAGTCCGCATGAGAGTGCTCATCGTCGACGACCACTCGATCTTCCGCTCGGGCCTGCGCGCCGACCTCGGCGACGTCGTCGAGGTCGTCGGCGAGGCGGCGACGGTCGATGAGGCGGTCGCGCGCATCGCCGAGCTCGAGCCCGAGGTCGTCCTGCTCGACGTGCACCTACCCGGCGGTGCGGGCGGAGGAGGGGCCGAGGTGATCCGCTCGAGCGCGGCGCTGCTCGACCGCGTGCGCTTCCTCGCCCTGAGCGTGAGCGACTCGGCGGAGGACGTCGTCGGCGTCATCCGCGCCGGCGCTCGCGGATACATCACGAAGGGCTCGTCGGGGGCGGAGGTCGCCCGCGCGATCGACGCCGTCGCGGGCGGTGACGCGGTGTTCTCGCCTCGCCTTGCCGGGTTCGTGCTCGACGCCTTCGGTGCGGTCGCCGGGGAGCAGGCGGCCGACGACGACGAGCTCGACCGCCTGAGCGCGCGCGAGCGCGAGGTCATGCGGCTCATCGCCCGCGGATACGCCTATAAAGAGGTCGCAGGCGAATTGTTCATCTCGGTGAAGACGGTGGAGTCGCACGTCTCGGCGGTGCTGCGGAAGCTGCAGTTCTCCTCCCGTCACGAGCTCACGGCCTGGGCGCTCGAGCGCCGCCTGCTCTGATCGCGGCGGGTTGCGGCGAACCGCAGCCCGCGGCGAACCGCGGCTCGCCTTTCGCGAGATCGTGCTTTTGTCGCGAGTGAGCGAGGAATTCCCCGCACTTTCGCGACAAACCCGCTCACTCGCACTCCTGGTCGCGACAAACCCGCTCACTCGCACTCCTGGTCGCGACAAACCCGCTCACTCGCGGGCCTGGTCGCTGCAAACACCCTCACTCGTCGTCCTCCTCGCTGCGACGCTTCCGATGCCCCCGCCTCGCGCTGCCCCGCGCCAGCCCACCCCCGAATCGATACGGACTTCTGCACCGAATTGGGCTTTTCGAACGCCCGTCTCGACGCAAGAACCCGTCTCGGCGCGGGGTCGACTTCCGACGCGAGCTCCCGTCCATCCGACGCCCATACAGTCCGTCCCAGAATCACGTCGACGCGCACAATCGACCGTGCGACAGTAATTCTCGGAATTGCCTTCGAAATGACGAGCGCTCAGCAGAATTGCGCACCTTAGCTCTGTGAATAGCAGTACGCTGATGCGGCACCGGGCATTTATGCTCGGCACCGACGATTAGCGCCCTCCGCGTATATGTTCCGCCGCGATTCGCTGATCGGCGCAATTCCCTCGCGCGCGCGCCGCGCCGCGACTCGTACGATTCCAAGGAGCACCTCGTGAAGCGCATCACCACCGAACTCGTCGACGACCTCGACGGCGGCATCATCGGCCAGGGCGAGGGCGGCACCGTCTCGTTCGGCCTCGACGGCAGGCACTACGAGATCGACCTCACGAACGCGAACGCCGAGCAGCTCCGCAGCGCGCTCGCGCCGTTCATCGCCAAGGCCCGCTCCGCGAGCTCGGCCCGCGCCGCCGCCCCCGCGGCGAAGGCCCCGGGCCGCAAGCGCGCCTCGGCCGGCAGCAGCGCCGAGACGCAGGCGATCCGCGAGTGGGCGCAGGCCAACGGCTACCCCGTCGGCGACCGCGGCCGCATCGCCGCCGAGATCCGCGAGGCGTACGCCGCCGCGAAGTAGCTGCACTCGCCGCTGCACCGGCAGCCGCGCGGAACGAGAACGGCCCCGCACGATCATCGTGCGGGGCCGTTCTCGTCGAGCGGGCAGCATCCCCACGGGGCCGGCGCCGCCGCCGGCGGCGGGCCCGACCCCGCCTAGTCGCGCGTGCCGAAGAGCGACTGCAGCCGCTGGATGCCCGCCAGCAGGTCGTCGTCGCCGAGCGCGTAGCTGAAGCGCAGATAGCCGCTCGGGCCGAACGCCTCGCCGGGCACCGCGGCGACCTCCGCCTGCTCCAGGATGAGGTCGGCGAGCTCGAGCGACGACGTCGGCGTCACCCCGCCCCACTCGCAGCCGAGGAGGCCCGTGACGTCGGGGTAGACGTAGAACGCGCCCGTCGGCGTCGGCGTGACCATGCCGGGGATCCGGTTGAGCTCGGCGACCGCGACCCTCCGCCGGCGGTCGAACGCCTCGCGCATCGTCACGACCGCGTCCTGCGGTCCCGTGAGGGCCGCGAGGGCGGCGCGCTGCGACACGTTCGCGACGTTGGAGGAGAGGTGCGATTGCAGGTTGGAGGCCGCGGCGATCGCGTCCGTCGGGCCGACCATCCAGCCCACGCGCCATCCGGTCATCGCGTAGGTCTTCGCGACGCCGTTGACGAGGATGGTCGTGTCCGCGAGCCCGGGCACGGCCTCGACGATCGAGATCGCGCGCTCGCCGTCGTAGGTGAGCGCCTGGTAGATCTCGTCGGTGATGACCCAGATGCCGTGCTCGAGCGCCCACTCGCCGATCGCGCGCGTCTGCTCGGGGCTGTAGACCGAGCCGGTGGGGTTCGAGGGGCTCACGAACTGCAGCACCTTCGTGCGGGGGGTGCGCGCCGCCTCGAGCTGCTCGACCGTGACCAGGTAGTTCTGGTCGCTGCCGGCGAAGACCTCGACGGGCACGCCGCCCGCGAGGCGCACGACCTCGGGGTAGGTCGTCCAGTACGGGGCGGGCAGCAGAACCTCGTCGCCGTCGCCGACGATCGTCGCGAAGGCCTGGAAGACGGCCTGCTTGCCGCCGTTGGTGATGATGACGCGGCTCGCGCTCACCTCGAGGCCCGAGTCGCGCAGCGTCTTCTCGGCGACCGCCTCGCGCAGCTCGGGCAGGCCCGCGGCGGGCGTGTAGCGGTGGTTCCTCGGGTCGCGCGCGGCGGCGACGGCGGCCTCGACGATGTGGTCGGGCGTCGCGAAGTCGGGCTCGCCGGCGGCGTACGAGATGACGGGCCGGCCGGCGGCCTTGAGGGCCTTGGCCTTCGCGTCGACCTTGAGGGTCGCGGATTCGGCGATCGCGGCGATGCGAGCGGAGATGCGGGAGGGGTCTGCGGTCACGACGGGAAGTCTACGGGCGGGCATCCGCCCCGCGCGAAGCGCTCACGGGCCCCGAGCGCTCGTCTCGAACGAGGGCGCGGATGCCCGGCTCGGGCCTCGGCTGGACTCGCCCCGGAGCGTCACCTACACTGGTCGAGGTAGTTGAACTCTGCCAAGCTTTGCCGCGCCGTCATTCTGGCGAATCCCCCGGAACCCGACCGCGGTGAAGCATGCCCGAGTTCGACCACGCCGAGGGCGGTGGCTCAATTGGTAGAGCAGCGGTCTCCAAAACCGCAGGTTGCAGGTTCGAGTCCTGTCCGCCCTGCAGATCGATCGGGCTCGGGGCGCTCCCGTACGGGAACGCCCCGGTCTCGGTGATACGGGCTCCTCAGAGCCCGACGACAGTCGGAAGGCAGTGTGAACGTGGCAAGAAACGTGGTCGACGAGCCCAACGAGGACATCGTCGAGAACGCCAGGAAGGACCGCGCCGAGAAGCGCGGACCCTTCGGCCGCATCGCGCTGTTCATCCGTCAGGTGTTCAACGAGCTCGGCAAGGTCGTCACTCCGACCCGGCGCGAGCTCATCACCTACACCCTGGTCGTGCTCGTGTTCGTGATCATCATGATGGCGCTCGTCTCGGGCCTCGACCTCGTGTTCGGGTGGGTGGTGTCGTTCGTCTTCGGCGACGGATCGGCCGTCACGGGCGGCTAGCGCCCCTGCCCCGAACCGCTCCACCAGCCGCACCGGCCCAGTACTGCCAACGGAAAGAGATCCAGTGACCGACGACCACCGCCGCGACATCGACCTCGCGACCGCTGCCGAGCAGTCCTCCGAGGAGGACGAGGCGCAGGAGGGCAACACCCTCGAGGCCGACGAGCACTCGGCCGACGCCGCCGAGCGCTCCGCGATGCACATCGTGGACGAGGACGAGCCCGACCTGTCCGACCTGTTCGACGCGCTCGAGACCGCCGTCGACCCCGAGGCCGACGCGATCGTCGAGGACGCCCTCGACATCGACTCCGCCGACGAGGCCGAGGCCGCCGCCGAGGCGACCGAGGACGAGGCGGAGGACGACGCCGCGGAGGCCGCCGACGAGGAGCCGGTCGAGGTCGACCCCTACGACGAGTTCAAGCGCGAGCTGCGCGTCAAGCCCGGCAAGTGGTACGTCGTGCACTCGTACGCGGGCTTCGAGAAGCGCGTGAAGTCGAACATCGAGAACCGCCGCGTCTCCATGAACATGGAGGAGAGCATCCACGAGGTGCAGGTCCCCATGGAGGACGTGGTCGAGATCAAGAACGGCCAGCGGAAGCTCGTCAACCGCGTCCGGATCCCCAGCTACGTGCTCGTCCGCATGGACCTCAACGAGGACAGCTGGTCGGTCGTGCGCCACACGCCCGGCGTCACCGGCTTCGTGGGCAACGCCCACAACCCGACGCCGCTGCGCTTCGATGAGGCCTTCAACATGCTGAAGTCGACCGTGCAGATCGCCGAGGCGCCCGCGAAGGCGGGTGCCGCGAAGGGCGGCGCGACCACCGCGCGCTCGATCCCCGCCGAGATCGACTTCGAGGCCGGCGAGACGATCACGATCAAGGAGGGCTCGTTCGCGGGCCTCCCCGGCACGATCAGCGAGATCAAGGCCGAGAGCGGCAAGCTCATCGTGCTCGTGTCGCTGTTCGAGCGCGAGACCCCGGTCGAGCTCAGCTTCGACCAGGTCACCAAGCTCTAAGATCCCCTGGGCCCTCGGGCCCCCCAGTTCACCGCGGCTCGGATTCGCCGAGCAGGCGGGAGCGCGTCGGCCACCCGGCCGCCGCACGACACGAAGGAAGAAGAAATGGCACCGAAGAAGAAGGTCACGGGCCTGATCAAGCTGCAGATCAACGCCGGCGCGGCGAACCCCGCCCCGCCGATCGGTCCGGCGCTCGGTCAGCACGGCGTGAACATCATGGAGTTCTGCAAGGCGTACAACGCCGCGACCGAGTCGCAGCGCGGCAACGTCATCCCCGTCGAGATCACGGTCTACGAGGACCGCTCGTTCACGTTCATCCTGAAGACCCCGCCGGCGGCCGAGCTCATCAAGAAGGCCGCGGGCGTGCAGAAGGGCTCGTCGACGCCGCACACCGTGAAGGTGGCCAAGCTCACCAAGGAGCAGGTGCGCGCGATCGCCGAGCAGAAGCAGGCCGACCTCAACGCCAACGACATCGACGCCGCGGCGAAGATCATCGCCGGCACCGCCCGCTCCATGGGCATCACGGTCGAGCAGTAAGCGCCCGCCTTCCCCCTTCCCACTCAGCGGGAGAGCCAGCCAGGCTCACGATTCACCGCGAACTCAGCACAGGAGACACAACATGGCACAGAAGTCCAAGGCCTACCGGGCCGCGGCCGAGAAGCTCGAGGCCGGCAAGTACTACACCCCCACGGAGGCCGTCTCGGTCGCCCGTGAGACGGGCTCCAAGAACTTCAACGCGACCGTCGAGGTCGCCCTGAAGCTCGGCGTCGACCCCCGCAAGGCAGACCAGATGGTGCGCGGCACCGTCAACCTGCCCCACGGCACCGGTAAGACCGCGCGCGTCATCGTCTTCGCGACGGGCCCCGCGGCCGAGGCCGCGATCGCCGCGGGTGCCGATGAGGTCGGCGGCGCCGAGCTCATCGAGAAGGTCGCCGGCGGCTACACCGCCTTCGACTCGGCGGTCTCGACCCCCGAGCTCATGGGCCAGGTCGGTCGTCTCGGCAAGGTGCTCGGCCCCCGAGGCCTCATGCCGAACCCGAAGACGGGCACCGTGACGCCCGACGTCGCGAAGGCCGTCACCGACATCAAGGGCGGAAAGATCGAGTTCCGCGTCGACAAGCACGCCAACGTGCACTTCATCATCGGCAAGACCGCGTTCAGCGAGGACCAGCTCAACGAGAACCTCCGCGCCGCGCTCGACGAGGTCCTGCGCCTCAAGCCGTCGAGCTCGAAGGGCCGCTACGTGCAGAAGGGCTCGCTCTCGACGACCTTCGGCCCGGGCATCCCGCTCGACGTCAACGCGCTCTGAGTTCCTCGATGCGCCGCCGCTGCTGCGGCGCATCGACGCGAAGGCCCCGCTTCGGCGGGGCCTTCCGCGTTCCCAGCCGATACGCGGCATCGAGAGGCACCCACGGCTCTAGCCTGATCGAGACTCTCGTGCCGAAAGGGCTCCATGACTGCCGCGTTCCTCCTGCTCCGCGTCGTCGGGGCGCTCGCCATCTGCGGCGCGGTCGTCGCCCAGCTGGTCACCTCGCTGAACTTCTGGGCCGACCAGGGGCTCACCGACGTTCCCTTCCGGCTCGTCAACTTCGCCAGCTTCTTCACGATCGAGTCGAACATCGCCGCGACGGTCGTGCTCGTGATGGCGCTGGGGTTCCAGCTGCTGCGCACCGAGCGCGGCTGGTTCACGGTGCTGCGGGCATCCGTCACGGCCTACATGGTGACGACCGGCATCGTCTACAACCTGCTGCTGCGCAACATCGAGCTCGATCAGGGCGCGACGCTCGCGTGGTCGAACGAGGTGCTGCACGTGTGGGGCCCGCTGTACCTGCTCATCGACTGGCTCTTCGGCCCGGGTCGCCCGCGCATGGAGTGGCGCGCCCTCTGGGCGATCGTCGCCTTTCCGATCGTCTGGGCGGTGTACACGCTCGTGCGCGGCCCGCTCACCTACGACCCGCTGCGCGACGGGCCCTACTACCCGTACCCGTTCCTCGACCCGACGAACTCGCCGAACGGCTACCTCTCGGTCGCGTTCTACGTCATCCTCATCGCCGCCGTGATCGGTCTCGTGGGCGCCGGCGTGATCCGCATCTCGCGGTCGCGGCTGGGTCGCGGCATCGATGCGGCGGATGCTCCGCGCCGGCCCGTCGAGGCCTGGCCCTCCCCGCCACCCGCGTCGTAGCGTTGCCCGCATGATCCCCGCTCGTCGGCGCGATGCCGCGCTCTCCGTCGTCGGGTCGCTTCTCGTGCTCGCCTCGCTCGTCATCATCTGGGCCGCCCGGCTCACCGTCCCGCGCGAGCTCTACGTCAGCGAGCTCGGCGCGCTCGGCGAGCCCACGGCCGAGGCCTTCCGCCTCGCTCTGCTCCTGCTCGTCGCGGGCGGAGTGCTCGTCGCGTGGGCGGTGCGCGACCTGCGCGCGCGCACCCCGATCCTCCGCCGGGGAACCCCCGCGCTCAGCCTCGCGCTCTCGTGCCTCGGATTCTTCGTCGCCGCGAACGTGCCCTGCACCGCCGGGTGCCCGCTTCCGGTGGGCGACACCTTCACGGTGCAGGACTTCACGCACACGCTCGCCGCCGTCCTGGCGTTCGCGGCCGCGTGCTGGGCGATGCTGCAGGTCGCGTTCGCGCCCGGCCACCGCACGATCGCGCGACTGTCGCTTGGGATGGCGCTCGCCGTCGGCGCGATCGCCGCGGCGGGCGGCCTGCTGTCGCTCGCGCGGTGGAATGCGGCGTTCGGCAGCCATCTCGAGCTCGTGGCGACGACGGTCGGCATCGGCTGGCTCGTCGTGGTGGGGCTCGCCCGCGCCGCAGGGCCGCTTCAAAGGAGGCTCATAGGAGATTCCGCAGACTAGAGGCATGGCCGTTGATGAGACCCCTGCCGCTCCCCGCCTCACCCACCCCGACGGGTCCGCGATCCGGGCCCTCGTCGTCGATGACGAGCCCTCGCTCGCCGACCTCGTCTCGATGGCCCTCCGGTACGAGGGCTGGGAGGTCCGCACCGCCCTGACGGGGGCCGACGCCGTCAAGCAGGGTCGCGAGTTCGCCCCCGATGTCGTCGTGCTCGACATCATGCTCCCCGACATCGACGGTCTCGAGGTCCTGCGCCGCCTGCGGGCCGACGGCCGCGATGTGCCTGTCCTGTTCCTCACCGCGAAGGACGCGGTCGATGACCGCGTGGTCGGCCTGACCGCGGGCGGCGACGACTACGTCACGAAGCCGTTCAGCCTCGAGGAGCTCGTGGCGCGACTGCGCGGCCTCATCCGCCGCAGCGCGATGGTGGTCAGCGAGCGGCCCGACCCCGAGATCCACGTCGGCGACCTCGTCCTCAACGAGGAGAGCTACGAGGTGCGCCGCGGCGACACCGAGATCGAGCTCACCGCGACCGAGTTCGAGCTCCTGCGCTACCTCATGCGCAACCCGCGCCGCGTGCTGTCGAAGGCGCAGATCCTCGACCGGGTCTGGAGCTACGACTTCGGCGGCCGCTCGAGCATCGTCGAGATCTACATCTCCTACCTGCGCAAGAAGATCGACACGCTCGGCCCGGCGATGATCCACACAGTGCGCGGCGTGGGCTACATGATCAAACCGGCCACCTGATGGTGCAGTCGTGGTCGCTGCAGAAGCGGCTCGTGGCGGGAATCCTCGCCCTGCTGACGCTCGCGACCCTCGCGATCGGCGTCCTCAGCGTCATCCTCCTCCGCGCGAACCTCCTCGACCAGCTCGACGAGGAGCTCCGGCTGACCTCCGCCCGAGTCGAGAACACGCTCGGAGCGGGCAGCGGCCGCGGCCCCGGGGTCGGGCTCGATCGTCCCGGGATCCCCGTCGACTCGCTCGTCGGCATCGTCGACGCCGACGGCACGATCGCCGCCGCCTATCTCGACACCGATGCGGATGTCCGCGAGCTGACGACCGCGCAGCGTCGCGTCCTCGCCGAGCTCCCCCTCGACTCCCCGCGCACGATCCGGCTCGGCAGCGGGCTCGGCGAGTTCCGCGTCATCGCCGACCGCCTCGACGCCGACAGCGCCCTCATCGTCGGCCTGTCCACGCGCGAGGTGCAGTCGACGACGGCCCGCCTCGGAGCGGTGATCACCGCGGTGCTCGCCGGCATCCTCGTCGTCGCCGGCGTGCTCGGCCGCGAAGTCGCCCGCGTCGCCCTGCGCCCGCTCACCCGCGTGCGCGAGAGCGCCACGCGCGTCACCGAGCTGCCGCTCGACCGCGGCACGGTCGCCCTCGCCGACCGGCTCCCCGAGCTCGACACCGACCCCGACACGGAGGTCGGCCAGCTCGGCGCGGCGTTCACGCGCATGCTCGAGCACGTGCAGTCGGCCTTCGACGCCCGGCAGGCGAGCGAGGAGAAGGTGCGGCGCTTCGTCGCCGACGCGAGTCACGAGCTGCGCACGCCGCTCGCCGCGATCCGCGGCTACAGCGAGCTCACCCGTCGCAGCGGCCACCGGCTCCCGGAGGACATCACGCACGCGCTCAGCCGCATCGAGTCGGAGTCGGTGCGCATGACCGCCCTCGTCGACGACCTGCTGCTGCTCGCGCGCCTCGACGAGGGCCGCGAGCTGCGCCGCGACCCCGTCGACCTCGGCCGGGTGCTCGTCGACGCCGTCGCCGACGCGCGCGCCACGAGCTCCGCGCACGACTGGGTGGTGCGCGTGCCGGAGACTCCCGTGATCGTCGAGGGCGACGAGCATCGACTCCATCAGGTCGTCGCGAATCTGCTCGCCAACGCGCGCATCCACACGCCGGAGGGCACGCGGGTGACCGCGGCCCTGGGGTCGCTGGAGGGGCGCGCGATCGTGACGATCACGGACACGGGACCGGGCATCCCCGACGACATCCGGCCCGTGCTGTTCGAGCGGTTCGCGCGCGCCGACACCTCGCGGTCGCGCGCGACCGGCTCGACCGGTCTCGGCCTCGCGATCGTGTCGGGCGTCGTCGCCGCGCACCGCGGCCGAGTGACGGTCGCGTCGAAGCCGGGCGAGACGGTCTTCACGATCAGTCTGCCGCTCGCCGCGCAGCCCGCCGCCGCACCCGCCGCCCAGGCTGCGCCCCGACCCGCCGACTAGCCTGACCTCATGCGCATCGCTGTCACGGGGTCCTCCGGCAAGCTCGGCCAGGCGGCCGTCGACCACCTCCGCGAGGCGGGGCACGACGTCATCGGCTTCGACGCGACCGGGGCCCGGGGGTCCGACTTCGTGCAGATCGACCTGACCGACTACGGGCAGGTCGCCGACGCGGTCGCGGGCGTGGAGGAGCGCGTGAACGGCCTCGACGCGATCGTGCACCTCGCCGCGACGCCCGCGCCGGGCATCCGCCCCGATACGGCGCTCATCCAGAGCAACCTCGCCATCACGATCAACGTCGTGCAGGCCGCCCGTCGCGCGGGGGTGCCGCGCATCGTGCACGCGTCGAGCGAGACGCTGCTCGGGCTGCCGCTGACCGAGGCGCCGCCGTACGCGCCGATCGACGAGGTCGCCGAGACCCGCCCCAACTTCATGTACGCGATCGGCAAGCACCTCGAGGAGGAGCTCGCGCGGAAGATCATGCGCGTCGAACCGGGTCTGACCATCACGGGGCTCCGGTTCAGCAACGTCATGGCGCCGGAGGACTACGCGGAGTTCGAGACCTGGCAGGACGACGCGAGCGTGCGCCGCTGGAACCTCTGGGGCTACATCGACCGCCGCGATGGCGCCCACGCGATCGAGCGCGCGCTGCTCACCGAGCGCACCGGTTACGAGACGTACATCATCGCCGCGGCCGACACCGTCATGCGCCGCGACAGCGCGGAGCTCCTCGCCGAGGAGTTCCCGGGTGTCGAGCTCGCCCGCCCCGTGGCCGGCCGCGAGACACTGCTGTCGATCGAGAAGGCGCGCGCCGAGCTCGGCTACGCGCCGCAGCACTCGTGGCTCGATCACGTCTGAGCCGCGCCGCTCATCGCACGTGCAGGGCGGATGCCCGGCTCGATTTGCTCGCGGAGCCCCGCGTCGCGTAGCCTGGCCTCTGCCAAAGACCGCTGGTCATCGGCGTGCCTGCCTGCGTGAGCGAGCAGAACCGCTGATCGAAGGCTCGCCTCTCCTGACGGAGAGACGGGGGCCCGCGCAGGTGACACAGAACAGATCCGCTCCTCCCGTCTGATCGAGGGGGGCGAAGAAGCTCCGTGCGCGTGCGCCGGAGCTTTCGTCATTCGAGCCGGGCTCCGGTGGTCGTGGGCAACACCAACGACAACTAGAGGAGCACCATGGCGAACAAGGAAGCAACGGTCGCCGAGCTCGCGGAACTCTTCCGCAGCTCGACCGCCGTTCTGCTGACCGAGTACCGCGGTCTCACGGTGGCGCAGCTGAAGACGCTGCGCACGAACATCGCTGCAGACGCGTCGTACGCCGTGGTGAAGAACACGCTGACCAAGATCGCGGCCAACCAGGCAGGCATCGACTCGCTCGATGACATGCTCGCCGGCCCCTCCGCGATCGCATTCGTGAGCGGTGACGCAGTCACCGTCGCGAAGGCTCTGCGCGACTTTGCCAAGGCAAACCCCAACCTCGTGGTGAAGGGCGGCTACTTCGACGGTAAGCCGCTCGACGCATCCGAGGTCATGAAGCTCGCTGAGCTCGAGAGCCGTGAGGTGGTGCTGGCGAAGCTCGCCGGTGCCGTCAAGGCTTCGCTGTTCGGCGCCGCGTACATGTTCAACGCGCCGCTGGCGCAGGCCGCACGCGCGGTTGACGCGCTGCGGCAGAAGCAGGAGTCCGGCAGCTGATCTCAGCCCGCCGGTTCACGACGAGTACCAACCACTAAGGAGAAAATCATGGCCAAGCTCACCACCGACGAGCTCATCGAGGCGTTCAAGGAGCTCTCGCTCATCGAGCTCAGCGAGTTCGTCAAGAAGTTCGAAGAGGTCTTCGAGGTCACCGCCGCCGCGCCCGTCGCGGTCGCCGCCGCCGCCGGCCCCGCCGCCGCCGCCGAGGAGGTCGAGGAGAAGGACAGCTTCGACGTCGTCCTCGAGGCCGCCGGCGAGAAGAAGATCCAGGTCATCAAGGAGGTCCGCGCGCTCACGAGCCTCGGCCTCGGCGAGGCCAAGGCGCTCGTGGACGGCGCCCCGGCGACCGTCATCGAGGGCGCCAACAAGGAGACGGCCGAGAAGGCCAAGGCCCAGCTCGAAGAGGCCGGCGCCACCGTCACCCTCAAGTAGTTCCCGCCCGGCTCGCCGGGTTCACGAGGCGTCGCTCCCTGAGGGGGGCGGCGCCTCGTTCGCGTTCCCGGGGGCGGTGGATGCTCGGCGCGGGGTGCGCGCGGTTCGACCCCGGCGCGGGCGAGCGCGCCGGTCGCGACGGGCGACTCGCGCCGTGCCCCCGTGCTCGTGCTCCCGCCCCGCCGCTGCCGCGCGACTCGTATTGATCAGAGCGCTCCGGACGCCGCGATCCCGCACGATCCGCCCGAAGCGGGGAGACGCGCGCGCCGTCGGCACGTCGCCGACCCGTGGCGTGCACGTCCTCCGGAGTTTCGGCTCCTGCGGGTCGGCGATCCCGCACCAGCGCGACCCGTGGAACCAGAACTCCGGAGAACGTGCACGCTCCGCATGCGCGCGGCGGGGCGGCGAGGGGCGGCGAGGGGCGGCGCGGCGCGGCGCCCGCGAGTGGGTGTCTCGGGTGCGCGGGCGAGCTACCCGGTCGTGACGGGCGACTCGCGCCGTGCCGCCGTGCTCGTGCGCACGCTCAGCGTCGTCGGCAGCACGATGTGCTCCGACGGCGGAGCCTCGGGCGTCGCGTCCAGCTGCCCGAGCAGGAGCTCGACCGCGCGCGCGCCCTGATCGCCGGGCTGCTGCACGACCGTGGTCAGGCCGAACGTCTCGGCGAGAGGGTGCCCGTCGATGCCGATGACCGACAGCTCCTGCGGGATCGCGATGCCGAGCTGTCGGGCCGCGACCATGATGCCGATCGCGATCTCGTCGCATCCCGCGAAGATGGCGGTCGGGCGCGTACGCGGGTCGCCGAGCACCGCGAGCCCCGCGGCGTGCCCGCCCTGGATGGAGAACTCGGCGTCGCGGAAGCCGTCCTCGAGCGTGATGCCCGCCTCGCGGAGGGCGCGCTCGAACCCGACGTAGCGCTGCGAGTGGACGCGGAAGTCCATCTGCTCGTGCTGGTCTCCGCCGATGTGCATGATGCGGCGATGCCCGAGGCTGATGAGGTGCTCGGTCGCCAGGCGCGCCGTCTCGACGTCGTCGATCGAGAGCGAGGGGATGCCCGGGATGAGTCCGCCGATTCCGACGAGCGGCTTCCCCAGCGCCTGGAGCATGTGCACCTCGTGCGGGCTCAGCGCGATCGCGACCGAGATGACGGCGTCGACGCGCTTGCGGACGAGGAAGTAGTCGAAGACACGGCGACGCAGATCGGCGTCGCTCGACAGGCGGTAGAGCGTCAGGTCGTAGCCGGCCTGGATGAGGGAGGCCTCGATGCCCTCGAGCACCTCGCCGAAGTACCAGCGGTTGATGTAGGGGATGACCACGCCGACGTTGCGCGTGCGACCGGTGACGAGGCTCGCCGCGGCGGTGGAGACGACGTAGCCCAGCTCGGCGGCGGCCTGCTCGACCTTGAGGCGGGTGTCCTCCGACACGTATCCGCGGCCCGAGAGCGCGCGCGAGGCCGTCGATTTCGACACGCCCGCGATGCGCGCGACGTCGGCCAGGATGCTCATGCTGCTCCGTCCTCCATTGGACCGGCCGATGCGGGCAGATCGTGCGGTGTGGCACGGATCACGAGCGGTGCAGGGCCGTCGAAGCGTCAGTGTAGCCGGATGCCCGCCCCTGTGGAACCGGTGCCAGGTGGAAACGGTATCGCCGCGCGATTCCCCACCGAGAAGTCAGGGAGATTCCCGAGCGTTCCGCAACGTTCGTGTAACAGCCCCCGTAACCACTGTTGCGGCGCACCGCGACGTGACATACGGTGACTCCTGGAACCGGTTCCCGATGTGGCGGATCATGTCGCTCGGCGCAGCACGTTCCACCCTGCACCACCTGCAGAACAGCACCACCTACCACGCACCATCTACCACCCAGTGCGGCGCGCCACCCCCGGAGCGCTGTTTTACCCTCAATGAGGAGGAAACACATGAGTTCCACCCTCCGACGCCGGCTCATCGCGCCGGCAGCGGCAATCGGTGCCCTCAGCCTCGTGCTCGCGGGCTGCGCGGCCGACGAGCCCGGAGCCGGCGGCCCCGACGGCGGCAACGCCGACTGCGCCGACTACGAGGCCTACGGCCAGTTCGAGGGCGAGACCGTCGAGATCTACGCGACGATCATCGACGTCGAGGCCGACAACCTCGTCACCTCCTGGTCCGACTTCGAGGCCTGCACGGGCATCGAGATCGAGTACAACGGCACGCAGGAGGCCGAGACGCAGATCAACGTCCGCGCTCAGGCCGGCGACGCGCCCGACCTCATGATCATCCCGCAGCCGGGTCTCCTCCAGCGCCTCATCGCCGACGGCTACGTCGTGCCGGCGCCGGACGCCGTCGAGGCGAACGTGGAC
The DNA here is from genome assembly GCF_001429705.1 of Yonghaparkia sp. Soil809. Taxonomy (NCBI): domain Bacteria; kingdom Bacillati; phylum Actinomycetota; class Actinomycetes; order Micrococcales; family Microbacteriaceae; genus Microcella; species Yonghaparkia sp. Soil809. Next base: position 1,291,185 of record NZ_LMSV01000001.1, read on the forward strand.
GAGTTCTGGAGCGAGTCCTGGAAGGGCTACGGCACCGTCGACGGCGAGTTCTACGCCGCTCCGCTCATGGCGAGCGTCAAGGGCTACGTCTGGTACTCGCCGTCGGACTTCGAGGAGAACGGCTACGAGGTCCCGGCCACGTACGACGAGCTCATCAGCCTCACCGAGCAGATGACCGAGCGCAACGAGGGCCCGTACCGCCCCTGGTGCGTCGGCTTCGGCTCGGGCGACGCGACCGGTTGGGTCGGCACCGACTGGGTGGAGGACCTCGTCCTCCGCACCGCGGGCCCCGAGGCATACGACCAGTGGGTCGCCGGTGAGCTCGACTTCGCGAGCCCCGAGATCCAGGAGGCCTTCGACCTCGTCGGCGAGATCATCCTCAACCCCGACTTCGTCAACGGCGGCTTCGGTGGCGTGAACTCCATCGTCACCACCACCTTCCAGGACGCCGGTCTGGCGATCCTCGACGGCAACTGCTCGCTGCACCACCAGGCCTCCTTCTACGAGGCCCAGTGGGGCGAGGGCGTCGAGGTCGCTCCTGACGGCGACGTCTGGGCGTTCATCACTCCTCCGATCAACGAGGGCGACGGCGCAGCCGTCACCGGTGGTGGCGAGTTCGTCGCCGCGTTCAACGACAACGAGGCGACGGGCGCGGTGCAGGCCTACCTCTCGAGCGACGTCTGGGCGAACAACCGCATCTCCCTCGGCGGCGTGATCTCGGCGAACAAGGGTCTCGACCCCGCTAACGCCAAGTCCGACCTCGCTCGCCAGTCGATCGAGATCCTCCAGGGCGAGGACACGGTGTTCCGCTTCGACGCCTCTGACCTCATGCCCGCCGCCGTCGGCACCAGCTCGTTCTGGACCGGCATGGTCGACTGGGTCGGTGGAGCCTCCACCGAGGACGTGACGTCGGCGATCGACAGCACCTTCCCGTAACCGCTCGGCTGAACCATCACTGAGACCGGCCCATCAGACGATCCCTCGTCTGGTGGGCCGGTTCTTCAGGTAGCGTGACGTCAAACCAATGGAGGTTCACCGCATGAGAGGTTTAGCGCCGTTCTGGTCCGATCTCTTCGAGAAGTTCGGACTCATGCTCCTCGGCCTCGCCGTGTTCGCGGCGGTCATCGGAATCATTCTCTTCCTCGCCGATCGGGCCCCCAAGAAGGGGCGGGACTTCTGGCAGCTGCTGGCCTTCGTGGCACCGGCGCTCATCCTTCTCGCCATCGGCCTGATCTACCCCGCGGTCCGCACGACGCTCCTGGCGTTCTACGACCGCACCGGCAACGAGTTCGTCGGTCTCGACAACTTCGTCTGGATGTTCACTCAGCCCGACATCCTGCTGACGCTCGGCAACACGCTCGTGTGGGTCGCTCTCGTGCCGACCCTGTCGACGATCATCGGCCTCGCCTACGCGATCTTCATCGACAAGTCCAAGGGCGAGAAGGTCCTGAAATCGCTCGTCTTCATGCCGATGGCGATCTCGTTCGTCGGCGCCGGCATCATCTGGCGCTTCATGTACGAGTTCCGCGAGGTCGGCTTCGCCGAGCAGATCGGTCTGCTCAACCAGATCATCGTCTGGTTCGGCGGTCAGCCCCAGCAGTTCCTCGTGAACTCGCCGTGGAACACCTTCTTCCTCATCGTCGTCATGGTCTGGATCCAGACCGGTTTCGCGATGGTCCTCCTCTCGGCCGCGATCAAGGGCGTGCCGGTCGAGATCATCGAGGCCGCGCGACTGGACGGCGCGAACGCGTGGCAGCAGTTCCGCAACGTGACGCTGCCCGGCATCCGCGGCACGCTCGTCGTCGTCATCACCACGATCTCGATCGCCACCCTGAAGGTGTTCGACATCGTCCGCTCGATGACCGGCGGAAATTTCGATACCTCGGTCGTCGCCAACGAGATGTACACGCAGGCCTTCAACCGCAACGAGTTCGGTTACGGTTCGGCCCTCGCGGTGATCCTGTTCCTCATGGTCCTGCCGATCGTCGTCTACAACGTGCGCGTGATGCGGAAGCAGAAGGAGATCCGATGACCGACATCACCGACAAGGCCGAGGCGAAGCTCGACCGCCCGCTCGGCCAGAAGAACGATCCCCGCGCCGCCAGGCCGAGCCGGGCATCCAAGGCCAAGCAGAGCCTGACCTCGCCCGGCGCGACGATCGCCGCCGTCATCATCGCCGTGATCTGGACGATTCCGACCTTCGGCCTCCTGGTGAGCTCGTTCCGCACGCCGGAGGAGATCCGCACCAACGGCTGGTGGAACATGTTCGTCAGCCCGAGCTTCACGCTCGAGAACTACGCCGACGTGCTCACCACCCAGGGCGCGAGCTCGGCGAACCTCGGCTCGTACTTCGTGAACTCGATCATCATCGCGGTGCCGGCGGCGCTGTTCCCGATCATCCTCGCCACGATGGCCGCGTACGCGTTCGCGTGGATCAAGTTCAAGGGCTCGGGCGCGATCTTCGTGCTCATCTTCGCCCTGCAGATCGTGCCGCTGCAGATGGCGCTCATCCCGCTCCTGCAGATCTTCTCGAGCGTCCTGGGCATCAGCGGCACGTTCCCCGCAGTGTGGATCGCGCACACGATCTTCGGCCTGCCGCTGACGATCTTCCTGATGCACAATTTCATCTCGGAGATCCCCGGCGAGGTGATCGAGGCGGCGCGCGTCGACGGCGCGAACCACACGCAGATCTTCTTCCGGATCATCATCCCGCTGTCGCTCCCGGCGCTCGCCTCGATCGGCATCTTCCAGTTCCTGTGGGTCTGGAACGACCTGCTCGTCGCCCTCGTGTTCTCCGGGGGCACCGCCGACGTCGCGCCACTGACGCAACGACTGGCCGAGCTCGTCGGCAACTTCGGGCGCAACCAGGAGCGACTGCCCGCCGCGGCGTTCATCTCGCTCGTGATCCCGCTCATCGTGTTCTTCAGCCTCCAGCGCTACTTCGTGCGCGGCCTCCTGGCCGGCTCGACGAAGGGCTAGCGGCCGAGAGACCGAGCTCGGACGGCGCCCCCGGGAGGAGACTCCCGGGGGCGCCGTCGCGAGCGGGGGATTCCCGCGGTCGCGCCCCGGGCATCCGTCGCCATCGCGCGCGGGGCGCCCGCTGTTCGCTCAGGGCCGCGCCGCCTCCCTGCGCGCTGTCGGGGGTGCCGCTCTAGGCTCGCGAGGTGAGCAATCCCTCGCCCGGGTCGGGCACTGTCGGCCGCTACGGCAAGGCGCGGACGCGCATCTCGAGCGGCGACGTCGCCGCGCAGCGTGCGGCCAACGCAGACGCCCCGCGCATCCCGGATCTGCTGCCGCGGATCGCGCGGCTGTTCGCCCCGCACCGGTCGCGCCTCGCGCTCACGATCGCGCTCGTGCTGGTCAGCGCCGGCCTCAGCGTGCTGCCGCCCCTGCTGACGCAGCAGGCCTTCGACGTCGGGCTGTTCCCGCCCGAGGGGGAGCCGAACGTGCCGGTGCTGCTGCGCATCGTCGGCCTCATGCTCGTGCTCTGGGTCGCGAGCGCCGGGCTCGGCATCGCCCAGACCTACCTGACGGCGAGCGTCGGCAACGCCGTCATGGCGCAGCTGCGCGTGACCCTCTTCGACCACCTCCAGCGCATGGAGCTCGCCTTCTTCACCCGCACGAAGACCGGCGTGATCCAGTCGCGGCTGCAGAACGACGTCGGCGGCGTCGCGAGCGTGCTGAGCAACACCGTCTCGAGCGTCATCGGCAACACGGTCACGGTGCTCGCCGCGCTCGTCGCGATGCTGCTGCTGAGCTGGCAGCTGACGCTCGCGGCGGTCATCCTGCTGCCCCTGCTCATCGCGGCGCAGCAGCGCGTCGGCCAGGTGCGCGCGCGCATCGCGACGAAGACGCAGGAGTCGCTGAGCGACATGACCGCGATCACGCAGGAGGCCCTGAGCGTCTCGGGCATCATGCTCGCGAAGAGCTTCTTCCGTCAGCACGCCGAGGTCGACCGCTACGCGGACGAGAACGAGACCCAGCGCGGCCTGCAGGTGCAGCTGCAGATGAGCGGCCAGTGGTTCTTCGCGATGGTCAACGTGTTCCTCAGCGTGATCCCCGCGATCATCTACCTCGTCGCGGCGTGGCTGCTGCAGGCGGATGTCGCGGTCACCGCCGGCACGCTCGTCGCGTTCACGACGGTGCAGGCCCGACTCACCTTCCCGCTGCTCGGCCTCATGCGGGTCGCCCTGGACCTCCAGACCTCGGGCGCCCTGTTCGCGCGCATCTTCGAGTACCTCGACCTGAAGCCCGCGATCTCGGAGGCGCAGGACGCGCGTGCGGTCGACGAGAGCGAGGTGGGGCGCATCCGATTCGAGGATGTCGTCTTCCGCTACCCGGACGCCGCGCCCGATCAGGCGCCCACCCTCGATCGCGTCTCCTTCTCGGTCGAGCCCGGCCAGTTCGTGGCGTTCGTCGGGCCGTCCGGTGCGGGCAAGACGACGATCTCGTACCTGATCCCGCGCCTGCACGAGGTGAGCGAGGGTCGCGTGCTGTTCGCGGGCGACGACGTGCGCGAGCTGACGCAGGAGAGCCTCATCGCGCAGGTGGGCATCGTCAGCCAGGAGACCTACCTCTTCCACGCGACGATCGCCGAGAACCTGCGGTACGCGAAGCCGGAGGCGACGGACGAGGAGCTCGAGCGCGCCTGCCGTGCGGCGAGCATCCACGAGACGATCGCGACCTTCCCCGACGGCTACGGCACTGTCGTCGGCGAGCGGGGCTACCGGCTGTCGGGCGGCGAGAAGCAGCGCATCGCGATCGCGCGGGTGCTGCTGAAGGACCCTCCGGTGCTGATCCTCGACGAGGCGACGAGCGCGCTCGACTCGGTCTCCGAGCGCGTCGTGCAGGCGGCGCTCGACTCGGCGACGCGGGGACGCACGACCGTGTCGATCGCGCACCGGCTGTCGACGGTCGCGGGTGCCGACGTCATCCACGTCATCGATCGCGGGCGCATCGTCGAGAGCGGAACCCACGACGCGCTGCTCGCGCACGGGGGCGTGTACGCGCGGCTCGTGGCCGAGCAGTCGACCGACTTCGGGCGACCGGCCGCGGAGGCCTCGCCGCACGCGCTCTGAGCGAGGCGGGCTACGAGCGCTCCTCGAGCAGCTCGGTCATGTAGTCGATCTCCTTCTGCTGCAGCTGCACCACTCCGTTCGCGAGCCGCGTCACGAGCTCGTCGTCGGTGCGAGCGAGCACGGCCTCGGCCATCTCGACGCCGCCCTTGTGGTGCTCGATCATGAGCTCGAGCCAGAGCCTCTCGGCCTCGAGGCCCTCGGCGTCGCGCAGCGCCTGCATCTGCTCCGGCGTCGCGAGGCCGGGCATCGGCTCGCCCGGCATGTGCGCGGTGCTGTGCTCGTCGTGGCCGCCGTCGAGGGTCGGCAGCGCCATCCACGCCATCTCGGGCTCGGTCGAGGTCTGCGGCACGCCCCAGACGTTCAGCCACGCGAACATCTGACCGGCCTGCTGCGACTGCGCGGTCGCGATGTCGAGCGCGAGCAGCCGCAGCTCCTCGTCGTCGGTGCGGTCGCGCAGCAGGATCGACATCTCGACGGCCTGGTTGTGGTGCGTCTGCATGTCGCGGGCGAAACCGGCCTCGGCGCTCTCCGCCGAGGGGGCGGATGCGGCGCCCGCGGGCGCCGTCGCGCGCCCCAGCAGCACGCCGGCGACGAGCGCCACGAGCACGAGCAGCGCCCCGGCGACGATCAGCCGGACGCGGGCGGGGCCGCGCTCCGGTCGGGCATCCGCCCCGAACGGTGAGGCGGCCGGATCGGTGATCGTCACGATCGCTCCCTACGCGATCTTGCCCGGCCCGTCGAGGGCCTGCGTGCAGAGCGCGCCGGGCTCGGGGGCGTCGGGGGACTGCCGGTACTTGGTGATGAAGTCGGCCAGGCGCGGGTCGTCGACGCCGTCGAGCTTCACCTGGGCGCCCCAGGCGCTCGCGACGACGGGCGCGTCGAGGCCCTCGAACGGGGAGAGCACGATGTACGTGCTCGGCATGGCGTCGCGGAGGGCCTCGAGGTCGTCGCCCGTGACCTCCTCGGGGTCGTAGGTGACCCACACGGCGCCGTGCTCGAGGGAGTGGACGGCGTTCTCGTTCGGCACGACCTCCTCGTAGATGCCGCAGTTCAGCCAGGCCGCGTTGTGCGGGCCGCCCGCCGGAGGCGTCTGGTCGTAGTCGACGGCGCCCTCGACGTGGAGGCCCTGGGTCTCCTCGAAGGTCTCCAGCCCGGCGATGTCGATGGAGTCGGGGTCGACCGGCTCGGGCCGCGGCTGCGCGCTCGTGACGACGATCGACACGACGATGGCGACGACGGCGAGGGCGCCGACCACGGCGCTGCCGATCGCGATGAGGTTGCGGCGCTTCTCGCGCTCCTGCTTCGCGCGGAGGGCGGCGACCTTCTCGGCGCGGCGCTTCTCGCGCTGCTGCTTGATCGTGAGGTTCTCGTCGTTCGACACGCTCGGGGCTCCAGCCGTGAGGGGAGGGGTTCGTCGGCGCGCGCGAGAGCGCGGCCGGGGCGCCCCCATTCTCTCAGATCACCTTTCGACTTCCTGTCAGAGCGGGTCCGGTCGCGGCACTCGCGGCCGTCGCGGCCTCGGGGCCGGATGCTCGGCGCGAGTAGGCTCGCAGGATGAAGTTCGCCCGCTCCGTCGTCGACCTCATCGGCGACACGCCCCTCGTGCAGCTCACTCGAGTGACGGAGGGGATCACGGCCACCGTGCTCGCGAAGGTCGAGTACCTCAACCCCGGCGGCTCGTCGAAGGACCGCATCGCGACGCGCATCATCGACGCCGCCGAGCGCGAGGGGCTGCTGAAGCCGGGCGGCACGATCGTCGAGCCGACGAGCGGCAACACGGGCGTGGGCCTCGCCCTCGTCGCCCAGCAGCGCGGCTACCGCTGCGTCTTCGTGCTGCCCGACAAGGTCGGCGAGGACAAGCGCAACGTGCTCACCGCCTACGGCGCCGAGATCGTCGTCACGCCGACGGCCGTCGCTCCGGAGGACCCGGAGTCGTACTACTCGGTCTCCGACCGCCTCGCGCGCGAGATCCCGGGCGCCTTCAAGCCCAACCAGTACGCGAACCCCAACGGCCCCTTGAGCCACTACGAGACGACGGGCCCGGAGATCTGGCGCGACACCGATGGCCGCGTCACCCACTTCGTGACCGGCGTCGGCACGGGCGGCACCATCACGGGCACCGGCCGCTTCCTGCGCGAGATCAGCGCCGACCGCGCGAGCGGCCGCGTGCAGATCGTCGGCGTCGACCCCCTCGGCAGCGTCTACTCGGGCGGGTCTGGCCAGCCCTACCTCGTCGAGGGGGTGGGCGAGGACTTCTGGCCCGCCGCCTACGACCCGAGCGTGACCGACCGCGTCGTCGCCGTGAGCGACCAGGCGTCGTTCGACATGACCGTGCGCCTCGCGCGCGAGGAGGGCCTGCTCGTCGGCGGCTCGTGCGGCATGGCGGTCGTCGGTGCCCTCGAGGTCGCGCGCGAGCTCGGACCGGAGGACGTGGTCGTCGTGCTGCTGCCCGACGGCGGGCGCGGCTACCTCGGCAAGATCTTCAACGATCGGTGGATGCGCAGCCACGGCTTCGCCGCCGCCCAGGGCTCGCCGACGGTCGCCGACGCCGCGCGCCCCGACGCCGCGACGCTGCCCCACGTGCCCCGCACGGCGTCGGTCGCGGACGCGATCGCCGCCCTCGAGGCCCACGATCACGCACTGCCCGTCCTCTCGTCTGCGCCCCCGGCGGTGCTCGGGGAGGTCGTCGGCACGGTCGACGCCCGGACCCTGCTGCGCGCGCTCGCCGCCGGAGACGTGACCCCCGCGAGCCCCGTCACCGAGGCGATGGGTCCGCGACTGCCGCTCGTCGGCGCGCACGAGTCGCTCGGCGACGCGCGCGCCCGCTTCGACGAGCGCGGCCCCGGCGGCCAGCAGCCCGACACCCTGCTCGTGCTCGACGGGGGCAACCCCGTCGGGCTGCTCACGCGCCACGACCTCGTGCGCGCTCTCGCGAAGGAGTCTTCATGACCCACGACGACCACGGGTTCTCGACCCGCGCCATCCACGTCGGCCAGGAGTTCGACCCGACGACGGGCGCGGTCATCCCGCCCGTGCACTTCTCGACGACGTATGCCCAGGACGGCATCGGCACTCTGCGGGGCGGCTACGAGTACGGTCGCGGGGGCAACCCGACCCGCGATTCGCTGCAGAGGCAGCTCGCCTCGCTCGAGGGCGCGACCCACGCCTTCAGCTTCGCCTCGGGCCTCGCGGCCGAGGACGCGCTGCTGCGCGCCGTTCTGCGCCCCGGCGACCACGTGCTCATGGGCAACGACGTCTACGGCGGCACCCACCGGCTCGTGCGCCGCATCTTCGGCGACTGGCAGATCGGCCTCACCACCATCGAGCTCGACGACCTGGAGGCCGTTCGCGCCGCTCTCACCTCGACCGGCGCGCGCGTGCTGTGGCTCGAGACGCCGTCGAACCCGCTCATGAAGATCACCGACGTCGCGGCGCTCGCCGACGTCGCGCACGCGGCCGGCGCGCTCGTCGTCGTCGACAACACCTTCGCCACTCCCTACCTGCAGCAGCCGCTCGCGCTCGGCGCCGACGTCGTCGTGCACTCGACGACGAAGTACCTCGGAGGCCATTCCGACGTCATCGGCGGCGCCGTCGTGCTGTCGGACGATGCGCTGGCCGAGAAGGTCGGCTTCCACCAGTTCGCGGCCGGCGCCGTCTCGGGCCCGCTCGACGCGTGGCTCACCACGCGAGGCATCAAGACGCTCGCAGTGCGCATGGATCGCCACTCGGCGTCGGCCCACGCCCTCGCCTCCGCGCTCGAGGGGCACGCCGCGGTCACTCGCGTCTACTACCCGGGCCTGCCCTCGCACCCCGGGCACGACCTCGCCGCGCGCCAGATGCGCGACTTCGGCGGGATGCTCTCGCTCGAGCTCGCGGGAGGCGCCGCCGCTGCGCGCGCCTTCGCCGAGGGGCTCGAGGTCTTCTCGCTCGCGGAGTCGCTCGGGGGGGTCGAGTCGCTCGTCAACTATCCGAGCGAGATGACCCATGCCTCCGTGCGCGGCACCGCGCTGGAGGTGTCGGACGCGGTGATCCGCCTCTCGGTGGGGCTCGAGGACGTCGAGGATCTTCTCGCCGACGTGCGGCAGTCGCTCGCGCGGCTCGGCTGAGCGCCTCGGGAACGCGAGGGGCGCTCGCGCCCGAGCGGGCATCCGCGTGCATAATGGGCCTGCTGATGTGAACGTACACATCACCGGATGGGAAGGGTCTCGTGTCGAGTCCTGAGCAGGCGAGCGAGCCGGAGCGCGTGCGCGCCCCGAACATCCGCGACGTCGCGCGGGTCGCCGGGGTCTCGTACCAGACCGTCTCGCGGGCGCTCAACGACAGCCCCTCCATCCGACCCGAGACGCTCGCGCGCGTGCAGGCCGCGATCGAGGAGCTCGGGTACCGGCCGAACCAGGCCGCGCGCGCGCTCGTCACGAGCCGATCGCGGACGATCGGGGTGCTCGCGGCGCAGACCGTCCACTACGGACCGGCCACGAGCATCCAGGCCATCGAGACCGCCGCGCGCGAAGCCGGCTACCGCCTCTCGATCACCAACATCAGCTCGAGCGAGTACGCCTCGATCAAGGCCGGTCTCGACCACCTCATGGCCCAGTCGATCGAGGCGCTCATCGTCATCGCGCCGCAGGTGCGGGTGTTCGAGGCGCTCGACGACCTCCAGGTCGCGGTGCCGTTCGTCACGCTCGAGGCGACCGGGCTCAACACGGCGCACTCGCTGTGGGTCGACCAGATCCAGGGCGCGCGGCTCGCGACGCGGCACCTCATCGACCTCGGGCACACCGAGATCATGCACATCTCCGGCCCGCAGGACTGGATCGAGGCGGAGGCGCGGATGCAGGGGTTCCTGCGCGAGCTCGGCGATGCCGACCTGCGGACGCGCGCGCCCATCCTCGGCGACTGGACGGCGCACTTCGGCTACTACGCGGGGCTCGAGCTGCTGCGCTACCGCGACTTCACGGCCGTGTTCTGCGGGAACGACCAGATGGCGCTCGGCTTCATGCACGCGTGCCGCGAGACGGGGCTGTCGGTGCCCGGCGACATGTCGATCGTCGGGTTCGACGACATCCCCGAGGCCGCCCACTTCGCGCCGCCGCTGACCACCGTGCGGCAGAACTTCGCCGAGATCGGCCGGAGGGCGATCGAGCTGCTGCTCGGCGAGCTGCGCGGCGACACCGAGCTGAGCCACGCGCCCGTGCAGCCGGAGCTCATCGTGCGCCAGTCGACGGCGCGGCTCGCGTAGGCGGGTCGCGACCGGCTACCCCGCGCCGCGCGCGGGTCGCGGACCGCGCGCGGGTCGCGGACCGCGCGCCGGTCGGCAACTCCTCCCGCCGGCGAAGGTCGATGCGCAACTCAGGAGTGTCGCCGCCGATGTCGCTCGCCGGCGGCGCGCTTCCCCGCTGCACACGGCACAGTTCCTGAGTTGCGCATGAGGCACTCGCTGCGCTCGAGGCCGCGGCGCGCGCGGGGGCCCGTCACGCGCGGGGGCGCGCCCGCCCGCGGGCGGGCCCCGCGGGCGGGCGGCGCATGTCGCGGCTGTTATCGACTTGTGACCGTTTCGCTCGGGGAGCGGGTTGACAGATGTGACCGTTTCGCCGTTAGAGTGCATCAACGCAATGTGAACGGTCACATCCCGAGTCGCAGTTCGGATGGGTCGAGTTCGCCGCACCACCACCCCTGAACCACCCCGGCGCCGGGTCCACCGTCGCCGCCGCGACGATGGAGTCCCGTGATCGCTCTGAGCCCCGAGGTGCAGGTCGCCGTCGCGCGCGTTCGCGACGAGGTCGCCGCCCTCCACGCCGAGCTGGTCCGCAACGGGCTCGTGGTCTGGACGGGCGGCAACGTCAGCGGCCGGGTCCCGGGCGCCGACCTCTTCGTCATCAAGCCGTCGGGCGTCTCCTACGACGATCTCGACCCGTCGAACATGATCCTCTGCACGCTCGACGGCGAGGTCGTCCCCGACACTCCCGGCAGCGACCGCAGCCCCTCGAGCGACACCGCCGCGCACGCATACGTCTACCGGCACATGCCCGAGGTCGGCGGCGTCGTCCACACGCACTCGACCTACGCGACGGCGTGGGCGGCGCGCGGCGAGAGCATCCCGTGCGTCATCACGGCGATGGCCGACGAGTTCGGCGGCGACATCCCGGTCGGTCCGTTCGCGATCATCGGCGACGACTCGATCGGCCGCGGCATCGTCGAGACGCTCTCCGGCCACCGCTCGCGCGCCGTGCTCATGCAGAACCATGGACCCTTCACGATCGGTCGCGACGCGCGCGACGCCGTCAAGGCCGCCGTCATGCTCGAGGATGTCGCGCGCACGATCCACATCGCCCGACAGCTGGGCGACCCGCTCCCGATCGAGCCCGCCGCGGTCGACGCGCTCTTCGACCGGTACCAGAACGTCTACGGCCAGCCGGGAGGTCCGGCCCGATGAGCGCCGCGACCCGCACCCCCGCCGAGGCCATCGCCGCCGGCCGCGTCGCCCTCGGCATCGAGCTCGGCTCGACGCGCATCAAGGCGTGCCTCGTCGACGCGGATGCGCCGGCCACGGTGCTCGCGACGGGCGACCACGAGTGGGAGAACCAGCTCGTGGACGGCGTGTGGACCTACGACCTGGCCGACGTCGAGCAGGGCATCCGCGCCGCGTACGCCGCCCTCGCCGCCGACGCCCGCACGCGCCACGACGCCGCGCCGACGACGCTCGCCGCGCTCGGCGTCTCGGCGATGATGCACGGCTACCTCGCCTTCGACGAGCACGATGAGCTGCTCGTCCCGTTCCGCACCTGGCGCAACACGAGCACCGGCGCCGCCGCGGCCGAGCTCTCCGAGCTGCTCGGCGCGAACATCCCGCTGCGCTGGTCGATCGCGCACCTGCACCAGGCCGTCCTCGACGGCGAGGAGCACGTCGGCCGCATCGCCCACCTCACGACGCTCGCCGGCTACGTCCACCACCGCCTGACCGGCGAGCGCGTGCTCGGCGTCGGCGACGCGAGCGGCATGTTCCCGGTGAATGCGGCCGGCGCCGACTACGACGCCGACCTCCTCGCCCGCTACCACGCGCACGTCGCCGGGTCGGCCCTCGCGGGGCCCCTGGGGCGGACGCTCCCCCGCGTGCTGCCCGCCGGCGCGACCGCGGGCACCCTGACCGCCGCCGGGGCCGCGCTGCTCGACCCCACCGGGGCCCTCCAGCCCGGCGCCGTCGCCTGCCCGCCCGAGGGGGATGCCGGTACCGGCATGGTCGCCACGAACGCCGTCGCGCCGCGCTCCGGCAACGTGAGCGCCGGGACGAGCATCTTCGCGATGGTCGTGCTCGACCGTCCGCTCGCGAGCGCGCACCCCGAGATCGACGTCGTGGCGACGCCTGCGGGCGACCCGGTCGCGATGGTGCACTGCAACAACGGCACGAGCGAGCTCGCCGCGTGGGTCGGCACCTACCGCCGCTTCGCTCAGCTCGCCGGCGCGACCACCACCGCCGACGAGGCGTACGCGCTCCTGCTCGCCGAGGCGCTGGACGGGGCTCCCGACGCGGGGGGCGTGCTCGCCTACAACCAGGTCGCCGGCGAGCCCGTCGCGCACCTGACCGCGGGTCGCCCGCTCGTCGTGCGCACGCCCGAGAGCCGCCTGACGCTCGCGAACGTCATGCGCGCGCAGGTCTACGGCGTCTTCGCCGCCCTCGCCCTCGGGATGCGCGCCCTCCACGAGGAGGGCGTCGCGATCGAGCGCATGCAGGCCCACGGCGGACTGTTCCGCACGGCCGGCGTCGCGCAGCGCCTGCTCGCCGCCGCTCTCGATGCTCCCGTCGGCGTCGCCGACAGCGCCTCCGAGGGCGGTGCGTGGGGCATCGCGGTGCTCGCGGCGTTCACGGCCGAGACGGCCGAGTCGGCGCTCACGGCCGAGACGGCCGTGTCGCAGCAGAGCGGCCAGCCCCTCGCCGACTACCTCGCCACCCGCGTCTTCGCCGACGCCGACACGGCCACCACCGCACCCGACCCGACCGACACCGCCGGCTTCGCCGCCTACCTGGCCCAGTACGAGGCCGGACTCGACATCGAGCGTCGCGCGATCGACGCCCTTGCAGGAGGACCCCAGTGACCCGCAGCATCGTCCCCGACCTCCGCACGCTCGAGGTGTGGTTCCTGACCGGGAGCCAGAACCTCTACGGCGACGAGACCCTGCGCCAGGTCGCCGAGCAGTCGCAGGCGGTCGTGGCCGGCCTGCAGGCGGCCGCGGGCATCCCCGTCACGATCGTGTGGAAGCCGACCCTCGTCGATTCGGCGAGCATCAAGCGCGTCATGCTCGAGGCGAACGCCGCCGAGAACGTCATCGGCGTCATCGCGTGGATGCACACCTTCAGCCCCGCGAAGATGTGGATCGCCGGTCTCGACGCGCTCTCCAAGCCGCTGCTGCACCTGCACACGCAGGCGAACGTCGAGCTCCCGTGGGGCGAGATCGACTTCGACTTCATGAACCTCAACCAGGCCGCGCACGGCGACCGCGAGTTCGGCTACATCGCCTCGCGCATGAGCGTGGCCCGTGCGACCGTCGTCGGGCACGTCTCGAACCCGGCCGTCACCGCGCGCGTCGGCGTGTGGGCGCGCGCGGCCGCCGGCTGGCACGCGACGCACGAGCTCAAGCTCGCGCGCTTCGGCGACAACATGCGCTTCGTCGCCGTCACCGAGGGCGATAAGACCGAGGCCGAGCTGCGCTTCGGAGTCCAGGTCAACACCTGGGGCGTCACCGAATTGGCGGATGCTGTGCACGCGGTCGGCGACACCGAGGTCGACCGGCTCGTCGAGGAGTACCTCGACCTCTACGACGTCGCCCCCGAGCTGCACCCGGGCGCGGAGCGCGCCGACAGCCTGCGCTACGGCGCGGCGATCGAGCTCGGCCTGCGCGGGTTCCTCGAGGGCGGCGGCTTCGGCGCCTTCACGACGAGCTTCGAGGACCTCGGCGCGCTGCGGCAGCTGCCCGGCGTCGCGGTGCAGCGCCTCATGGCCGACGGCTACGGCTTCGGCGCCGAGGGCGACTGGAAGACCGCGGTGCTCGTGCGTGCGGCCGCCGTCATGGGCGCGGGCCTCCCCGGCGGCGCGAGCCTCATGGAGGACTACACGTACCACCTCGAGCCCGGCAACGAGCTCATCCTCGGCGCGCACATGCTCGAGGTCAGCCCCTCGCTGACCACGCAGCGCGCGCGCCTCGAGGTGCACCCTCTCGGCATCGGCGGCAAGGAGGACCCGGTGCGCCTGGTCTTCACGGCCGACGCGGGCCCCGCGGTCGTCGCGGCCCTCAGCGACATGCGCGACCGGTTCCGGCTCGTCGCGAACGTCGTCGAGAACGTGGCGCTGCCCGCCCCGATGCCCCACCTGCCCGTCGGGCACGCCGTCTGGAAGCCGGCGCCCGACTTCGCCACCTCGGCAGCCGCCTGGCTGACCGCGGGGGCGGCGCACCACACGGTCATGACCACGCAGGTGGGCGTCGACGTCTTCCGGGACTTCGCGACCATGGCCGGCGTCGAGCTCCTCGTCATCGACGAGGCCACCACGCTCGAGGGGTTCGCGCGCGACGTGCGCGCGAACGCCGCCTACTACCGGCTCGCTCAGGGAATCTGAGCGGGGCACACCAGACCTCCCGGCCGTGGCCGGGAACCGGAGCCAGAGCTCGAGGCCGAGCGACGGACCCGAACGCACCACCACACTCCCCATCGAAAGGACACACAGTGAAGAACTCCAAGAAGTTCCTCCTCGGCATCGCTGCCGTCAGCGTGATGTCGCTCGCTCTCGCCGGCTGCGCCGGTGACCGCACGGGCGGCTCGACCGGCGGCGACGGCGGCGGCGACGAGGCCGGCGGCATCGTCGGCGTCGCGATGCCGACGCAGCAGTCGGAGCGCTGGATCGCGGACGGCGACAACGTCAAGTCGCAGCTCGAGGAGCTCGGCTACGACGTCGACCTCCAGTTCGCGAACGACGACATCCCCACGCAGGTCTCGCAGATCGAGAACATGATCTCGAGCGGCGCCGAGGCGCTCATCATCGCCTCGATCGACGGCACGACGCTCACCGACGTGCTGCAGCAGGCGGCCGACGCGGGCATCCCCGTCATCGCCTACGACCGCCTCATCAACGGCAGCCCGAACGTCGACTACTACACGACGTTCGACAACTTCCAGGTGGGCGTGCAGCAGGCGACGTCGCTGCTCATCGGCATGGGCGTCCTCGACGAGAACGGCGAGCGCACGGATGCTGCCGGCCCGTTCAACGTCGAGCTCTTCGCCGGCAGCCCCGACGACAACAACGCCGGGTTCTTCTTCAACGGCGCGATGAGCGTCATCCAGCCCCTCATCGACGACGGCACCCTCGTCGTCCCGTCGGGCCAGACCGCGTTCGAGCAGGTGGCGATCCTCCGCTGGCTGCCCGAGACGGCTCAGGAGCGCATGGAGAACATCCTCACCATCATCGGCGACACGCAGATCGACGGCGTCCTCTCGCCGTACGACGGCCTCTCGATCGGCATCATCTCGGCCCTCACGTCGGGCGGCTACTCGACCGACGCGCTGCCCATCATCACGGGTCAGGACGCCGAGGTCGGCTCGATGAAGTCGATCATCGCGGGCGAGCAGTACTCGACCATCTTCAAGGACACCCGTCTGCTCGCCGAGCAGGCCGTCGCGATGGTGGACTCGCTGCTGAAGGGCGAGGAGCCCGAGGTCAACGACACCGAGACCTACGACAACGGCGAGAAGATCGTCCCGTCGTACCTGCTCGAGTCGACGATCGTCACGGTCGACAACTACGAAGAGGTGCTGTTCGACAGCGGGTACTACACCCCTGAGGACCTCGCCTAGTAGGTTCGCACCANCCCGAGTGCGGGTCCGGCCGAGCGATCGGCCGGACCCGCACCATCCCTCATCACCGCACGAGCCCCCGCTGAACCGAGAAGAGGAAGAGGACCGCCGTGNAGCACCATCCTCGAAATGCGCTCGATCACGAAGGAGTTCCCCGGCGTCAAGGCGCTGCAGGACGTCTCCATCACCGTCGAGCGAGGCCACGTCCACGCCATCTGCGGCGAGAACGGGGCGGGCAAGTCCACGCTCATGAAGGTGCTGTCGGGCGTCTACCCGCACGGCACCTACACGGGCGACATCGTCTTCGAAGGCGAGACGATGGAGTTCAAGGACATCCGCGACAGCGAGAGATCCGGAATCGTCATCATCCACCAGGAGCTCGCGCTGAGCCCCTACCTCTCGATCGCCGAGAACATCTTCCTCGGCAACGAGCGCGCCAGGCGCGGCTTCATCGACTGGGACGAGACGAACGCGGAGGCGGCCAAGCTGCTCGCCCGCGTCGGCCTCGGCGACAGCCCGACGACCATCGTGCGCGACATCGGCGTCGGCAAGCAGCAGCTCGTCGAGATCGCCAAGGCCCTGTCGAAGGACGTCAAGCTGCTGATCCTCGACGAGCCCACCGCCGCCCTCAACGACGAGGACTCGGCCCACCTGCTCGACCTGATCCGCCACCTCAAGCAGCAGGGGATCACGTCGATCATCATCAGCCACAAGCTCAACGAGATCAAAGCGATCGCCGACGAGGTCACGATCATCCGCGACGGCCGCACGATCGAGACGCTCGCGCTCGCGACGGGCGACATCTCGGAGGACCGCATCATCAAGGGCATGGTCGGCCGCGACCTCGAGCACCGGTACCCCGACCGCTCGGTCGTGATCGGCGACGAGATCTTCCGCGTCGAGGACTGGACCGTCCACCACCCGACCGACCACGACCGCACGATCATCCACGGCGCGTCCCTCTCGGTGCGCGCGGGCGAGGTCGTCGGCATCGCGGGCCTCATGGGCGCGGGGCGCACCGAGCTCGCGATGAGCATCTTCGGGCGGTCGTACGGCTCGAGGATCACCGGGCGGCTCTACATGCGCGGCGAGGAGATCCAGGCGCGGACGGTGCCGGAGGCCATCCGCAACGGGCTCGCGTACGCGACGGAGGACCGCAAGGTCTACGGCCTCAACCTCATCGAGGACATCAAGCGGAACATCTCGGCCGCCGGAATCCGCAAGCTCGCCCCGCGCGGCTGGGTCGACGGCGGCGCCGAGCACATCGTCGCCGACGGCTACCGCACGAGCATGAACATCAAGGCGCCCTCGGTCGACGCGATCACGGGCAAGCTCTCCGGCGGCAACCAGCAGAAGGTCGTGCTGTCGAAGTGGCTGTACTCCGACCCCGAGCTGCTGATCCTCGATGAGCCCACGCGCGGCATCGACGTCGGCGCGAAGTACGAGATCTACACGATCATCAACAGCCTCGCCGCGCAGGGCAAGGCGGTCATCGTGATCTCGAGCGAGCTCCCGGAGCTCCTCGGGATCTGCGACCGCATCTACGCCCTGTCGGAGGGGCACATCACCGGTGAGCTCCCCATCGAGCAGGCCACCCCCGAAGCACTCATGGTGCTCATGACCAAGGAGAAGGAGGCCGACCATGTCATCGGCTAGCGCAACCCGCCCCGCGTCCAGCCGTTCGGAGGTGCTCGGCTTCCTGACCTCGCGCCTGCGCCAGATCGGCATCTTCGTCGCGCTCATCGTGATCGTCCTGCTTTTCCAGGTGCTGACCGAGGGTCGCCTGCTCACGGCGGGCAACGTGTCGAACATCATCGTCCAGAACAGCTACATCCTGATCCTCGCGATCGGCATGGTGATGATCATCATCGCCGGCCACATCGACCTCTCGGTCGGCTCGGTCGCGGCGTTCGTCGGAGCCATGACGGGCGTCATGGTGCAGGACTGGGGGCTGCCCTGGTGGCTCGCGATCCTCCTCGGCCTCCTCGTCGGCGGCATCGTCGGCGTCTGGCAGGGCTTCTGGGTCGCCTACGTCGGCATACCCGCGTTCATCGTGACCCTCGCGGGCATGCTCCTCTTCCGCGGCCTCACGCAGATCGTGCTCGGCAACACCCAGATCACCCCGTTCCCGAACGAGTACCGCCAGCTCGGCGGCGGGTACCTCTTCCCGCAGCTCTTCCCGGCGGCGACCTCGCCCGCCGAGTGGATCACCGTCGGCCTCGGCCTCCTCGCGCTCGTCATGTTCATCGCCTCGCAGCTGCGCGGCCGCATGAAGCGCGCGAAGCTCGGCCTCGAGACCGAGCCGGCCTGGTGGTTCATCGTGAAGGTGGCGTTCGGCGCGGGGCTCATCCTGTTCCTCACCTACCTCCTCGGCGTCGCCCCCGGCTCGCGCGGCACCCCGATCGTGCTCATCGTGCTCGGCGTGCTCGTGGTCGTCTACACGGCGGTCATGAACCGCAGCGTCTTCGGCCGCCACATCTACGCCGTCGGCGGCAACCGCCACGCGGCCGACCTGTCGGGCATCCAGTCCCGCAAGATCGACTTCTACCTGTTCGTCAACATGGGCGTGCTCGCTGCGCTCGCCGGCATCATCTTCACCGGCCGCCTCAACTCGGCCGGACCCGGCGCGGGCAACCTGTTCGAGCTCGACGCGATCGCGGCGTCGTTCATCGGCGGCGCGGCCGTGCAGGGCGGCGTCGGCACGGTCGTCGGCGCCATCACCGGCGGTCTCATCATGGGCGTGCTCAACAACGGCATGTCGCTGCTGGGCGTCTCAACCGACTACCAGCAGTTCATCAAGGGCCTCGTGCTGCTTCTCGCCGTCGCGTTCGACGTCTGGAACAAGCGCCGCGCCCGCGGCTGACCCGCACCGCCTCGACGCCCCGGTCGCCTCGCGCGGCCGGGGCGTCGTCGTGCGCGGATGCTCGGCTCGGGCGCGCCGCCTGTGGAAGCGGTTCCACGCGGCGGCACGTAGGCTCATCAGCATGAACCAGGGCACCCCCGACTACCGCGACTCCGGCCTGGAGTTCCCCGCGGACTTCGTCTTCGGATCCGCGACCGCGAGCTACCAGATCGAGGGGGCCGCGCACGAGGACGGCCGCGGACCCTCCATCTGGGACACCTTCAGCCGCACCCCCGGCAAGGTGCTCCACGGTCACACGGGCGACTCTGCCTGTGACCACTACCACCGGCTCGACGCCGACCTCGACCTCATGCAGCGGCTCGGCCTCGAGTCGTACCGCTTCTCGATCGCGTGGCCGCGCATCCAGGCCGAGGGCACGGGCCCCGCCAACGCGAAGGGCGTCGCGTTCTACAGCCGCCTCGTCGACGGGCTGCTCGCGCGCGGCATCACGCCCATCGCGACGCTCTACCACTGGGACCTTCCGCAGGCGCTCGAGGACGCCGGCGGCTGGACCAACCGCGACACGAGCTACCGCTTCGCCGACTACGCCCACCTCATGGGCGAGGCGCTCGGCGACCGCATGGCGATGTGGACCACCCTCAACGAGCCGTGGTGCAGCGCCTACCTCGGGTACGGCTCGGGAGTGCACGCCCCGGGCATCACGAGCGGGCGCGCGGCGCTCACCGCCGTGCACCACCTCAACCTCGCGCACGGGCTCGGACTGAGCGCCCTGCGCGACGCGGTGCGCAAGCCCGACGCGCAGTACTCGGCGACGCTCAACCTGCACATGATCCGCCCGGGGCGCGACGCCGACGGCGAGCCGCTGCCCGAGAGCGCCGAGGCCGTGCGCCGCATCGACGCGCTCGCCAACCGCGCTTTCACCGGCCCGATGCTGCAGGGCGAGTACCCCGTCGACCTGCTCGAGGACACCGCGCACGTCACCGACTGGCAGTTCGTGCGCCCCGGGGATCTCGAGCTCATCCACCAGCCGATCGACGTGCTCGGCGTCAACTACTACTCGACCGTGACCGTCACGATGTGGGATGGCGTCTCGGCGCGCTCCAACGCGGACGGCCACGGCGACGCGGCCGGCTCGCCCTGGCCCGGCAGCGAGGACGTCGAGTTCATCCAGCAGCCCGGCCCCTACACGGCCATGGGCTGGAACATCGCCCCCGACGGCCTCGAGCAGCTGCTCGTCGACCTGCACGAGCAGTTCCCGACCCTGCCGCTCATGATCACCGAGAACGGCGCGGCCTTCGACGACGAGGTGCGCGACGGCGTCGTGCAGGACGACGCGCGCATCGACTACCTGCGCCGCCACTTCACGGCCGCCCATCGCGCGATGGAGCGCGGCGTCGACCTGCGCGGCTACCAGGTGTGGAGCCTCATGGACAACTTCGAGTGGGCCTACGGCTACACGAAGCGCTTCGGCATCGTGCACGTCGACTACGACTCGCTCGAGCGCACGATCAAGCAGAGCGGGCACTGTTACAGCGAGCTCATCGCGAGCCGCCGCATCCCGGAGTAGGCGCGGCGGGCATCCGCCCCGCCGCTCGCTGAGCGCCGCCGCAGGCGCGCGTGGTTCGATACGCGCATGGCTCTGAACATCACGGGGGATGCCCCCGCCGACGCGCTGCTCACCGACGACCCGTTCGCGCTCCTGGTCGGGATGCTCCTCGACCAGCAGGTACCGATGGAGACCGCGTTCGCGGGGCCCGCGAAGATCCGCGAGCGGATGGGCTCGTTCGACGCCGAGAGCATCGCCGCCGCCGACCCCGAGGCCTTCGCGGCGGTGTTCAAGGAGTCGCCCGCGGTGCACCGGTTCCCCGGCTCGATGGCCGCGCGCGTGCAGGCGCTCGCCGCCGAGGTGCGCGACGAGTGGGGCGGCCGCGCCGACGCGATCTGGACGCGACCCGGGCTCGACGGGCTCGCGCCCGACGGCGCCGAGGTCCTCCGCCGGCTGCAGGAGCTGCCCGGCTTCGGCGAGCAGAAGGCGAAGATCTTCCTCGCCCTCCTCGGCAAGCAGTACGGCGTCGACGCGCCGGGGTGGCGCGTGGCGGCCGGCGACTACGGCGTGCAGGGCTCGTACCGCTCGGTCGCCGACATCGTCGACGCCGACTCGCTCGCGAAGGTGCGCGAGGCGAAGAAGGCCGCGAAGGCGAAGTCGAAGGCCGCGAAGGGCTGAGCGTCCGGCGCGGTCGAGCGTGCACGTACTCCGGAGTTCTGGCGACTCGCTCGCGTCCGGCGTGCGGCCCCGCGACGAGCACGGCCGAAACTCCGGAGAACTGACACAGCGGGGTGCGGGCTCGCGCGCCCGGCGCAGCCCGCGGCACGCGCGTCCGGCGCGGCCGCGAGCGGGCGCCGGCACCCGCGACACGCGCACCCGGTCGAATCGATTCGACACGCGCCCCGCGCGCCCCTACAGTGGTCGCAATGACCACTGTCGTGCACCCCGGCGACTCGCTCACCCGGCGCCAGCGCATCGTCTACGTCCTCGTCCTCGGCGCCCTCACCGCTCTCGGCCCCTTCACGGTCGACCTGTACCTGCCGGCGTTCCCGCAGGTCGAGGCCGACCTCGGCGTGAGCGTCGCGCTCGTCCAGCTCACCCTCACCGCGACGATGGTCGGCTTCGGCTTCGGCCAGCTCATCGTCGGCCCGTGGAGCGACCGCGTGGGCCGCCGCCTCCCGCTCATCACGGCCTCGACCGTGCACGTCGTCGCGAGCCTCATGGTGGCCGCCGCGCCCGACGTCACGTGGCTCCTCGCGGCGCGCGTCCTGCAGGGCGCGGGCGCGGCAGCGGGCGGCGTCGTCGCGATGGCGATGGTGCGCGACCTCTTCGGCGGCTACCCCCTGGTGCGGATGCTCTCCCGCCTCGCTCTCGTCACCGGCCTCGCACCGATCCTGGCTCCGCTGATCGGCTCGCAGCTGCTCCTGCTGACCGAGTGGCGCGGCCTGTTCGTCGTGCTGGCCGGATACGGCGTGCTCGTCGTCGCCGCCTCCTGGTTCTTCATCGTGGAGACGCTTCCGCCGGCACGGAGATCCGACCGGGGCCACTCGACGATCGCCGAGCGGTACCGGGCGCTGTTCCGCGACCGCATCTTCATCGGTGTCGCCGTCATCGGCGGGTTCACCTTCACGGGCCTGTTCGCCTACCTGTCGGCGTCGTCGTTCCTCTTTCAGGATGTCTACGGTCTCGACCCGCAGGCCTACGGCGTGGTCTTCGCCGCCAACTCCGTCGGCGTCTTCATCGGCGTCCAGTCGAGCGCGCGGATCGCGAGGCGCATCCCGCCGCAGTGGATCCTCGCCGTCTCCACCGCCGTCCTCCTCGTCAGCGCGATCGCGATCGTCGTCCTCGACCAGGCCGACGCCGGCATGTGGGGCACGATCGTGCCGCTGTTCTTCTTCATCATGGCGTGCGGCTTCGGCTTCCCGATGGTCCAGGTGCTCGCCCTCGCGAACCACGGCAAGGAGGCGGGAACCGCGGCCTCCCTGCTGGGCGCGCTCAACTTCGGCCTCGCCGGCTTGCTCTCGCCGATCGTGGGAGTGTTCGGCATCGGCAGCGCCACGCCGATGGGCGCGGCGATGGCGATCGCGGCCTCGGTCGCGGTGCTCTCGCTGTGGGTCGTCGTGCGACCGCGGACGGTGCCGGCGCTGTCGCGCTGATCGGCGCGTGCGAATCCCCTGAACGGGGCCGGGCATCCGCCCGCCGCCCTCGATAGGGTTCCGACATGCAGCCGACCACGACTCGCCGCGTCGCCTCCCGCTGGCGCTGGATCAGCGGGGTCCTCGCCCTCGCGCTCGCCGCGGCCCTCGGTCTCCTGGTGGTGCTGCGGGAATCTCCGCTCGGGCTCGACGTCGAGTGGATGGACGACATCCTCTCCCGACGCAATCCGGAGCTGGAGGTCCTCGCCCTCCTCATGGACCGCATCGGCGGCGGCATCGTCGCGATCTTCGTCGTGCCGCTCGGGATGGTCGCGCTGCTGCTCCTCGCGCGCCGCCCCTGGGGGGCGCTGTTCTCGATCATCGCCGCGGCACTGAGCGGGGCGACGGTGCAGCTGCTGAAGAACCTCTTCGCTCGCGCACGCCCGGAGGACATCCTCGTCGTGGCCGACTTCGGCTCGTTCCCGTCGGGTCACGTCGCCAACGCGGCGACGGTCGCGACGACGCTCGTCCTCCTGTTCGGGCTGACGCGGTCGAGGGCGTGGCTGTGGATGCTCGGCGTCGCCTGGATCGTGGCGATGGCGCTGAGCCGCACCTACCTCGGCGCGCACTGGGTGACCGACACGATCGGCGGCGCGCTCGTGGGCATCGCGGTCACGGTCATCGTGTGGGCCCCGTTCGCGTCGCGACTGGAGCGGGAGCCCCGGCCGTCGAAGCACGCGCGGCAGCCGACCGGGGCGGCGCTCACGCCGCTCACACCGGCGGATGGAGCGCGCACCCTCTAGCGCCTTCGTTATCCATCTGGATAATATGGGCTCATGAGAATCCTCCTCGTGGGTGCCGGAGGCGTCGGAGACGCCATCGCCAAGATCGCCGCTCGCCGCTCGTTCTTCGAGACGATCATCGTGAGCGACTACGACGTGAGTCGCGCCGAGCGCACGATCGCCTGGATCGCCGACCGCCACGGCGAGCAGGGCGCCCGCTTCGTGGCGGCGCAGATCGATGCGAGCGACGCATCCGCCGTCGAGCGGGTCGCCCGTGAGCACGGCGCGACGCACGTCATGAACGCCGTCGAGCCGAAGTTCGTGCCGACGATCTTCGCCGGAGCCCTCGCGGCCGGCGCCGACTACCTCGACATGGCGATGAGCCTGTCGCACCCGCACCCCTCGAACCCGTACGCCGAGACCGGCGTGAAGCTCGGCGACGAGCAGTTCGCGGCCACCGCCGACTGGGAGGCCGCGGGCCGCCTCGCGCTCGTCGGCATGGGCGTCGAGCCGGGCCTCAGCGACGTCTTCGCGCGCTACGCCGCCGACCGACTGTTCTCCGAGATCGATGAGCTCGGCACGCGCGACGGCGCGAACCTCGTCGTGCGCGACGAGAACGGCGCGGAGATCTTCGCGCCGAGCTTCTCGATCTGGACGACCATCGAGGAGTGCCTGAACCCTCCCGTGATCTGGGAGAAGGGCCGCGGCTGGTTCACGACGCCGCCGTTCAGCGAGCCCGAGGTCTTCGACTTCCCCGAGGGCATCGGCCCGGTCGAGTGCGTCAACGTCGAGCACGAGGAGGTGCTGCTCATGCCGCGCTGGGTCGACGCGAGGCGCGTGACCTTCAAGTACGGGCTTGGCGACGAGTTCATCGGCATCCTCAAGACCCTGCACCAACTCGGACTCGACAAGACGGAGCCGCTGCGGGTGCGTTCGGCGAACGGCCCGGTCGAGGTCAGCCCGCGCGATGTCGTCGCGGCGGGCCTGCCCGACCCGGCCACGATCGGGCCTCGGATGACCGGCAAGACCTGCGCGGGGCTCTGGGTCACGGGCACCGGAGTGGACGGCTCGCCCCGCGAGGTGTACCTGTACCACGTCTCCGACAACGAGTGGACGATGGCCGAGTACGAGAGCCAGTGCGTCGTGTGGCAGACCGCGCTCAACCCCGTCATCGCGCTCGAACTGCTCGCGACCGGCGCCTGGAGCGGCACGGGCGTGCTCGGCCCGGAGGCGTTCGACGCCGAGGCGTTCCTCGAGCTCATGGCGCGCCCCGAGGCCGCCGGCGGCTACGGGCAGTCGTGGGGCCTGGAGGAGCGGGAGCCGGCCGCACGCGTCTGAGAGCGCTCGCGTGACGCCACTCCCGCCCGTGCATCCCGCTCGCCTAGGCTGGCGCGCATGAGCGACAGCGACGACGCGACGGCGACCGGTCCGGAGACGGCGACGGAGGCCGCGGCAGCGGTCGAGGCCGCCCGGAAGGCCCTCGAGGAGGCCCAGGCGGCGCTCGCCGCGGCGACCGCGCAGGCGGAGGCGGAGGCGCGCGCCGCGGCCGAGACGGCCGAAGCGCCCGCCGAGGCGGCGCCGGCCGAGCCGGTCTCGGCCGCCGACGCGGCGGCGCAGGTCGACGCGACCGCGGGCGGTCCGCTCGACGAGGCGCAGGTGGCCGCGATCCGCGACGGCTACGCGATAGAGGGTGCTGCGCTCGAGATGGGGGCGCTCGTGAACGGCGACGCGCGCGCGGACGTGCCCGTGCGCATCCCCCTCGCGATGACGAATCGGCACGGGCTCGTCGCGGGCGCGACGGGCACCGGCAAGACGAAGACCCTGCAGGTGCTCGCCGAGCAGCTGAGCGCCGCCGGGGTCCCGGTGTTCGCGGCCGACATCAAGGGCGACCTGAGCGGCATCTCGGTCGCGGGGGAGGCGAGCGAGAAGCTGCTCGCGCGCACCCGCGGGATCGGCCAGGACTGGCAGGCGACGGCCCACCCGACCGAGTTCTACTGCCTCGGCGGCATCGGGCACGGAGTGCCGGTGCGGGCGACGGTGTCGAGCTTCGGGCCGCTCATGCTGAGCAAGGTGCTCGGGCTCAACAAGACGCAGGAGTCGAGCCTCGGGCTCGTGTTCCACTACGCCGACAGCAACGGGCTCGCGCTCGTCGACCTAGACGATCTGCGGTCGGTGATCCAGTTCCTGACGAGCGAGGAGGGCAAGCCGGAGCTCGCCGAGCTGGGCGGGCTGAGCTCGGCGACGGCGGGGGTGATCCTGCGCGAGCTCATCGCGTTCGCGTCGGACGGGGCCGACGCGTTCTTCGGCGAGCCCGAGTTCGACACGGCGCACTTCCTGCGCACGACGGCCGACGGGCGCGGGGTCGTGAGCCTGCTCGAGGTTCCCGGAGTGGCCGACAAGCCCGCCCTCTTCTCGACGTTCCTGATGTGGATGCTCGCCGACCTGTTCAACGATCTGCCCGAGGTCGGCGATCTCGACAAGCCGAAGCTCGTGTTCTTCTTCGACGAGGCGCACCTGCTGTTCCGGGACGCGTCGAAGGACTTCCTGGCGGCGATCACGCAGACGGTGCGCCTGATCCGCTCGAAGGGCGTCGGCATCTTCTTCGTGACGCAGACGCCGAAGGACGTCCCGGCCGACGTCCTCGCACAGCTGGGCTCGCGCGTGCAGCACCAGCTGCGGGCGCACACGCCGGACGACGCGAAGGCGCTGCGCTCGACGGTCTCGACGTATCCGACGAGCGGGTACGACCTCGGCGAGGTGCTGACGACGCTCGGCATCGGCGAGGCGATCGTGACGGTCATGAACGAGAAGGGGGCGCCGTCGCCCGTGGCGTGGACGCGCCTGCGGGCGCCGCAGGGCTCGATGGATCCGGCGCCGGCGGCGTCGATCGAGGCGACGATCGCGGCGTCGCCGCTCATGGCGCAGTACGGGCAGGTCGTGGATCGCGAGTCGGCCTACGAGCTGCTGACGTCGAGGATGGCCGCCGCCGAGCAGGCGGAGGCCGCGCGGTCGGCCGAGGAGGACCGCGCCGAGGCCGCGGAGCGCGCCGCTCGCGACGCGCAGAAGCAGCAGGATGCGGCGCAGCGCGAGTACGAGAGACGGATGCGCGAGCTCCAGAGGCGCGAGCGCACCACGACGCGCACGCCGACCCGCTCCGGGGGCTCGCGCTCGGGAGGGTCCGGCGGCGGCCTGGGCGGCGGTCTCGGCGACGTCGTCGGCGACGCCCTCGGGTCACGCACGGGTCAGACGATCGTGCGCGAGGTCCTCCGCGGAATCTTCGGGACCCTCAAGCGCCGCTGACCGGCACGCCGGCCAGCAGGAGCATCCCGTATACGATCGCGGCGGCGATCACGAGGACGCCGGTGAAGCCGGCGGCGGTGAGCAGCGGACGGTTCTCGTACCAGTAGGCCGCCTGCGGCCACTGAGCGTGGAACTCCGAGTGCGTGAGAGGCTCGTCGCCGCGGATCACCACCGCGCGCGTGGCCTCCGCCACCTGGTCGATCGCGACGCGCGTCCAGAACTGGCCGCGCATGCGGAACAGGCGCTGACCGTCCGCGTCGAGGGCGAGCAGCTGCGGCACCGCGCGGATCGTCCCCGACGGGTACACCTCGAGCACGTGGACGGCGTCGATGCGATCGAGCGCCACCCGGAAGGGCAGCGACAGGAAGGCGCGCTTCACGAACTCCCCGTCGCCCACCGTGATGGCGGCGCGCGCGAAGTCGAGCACGCCGATCACGCTCAGCAGGACGACGACGCCGACCGCCGCGAAGACGGCGGGGGCGGTGCCGTTCGGCCCCGCGAGCAGCAGCAGCGGGGCTCCCAGGGCGACGAGCACGAGCCCGATCGCGAGCAGCCCGTCGCGCAGCAGGCGGCGCCGCGGACGCACGACGAGGGGGGCGTCGTGGGCTCGGCTCACGATGCTCCCCTTGTCTCCGTCGTGGTGGCGACCGCCGTCAGGGTTGCGCAGGATACGGCGGTCGGAGTGCGGAGGATGGGGGATTCGAACCCCCGAGGGCTTGCACCCAACACGCTTTCCAAGCGTGCGCCATAGGCCACTAGGCGAATCCTCCAGAGGTCGCTCTGCGCGAACGCGTGACGACCAGGAGCGATCCTACCCGTAAACTGGTCACGGCTCCTCGCGTGGCGCCATCCAGGCCAACTCCCCCAGGGCGGAAACGCAGCAAGGGTAACCGGGCTCTGGCGGGTGCGCGAGGGGTCCTTTTCTTTGCCCGGGTTCTCCGCCCGCGCACCTAGGCTGGGCCCGATGGCCAGGAGCATCTACCTCACGTCCGCCGAGGGCAACTCGGGCAAGTCGTCGATCGCGCTCGGCGTGCTCGACACGCTCGCGCACAAGCTCGAGCGCGTGGGGGTGTTCCGGCCCGTGGCGCGCGGCCGCGACGAGGGCGAGCCCGACTACGTGCTCGAGCTGCTGCTCGCCCACGCCCGCGTCGACCTCGACTACGACGAGTGCATCGGTGTCGGCTACGACGACGTGCACGCCGACCCCGAGGCGGCTCTCGCGCGGATCGTCGATCGGTTCCACGCGGTCGAGAAGAAGTGCGACGCCGTCGTCATCATCGGCAGCGACTACACCGATGTCTCCAGCCCCACCGAGCTGAGCTTCAACGCGCGCGTCGCCGCGAACCTCGGCGCCCCCGTGCTGCTCGTCCTGGGCGGCCGCGCGACCGGCCAGTCCGGTGCCCGCGGGCTCAGCGACTCCGACGCGCGCAGCGCCGACGACATGCGCCGCGCCGCCGAGGTGAGCGTCGCCGAGCTCGAGCACGCCCACGCGCAGCTGCTCGCCGTGATCGTCAACCGCGCCGACCCGGACGCGCTCGACGACATCGTGGGCGCCGTGCGGGAGGTCGCCCCGCAGGCGCTCGTCGCCGCCGTGCCGGAGGACCGCTACCTCGTCGCCCCGACCGTCGCCGCCGTCATGGAGGCCTGCGGCGCGCGGTTCGTGCGCGGCGACGCGCAGCTGCTGCGCCGCGAGGTCATGGGCGTCGTCGTCGCCGGCATGAGCATGGAGAACGTCCTGCCGCGCCTGGTGGAGGGCGCCGTCGTGCTGATCCCGGGCGACCGCAGCGAGGTGCTGCTGGCGGTGCTGATGGCGCACGCGAGCGACACCTTCCCGTCGATGGCGGCGATCATCCTCTACGGCGGGTTCGAGACGCCGGATGCCGTGCAGAGCCTCGTCGACGGCCTCGACCCGGCGCTGCCGATCCTCCGGACCGACTCCGGAACCTACGACACGGTGCTGCGGGTGACCGAGACGCGCGGCCGGCTGGCTGCGGACAGCCAGCGCAAGCACGACACCGCGATCGCGCTCTTCGAGGCGCACGTCGACGCGCCCGACCTGCTCGGCCGCCTCGAGGTGAGCCGCAGCGAGGTCGTCACGCCGCTCATGTTCGAGCACGACCTGCTGGAGCGCGCTCGCGGCGACCGCAAGCGCATCGTGCTGCCCGAGGGCGACGACGACCGCATCCTGCGGGCGGCGGGCACGCTGCTGCGCCGGGGCGTGTGCGACCTGAGCATCCTCGGCGATGAGACGAGCATCCGCGCCCGGGCGGCGGAGCTCGGCCTCGACCTGTCGGCCGCGCAGATCATCAGCCCGCTCGACGAGGCGCTGCGCGATCGGTTCGCGACCGAGTACGCGCGGCTGCGCGCCCACAAGGGCGTGACCTACGAGACCGCGCGCGACGTCGTGACCGACGTCAGCTACTTCGGCACGATGATGGTGCACCTGAACCTCGCCGACGGCATGGTGTCGGGGGCGGCGCACACGACGGCGCACACGATCCGCCCGAGCTTCGAGATCATCAAGACCGACCCGGGGGTCGGGGTCGTGTCGAGCGTGTTCCTCATGTGCCTCGCCGACCGGGTGCTCGTCTACGGCGACTGCGCGGTCATCCCCGACCCGACGAGCGAGCAGCTCGCCGACATCGCGATCAGCTCGGCGGCGACGGCGACGCAGTTCGCGATCGAGCCGCGCGTGGCGATGCTGTCGTACTCGACGGGGGAGTCGGGATCCGGCGACGACGTCGAGAAGGTGCGCACCGCGACGCACCTGGTGCGCGAGCGCCGCCCCGACCTGCTCGTCGAGGGGCCGATCCAGTACGACGCGGCGGCCGAGCCGAGCGTCGCGCGGACGAAGATGCCCGGCTCCGAGGTCGCCGGTCGCGCGACGGTCTTCATCTTCCCCGACCTCAACACCGGCAACAACACCTACAAGGCCGTGCAGCGCTCGGCCGGCGCCGTCGCGATCGGGCCCGTGCTGCAGGGCCTGCGCAAGCCCGTCAACGACCTCAGCCGCGGAGCCGAGGTGAGCGACATCGTCAACACCGTCGCGATCACGGCCATCCAGGCGCAGCGCACGCCCCCGCCGCCCACGCAGCCGATCTCGACCATCGGGGGCACGGAGTGACGCGGGTCTTCGTCGTCAACTCCGGCTCGAGCTCGATCAAGTACCAGCTCGTCGACGTGCAGAGCGGCGAGGCGGTCATCGGCGGTCTCGTCGAGCGCATCGGCGAGCCCGGCGGCGACGCGGCCGACCACACCGAGGGGATGCGCCTCGTCCTCGACCGGCTCGGTTCCGAGGGCGGGTCCGGTGCCGAGGGCGGGCCCGGCGCCGACGGCGCCCCCGCCTTCGTGGCCGTCGGCCACCGCGTGGTGCACGGCGGCGCGCTCTTCACGGCGCCGACGCTCCTCACCGACGAGGTGGTCGAGCAGATCGAGAAGGTCTCCGCCCTCGCACCGCTGCACAACCCCGCGAATCTGGCGGGCATCCGCGCCGCTCGCGAGGTCATGGGAGACGTGCCGCACGTCGCCGTCTTCGACACCGCGTTCCACCAGTCGATGCCCGCCGCGGCGTACACGTACGCGCTCGACCGCGACGTGGCGCAGGCGCACGGGGTGCGGCGCTACGGATTCCATGGCACGAGCCACGAGTTCGTCGCGCACCGCTCCGCCGAGCTGCTGGGCCGCCCGCTCGAGGAGCTCAGGCTCATCGTGCTGCACCTCGGCAACGGCTCGTCGGCGACGGCGATCCGCGGCGGGCGCTCGATCGACACGTCGATGGGGCTGACGCCGCTCGAGGGGCTCGTGATGGGGTCGCGCTCGGGTGACCTCGACCCGGGAGCACTGCTGCACCTGCTGCGCACGGGCCTGGAGGTCGACGAGCTCGACCGCCTGCTCAACAAGCGCAGCGGGCTGCTCGGGCTCACCGGTCGGTCGGACATGCGCGACGTCGTGCAGGCAGCCGATGACGGCGACGAGGATGCCCGGCTCGCGCTCGACGTGTGGGCGCACCGGATCCGGCACTACGTGGGCGCCTACCTCGCGCAGCTGGGCGGGCTCGACGCGCTCGTGTTCACGGCAGGGATCGGCGAGAACTCGCCCGTGATGCGCGCTCGCGCGCTCGCGGGGCTGTCGCATCTGGGGCTCGAGGTCGACGCCGACCGCAACGCGATGTCGTGGCGCGAGCCGCGCGAGATCTCGCCCGACGGCGCGGCGGTGAGGGTGCTCGTGGTGCCGACGAACGAGGAGCTCGCGATCGCGCGCGCGGCGGCGGCGCTCGCCGGCTGAGGCCCGCCCGGCCCCGGGTGGCCTCGTCGCTACAGCGCCGCGACCGCCTCGGCGATCGGCGTCTCGCCTCTGACGACCTCGAACTGCTTCCCGACGCCCGCGCCCGTCGCGAGGAGCGTCGCGATGAGGGCGGCGACGTCGCCGCGGGGGATGCTCCCCTCGACCTCGGCGCCCGTTCGCACCTTCCCGGTGGGGGAGTCGTCGGTGAGCGACCCGGGCCGCACGATCGTCCAGTCGAGCTGGTCGTTGCCGCGCACGGCCGCGTCGGCCTCGCTCTTGGCGCGCAGGTAGATCTGGAAGACGTCGTCGGAGTCGGCGTCGTACGTGTCGGCCCCGCGCGACGAGAGAAGGACGTAGCGCCGGATGCCCGCCTGAACCGCAGCGTCGGCGAGCAGTATCGCCCCGTCGCGGTCGACGCTGAGCTTGCGCTCGGGGGTGCTGCCCGGGCCCGAGCCGGCGGCGAACACGACCGCGTCGCAGCCGGTGAGGCCCTCGGCGAGCTCGGAGTCGTCGCAGTGCTCGAGGTCGATGACGAGCGGGGTGGCTCCGGCGGCGACGACGTCGGCCTCCTGGTCGGCGTTGCGGATGAGCGCGACGGGGTCGTGCCCGCCCTGGGCGAGCAGGGTCGAGAGCTGGCGGGCGATCTGGCCGTGTCCTCCGGCGATGGCGATGCGCATGCCCTCCACCCGACCACGCCGCCCTGGGCGCCGCCTCCACGGGGCATCCCCCGGGGCATCCCCCGGGGCCGGAGGGTCGGTGGTGGCGACTACGCTGATCGGGTGGCCACCGCCCTCTACCGCCGCTATCGGCCCGAGACCTTCGCCGAGCTGATCGGCCAGTCTCACGTGACCGATCCGCTGCGCGCCGCTCTGCGCAGCGACCGGGTGAACCACGCCTATCTCTTCAGCGGCCCGCGCGGCTGCGGCAAGACCACTTCGGCCCGCATCCTCGCTCGCTGCCTCAACTGCGCCGAGGGCCCGACCGACACTCCGTGCGGCGTCTGCCCGAGCTGCGTCGAGCTGTCGCGCGCCGGTGGCGGCTCGCTCGACGTCGTCGAGATCGACGCCGCGAGCCACGGAGGCGTCGACGACGCCCGCGACCTGCGCGAGCGCGCCGTGTTCGCCCCCGCCCGCGACCGCTACAAGATCTTCATCATCGACGAGGCGCACATGGTCACCTCGGGCGGCTTCAACGCGCTGCTCAAGATCGTCGAGGAGCCGCCGGAGCACATCAAGTTCATCTTCGCGACGACCGAGCCCGAGAAGGTCATCGGCACCATCCGGTCGCGCACGCACCACTACCCCTTCCGGCTGGTGCCGCCCGCGCAGCTGCTGGACTACGTCGCCGAGCTCTCCGCGAGCGAGGGCGTGACGATCGCGCCGGGCGTACTCCCGCTCGTGGTCCGGGCGGGCGGCGGTTCCGTCCGCGACACGCTCTCCCTCCTCGATCAGCTCATCGCCGGCAGCGACGACGACACCGTGACCTACGAGCGCGCCGTCGCCCTGCTCGGCTACACGCACGGCTCGCTCCTCGACGAGGTCGTCTCCGCGATCGCGGCCCGCGACGCCAACGCCGCCTTCCACGCGATCGACCGCGTCATCCAGACCGGACAGGACCCGCGCCGCTTCGTCGACGACCTCCTCGAGCGGCTGCGCGACCTCATCGTCGTGCAGGCCACCGCCGGCGATGCGGGCGACGTGCTGCGGGGCATCCCCGCCGACGATCTCGCCCGGATGCACGAGCACGCCGCGCTCTTCGCGCCCGCCGACCTGTCGAAGGCGGCGGATGTCGTCAATCGCGCCCTCACGGAGATGACGGGGGCCACGTCGCCGCGCCTCCATCTCGAGCTCATGATGGCGCGCGTGCTCGTCACGGCCTCGCCCGGCGGAGCCGCCGCGCCGCGTGCTCGGGTCGCGGTTCCGGCAGCGGGACCCGCCGCGGCAGCGGCCGCGCCGACGCCGACAGCAGCGGCCCCCGGCCCCGCCGAACTCGCCCCGGCGGAGCCCCCGGCACCCGCGCCGGCGGCGGTCGAGAACCCGGCCCCTGCCGAGAAGGCGCCTGCTGCGCCCGCCGGCCCCCTCACGCTCGACGCCGTCCGCGCCGCCTGGCCCGCCGTGCTCGAGCGCATCCAGGCCGAGAGGATGAGCGCCTGGACGGTCGTCTACCTCGCCGAGCCCGTCGAGCTGGAGGACGGCGACGTGCTCACCCTCGCCTTCACCTCCGAGAGCGACGCGAACCGCTTCAAGGAGCGCACGAGCCCGGCCGACAGCATCAGCGAGCACGTCCGCAGCGCGATCCAGCACCACCTCGGCGTGCGCGTGAAGTTCAAGGTGCGCCTCGGCGGCGCCCCGCGCCCGGCCCCGTCCGCCGCATCGGCGCCCGCGCCGAGCGAGAGCGCGCCGCCCGCCGACCCCGACCCGGCGCCCGCTCCGGCCGCGGCCCCCGCTCGGACCCCGGCGCCCGCTCCGACCGCGGCCCCCGTGACCGGCTGGAACGTCGTCCCCATCCCGGGAGCGGCGACTCCCGTGCCGGACGGGTCCGTGGCCGACGACGAGCCCCCCGCGCTCGACGACGCCGACGCGCCGCCGGCCGACGACGAGCCGGCCGACGATCTGCCCTCGCCTCCGCCTCCGCCCATCCACCCGGCCGAGGCTGCGGGCCGACAGCGCTACGGCGAGGCGGTCGTGCGCGAGGTGCTCGGCGCCCGCTTCATCGGCGAAGAAATGATCGCGCCCGCCGTCAGCCTCACCCCGCCCCCGCGAGAGGACGACTAGCCCGTGTACGACGGCATCATCCAAGACCTGATCGACGAGTTCGGGCGGCTTCCCGGAATCGGGCCGAAGTCGGCCCAGCGCATCGCCTTCCACATCCTGCAGACCGAGAGCTTCGACGTCAGCCGTCTCGCGCAGCTGCTCACCGACCTCCGCGAGAAGGTGCGGTTCTGCCAGATCTGCGGCAACGTCGCCGAGCAGGAGACCTGCTCGATCTGCCGCGACCCTCGACGCAGCCCCACCACGATCTGCGTCGTCGAGGAGGCGAAGGACGTCGTCGCGATCGAGCGCACGCGCGAGTTCCGCGGGCTCTACCACGTGCTCGGCGGTGCGATCAGCCCCATCGACGGCATCGGGCCCGACGACCTCCGCATCGCCCAGCTGCTCGGGCGGCTGAGCGACGGCACCGTCACCGAGGTCATCATCGCGACCGACCCCAACCTCGAGGGCGAGGCCACGGCGACCTACCTCACGCGCCTGCTCGTTCAGCCGAACCTCACCGTCTCGCGGCTGGCGAGCGGTCTGCCCGTCGGCGGCGACCTCGAGTACGCCGACGAGGTCACCCTCGGCCGGGCCTTCGAGGGCCGCCGCACCGTCGAGCGCTGAGGCGGCGCGCGACCCGGCTACAATCGACCCAAGGCCCGCCGCCGCCGTCGTGCCGTGCGTCCGGCCGACGAGGGCGGTCACCCCCGCGAAGTCACTGCAGCACCAGTCACCCGCGCCCCACCGGGCGCGGCGAGCGGACGCGCACCCAGCCCCCACAGCCACAGGAGTTCCGCCGTGAGCCTCATCGTGCAGAAGTTCGGCGGATCCTCCGTCTCCGACGCCGAGAGCATCAAGCGCGTCGCCAAGCGGATCGTCGCCACGCGCAAGGCCGGCAACGACGTCGTCGTCGCCGTGAGCGCCATGGGCGACACGACCGACGAGCTGCTCGACCTCGCCCACGAGGTCAGCCCTCTGCCCGACCCGCGCGAGCTCGACATGCTGCTCACGACAGGCGAGCGCATCTCGATGGCGCTCCTCGCGATGGCCATCAAGAGCATGGGCATCGAGGCGCTGTCGTTCACGGGCAGCCAGGCGGGCATGATCACGGATGCCCAGCACGGCGCCGCCCGCATCGTCGACGTCACCCCCGTCCGCGTCCGCGAGGCGCTCGACCAGGGCGCGATCGCGATCGTCGCCGGCTTCCAGGGCTTCAACCGCGACAGCCGCGACATCACGACGCTCGGCCGCGGCGGCTCCGACACGACCGCCGTCGCACTGGCCGCGGCCCTGGACGCCGACGTCTGCGAGATCTACACCGACGTCGACGGGGTCTTCACCGCCGACCCGCGCATCGTCACGAAGGCGCGCAAGATCGACCGCGTGACCGCGGAGGAGATGCTGGAGCTCGCCGCGAGCGGCGCGAAGGTCCTGCACATCCGCGCCGTCGAGTTCGCGCGCCGCCACGGCGTCACCATGCACGTCCGCTCCTCGTTCACGCACGACGAGGGAACGTGGGTCATCAGCCCGATCGAGGGAGAAGAAGTGGAAGAACCGATCATCACCGGCGTCGCGGGCGATCTCAGCGAGGCGAAGATCACGGTCGTCGGCGTTCCCGACACCCCCGGCAAGGCCGCCGACATCTTCACGATCGTCGCCAAGACCGGCGCGAACATCGACATGATCGTGCAGAACGTCTCGGCCGCCTCCACCGGCCGCACCGACATCTCCTTCACCCTCCCGAAGTCCGACGGCGAGAAGGTTCTCACCGCCCTGCGCGGCGAGCAGATCCCGGTCGGCTTCGAGTCGCTGCAGTACGACGACCAGATCGGCAAGCTCTCGGTCGTCGGCGGCGGCATGCGCACCAACGCCGGCGTCAGCGCCCAGCTCTTCACGGCGCTGAAGGACGCGGGCATCAACATCGAGATGATCTCCACCTCCGAGATCCGCATCTCGGTCGTGACGCGGGCCGACATCCTCAACCACGCCGTGCGGGTCGTGCACACCGCCTTCGGGCTCGACGGCGACACCGACGCGACCGTCTACGCGGGAACGGGGCGATAGCGATGAGCACCACGGGCATCCGCATCGGCGTCGTCGGCGCCACCGGCCAGGTCGGCGCCGTCGTGCGCCGGCTCCTCCTCGAGCGCGAGTTCCCCGTCGAGGAGATCCGCTTCTTCGCGAGCGCCCGCAGCGCCGGCACCGTCATCCCCTTCGGCGATCGGGATGTCGTGGTCGAGGACGCCGCGACGGCCGACCCCACGGGCCTGGACATCGCGATCTTCTCCGCCGGCGCCACGACGAGCAAGGCGCAGGCGCCCCGCTTCGCGGCCGCCGGAGTCACGGTCATCGACAACTCCTCCGGCTGGCGCATGGACCCGCAGGTGCCGCTCGTGGTGAGCGAGGTCAACCCGCACGCGATCGACGAGGCCGAGCTCGGCATCATCGCGAACCCCAACTGCACGACGATGGCCGCGATGCCCGTTCTCAAGGTGCTCGATGCCGAGGCGGGCCTGCGGCGACTCATCGTCAGCACCTACCAGGCCGTCTCGGGCGCGGGGCTGGCCGGCGGCGAGGAGCTCCTCGAGCAGGCGACCGCGGTCGTCGGCCAGGACGCGATGCAGCTCGTGCACGACGGCGGCGCCGTCCAGTACCCGGCCGCGGAGAAGTTCCCCAAGAGCATCGCCTTCAACGTCATCCCGCAGGCCGGCAGCTTCGTCGACGACGGCCTCGGCGAGACGGACGAGGAGAAGAAGCTGCGCAACGAGAGCCGCAAGATCCTCGAGCTGCCCGACCTGCTCGTGAGCGGCCTCTGCGTGCGCGTGCCCGTCTTCACCGGCCACTCCCTCGCGATCAACGCCGAGTTCGAGCGCCCGATCACCCCCGAGCGCGCGCGCGAGCTGCTCGCCGACGCGCCGGGCGTCCAGCTCATGGACGTCCCGACCCCGCTCGATGCGGCCGGAGCCGACCCGAGCCTGGTGGGGCGCATCCGCACCGATGAGGGCGTGCCCGGCGGCCGCGGGCTCGCGCTGTTCATCAGCAACGACAACCTGCGCAAGGGCGCGGCGCTCAACGCCGTGCAGCTCGCCGAGCTCGTCGCCGCGAGGAAGACCGCAGCCTAGACCGGTACCGTCGAGGGATGCCCACGACCCCTGCAGCCGGCGCGCGACGCGCACTGCTCGCGGCCCTCGCCGCGATCGCGACCTCCGCCCTCGTCGGGTGCGCCGCCGGACCGTCCGGCGCGCCCGCATCCCCCGACAGCGACGGCGACGGCCCGCTCGTCGCCTTCTACGGCGACTCGTACACGCTCGGCACCGGGGCCTCCGACCCGTCGAAGCGCTGGTCGTCGATCATCGCCGTCGACCGCGGCTGGCGCGAGTTCAACCCGAGCGTCAACGGTCTCGGCTACGTGCGCAACCGCCCGTTCGTCGGCGACGGCGACCTGCCCTCGATGATCATCGAGCAGAGGCCCGACATCGTCGTCGTCACGATGGGGCTCAACGACAACTTCGACTACGACCGGGTGGGCGAGGGGATCCGCGAGGCGATGATCGCCGACCTCGACCGCCTCGTCGCCGGGCTGCCCGAGGCGCGGTTCATCGTCGTCGAGCCGTTCTGGTACACCGACGTCCGGCCTGAGTCGGTCGAGATCATCAGCGGCTGGCAGCGCGAGCAGGCCGAGCGCATCGGCGCCGACTACATCGCCGGCGCCTCGCGCTGGATCGAGGGCCGACCCGACTGGATGGCCGCCGACGGTCTGCACCCGAACGACGAGGGCTACGCGGCGATGGCCGAGCGGATGGACGCCGAGCTGACGAAGCTGGGCCTGTGATCGTCGGCAGCTACGCCGCGATCGGCGACAGCTTCAGCGAGGGCATGGGCGACGAGCTGCCCGACGGCACCCCGCGCGGTTGGGCCGATCTCGTCGCGCTCGGGCTCGCCGCGGCGCACGCGGCCGCGCAGGCGGACGGAGCGACCGGCGGGGCTGCGGCGACGCCGTTCGGCTACGCCAACCTCGCCATCCGCGGCCGGCTGCTCGGGCCCATCCTCTCCGAGCAGCTGCCGCCCGCGATCGCCCTCCGCCCCGCGCTGCTCACGATCAACGGCGGCGGCAACGACATCATGCGACCGCGGGTGTCGGTGGCATCGACGGCCGACCGCCTCGTGGCCGCGGCCGGCGAGGCGACGGCCGCGGACATCCGCGTCGCGATCGTCAGCGGGGCCGACCCGACCCGGCACCTCCCGCTCGGCCCGCTCATCAGGGCGCGCGGCGACGAGCTCGCCGAAGCGGTGCGCGACCGGCTCGCCGGAACCGGCATCGCCTACATCGACAACTGGGGGGATTCCGTGCTCACCGACCTGAGGTTCTGGTCGGTCGATCGCCTCCACCTCAACGCCCTCGGCCACGCCCGCGTCGCCGGCACCGTGCTCGCGGGGCTCGGGGTCGAGATTCCGGCGGCCGCGCACGCCCCGTCCGAGGCCGGTGCGCCCGACATCGCGCGCCCCCGCACGGCTGAGTACTGGCGGCAGTACGTGCTGCCGTGGATCGGCCGGCGCCTCACCGGCCGCTCGTCGGGCGACGGGCGCACGCCGAAGCGGCCCACGCTGCTGCCGGTCGAGCTGCCGGCCTCGATCTAGCGGCAGGCGCGGCGAGCGCGAGCGCGGCGAACGTCAGCGCGACGAGCGTCATCGCGGCGCGAGGGTCGCCGCGATGACGAGCAGCGCCGGCACCGCGCCGACCGTCGACAGCAGGACGGCGTCGCGCGCGACGGCGACGTGCCGGTCGAAGCGGTGCGCCCAGCTGAAGACGTGCTGGGCGCTCGGCAGGGCCGCGAAGACGACGACCGTGAAGAGCGGCATCCCCGACAGGCCGAACACGAGCCAGCCGACGAGCCAGGCGATCGTCGGCATCACGACGACCTTGAGCGCGGTCGCGAGCAGCGCGTCGCGGCGGCCCGTGCCAGGGGCGAGCACGCGCACGCCGTGCAGCGACATGCCGAACAGCAGCAGGATGATCGGCACCGCGGCGCCGCCCACGAGGTGCACGGGCTCGAGCACGACCTCGGGCAGGCGCCAGCCCATGACCGCGATCAGGACACCGAGGAGCGAGGCGACGATGATCGGGTTGCGCACCGGCTGCAGCAGGACGCGCCCGATCGAGGCGCGCCCGCTCGTGCTCACGTCGAGCACCGCGAGCGCGATGGGGGCGAACACGGTCAGGTTCAGCAGGATCACGGGCGCCGCGAGCGCCGCGTCGCCGAGCACGAAGATCGCGATCGGCAGACCGATGTTGTTGGCGTTCACGTAGCCGGAGGCGAGGGCGACGATCGTCGTCTCGGGCACGCCGCGCCGCCAGACGAACCGCGCGATCACCGTCGCGATGAGGAAGCACGAGACCGCGGCGATCGCCGAGATCGGGATGAGCGAGGAGAAGAGCCGGCTCACGTCGGCCTCCGACAGCACGGTGAGCAGCAGCAGGGGCGTGAGGACGAAGAACGCCAGGCGCGAGAGCACGCGGTCGGCGCCGGGGCCCAGCAGGTCGACGCGGGCGATGACCCAGCCGAGGCCGATGATCGCGGCGAGGACGGCGAAGCCGGTGAGCACGCCGATCATGCGCGGGTCAGTTCGCGGAGGGATGCGCGACGACGGGCGTCGTCACGGAGCCGATGCGCTCGATGTCGATCGTCACGGTGTCGCCGGGGCCGAGCAGCACCGGGGGAGTCCGCACGTAGCCGACGCCGTCGGGCGTGCCCGTGACGATGAGGTCGCCCGGGTTGAGCGTCATGGTGCGGCTCACGAGCGCGAGCACCTCGCCGACCTCGAAGATCATGTCTCGAGTATTGCCGTCCTGCATCGTCTCGCCGTTCACGATCGTGCGGACGCGCAGGCCGTCGCGCAGGTCGCCGACCTCGTCGGAGGTGACGAGGTCGCCCATGGGGCCGGAGGCGTCGGCGTTCTTCCCGAGCGTCCACTGGGCGGTGAGCCTCTGAGCGCGGCGCGCCGAGAGGTCGTTGAACGGGGCGTAGCCGAGGATGCCCGCGCGCGCGGTGTCCGCGTCGACGAGGTGCATCGGCACGGCGATGACGGCGGCGATCTCGCCCTCCCAGTCCAGCCCCGCCTCGTCCACGGGCACCGGCACGGGCGTGCCCTCGGGCACGAGCGAGGCCGTCCACCGGCCGAAGATGACGGGCTTCGTCGGCGGCTCGAAGCTGCCCTCGGCGGCGTGCGCCACGTAGTTGAGGCCCAGGCACAGCACGCGCGCCCCGTCGGGGACGGGGTGGGCGAGGCGCGCCCCGTCGGCGGGGATGCTCCGCTGGCGATCCAGCGACCGCGCGAGCGCCGCCCGCGGATCCTTCCAGAACTCGGCGACGCCCGCGACGGGCACGAGCTGCGCGCCCTCCCGGACGGCGACGATGCGCTCGCCCTCCGAGGTGATGACTCCGACGATCCGCATGCTCGCTCCTCACCGATGCTGGTGCGGAAAACATAGCAAGGGTTAACAGGTTTATCTAGCGCGGGCGGGGCGCCGCTGATACCGTGACCGCCATGGTCACCGAAGCCCCGGCGACGCGAGCGCAGTCGCTCGCGACGACGATCGAGCGCCACATCGTCGACGCGCGGCTCGCCCCCGGCGATCCCGTCGGCACGATCGACGAGTGGCGCGCTCGCTCCGGGTTCGCCCGCGCGACCGTGAGCGAGGCGCTGCGCCTGCTCGTCGACCGCGGGCAGATCGAGATCCGCCCCGGCCGCGGCGGCGGGGTCTTCGTCGCCCGCACCGGCCCCGTGGTGCGCCTGCGCCACACCCTGCTGAGCGTGCACGGCGAGGCGACGACGCTCGCCGACGCGATCGCCATCCGCGAGAGCCTGGAGCCGCTGCTGATCCTCGACGCGACGCGCGCCCGCACCGCCGCCCACGTGCGCGCCCTGCGCACGGGCGTCGCCGCGATCGAGGCGGCGATCGACGACCACGACGCGTTCATCCGCGCGATCTGGCACCTGCACGAGCTCATCGCGGCGATCACGCCCAACGCGATGCTGCGCGCGATGTACCTCGCGATGCTCCAGCTCATCGACGAGCACGCCGAGCGTGCGACGGCGACCGACAGCGGCGACGACTCGAGCGCCTACCGCGAGCACCGGCTCGCGGTGCA
The DNA here is from genome assembly GCF_001429705.1 of Yonghaparkia sp. Soil809. NCBI lineage: Bacteria > Bacillati > Actinomycetota > Actinomycetes > Micrococcales > Microbacteriaceae > Microcella > Yonghaparkia sp. Soil809. Next base: position 1,331,917 of record NZ_LMSV01000001.1, read on the forward strand.
TCGAGAGCTCGTCGACGCGATCGAATCGCGCGACCTCGAGCGGGCATCCCGCGCCATCGAGGCCCACCGCGCGGAGGCCGCGGCCGGCGCGGACGACGGCGCACGCTCATGACGGGCCCGCTCGGCGGCCTCCTCGTCGTCGATCTGAGCCGCGCGCTCGCCGGCCCGCACGCCGCCATGATGCTCGGCGACCTCGGCGCGCGCGTCATCAAGGTCGAGTCGCCGGGCACGGGCGACGATACCCGCGCCTGGGGTCCGCCCTTCGTCGGGCCGGAGGACGCGCGCGAGTCGACCTACTTCCTCTCGTGCAACCGCAACAAGGAGTCGATCGCTCTCGACCTCAAGAGCGCGGAGGGTGCGGATGCCCTGCGCGCGCTCATCGCCGGCGCCGACGTGCTCGTCGAGAACTTCCGCCCCGGCGTCATGGCCCGCCTGGGTCTCGGCGACGACGAGCTCAGCGCGCTCAACGCGCGGCTCGTCGTGCTCTCGATCACGGGCTTCGGCCACGACGGCCCCGAGGGCGGACGCGCCGGCTACGACCAGATCGCCCAGGGCGAGGCGGGCCTCATGTCGCTCACCGGCCCGAGCCCCGACGACCCGCAGCGCGTGGGCGTGCCGATCGGCGACCTGCTCGCCGGCATGTACGGGGCGTACGGCGTCCTCGCCGCACTGCGCGAGCGCGACGAGACCGGCCGCGGCCAGGTCGTGCGCACGAGCCTGCTCGCCGCGATCGTCGGAGTCCACGCCTTCCAGGGCACGCGCTACACCGTCGCGGGCGAGGTCGGCCGCGCGCAGGGCAACCACCATCCGTCGATCGCGCCCTACGGGCTCTTCCGCACGGCCGACGGGCCCGTCCAGATCGCCGTCGGCAGCGAGCCGCTGTGGCAGGCGCTGTGCCGGGCGATCGACCTCGACCCCGCGACGCCGGGGCTCGCCACGAACCCCGAGCGCGTCGCCAACCGGGCCGCGCTCATCGCGACGATCGAGGCCGCCTTCGCCGAGCGGTCGAGCGCCGAGGTGCTCGCGCAGCTCGAGGCCGCCGGCATCCCCGCCGGAGTCGTGCGCACGCTCGACGAGGTCTACGCCTGGCCGCAGACGCGCGCGCAGGGCCTCGTCGTCGAGGTCGACCACCCGACGCTCGGGCCGATCGAGCTGCCCGGCCCGCCGCTACGGTTCTTCGACCTCGAGGGGGAGGAGCGCACGCGGCGCGCCCACGTCGCGCCGCCCACGCTCGGGCAGCACGACGACGCCGTGCGGGAATGGCTGGCGACGACGTGAGCGGCGCCTCCCCGCGGGCGATCGACGTCCACGCCCACTTCTACCCGCCCGAGTACGTCTCCGTCGTGCGCGAGGTCGCCGCGCAGGAGGGCCGCGCCGGCGACATCGCGCGCGCCTTCCTCGCGCACCGCATCATCACGGCGGTGCCGACCTTCCTCGGCGCGCTCGACGAGCGCCTCCGCCTCCTGGACGACGCCGGCATCGACAAGCAGCTGCTGAGCTTCGCCTCGCTCACCGTGTGGCACCCCGACCCCGGCATGCGGGCGCGTCTCGTCACGGCCTTCAACGACGGATGCTCGGCCGTGGTCGAGCGGGCTCCCGACCGCTTCGGTCTGCTCGCCTCGCTGCCTCTTCCGCACATCGCCGAGTCGGCGACGGAGGCGAGGCGAGCCCGGGGTCTTCCGGGGTTCTCGGGCTACAGCATCCCGACCCACATCGACACCGCGCCCATCGACGACGCGCGATTCGAGAGCGTCTACGCCGCGATGGCCGAGGGTGGCGCCGACGGCGCGTCGACGCTCGTGCTCGCGCACCCCGACGGCTTCTGCGCGCCCGGCGCGCTCGCCGACCACGGCATGGAGTGGGCGATCGGCGCCCCCTTCGAGGACACGATCGCGGCCGTGCGCCTCATCGCCTCGGGCCTCGCCGAGCGGCACCCCGGGCTGCAGTGGGTGATCCCGCATCTCGGCGGCACGCTGCCCTTCCTGCTGCACCGGCTGCGCTGGCGCTGGCGCCTCGAGGCCGAGCACCTCGGCACCCCCGACCACTCCGGCGGCGCGCTCGAGCGGCTGCTGTTCGACTCGGCGAACTGCTCGCCCGAGACCCTGCGCCTCGCGCGCGAGGTACTGCCCGAGGGTTCGATCGTGTTCGGCAGCGACTTCCCGTTCGTCGACCCGACCGATCTCGCGCGGCCCGTGGCGCTCGTCGCCGATCATGCGGCGGATGCCCGGGGCATCCTGCACGACCGGCTCGCCTCGCGGCTCGCCCCGGCCCCGCCGTCCGCCCCGACGTCTGCCGCGTCCCCGCCCGCGACCCAGAAGGAGCCCGCATGAGCGCTCTCGTCGTCAACATCATGTTCGAGCAGTGGGATCCGGGCGTCGCCCCGGGCCTGGGCCCCATGGGCAACCCGCTGCCCGGCGGCGCGGTCGACCACCAGGCGATCTCGTGGGCCGACTACGGCTGGCGGACGGGCGTCTGGTCGGCGCTCGAGCTGCTCGCGCGCGAGGGCGTCCTGGCGACCTTCTATGCGAGCGGCATCCTGACCGAGACGGCGCCGGATGCACTGCGCGCGATCACGGGCGCGGGCCACGAGCTCGCCGGGCACAACTGGGCGCAGAACCGCATCCCCGCGCTCATCGACCCCGCGGCGGAGGCCGAGGAGATCGCGCGCTGCACGACGGCGATCGAGCAGATCGCGGGCGCGCGCCCGGTCGGCTGGATCAGCCCGCGCTGCACACCGAGCGCCGCGACCTCGCGCCTGCTCGCCGCAGCCGGCTACACGTGGCACGGCGACGTGTTCGACGCCGAGACGCCGTACTGGCGCCTCACCGAGTCGGGCCCGATCGTCGCGCTGCCCTTCGGCATGGAGATCAACGATCTGCCCATGACCGTCCGCTACGGCCAGCCGACCCGTGCGCTCGTCGACGCCTACGCCTTCGCGGCCGAGGCGCTCGACGTTTCCGGCGGCCGGGGCCACGTCGACGTCACGCTCCACGCCCATGTCGGCTGCCGCCCCGCGGGGCTGCTCGCGCTCGCGCGCATCATCGGGCACGCCCGCGGCCTCGGCCACGAGATCGTGACGCGCGCTGACCTCGCCGATCGGTTCGCCCGCGCGGACGAGGTCGAGCGCGCGGGGTGATCCGTCTCGGTGCGGCGGCTCAGCCCAGGAGGCCGAGCCGCTCGCTCATGAGTCGCGCGGCCTCGCGCACTGCGGCGCCGACCTCGGCGATGTCGAGGCGGCGCATGCGGTCCATGGGGCTCGAGAGCGTGATCGCGCCGGCGCAGCGGCCGGAGGCGTCGAAGAAGGGGGCGGCGACACCGCCGCCGTTCGGCACCCAGCGGCCCGGGCTGTACGAGTAGCCGACCTCGAGATCGTGCTCGACCTGCGCTCGCAGCTCCTCCGGGTCGGTGAGGCTGTTCTCGGTGTGCGCGACGAGCGGGCGGCGCATGATCGCCTCGCGCTCCTCCGGCGTCATCCCGGTGAGGATCGCCATGCCCGAAGCACCGCTCACGAGCGGGAACGCCTTGCCGAGCTCGATGACGTAGCGGATGGTGTTGTCGCAGTCGACCTTCGCGCGGTAGACGAGAGTGTCGTCGACGCGCGCGACGGCGTAGCAGGTCTCGTTGAAGCGGGCGACGAGCTTCTTCAGCAGCGGCTCGGCGGCCTTGGCGAGGGAGTCGCGCTCGGCGAGGGCGGCGACGATCGAGAACAGCCGGGGGCCGGCGGCGTACATGCCGCGCTCGCGCTCCTGCTGCGCGTAGCCGAGCTCCTCGAATCGGGTGAGGATCCGGCTGACCGCGCTGCGGTCGATGCCGGTCTGGCGGGCGGCCTCGCGCACCCCGATCCCGTCGGCGTGGGTGGCGATGAGCTCGAGGAGCGTGACGGCCCGGTCGAGCATCCCGGATTTCTGCGATGCGGTGGCGCCGGACTCCATGGGGGCCATCGTAACGGCGCGCCGCCCCGGCGCGACTTGACATGACCCCCGAGTCGCGCGAACATAACAAGACATCGTCTTGACATACAAGACAAGTAGGCCAGCTGGGGATCGGGCCGCGCGAGCGCGCCGGGCTCCGAGGTCGTGACGACGAAGGAGTCATCATGACGCGCATGACCGGCGCCGAGTACCTCTCGCGCTCTCTCGACGCGTGGGAGGTCGAGGCCGTGTTCCTCGTGCCCACGTCCCTCAGCGCCACCCTCGTGACGATGGAGCGAGAGACCTCCATCAAGCGCATCGTCACCCACGGCGAGAAGGCCGCCGCCTACATGGCCGACGGCTACGCGCGCGCGACCGGCAAGCCCGGCGTCTGCATGGCGCAGAACATCGGCGCCGCGAACCTCGCCGCCGGGCTCCGCGACGCCTACCTCGGCAGCTCGCCCGTGCTCGCGCTCACCGGCGGGCCCTACGAGTGGAGCCGCGGCCGCAACTACTACCAGGAGATCGAGGACTTCCCGCTCTTCAAGCCCGTCACGCGCTCGAGCCGCCAGGTCTTCGACGTGAGCCGCCTGCCCGACCAGCTCGACCAGGCCCTCCGCGACGCGACGACCGGCAAGCCCGGCCCCGTTCACCTCGAGCTCGCCGGCCACACGGGCGACACGATCGAGAACCAGTCCTTCGACGTCGAGCTGCCGACGCCCGGCGCTCGCCGCACCCCCGCCTTCCGCATCGCCCCCGAGCCCGGCGCGATCCAGGCGGCCGCGGCCGCCATCCGCGCCGCCGAGCGCCCGGTGATCCTCTCCGGGGGCGGCGTGCGGATGTCCGGGGCCGGCCCCGAGGTCGTCGCGCTCGCCGAGCGCCTCGGCGCCCCTCTCGCGACCTCGCTCAACGGCAAGGACACCGTCCCGGCCGACCACCCGCTCGCGATCGGGATCCCGGGCCTGTACGCCCGCGCGAGCGCGAACCAGATCATCCTCGAGGCCGACCTCGTCGTCTACATCGGCAGTCAGACCGGCAGCCAGGTGACGCTCACCTGGCAGGTGCCAGCGCCGAGCACGGCCGTCGTGCACATCGACATCGAGCCGAAGGAGCTCGGGCGCCACTACCCGCGCACGACGCCCGTCGTCGCCGACGCCAGGCTCGGCGTGCTCGCCCTGCTCGAGGCGCTCGGCGACGTCGACGCCGCCCGCCTCGCCTCGTGGCGCGACCGCGCCGCCGAGCTCGGCGCGCGCTGGCGCGCGAGCGTCGCCGAGCTCGAGGATTCGGACGCCGCGCCCATGCGCCCCGAGCGCCTCGCGCGCGACCTCGGCCACCTGCTGCCCGACAACGCGCTCGTCGTGAGCGACACCGGCCACGCCGGCATGTGGACGGCCGCGCACCTCGACCTCGCGAAGCCGAACCAGGGCTTCCTGCGCGCGGCCGGATCGCTCGGCTGGGGCCTGCCCGCCGGCATCGGCGCCCAGATCGCGCGCCCCGACCTGCAGGTCGTCGTCTTCACCGGCGATGGCGGGCTGTTCTACCACCTCTCCGAGCTCGAGACCGCGGCGCGCTGGAACGTGCCGCTCACGGTCGTCGTCAACGACAACCGCTCGCTCAATCAGGAGATCAACCCGTACACCGTCGCCTACGGCGGCAGCCTGAACGGCCGCCACCACGAGCTCTGGCACTTCCAGGACATCGACCTGGCTCGCGTCGCCGAGTCGCTCGGCGTCACGGGGATCCGCGTCACCCGCCCGCAGGATCTCGAGCCCGCGCTCGCGCGCGCCACCGAGATCGACGGCCCCGTCCTCATCGACGTGGTCTCCGACATCGAGGCCGTCGCGCCGAAGGGCTCGGCGCAGCGCGCCGGGGCCTGACCCCGCCGCCGGCCCGCCCCCGACGCCCCAGCACCGACGCAGACCAGGAAGACTCGCATGGATCTCAGCCGCCTCACCGTCCGCTCGTTCCTCGAGAGCGCCGTCGAGCGCAACGCCGACGCGCCCTACCTGTTCTGGGAGGACGAGGTCGAGACCTACGAGCAGTTCAACGCGCACGTCGACCGCGCCGCCGCGTTCTGGCACAACGTCGGGGTGCGCAAGGGCGACCGGGTCGCCTTCATGGCCGACAACTCGCCCGCCTTCCTCCACGCCTGGCTCGGGCTGGCGAAGATCGGCGCCGTGCTCGTGGCCATCAACACGGGCTTCAAGTTCGCCGAGGCGCAGTACCTGGTCGAGCACTCCGAGGCGCGGTTCGCCCTCATCGACCCGCAGCACGCCGAGCTCTTCCGCCGCATCGAGGACGCCTCGCCGAGCCTGCACTCGACATTCACGATCGGCGCCGCCGAGGGCTACGACGACTTCCTCACGAGCGCGGCCGAGATGCGCGCGGTGGCGCCGTCGGTCGACCTCGTCGGCGACGACCTCATCTCGCTCATCTACACCTCCGGCACGACCGGCCGGCCCAAGGGCGTCATGCAGCCGCACCGCAACTACGTGCTCACCGGCCAGGCCTACCCGCACTGGATGAGGATGGAGCGCGGCGACCGCATCTACGCGTGCCTGCCCCTCTTCCACATCAACTCGCAGGCCTACTCGACGATGGGCGCGATCGGCGCCGAGGGAGCCATGGTGCTCGCGCCGCGCTTCAGCGCGAGCCGCTTCTGGCCGGACGTCCGCAAGCACGACGTCACGGTGTTCAACTTCATCGGCGCGATGACGGTCATCCTGTCGAAGAAGGAGCCGGGCCCGGATGACCGCGATCACCGCGTGCGCGTCGCCTACGGAGTGCCCGCGCTCCCGCACGACGTGCGCACCGAGGTCGAGCGCCGCTTCGGGCTCGCGTGCGTCTCGGGCTTCGGCATGAGCGAGACGACCTACGGCCTGCTCGAGCCGATCGACGAGCCCCGCCACCCGGACTCGATGGGCGTGCCGCGCTCGCACCCCGACCCGTCCGTCCCCGCGACCGAGGCCCGAATCGTCGGGCTCGACGGGCAGGAGCTGCCCCGCGGCGAGATCGGCGAGCTCGTGCTGCGCAACCCGGCCATGATGCTCGGCTACTTCCGCGAGCCCGAGAAGACCGCCGAGGCGCTCCGCGACGGCTGGCTCTACACGGGCGACAGCGCGTGGCAGGCGGAGGACGGCTACTTCTACTTCGTCGACCGCAAGAAGGACATCGTGCGCCGCCGCGGCGAGAACGTCTCCTCCCTCGAGGTCGAGATGATCGTCAACACCCACCCCGACGTGCAGGAGTCCGCCGTCATCGGTGTGCCGAGCGAGCTCACCGACGAGGAGCTCTGCGTCTTCGTCGTCGCCCGCGACGGCCGCACCGTCGACCCGGCCGCGATCGTCGCGTGGTGCGACGAGCAGCTCGCCGCCTTCAAGGTGCCGCGCTACGTCGAGATCGTCGACGCGCTGCCGAAGACCCCCACGGCGAAGATCGAGAAGCACCGCCTGCGCTCTGGCGACTACGGCGCGGGCGAGCGCTACGACGCCGGCGCGCGATCGACCAAGGCGGGCGCGCGCGGCTAGCGCCGAGCATCCGCCCCCGTACTCAAACAGCAGCACCGATCACCGGATAGAGAGAAGGACACGATGGCAACGACGCCGAATGTCGAGACCGTGCGCGAGCTCGTGAAGCAGTACTCCAACTGGGGGCGCTGGGGCGACGACGACGATCGGGGCACGCTCAACCACCTCACCCCCGAGCGCGTCGCGGCCGCCGCGGCGTCCATCCGCTCGGGCAAGACCATCTCGATGGCGCTGCCGATGGACGCGAGCGGGCCGCAGGTGAGCGGCGGCTTCGGCGGGCGCTTCAACCCCATCCACCTCATGTTCCGCGACGGCGGCGACATCTCGATGGGCACCGTCGTCGACGAGTTCTACCAGGGCAACGACCGCCACCTGCGCGGCACCGACGACATCATCATCATGGCGCTGCAGTCGTCGACGCAGTGGGATGCCCTCGCGCACATCTTCTTCGACGGCCACATGTACAACGGCTTCGGCCCCGAGCAGGTGACGAGCAAGGGCGCCAAGGTCGGCGCCGTCGGCGTCGCCGCCGCCAGCATGGCCGGTCGCGGAGTGCTGCTCGACATCGCGCGGCTCAAGGGCGTCGACGCGCTCGAGCCCGGGTACGCGATCACGGCCGAGGACCTCGAGGCGGCCGAGAAGATGCACGGCGTCACGGTCGGCGCGGGCGACTTCCTCATGGTGCGCACGGGCATGACCGGTGAGCGCAAAGGCAAGTGGGGCGACTACGCGGGCGGCCCGGCCCCGGGGATGGGCCTGGAGTCGATCCCGTTCATCCACGGCCGCGACATCGCCGGCCTCGCCGTCGACACGTGGGGCATGGAGGTGCTGCCGAATCAGACGCCCGACGTCTTCCAGCCGCTGCACTGCGTGTTCATCGTCGGTATGGGTCTGTGGATCGGCGAGATCTTCGACTTCGAGGCGCTCGCCGACGACTGCGCCGAGGACGGCCAGTACGACTTCTTCTTCTGCGCGCCGCCCATGACCTTCACGCGCGCGGTCGGCTCGCCCGTGAACCCGATGGCGATCAAGTGAGCACGGGCTCGCGCTACTCGATCGCCGTCCTCCCGGGCGACGGCATCGGCCACGAGGTCATGCCGCCCGCCCTCGAGGTCGTCGAGGCCGTCGCCGCCCAGCACGGCTTCGCGGTCGGGTGGCGCGAGCTGCCGTGGAGCTGCGCCTACCACCACGAGCACGGCCGGATGATGCCGGAGGACGGCACCGACCAGCTGCGCGAGCACGACGCCATCCTGCTCGGCGCCGTCGGCGACCCCTCGCTGCCCGACCACGTCTCACTGTGGGGGCTGCTCATCCCCATCCGCCGGGCGTTCGACCTGTACGCGAACATCCGCCCCGCGCTGCTGCTGCCGGGTGTCGAGAGCCCGCTGCGCGACACGAGCCGCGGCATTGACATCCTCGTGGTGCGCGAGAACAGCGAGGGCGAGTACTCGGAGATCGGGGGGCGCTTCCGACCCGGCACGCCCGAGGAGGTCGCGGTGCAGGAGGCCGTGTTCTCCCGCCGTGGGACGAAGCGCATCATCGAGTACGCCGCGCGCGCCGCCGAGCAGCGCTCGGGGCGCCTGACGTCGGCGACGAAGTCGAACGGCATCATCCACTCGATGACCTTCTGGGACGAGGTCTTCCACGAGGTCATGGCCGAGCATCCGAGCGTCGAGGGGCGGCTCATGCACGTCGACGCGCTCGCCGCGCGTTTCGTCAGCCACCCGCACGACCTCGACGTCGTCGTCGGCTCGAACCTCTTCGGCGACATCCTCACCGACATCGGCGCGGTCATCGTCGGCAGCATGGGCATGGCGCCGTCGGCCAACATCAACCCCGACGCGGACGTGCCCGGCATGTTCGAGCCCGTGCACGGCTCGGCGCCCGACATCGCCGGGCGCGGCATCGCGAACCCCATCGGCCAGATCTGGTCGGCATCGATGATGCTCGACCACCTCGGCGAGACCGCCGCCGCGGCGACGATCATGGAGGCCGTGCGCGGCGTGCTCGGCGAGGGCGGCCCGCGCACCGCCGACCTCGGCGGCAGCGCGACGACCGCCGACGTGACCGCGGCCGTGCTCGACCGCATCCGCGACAGCGCCCCGCAGAACGGAGCCCGCTCATGACCGGAACCGCCGTCCCGCCGATCACTCCGCGGGGTGAGGAGGCCCGCTACTACGAGCGCCTGCGCGCGCACGAGGTCACCTACCAGGGCTGCGCCGACTGCGACTCCGTGATCTTCCCGCTGCGGACGGTCTGCCCGGGCTGCGGCTCGGAGTCGCTCGAGGATCGCGTCTCGTCGGGGCGCGGGAGCATCCACTCGTTCACGACGCAGCATCGCGCCGGGCATCCGCTGCTCGCCGATCGCGTGCCGTACACGCTCGTCCTCGTCGACCTCGACGAGGGGTTCCGCGTCATGGCCGACCTGCCGGGCGTCGACCCGGAGTCGGTCGCGGTCGGGCAGAGCGTCGAGGCGTGGTTCGACGACATCGACGAGCGCCTCACGGTGCTGCGCTTCCGGCGCGCGGGGGAGGACTCGTGAGCATCCGGGGCACCGCTGCCATCGTCGGCGCCGCGCAGGTCGACACCTTCCGCACGGAGGGGCGCTCGCCCGTCGGCCTCATGGCCGTCTCGGTGACGCGTGCGCTCGCCGACGCCGGGCTCACGCTCGCCGACGTCGACGGCGTCTTCACCTCGTCGTCGTACTACGCCTTCCCCTCGCTCACCCTCAGCGAGTACCTCGGCATCCATCCGCGCTTCGTCGACACCACCGCGATCGGCGGCGCCTCGTTCGTCGCGCACCTCGGGCACGCGGCCGCGGCCATCCAGGCGGGGCTGTGCGAGGTCGCCGTGGTCGCGTACGGCAGCACCCAGCGCAGCGACGCCGGGAAGCTCGTGAGCATGGCCGAGTCGTCGCCGTACGAGGCGCCGTACGGGCTCATCCACCCCATCGGCGCGTTCGGCATGGTCGCGAACCGCCACATGGCGCAGTACGGCACGACGAGCGAGCAGCTCGCCGAGCTCGCCGTCGCCGCGCGCGCATGGTCGCTGCTGACCGACGACGCCCCGTACCCGGCGCCGCTCACGATCGACGAGGTCGTGAGCTCGCCCGTCATCGCGAGCCCCCTGCACAAGCTCGACTGCTGCCTCGTCACCGACGGCGGCGGCGCCGTCGTGCTCGTCTCGGCCGAGCGCGCGCGCGACCTGAGATCCGACCCTGTCTACCTGCTCGGCACGGGGGAGGCGCAGAACCACCGCAACTTCTCGCAGATGCCCGACCTCACATCGACCGAGGCCTCGCGCAGCTCGGCGCGCGCGCTCGAGATGGCGGGCGTGACGCTCGGCGAGATCGACACCGTGCACGTCTACGACGCCTTCACGATCAGCCTGCTCGTGCTGCTGGAGGATCTCGGCTTCTGCGCCAAGGGCGAGGGCGGCGCCTTCGTCGAGGGCGGCCGCGTCGCCCCCGGGGGTGAGCTCGCGCTCAACACCAACGGCGCGGGCCTCTCGCACGTGCACCCCGGCATGCTCGGCATGTTCCTGATCATCGAGGCGGTGCAGCAGCTGCGCGGCGCGGCCGGCCGACGACAGGTGCCGGATGCCCGGCTCTCGCTCGTCCACGGCATGGGCCTCACGCTCGCCGCGCACGCCACCGCCGTCCTCTCGAACCAGCCCCCCGCCTAGCCCCCTCGCGTCAGAGACCGGAGTCAGACATGCAGTCAGCCGACCACGTGAGCATCACGGTGCTCGTCGACAACTACATCGACATGCTCATGCAGAACTCGCCGGGCATCCGCCGGCAGGGGATGGCCGAGCACTTCCTGCCGCGGCGGGGCACCCCGCTCGCCGAGAACGGCATCGCGTTCCTGATCCGCGCGACGACTGCGGGCCGGACGACGACGATCCTGTTCGACGCGGGCATGAGCGGGATCCCGATCATCCACAACGCGACGGTGCTCGGCCTCGACTGGGACGAGATCGACCAGGTGGTGCTCAGCCACGGGCATCCCGATCATTTCGGGGGCATCTACGCGGCGCTCGGGGCGATCGGTCGCCGCGTGCCGCTCGTCGTGCACCCGAGCGCCTTCCATCCCCGGTCGATCCGGCGGCCCGACCTCATGATCCAGTACTTCAACCGCGGCCTCACCGAGCGCGAGCTCGAGGAGGCGGGGGCGGCGCTCGTGAAGGTGCGCGAGCCGCTCGACCTCGCGCCGGGCGTCATGACGAGCGGCGAGATCCCGATCTCGGTCGACTTCGAGCACGAGGTCCCGGCCGGTCGGTTCAGCGTGCGCGACGGTCACGTGCACGCCGACCCGCTGGAGGACTACCTGACGCTCGTGATCAACGTCACGGGGGTGGGGCTCATCGTCCTCGACCCGTGCGGGCACTCGGGCGTGCTGAGCTCGCTCGACCACGCCTCCTCGCTCGCGCCGGACGCGCCGCTGCACGGCGTGATGGGCGGGTTCCATCTCGGCCACGCCGGCATCACGCAGCAGAAGATCGATCGCACGGTCGACGGCCTCATCGAGCGGGGCCTGCGACTCGTCTCGCCCATGCACTGCAGCGGGTTCCGCGCCCAGCGCGCGGTCGCGGAGCGCATGCCGGAGGCGTTCGCCCTCATGACCGCGGGTGCCGAGGTGGAGATCTCCGCACCCGTCTCCCCGCCGTCGAAGGAGGAATCCGACACGACGCAGAAAAAGTAAGACACTGTCTTGACATTGCCCTACTGCCCTGACACATTGAGCAGTAGACGCGGAGACCGCTGATGATCCCCGCGCCCCCGAACTGCAGGAACACCCGCACCACCCCGATGCACCGATTCAAAGGAGATTCGAGCATGAAGACGCAGCTGAAGTTCGCCGCGCTGAGCGCGATCGCGGCCCTCACCCTCACGGCGTGCGCCGCCCCGGCGGCCGAGCCCGGTGAGGACGGCGAGGAGCGCTACGAGTTCACGATGGGCATGGCCTCCGAGGACACCTACACCGCCGAGTGGTGGGGCTGGCTCGCCGCCGACACCCTGGGCTACTACGACGAGCTCGGGCTCGACGTCGAGTTCGTCGGAACGGGCGGCTCGGGCGACGCCATGGAGCAGGTCATCGCCGGCAACCTCGACGCCGGCAACCCTTCCGCCCCCGCCTTCGGCGAGGCGGCCCTCGTCGGCCTCGAGGTCGTGAACGTGTTCACGTACTCCAGCGGCGCGATCTTCGGCATCTTCGCGCCGAAGGACGGGCCGATCACGGAGATCGCCGACCTCAAGGGCACCAACATCGGTATCTCGGAGCCGGGCGGCGGCGAGGTCGCCTTCCTCGAGGCGGCGCTGCGCGAGGCCGGCATCGACCCGCTGACCGAGGTGACGTTCGTCCCGATCGGCGACGGCGGCCCCGAGACCCTCGCGGCCCTCGAGAACGGCTCGGTCGACGCGTACTCCACCGCGTACAACGACATCTTCGCCGTGCAGACGGCGGGCGTGTACCTCAACGACCTCACGCCGTCGATCTACAACACCTTCCCCGCCCGCGGCATCATCTCGACCCCCGCCCGGGTCGCCGAGAAGCCCGAGGCCTTCCAGCGCTTCGCCACGGGAACCGCGATGGGCATCTACTTCTGCCTGCAGAACGAGGAGGCCTGCCGTGACATGATGCGAGGAGCCATCCCCGCCGCGTTCGAGCAGAACGCCGACGGCATCTCGCAGGGCGACCTCCGCTTCGAGCTGTCGCTCGAGCAGGTGCCGCCGGCCGACATCGAGCGCATCGGTGCGCACGACGTCGAGGGCACCCAGGCCTTCCTCGACCTGATCCAGTCGACCTCCGCCGACTACCAGGCCGTGAACGCCGAGGACGTCCTCAACGACGACTTCATCGACGCCGCGAACGACTTCGATCGTGAGCGCGTCGAGGAGGACGCCGCGAACTACGAGCTCCAGAACCAGTAGTACCGAGCTCTCCGACCCTCAACGACGAGAACGGATTCACGACACCATGACGACCATGACCCAGACTGCACCCCTCGTACGAGCCGAAGGCGTCACCAAGCGCTTCGGCTCGGGGGAGAAGGAGATGGTCGCCCTGAGTGGGTTGAACCTCGAGGTCCAGGAGGGGGAGTTCCTCTCCCTCCTGGGCCCGAGCGGCTGCGGCAAGTCGACCGCCCTGAACATCATGGGCGGCCTGCTCTCCGCGACCGAGGGGACGATCACCTTCAGCGGCGAGCCCATGATCGAGCCCCGCCGCGAGATCGGCATGATGTTCCAGCAGGCCGTCATGTTCCCCTGGCGCACCACGCTCGACAACGTCCTCCTGCCCGTCGAGATCTTCGGCGAGAAGAAGAAGGACTACATCGCCAAGGCCGACGAGCTGCTCGGCATGGTGGGGATCAAGGACTTCCGCGACTCCTACCCCTGGCAGCTCTCCGGCGGCATGCAGCAGCGCGCGGCCCTCTGCCGAGTGCTCCTGCACGACCCCAAGCTCCTCCTGCTCGACGAGCCCTTCGGCGCTCTCGACGAGTTCACGCGCGAGGCCATGAACCAGGAGCTCCTGCGCCTGCAGGCGTACTCCGGCAGCACGGCCGTGCTCGTGACGCACAACATCACCGAGGCGGTCTTCATGTCCGACCGCATCGCCGTCATGAGCGCGCGGCCCGGACGCCTCGTCGGCATCCTCGAGGTGCCCTTCGACCGTCCGCGCACGCCCGACCTCCAGACCACGAACGACTTCGTGAAGCTCGTGGCGGAGGCCCGCCGGATGCTGGAGCTCCAGTGACCGCCACGTCGACGACCATGCCGCCGACCCCGCGCGCATCCGCCCCGCTCGTCGCACGGGAGAGCCTGTGGTCGCGCATCCGGCGCGGCTCGCTCTGGATCTCGATCACGACCGTCGCGATCATGATCCTGCTGTGGGAGGTCATCCCGCAGATCGGCATCGTCAACCGGATCCTCTTCCCCACCTTCAGCGACACGATCCTCGGCTTCGGCCAGCTCGTCAGCGGCGGGNGGTTCGTCATGGGCGTCGCGCTCGGAATCTCGCCCTTCATCCGCACCGCCATCACGCCCTACGCGATCGCCGTGCAGGCGCTCCCGAAGGTCGTGCTCGCCCCGCTGCTGATCGGGTGGCTCGGCTTCGGCTCCGAGAGCAAGATCGCGCTCGCCGTCATCATCTGCTTCTTCCCGGTGTGGATCGACACGATGGTCGGCCTCGCCCTCCCGAACGCCAACGAGTTCAAGCTGATGCAGTCGCTCAAGGCCAGCCGCTGGCAGGTCTTCACGAAGCTCCAGCTGCCCTCGGCGGTGCCCATGATCATGGTCGGCGTCAAGCACGCCCTCCTGCTGGCCTTCACCGGCGTCCTCGTGGCCGAGATCCTCTCCGCCTCCGACGGCGGCCTCGGCAAGCTCGCCAAGGAGTTCGCCAGCCAGCTCAACATGTCCCTGACCTACGCGGTCGTGCTCGTGGTGGTCATCATCGCGGTCGCCCTCGTCTCGCTCGCCGACGTCGTCGAGCGCCGCGTGGTGTTCTGGTCCGAAGAATCCCGAGCGAGGAAGCGATGACGAGAACAGAGGTGATCGCGCAGATCGCGATCGACCAGTCCGAGAAGAAGCGCAAGAAGTTCTCCCCGTACATCGTCACGGTGGGGCTGCTGCCCCTCATCCTCCTGGCCTGGTGGCTCGCGACGACCGTGACGAAGTCGGTCTCGCCGATCCTCCTGCCCACCCCCGAGTCGGTCGTCGCCGCCTTCCCCCGCGTGCTCAGCGCGATGGGATTCGGCGACCAGGTGATCCGCACCCTCCTCGAGATCGCCGGCGGCTTCGTCCTCGGCGCGACCGTCGGCTTCTTCCTCGGCGTGCTGCTGAGCTCCTCGAACCGGCTGCGGACGGCGTACCTGCCGTTCCTGTCCGCGCTCGAGGCCATCCCGACCGTCATCCTCGCGCCGCTCATCATCGCCTGGATCGGCTTCGGCGTCGAGGGCAAGATCCTCCAGGCCGCGATCGCGTGCTTCTACGCGGTGTTCATCACGACGCTGTCCGGCCTCGGCCTCGCCGAGCCGAGCGCGATCAACCTCATGCGCTCGCTCAAGGCGTCGCGCTGGCAGGTCATGACGAAGGTCCGCATCCCGACGGCGCTGCCCGTCATCTTCGGCGGCCTGCAGCTCGGTGCGACGACCGCCATCATCGGCGCGATCGTGTCGGAGTTCATCGGCTCGACCGGCGGCCTGGGCTACCTGATGATCCGCTACCGCGGCGGGTACGACACCGCCGCCTACTGGGTGATCATCTTCCTCTTCCTCGTCATCGGCCTCGTGGTCTACCTCGGCATCTGGTACGCCGAGCGCAAGATCGTGTTCTGGCGCCGCACCGAGATCACGCGACCCGACCTGGAGAAGCAATGACGATCGACATCCACGCCCACGCCGTCCCCGAGGGCTTCATCGCGGCCGCCGCGAGCGAGGTGCCGCAGGTCGCGCCGAAGGTGGTCGAGCGCGACGGGGCCTGGTGGTTCGAGTACCCGGGGGGCCGCATCAGCGGCCCCATCCCCGCCGGCATGTTCGATATCGAGGCGCGCATCGCCGACATGGATGCCGCGGGCGTGACCATGCAGGCCGTCAGCGTCCCCCCTCCCCACTTCAACTACCGGGTCGAGGATGCCGCGGCCGCGACGGCCGCGCGGCTGCACAACGACGCGCTCATCGAGATGGCGACCAGTCACCCCGATCGCTTCGTCGCCCTCGGGCACCTGCCGATGCAGAGCCCCGAGCACGCGATCGCCGAGCTCGAGCGGCTCGCCGCGATCCCGCAGGTCGCGGGCCTCGAGCTCGGAACCAACGTCGCCGGCGTCAATCTCGGCGACCCGCGGCACGAGGACGTCTGGAGGCGCATCGACGAGCTCGGCATGGCGATCGTGCTGCACCCGGGCGCCGACGTCGCCGGCGTCGACCGCATGCACGACCACTACATCCACAACTACGTGGGCAACCCGCTCGACTCGACGATCGCGGCCGCGTCGCTGCTGTTCCAGGGCGTGCTCACCCGCAACGCCGGGCTGCGCTTCGCGCTGCTCCACGGCGGGGGGTTCCTGCCGTACCAGATCGGGCGCTTCGACCACGGCTGGAGCGTGCGACCCGAGTCGCGCGAGCACCTGCCGGTGAAGCCATCCGAGCTGCTCGACCGGTTCTTCTTCGACACGCTCACGCACGACGACGCCTCGCTGCGGTTCCTGCTCGAGCGCGTGGGCGAGGACCGCCTCTGCCTCGGCAGCGACTACCCGTTCGACATGGCCGACCCCGACCCTGTCGGGTCGGTGCGCCGCGCCCTCGCCGACCGGCCGGAGGTGCACGAGGCCATCCTCGAGACCACCCCGCGCGCGCTGCTCACCCGGCAGCCGGGGCGCTGATCGATCAGGGAGCGGTGGCGCTGCTGGTCGGCGCCGCCGTCCTCGTCGGCGCGATGTCGCAGCGCGTCTCGGGCTTCGGCTTCGCGCTCGTCGTCGCGCCCGTGCTCGTCCTTCTCATCGGCCCCTTCGACGGGGTCATGGTCGTCAACATCTGCGGCGCGGTGTCGTCGTCGCTCGTGCTGACGCGGGTCTGGCGGCGCGTCGACTGGCGTCAGTACGCGCGCATCGTCATCCCCGCGCTGCTCGCGATCATCCCCGGGTCGATCGTGAGCGTGCTGCTCGGCGGCCCGTGGCTGCAGATCATCATCGGCGTGATCCTGGTCATCGCGCTCACCATCTCGCTGCGCGTCACGCGTGCCGACCGCGTCTACGCGAACCAGCCCGCCGCCTTCGCCACCGGCTCGGCCTCGGGGTTCATGAGCGCGACCGCGGGCATCAGCGGTCCGCCGATCAGCATCTACGGCATCCTCACGCGCTGGGAGCAGTCGTCGTTCGCGGCGACGCTGCAGCCCTACTTCATCACCCTGGGGGCGACGTCGTTCTTCACCAAGGTCGTCGCCGGCGGGGGGCGGCTGCCCGAGATCGACTGGTGGATCTGGGTCATCGTGATCGCGGGCATCGTCATCGGACTGACCGCGGGCGAGGCGCTCTCGACGCGCGTCAGCACGCGAGCGGCCCGCGGCGCCGTCATCGTGTTCTCCTACCTCGGAGGCGTCGCCGCGATCGTCGACGGGGTCAGCGAGCTGCTCGCCGCTTCCTGAGGTCCCGGATCGCCAGCTGCGCTGCGAGGGCGAGCAGCAGGGCGGCGAACAGGATGCCGCCGACCGACGGCGGGACCAGGAACGCGAGCCACACCCCCGCGATCGAGGCGGGGAGCGCAGGGGCCGCGACGATCGCGGCGTCGCGCACCGACAGCATCCCCGCCTTCAGATTGAGGGACGAGCTGAGGATCGCGGCCGGGATGAGCGCGATGAGCGACGTGCCGCGCGCGAGCAGATCGCCCATGCCGAAGACGGTCATGAGCACGGGCACCGCGATGACGCCGCCGCCGATGCCGAACATGCCCGAGGCGGTGCCCATGACGAGGCCGAGCAGCAGGTAGCCGAACAGGACGCCTGTCGAGAACTCCACCTCGGCGCCGCGCTCGGGGGCGACGAGGACGAGCCGGAGCGCGACGACGAGCATGCCGACGATGAACATCCACAGGAGCCAGCCGACGGGGAGGCGGCGCAGGAGCCAGGTTCCGATCGGCGCGCCGACGAGCGCCCCTCCGCCGACGATGAGCGCCGCGAAGAGGTCGATCTCGCCCTGGATGCCGTAGCCGATCGCGCTCACCGCGGCGATCGGAACGACCGCGAGGAGGGAGGTGGCGGCCGCTCGGCGCTGGTCCATGCCGGCGAGCCACATGAGCAGGGGGACCATGATGAATCCGCCGCCGACGCCGAACATGCCCGAAAGAAGTCCGCCGACTGCGCCGACGAGAAGAAGGGGCAGAATCACTCGCTCCACCCTAGTCGCGCGGCGCGGACGCGCAGGCCGCGGGCGTAAACTCGTCAATCATGACTGAACGCATCGACGTGGCCCTGATCGGCGGGGGCATCATGAGCGCGACCCTCGGCACCCTGCTGCAGCAGCTCGAGCCGGAGTGGGACATCCGGATCTACGAGCGGCTGAGCGATGTCGCGCTCGAGAGCTCCAACCCGTGGAACAACGCCGGCACCGGTCACGCCGCCCTCTGCGAGCTCAACTACACGCCCGAGCGGCCCGACGGCACGATCGACATCGCCAACGCGGTGAAGGTCAACGAGCAGTTCCAGGTGTCGCGGCAGTTCTGGTCGTACCTCGTCGGCGAGGGCCTGCTGCCCGAGCCGAAGGCCTTCCTCAACTCGACCCCGCACATGAGCTTCGTGTGGGGCGAGGCGAACGTCGAGTACCTGCGCAAGCGCTTCGAGGCCCTGAAGGACCACCCGCTGTTCGCGGGCATGGAGTACAGCGAGGACGTCGCGCAGATCCGCGCCTGGGCGCCCCTGCTCATCCCGGGCCGCGCGAAGGATCAGCCGATCGCCGCGACGTTCATGGCCGCGGGCACCGACGTCGACTTCGGGGCGCTCACCCGGCTGCTCGTCGACGGGCTCGTCGCGAACGGGGCGTCGCTGCACCTCGAGCACCGCGTCACGGGGCTGAAGAAGCTGAAGGACGACGCGTGGCGCGTGTCGATGCGCCACGAGGTCGGCGGCACCCCCACCGAGGTGGAGGCGCGCTTCGTGTTCGTCGGCGCGGGCGGCCACGCGCTGCCGCTGCTGCAGAAGAGCGGGATCCCGGAGATCCGCGGCTTCGGCGGCTTCCCGATCAGCGGCGAGTGGCTCCGCAGCGACAACCCCGAGGTCGTCGCCCGGCATCTCGCGAAGGTCTACGGCAAGGCCTCGGTCGGCGCGCCGCCCATGTCGGTGCCGCACCTCGATACGCGCGTCGTCGACGGCGAGACCTCCCTGCTCTTCGGCCCCTACGCCGGGTTCAGCCCCAAGTTCCTGAAGACGGGCTCGTGGCTGGATCTGTTCGCCTCGATCCGCTGGCACAACATCGTGCCGATGCTGCAGGTGGGCCTGCGCAACTTCGACCTCGTGAAGTACCTGCTGGGCGAGCTCACCGCGAGCCGCGAGGACCGCCTGAACGCCCTCCGCGACTTCTACCCGAAGGCGGATGGCCGGGACTGGTACAAGATGGTGGCCGGTCAGCGCGTCCAGGTCATCAAGCGCGACCCCGAGAAGGGCGGAGT
This sequence comes from Yonghaparkia sp. Soil809, assembly GCF_001429705.1. Taxonomy (NCBI): domain Bacteria; kingdom Bacillati; phylum Actinomycetota; class Actinomycetes; order Micrococcales; family Microbacteriaceae; genus Microcella; species Yonghaparkia sp. Soil809. The sequence goes on from NZ_LMSV01000001.1 coordinate 1,351,508, forward strand.
GCTGCAGTTCGGCACCGAGGTCGTCGCCTCGGCGGACGGCACGATCGCCGGCCTGCTCGGCGCATCGCCCGGAGCCTCCACGGCGGCCCCCATCATGCTCGAGCTCATCGCTCGCTGCTTCCCCGACCGCGTCCAGGGGTGGGCGCCCGCGCTCTCGCGCATGATCCCGTCGTACGGCGGGAAGGTGAGCGACGACCCCGACGTCGCCGACCGAATCCTCGGCGAGACGGCTGCGACGCTCGCGATCGCGCGCTAGGCGGTCCACTCCGCGCGAGTGCACGCGGGAAGCTGCCGTCACATCGCGCACCCAGCGTCGTCGGGCGGCGGTCGCCGCTAGTTGCGCGCGGCGCCGTCCGACGCGAACACCACGAAGGTGTCGGGCTGGCCGAACGCGTGCTCGCCGAAGGCGTTGTCGACCGCGACCTGCACACGCGAGAGGTCGCCGACTCGCACGAGCGCGATCGCGGCGCCGCCGAACCCTCCGCCCGTCATGCGGGCGCCGATCGCTCCGGCCTGCACGGCCGTCTCGACGGCGAGGTCGAGCTCCGGCACCGAGATCTCGAAGTCGTCGCGCATGCTGCAGTGCGAGGCATCCAGCAGATCGCCGATCGCGGCCGCGCCGCCGCCCGATCGCAGCACCTCGACGGTGTCGAGAACGCGCTGGTTCTCGGTCACGACATGGCGCACGCGCCGGAAGGTGACGTCGTCGAGCAGCTCCTGAGCGCGCGGCAGATCGTCGACCGAGACGTCGCGCAGGGAGGCGGCGCCGAGCACGGCGGCCCCGCGCTCGCACGCCGCGCGGCGCTCTCCGTAGCCGCCCGTCGCGTGCGAGTGCTTCACCCCGGTGTCGATCACGAGGATCGCGAGCTCCGCCTCGGCGAGCCCGAGCGGCACGAGCTCGCTCTCGAGCGTGCGGCAGTCGAGGAAGACCGCGTGGTCGGCGCGCCCCAGCAGCGACGCCGACTGGTCCATGATCCCGGTCGGGGCACCGACGGCGACGTTCTCGGCCCGCTGGCCGACGCGGGCGAGCGTGGGGCGGTCGAGGCCCAGCCGCCAGACGTCGTTGAGCGCGAGCGCGACCGCCGACTCGATCGCCGCCGATGACGAGAGCCCCGCCCCGAGCGGCACGTCCGAGTCGATGAACAGGTCGAGGCCCGGCACGGCCGACAGGTCGGCGCCGAACTCGCTGAACGCCCACACGACCCCGAGCGGGTACGCCGGCCAGCCGCTCAGCACCGACGGCGCGAGGTCCGACAGCGCGATCTCGACCACATCGTCGGCGATCGTCGACGCGACGCGGACGACCCGGTCATCCCGCAGCCCGACGGCGACGACCGTGCGCCGGTCGATCGCGAACGGCAGCACGAAGCCCTCGTTGTAGTCGGTGTGCTCGCCGATGAGGTTGACGCGGCCCGGAGCCGACCAGAGCCCCTCGGGCTCGCGTCCGAAGAGCTCGGTGAAGCCGGCGCGGGTGTCGTCGCGGATGTCGGTGCTCAACTCTGATCTGCCTTCTCGATCGCCGCGCGCAGGACGGCGGCCTGCGCTTCGGGGGCCACATCGCCGATGAAGGCGCCCATGGCGGCCTCCGACCCGGCGAGGTACTTCAGTCTGTCAGCGGCGCGGCGCGGGCTCGTCACCTGGAGCATCAGGCGCACGGCATCCCGCCCCTCGTTCACGGGCGCCTGGTGCCAGGCCGCGATGTACGGCGTCGGGGAGTCGTAGACGGCGTCCAGCCCGCGCAGCAGGCGGCGGTAGAGCGGCGCGAGGTCGTCGCGCTCCTCGTCGGTCAGCCCGGCGAGGTCGGGCACGTGCCGGTGCGGCAGGAGGTGGATCTCGAGCGGCCAGCGCGCGGCGAACGGCACGAAGGCGGTGAAGTGCTCGGTGCGGGCGAGCACGCGCGGGCCCGCCTGCTCGGTCTCCAGGATCCGCCCGAAGAGGTCGGGCCCGACAGTCTCGATCGAGCGCAGCAGCGTCGACGTCCGCGGCGTGATGAAGGGGTACGCGTAGATCTGCCCGTGCGGGTGGGGCAGGGTCACCCCGATCTCCTGCCCGCGGTTCTCGAAGACGAAGACCTGCTCGATTCCGGGCATGCGCGACAGGGCCTCGGTGCGCTGCGCCCACGCCTCGATGACGGTGCGCGCGCGGCTGACGGTCTGCGAGCCGAACGAGCCCTCGTGGTCGGGGGCGAAGCACACGACCTCGCAGCGGCCGACGCTCGCGCGCGTGCGCTCGAGGCCGATCGCGCGCAGGTCGGCGAGGCCCGCGGGCGCCTCGGGGTGCTGCAGGTCGGGCCCGAAGCTCGGCGAGCGGTTCTCGAAGACGGCGACGTCGTAGTTCGACGGGATCTCGCTCGGGTTGGCGGCGCTCTGCGGCGCGAGCGGGTCCTGATCGGCGGGCGGCAGGAACACCCGGTTCTGCCGGTTGCTCGCGATCGACACCCACTCGCCGGTCAGGACGTCCTGCCGCATGCGGGCGGTGTCGGGCCGCGGGTCGAGCAGGCGCGCATCGATCGAGCGCTCGGACCCGAGGGTCGAGTCCGCGTCGTCGAAGTAGATGAGCTCGCGGCCGTCGGCGAGCGTCGTGGGGCGCATGGTGATGGGCACGCTCCATGCTACGAACCTCGCCTTGCGCTTTCACAAGCCGTACGCTTTCGATATCGACGACTTCCGAAAGCCCGACTGAGACGACGAGGATGCCCGTGGCCGACTCCGCCCCGTTGCGCCGCGAGCGCATGGCCGCCTCCATCGCCCGGCGCGGGTTCGCCCGCGTCACCGACCTGGCCCGCGAGCTCGGCGTGAGCGAGGTCACGGTGCGCACCGACCTCGCCGCGCTCGAGGGCGACGGCCGCATCGCGCGCGTCCACGGCGGGGCGATGCCGAAGGGCCTCGTCGCCGAGCGCGAGTCGAGCCTCGAGCAGTCGCGCGCCCGGCTCACCCGGGCAAAGGAGGCGATCGCGGCGGCCGCTGCCGAGCAGGTGCGCTCGGGCGAGAGCGTGCTGCTCGACGTCGGGTCCACGACCCTCGCGGTGGCCCACGCCCTCGTCGCGCGCGCCGACCTGAGCGAGCTCGTCGTCGTGACGAACGGGCTCGCCATCGCGCTCGCGCTCGAGCCGGCCATCCCCCGCTTCACGGTCGTCGTCACGGGAGGCACGGTGCGCTCGCTGCAGCACTCGCTCGTGAACCCGCTCGCGACGACGCTGCTCGACGACGTGCGCGCCGACCTCGCGATCCTCGGCGCGACGGGCGTCCACGTCGAGCACGGCGTCACGAACGTCAACCTGCCCGAGGCGGAGGTCAAGCGTCGCATGGTCGCGAGCGCCGCCCGGCGCCTGCTCGTCGCCGACTCGAGCAAGATCGGCCAGGCGCACCTGGGCCGCGTGGCGCACCTCGACGAGATCGACGAGCTCATCACCGACACCGGTCTCGATGAGGGGGATGCCGCGGCTCTCGATGCGGCCGGGCTGCGAGTGAGAGCGGTCCCGCCCCGACGCCGCTGAGGCCGCGCGCCGGAGCCGCCCGGCGTTAGTCTGGCGACGTGACCCGCATCGCAGCCCCCACCGGTGAGCAGTTCCACCTCCGCCACGACGGCGCCCACGGCACCGTCGAGGCGACCATCACGGAGGTCGCGGCCGCCTTGCGGCTGCTCTCGGTCGACGGGCACGCGCTCGTTCAGGGCTTCCCCCGCGAGTCGACCCCGCCGTTCGGGCACGGCATCGTGCTCGCCCCCTGGCCGAACCGCGTGCGCGACGGCCGCTGGGTGCACGAGGGGACGGCGCTGCAGCTCGACATCACGGAGGTCGAGCGGAGCAACGCCATCCACGGCCTGCTGCGCAACACCCCGTACCGCGTCGTCGAGAAGTGGGACGACTCGGTGACGCTGGGCGCGGCGATCGTCCCGCAGCACGGCTGGCCCTTCCATCTCTGGACGACCGTCCAGTACGCGCTGACCGGCAACGGGATCCGCGTCACGCACTCGGCGACCAACATCGGAACCCACGCCGCCCCGATCGCGTTCGGCGCGCACCCCTTCCTCGCGGTGGGCGACCACCCGGTCGACGAGCTCACGATCACCGCACGCACGGTCGAGCACGTCATCGTCGACGACCGCCTGAACCCCGATGGCCTCGAGCCGGTCGCGGGGACGCTCTTCGACCTGAGCGACGGCGTCGCGGTGAAGGACGCCCGCTTCGACGACGCCTGGCGCGTCGAGCCCGACGGCGACGGGATCATCCGCACGGTGCTCTCGGCGCCCGACGGCACCGAGACGGAGCTGTGGCAGGGTCGCGAGTGGGAGTGGCTGCAGGTCTTCGTCACCCGCATCTTCCCCGGGGCGCACGGCCAGCAGACCGGGATCGCGGTCGAGCCGATGACGGCTCCCGCCGACGCGCTCAACTCGGGCATCGGACTGCGCTGGCTGCAGCCCGGCGAGTCGTGGTCGGGCAGCTGGGGGATCTGCCGGCCCGCGTAGGGCATCCGTCGCCTCGTCGTCGGTGAGGCGGCCCCGTTAAGTGGGGGCACCGGCGCGGTATCGAGGATGCCCGGCGCCTGGTTGGATGAGATCCAGATCGACCGCGCCATCCATCGGGGGAGTGGGCCGGAGGTCGGACTCGGAGTCTCGCATGACCAGCACCGTCAAGATCATCATCGCCGCCGTCGCCGGAGTCGCCGCGATCGTCGTTCTTCTCATCATGGCGCCGGCGATCGGCGACAGCGTCAGCGGCGGCCAGGCGCAGATCGCCGGCGCCGACGGGGCCGCCGTGGAGTTCCCGGTCAACGAGCGCGGCGAGACCTACGGCAGCGCCAACGGCAGCCAGGTCCCCGACCTTCTCGCGGCGCCCACCGACGACGGCCAGATCGGCTACGTGCGCGTGAGCGAGCTCGAGCTGGCGCGCAACGTCGCCGGCTCGCTCGAGTCGGGCGAGCGCGTGGTCGACGTGTACGCGAGCGACGGCGAGACGATCATCGGCGCCTTCACCGTGACGAAGGACATGCCCGGCCCCCGCGCCGGTACCGAGGACTGAGCGGTGGGCCCCGTGGGGCTCGAACCCACGACCCGCGGATTAAAAGTCCGCTGCTCTACCGACTGAGCTAGAGGCCCGCAGTACGAATCTACCGCGCGCCGGGGTGCGCTGCGGCGGTGGCGGGGCGTCCAGACCGCGCGAGTACCGTGGATCGCATGGCCGATCGACACCACCGACCCGTGCGCGTGCCGAGCGCGCACTTCGAGGCCTACGAGGGCGGGCTCGACCCCGCAGTGACCCTGCGCATCGCGCACGACAGCGCGCGCGCTCTCGTGCACCGCGTGCGCGCGAGCGACGACCCCGACCTCATCGAGCGCATGGTGGCCTACACCGACGAGCACGGTCTCGACACGCTCGCCGAGCTCTGGTCGCGCGCCGGCGCCCGCTCGCTGCCGGGCGCCCTATGGCGACTGTCGCTGTTACGGGCCCTCATCCGCGCCGACCCCGCGGGCACCGCGCTGCTCTTCCAGCGCGGGAGCGAGGTGCTCGCGACCGCCGACGTCGTCGTCGCCGGCGCCGAGGCACCCACCGGCCCGGACCAGATCCGCGACCTCGCCGACGCCGTGCTGCGCGGCGCCTACGTCGGCGACTTCGCCGTCGCCCTCGAGCGCGCCGCCGCGTTCTGCCGCACCGCCGCCGCGGGAGCCGCCGACCTCGCCGACGACGCCGACGACGCCGTCGACGACGCGCGAGCCGCCGAACTCACGACGCGCGCCGCGCGGCTCGCGGCGTCGGCTCGCGACTTCGCCGCGTGCGCGCGGCTGGAGCGCGCCGGCGACCTCGACTAGCGCGAACCGGGACGCGCCGCTCCTCGGTCGGGATCGAGGCCGATGCGCAACTCAGGAATCGCTCGTCTCTTCGACCCCGCCGTGCCTGCGATGACGGGCATGCGCGTCTGCGGTTCCTGAGTTGCGCATGCTGGGTCCGAGGGCACCCGCCGCGCGCCGAGAACGGAGGCCCCGCTGGTCGCCGGGCCGAACCTGGACGCTCGCGGAATGCCGCGGCCGACCCCGCCGTTACACTCGACAGTGCCGGTCCGCAGTAACCCCGGGCTCCAACTTCAGCCGCTTCGAGCGGCCACGCGCCGAGAGGCGTTCTGCGGGCCGGCACTTCTGTGCCCGGATGCTGCGCTCGACCATCCCGTCGCCCGAGCGGCCCGCCGAACCTGAGAGTCAGCCGAACTCGGCCCGAATGCGCAAACCCTCGGGCCGAGGGTGCCGAACCCCTTGCATGTCACCCACCACTCGGACCCTCCGCCCCGGGCGAGCACGCCTCGCCGGCCTGCTGATGATCCCTGCGGCTCTGCTCGTGCTCTCGGGATGCGCCGCACCGGCGCCGACCGAGGGCGCTCCAGGGCAGCAGAGCGAATCAGCTCCGGCCGACGAGTCGCTCGCACCGGGAGAGAACGAGGTGATCACGATCGGGCTGAAGTTCATGCCCGAGACGATCACGGTCCCCGTCGGCACCACGGTCACGTGGCGCAACGGCGAGACCATCGGGCACACGATCACCTCGGGTGCCTGGGGCGACGTCAACGAGAGCACGGGTCTCCGTGGCTCCCAGACGGCCGACGGCCTCTTCGATCACGCGCTCGCGCCGAAGGGGCAGGAGGGCGACACGTTCACCTTCACCTTCGACGAGGCAGGCGAGTACCCGTACTTCTGCCAGCCGCACCTGACCATGAACGCCATGGTCATCGTCGAGGGCTGAGGCGCGAGCCGCACGACCGCACGTTCCGCTACCGCACACCACACAACCAAGGAGCACTCCATGCGCAAGACCATCGCATTCGCCGGCCTCGGCCTCGCCGCGGCCCTCGTCCTCTCCGGCTGCTCGGCTCCCGCCGAGGAGGCCGCCGAGGAGCCCATGACCTCCGAGGAGGCCGAGGCGCCCATGATCGACACCGTCAACAGCGACGGCTCGAACCTCCGCGCGCAGCTCACCGCGCTGCTCGCCGACCACGTGTACCTCGCCGGTGCCGCGATCGACCAGGCGCTGCAGGACGGCGGAGACCTCACCACCGAGCAGGTCGGCGCCGCCGTCGCCGCGCTCGACGAGAACTCGGTCGAGGTCGCCGCGCTCGTCGGCTCCGCCTACCCCGACGCCGAGCAGCCGTTCCTCGACTCGTGGCGCTCGCACATCCCGTTCTTCGTGAACTACACGGTCGCGAAGGCCACGGGCGACCAGGCCGGCGTCGACCAGGCCGTCTCCGACCTCAACGGCTACGCCGTGTCGTTCGGTCAGCTGATCAACTCGGTCGTCCCGGAGCTGCCCGCTGAGGCCGTCCAGGCCGAGCTCGAGATGCACGCCGTCTCGCTGCTTGCCGCGATCGACGCCAACATCGCGAACGACCCGGCCTACTTCGACCTCCTCAAGGAGGCCGCGAGCCACATGCCGATGACCGCGAACGCGCTCGCCGGCGGCATCGCCACCAACCTCGAGCTCCAGTAGTCATCGAGATCCTGCAGTAACTGCACCGCCTCGGCCGGTGGAGGGCGCCCCCAGGCACCTCCACCGGCCGTTCTCGTTCCGCACCTCCGCAGCACCTCCGCAGCACCTCCGCAGCACCTCCGCATCGTCACCGCACCGAAGGGCCCGCTCATGCGCTACTTCCGCTGGATCGCCACCGGCCTCCTCGCCGTCGCCCTCGTCATCAACGCCGTGATCCACCTCCGGCTCGCCGCCCCCTTCGACGCGATCGCGGGCACGATCGTCACGCAGGGCGACCTCTTCCGCATCCAGGCCGCGGCCAACCTCGTCGCGGTCGCGGTGGTCGTCATCGCGCGGCATCGATGGGCGGATGCCCTCGCCCTCGTCATCGCCGCCGGCGGGGCCGCGCTCATCATCGTCACGGCCCTCGTCCCGCTCGATCTGACCGCGATCGGACTGCCGCTGCTCTTCGAGCCGGCCTTCTACCCGGACAAGACGACGGCCCTCGTCGCCCAGCTCGTCGCGGCGCTCGCCGCGACCGCGCTCCTGGCCCTGCGCCGGCGGCCGACGTCATGACCCTGCTCGCCGCCCGCCCGCGCCGCGATCGCGGGCCCGCCGCGCATCGCACGCGACCGGCGCGCGCGCCGCGGGATCAGCGTCCACCTGGAATGCTGGTACTCGTGAGTACCGATTCCGAGGCCGAGCGCGACCCGCTCGCCTCCCCCGACGCGGCGAACGCGCTCCTGCAGCGCGTGGCGACCGGCGACCAGCGGGCCTTCAGCGACCTGTACGACCTGACCGCCTCGCGCATGCTGGGCCTCGTGCGGCACGTCCTGAAGGACCACTCCCAGTCGGAGGAGGTCGTTCAGGAAGTGATGCTCGAGATCTGGCAAACCGCAGCCCGGTTCGATCCGAATAAGGGGAAAGCGGTGACCTGGATGCTCACCATGGCCCATCGCCGAGCGATCGATCGCGTGCGCAGCGCGCAGTCGAGTCGTGACCGCGATACGAAGGTGGGCATCCGCGATCTGGACCGGGAGTTCGATTCGGTCTCGGAGAGCGTGGAGATCCGCGTGGAGCACGACCGAGTGGAGAAGGCATTGTCTCGACTGACCGACCTGCAGCGACAGGCCGTCGAGCTCGCCTACTACGGCGGCTACTCGCACAGCGAGGTGGCCGAGATGCTGAGCGTGCCGATCGGCACGGTCAAGACACGATTGCGCGATGGCATGATCCGCCTGCGCGAAGAAATGGGGGTGGCATCGTGAGCCGCTCTGAATCCCACGACCCGATCGACCTGCGGCGCCTCGGCGCCGGCGCGGCCGACACCGACGTCGAGGCCGAGTTCGACTACGCCGAGTTCGGCGACGTCGCGACGGAGCTCGCGCTCGCGCTGCCTCCCGTGTCTCCCTCGCCCGACCTGAAGGCGCGGCTGATGTCGCAGGTCGCCGTGACCCCGCAGCTCCCGGCCCAGGCCGTCGAGCCCGCCCCGACCGCGGGCCTCTCACCCGTGCCGAGCCTCGCCCCCGCGGCGTCCTCGGCGACGGATGCCCGGCCCGCCTCGCCCGCCGAGCAGCGCGCGAGCGCCCGCTGGTTCACGCGCACCTCCGCGACCCTCGTCGCGGCGGCGGCCGCCGTCGCCCTGTTCTTCGGGGGAGTCGTCTCCGCGAACCTCTTCCAGCCCGGCGACGACGCGGCGCAGCAGCTCGCCGCGATCGTCGCGGCGCCCGACGTGCAGACCGTGGCGGCCCCCGTGTCCGACGGCGGCAGCGCGACGCTCGTGAGCTCGGAGTCGCTCGGCCTCTCGGCGATGGTCTTCGAGGGCCTGCCCGAGCTGAGCGACGACGAGGCCTACGCCCTCTGGTACATCACCGACGGTCAGCCGACCCCGGCCGGCCTCTTCACGGTCGATGCCGACGGCCAGGTCGTGCAGGTGCTCGACGGCGCGTTCGAGGCCGGCACGATCGTCGGCGTGACCGTCGAGCCGAGCACGGGCAGCCCCGCCCCGACGACGACGCCCATCGTGGCGATCCCGACGCAGGCGTAGCCCGCACCGCGCACGCAGCAGCACGACGGGCCCGGGAGGATCTCCCGGGCCCGTCGTCGTGTGCGCGGCGTCCGACTACCCGAACTTGCCGGAGACGTAGTCCTCGGTCGCCTTGACGCTGGGGTTGGAGAAGATCACGCGGGTGTCGTCGTACTCGATGAGCTTCCCGGGCTGGCCGGTGCCGGCGATGTTGAAGAACGCCGTGCGGTCGCTCACGCGCGACGCCTGCTGCATGTTGTGGGTGACGATGACGATCGTGTACTCGAGCTTGAGCTCCTCGATGAGGTCCTCGATCGCGAGGGTCGAGATCGGGTCGAGCGCCGAGCAGGGCTCGTCCATGAGGATCACCTCGGGCTCGACGGCGATCGCCCGCGCGATGCAGAGGCGCTGCTGCTGACCGCCGGAGAGGCCGGAGCCGGGGCGGTCGAGGCGGTCCTTGACCTCGTTCCAGAGGTTGGCGCCCTGGAGCGACTTCTCGACGAGGTCGTCGGCGTCCGACTTGGAGATCCGGCGGTTGTTGAGGGTGACGCCGGCGAGCACGTTGTCGCGGATCGACATCGTCGGGAAGGGGTTGGGGCGCTGGAACACCATGCCCACCTGGCGGCGCACGAGCACGGGGTCGACGCCGGGGCCGTAGAGGTTGTCGCCGTCGACGAGCACCTCGCCCTCGACGTACGCGCCGGGGATCACCTCGTGCATGCGGTTGAGCGTGCGGATGAAGGTCGACTTGCCGCACCCCGACGGGCCGATGAAGGCGGTCACGCTCCGGGGCTCGATGGTCATGGTGATGTCCTCCACGGCCTTGAACTTGCCGTAGTAGACGTTGAGGTCGTTGACTTCGATGCGCTTGGACACGGTGCGAGGGCTTCCTATCCGGTGGGGTGGCTCAGCGGCCGAGCTTCGGAGCGAACTGGCGGGCGACGAGGCGGGCGATGAGGTTGAGCAGCATGACGATCAGGATCAGCGTGAGCGCTCCGGCCCACGCGCGATCGAGGTAGGCCTGCGCGTCGGTGCCCTGGGCCACGTAGGAGGTGTAGACGAAGACCGGCAGCGACTGCATGCGGCCCTCCGTCAGGTCGTAGTTGAGGTTGTTGGTGAATCCGGCGGCGATCAGCAGCGGTGCGGTCTCGCCGATCACGCGAGCGATCGAGAGCATGATGCCGGTCGTGATCCCGGCGATGGAGGTCGGGAGGACGACCTTGACGATCATGAGCCACTTCGGCACGCCGAGCGCGAACGCGGCCTCGCGCAGCTCGTTCGGGACGAGCCGCAGCATCTCCTCCGAGGACCGCACGACCACGGGGATCATGAGGACGGCGAGAGCCATCGCGCCCGCGAGTCCGAGGCGCTCGCCCGGCCCGAGCAGCGCGCTGAACACGGCGTAGGCGAACAGGCCGGCCACGATCGAGGGGATGCCCGTCATGACGTCCACGAAGAACGTGATCGCCCGCGCGAGGCGGCCCCGGCCGTACTCCACGAGGTAGATCGAGGCCATCAGGCCGATGGGGATCGAGATGACAGCCGCGGTGCCCGTCATGAGGAGGGTGCCGACGATCGCGTGGATGGCGCCGCCTCCCTCGCCGACGATGCTGCGCATCGAGTAGGTGAAGAACTCGAGGTCGAACCGGGGCAGGCCGTTGGTGATGACGGTGAAGACGAGCGAGATGAGCGGCAGCAGCGCGATCACGAACGCCAGGGTGACGAGTGTCGTGACGAAGCGGTCGGTCGCCCGCCGCTGGCCTTCCACGAGTCGAGCGATCGCGACGATGACGATCGTGTAGGCGACCATGCCGATGAAGACGGTGCCGACGATGTTGAACTCGGCGATGGGCGCGCCCGCCCCGAGCAGTGCGAAGACGGCGGCGGAGGCGGCGAGGCAGGCGGCGAGCACCCACCACGGGGCGGCTCTCGGCAGTCGGCCGGAGGCGAAGGAGTTGGACTCGTCGGTGCGGATCGCGGTGGTCGCGGTCATCAGTTGGCTCCGGAGAAGTCTTTGCGGCGATTGACGACGACGCGCGCGATGGCGTTGACGACGAGGGNGAAGGACAGCGCGATGTTCGCGGCGATCGTGGAGGGGTTGATCGAGCTGATGAGGTTCACGGTGATGACGCCGGTCGCGGAGAGCACCATCGCGACCGCCATCGTCTCGCCGAGCGCGCGGCCGAGGCCGAGCATGACGGCGGAGATGATGCCGGGGCGGCCGAAGGGGAGGACGGTCATCCGGATCATCTCCCAGCGCGTCGCGCCGAGCGCGAGCGCGGCCTCCTCGTGCAGCACGGGCGTCTGCAGGAAGACCTCGCGGCAGAGCGCCGTGATGATCGGCAGGATCATGACGGCGAGGACGATGCCCGCGGTGAGGACGGTCCGGCCGGTTCCCGAGGGAGGTCCGGCGAAGAGCGGGATGAAGGAGAGGTTCTCCCACAGCCAGGTGTAGACGGGCTGGATGGCGGGAGCGAGAACGTTGCCGCCCCAGAGGCCGAAGACCACGGAGGGCACCGCGGCGAGCAGGTCGATGACGTAGCCCAGCCCCTCGGCGAGCCGCCGGGGAGCGTAGTGCGAGATGAAGAGCGCGATGCCGAGGGAGACGGGCACGGCGAGCACGAGGGCGATCAGGGCCGCCCAGACGGTGCCGAAGACGAGCGGGACGACGTACTCGAGGAAGGTGTCGCCGCCGAGGATGCTCAGCTGGTCGGCGGGCACGGTGACCGCGGGAACGCTCTGGATCACCAGGAACGCCGCCACGAGGGCGAGGGTCGCGAGGATCAGGGATCCGGCGAGGACGGCGGAGCCGGCGAAGACGCGGTCGCCGGGGCGCTGCTTGGCTGCGATTCTGGGCGGGGTTCCCAGTGCGGTCATCGGAGAGTGTCCTCGCTCGGGGCGCTGCGTGACGCGGGGGCGGATGGTGCTGCCGGGGGAATTCCCCTGGACAGTCTGCCGGGCGCGGGTGCCTCGCACAATGCGAGAGGCGCCCGCGCCCGGCAGGAGTGATGTGGAACTAGCCGATCAGCTCGACCGCGGCGGTCGCGCGCTCACGGAGCGTGTCCGAGATGGGCGCCGAACCGGCGGCCTCGGCGGCGGCCTGCTGGCCCTCCTCCGAGATGATGTAGCTGAAGTACGCCGACACGAGCTCGGCGTCGGCGGCGTCCTGGTACTCGACGCAGCCGATGAGGTAGCTCACGAGGACGACCGGGTACACGCCCGAGGCGTCGGTCGCGCGGTCGAGCTCGATGGCGAGGTCGCCCTCGGTCCGGCCCTCGACGAACGGCGAGGCGTCGACGACGGCGGCAGCGGCCTCCGGCGAGAACGGAACGTACTCGTCGCCGACCTTCACCGCGACGGTGCCGAGGTCGCCGGCGCGCGACGCGTCGGCGTAGCCGATGGTGCCGGTGCCGTTGGTGACGGCGTCGACGACGCCGGAGGTGCCCTGAGCGGCCTCGCCGGACTCGAACGGCCACACGCCGTCGGGCTCGGCGGTCCAGACGTCGCCCGCCGCCTCGAAGAGGTAGCCGGTGAAGTTCTCGGTCGTGCCCGAGTCATCCGCGCGGTGGACGGGCGTGATCGCGAGGTCGGGGAGCTCGACGCCCTCGTTCTGCGACGCGATGGCCTCGTCGTTCCAGTTGGTGATCGTGCCCGCGAAGATGCCCGCGATGGTGGCCGGGTCGAGGTTGAGGGAGTCGACGCCCTCGAGGTTGAAGATGACGGCGATCGGCGACACGTAGGCGGGGATCTCCACGATGCCCGACTCGGGCACGCAGCGGCCGAACTCGCCCGCGGCGATCTCCTCGTCGTTGAACGCGCGGTCGGAGCCGGCGAAGGCCGACCCGCCCGCGATGAAGGTGTCGCGTCCGGCGCCGGAGCCCGAGGGGTCGTACTCGACGGTGACCTCGGGGTTGGCGTCCTGGAATGCGGCGACCCAGGCCTCCTGGGCCGACTGCTGCGAGGAGGCGCCCGCGCCGACGAGGGTGCCCTCGAGCGACGGTGCGCCCTCGGTCTCCTCCGGCGCGGCGCCGCCGGTCTCGTTGGCGGCGCATCCGCTCAGCACGATGGCGCTGGCGGCGATGAGAGCGGTGAAGCCGCTCGCACGCGTGATGTTCACTGTGTTCCCTTCGGGGATCGGTGACGGGTTCTGCGCGGCGCAAGGGATGCCGCACGAGGACCGACGCTACGAAGCGCTGGTGTCCACCGTCGCCTTCGTCGGTGAACGGAAGGTGAACGAGCGGGGAACGCTAGAGCCCCGAGGAGTGCGTCTCGACCGCCACGAGCCAGGGGGTCTCGCTCTCGAGCGAGAAGTGCAGCACCGAGAACTCGCCCGTGCCGAGGGCGGCGCTGCGCCGCAGGTCGCGCGTGATCGTCGCGCCGCCGAGGGATGCCGCGGCCTCGATGATCTGCGGGATGACCGGGCCGTGCGAGCACATGACGACCGACTGGCGCTTGGCGATCCGCTTGGCCACGGCGGCGCTCACGCGGGCGCCGTCGCCCGTCCACGCGTCCTGGCTGAGCGTCGCCGACGCCTTGACGTCGAGGCCCGTGATCGCGGCGGTCGGTCCGATCGTCGAGAGGCAGCGGGCCGCGGTCGACGAGACGAGCCGCTCCGGGCCGTACGCGGCGATGCCCCCGGCGACCGACAGCGACTGCTCGATGCCGCGGTGCAGCAGCGGCCGGGTGTGATCGGGGCCGTCCCACTGCTCGTGCGGCGTGGCCTTGCCGTGGCGCAGCACGACGAGCGCGAAGGTGCGCGCGTGACCGGCCTCGACCTGCGCGGCGAAGCGGTCGAGCACGTCGGCGTCGTGCTCGTAGGTGAGGTGCTTGGCGGCCTTCGCGATCGGCAGCCACTCGAGGGCGAGGATCTCGCCGTTGGCCTCGTAGCTGTGCCGCTCGGCGGCGCCTGGGTCGACCTCGGCCGACCAGTAGTGCACGATCTTCGGGCGCCCGTTCGGCAGCGTGTACTCGACCGAGCCCAGCGGGGCGCCGAGGTCGACGTCGAACCCGGTCTCCTCCTGGATCTCGCGCACCGCGGTCTGCGGCAGCGTCTCGCCCGGGTCGACCTTCCCCTTGGGGATCGTGACGTCCTTGTGCTGCGTGCGGTGGACGAGCAGCACCCGCACCTTCCCGTCGACGAGCTTCCACACGACGGCGCCGGCCGCGACGACCGTGTCGGTCGCGAGCTCGGGCCGGGCATCCGTCGGGGTCATCGGGCGCCGCCGAGCCGTCGGCGTGCGGTCACGGTGGCCATGACCACATTCTGCATGTCGGCGAGGGCGCGGCCCTTCTCGTCGCGGTGCCGGCGCTGCCATTCGCCGTCGGGCTGCAGCGTCCAGGCGCTCGTCGCCTCGCTCATCGACAGGTCGAAGAGCGCGTCGATCTGGGCGAGGTGCACGGGGTCGGTGAGGCGCACGAGCACCTCGATGCGGCGGTCGAGGTTGCGGTGCATCATGTCGGCGCTGCCGATCCACACGTTCGGCTCGCCGCCGTTGCGGAAGGAGAAGATGCGCGAGTGCTCGAGGTAGCGGCCGAGCACGCTGCGCACGCGGATGTTCTCGCTCGCCCCCTCGAGCCCGGGCACGAGCGCGCAGATGCCGCGCACGACGATGTCGACCGGTACTCCGGCGTTGCTGGCCCGGTAGAGCGCGTCGATGATCGCCTCGTCGACGAGCGAGTTCACCTTGATGCGGATGCCCGACTCGCGCCCCTCCTTCGCGGCCTTGATCTCGCCGCTGATGCCGCGCAGCAGCCCGCGGCGCAGGTAGCGCGGCGCGACGAGCAGGCGCTTGTACTTCTTCTCGATGGCGTAGCCGGAGAGCTCGTTGAACAGCCGCGTGAGGTCCTTGCCCACCTGCTGGTCGGCGGTGAAGAGCCCGAGGTCCTCGTAGATGCGGCTGGTCTTGGGGTTGTAGTTGCCGGTGCCGACGTGCGAGTAGTACTTCAGCTCGCCGTTCTTCTCCTGGCGCACGACGAGCGCGAGCTTGCAGTGGGTCTTGAGGCCGACGAGGCCGTAGACGACGTGCACGCCGGCCTTCTCGAGCTTGCGCGCCCACTCGATGTTGTTCTGCTCGTCGAAGCGCGCCTTGATCTCGACGAGCGCGAGCACGGCCTTGCCCGCTTCGGCGGCGTCGATGAGCGCCTCGACGATGGGGCTGTCGCCGCTCGTGCGGTAGAGCGTCTGCTTGATGGCGAGCACGTTCGGGTCGCGCGCGGCCTGCTCGAGGAAGGCCTGGACGCTCGTCGCGAACGACTCGTAGGGGTGGTGGACGAGCACGTCGGAGCGTCCGATCGCGCGGAAGAGGTCGGGCGTCGCGTTCGGTTCGATCGGCTGCAGCTGCAGCGGGGTGACGGGCACGTGCTTGGGGTACTTCAGGTGCGGGCGGTCGATCTTGGAGATCTCGAACAGCCCCCCGAGGTCGAGCGGCGCCGGCAGGCGGTAGACCTCCTGCTCGGTGATGCCGAGCTCGCGCACGAGCAGGCCGAGCGTCAGGTCGTCCATGTCGTCGGTGATCTCGAGGCGGATGGGCGGGCCGAAGCGCCGACGGAGGAGCTCGCGCTCGAGGGCCTGGATGAGGTTCTCGGTCTCGTCCTCCTCGATCTCGACGTCCTCGTTGCGGGTGACGCGGAACTCGTGGTGCTCGAGGATCTCCATGCCGGGGAAGAGCTCGCCGAGGTGGTTCGAGATGAGGTCCTCGAGCGTGAGGAAGCGCTGCAGCCCCGAGCCGTCGTCCGGCAGCGGCACGAAGCGCGGCAGCACCTGCGGCACCTTCAGGCGCGCGAACTCGACCTTCTCCGTCTTCGGGTTGCGCACGCGCACCGAGAGGTTGAGCGAGAGCCCCGAGATGTAGGGGAAGGGGTGGGCGGGGTCGACCGCGAGGGGCATGAGGACGGGGAAGATCTGCTTCGAGAACGTCTGATCGACCTGGATGCGGTCGGCCTCGTCGAGGTCCGCCCAGTTCTCGATGTGGATGCCCGCATCGTCGAGCTCGGGCTTCACGAGGCTGTGGAAGCAGAGGGCGTGCCGGTGCTGCATCTCGAGGGCCGTCCGATTGATGTCGGCGAGGACATCCGCCGGCGCCCGCCCGATGTTGGTCGGCACGGCGAGTCCGGTGACGATGCGCCGCTTGAGGCCCGCGACGCGGACCATGAAGAACTCATCGAGGTTCGAGGCGAAGATCGCGAGGAAGTTGACGCGCTCCAGCAGCGGGACGGACGGGTCCTCCGCCAGCTCGAGCACCCGCTGGTTGAAGCGCAGCCAGCTCAGCTCGCGGTCGAGGTACCGCTCGACGGGCAGCGTGCCGTCGTCGACGCTCGTGGTCTCGTCCCAGTCGTCGAGGAAGTCGCCCCCGACGCCCCCATCGACCTGGTAGCTCGAATCGGTGCGGTACTCCTCGTCCTGCATGGGCACATCATGCCAGGGCGGGATGCCCGGCCGGGGTTCCGCGTCGTCGCTCAGTCGGCGGGCCGGGGCGACGGTTCGTCGCCGACGACCTCGCCCGGCGCGACCGCCGTGTCGGCGGGGTCGTGCTGCGCGCGGCTCGCGGCGAGGAACGGGATCGCGACCGTCGAGATGATTCCGCCCCACAGCAGCGAGAATCCGTAGCCGCCGACGTCGGCCGCGCGGCCGAGGGCGGGTTGGATGGCGACGCCGCCCGCGCTGCCGAGGAGCGAGTGGAACGAGAGCACGGTCGCGCGCTGCGCCGAGGGGATCATGTCGTTGAGGTAGGCGCGCTGCGCCGGCTGGCCGATCGACGAGGCGATGCCCCACGCCGCGAGCAGCGCGATCGCGACCCACAGCTCGCGGACGAAGAAGAACGCGACGAGCACCGCCGCGGAGGTCGCGGCCGACACGAGCAGGAGGGTCGTGCGGCGGCGGACCAGTCGGCGGACGACCGGCGCGAGCGCTCCGCCCGCGATCGAGGCGCCGGAGATGACGGCGGCCGCGAGGCCCGCGAGCGCGTATGCCCCGTCATCCCCGCCGAGCTCGAGCAGGTAGGGCTGCAGCGCGTAGAAGGCGTAGATGCCGACGCCCGTCGTGAACGGCGAGGCGATCATGAGCCAGCGGATGGGCGGCCGCCCGAGCCCGTGCCGCACCGACGAGCGCATGACGTCGCGCACCGCGGCCATCGGCGTCGCTCCGCGGACGGGCGTGAAGCCGAGGTCGCGCATGAGCACGGCCGCGATCACGAGCATCGCCACGAGCACGCCCGCGCGCACGAGGAACGGCACGCCGAGGTCGGTCGCCTGGGCGATGACGCCGCCGGCGACCGAGCCCGTGAGCATCGCGACGCCCGCGACGACCTGCGCGCGGCCGAAGACGGTCTCGAGCGCGCCGCGGTAGCCGGTCGCGCGCAGGGCGTCGACGAGCCACGCGTCGACGGCGCCGGAGAAGAACGTGAAGCCGAGACCGAGCAGCACCGAGACGATCGCCCACGCCCAGAACGGCGCCTGCTGCACCCACATCACCCAGTAGGCGAAGGTCGTGATGGCGAGGGTGAGTGTGCCGAGCAGGTACGAGGCGCGGCGGCCGAGCGTGTCGGCGACGACTCCGGTCGGGATCTCGAAGATCACCATGCCCGCGGTGAAGAACGCATTGGCCGCGAACGCCTCGAGGTTGGTGAGCCCGGCGTCGAGCAGGAAGAGCGTGTTGATGCCCCAGATGAACGACGCCGCGAGCGTGCTGCCGAGCGTGAGCGCGTAGTACGTCCCCTCGACGCGGCGCGGAGTCGGGCGGTTCATGGTGCGATGCTACGCCCGTCGATAGACTGTCGTCTATGAGTGGCGAGGCGATGACGGATGGCGCGCTGCGCGCGCTCACCGACCCGACGCGCGCTGCCATCCTCCGGCGCCTCCTCTCCGCCCCTGACGGGCGCGCCACCGTCGGGGCGCTCGCGGACGCGCTCGAGCTCACCCAGCCCACCGTCTCGCACCACATGGCGCGTCTGCGCGATCTCGGCCTCGTCACGGGCGAGCCGGAGGGGCGACGAGTCTGGTACTCCGTCGCGCCGGAGGAGCTCGATCGCGTCGCCGACGTGCTCGACGCCGCGCCGGCCGCGCGGATGACCGGCCACGTCCTGCAGCGCATCATCGGCGACCTCGCCCTGCGCTTCGAGGGGACCTTCTCGCGCGGCACGGTCGAGCGCTACGTGCTCGAGAGCTACGACCTCCTCGCCGACGGCGCCCGCATCACGCGGTTCCTGCCCTCGCTCACCGCACGGTTCGCGGCCGATCGCCTCGCGGCGCTCGCCGCGGTCGATCGCCGCGATGAGGCCGACCGGCCCCTCGAAGTGCTCTTCGTCTGCGTGCAGAACGCGGGGCGCTCGCAGCTCGCCGCGGCGATCCTCCGCCAGCTCGGCGGCGAGCGCGTGAGCGTGCGCACGGCCGGCTCGGCTCCCGCCGAGGCGGTGCGCGCCTCCGTCGTCGCGGCGCTCGACGAGATCGGCGTGCCGCTCGGGGGGGAGTTCCCGAAGCCGCTCACCGACGAGGCCGTGCGCGCCGCCGACGTCGTCGTCACGATGGGCTGCGGCGACGCGTGCCCCGTCTACCCGGGCCGGCGCTACCTCGACTGGGCGGTCGACGACCCGGTGGGGCGCCCGCTGGAGGAGGTGCGCCGGATCCGCGACGACATCGACGCCCGCGTACGGGGGCTGCTCGACTCCCTCGCGTGAACAGCCGGTGAATCGTCCGGCAGCGAGTGGAAATCGCATAGACCACCATCTATGCTTACGGGTATGAGCGACAACAGCATCCCCACCGTTCTCTTCGTGTGCGTGCACAACGCCGGCCGGTCGCAGATGGCCGCGGGCTACCTGCAGCACCTCGCGGGCGACCGCGTGCAGGTGCTCTCCGCGGGCTCGGCGCCGAAGGACCAGATCAACCCCGTCGCGATCGACGCCATGGCCGAGGAGGGCATCGACATCGCGCACAACGTGCCGAAGGTCCTCACGACCGAGGCGGTGCAGGAGAGCGACGTCGTCATCACGATGGGCTGCGGCGACGTGTGCCCGGTGTTCCCCGGCAAGCGCTACGAGGACTGGGAGCTCGACGACCCGGCCGGCCAGGGCATCGAGTCGGTGCGCCCCATCCGCGACGAGATCAAGCGCCGCATCGAGGTGCTCCTCGGCGAGATCCTCCCCGGCTGAGCCCTGCGACTACGAGTCGACGCGCTCCGCGGCCTCCTCCTCGTGGAGGGTGAAGCGGTAGCCGACGTTGCGCACCGTGCCGATGAGCGACTCCATGTCGCCGAGCTTCGCGCGCAAGCGTCGAACGTGCACGTCGACGGTGCGGGTGCCGCCGAAGTAGTCGTAGCCCCACACCTCGCTCAGCAGCTGCTCGCGCGTGAAGACGCGGCTGGGGTTCGCGGCCAGGAAGCGGAGGAGCTCGAACTCCTTGAAGGTGAGATCGAGCGTGCGCCCGTGCACCTTCGCCGAGTAGCTGGCCTCGTCGATGACGACGCCGGAGGCCTTGATCATGCTGGACCCGGTATCGCGCGACTGGCGGCCGATGGCGATGCGGAGCCGGGCATCCACCTCGGCGGGCCCCGCCGCGTCGAGGATGACGTCGTCGATGCCCCATTCGGCGGTGACCGCCGTGAGGCCGCCCTCGGTGATCACGAGGAGGAGCGGCGAGCCGGCGCCGGTCGCGGCGAGGATCTTGCACAGGCCCTTGGCGGCGGCGAGGTCGGTGCGGCCGTCGACGATGATCGCGTCGGCCGAGGGCGCTCCGACGAGAGCCGCCGGCTCCGCCGGGATGATGCGGACCCGGTGGCTGAGGAGTCCTAGCGCGGGCAGAACGTCGCTGTTCACCTGCGAGGTCAGGATCAACAGCTGAGCCACTCGTCCTCCAGGGTGTCCGGCTCAGTCTACAAGCGCTCTAACATGGGGGGATGCGCCGGACTCTCGCGACCGCGATCCCCGTCTGGGTGGCCGTCATCGTGGGTCTCGTCGTCCTCGTCGTGCTCGGTCGGCCCGCGGTGTGGCTGCCGTCGGTGCCCGTGATCGGCGCCGGAGCGCTGCTGCTGACCTTCCTCGTGCAGGTGAGCCTGCAGTCGAAGGACGGCCTCGTGAAGCGCATGCTCGTGAGCGTGACGGGCGTCGTGGTGATCCTCGCGATCGCCTCGTTCGCGATGATTCTCACAGTCCCCAGCGCGTAGACTGAGCGCATGCTGCTCGCGATCGAAATCTTCTTCCTCGGCCTGCTCGCTCTGGCGTCGCTCGCGATCGGCGGCGTGTCCATCGTGGTGCTGCGCAACCTCTACCGCGGCCAGCGCTGACGTCGGCGGCGTCGTGTTCAATCTCGACACGAGCCTGCCCGCCGAGCTCGCCCCCCTCTCGTGGCTCATCGGGGTCTGGGAGGGCACGGGCGTGGTCCACTACGACGACGCCGGCACGACGCGCGAGCACGAGTTCGGCCAGCGCGTCAGCTTCAGCCACGACGGGCTGCCGTACCTGAACTACTCGTCGACGACGTGGATCCTCGACGAGGCGGTCACTCCCCTCAACGCCGAGGCCGGCTACTGGCGACTGCATCGTCCGTCGCTGCCGGGCGACCCGGGCCCCGGCCTCCTGCCCGGTGTCGGTGATCGCCCGTACCCGACCGCCGAGTCGGTCGAGTCGCTCCGCACGACGCGCGGCGACTTCGAGATCGAGGTCGCGCTCATCCACCCCGGCGGCGTGAGCGAGCTCTACCTCGGCACCGTGAACGGCCCGCGCATCGACCTGCAGACCGACGCCGTCATGCGCTCGGCGAGCGCGAAGGAGTACGCCGCGGCCACGCGCCTCTACGGTCTCGTCGACGACCGACTGCTGTGGGCGTGGGACATCGCCGCGCTCGGCAACGACCTCCGCACCCACGCCTCGGGGACGCTGACCCGTGTCGACTGAGTCCCCGTTCCTGACCCTGCCCGGCGCGGTCGCCGGCTCGCCGGACGCCCCGGTCGTCACCGCGGCGCACTACGGCGACCCCGTCTCCGAGCAGCGGATGCTCGGCGCGGGCCGTGCGATCGTCGACCTCTCCGACCGCGGCGTCGTGACCGTCACGGGCGAGGACCGCCTGCGCTGGCTCGACTCGCTCACCTCGCAGGCCGTCGGGCAGCTCGCGCCGGGAGCGAGCGCGGAGACCCTGCTGCTCGACCCCCAGGGGCACCTCGAGCACAGCATCCGCCTCATGGACGACGGCACGACCGCGTGGCTGCTCGTCGACGGCGGGCAGGCCGCGCCGCTCGCCGCGTGGCTCGACCGCATGCGGTTCATGATGCGCGTCGAGGTCGCCGACGCGTCGGCCGACTGGGCGACGGTCGGGCAGCTGCAGCCGTCTGGCTCGTCGCTGCTGGTGTCGGCGGCCGCCCCGAACGGCGTGCCGCTCGTGTGGCACGACCCGTGGGGCTCGGTGCAGCCGGGCGGCTGGCAGTACGCGGGCGTCGAGACGCACCCCGGGGCGAAGTTCCCGGCGGTCGAGCTGCTCGTGCCGCGCGGCTCGCTCCCCGGTCTCGTCGCGGGTCTCGGCGCCGGCCTCGCGCACGTCGCCGGCTCGCTCGCGCTCGAGGCGCTCCGCATCGCCGCGTGGCGGCCGCGGCAGACCGACCTCGACGAGCGGTCGATCCCGCACGAGCTCGACTGGCTGCGCTCGGCCGTGCACCTGTCGAAGGGCTGCTACCGCGGGCAGGAGACCGTCGCGAAGGTCCACAACCTCGGGCACCCGCCGCGCCGCCTCGTCATGCTCCACCTCGACGGCACGCTCTCGCTGCTGCCCGCGCCCGGATCGCCCGTGCGGAGCGCCGGAACCGAGGTCGGCCGCGTGACCGCCGCCGCCCGCCACCACGACCTCGGGCCGATCGCGCTCGCCGTCGTCAAGCGCTCCCTCGCGGTCGACGCACCGCTCGTCGTCACCGCCGAGGTGCCCGGCGCCGACGGCGCCCCCACGGGCGAGACCGCCGAGATCGCCGCCGCCCAGGAGGTCGTCGTGCCGCCCGAGGCGGGGGCGACCGCGGGGGTTCCGCGGATCCCGCGCCTCGGCGCCGTCCGCCGCTAGCGTCGAGCCGTGAACGTGTCGGCGCGCGCGGCCCGCGGAGGCGGCGATGGCTGAGAACCGCGATGCGATGGCGCGGCTGGAGCGCAGCATCCGTCGCCGCATGGATGCCCGCATGGCCGCCCAGCGCGTCGTGCGCTCGCTGCCGGCCATCGCGCAGATCGTCGTGGCGGCCGTCACCGCCTACGCCGTCGCGACCTACGGGCTCGGGCACGAGCTGCCCCTCGTGGCGGTCACGGTGACGATCGCCGCCCTCGGGCTCGCGCGCGACGCCCGCCCGCGCCGGGTCGCGGAGGTCGTCGTCGGCATCTCCGTGGGCATCGCCGTGGCCGCGGTGCTCGTCCTCGTGCTCGGCCAGGGGGTGTGGCAGATCGCGGTGATCCTCGCGGTGACGCTCGTGATCGCCCGAGCCCTGTCGCCCTCGGCCGCGTTCGCGATCGCCGCGGGCGTGCAGTCGATGCTCGTGGCGGTGCTGCCGGCGCCCGAGGGCGGAGTCTTCGCGCGCGTGCTCGACGGCCTCGTCGGGGCGGTCGTGGCGCTCGCGATCACCGCGCTGATCCCGCGACTCGACGTGCTGCGCTCGCGCGGGGAGTCGCGCGCGCTCTTCTCGGTGCTCGACCAGTCGCTCACGGGCCTCGCCGACGCGCTGCGGCGCGGCGACGAGCCCGCCGCCGACCTCGCGCTCGCGCGCAGCCGCCGCACGCAGCCCCTCATCGACGAGTGGACGCAGACCCTCGACTCGGCCCGCGCCGTCGCCGCGTACTCGCCGTGGTTGCGTCGCGGGCGCGCACGGCTCGCGGCCGAGTCGGCCCAGCTGGCCGCCGCCGACCTCGTCACCCGCCACGTGCGCTCGATCGCGCGCCGCGTCGACATCCTCGTGCGCGACGGCGTCGAGCGCCCGGGGCTCGCGGGTCTGCTCGACGAGTCGGCCGTGATCGTGCGGGCGCTCGGCGGCTCGGTGGACGACCCGGCCGAGCGCGATCGCGCGCGACTGCTCGGGCTCGCGATGGCGGGCGAGCTCGCCCCCGAGCTCGTGCCGGGTGCCGTCACCGTGCCCGACCAGGTCATCGTCGTGCTGCTGCGCTCGCTCGTGTTCGACGTGCTCGTGACCGTCGGGCTCACGCCCGAGCAGGCGCGGCAGGCGCTCCCGCCGATCTAGCGGACGCCGCGCCTACGCCTCGAGCGCGAGTGCGCCGTCGCGCGGCGCGACCGCAGCCCACGGCAGCGTCAGCTCGCCGAGCCGCCAGCGCGTCACCCCGTCGCGCACGGGCCAGCCGGCATCGCGCAGCCCCTGCACCGCGGCGACCCAGCGCTGCCGCGCCGAGAAGGTCGCGAGCGGAGAGTGCCGCGCCCACTGCGCGTCGAGCGCCCGCAGCAGCTCGTGCACGCGCTCGCCCGGCACGTTGCGGTGGATCAGCGCCTTCGGCAGCCGCTCGGCGACGACCGACGGCCCGCCGGCGTCGGCGAGCGAGTCGAGGTGCAGCGAGATCGTGAAGGTCTCGGGCCCCGGCGACTCCAGCCCCGGCACCCCCGCGGCCCGCAGCCCGACCCAGCTCCCGACCCGGCCGACCTCGTTGCACGTGCCCTCGAGCAGCAGTCCGCCGGGGTGCAGCCGCGCGAGCATCGTCGCCCACGCCTCGGCGACCTCGGCCTCGTCGTACTGCCGCAGCACGTTCGCGGCGCGGATCACGGCGGGCCGGGCATCCCCCGCGAGAGGCACCTCGAAGCCGCCGACCGCGAAGGCGAGCCCGTCGCGCGCGAACGGCGCGGCGGCGGCGACGCGCGCCGGGTCGATCTCGATGCCGACGACCCGGACGTCGGCCCGCACGGCGCGCAACCGCGAGAGCAGCTCGAGCGGGGTGCGGTGCGAGGCGCCGTAGCCGAGGTCGACGACGAGCGGGTCGGCCGCGTGGCGCAGCGCGGGGTGGGCGGCGATCCAGCGGTCCATGCGGCGCAGCCGGTTGACGCCCGTCGTGCCGCGCGTGATGCGGCCCCTCGCCCCCCGCGTCGCCGTCATGCCGTCATTCTCGCGGATGCCCGGCGCTGGCTAGGCTGGATCCCATGTCGCACACGCTCATCCTGCTCCGCCACGGCCACTCCGTCTGGAACGAGAAGAACATCTTCACCGGCTGGGTGGATGTCGAGCTCACCGAGCAGGGCCGCGCCGAGGCGCACCGGGCCGGCGAGCTCATCGCCGAGTCGGGCCTCGCGCCGCGCATGCTCTACACGAGCCTCCTCAAGCGGGCGATCCAGACCGCGAACATCGCGCTCGACGCCGCCGACCTCGACTGGCTGCCGGTCAAGCGCAGCTGGCGCCTCAACGAGCGCCACTACGGCGCGCTGCAGGGCCTCAACAAGGCGGAGACCCTCGAGCAGCACGGCGAGGAGCTCTTCATGACCTGGCGCCGCAGCTTCGACACCCCGCCGCCGCCGCTCGCCGACGACGCCGAGTACAGCCAGGTCCACGACCCCCGCTACGTCGGCATCGACGGCGAGGTGCCGCGCACCGAGAGCCTCAAGCTCGTCATCGACCGCATGCTGCCCTACTGGGAGAGCGACATCACGAAGGACCTCGCGACCGGCGAGACCGTCCTCGTCGTGGCTCATGGCAACTCGCTGCGCGCGCTCGTGAAGCACCTCGACGGCATCAGCGACGACGACATCGCCGGCCTCAACATCCCCACGGGCATCCCGCTCGTGTACGAGCTCGGCGACGACTTCATGCCGGTCAAGCCGGCCGAGTACCTCGACCCGGAGGCGGCCGCCGCGGGCGCCGCCGCGGTCGCGAGCCAGGGCAAGAAGTAGCCGAGAGCGCCCCGCGCCCATGCTGCGCTTCGCAGTCGTCGCCTTCCTCGACGACGTCGCGCTCGAGGCCGAGTTCGAGCCCGACGAGGTGCCTCTGCACGTGAGCCTGCTCGGCGCCGCATCGACCGAGGCCGACCTCGACCAGGTCGTCTCGGCGGTCGAGGCCGCGTACTCGAGCCACGGCGTCTTCGTCGCGCGCGGCGGCGACGATGAGCTCGTGGGCGCCGACGAGGTCGAGGCGACGCTCGTCGTCGACGACGGCGATCTGGCGGATGCCCACCTCGCGCTCGTCGTCGACCTCAGAGATCTCGGGGTCCGCGTCGTCGACCCGTCCACGGTGGGGCGGCGTTACCGGCCGTTCGTGGCCGTCGCCGCCGAGTCGGATGACCGCGCGGGCCGCATCGAGCGCGGCGAGCGCCTCGAGCTCCGCGCCGTCGCGGTGCTCGACCTCGCGCCCGACGGCGACCCCGACCGCGTCCGCGTCGTGGATCAGTTCCCGCTGCTGTAGCAGCGGGAACCGTCAGTCACCGTCCGCTAGTGCAGAGAGGCCCCACCATGACGCGCATCGCTCGCATCGAGATCAGCGGCTCTGGCCCGAACCTGCTCGACCCGGCCGTCATGGCCGGGCTCGAGCGGAGCATCCTCGACGCCGACGCCGACCCGGAGGTCACGGGCATCCTCCTCACCGGCGCGGGCGGGAGCTTCTGCGGCGGCCTCGACGTCGGCGCGATCCGCGCGGGCGCCGACCCGGTCGCCTTCGCGTCGGCCCTCGTGAGCCTGCTCCGCGTCTTCCCGACCCTCCGCACCCCGATCGCCGCCGCGGTGAACGGGGATGCCGTGGCGTCGGGAGCCTCGATCGTCGCCGTCTGCGACTACGCCGTCTCGACCCCGACCGCGCGTCTGGGCACAGTCGAGGTGAGCGTCGGCGTCTGGCCGATGATCGCGCAGGTTCCGATCGTGCACCGCATCGGGGCGCGCTTCGCGATGGAGAACATCGGCTGCGGCGAGCCGTTCACGGCCGAGCGGGCGCGCGAGGTGGGCCTCGTGAACGCCGTGCGCGAGCCGGCCGAGGTCGAACCGGCGGTCGTCGCGTGGCTCGAGGGAGCGGCGCGCGGCGGCGCTGCCGTTGCGGCGGGCCGTCGCGCGTTCTACGAGCTCGCCGAGCTCGGCTACGACGACGCGCTGCAGTCGTCGCTCGACCGCTTCGCGGCGATGTTCCGCTCCCCGAGCTGAGAGGCGTTGTGGTTCGCCCGAGGGGGAGGGCCTCAGTCGAGAAGCCGGACGGCGTCGGCGACGCAGCCGATCTCGCCGGGCATCCGCTGCTCGCGCGTGAGCGGAATCTCCGTCACCACTCCGTCGACGAGCGCGAGCACGATGCAGTCCTCGACGTCGCTGCCCCGTGCCGCGATCACGCGTCGCCCCTCGATCACGCGCGCGTCGACCGTGACGGGCGCGTCGAAGAGCGTCCACGCCTCGCTCAGCGGCGCGTCGCTCAGCAGCAGCGCGCTCACGCGCTCACGCGCGTCGGGCGGCAGTGCGAATGTCTCCGCTCCCGCGGGAGTGCGGGCCACTGCGCCGGCCACGCACTCCTCGCGCGAGACGCCGGCGCTCAGGTCGTCACCGGCCACGGGGATCAGCACGCGGAAGCAGGCCGTCGCCTCGCCGGCCGGGAACGTCTGCGTCGGGATGAACCCGCTGGCCTCGCCCTGGCCGGCGTCCACGTCGGCTCGGATGCGCAGATCGATGAAGCCGGGGTCCGTCCACGACGTGATGCCGCCCCAGTCGAGCACGTCGATGGTGAAGGAATCGGGTCGCACGCCGGGGTCGTCGGGCAGCCGCGGGTCCGTGAGCATCTCGGCGGCGAGCCGCTCGATCGGCAGGCCCACGACCACGCGGCTGCGCGTGACGTCGTCGGCCATGCCGATGGCGACGCGCTCAGCGAGGGTGAGCGCTCGGCTCTCGCCCTCGCTGAGCGCGGGCGCGCATCCCGCGAGCACGCCCGCGAGCACGCCCGCGACGGCGGCGAGCGAGACCGGCACGAGGAGCGGGAGGCGGGGCATCCGCTGAGACTAGCTCAGGAGTCGCAGGCGACGCCGCCTGCACGGCGCCGCCGCCCGTCGTGAGAGTCAGGCGCCCTGGGGCACCCAGTCGCCGGTCGCGAGGTACTGGACCTTCTTCGCGATCGACACGGCGTGGTCGGCGAAGCGCTCGTGGTACCGCGAGGCGAGGGTCGCGTCCACCGTGTCGACGGCCTGGCCCTTCCAGGTCTCGCCGAGCACCTTGTCGAAGACGCTGAGGTGGAGGGCGTCGACCTTGTCGTCCTCGTTGCGGATCGCCTCGGCGATCGTGACGTCCTCCGTGCTGAGCAGCTCGACGAGCATGCGCGCCATCTGCACGTCGATCTGGCCCATCTCGGCGAAGGTCGGGCGCAGGCTCTTCGGCACGACCTTCTCGGGGAAGCGGTAGCGGGCGAGCTGGGCGATGTGCTCGGCCATGTCGCCCATGCGCTCGAGCGAGGCGCTGATGCGCAGCGCGCTCACGACGATGCGCAGGTCGCGGGCGACCGGCTGCTGACGGGCGAGGATGTTGATCGCGAGCTCGTCGAGCTCGGCGGCGGCCACATCGATCTTGTCGTCGTCGGCGATGACGGTCTCGGCGAGCGAGACGTTCGACTCGGTGAAGGCGCGCGTGGCGTTCTCGATCGAGATGGCGACGAGGGTCGAGATCTCGACCAGGCGCTCCTGCACCTCTCGCAGCTCCTGCTGGAAAACTTCGCGCATCAGGTCACGTCCTAGCTCTGTCTCTCGGGGCGCACAGTCGCGGCCCACACTGGCCACCGCCGGTGAACGGGAGGTGACCCGAGGATGAACTCTGGGTCTCCGGTGCCCGGGCCCCCCTCCCCGGCGATCCGGGGCGGTGACTGGTGTCTAATCTAGTCCTCATGGACTCGGCACTGCTGGTGCCCCTCGCGCTGCTTCTGGGCGCGATCATCGGGGGAGGCGCCGTCGCCACGGTCGTCGCCGCAGCCCGGCGCGGTCGTGTCGCGGCCGAAGTGGTGTCGACCGCGGTGCCCGACGGCGTCGGCCACGTGCTCGAGGTGCTCGAGTCGGCCGGCGTCGTGCTCGACCCGAGCAACAACGTCGTCAACGCGAGCCCGGGGGCGCTGACCCTCGGCCTCGTGTGGCAGCGCTCGCTCGTGCACGCCCCGCTCATCGAGCTCGTCGACCGCGTGCGGCGCTCGGGCGATCCGCTGACCGAGGACGTCGACATCGCGCGCGGCCCGCTCAGCGATGCGAGCATCCACCTCACGGTGCGCGTGGCGCGGCTCGGCACGCGCTTCGTGCTGCTGCTCGCGGAGGACCGCACCGAGTCGGTGCGCCTCGAGGCGGTGCGTCGCGACTTCGTCGCCAACATCAGCCACGAGCTCAAGACGCCGATCGGGGCGATCAGCCTGCTCGCCGAGGCGCTCGAGCAGGCCTCCGACGACCCCGAGCAGGTGCGGCGCTTCGCCAAGCGCATGAGCAAGGAGTCCAAGCGGCTCGCGCACATGACGCAGGAGATCATCGAGCTCAGCCGGCTGCAGGCGGCCGACGCCCTCGCCGATCCCGAGGTGGTCGAGGTCGACCGCGTCATCCAGGCCGCGATCGACCAGAACCGCGTCGCCGCCGAGTCGAACCGGATCTCGCTCGTCTCCGGCGCCGCGAGCGGCGAGCGCGTGTGGGGCGACGAGGGGATGCTCGTGACCGCCGTCCACAACCTCATCATCAACGCGGTGCAGTACTCGCCCTCGCCGTCGCGCGTCGGCATCGGCGTGACCGCGCACGACGACATCGTCGAGATCGCCGTCACCGATCAGGGCATCGGGATCCCCGAGGAGGATCTCGACCGCGTCTTCGAGCGCTTCTTCCGCGTCGACCAGGCGCGGGCCCGCGCGACGGGCGGCACGGGCCTCGGCCTCAGCATCGTCAAGCACGTCGTGCAGAACCACGGCGGCGACGTGCGGGTCTGGTCGCAGCCCGGCCACGGCTCGACCTTCACGCTCCTCCTGCCGCGGGCGACCGCGGACTCCCCGACCACGTCCCTCCCGTCGAAAGCACGCTCATGACCCGAATCCTCATCGTCGACGACGAGCCCTCGCTCAGCGAGCCCCTCGCCTACCTCCTCGGCCGCGAGGGGTACGAGACGGCGGTCGCGGAGGACGGCCCCGCGGCCCTCGCCGAGTTCGATCGGGCGGGCGCCGACCTGATCCTGCTCGACCTCATGCTCCCGGGACTTCCGGGCACCGAGGTGTGCCGCGAGATCCGCCAGCGGTCGAGCGTGCCGATCATCATGCTGACGGCGAAGGACAGCGAGGTCGACATCGTCGTGGGGCTCGAGCTCGGCGCCGACGACTACGTGACGAAGCCGTACTCGACGCGCGAGCTCCTCGCGCGCATCCGGGCCGTTCTGCGCCGCCGGGTCGACGAGGACGACATCGACGACGGCGTCCTCGAGGCCGGGGGAGTCCGCGTCGACGTCGACCGCCACCAGGTGAGCGTCAACGGGCGCGAGGTCGCCATGCCGCTCAAGGAGTTCGAGCTGCTCGAGCTGCTGCTGCGCAACGCCGGCCGCGTGCTCACGCGCGGGCAGCTCATCGACCGCGTGTGGGGCGCCGACTACTTCGGCGACACCAAGACGCTCGACGTGCACGTCAAGCGGATCCGCTCGAAGATCGAGGCCGACCCCTCGAACCCGCAGCTGCTGCTGACGGTTCGAGGGCTCGGCTACCGCTTCGAGGCGTAGCGGGCGGCGGATGCCCGGCAGGGGCAGCCCCATCGATCGGGCCGCGCGCGCCGGCCGCGCTCAGTTGCCCGGCTGGGGCCCGGTGGCGGGTTCGGGCACGTAGAGCTCGTACTCCGGCAGGGTGCCGTCGAGGACGGGAACCTGGAGCTCGCTGCCGGGCTCGTCGCCGTACTGGAAGAAGACCGGGTAGAGCGAGCCGGGCGTGACGTCGACGCCCTCGATGATGATCTGGGGCTCGTCGGGGCCACCGAGCTGCGCGGTGTCGTTGCCGTCGACGAGGATTCGCTCGCTCTCGCGACCGCTCGCGCCCTCCCACTGGACGGTGACGGCCCGATCGGCCTCGCCCCGGTTGACCAGGGAGACGACGAGGTTCAGCCGGTCGCCGTCGTCGGTGATGAGGAGGGCGTTGCGGACGGCGATGTCGCCGACCACGGTGCCGGTGCCGTCGCTGGGGGAGTAGGGGATGTTCGTGGCGATCGCGGCGCCGAAGGTGCACCCGCTCGTGCCCACCATCAGTGCCGCGGCAAGGGCAGTCGTCATCGCCCAGCGGTTTTTCACGAATAGCCTCCAGAGCCCGTCGAGTCGGCGGTCGCCGGCGCGAAACCTCCGTCTGCCCAGGAGCGACCTCCCCCAGTCTAGCCAGGTCGCGGACTCTCTACCGCGCGCACGGGGCGACGTCGGGGCGCGACCCACCCGGGGATGCTGAGAAATGCCTGTGGTAGAATCAAGGTTCTGCGGAAGGACCACCATCCATGCTTTTCCAGGTCGGCGAGACCGTCGTCTACCCCCATCACGGGGCCGCGACGATCATCGAAGTGAAGAACCGAACCATCCGAGGCGAAGAGAAGCTCTATCTCAAGCTCAACGTGACCCAGGGCGACCTCACGATCGAGGTTCCTGCTGACAACGTCGACCTCGTCGGCGTTCGCGACGTGATCGGGCAGGAGGGCCTCGACAAGGTCTTCGAGGTCCTGCGCGCCCCCTTCACGGAGGAGCCGACCAACTGGTCGCGTCGCTACAAGGCGAACCTCGAGAAGCTCGCGTCGGGCGACGTGATCAAGGTCTCGGAGGTCGTCCGCGACCTCTGGCGCCGCGATCAGGACCGCGGCCTCAGCGCGGGCGAGAAGCGGATGCTCGCGAAGGCGCGTCAGATCCTGATCTCCGAGCTCGCCCTCGCCGAGAAGACCGACGAGGAGAAGGCCTCGAGCGTCCTCGACGAGGTCCTCGCGTCCTGACCCGTGACGCCCGCTGATCCGTCCGCGGCTCCCGCGGTCGGCATCGTCATCGTCGCCGCGGGCAGCGGAACCCGACTCGGGCATCCGCAGCCGAAGGCGTTCGTCGCGGTCGGCGGGCGCACGCTCCTCGAGCACGCGCTCGAAGCGGCGTTCGCGCTCGCCGAGCCCGCCACGATCGTCGTCGTCGCTCCCGCCTCGCACCGCGACGAGGCCGTCGCGATCGCGTCGCGCGTGGCCGGCCCGGCCGTCGCGAGCGTGAGCGTGGTCACGGGCGGGGCGACCCGGCAGCAGTCGGTCGGCGCCGGGCTCGCTGCCCTGCCCGAGGGCACGCGCGAGGTCCTGATCCACGACGCAGCGCGCGCCCTCCAGCCCGTCGCGGTCTTCGAGCGCGTCGTCGCGCGCGTCCGCGCCGACGGCGTGGGCGTCGTGCCGGTGCTTCCCGTCGTCGACACGATCGCGCGCCGCGACGTCGACGACCGGGTCGTCGAGCCCGTCGACCGCTCCGATCTCGCGATCGTGCAGACGCCGCAGGGCTTCCCGCTCGAGCTCTACCGGGAGGCGCTCGCGCAGGCGGCTGCGGACCACACCGACGACACGGGCGTGCATCGCGCCGCCGGGCATCCCGTCGTCGTCGTCGAGGGCGATGCGCGCGGCTTCAAGATCACGACGCCGTGGGACCTCCGGCGGGCCGAGCAGCTGCTCGGTGCCGAGCGCCCCGCGCTGCGCACCGGCATCGGCATCGACGTGCACGCCTACGATGAGAGCGCTCCGCTGTGGCTGGGCGGGCTGCACTGGCCGGACGAGCCGGGCCTCGCCGGTCACAGCGACGGCGACGCCATCAGCCACGCCGTGTGCGATGCACTGCTGTCGGCGGCCGGGCTCGGCGACATCGGCTCCCGCTTCGGCGTCGACGACCCGCGCTTCGCCGACGCGCGCGGCGAGGTGTTCCTCACCGCTTCGCTCGAGCTCGTGCGCGCGGCCGGCTTCGCCGTCGTCAACGTCGCGGTGCAGATCGTCGCGCGCCGCCCGCGCTTCGCGCCGCGCCGCCACGAGGTCGAGGCGCACCTCTCCCGTGTCGTCGGCGCACCCGTGAGCGTCGCCGCCACGACGAGCGACGGGCTCGGCTTCACCGGCCGCGGCGAAGGCGTCACGGCCGTCGCGACCGCGCTGCTCGCCGCGAGCGCCGACCCTCCCGCCGCCGACACCCGCCGATAGGCTGGCCCGCGTGAGTGTGCGCCTGTACGACAGCCTGCAGCAGGCGGTCGTCGACTTCGAACCGCTCGAGCCCGGCCGCGTCGGCATGTACGTGTGCGGCCCCACCGTGCAGTCGGCCCCGCACATCGGCCACGTGCGCAGCGCCCTCGTCTACGACCTGTGGCGGCGCTGGCTCGCGCACCGCGGCTACGCCGTCACGTTCATCCGCAACGTCACCGACATCGACGACAAGATCCTCGCCAACGCCTCGGCGGCCGAGCCCTGGTACGCGGTCGCGTACCGCGTCGAGCTCGAGTTCGCGGCCGCGTACCGCGCCATCGGTATCCTGCCGCCGACCTACGAGCCGCGCGCCACGGCATCCATCGATCGCATGCACGCGATCATCAAGGCGCTCATCGAGCGCGGGCACGCCTACGCCTCCGCTGATGGCTCGGGCGACGTCTACTTCGACGTGCGCAGCTGGCCCGCCTACGGCGAGCTCACCCGCCAGTCGCCCGACGACATGGAGGAGGCCGGCGACGCGCCCGCGCGCGCCAAGCGCGACCCGCGCGACTTCGCCCTCTGGAAGGGTGCGAAGGCCGAGGAGCCGGCGAGCGCGCACTGGGCATCGCCGTGGGGCCCGGGCCGCCCCGGCTGGCACATCGAGTGCTCGGCGATGGCGCAGCGCTACCTCGGGCACGCGTTCGACATCCACGGCGGCGGGCTCGACCTGCGGTTCCCGCACCACGAGAACGAGCTCGCGCAGTCGCGCGCCGCCGGCGACGGGTTCGCGCGCCACTGGGTGCACAACGGTCTCGTCACCGTCGGCGGCCAGAAGATGTCGAAGTCGCTCGGCAACTCCGTCTTCGCCGCCGACCTGCTCGCGTCGGCGCGGCCCGCGGTCGTGCGGTACTGGCTCGGGTCGGCCCACTACCGCTCGACGATCGACTACACGGAGGGCTCGCTCGCCGAGGCGGAGTCCGCGCTCGATCGCATCGAGACCTTCCTCGCCCGCGCCGCGAAGCGCGTCGACGGCACGCGGTTCGCCGAGCTGCCGGCCGAGGTGCCCGAGGCCTTCGGCGCGGCCATGGACGACGACCTCTCCACCCCGTCGGCGCTCGCGTCTCTGCACGAGACCGTGCGCTCGGGCAACGCCGCGCTCGACGCCGACGACGTCGCGGCGGCAGGCGCGGCGCGGGCCGCGGTGCTCGCCATGATCGACGTGCTCGGGCTCGATTTCGAGGCGGCGGATGCCCGCAGCGGAGCCGATGCGACGCACCGGGCCCTGGCATCCCTCGTCGATCGCCTCATCGTCGAACGCCGTTCCGCGCGCGATGCGCGAGACTGGAGCACTGCCGACCGCATCCGCGACGACCTCGCGGCGGCCGGCATCGTGGTGGAAGACACCCCCACGGGAACCGACTGGAGTATCGATGGCTAAGCCCGCACGCCCCGGAGCGAGCAAGAAGAAGAAGGGCCCGACCGTCGGTTCGGGCGGTCAGGGCCGGCAGGCCCTCGAGGGTCGCGGGCCGACCCCGAAGGCGGAGGACCGCTCCTGGCACGTCGCCGGCAAGCGGAAGGCCGCGCAGGATCGCCTCGAGGCGGCGCGCTCGCGCACCGGCCGCGGTGGCGCGGGCGGCGGCGGCGCGGGCGGCGGCAGGGCTGCCGGCGGCAAGCCCTCCGGCGCGACCTCGACGAGCGGCGGCCCGCGGTCGGCGAAGAAGTCGGGCGACGCCGAGATCCTCAGCGGCCGCAACTCGGTGCTCGAGGCGCTGCGGGCGAAGATCCCCGCCTCGACGCTCTACCTCGCGGCGCG
The DNA here is from genome assembly GCF_001429705.1 of Yonghaparkia sp. Soil809. Classification (NCBI taxonomy): domain Bacteria; kingdom Bacillati; phylum Actinomycetota; class Actinomycetes; order Micrococcales; family Microbacteriaceae; genus Microcella; species Yonghaparkia sp. Soil809. The sequence goes on from NZ_LMSV01000001.1 coordinate 1,385,845, forward strand.
CGTCGAGATGGACGACCGCGTCAAGGAGGCGCTGGGCCTCGCGACCAAGCGGGGCATTCCCGTCCTCGAGATCATGCGGCCCGAGCTCGATCGGCTCACCGGCCCCGACTCGGTGCACCAGGGCATCGCGCTCTCGGTGCCCGCGTACCAGTACGCGCACCCGCTCGACCTCGTCGAGGCCGCGAGCAAGCGCGGCCAGGCGCCGCTCATCATCGCGCTCGACGGCGTGACCGACCCGCGCAACCTCGGTGCGATCATCCGCTCGACGGCCGCGTTCGGCGGGCACGGCGTCATCGTGCCCCAGCGTCGGTCGGTCGGCGTGACGGCCGCGGCGTGGAAGACCTCGGCGGGCGCCGCGGCGCGCACGCCCGTCGCGATGGCCCCGAACCTGACCCAGACGCTCAAGCAGCTCAAGAGCGAAGGCCTGTTCATCCTCGGGCTCGACGGCGACGGCGACGTGTCGCTGCCCGAGCTCGAGCTCGCCGATCAGCCGATCGTCATCGTCGTGGGCAGCGAGGGCAAGGGGCTCTCGCGGCTGGTGACCGAGACCTGCGACGCGATCGTGTCGATCCCGATCACGGCGGCGACCGAGTCGCTCAACGCGGGCATCGCGGCGAGCGTCACGCTCTACGAGGTCGCCCGGAGGCGCTCGCTGCGCTGAGCCGCGCTGCGCCGATCACGGCAAGCCCTCCCCTCGACGGGCGGGCCGTGTCGCGCTACGCTCGAAAATGTTCAACAGTGGTGAACATGTTCGAGGGAGAATCATGGATCTCAGCGGCCTGCGCATCGCCGTGGTCGGGACGGGTGCGAACGGTGCCTCCGTCGGCGCCGACCTCATCCGCGCCGGGCTCGACGTCACCTTCATCGAGCAGTGGCCGGCGCACGTGGAGGCCATGCGCGAGCACGGTCTGACCGTGCACCTGCCCGACGAGACCCAGGTCACGCCCGTGCAGCCCTTCCACGTCTGCCAGGTCGCCGAGCTGCGCGAGCCCTTCGACATCGTGCTCTCGTCGGTCAAGACCTACGACACTCGCTGGACGGCCGAGCTCATCCGCCCGCTCATGCACGAGACCTCCGTCTTCGTCGGCCTGCAGAACGGCATGACGATCGACGCCGTCGCCGAGATCCTCGGCGCCGAGCGCTCGATCGGCTGCGTTCTCGGCATCGCGGCGAACATGTACGAGCCGGGGGTCGTGGTGCGCGAGTTCGCCCCCGCCGACACCTGGTTCTCGGTGGGCACCATGTCGGGCGAGCGCACCGAGCGGCTCGAGCAGGTCGCCGCCGTGCTCTCCCACGCCGCGCACGTGGAGATCGCCGACGACATCCGCTCGGCCAAGTGGATGAAGCTCATCGCCAACATCCCGGAGATGCTGCCGTCGGCCATCCTCGGCGTCCCGCTGCTCGAGGCGGCGCGGATGCCCGGGGTGCGCCCGGTCATGGACGCGATGTCGCGAGAGGCGTACGCCCTCGCCATCGACCTCGGCATCACCATGCTCCCGACCCTCGGCAAGACCGCCGACCAGGTGCCCGACTCCGACCAGTACGCGCTCGACCTGCTCGACACGATCCTCGAGAGCTTCTCGCGCCCGACCACCCGGGTCGCGGTGCTGCAGGACTGGGAGAAGGGGCGCCGCGCCGAGCTCGACGCGTTCAGCGGCTACATCGTCGAGCAGCGCGCTCGGCTCGGGGGACGGGCGCCCGTCAACGAGGCCGTGCTGCGCATCGCCGAGCGCGTGGAGCGCGGGGAGCTGAACCCGTCGCCGGCGAACGTGGACCTCCTCATCGGCGCCCTGGGCGCTTGACAGACTGCATGCGATCGCATTGACTTGTGTTCACCGTCGGTGAACGAAAACCGCACCACGAGCACGTCCCGAAGGAGTCGAAGATGACCACGCGATACGTCGTCCGCACGTCGGAGGAAGCCGATTACCGCGACCCGGGCCCCCTGGCCCCCGACTCCCACGGGTACACCCGCTGGTGCGCCGTCGGCTACGCGGACGGCGCCGTGCACACCGACTTCGGGATGTCGCGGCTCGAGCCCGGCGGTGCCGTTCCCACGCACATCCACTCGTTCGAGGAGTCGTTCCACCTCGTGGAGGGCGAGGTCATCCTCGTGACCCCCGAGGCGACCGTGCACCTCGTCGCCGGCGACTACGGGGTCATCCCGCTCGGCGTCCCGCACTCCTGGCTCTCGGTCGGCGACACCGCCGCGGTGTGGAGCGACATCCTCTCGCCGCCCCCGCGCATCGAGCACGGCTCCGACACGTACCGCGTCGCCGACGTCGAGCCCGGCACGCCCGTGAAGGTCGACGCGCGCGACCCGCGCACGCGCTCGTTCGGCGCCATCACGACCGAGCAGATGAACCCGGGACGCCAGTCGCAGGAGCTCCTCGCGCAGTCGGCGAGCATGCGCACCGCGCTGCTGGTCTACAGCGGCATCTCGCTCAAGATGATGGTCGACAGCGACCTCGGCTCGGTGCTCCACACCATGTTCATGGTGCAGTACGAGCCCGACGGCGTCGCCGGGCCCCACGATCACCCGCTCGAGGAGGCGTACCTGATCATGGACGGCGAGGTCGACGCGACCTTCGACGGCCACGAGGTGCGCATGAAGCCGGGCGACATCGCCTGGGCCGGAGTCGGCTGCGTGCACTCGTTCACGGCCGTGGGCGAGCCGGTGCGCTGGCTCGAGACCCAGTCGCCCCAGATGCCTCCGCGCCACGCCTACCGCTTCGCGCGGGACTGGACCTACCTCACCGACAAGCTCGGTGCCGAACAGCTCAAGGAGGAGCAGTGACCCAGAGAACCATCCTCGTCGTCGGCGGGACGTCCGGCATCGGACTCGAGATCGCGAAGGAGGTCGTCGACCGCGGCGATCGCGTGATCCTGACCGGGCGCGACAAGGAGCGCTCGGAGTCGATCGCCGCCTCGCTCGGCGACGGCGCGAGCGGCCTCGCCGTCGACATCTCGGAGCCCGAGGCGATCGCCGAGAGCCTCAAGCCGATCGAGGAGGTCCACGGCCTCGTCCTCGCCGCGATCGAGCGCGACGCCAACAGCGTGCGCGAGTACGACATCGCTCGCGCACGCCGCCTCGTGACCCTCAAGCTCGTCGGCTACACCGAGACCGTTCACGCGCTTCTCGACCGCCTGCCGGCGACCAACGACACCGGCATCGTGCTCTTCGGCGGCCGCGCGAAGGACGCCCCGTACCCGGGCTCGACCACGGTCGCGACCATCAACGGCGGCGTCGAGGGCCTCACGCACTCGATGGCGCTCGAGCTCGCCCCCATGCGCGTCAACGGCCTGCACCCGGGCATCATCGGTGACAGCCCCTTCTGGGCGGACAAGCCGAGCGCGGTGCTCGAGGGCTACGAGTCGCGCACGCCCGGCGGCAAGCTCGCCACGATGGCCGACATCGTCGGCGCCACGATGTTCCTGCTCGACAACAAGGGGATCTCGGGCACGAGCCTCTACGTCGACCGCGGCTGGCGCCTCACCTAGGCGCTCGCACCGCCCGGCGCCCGGCCAGCCGGTCGCCCGCCCAGCATCCCTCGCCGATCGGCAACGACGGCGAGGGATGCTGCTGTCAGGACGAGGACGAGCGCGAGGATCCCGACCGCGACGTAGCCGCCGATCGCGACGAGCTGGGCGGCGACCGCCGTCGCGATCGCCCCCGCGAAGAACGTCGCCCCCATGAACACGGTGTTCGCTCGACCGTTCTCGCTCGGGTCGACCGAGGCGAGCGCGATCGCCTGCGTGGAGACCTGCTCGCTGTTCATGCCCAGCGAGACCAGGAAGAGGCCGACGACCAGCACCGGCAGCGAGCCCGGCGCGATCGTGACGAGCACGACCCCCACGAGGGCGGCCCCGACGCACGTCGCGAGCGAGAGGCGCTGCCCGACGATCGCGTGCACGGATGCGGCGGCGATCGTGGCGACGCCGCCGGCGAGACCGGCAAGACCCAGGAGCGCCGCCTGGGAGACCGAGAGCCCGAGCTCCCCGACGGCATGGACGGTCGTCATCGACCAGAGAGCGATGAACGCCGCGAAGACGAGCACGTGGATGCCCGTCATGATGCGCAGCGTCGCCGACCGGGCCGCGACGCGGGGGATGGAGGCGAGGATGCGCCCGTAGGCGGGCGGTTCCGCCGGGGCATCGCGCGGCGAGAAGCGCAGACTGAGCGGGACGAGCGCGAGCACGAAGACCGCGCACGCGACGAGCGCACCGCGCCACCCGATCGCGTCGGCCACGGCGCCGAGCGCGGTGCGGACGACGAACAGGCCGACGATGAAGGAGCCCAGGAGCACGGCGGTCGTGCGCGCGCGCACCGCGGGCGGGGCCAGGCGCAGCGCGGCGGAGACCAGGATCTGGCCGATCGTCGCCGTCGCCCCCGCGACGAAGCACAGGGCCACGTAGAGGGCGAAGCTCGGGGCGAGCGCGGCTCCGGCGAGGGCGATCGCCGTCGCGACGAGCTGCGTCGTCACCTGTCGTCGAGCCGAGTAGCGGTCGCCGAGGGAGACGAGCAGCACGACGCCGAGCGCGTAGCCGGCCTGGATCGCGATGGCGGCCGCCGCGGTCGCCGATCCCTCGACGCCGAACTCGGCGCCGACGAGGGTCTGGATGGGCTGCGGGATGTAGATGACGGCGACGCCCGTCGCGGCGATGACCGCCATGACGGAGACCCGTCGCCCCCAATCGCGCTCGTCGACGGACATCCGCGGATCCTCCCTGGAGATTCGGCCCGAGCACTCGATTTATGCGGACGAATAGACTTAGTATTTCATTGAGGCTGTACATAGTCGTACACCAATAGTGAATTGCTCAACGAGGAGGAACTCATGACCGATGCCGTCGCGCCCCGCGCGGAGGACTTCGTTCCCGGACGACCCGTCGTCTTCCGGAATGCCACGGTGATCACGGTCGACTCCGCCGGCGTTCTCGAGAACGCCGATGTGCTCGTCACCGACGACACGATCGCGGGAGTCGGGCACAACCTCGAGGTGCCGGCTGGCACGCTCGAGATCGACGCCAAGGGCGGCATCATCATGCCCGGCATGATCGACACCCACCGCCACATGTGGCAGACCGCCCTCCGCGGCTACGGCGGCGACTGGGCCCTCAGCCAGTACTTCGTCTTCTACTACCTCACGTGGGGCCACGTCTTCCGCGCGGAGGACATCGCCGCGGGCAACCAGCTCAGCGCGCTCGAGTCGGTCGACCAGGGCGTCACGACGACCGTCGACTGGTCGCACGCCCTGCGCACGCCCGACTACGCCGACGCGGCCGTGGAGGCTCTGCGGAGCATCCCCGGTCGATTCGTGCTCGCGTACGGCAACTACCTCGGGGCCCCGTGGGAGTGGATGAACGAGCCCGGCTTCCAGCAGTGGGTCAAGAACTTCAGGGCCGACGACATGATGGGCCTGCAGGTGGCCTTCGACGTCAACTCGGGCCCCGACTTCCACGAGAAGGCGGCCTTCGAGGCGGCGCGCGAGCTGGGCCTGCGCGTCACCACCCACGCGGGCGTCTGGGGCGTCAACGGCGATCCCAACATCGAGTACATGTACGACAACGGCTTCATGACCGACACGGTCACGTACGTGCACGCCTCGTCGCTCGGGCCGGACAGCTACCACAAGATCGCCGCCACGGGCGGGACGATCTCGATCGCCACCGAGAGCGAGCAGAGCGCCGGCCAGGGCTACCCCTCGGCGTGGGTCGCCAAGAAGTACGGCATCACCGCGTCGCTGTCGATGGACACGAGCGTGTGGTGGAGCGCCGACTTCTTCTCGGCAATGCGGGCGACCCTGTCGTCGTTCCGCTCGCGCGACCACCTCGAGGCGCAGAGCAAGGGCGACACCGTCAACGTCAACCGCATGAAGGCGGAGGACGCCGTGTGGCAGGCCACCATGGGCGGCGCGCACACGCTCGGCATGGCCGACAAGATCGGCTCGATCACGGTGGGCAAGAAGGCCGACCTCGTGCTGCTCAAGAACGACGAGTCGCCCGCGATGACGCCCATCCTCAACCCGTACGCGCACGTCGTGTACCAGGCCGGCACCGCCGACGTGCACACCGTCGTCGTCAACGGCAAGGTCGTCAAGTACGACGGTCAGCGCATCGGCCTGCCCCTGAAGCCGGTCGCGGACCGAGTCGCGGCCTCGGTCGAGTACGTGCGCGGCGAGCTCGGCGAGGACGCCTGGAAGGAGTGGATGAACCCCGCTCTGCCCGAGGACGAGCCCATCGCGAACCCGTACATGTACCTCTCGGAGGACGACGGGCACCAGCACTAGGCAGCACTGCACCGCCGACGGCGGGCGCGGTGCCTCCCCCTCTGCTGCCGCTCGTGCGGAGTGGGGCGAGCAGCGCGCGCCCGCACACGGAAGCGGCCGGGGTGCGTGAGCACCCCGGCCGCCATCCGTCGCCCCTCACCACAGGAGCGGACGCCTCAGGTCCGTCGGACCTTCGACCAGGCGTCGAACCCGACAGCCACCAGGATGATCACGCCGAGCGCGATTCCCTGGAACAGCGGGTCGATGCGCAGCAGCGTGAAGCCGTTGTAGAGCATCGCGATGAACAGGATGCCGAGCACGGTGCGCCAGACGGCGCCCTCGCCGCCCATGATCGAGGTCCCGCCGACGACGATTCCCGCGAGCACCGTGAAGGTCAGCGTCGTCGCGATCGCGTCGTTCTCGGGCGCTGAGGGCGTGCGCGCGAGGTCGATCACGCCCGCGAGCCCGGCGGCGGTGCCGGCGAGCGCGAAGGTCGTGATCCGCACCACGTTGACCCGGATCCCCGCGAGCCGCGCCGCCTCGGCGTTGCCGCCCGCCGCGTACACGTAGCGGCCGAAGGTGGTGCGCCACAGCACGACGCCGAGGATCACGATGACGATGAGGGCGATCCAGGTCGGCAGCGAGACGCCGAGCGGCTTCGTGAGCGCGAGCCAGCGGAACTCGGGCACGTCGACGCGGATCTGGCCGATGCCCTCCTTGCCGAACTGCGACACGAGCTTCGTCGCGCCCAGGATGATGAAGCTCATCGCGAGCGTGGCGATCAGCGGATTGATCTTGAGGTACGTGCTGATGACGCCGTTCAGCAGGCCGACGATGAGTCCGGCGAGGATGCCCGCGATGATGCCGAGCGCCGCTCCCGTCTCCCCGCCCACGCGCACGATGATCGTGCCGCAGATGACCGCGGTGAACATGTAGGTCGCACCGATCGACAGATCGATGCCGCCCGCGATCAGGACGAGCGTCGCCGCCGCCGCCACGATGAGGATGCCCGACTGGCGGTCGAGGACGTTGCCGATGTTCTGCACCGAGAAGAAGGCGGGGCTTCCGATCGTCAGCGCGAGGAACACGGCGAGGAAGGGCACGACGATCGCGAGCGATCGCCAGGGGATGCGGCGCGTCGGAGGACGGAGACCGGCGGGGGATGCGGCCCGCGGCTTCTCGAGGGTGTCGTTGCTCATGAGCTCACTCGCTCCCGTTCGTGATCGGATCCGCGAAGGCCGCGGTGATGATGTTCTCCTCGGTCATGGCACGGCCGGCGAACTCGCCGACGATCGTGCCGCCGCGGACGACGAGCACGCGGTGGGCGAGCCCGATGACCTCCTCGACGTCGGAGGAGATGACGAGCACGCCGATGCCGTTCGCGGCCTGCTCGACGATGAGGTCGTAGATGGCCCGCCGGCTGCCGACGTCGACGCCGCGCGTGGGCTCGTCGGCGATGAGCAGCTTGCGCGTGCGCTGGAGCGCCCGGCCGAACAGCACCTTCTGCTGGTTGCCGCCCGACAGCGCCGAGATGCTGCGGCGGTCGTCGCCCGCGACGGTGACGCGGTCGAGCAGCGTGCGCGAGGCGCGGCGCTCGACCGCGGCCGACACCCATCCGCCCGTGGCGACCTGCCCCATGTTGGAGAGCGTCACGTTGTCGCGGATCGGGCGCCCGAGCACGAGCCCCTGCTCCTTGCGCGACTCGGGGATGAGGAAGATGCCGCTCTTCAGCGCGCCGGGGACGGACGCGGGCGCCCCCACCCCGTCGATCTCGACGGTGCCGGCAGCGCGGGCGACCGAGCCGAAGATCGCGTGGGCGATCTCGCTGCGGCCCGCGCCGACGAGGCCGGCGAGGCCGACGATCTCCCCGGCCCGCACCTCGAACGAGACCCCGTAGACGCCGGGTGCCACGAGGTCGGTGACCGTGAGCACGACCTCGCCCTGCGACACGACGTCGGGCTTGTCGGGGAATACGGAGCCGAGCGAGCGGCCGAGCATCCCTTCGATGAGCGTCGACTCGGTCTCCTCGGAGGCCGGGGCCGTCCGGATCAGGCGACCGTCCCGCAGGATCGTGATGGTGTCGGCGAGGTCGAGGACCTCGGAGAGGAAGTGCGAGATGAGCACGACCGTGCGACCCGAGGCGGCGAGCTGCCGCACGACGCCGTGGAGGAGGACGGTGTCGTGCGCCGAGAGCGCCGCCGTCGGCTCGTCCATGATGATGAGGGATGCCCCGCGCGCGAGGGCGCGCATGATCTCGACCTTCTGCTGGTCGGCCGTGCGCATCCCCCCGACGGGCGCGTCGGGATCGAGCTCGAAGCCCGTGCTCTCGGCGATCGCGAGGTAGTCGCGTCGGAGCTTACGCCGGTCGATGAAGCCGAGCGTGCGGGGCTCGCGCCCCAGGAACACGTTCTCGGCGACGGAGAGCTCGGGCACGAGGGCGAGCTCCTGCGCGATCGTCGCGATGCCGCGGTCGAGCGCCTCGCGAGGCGAGCTGAAGCTGGCCTCCTCGCCGTCGACGAGCAGCTGACCGGAGTCGGCCGTGTACACGCCGGAGATGATCTTGCTGAGCGTCGACTTGCCCGCGCCGTTCTCACCGACGAGCGCGTGCACCGAGCCGGGCTCGAGCCGCAGGTCGATGTCGGAGAGGACCGGGAGACCGCCGAAGGACTTGCCGGCGCCCCGCAGCTCCACGAGGAGCTGCGGGGCGCCGGCGGCTGCCGTGTGGGGCATGGATTATCCGGCCCACTCGCCGGTGAACTCGGCCGCGTTCTCCTGGGTGATCACGCCACCGCCGGGGAGGTCGGCGAACGGGTCGACGTCGCCCTGGTTGTTGCCGTTGCGGAGAGCGTCGACCATGGCCTCCATGCCGAGGCGACCCTCGGTCGCGGGGACCTGGAGGACGTTCGCGTAGACGGCGCCCTCGGAGACCCGCTGCTGCGACCAGACCGAGCCGCCGTAGCCGACCATGAGGTAGTCGCTGAGCGCCCCGCCGGCCGACTCGATCGCCTGGACGGCGCCCTGCAGGCCCTGGTCCGACGTCGCGATGAGGTCGATGTCGGGGTTGGCCGTGAGGATGTCGCTCACCGCGGTCTGCGCTGCGGCCGGGTTGTAGAAGGTCTCGCCCTCGGCGACGATCGTCACCGGGGTGCCCTCGATGACGGCGTTGAACGCGTCGTACAGCGCGATGCCGATGGCCGAGGCCTTGACGTCGTGCAGGAAGGCGACGTTGCAGGGGTCGAGGTCCTGCGTCGCGCACGCGTCGACGACCTGCTCGCCGAGCTTGGTGCCCAGGTCGCTCGGCACGAACACGACGTTCGCCGCGAGGCCCTCGAGCTGCGTCGCACCGGTGGTGAAGTCGTCGCCGAGGATCTGGTCGATGTTGACGACCGTGAGTCCGGCGTCGATCGCCTGCTGCACGACGTCGACGAGCGCCGGCCCGAAGACGGGCTGGGTGATCATGCCGTCGTACTGACCCGAGGCGATGACGTCCTGGATGAGCGTGACCTGGAGGTTGGGGTCGAGGTTGCCGTCGAAGACGGTGATCTCGATGTTGTTCTCGGCCGCGACGCGCTCGATCTCGGCGAGCATCGGCTCGTCGTAGGTGTTGGCGACGGCGAACGAGATGAAGGCGACCTGCAGGGTCTCCTCGGCGGGGGCGTCGCCCTCGGCGACGGGGGCGGGCTCGGCGCTCGCGCACGCCGCGAGGGCGAGAGCGGCGACGGCGGTCATGCTGACCGCGAGAAGTCGGCGGAACCGCGCCGGCTGTGCTTTCCTCATGTGATTTCTCCTTTGAAACCGATGCAGGGGGAGCGACGATCGACGGTGATCGTCGGGCGGTGCATTCAGCCGCACTGTACATCTTCATGCGTTCACATAGAAAGAGTTTGACCAAACTGAATCTAGAAGCGTTATCCGACCGTTCTGTTGAGCTTTTGTGAACAAGAACGCGGCGACGGCCCGAAGGCCGCCGCCGCGCATCCCGAGCTGACGGGCTCGTCTCCCGACGGACGCCCCCTACTCCTTGGGGTACTGCCAGATCTCGAGCTGGATGCCGTCGGGGTCGCGGAGGTACGCCCACTGCGAGCCGGCGAGGTCGCCGTCCGCGAGCGTCACCGGCGGCCCGTTGAAGACCGCCCCGCGCTCGATGAGCTCGGCGTAGGCGGCGTCCATGTCGTCGACCTCGAGGCAGATGTGGGCCGAGCCGACGTCGCCGTTGGTGCGATCCCACTCCTTGCCCTCGGGCTCGTGGTACTCGAGGAACTCGACGTTCACGTTGCCGATCCGGATCATCGAGAACGACAGCTTCGCGCCCGGCACCTGCACGCCGCGCTCGAGGTCGGGGCCCTCGCCGTGGTTGACGGGGCCGGGCTCGACGCCGAACATGCGGGTGTACCAGTCGAACGAGCGCTGCATGTCTCGCACGGTGATGCCGACGTGGTGCACGCCGGTGACGGTGAACGCCATGGTCGCTCCTTGCGGGTCTGAGTTCGTTCGATCGAGCGGATGCTCGCTGAACGGCTTGTACCCAGACTCAACACCACTCGATGGGGCCCCGGCAAGACGCACAACGCCGGTATCCCGCCGATCGCCCCGGAAGCGGGGACGCATCGCTCCCGAGTTGGCTTCGCTGGAGCCGTCCTGGAAGCCACGGATCGAGCATCCGTGTTCACTTGATTTGGATGGCGACGCTGGGTAAGTTCACTTATAGTGAACACACGAGCCGCAGGGCTCGACGGTTGCACACCCGGACGCAAAGGAGCCTCCTCATGGCTGGACGACTGCACGGCCGCACGATCATCGTGACGGGCGGCGCCTCGGGCATCGGCGCAGCGCTGTGCGAGGGCTTCGCAGCCGAAGGCGCCAACGCCGTGATCGCCGACCTGAATCTCGAGGCGGGCCAGGCGCTCGCCGACCGCATCGGCGACTCCGGTGGCAGCGCTCTCGCGGTCAAGGTCGACATCACCGATCGCGACCAGGTGCGCGCAGGAATCGCCGCGGCCGTCGAGCGCTTCGGACGGCTCGATGCCTACTTCAACAACGCCGGCATGAACGCCCCGATGAAGTACCTCGACATCACGGAGAGCAACTTCGAGCTGCTCATGAAGGTCAATGTTCTCGGCGTTCTCGTCGGCACCCAGGAGGCCGCGAAGCAGTTCCTCGAGCAGGGCGGGGGCGGCAAGATCGTCAACACCGCGTCGATCGCCGGCCGCCAGGGCTTCTCCTCCTTCGCTCCGTACAGCGCCGCGAAGGCCGCGGTCATCTCGCTCACCCAGTCGGGCGCGCGAGCGTTCGCCGATCAGGGCATCACCGTCAACGGGTTCGCCCCGGGCGTGGTCGCGACCCCGCTCTGGGACAAGCTCGACCGCGACCTCGAGGCGATCGGCGAGGCGCACAACAACTTCGCGTCGATGTCGTCGGGCATCCTCCTCGGTCGTCCGGCCGACCCCTCCGACATCGTGCCCACAGGGATCTTCCTCGCGGGCAGCGACTCCGACTACATCACCGGGCAGATCATCCCCATCGAGGGCGGGATGATCCTCGTCTGATCGACGAGATCACCCTTCCCTCCCTCGCAGAGAGAGCGACGACCATGAAGAGCACTGGTACCACGGGCACGAACGCCGTCGACTGGGAGGCGCGCGTCGACTTCGATCGCCTCCGCACCGAGCGGCTGATGCGGCTGAAGGCGCAGCTCGATAAGTCGGATGTCGGCGCGGTGCTCGCGTTCGACTTCTCGAACATCCGCTACATGTCGGCCACGCACATCGGCACGTGGGCGATGGACAAGCTGATCCGCTTCTCGCTGCTGACGCGCAAGACCGACCCGATCGTGTGGGATTTCGGCTCGGCGGCGAAGCACCACTCGCTCTACAACCCGTGGCTCGACCACACGCACTCCGAGGCCGACGCCGACCCGCACGCGCCGCACCATGGCGCGACGCGCCCGCGGCTCGAATCGGGCTCGCGCGCCGGCATCTCGACCCTGCGCGGCGCGTTCCCGCCGGATGCGGGCATCGCCGAGGAGGTCGCGCGGAAGGTCAAGCGCGAGCTCGAGAAGTTCGGGCTCGCGAACGAGCCGCTCGGAGTCGATGTGATCGAGCTGCCCATCCTCTTCGCGCTGCAGCGGGAGGGCATCCAGGTCGTCGACGGCCAGCAGATCTTCCTCGAGGCCCGCCGCATCAAGACCCACGACGAGATCCGCCTGCTGACCCAGGCCGCCTCGATGGTCGACGCCGCCTACGAGAACCTCTACGAGTTCCTGCGGCCCGGGGTGCGCGAGAACGAGACCGTCGGCCTCGTCGCCAAGACCCTGTACGATCTCGGCTCGGAGTACGTGGAGGGCGTGAACGCGATCTCGGGCGAGCGCTGCTCGCCGCACCCGCACGTCTTCAGCGACCGGCTGATCCGCCCGGGCGACCCGGCGTTCTTCGACATCCTGCACAGCTACAACGGCTACCGCACCTGCTACTACCGCACCTTCGCGGTCGGCTCGGCGAGCGTCGCCCAGCGCGACGCGTACACCCGCGCTCGCGAGTACATGGATCGCGCGATCGCCCTCGTGAAGCCCGGCGCGACCACGGCCGACGTCGTCGCGGTGTGGCCGAAGGCGGAGGAGTTCGGGTTCCCGAACGAGGAGGCCGCGTTCGCGCTGCAGTACGGGCACGGAGTCGGACTGTCGATCTGGGAGAAGCCGATCTTCTCGCGCCTGACCTCGTTCGACCACCCCGAGGTGCTCGAGGAGGGCATGGTGTTCGCCCTCGAGACGTACTGGCCCGCGGCCGACGGCTGGGGCGCGGCCCGCATCGAGGAGGAGGTCGTGGTCACCGCCACCGGCTGCGAGGTCATCACGAAGTTCCCCGCGGAGGAGCTGCTCGTCGCGGGCAAGCGCTACTACTCGGTCGGCGGCGAGCTGAGCACGCTGCGCGACTCGCAGTCGCACCTCAACACGTTCGACGGCCGCGGCGGGAAGTGACGGCGATCACCATGCCCGCAGTCACCGGAACCATGCGCGCAGCCGTCTACCACGGCCGCGGCGACGTGCGCGTCGAGACCGTCCCCGTCCCGATCGCGGTCGAGGGCCAGGCGCTCGTCCGCGTCCTCCGCAGCGGGATCTGCGGCACGGACGCCACCGAGTACAAGGCCGGCCCGATCATGTTCCCGATCGATCGGCCCCACCCGCACAGCGGCCACCACGGTCCGCTGATCATGGGCCACGAGTTCGTCGGCGAGATCGTCGACCTCCCCGGCGGCTCCGACAGCGGACTCGTGATCGGCGACCACGTCGCCTCGGGCGCCGGAGTCGCGTGCGGCGAGTGCCTCCGCTGCCGGCAGGGTCGCACGAACCTGTGCGAGCACTACGTCACGCACGGGCTCAACATCGACGGCGGTCTCGCCGAGTACGTCGCCGTCGCGACGTCGACGCTCGTGCGCATCCCCGCCGACTGCGACCTCGACGCCGCCGGCGTCGCGCAGCCGCTCGCGGTGGGCCTGCACGCCGCGCGCCGGTCGACCGTCGCCGACGGCGACCGCGTCGTGCTGTTCGGCGCAGGCGCGATCGGCACGTTCATCCTCGCCGGGCTCGCCTCCCTCGCCGATGCGGACATCACCGTCGTCGACTTCGCGGGGGAGCGGCTGGACCGGGCCCTCCGTCTCGGGGCCACGCGCGTCGTGCCCGTCGACGACGGCCTGAAGGATGCCCTGCGCGAGATCGTCGGACCGGTCGGCGCCGACGTCGTCATCGAGGCCACTGGCGCTCCGGGCCAGCTCGAGCTGTGCGTGGACCTCGTGCGGCAGGGAGGGACCATCCTCGGGGTGGGCCTGCCCTCGAAGCCGCAGGAGCTCGACGTCCACCACCTCGTCCTGAGCGAGGTGACGATCGCCACGACGGTCGCCCACGTGTGCGGCGAGGACATGGCGCCGTCGCTCGAGATCCTCGCGCGCACGAACCTCGGCGACGAGCTCGTCGAGGCCGTCTTCGGGCTCGACGAGGTTCCGCACCAGCTCACTCGGCTCGCCGCCGGCGAGATCCGCGGGAAGGTCCTGTTCGACCCCACCCGCACGTCCTGACACCGCCGCTACCCACAGAGAGGCCATTGCGATGAGAGCAGCCGTTTTCCACGACGCCAAGGACATCCGTGTCGAGGAGGTCGCCGAGCCCGGCGCCCTCGGCGCGAACGACGTGCGGCTCAAGCCGTTCTGGTGCGGCATCTGCGGCACCGACCTGCACGAGTACGCCGTGGGCCCGATCGTCATCCCGACCCAGCCGCACAGGCTCAACGGGTCGACCGCACCGCAGATCCTCGGGCACGAGTTCTCCGCCGAGGTGCTCGAGGTGGGGAAGGACGTGCGCAGCGTCCGCGCCGGCGACCGCGTCTCGGTCATGCCGCTGCTGTTCTGCGGCGCCTGCTACTTCTGCCAGCGCGGCCTCAACCACCTCTGCACCTCCATGGCCTGCGTCGGTCTGAGCGACAGCTGGGGCGGCATCGCCGAGCAGGCGATCGTCCACGAGTCGAAGGTGGCGAAGCTGCCCGACTCGATGAACGACATCCAGGGCGCCCTCGTCGAGCCCACGGCCGTCGCCGCCTACGGCGTCGACAAGGCGCAGGTGCGCCCCGGCGACACCGTGCTCGTGACGGGCCTCGGCCCGATCGGCGCGCTCGCCTCGATGTACGCCGCCTCGCTCGGCGCCACCGTGTTCATGTCGGAGGTCAACCCGAAGCGCCAGGAGCTCGCGCGCTCGCTCGACGTGGGCGAGCTGCTCGACCCGCGCTCGACCGACGTCGCGGCAGAGCTCCGCGACCGCACGGGCGGCATCGGCGTCGACGCGGTCATCGAGTGCTCGGGCAACGAGATCGCGCTGCAGACGGCGCTGGCCTCGGTGCGGGCATCCGGCAGCGTCTCGCAGACGGGTCTGCACACGAAGCCCGCCGCGATCGACCCGATGGTCCTGTCGGAGCGCGACATCACGCTCCGCGGCACCTGGTGCTACCCGGTGACCGACTGGCCGCGCATCATCGACCTCATCGGCCGCGGCCGCATGGACGTCGAGAAGGTCGTCAGCGCCAAGATCGACATGGCCGACATCGTGGAGAAGGGCTTCGAGACCCTCCTCTCGCCGACGGGCGACCAGGTCAAGGTCCTCGTCCGCGCCTTCTAATCACCCCCGAACCGAGGAGCATCGCCATGAAGGCACTGCGCTACGTCGCGCAAGACACCCCGCAGGTCGACGAGCTGCCGATCCCCGAGATCGCCGACGACGAGGTTCTCGTCGCCGCGCGCTCCGTCGGGGTCTGCCACAGCGACATCGAGCTGCTCGAGGGCCGCTACATCATCCCGTTCCAGTACCCGATCATCCCCGGCCACGAGTGGTCGGGCGAGGTCATGGCGGTCGGCTCGAAGGTCACCGGACTGCAGAAGGGCGACGGCGTCGTCGGCGAGTGCGTCATCGGCGACGACCACTTCGGCTTCTCGATCAGCGGCGCCGCCGCCGAGTTCTTCGTCGCGAAGGAGTCGTGGCTGCACAAGCTGCCCGAGGGCGTCTCCTGGACGAACGCGGCCCTCGTCGAGCCCTTCAGCGTCGCCTACTACGCCCTCATGAGGGTCGGGAACGTCAACGCGAGCGACACGCTCGTCGTCCTCGGCGCGGGCCCCATCGGCCTGTGCGTCACGGCCGCCTCGGCCAAGCTCGGCGCGAAGACGATCGTCGTCGAGCCGAGCGAGCACCGCCGCGAGAAGGCGCTCTCGCTCGGGGCGCACGTCGCGGTGTCGCCCGACGAGCTCGAGGCCGTGCTCTCTCGCGAGAGCGACGGGCGCGGCGCGAGCGTCGTGATCGAGGCCACGGGGCGCCCCGAGGTCATGGCGCAGGCGCTCGAGATCGCCGCGTTCAAGGGTCGCGTCGGCTACATGGGCATCGATGTCGGCCGCGAGGCTCCCGCGAAGCTGGGGCTCATCCAGTCGAAGGAGCTCACGATCACGGGCTCGATCGGCTCGCCGGGCGTGTGGCCCGACACCCTGCGCTTCATGGCGCAGGCGGGCATCGATCTGACGTCCCTGGTGACGCAGCGCTTCGACGTCGCGACCGCGACGGACGCCGTCGAGGCCGCCCGCAACCCCGCGCAGACCATCAAGGCGCACATCGAGTTCTCCGCCGCGCTCTGAGGCGGAGGGCAGACCGGAGAATCCGGGCCGTCCGGTCGGCACGCAGAAGGGGGCGGGCGCTTCGGCGCCCGCCCCCTTCGCACGCTCGCCGGTCAGGGCAGCAGTCGAGCCTCGCGGTAGCGGGCGACGGTGTCGAAGAAGCTCTTCGGCGTCGACCGGAAGTTGAGGAACCCGGCCTCGCGGCTCTTGGTCATGTCGGTGACGCACTCCACCTCGCGGCCCAGGTCGCTGTCGCTGTGCCACCAGGACGCGAGCTTGCTGACGTCGGACTCGACGAGGTGCTCGCGCTCGGCGATGCGTCGCCACACGTCGGGGGCGACATCCGTCATCGCCTCGACGAGGGTGCGCGGCGTCCCGCTCGGTCCCTCCCACTCCACGCCGAAGTGCTCGGCGATCTGCGGCCACAGCCAGCGCCAGCGGAAGACGTCGCCGTTGGCGATGTTGAAGGCCTCGTTCTCGCCGTTCTCGTGGGTGGAGGCCCAGACCAGCTGCTCGCCGAGCAGCTCGGCGTCGGTCACGTCGGTGATGAAGTTCCACTGCTCGACCGAGCCGGGGTAGACGAACTTCTGCCCGAGCTCCTTGCAGATGGTCGCGTAGACCGAGAGCGTCAGCACCATGTTCATGGCGTTGTCGACGGCGAAGCCGAAGACGGTGTGCGAGCGGTGCACGCTCCAGGTGAAGCCCATGCGCGCAGCGGCCGCGAACAGCTCGTCCTCCTGGGCGTAGTAGAAGTTCGGGCTGGGCAGTCGCGGCTCCGACTCCTTGAACGGGGTCTCCGCCTTGACGCCCGTCGCGTAGTCCTCGAACGGGCCGAGGTAGTGCTTGAGGCCGGTGAGGAGGGCGACGTGGCGCACCCCGCCGTCGGCCTCGAGCGCGGAGAACAGGCTGCGCAGCGTCGCGCTGTTGACGGCGATGTTCTCGGCCTCGGTGTCCTTGCGGATCCACGCCGTGATGATGACGATCTCGGGGCGGAGGCCGGCGAGGGCGGCGCGCGTGGCGTCGGCGTCGAGCAGGTCGGCCTGGATGGGGATGACGCCTGCCGGCATGCTGTTGCCGCGACGGGCGAGGCCGTGCACCTCCCAGCCCGCGTCGACGAGCTGGCGGGAGACCGTCTGACCCGCGATGCCGGTCGCCCCGACGACGAGGGCGCGGCGCGGAGAAGCTGTGTTCATCGAAATGCCACCTTTCGAACGGCGTTGTTCAGTGAAGATAAACGCTAGCGCACCGTCGCCCCGACGTCGATACGCGCGGTCCTGCACGCCGCACGATCGGCCTCCTGCCGCCTCAGAATGGGGCAAGAAGGTCGAATATATGCGGATGCATAGAAATCCATTGTCCTCCTTTTGGAGGACTCGCGCCCCGCAGGAACGACGGGTCGTTCGGCCCTGTCTGTGCGCTCTGCCGAATCGTTACCATCGGTGGTTGTGAACAGCGCCGACTTTCCATAAAGTGTGACTCAACACCCCGTTCGGTCACACCGGACGGTGGAGACCAGAACTTTCGAAGGGGAGAGCATGGCCGACACCTCGATGCCGCGGAGCCTCACGAGCGCGCGGGTGAGCATCTCCAAGGGCCTGCTCACGGTCGCCATCTCGCTGGTCGTCCTCGTGGTCGTCAGCGCGATCCTCGCGCCGAGCAGCGTGTCCCCGGGCGCGGTCCTCGGGATGCTGCCGTTCGCAGCCGTCCTCGCGATCGTCGGCCTCGGCCAGATGCTCGTCGTCCAGCAGGGCGGGATCGACCTCTCGGTGCCGGGCGGCGTGTCCCTCGCCGTCGTGCTCGTGACGCACATGCCCAACGAGAACGACGCGCTGCTGGTGCCCGCCGTGCTCGCCGCCTTCGCCTGGGCGATCGGCGCGGGGCTCCTCAACGGGTTCATGGTCGGCCGCCTCGGCCTCAACCCGATCATCGCGACCCTCGGGACGAACGCGCTGCTCTTCGGCGCCGTGCTCGGCATCTCCGGAGGCATCCCCCGCACGACGACGCGACTGCTCGCGAGCATCGGTGGCGGGCAGACGCTCGGGATCCCGCACGCCGTGCTGTTCGCGCTCGGGGCGCTCATCCTCGTCTCGATCCTGGTCAAGCGCACCGTGGCGGGCCGTCGGTTCGAGGCCGTCGGCGCGAGCCCCGCGGCGGCCAGGGCCACCGGCCTGCGCTACCGCACCCACCAGGGCGCGGCCTACGTGTGGTCGCAGCTGCTCTTCGCGACCGCGGGCATCCTGCTCGCCGGCATCACCAACCAGCCCACCGCCTTCCAGGGCAACACCTACCTGCTCACGTCGGTCGCCGTCGTGGTGCTGGGAGGCACGTCGCTGCTCGGCGGTCGCGGCTTCCCCGTGGCCACGGTCGTGGCCGCCCTGTTCCTCAGCCAGCTCGACCAGTTCGTGCTCGCTCTGGGCGTGCCGTTCGCGGTGCGCACCCTCGTCCAGGCCGCCGCGCTTGCGATCGGAGTCGCGATCTACACGGTCAACTGGGCAGCCCTCCGGCAGCGATTCGCTCGCGCGAGCGCTCCGGCTGCAATCGCAACACCCTGACAGTCCGCTCCACCGGAGCGGACGCACCAAGAACACGTGCGACACGGTCGTCGCGCGGACCCATGGAGGAGAACATGATCCACCGCAAAATGTCGACGGCGATCGCCGTCGCGGGCCTCGCAGCCCTCATCCTGAGCGGCTGCGCCGCCGAATCCGACGAGCCCGGCGCCGAGCCGGGAGCCCCCGTCGAGGGCGCACCTGACTGGTGCGGTCCCGACGAGGCGGTCGTCGGCCTGCTCGACGGCTTCGGCGGCAACAGCTGGCGCCTGGTCACCACGGCAGCCGGCGCCGATGAGGTCGCCAAGTGCCCGAGCGTCGTCGAGTACCTCTACGCCGACGGCCAGGGCGACACGCAGAAGTCGATCTCGGACATCCAGGGCATGGTCGCCTCTGGTGCCGACGCCATCGTCGTCTTCCCGGACGCGGGCGAGGCCATGCTCCCCGCCCTGCGCAGCGCCTACGAGGCCGGCGTCGTCACGGTTCCCTACCGCGTCGACCCGAACGGCACCGACGGTGAGGACTTCGACCTCTGGGTCGGCGCCGACTTCGTCGCCGACGGCGTCGCGTGGGGCGAGTGGATCTCCGAGAACTTCCCCGACGGCGCGAAGATCCTCTTCCTCTCGGGCCCGGCCGGCAACAGCCAGGGCATCGACGAGCGCGAGGGCCTGGAGTCGGTCCTGACCGACGACAGCTACGAGTTCATCGGCGAGCAGCCGTACGAGGTCACGAACTGGGACCCGGCGCTCACGCAGCAGGTGCTCACGGCGGCCATCGCGAAGTACGACCAGATCGACGTCATCGTCTCGGACTTCGGCCCGTCGCTCGTCGGCGCCCTGCCGGAGTTCGAGAAGAGCGGTCGCTCCATCCCCGCTCTCGTCACCTCGGACGGCAACGTGCTCTCCTGCTTCTGGGAGGAGAAGAAGGACGCCAACCCCGACTTCAAGCTCTTCACGGTCGCGACGGGCAACGACAACGTCCGTCTCGCGGTGCAGCACGCCGTGGCCCGTGCCACGGGCGGCGTCATCCCGAGCGAGACCGCGTTCGCCGCTCCGGTGTTCGAGGACAGCGTCTCGGGCAGCCCGAACCCCGTCACCTGCCGTGACGACCTCCCGGGCGACATCTACCTCTCGGCTCAGATGAGCCCCGAGGACCAGGCCGCCCTGCTCGACTGATCCTGTTCCATCGGGCTCTCCGGTCCGGCGCGCGCCGCCGGGCCGGAGAGCCCTCCCATACCGAACCTGCCCCAGAGCTGCGAGTGAGGGTTTTCTCGTGAACATGCCAACCACCGAAGCGCCGGCCGCCGTGGCGACGCTCTCCATGACCGGGATCTCGAAGAGCTTCGGCGGCGCCGCGGCGCTCACCGACGTGTCCCTCGAGGTGCTGCCGGGAGAGGTCCACGCCCTGCTCGGCGAGAACGGCGCGGGCAAGTCGACCCTCATGAACGTCGCGACCGGGACGATCCGCCCCGATCGGGGCATCATCGCCATCGGCGGCGAGGTCGTGGACGTCCTCGACCCGCGGGAGGCTACGCGCCGCGGCATCGCCTTCGTCCACCAGCACCCCGCCGTGCTGCCGGACATGACCGTGCTCGAGAACCTCCTCGTCGCGCTGCCGGCCTCGATCCTCCCGCGCGGAGCCTCGCGCCTCGACGTCGCGCACGAGCTCCTCGCGACCGTCGGTCTGAAGGTCCACCTCTCCGACCGCGTCGAGACCCTCTCCGTCGCGCAGAAGCACCTGCTCGAGATCGCGAAGGCTCTCGCGGTCAAGCCCTCGCTCCTCGTCCTCGATGAGCCGACCGCCCCGCTCGGCCAGGACTCGGTCGACATGCTCTTCGCCCTCGTGCGCGACTTCGTCGCCCAGGGCACCTCCGTCGTGTACATCACGCACCGCCTCGCCGAGGTCCGCGAGCTCGCCGACCGCGTGACGGTCCTCCGCGACGGGCGCCTTCGCGCCACCGCGATCGTCGACGAGATCAGCGACCGCGAGCTGCTCTCGCTCATCGTCGGGCGTCAGCTCGACTCGACCTTCCCGCCCAAGTTCGACGGTCCGCGCGAGGGGGCGACGAGCTTCGCCGCCACCGGCCTCACCGGCCCCGGCTTCAACGAGGTCTCGATCAGCGCGCAGCGCGGCGAGATCATCGGCGTCGCGGGGGTCGTGGGCAACGGCCAGAGCGACCTGCTGCGCGCCCTCGCCGGCCTCGCCTCCTTCGACGGAGCGGTCGAGATCGAGGGCCGGGCGGTGACCGGCAGGGAGCTCCTCGCGCGCGCCGCGTACCTCCCCGCCGACCGCCTGAGCGAGGGACTCATGATGCGCCTGTCGGTGCGCGAGAACGCGGCCGTCTCCGCGCTGCGGCGCTTCCGCAGCGGCCTCCTAATCAGTCGCAAGCGCGAGCTCGGGATGCTCGGCGACACGCTCGGCTCCCTCTCGGTCAAGGCGGCCTCCCTCGACGCCCCGGTCTCCTCGCTCTCGGGCGGCAACCAGCAGAAGGTCATGATGGCGCGGGCGCTGCTCTCGGAGCCGGTGCTGATCCTCGCCGACGAGCCGACCCAGGGCGTCGACGTCGGAGCGCGCGCGGAGATCTACGGGATCCTGCGCGAGGTCTCGGCCGCGGGCATCCCCGTCATCGTCGCGTCGTCCGACGCGAAAGAGCTCGAGGGCCTCTGCGACACGGTCATCGTGATGTCGCGCGGCCACGTCGTCGACACCCTGCGCGGCGCCGAGATCACCGAGGAGCGGATGATCCACTCCGCGGTGAGCTCGACCACGCGCACCGTCAACGTCGACGACGTCAGGAACGACGGCGCCGACGAGCGCGCGGCGGGCCGTCGCGCATCCGTCCGCCGGTTCCTGCAGGGCGACTACGCGCCGCCCGTGCTGCTGGCGATCGTCATGCTCGCGCTCGGCGCCTTCATCTTCGCCCAGAACGACCGCTACCTCGGCGACTTCAACATCTCGTCGATGCTGCTGCTCACCTCCGCGCTCGGATTCATCGCGATGGGGCAGACGATCGCGCTGCTGACCGGGGGCATCGATCTGTCGGTCGGACCCCTCGTGGGATTCCTCGTGGTGGTCGGGTCGTTCTTCATCCTCAACGAGTCGCCGACGACGTCCATCCTGCTCGGATTCGCCGCCATGCTCGCGGCGTCGATCGTCGTGGGACTGGTCAACGGCGCGCTCATCAGGTACGTGAAGTTCACGGCCATCGCAGCGACCCTGACGGTGTACATCGCGCTCCAGGGCTTGAGCTTCCTCCTGCGGCCGACGGCCGAGGGCTTCATCAACTCCGAGGTCTCGCGCGCGATCACGACGAAGCTCGGCCCCGTGCCGATCGCCTTCATCGTGCTCGTGCTCGTCGTCATCGGGCTCGAGGTCGCGCTGCGTCGGACCCCGTGGGGCTGGCGCCTGCGCGCGGCGGGCTCCGACGAGGAGTCGGCGCGTCGCGTCGGCGTCGAGGTCAATCGCACGGTCGTGCTCGGCTACGTCGCGACCTCCGCCTTGACCTTCCTCGGCGCGATCATGCTCATGACGCAGATCGGCGTCGGCGACCCCGCCCAGGGCGTCGCCTACACGCTCTCGAGCATCACGGCCGTCGTGCTGGGCGGCACGAGCCTCCTCGGCGGCCGCGGCACCTTCGTGGGCACCCTGTTCGGCTCGATGCTGCTCATCCAGGTGCTCAACGCGACGGTGTTCCTGCGCCTGGACCAGATGTGGCAGTACATCCTCCAGGGCGTGCTCATCCTCGCCGCGGCGATCCTCTACGCGATCGCCCGGTCGAAGCGCCGGCGCCGCGCGACCGCCCGTCCGTGAGCCCCGCGCCGGGCGCTCCCCGCATCGCCGTCCTCGGCACGGGGGCGAACGGCGCGGGCATCGGGGCCGACCTCGTCCGTGCCGGTCACGATGTGACCTTCATCGAGCAGTGGCCCGCGCATGTCGAGGCGATGCGCAGGCACGGGGTGCGCGTCGAGCTGCCGGACGAGACGGTGATCACGCCGGTCCGCGTCCATCACCTGTGCGAGGTCGCCGAGCTGCGCGAGCCCTTCGATCTCGTCTTCGTGCTCGTCAAGGCTTACGACACTCGATGGGCGAGCGAGCTGATCACCCCGCTGCTGGCCGAGTCGGGGCTCGCGATCGGCGTGCAGAACGGGATGTCGCTCGACGACATGGCGAGCATCCTCGGCCCTCACCGCACGCTCGGCGCCGTCATCGAGGTGACCGCCAACATGTTCGAGCCGGGCGTGGTCGAGCGTCAGAGCCCCCGATCGTCGTCGTGGTTCGCGATCGGCAGCATGCACCCGGCCACGGTCGGTCGCGAGGAGGAGGCGGCGAGCGTCCTGCGCGCGGCGGGCACGGTCGAGGTGTCGCCGGACATCCGCTCGTCGAAGTGGATGAAGCTCGTCGCCAACGCCGCCGAGCTCGTGCCCTCGGCCGTCCTCGGGCTCCCTCTCGACGACGCCGTGCGACTGCCGGGCATGCGCGAGTTCATGATCGAGACGGGCCGCGAGGCGATCCGCGCGTGCCTCGCCGCCGGCAGTCGCCTGATGCCGATCTTCGGGATGACCGAGGCCGACATCGCGGAGCCGGACGACTACGCCGTCACGCTCCTCGATCGCGTCCTCACGGATTTCACGCTGCCCACCACCCGCACGACCGTGCTGCAGGACTGGATGAAGGGGCGCCGGAGCGAGGTGCGCGAGATCAACGGCCTCGTCGTCGCCGTCCACCGAGAGCACGGCGGCTCCGCGCCGTGCAACGAGCGCGTGCTGGAGCTGTCGCTGATGATCGAGGCGGGCGAGCTCGAGGCCCGCCCGGAGAACCTCGCCGCACTCCTCGCGGTCTAGCCCCGGCCCGAGCGTCGGCGGGTGATCTCGGCCACGGCCGACCAGTCGAGCTCCCGCAGCGCCGGGTCGGCGAGCGCGGCCTCGAAGAGCTCGTGCAGCACCGGCGCGACCGGCAGCTCGACGCCGAGGTCGGCGGCCGTGCCCTCGGCGAGCCCGAGGTCCTTGAGGCCGAGCGCCATCGCGAAGCCGACCGGCTCGTAGCGCTTCTCGGCGATGATCGGCCCGTAACCGCGGTGGGCGGAGCCGCTGAACGCGGTGTGCGTGAGCACCTCGATGAACGTGCCGGAGTCGATCCCCGCCGCCTCCACGAGCGTGACCGACTCCGCCATCGACTGCATCGCGCTGATGAGCGAGTAGTTCACGGCGATCTTCACGACGGGCGCGAGCCGGGCATCCGTGCCGAGGTTCCAGACGCGCTGGCCGAGCGCCTCGAGCGAGGGCAGGGCGCGCTCGACGCTCGCGGTCTCTCCCGAGGCGACGACGAGGAGCGCGCCGGTGCCGGCGATCGTCGAGCGGCCGAGGACCGGAGCGGAGACGTATCCGACGCCGTGCCGTGCGTGGCGCTCGGCGAGGGTCGACGCGGTCTGAGGAGCGACGGTGGCGTGGTTGACGTGGACGCGACCCGCGGGTGCGGCGTCGAGCAGCGCGTCGTCGAAGACGGCGAGCACGGCCGCGTCGTTCGCGAGCATGGAGTGCACCACGTCCGCCGAGGCGAAGGCCTCCGCGGGCCCCGACACCACCTGGATGCCGTCGCGCTGCGCGAGCTCGGCCGCCGGGCCGTCGCTGCGGTTCCACACCGACACGGCGAACCCCTCGTCGGCGAGGCGGGAGGACATGGCGGCGCCCATCGCGCCGAGGCCGAGGAAGGCGACGGCGGCGTCGTCGCGGTGTCGGGGTGACGTGGGCTCCACGGGCTTCCTCTCGATTCCGCTCCGACGGAGCGGGCTGATGGACGTCTGTACAGTAATGCTTCACACACGGGCCCCGCAATGGCGTCGTATCCCGGGAAAACGACGGAGTCCGACCCAGGGGAACTCTGCGTCATATACCATTGCGGAACCCTCGATGTTCACCAGGGCTGTTGCACTCGGGCTGATCGGCCCCCTCTCGGAAGGACACGGACGATGCAGTTCGACGTCGGCTCGGAACTGCGTCGCGTGCGCGAGGCCCGCAAGCTCAGCCTGCGCGCCGTCGCCTCGGCGGTCGGGGTCTCGGCGAGTCTGCTCTCCCAGGTGGAGACCGGCAAGACCCAGCCCTCGGTGAGCACCCTCTACGCCCTCGTGAACCACCTGGGGATCTCGCTGGACGGTCTCATGGGCGCGCCGCGGCCCGCCGCGACCCCGCTCCTTCTCAATTCGTCGGCGAGCGCACCGGAGCCCGGACCCGACCGGCGGACGGACTCGGTGGTGCAGCGGCGCGAGGACAACCCGGTGATCGAGATGGAGAACGGCGTCACCTGGGAGCGCATGGCCGTCGGCCAGTCCGGGATCGCCGACCCGCTCATCGTGAGCTACGCGCCCGCGGGCTCCTCCTCCGTCGAGGGGAAGATGATGCGCCACGCCGCGCTCGAGTACGGCGTGCTGCTGGAGGGCCGGCTCACGCTCAAGATCGACTTCGACAGCTACGAGCTCGAGCCGGGGGACTCCTTCTGCTTCGACGCGAACCGCCCGCACCTCTACGTGAACCAGTCCGACCAGACGGCGCGGGGGATCTGGTTCGTGATCGGGAGCCGTGAGGGCACCTACCAGTCGCTCGCCGATCTCGGCCACGAGCATCCGGGTGGATCGCGGCCGATCACCTCGGCCGTCGACGTCCTGCAGGCGATGAAGAACATGCGCCCGGAGCAGCGCGCCTAGCTGCCCGCATCGCATCTCAGTGAGTCCGGGGCGGGCGACACCGTCGCGTTCAGCAAGGTTCGCCCTGTCGGTATATACGATGACCGACAGCCGAGCGACCCCGCCGGCGGATCCGAGAGGATGCCCAGATGGGCGCACGCCCGACCATCGATGACGTCGCGAGGCTCGCGGGCGTCCACAAGGCGACGGTCTCGCGTGCTCTCAACCAGCGGACCGAGCGCCTCGTCGGCCGCGACACGGTGCTGCGCGTTCGCGAGGCCGCCGAGTCGCTCGGCTACGTGCCCAACGTCATGGCGCGCGGGCTCCGCACCGACAGCTCCATGACGATCGGCGTCGTCATCCCCGACCTCACGAACCCGCTGTTCCCGCCGATCGTGCGCGGGATCGAGAGCCACCTGCAGTCCCGCGGGTACACCGCGCTCCTGGCAAACACCGACGAGAACGAGTCCGGCGAGCGCGTTGCCATCGCCTCCCTCCTCGACCGCCGCGTCGATGGGCTCATCATCGGCTCGGGGCACCGGGGCGNCGCGCAGGGCATCGCCGCCTCCGTCCGCCACCTCGTCGAGCTGGGCCACCGGGATCTCCTCCACATCGCCGGCCCGGCCAGCCTCTCCACGAGCGAGGCGCGGAGCGTGGCGTTCCAGTCCGCGTGCGCCGAGGCGGGGGTGCGCGGGCGACTGATGGAGGTGAACGCACTCACCGCCGAGGCGGGGGAGCGCGCCGCCGATGCGGTCATCGCCGGCCACCCCGATCGACCCACCGCGATCGTGGCGGGGAACGACCTCATCGCGCTCGGGGTGCTCCGCTCGCTGCGGAGGCACGGCCTCGAGTGCCCGACGGACCTGTCGGTGGTGGGCTTCAACGACATGGTCTTCGCCGAGGATTTCCACCCGCCGCTCACGACCGTACGGGTGCCCGCCCGCTCGATGGGCGAGGAGGCGGCGCGACTGCTCCTCCGCATGCTCGACACGGGCGAGCCCACGCAGGAGCGGGTGATGCTCCCCGTCTCCCTCGTGGTGCGCGGCTCGACCGGCGCCCCACCGCGCCTGCGCTGACGACGCAGCGGCGGCAGGACGGATCCCCAGCGGGGCTTCCCCGCCTCCTCCTGCGTCGATGACGCACCACTTGTGCAGTAGTCCTTGACACTTCTGCAATCGGTTGCTTTACTGGGGCACCACACCGCCATGCACCAACTCCTCAACGACGTGGAAGGTTCGGTTCTGAGTGTTTGAACCCGTGTTCCTGGCGCAGCAAGTGCTGAACGGGCTGAGTTTCGGCGCCCTGCTCTTCCTGCTGGCCAGCGGTCTGACGCTGGTCTTCGGTCTCATGAAGATCGTCAACATGGCGCACGGCGCCTTCTACCTGCTCGGCGGGTACATCGGCGTCGTCATCGCCGGGCTGACGGGCAACCTGCTGCTCGCGGTGATCACCGCGGTGATCGTCGTCGCCGCGACGGCCTTCATCGTCGAGGTCGTCCTCCTCCGCTTCGTGCGGGGGCAGGAGCTGCCGGAGGTGCTGCTCACCATCGGCGTCTCGTTCGTGATCGCCGACCTCTGCCTCGCGGTCTTCGGCGGCGACCCGCAGAACCTGCCGACGACGGCGACGATCCCCGGCGCGCTCATGATCGGCGACCTGGTCTACCCCTGGTACCGGATCTTCGTGATCGGCGTCGCCGTCGCGATCGGCCTGGGCCTCGCCTTCGTGCAGACCCGGACGCGGATCGGCGCCGTCGTCCGCGCCGGCGTCGACGACCGCGAGATCATCTCCGCTATGGGCGTCAACATCGCCTGGGTCTTCACCGGCATGTTCGTCGTAGGCGCCGGACTCGCCGCACTGGGCGGCACCATCGGCTCCGGCATGCAGAGCATCCTGCCGGGCGTGCAGAACGAGGTGCTGCTCTACGCCCTCGTCGTGATCATCATCGGCGGCCTCGGCAGCGTCACCGGAGCGGCCGTCGGCAGCGTGCTCATCGGGCTCATCGACGCGTTCGCGAAGGCGTGGATCCCCGAGCTCGCCTACTTCACGATCTTCCTGCCCATGGCCCTCGTCCTGGTGCTCCGGCCCACCGGTCTCTTCGGGAGGACCGCATGAACCGTCGGATGCTCGTCAACCTCGCTCTGCTCGGCCTGCTGCTCGTCGTGCTCCTGGCCCTGCCCTACTTCGGCGTCTCCAACTTCGTCCTCGGCCTCGCCTCGACCATCCTCATCGCCGCCGTCCTCGCCTCGAGCGTCAACTTCCTCGGCGGCGACGGCGGCATGGTCTCGCTCGGCCATGGCGCGATCGCCGCGGCGTCCGCGTACGCCGTGGGCTGGGCATCCCGCCAGGGTCTCGATTCGATGACGCAGGTGCTGCTGGCCCTCGTGGTCACCCTTGTGGTGTCGTTCCTCTACGGCCTGCTGTCGATGCGCACGAGCGGCATCTACTTCCTCATGGTCACGCTCGCGCTCGGCATGCTCATCTACGGCCTCGCCTTCCGCCTGTCGTCCGTCACCGGGGGAGAGAACGGGATCTCCGGCATCGCCGCTCCCGGGAACCTGCACGAGGAGTGGATCTACTACTACGTCGTGCTCGGCATCTTCGTGATCACGACAGGGGCCCTCTGGGTCGTCAGCAGCTCGCCCTTCGGCGCGAGCCTGCGCGGCCTGCGCGACAGCGAGAGCCGGATGCGCAGCCTCGGCTACAGCGTCGCCCAGTACAAGCTCAGCGCGTTCATGATCTCGGGAACCGTCGCGGGCATCGCCGGCGTTCTCGCGGTCTGGCACACCAACTTCGTCAGCCCGTCGTCGGCCGGCGTCGAGCGCTCCGTCCTGCTCGTCGTCATGGTCATCCTCGGCGGCATCGGAACGCTCCTCGGGCCGCTCATCGGCGCCGCCGTCGTGGTGCTCGTCGAGAACGTCCTCTCGAGCTACGTCGACCGCTGGCCGACCGCGCTCGGGCTCATCTTCATCCTCGTCATCCTCTTCGCGCGCGCCGGCGTCGCCGGCAGCGTGCCGAAGGTGCTGGCGAAGCTCCGGGGGCGCTCGCCCTCCGCCACGCCACCGGGCGACCGGAGTTCCCCCGAGGGCACCGCAGTGCCCGACCGCAATCACAATCCGTAATCGAAAGGAACTGCCATGACGTCAACGATGACAACGGCTCCCCGGCGCTGGATCGGCCTCGTCGGCCTCGCCGCCACGGCCGCACTGGTGCTCGCCGCGTGCGCGCCGCCCCAGGCCGCCGAGCCCGAGCCCGATGCGGGCGGCGGCACGGAGGCGGCCGTGAGCGAGACGCTCAAGGTCGGCTACATCTCCCCCGTCACCGGCAACTTCGCCGTCGCCGGCCAGGAGATGGTGGACGGCTGGAACCTCTACTGGGAGCTCAACGGCAACGAGGTCAACGGCGTCACCGTCGAGACGATCGTCGAGGACGACGCGGGCAACCCCGAGATCTCGCTCACGAAGGCGGCGAAGCTCGTCGAGCAGGACGAGGTGGACGTGCTCGTCGGGCCGCTCCTGGCCAACACCGCGCTCGCCGTCGCCGAGTACGCCGAGAGCGTCGGGGTCCCCAACCTCCACCCCGTCGCCGCCTCCGACGACCTCACCCAGCGCAACGCGAACGGCCTCACCGTCCGCACCGGCTCCATGGGCGGCTCGCAGGCGAACTACCCCGGCGGCGAGTGGGCTGCCACGGAGGGCGGGTTCGACACCGCCGTCACGCTGTGCGCCGACTACGCCTTCGGCTGGGAGTCGTGCGCCGGATTCGTCCAGGGCTTCCAGGACAACGGCGGCGAGGTCGTCGAGCAGCTGTGGTTCCCGAACTCCACCACCGACTTCTCGACCTACGTCTCGCAGATCCAGGCCGCCGGTGCGGACATGGTCTACGTCGCCACCGCCGGTGGCGCGCCCGGACCGAACTTCCTCACGTCCTACCTGGGCCTCGGCCTCGACATGGACAAGCTGCTCCTCAACTGCTGCGCCGCCGACCAGGGCACGCTGCGGGCGATGGGCGACCAGATCGTGGGCCTGAAGTCGGTCAGCTACTGGGCCGAGGGCCGCGAGTCGGAGGCCGTCGCCGAGCTCATCGAGGCGTACAAGGAGTTCTCGGGCGGCAACGTGCCCGGTGCCTACATCGCCGGCGGCTACATCACGGCGTCGCTCGTCGCGTCGGTTCTCGAGGAGCAGGGCTACCTCACGGGTGAGGAGCTCGTCTCCGCGATCACCGAGTCCACCTTCGAGGACAACATCTTCGGCCGGGTCTCGTTCGACGAGTACAACAACACGGTCGGACCGGTCTACATCCGCGAGGTGGTCAAGCGCGACGACGGCAACCTGTACAACACGCCGATCGCGACCTACGAGGACGTCGACCAGTGGTTCGGTCAGGACCCCGAGGAAGCGCTGCAGCAGCCGAACTACTCGCAGGACTTCCAGGGCTAGTGAGCACTGCAACGGAAATGGCGCCGGCCTCGGACCCTCGCGGGTCCGGGGCTGGTGCCCCCGTGCTCGTCATCGAGGATCTCGGGAAGCGCTATGGCGGCGTTCAGGCCGTCGACGGGATCTCTCTCGTGCTCGAGCCGGGAGAGCGCTTCGGGGTGATCGGGCCGAACGGCGCGGGCAAGACGACGCTGTTCAAGATGATCGCAGGGGACGTCACGCCCACCGCGGGCGCCGTCCACCTCTTCGGCAGGGACGTCACGACCATGTCGACCGCGCGCCGCGCGCGGATGGGCGTCGGCCGCACCTTCCAGATCTCGAACCTGTTCCGCGAGATGACGGTGCTCGACAACGTCCGCGTCGCCGCGCGCGGAGGCACCGCGACCGCACGCGTCTTCTGGCGCCCTCAGCGCGCGAAGGACGATGCGTCCCAGCGCTCGCTCGCGGCTCTCGAGTCGGTCGGCCTCGCCGACCGCCGGGACCTCACGGTCGCCAACCTCTCCCACGGCGAGCAGCGGCAGCTCGAGATCGCGATGGCGCTCGTGGGCGAGCCGAGCATCCTGCTCCTCGACGAGCCCGCGGCCGGGCTCTCCGCCGCGGAGCGCACCACCCTGAAGGCGCTCATCGAGGGCCTTCCGCGATCGCTTCCGATCCTGCTGATCGAGCACGACATGACTCTCGCCCTCGGTCTCACCGACCGGGTGATGTGCATGGAGAACGGGCACCACGTCGTCACCGGCTCGCCCGCGGAGGNGTCACGGGACTGCACGTCGGCTATGCGACGGCGCAGGTCCTCCACGGAGTCGATTTCACCATCGGCGAGAACGAGACCGTCGCCCTCCTCGGCCGCAACGGGATGGGCAAGACCACGCTCGTCCGCGCCATCTGCGGGCTGCGGCCGCCGACGATCACCGCGGGCGGCATCACCTTCGGCGGCGTCGACATCACGAAGAGGTCGAGCCACCAGATCTCCCGGCTCGGCATCGCGATCGTCCCGCAGGGCCGCCGCGTCTTCGGGTCGCTCACCACGCTGGAGAACCTCTCCGTGATCCCCCAGCGCAAGGAGATCGCGGGGGAGCGCTGGACGGTCGAGCGCGTGTTCGAGTTCTTCCCGCGCCTCGCCGAGCGCCAGTCCTCGATGGCGAGGTCGCTCTCGGGCGGCGAGCAGCAGATGCTCGCCATCGGGCGCGCGCTCATGACCAACCCGAGCCTGCTGATCATGGACGAGCCGAGCGAGGGGCTCGCCCCCAGCGTGCTCGACGTCATCCACGATCGCATCGAGGGGCTCCGCGGCACGGGGCTGTCGACCCTCATCGCCGAGCAGAACGTCGACCTCGCTCTCGACATGGCCGATCGCGTCATCATCCTCGACGACAGCGGGACCATCCCGTGGTCGGGCCGCGCCGACGAGCTCCGCACCGACGCAGCCCTGCTCGAGCGCTACCTGAGCATCTAGGGAGTCTCCGCCATGTCCGCCGCGACCGCTCTGCCCCTCGTCGACCTCCTGCTCACCGGAGGGCGCGTGATGACCTTCGCCGNCGGCAGCGACGCGGAGCTCGCCCACTACGCCCCCCTCGCCGCGCGGGTCATCGATCTCGGGGGCCGTCGCGTCATCCCGGGGCTCAACGACGCCCACATCCACGCCATGCGCGGCGGCCTGTCCTGGACGCGCACCGTGCACTGGGAGGACGTCCGCTCGCTCGCCGAGGGCCTCGCCCTCATTCGAGAGGATGCCCGTCGACGCGGCCCCGGGGAATGGGTGAGCGTCGTCGGCGGCTGGCACTCGCGGCAGCTGGCCGAGGGCCGAGCGCCCACTCGGGCCGAGCTCGACGAGGCCGCCCCGGACAACCCCGTGTACGTCCAGGAGCTCTACGACCGCGGGGTCGTCAACTCCGCGGGTCTCGCGGCCTGCGGGTGGTCGGACGAGTCGCCGGACCCGGCCCGCGGCGCTCTCCTGCGCGACGACGGCGGCCGCCTGACGGGCGAGCTGCGCGGCGTCGGCGCCTTCGCCGTCCCCCTCGGTCTCGCGCTCGCCGGGCACGAAGGGCAGGGCGAGCAGGGCATCCTCGCCATGAACGCCGTCCTCGCCCGCCACGGTCTCACGGGCGTGGTCGACGCGGGCGGCCTGCTCGTCACCCCGCGCGACTACGACCCGCTCTACGCCGTGTGGCGGCGCGGCGAGCTCGATGTCCGCACGCGCCTGTTCATCTCCGCCTGGACGCGCGG
This sequence comes from Yonghaparkia sp. Soil809, assembly GCF_001429705.1. NCBI lineage: Bacteria > Bacillati > Actinomycetota > Actinomycetes > Micrococcales > Microbacteriaceae > Microcella > Yonghaparkia sp. Soil809. The sequence continues at coordinate 1,418,135 of NZ_LMSV01000001.1, forward strand.
AGGCGAGGTGGACGACATCGACCGGCTCACCGCGCTCGTGCAGGCGGGCAGCGGCGACGGGATGCTCCGCATCGCCGGCGTCGGGGAGATCCCGCACCTGGGCTGCCACGACATGGAGGGCCTCGACCCCTTCGAGATGACCGAGGCCGCGCACCGCGAGCTCGTCGAGATCGTGCGGCTGTGCGCCGAGCGCGGCTGGCGGATGAGCATCCACGCCGTTCTCAACGACACCCTCGGCGGCGTCCTCGACGCGTGGGAGGAGGTCGAGCGCGAGACCGGGCTCGTCGCCGGGCGCGGCTTCTCGATCGTGCACGCCGACGAGGCGACGCGCGAGAACCTCGAGCGGATCGCGCGCCTCGGGGCCGGCATCCTCGTTCAGAGCCGTCTGGTGCTGAAGGGCGCCGACTACGTCGAGGCGTGGGGGGCCGAGGCGACCGCGTCGGCTCCGCCCATCGGCGACATGCGCGATCTCGGGATCATCATCGGTGCCGGCACCGACGCGACGCGCGCGAACTGGTTCTCGCCCTGGTCGGCCATCTGGTGGCTCGTCACCGGGGGCACCGTGGACGGGAGCGGCGTCCGCGACGAGCGGCACCGGATGTCGCGGCTCGAGGCGATCGCCGCCTATACGCGCGATGCCGCCTGGTTCACGGGCGAGCAGGCCCACCGGGGCCGGCTGCTGCCCGGCTACGACGCTGACGCGTGCGTGCCGACGGCCGACCCGCTGGACTGCGCGGACGACGAGCTGCGCGGCATCCTCAGCGACCTGACCATCATGGCGGGGCGCATCACCCACGACTCCGGAGCGCTCTCGCGCGTCGGGGCGGACGAACGATGAAGGCGAGGGCGCGATGAGCGCGATTCCCGGTCCACGACGAGTGGGCAATGCGGAGGTCATCCACCACGAGGGGTACGACGCGTCGATCGTGAGCCCGTTCGTGCCCGCGATTCGCGTCGTCTCGAACGCGCGGCTGGTGTTCATCAGCGGCGTGACGGGCGCCCCGGTCTACCACGACCACCCGCACCGGCCCGAGGTCTTCGACTCGATGCCGATGGATGCCGCGGGTCAGGTGCGCAACGCCTTCGACCACCTCGACCTCGCGCTCGCCGCGGCCGGCTGCGAGCGTCACGACGTGGTCAACATGATCCGCTTCTTCACCGACATCGAGGCCGACCAGGACGTCGTCAACAAGCACCAGGGGGAGTGGTTCGGCGGGCACATCCCGACGAGCACGACCCTCGAGATCTCGCGGCTCGCGACCGACCCGCGCCTGCGGTTCGAGTTCCACGTGGTCGCCGCCGCCCCCGCCTGATCGTCCGGGCGGCGAACGGCCGCCCGGCCCGCCATTCCATAATGCAATCGATTGTGAACCCGCACCGGGGCTCACCGGACGCACAGAAACGCAAGGAGAGAACCATGACTGACACCAAGCCCACCGTCGGGTGGATCGGAACCGGCCGCATGGGATTCCAGCTGGCCAAGCGCCTCCTGGATGCCGGCTACGAGGTCGCGGTCTACAACCGCACGCGCGCGAAGGCCGAGCCGCTGACCGAGTTCGGGGCGACCGTCGTCGACCGACCGGTGGACCTCGCCGACCGCGACATCGTCTTCAGCATGGTCTCCGCCTCGAAGGACCTCGAGAACGTCATGCTCGGCGAGGGCGGCCTGCTGTCGGATCCCGCGCGCGCCCCGCGCATCATCGGCGACGCCTCCACCGTCTCCGTCGAGGCGAGCGAGACCGTCCGCGCGGCCGCCGAGGCCCGCGGCGTCGGCTTCCTCGCCACCCCCGTCTCCGGCAACCCGAAGGTCATCGCCGTCGGGAAGCTCACCGTCGCGGCCTCCGGCCCGCGCGGGGTCTACGACGAGGCTGCCCCGCTGCTCGCCACCTGGGGTCGCGGAGTCACGTACGTCGGCGAGGGCGAGGTGGCCCGCATCGTCAAGATCGCCCACAACGTCTTCCTCGGCGTCGTGATCCAGTCGATGGCCGAGATCACGGTCCTCGCCGAGAAGGCCGGCGTCACGCGCGAGGCCTTCCTGACCTTCCTCAACGACTCGGTCATGGGCTCGGTGTTCACGCAGTACAAGACGCCCGCTCTGGTCAACCTGGACTTCACGCCCACGTTCACGAACGTCCTGCTGCAGAAGGACTTCGACCTGGGTCTCGCCGCCGCCGCCAAGATGGGCGTCGTGATGCCGGTCGCGAGCGTCACGCGCAACCTCGTCGCTCAGGAAGTCGGCAACGGCAACGTCGAGCAGGACTTCGCCTCCCTCATCGTGACGGTCGCCCACGGCTCCGGCCTCGAGCTGGTCTCCGAGCAGGCGGCGGTCAGCGACGGTCTCGAGGTCCGGTGAGCGGCCACGGCCACGGCCACGACCACGGCGCGGGAGGGCGGCGCTTCGAGCGCCCGTCCTCCCGGCCCGCCGGCGTGCGCCCGCTCGGGGCGCCCGGTCAGATGGGGGTCGACTACGAGCACCGCGTCGACTTCGACCGGCTGAGGAGCTACCGCGTCGACCGGGCGAAGGCGGCGCTCGACGCGAGCGAGTGCGGCGCCTTCCTGCTCTTCGACTTCTATAACATCCGCTACACGACGCAGACCTGGATCGGCGGCGCGCTCGGCGACAAGATGATCCGGTACGCGCTGCTCATGCGCGGCAAGGACCCGATCCTCTGGGACTTCGGTTCAGCGGTGCGGCACCACAAGCTCTACTCCGACTGGGTGCCGGAGGAGAACTATCGCGCGGGCTTCCTGGGATTCCGCGGCGCCGTCGCGCCCGACGGGGCGGGTCTCATGCGCGACGCGGTCGCCGAGATCAAGTCGCTGCTCACGGCGGAGGGGCTCGCCGACGCGCCCATCGGCCTCGACATCGTCGAGCCGCCCTTCCTGTTCGAGATGGAGCGCCAGGGCCTGCGGGTCGCCGACGCCCAGCAGCACATGCTCGACGCCCGGGTGATCAAGAGCCAGGACGAGATCATGCTGCTCAACCAGGCCGCGGCCATGGTCGACGGCGTGTACCAGGACATCGCCGAGGCGCTCAAGCCGGGGGTGCGCGAGAACGAGATCGTCGCGCTCGCGAACAAGAGGCTGTACGAGTACGGCAGCGACCAGGTCGAGGCGATCAACGCGATCTCGGGCGAGCGGTGCAACCCGCACCCGCACAACTTCACCGATCGCATCATCCGCCCCGGCGACCAGGCCTTCTTCGACATCATCCACTCGTTCAACGGCTACCGGACCTGCTACTACCGCACCTTCGGAGTGGGCTGGGCGACCGAGAGCCAGCGCGACGCCTACAAGCAGGCGCGCGAGTGGATGGACAGCGCGCTGGATGCGCTGCGGCCGGGCGTCGGCACCGACGAGGTGGCGGCCGTCCTCCCGAAGGCGGAGGACTTCGGGTTCGAGAACGAGCTCGCGGCGTTCGGGCTGCAGTTCGCCCACGGCCTCGGCCTCGGCCTCCACGAGCGGCCGATCATCTCGCGTCTCAACTCGATGAAGGACCCGGTCGAGCTCAGGCCCGGCATGGTCTTCGCCATGGAGACCTACTGCCCCGCGTCCGACGGCACGTCCGCCGCGCGCATCGAGGAGGAGGTCGTCGTGACCGACTACGGCATCGAGGTCCTCACGAAGTTCCCCGCGCAGGATCTCTTCGTCGCGAACCCCTACTGAGCTCTGCGATCGGGCCGCGGGGGATGCCCGCGGCCCGATCGCCGCTCAGACCGCGGCGATCGCGTCGATCTCGATCGTGACGGCGTCGGAGTAGAGGGCGGCGACCCCGACCAGCGTGCTCGCCGGGACGTGCTCCGGGTCGATCCAGCGATCGCGCACGGCGCGGTAGGTCGAGAGCCTCTCCGGGGTCAGCCCGACGATGTAGACGGTCACCCGCACGATGCTCGCGAGCGTCGCGCCGCGCGCGGAGAGTGCGCGCTCCAGCTCGCCGAACACGAGGTCGATCTCCTCCGCGAGGTCGCGCGCTGGCTCCCCGCCGGGTCGGAGCCCCACCACGCCGGAGAGGAACAGCAGGTCTCCCGCCGAGACCCGCACGCTGTCCGAGATCCCGGGGATGCTCGGGCTCGGCTCGCGCGTGACGCGCGACTCCTCCGCGCTCACGCCTTCCACACGCTCTTGAGGTTCACGAACTCGCGGATCCCCTCGGCCGAGAGCTCGCGACCGACGCCCGAGTCCTTGATGCCGCCGAACGGCAGCTCGGGGTACGAGATCGACATGCCGTTGATGAAGACGGCGCCGGCGTCGAGGCCGCGCACGAAGAGCGCCTCCTCGTCCTCGTCGCGCGTCCACACGGCCGAGCTGAGCCCGAAGGTCGTGTCGTTGGCGACGCGCAGCGCCTCCTCGGCGCTGTCGACGCGGAAGACCGAGGCGACCGGCCCGAAGGCCTCCTCCGCGTACAGGCGCATGTCCTCGGTGATCCCGCTGAGGACGGTCGGCGGGTAGTACCAGCCGGCGCCGTCGGGCACCGCACCGCCCGTCGTCGCGACGGCGCCCTTGGCGAGCGCGTCGTCGACGAGGCCGACGAGGTCGTCGCGCCCGGACGAGGTCGCGAGGGGCCCGACGTCGGTCGACTCGTCCATGGGGTCGCCGACGCGGAGGTCGCTCATCGCCGCGGTGAAGCGCTCGAGGAAGGCGTCGTGGATGTCGGCGTGCACGATGAAGCGCTTGGCGTTGATGCAGGCCTGGCCGTTGTTGGCGGTGCGCGCCGAGACGGCGGTGGCGACGGCCTTCTCGAGGTCGGCGCTCGGCATCACGATGAAGGGGTCGGAGCCGCCGAGCTCGAGCACGACGTGCTTGACCTCGCTGCCGGCGATCGAGGCGACGGAACGACCGGCGGGCTCGGAGCCCGTGAGGGTCGCCGCCACGACGCGGCGGTCGCGCAGCACGCCCTCGACCTTCCCGGCGGGGATGAGCAGCGATCGGAAGGCGCCGGCGGGGAAGCCGCCGCGCTCGAAGAGGGTGTCGAGGTAGAGCGCCGCCTGCGGGACGTTCGAGGCGTGCTTGAGCAGCCCGGCGTTGCCTGCCATGAGCGCGGGCGCGGCGAAGCGGATGACCTGCCACAGCGGGTAGTTCCACGGCATGACGGCGAGGACGACGCCGATCGGGTCGTAGCGCGTGTGCGCCGCCGAGGCGTTCACGGCGCTCGGGTCGTCGAGCGTGCGGCCCGTGAGGAACTCCTCGGCGCGGTCGGCGTAGAAGCGCATGCCCTTGGCGCACTTCAGCACCTCGGCGCGCGACTGCCCGATGGTCTTCCCCATCTCGGTCGTGAGCATCGCGGCGGCGGGCTCGACCTCGGCCTCGAGCAGGTCGGCGGCGGCGCGCATCCAGCCGGCGCGGTCGGCGAACGTGGTCGCCTTCATCGCCTGGAAGGCGGCGTGCGCCTGCCCGATCCGGGCGTCGATCTCGGCATCGGTGTGCGCCTCGAACTCGCGCTCGGTGACGCCGGTGGCGGGATTGATCGTCGCGATGGCCATGGGGCTCCTCGTCTCTCTGACTGGTACTGGCTCGGTCTGGTACTGGCTCTGTCTGCTACGGGATCGTGGGGAGGGTCTCGAAGACCTCGGGGTGGCTCGCCAGCAGACGTCGCGTGCGGCGGATGTGGCCCTCGATGACGCGCTCGGCCGTGTCGACGTCCTGGTCGCGCAGGGCGGTGACGAGCATGTGGTGCTCGTCGTGCACGATGCGCTGGCTGTGCGCATCGATCATGAGCGTGTACGCGCGTCGGTAGGGCTGCGTCGTGTTCCAGAGCCGCCGGACGAGGTCGCCGAGCACGAGCGTCTCCGCCCCGGCGTAGGAGCGCTGGTGGAACTCGCGGTCGAGCCGCAGGAACTCCTCGACGTCGGTCGTCTCGGCCATGCGCTCGGCGAGGCGCTCGAGCCCGTCGAGCGCGGCCTCGTCGAGGTGAGGCGCCGAGTAGCGCAGCAGCAGCGGCTCGACGCGCTCGCGGGTCTGGTAGACCTCCTCGCACTCGGCGAGGCTCAGGCGCGTCACCCACGCGCCGGTGTTGGCGACGAGCGTCACGAGCCCGTCGGCCTCGAGCGCCTTGAGCGCCTCCCGCACCGGTACGCGGCTCGCTCCGAACCGCTCGGCGATCTCCTCCTGGCGGATCCGGCTGCCGGGCGGGTACTCGCCGCCGACGATCGCTTCGCGCAGGGCATCCGCGACACGGGCGCTGGCATTGCCGTCGCGCGTCGCCGGAGGTGCGGCCCGCGCGGGGCGCGCGCGATCGATCCGGGCGGATGCTCCGCTCATGCCGAGGGATCCCGCGGGTCCCACAGCCGCACGCTCGAGCTCGTCTCGTAGGCCTTGCCGCCGGGGAAGCTCACGAGCTCCAGCTGCATGCCCCACGGCGAGAGGAAGTACACCCAGCGCTGACCCTCGCTCGCACCCCGGCTCGCGGTCGGATCGCCGAGGACGCGGACGCCCTGCTCGCGCAGGTGCGCGACCGCGGCATCCATGTCGTCGACGTAGAAGGCGAGGTGGTGGCCGCCGATGTCGCTGTTGCGGGGCTGGGGCGCCTGACCGTCGGCGGGCTCCCACTGGAAGACCTCGAAGTTCGGGCCGTGGCCGCAGCGGAAGAAGCGCAGCTCGCGCATGACCGAGCGCGGGTGGACGTTGAGGTGCTCGGCCATCCAGTCGTCGTCGCGGACGAACGGGCCCAGCGAGTAGACGAGCTCGCACCCGATGACGTCGACGAAGAACCGTTCGGCCTCGTCGAGGTCGGGCACGGTGAAGCCGATGTGCTCGGTGCCGCGGATGCCGGGAAGCGCCATCGCTCTCCACCCTTCGCTGTCGTGACTGGATGCAACCGTACCCCCCAGACGGGCATCCGCGAAAGAAAACCGCGAAAAGCGATTGAGATTGGATGCAATCATGCGTACAGTGTCGACATGCCCCAACGCCGCCGTTTGGACACCACCGCCGAGTGGGTCGAGCTCACCACCACCGCAGCCGACTGGAAGAAGGCCGATCCGGCGCTTCTGGCCACCATGCTCGGCCAGCTGCATCTCATCCGCGCCTTCGAGGAGCGCGTCCTCGACCTGGCCGGCGAGGGCCTCGTCCACGGCCCCGCCCACTCGTCCATCGGGCAGGAGGGCGGAGCGGTCGGCTCGATCGTCGCCCTGCGCTCGAGCGACGCCGTGAACGGCTCGCACCGCGGCCACCACCAGTTCCTCGCCAAGGCGCTCGCGCACGTCGCGCAGGACGGCCTGGCGCTCGACGCCCTCGTCACCGCCGACATCCAGACGGTGCTGCAGAAGACGCTCGCCGAGATCCTCGGCCTCGCCCAGGGCTACTGCCGCGGCCGCGGCGGCTCCATGCACCTTCAGTGGTTCGAGGCCGGCGCGCTCGGCACCAACGCCATCGTCGGCGGCGGTGCGCCCATGGCCACCGGCAACGCGTGGGCCCAGAAGGAGGCCGGCACGACCGACCTCACCATCAACTACTTCGGCGACGGCGCCGCGCAGATCGGCTCGGTGCTCGAGTCGATGAACCTCGCCGCCGCGTGGAAGCTGCCGGTCTGCTTCTTCATCGAGAACAACCTCTACGCCGTCGCCACCCGCATCGAGGAGTCGGTCGCCGACACGCGCCTCTCCGTCCGCGGCCAGGGCTTCGGCATCCCCTCCTGGCGCGTCGACGGCATGGACCCGCTCGCCGTGCACCTCGCGATGGAGGAGGCCGCGGCGGTCATGCGCTCCGGCGGCGGTCCGACGATCGTCGAGGCCGAGGTCTACCGGTTCTTCCACCAGAACGGCCCGTACCCGGGCAGCGCCTTCGGCTACCGCACGAAGGAGGAGGAGGCCGAGTGGAAGAAGCGCGACCCCCTCGACCGCGTCGCGCGCGAGATGGTAAAGCGCGGACTCATCGACGAGGCGGGCGTCGCGAGCGTGCGCGCCCAGGCGATCGCGGCGATGGATGCGGCCACGGCCGAGCTGCTGGAGGCCGACCCCGAGAAGCAGGGTCGCCGGCGCATCCGCCCCGAGCTCTGGCCCGACCCGGAGTTCGTCAACGTCGGCGTGCGCGGGGACGCGAGCGAGCTCGAGTCGCTGCGCGTGCTCGACCCGAGCGTCTCCGACGCCGCGCGCGAGTCGATGAAGTTCGTCGACGCCGTCGCCGCGGTGATGGACCGCCGGATGAGCGAGGACGAGCGCATCGTGGTGCTCGGCGAGGACATCCACCGACTCAAGGGCGGCACGAACGGCGCGACCAAGGGCCTCGCCGACGCGCACCCCGGCCGCGTGCTCGGTACCCCGATCAGCGAGAACGCCTTCATGGGCCTCGGCGGCGGGCTCGCCCTCGACGGCCGGTACCGCCCGGTCGTGGAGTTCATGTACCCCGACTTCATGTGGGTCGCCGCCGACCAGGTGTTCAACCAGGTGGGCAAGGCGCGCCACATGTTCGGCGGCGACAACCCCGTGCCGCTCGTGCTGCGCACGAAGGTCGCGATGGGATCGGGCTACGGCTCGCAGCACCTCATGGACCCGGCCGGCGTCTTCGCGACCAGCCCCGGCTGGCGCATCGTGGCCCCCTCGTCGGCCGCCGACTACGTCGGCCTCATGAACGCCGCCCTCGCCCTGCAGGACCCGGTGCTCGTCATCGAGCACGTCGACCTGTACAACGAGAAGGACGAGATCCTCGCGGGCGACCTGGACTACATCATCCCGCCGGGCACCGCGGCCGTGCGTCGCGAGGGCAGCGAGATGACCGTCATCAGCTACCTGTCGATGGTGCGCCACTGCGCCGAGGCGATCGAGCAGACGGGGGCGGATGCCGAGCTCATCGACCTGCGCTGGCTCGACCGCGCCTCGCTCGACTGGGAGACCATCGAGGCCAGCGTCAAGAAGACCAACGCGGTGCTCATCGTCGAGCAGGGAGCCCAGGGAACCTCGTACGGGGCCTGGCTCGCCGACGAGATCCAGCGACGACTGTTCGATTGGCTCGACCAGCCCGTGCAGCGCGTGACCGGCGCCGAGTCCTCGCCGTCGATCTCGCGCATCCTCGAGCGCGCGGCGATCGCGCGCACCGAGGAGGTCGTGGCCGGCATCGAGACCGTGCGCCGCAGTGCGGGGGGAGCAGCCTGATGTCGACGACCATCCGCATGCCCGAGGTCCTCGCGAACGTCACCGAGGCCGCCGTCCAGAAGTGGCTCGTCGCCCCCGGCGACGCGGTCGAGGTCGGCCAGCCGTTCGCCGAGATCGAGACCGAGAAGGCTGTCGTGGAGTTCGCGGCCGAGACCGCGGGCACCGTGCTCGAACTGCTCGTGGGGGAGGGTGACTCGATCGACGTCGGCGCCCCCATCGCGATCGTGGGTGAAGCGGGGGAGGTGGCACTTCCCGCGAGCCCCGCAGCGGCTCCGGCCGCTGAGGAGTCCGACGGGGCCGCTCCGGCGGCCCCGTCGGATCCCGAATCCGGCGCTCCCGTCGCGGAGGTCGCGGCCCCGGCGGTGGACGCCGCCGCGATCGCGTCGAGCGCCGCCGGCGCCGCCGGCCCCGTCGCGGAGCCGACCCCGGCATCCGCCCCGCACGACGGCGCCCGCCGATTCGTGAGCCCGCTCGTGCGGCGCCTGGCGCGCGAGCACGGCATCGACCTCGCCGGCGTCACGGGCTCCGGCCCCGACGGTCGCATCGTGCGCCGCGACATCACCGCCCTGCTCGAGGGCGGCGCCGCGGCACCGGCCGCTCAGGCACCGGCCGCGCCCACCCCGGCCCCGGCGCCCGCCGCTGCCGTCCCCGCCGCTGCCGCCCCCGCTCCCGAGGGCGTCGAGGTCGTGCGGCACAGCCGCATGCGTGCGACGATCGCGCGGCGCCTCACCGAGAGCAAGAGCTCGGTGCCGCACTTCTACCTCACCGCTGACTGCCGCGTCGACGCGCTGCTCGACATGCGCAGGCAGATCAACGCGGGCGGTCAGGTGAAGGTGAGCGTCAACGACCTCGTGGTCAAGGCGGTCGCCGGCGCCTTCGCCGACGTCCCCGAGGCGAACCGCACGTGGGGCGATGACGGGATGCACGTGCACTCGAGCGTCGACATCGGCATCGCCGTGTCGCTCGAGGACGGACTCGTCGTCCCCGTCGTGCGCGGCGTCGAGGGCCTGAGCGTCTCGGCGCTCGGCGCCCGCATCGCCGAGCTCGCCGGTCGCGGCCGTGAGGGGCGCCTCACGCTCGCCCAGCTCGAGGGCGGCAGCTTCACCGTCTCGAACCTCGGCATGTTCGGCACGCAGGCCTTCTCGGCGATCATCAACCCGCCGCACGCGGGCATCCTCGCCGTGGGCGCCGCGTCGGCGAGGCCCGTCGTCGTCGACGGTGCGCTGGAGGTGGGCCAGGTCATGACCGTGACGCTCTCGGCCGACCATCGGGCGTGGGATGGCGCGCTCGCCGCGCGCTGGCTCGGCGCCTTCGTCGCCCGCATCGAGAGCCCGCTGAGCATCCTCGCCTGATCGCTCGCGCACCGACGCAGGGCCCCGCCGCGCATCGCGGACGGGGCCGTGCGTCGTCTCAGCGCCTGCTCACACCTTGTCGCGCCACGACCCGCGGGGCGTCTCGTCGTCGTCGACGATCCCGATCGCGTCGGTGTCGAGGGGCAGCCCGATCGACTCGGTCGGCGGGGCGATCATGGTGGCCTCATCGCGGCGGTGACGCAGCACGGTGTCGATGTACGAGCTGAGCGCCTCCGCGAGGGGGATCGCCCTGCCCTGGTTCTGCGACAGGAACCAGCGGTGCTCGAGCAGCTGGTGGAAGACCTCCGGCCCCTCCAGCTTGCCCTTGAGCTCGCGGGGGATCGCCCGGACGACGGGCTCGAACACGCGAACGAGCCACTCGTGAGCGACCTGCTCCTCGTCGACCGACCGGTCGGGGTAGGTCGCGGCCGAGTACGAGTCGAGGTCGTTGAGCAGGCGCCTGGCCTGGTTCTCTCCCGCGTCGATGCCGGTGAGGCGCAGCAGGCGCCGCGTGTGGTGCCCGGCGTCGACGACCTTGGGCTGGATCCGCACCTCGGTGGAGTCCCCGTCGGTGCGGATGGCGAGCTCCTCGATGTCGAAGCCGAGGTCGTTGAGGCGCTCGACCCGCTGCGTGATGCGCCAGCGCTCGGAGCGGTCGAACGACTCCCATCCGGTGAGCTCCTTCCAGAGCGTGCGGTAGGAGTCGATGATGCCGTTGGAGACCTCGATCGCGTCGATGCTGCCGTCGAGGCGCCCGCCGGCCTCGAGGTCGAGCAGCTCGCCGGCGATGTTCACCCGGCCGATCTCCAGGTCGTTCTCGCGCTGCCCGTTCGAGAGCCCGCCCTCGTAGAGCTGACCGGTCTCGGCGTCGACGAGGTACGCGGCGAAGGCGCCCGCGTCGCGGCGGAAGAGGGTGTTGGAGAGCGACACGTCGCCCCAGAAGAAGCCCGCGATGTGCAGCCTCACGAGCAGGACGGCGAGGGCGTCGACGAGCCGCGTCGCGGTCTCGGGCCGCAGCGTCTGCGAGTAGAGCGCGCGGTACGGCAACGAGAATCGCAGGTGCCGGGTGACGAGCACCGGCATGAGCGGCGTGCCGTCGTCGTCGACGCGACCGGTGATGACGGCGACCGGGTCGACGCAGGGGATCTCCAGCCGCTGCAGCGTGCGGAGCATCTCGTACTCGCGCCGCGCCATCTCCTCCGTCGTCTCCTTGATGGCGACGACGGCGCCGCTCAGGTGCACGAAGCGCACGAGGTGGCGCGAGATGCCCTTGGGCAGCGAGGCGATCGCGTCATCCGGCCAGGTGTCGAGCGGCAGGTTCCAGGGCAGGTCGAGCAGGCCGGGGTCGACGACGGCCGAGGTGATGCTGAGCGAGGCGCTCATGAGGGCGGACTCCCTTCGTCGGGGCGGGAACGCGACGAGGGCGGGCGCGTCATGCGACGCGGCCCGCCCTCGCTGCGGTCGAGACCGAGTCTCAGTGGGTGATCGCCGTGCGGTTCAGGCGGAGGCCGCTCGCCGTGTCGAACACGTGCACGTGCTTCGGCTCGGGCGTGACCACGACCGTCTCGCCGGCGTTCGGGTGCACGCGGCCGTCGACGCGGGCGACGACGTCGACGCGCTGGCCCTGCACCTCGGTGTGGCCGTAGAGGTAGCCGTCGGCGCCGAGCTCCTCGACGACGTCGACCTCGACCGAGAGGCCCTGCGAGCCGGGCGCGCCGACGATGAGGTCCTCCGGGCGGACGCCGACCGTGACCGACTTGTCGCTGGCGTTGTCGAGCGTCTCGCGCTCGACGGCCGCGACGCCCGAGCCGAACTCCACGCCGCCGTCGACGACGGTCGCGGGGAAGAGGTTCATCGCGGGCGAGCCGATGAATCCGGCGACGAAGACGTTGTTGGGCGTCTCGTACAGCTCGCGCGGGGNGGTCTGGTCGTGCGTGACGTAGACCGTGGTGACGCCGAGGCGGCGCTGGAGCGAGGCGATCTGGGTGCGCGTCTGCACGCGGAGCTTCGCGTCGAGGTTCGACAGCGGCTCGTCCATGAGGAAGACCTGGGGCTGGCGCACGATCGCGCGGCCCATCGCGACGCGCTGGCGCTGACCGCCCGAGAGGGCCTTCGGCTTGCGGTCGAGGTAGGGCTCGAGGTCGAGGAGCTTGGCCGCCTCGAGGACGCGCGTGGCGCGCTCCTCCTTGCCGATGCCGGCGATCTTGAGCGCGAAGCCCATGTTCTCGGCGACGGTCATGTGCGGGTAGAGCGCGTAGTTCTGGAAGACCATCGCGATGTCGCGGTCCTTCGGCGGGACGTCGGTGACATTGCGGTCGCCGATGAGGATCGCGCCGTCGTTGACCTCCTCGAGGCCCGCGAGCATGCGGAGGGTGGTCGACTTGCCGCAGCCCGAGGGGCCGACGAGGACGAGGAACTCGCCGTCCTCGATGTGCAGGTCGATCGCGTCGACCGCGGGAACGGTCGAGCCGGGGTACAGGCGGGNTCGAGGCCCAGTATGCCACCTGCGCCCGCCGGCGCCGCATCGAGGGGATGCCCGCGGGGCCCCGCGAGGCCCCGCGCGCCCGGTCGCGAGGCCCCCTCGACTGGCCGCGCATCGTTCGTCGCCGTACTATCCTTCGGGGCGCAGTGCGCCTGAACCCGATTCGGGCTGCGCCGGGCGCGCCCGGGAAGCGACGAAGAGGAACCATGACCGACAGCGGATCAGCCCGCGCGAAGCAGTCGAAGACTGCGCGCCGCGACGAAGCCCGCGAGAAGGCCCGCCAGCTTCGCGCCGAGCACAAGAAGAAGGAGCGCCGCAACCGGTGGCTCCTGCAGGGCGGCATCGCCGTCGTGCTCATCGCCATCATCGCGATCGTCGCGCTCGTCATCACGAACTCGATCAGGCCCGAGCGCAACGGGCCCCGGAACATGGCGAGTGACGGCATCCTGATCGGGGAGGGGCTGACCCCGGTGCAGACCCCCGGCATCGCCCCCGAGGCGACGCCCGTCCCCAGCGCGCCGAACGAGCCGGGCGTGGTCGCGATCACGATCTGGGTCGACTACCTGTGCCCCGTCTGCGGCGAGTTCGAGCAGGAGAACGGCGAGCTGATCCGCCGACTCGTGGAGTCGGGGGCCGCCACGGTCGAGTACCACCCGATCGCGATCCTCACGAGCCTCTCCGCCGGCACCCAGTACTCGCTGCGCGCCGCCAATGCCGCGGCGTGCGTCTCGAACTACAACCCGGACGCGTTCTTCGACTTCAACGACGCGCTCTTCGCCGAGCAGCCGGAGGAGGGCTCGGAGGGACTCACGGACGACCGGCTCCTGGAGCTCGCGCGCGACTCCGGGGCGACCTCGACCTCGCTCGAGCGCTGCATCGACGACGGCCGCTTCTACGAGTGGGTCAAGGCGGCGACGGCCCGCGCGGGGAACGGCCCGCTCCCCGTCGAGGGCACCGAGGTCGAGAGCGTGCAGGGCACTCCGACCATCCTGGTCAACGGCGAGCTCTACACCCCGTCGTACCCGTTCGACTCGACCGAGTTCTCGCAGTTCGTGCTGTCGGCCGCCGGCGACGACTTCGCGGCGAGCCCCTCCCCGTCCCCGTCGCCGACCCCCTAGGCCGGGCCCCCGGCCGGTAGGCTGGGGCCCTCCGCAGCGCCCCGTTAGCTCAGCTGGTAGAGCAGCTGTCTTGTAAACAGCAGGTCGCAGGTTCGAATCCTGTACGGGGCTCCACAGGGCCGCTGCACGGCCCGCCCCGAGGGGCAATACCCCCGATCAGGGGGCCGATCCGGGCCGCGTCTCCCCCAGTCCTGGGGTGTTCTGTTCGTTTTCCGACCACCCCGGGTTGGCACCCGGGCCCTCGGGGTCGTACCGTCGGAGATGTCAGCCGGGGGGCTGACGGATACATCTCAAGGTTTCGGGGGGAACCTGACATGCTGCGTTCAATCTTTGTGGGGACCGCGCTCGCGACGAGCGCCATCCTGCTCGCGCCCGTGGTGGGCGGGAGCCTCGACGTCACCGACGTCCTGAGCGCTCGTACGCTCACCGCCGGCGCCTCGGCCATCACCGTCGTGGAGCCCGATTCCGTCGTCGACGGCAGCGGCTTCCTCGACCCGCGCCAGCGCGCGACCTACTCCGCTGCGAGCGCCGGCGACGCCGCGCCCGCGGTCGAGCCGAGCGCCTCGCCGTCGCCGACGGCGGAGGCCGCGCCCGCCACGGTGGAGGCCTCGGCCCCGAGCGCGCCGACGCGCACCGCTCCGAAGCCCGCGACCGCGAAGCCCGCTCCCGCACCGTCGGCGACCTCGTCCGCGCCGAGCGGCACCGCCGCGGCCTCGGGCACCGGCTCGACCGCCATCCAGCCGAAGCCCTCCGGGCCGGCGCCCGCACCCGCGGCGCCCGCTCCGAGCCCGTCGCCGACCGTCACGACCCCGGCCTGCGCCGGGATGCCCGGCGGCAGCACCGCGGGAGCTCCGAGCCGCACCTCGAAGGGCGGCGTCGCCGGCACCACCTCCGCCGACCTCGCGCAGTTCGCCCAGCGCTACAACGAGATCCGCGTGGCCAACTGCCTGCCTCCCGTCCCGATGGCGAACATCCGCTACGACTCCTGCATGGAGGACCGCCTGTTCTGGATGGCGGAGGACCCGTCGACCGACCCGATGAGCGCCTGGGGCCACATGGGCTCCGTCCGCAGCGACGGCGTGCCGAGCGTCGGCTGCGACGGCAACCTCGCCGGCGGCTCGAACAACACCGGCTCCACGGTCGCCCAGAAGTGGTGGGACTCCTCCGGGCACCGCACCTCGCTCTACAAGCCGACCTACACCGGCAGCACCGCGGGCGTCTGCATCCTCTTCGCGATGACCCATGGCGGCGTGCCGAACGAGCCGTACAGCTTCACGCGGGCCGCGGCGCGCTGGGTCACCTGCTAGACGCGCAGCGCTGATCGCTCGTCGGCGCCGGCGGGCGGGCTCGATAGGCTGAGCCCGCCCGNATGGCGCGACCGGGCTGGGGCATTCTCGCGACGGGCGGCATCGCGCACGCGTTCGCGCGCGACCTGATCGCCGAGGGGTTCACCGTGGCCGCGGTCGGATCCCGCCGCCTCGAGGCCGCACGGTCCTTCGCGGCCGAGCACGGCATCCCGACCGCGCACGGGTCGTACGAGGAGCTCGTCGCCGACCCCGCCGTCGAGATCGTCTACGTCGCGACCCCGCACTCGCACCACGCCGAGTCGGCCCTGCTCGCGATCGCCGCCGGCAAGCACGTCCTGGTCGAGAAGGCGTTCACCCTCACCCAGCGGGATGCGCGCCGCGTCGCCGACGCCGCCGCCGAGGCCGGCGTCGTCGTCATGGAGGCGATGTGGACGCGGTTCCTGCCGCACATGATCCGCGTGCGCGAGCTCGTGCGCTCCGGCGCCCTCGGCGAGGTGCGCACGGTGCTCGCCGACCACACGCAGTCGCTCCCGCTGGACCCCGCGCACCGGCTGCAGAACCCGGAGCTGGGCGGTGGCGCGCTGCTCGACCTCGGCATCTACCCGGTGTCGTTCGCGGTCGACGTTCTCGGGCTCCCGCAGGGCATCCGCGCCCACGCCGCCCTCACCGCGACGGGCGTCGACCGGCAGACGGCGATGATCCTCGACTACGCCGACGGCCGGCAGGCCGTCCTGCACACCGCGCTCGACACCGCCGGCCCGAACCGCGCCGCCGTGATCGGCACGCGCGGCTACCTCCAGATCGAGCGCACGTTCTACGCGCCGACCGTCGCGACGCTCTTCGACGAGCGCGGCGAGGTCGTCGAGCGCATCGCCCCGGTCGTCGCGCAGCGCGGCATGCAGTTCCAGGCCGCCGAGCTCGAGGCGCGCGTCGCTGGCGCCGAGCCCACGAGCCTCCCGATCGAGGAGACGGTCGCGATCATGGGGGTCCTCGACGAGGTCCGCCGCCAGATCGGCGTGCGGTACGCGCCCGACGACGACGCCTGATCGGCCGCGACTATCATGGCCGGGTGACAGCCCCGGATGCCCGAGAGACGCCCGTCGCCGGTGCGCCGCCCCGCGGCGCGGGCCTCGCGGCCCGACGGAGGCGCCACCCGCGCGCGCTCGCGATCGCGGCGATCGCCACCGCCTTCTCCGTCCTCGGAGCCGGCGCCGTCGCCGCGGGGGTCGCGGTCGGCCAGCAGGCCGCGGCGGCTGCCGTCGCCGAGCCCGACGTCGAGCCGGAGCCGGCCGAGACGAGCGCCGAGCCGACGCCCGAGCCCGAGCCGACGCGCGCCGGGCCCTCGATCGCGACCGCCCCGACGCGGGTGCGCACGTGCTCGATCGCCGGCCTCGCCTCCGACGGCCGACTCGGCGACTTCGTCGGCGCCGTCGTCAACGCCGAGACGGGCGAGGTGCTCTTCGACCGCGCCGCCTCCACGCCGGCCCGCCACGGGAGCGTGCTCAAGGTGCTCACCGCGGCGGCCGCACTGCGCGTCCTCGGCCCCGGCTACCAGCTCTCGACGCGGGTCGAGCAGGGCGCCGGACCCGGGCAGGTCGTGCTCGTCGGCGGCGGGGACGCCACGCTGAGCGCCCTCGCCCCCGGTCAGGAGAGCGTCTACCGCGGGGCCCCCAAGCTCGCCGACCTCGCCGCGCAGACCGTGGCGGCCTACGCCGCCGCGAACCCCGAGGCGCCCGCGATCACCGAGGTGCTGCTCGACGCCACCTACTGGAACCCGGCGGACAAGTGGGACTCGTCGTGGGAGCGCAGCGAGCAGACGATCGGCTACCACTCCGAGGTCACGGCGCTCCAGGTCGACGGCGATCGGCAGAACCCCGCTCTCGACACGAGCCCGCGTTCGACCGACCCGATCACGCGCGCCGGCGAGGCCTTCGCGCTCGCCCTCGGCGCGGCGGGCAACTCGGGGGGCCGTCCCGCGGTGGCCATGGGGGTCTCGAGCGGAGGCGCCGAGCTCGCCGTGGTCCGGTCGCAGCCGGTGAGCCGGCTCATCGAGAAGATGCTCATGAACAGCGACAACACGCTCGCCGAGATGCTCGCGCGCGTCGTGTCGAAGGAGTCGGGCTTCGATGGCTCGGCCGCGTCGCTCACGCAGGCGTTCGCCGCCGCGCTGCAGCCCTACGGCGTGACCCTCGACCCCGGCATGGTGATCCGCGACGGCTCGGGGCTCAGCCACCTGAACGCCGTCTCGCCCCTGTACTACGCACGCCTCTTCGACGTCATCGCCGCCGGCGGCGGAGATCTGCCCGTGCTGACCGCGGGGCTGCCCGTCGCGGGGCGCTCGGGGTCGCTCGCGAGCCGCTTCGCCGGCGACGCGGCGATCGCCCGGGGGAGCGTGGCGGCGAAGACCGGCTGGATCAACACCGCCTACTCGCTCAGCGGCATCATCACCGCCGCCGACGGCACAGTGCTCACCTTCGCGTTCTCCGCGATCGGCAACGTGCAGGGCTCGGCGCGCGCCGCGCTCGACTCGCTCACGGCGGGCGCCTACCGCTGCGGCGACAACCTCACCAACACCTGACGCGCCCGGGCGCACCGCGCCCGGCCTGATACACGGAGACGCCATGCCCCGCGCCCTGCTCATCATCGACGTGCAGAACGACTTCACCGAGGGCGGCGCGCTCGGGGTCGACGGCGGCGCGGCCGCGGCCGCGGCGATCACCGCGCACCTGCGCGCCCACGCCGGTGACTACGCGCTCGTGGTCGCCTCGCGCGACTGGCACGACGCCGCGAACGACAACGGCGGGCACTTCGCGACGGATGCCGCTCCCGACTTCGTGACGACGTGGCCGGTCCACTGCGTGGCCGGCTCGCCCGGCGCCGACTACCACCCGGCCATCGACGTCGCGCTCATCGACCTGCACGTGCTCAAGGGCCAGGGAGTGCCGGCGTACTCGATCTTCGAGGGGACGACCGATGACGGTCGCCCGCTCGTCGCCGCCCTCGACGAGCTCGGCATCGACGCGGTCGACGTCGTCGGCATCGCGACCGACCACTGCGTGCGGGCCTCGGCGCTCGACGCCCTCGCCGCGGGCCGCAGCGTGCGGGTCCTGAGCGACCTCGTGGCGGGGGTGGCGCCGGGCCCGAGCGCGGCGGCGCTGGCCGAGATCGTCGGCGCCGGCGGAGAGGTCGCGCCCGCGGCATCCTGACCGCGCACCGTCCGCTGCGATCTCGCCGCCCGCGCTACACGAGCAGCTGGTGCTTCGCGAGGTCGCGGTAGAGCGGCACGTCGCGCACGAGCTCGCTGTGCGAGCCGGTACCGACGACGCGCCCGTGGTCGAGCACGACGATGACGTCGCTGTCGACGACCGTCGACAGCCGGTGCGCGATCACGATGAGCGTGCGGTCCTCCGCGACCGCGTCGATCGCCTCGCGCATGAGCTGCTCGTTGCGGCCGTCGAGAGAGGATGTCGACTCGTCCAGGAGCAGGATCGGCGGCGCCGCGAGCAGCGCGCGCGCGATCGCGAGCCTCTGCCGCTCGCCGCCCGACAGCATGACGCCGTCCTCCCCCACGGGCGCCTCGAGACCCAGGGGTGAGCGGTCGAGGACCTCGCCGAGGTTGACCGACCGCAGCACCGCGACGCACTGCTCGTCGCTCG
This sequence comes from Yonghaparkia sp. Soil809, assembly GCF_001429705.1. NCBI lineage: Bacteria > Bacillati > Actinomycetota > Actinomycetes > Micrococcales > Microbacteriaceae > Microcella > Yonghaparkia sp. Soil809. Next base: position 1,437,136 of record NZ_LMSV01000001.1, read on the forward strand.
CCCCGGGCGTGGCGAGCAGCAGGTTGTCGCGCAGGGTGCCGGCGAGCACGGGGGCGTCCTGCTCGACATAGCCGATGCGGCTCCGCAGCTCGGTCCGGTCGAGCGCGCGGATGTCGACGCCGTCCATGCGGATGACCCCCGTGGTCGGGTCGTAGAAGCGCTCGATCAGCGCGAGCACCGTCGACTTGCCGGCGCCGCTCGGGCCGACGAGCGCGACCCGCGCGCCGCGCGGCACCGCGAACGAGATGCCGCGGAGGACCCGCGCCTCGCGGGAGCCGTCGGCATCCCCGCGAGCGTCGGCGCCGGCTCCCGCTCCCGCGCCCGCCCCGCGCGCCACGCTCGCCGCGAGCGCCGCCTCGGCCTCCGCGGCCGCCTTCTCGGCCTCCGTGCGGTGCGCGCGCTCGGGGTAGGAGAAGTGCACGTCGTGGAACGACACGGCGGCATCGGTCGGCTCGTCCGGCTCGGGCACGACGCCGACGTCGCCCTCGGCCTCGCTCGGCAGCGCGATGATCTCCTGGATCCGCCCGAGCGCGCCGAGCGCCGAGTTCACGGAGGTGATCGCGCCGAACGCCTGGCCGAGCGGCCCGATGAGAAGGAAGAGGAAGAGGATGAACGCGACGAGGTCGCCGATCTCGATCGCGCCCGTCGCGACCCGGAAGCCGCCGACGCCGAGGACGACGAGGAAGGACACCTGCAGCGCGATCGACGAGAGGGGGACGACGAGGGCCGAGATGCGCGCGACGCGGATCCCCTGCTCCCACGCGCCCCGGGCATCCTTCTCGACGGCCGCGATCTCGCGGTCGGTCGCGTTCGCGGCGCGCACGGTGCGCACGGAGGAGATCGCCCGTTCGACCGCGGCGGCGAGGTCGCCGACCTTCTCCTGCGCCTTGCGCGAGGCGACGCGGATGCGCCGCGAGAGCAGCACGACCGTGACGACCGACACGGCCACGACGAGGAGGGTGAGCCCGAGCAGGGTCGGGTCGATGACGGCCATCGCGATGATCGCGCCGACGAAGGTGAGGCTGCCGCCGATCGCCTCGACGAGGCCCTGGGTCAGGACGGCGCGCAGGAGCGTCGTGTCGCTGCCGACGCGGCTCACGAGGTCGCCCGTCCGCCGCTCGTCGAACTGCGCGATCGGCAGGTGCAGCATCCGTCGCACGAGGGTGCGGCGGCTCGACAGCACGACCCCCTCGCCGGTGCGCTGCAGGAGGTAGTGGCCGAAGCCGCTGAGCAGAGCGGCGGCGATGACGAGGGCGACGAGTCCGGCGACGAGCGGGCCGAGCGCCTGACCGGCCTCCACGCGCGTGATGACCTGGCTGACGAGCAGCGGCTGGGCGAGCGAGGCGATCGCGCCGAGGATGCTGATGACGATGACCCACGACAGCACGGTGCGGTGCTCGAGCAGGTAGGGCAGCAGCTGGCCGAAGGTCGCGCGCGGGCCGGCGTCGGCGTCGCGATCGCGGGCGGATCCTCGGCGGGGGCGAGCGGAGGCGGAGGTCGAGCTCATGGCTCCATCCTGGCCGAGTGCGCCTTCGCGCGCGCCGTGGCCGCCGCCGAGCGGGTGTCGCACACCGGGGCTATGCTCGACTCTCGTGCCGCAGCCCGTCATCACCGCCCGGAACCTGACCAAGAAGTACGGCGACTTCACCGCCGTCGACGGCATCGACTTCGAGGTCGCGCCCGGCGAGTCCTTCGGCCTCCTCGGCCCGAACGGCGCCGGCAAGTCGACGACGATGCGCATGGTCGGCGCGGTCTCCACGCGCACCGCCGGTGACCTCGAGATCCTCGGCCTCGACCCGAACGACCACGGCCCCGACATCCGCTCGCAGCTCGGCGTCGTCCCGCAGCAGGACAACCTCGACCAGGAGCTCCGCGTCCGCGACAACCTCCTGGTCTACGGCCGCTACTTCGGTCTGCCGCGCTCCGTGATCGCCGAGCGGGCGGATGCCCTGCTCGAGTTCGCGCAGCTGGCCGACCGCACGAAGGCCAAGGTCGACGACCTCTCCGGCGGCATGAAGCGCCGCCTCACGATCGCCCGCGCGCTCATCAACGAGCCGCGCATCCTGCTGCTCGACGAGCCGACCACGGGTCTCGACCCGCAGGCCCGCCACATCCTCTGGGACCGCCTGTTCCGCCTCAAGGAGCAGGGCACGACCCTCGTGCTCACGACCCACTACATGGACGAGGCCGAGCAGCTCTGCGACCGCCTCGTCGTCGTCGACAAGGGCCGCATCATGGCCGAGGGCTCGCCCGCCGCGCTCATCCGCGAGTACTCGAGCCGCGAGGTGCTCGAGGTGCGCTTCGGCAGCGACAAGAACGCCGAGGCGGCCGAGAAGCTGAAGGGCATCGGCGAGCGCCTCGAGGTGCTGCCCGACCGCATCCTCGTCTACAGCGCCAACGGCGAGGCCGAGCTCGAGCGCATCACGCACCTCGGCCTCGAGCCGATCACCTCGCTCGTGCGTCGCTCGAGCCTCGAGGACGTCTTCCTCCGCCTCACCGGCCGGAGCCTGATCGAATGACCGCCACCGACCCCGCCGCTCCGGCGGCCGGCGCGCAGCGAGAGGATGCCCGGCGCGCGCTCGCCGCGGGCGCAGCCCCTCGTCGCTTCGGCTCGTGGTACATCGCCGAGCACCGCATCCGCGCGATGAAGGGCTACGCCGGCGACGCGATCTTCCAGAGCGTCGGCAACCCGCTCATCTACCTCTTCGCGCTCGGCGTCGGGCTCGCGAGCCTCGTGCCGCAGGGCGTGGGCGGCGTGAGCTACCTGCAGTTCGTGGCGCCCGCTCTCATGGCGTCGGCGGCGATGACGGTCACGGCGAACGAGACGAGCTACCCGATCCTGCTCGGCTTCAAGTGGAACCCGATCTTCTTCGGCATGAACGCCTCGCCGATCACGGGCGCGCAGATCGTCAACGGCATGTTCATCCACATCGCGCTGCGCACGGTCGTCACGGTGGCGATCTACTGCGGCGTCATCGCCCTCTTCGGCGCGATCACCTCGCCGCTCGGCTGGCTCGCGATCCTCGCGGCCGCCGCGACGGGTCTCGCGATCGGCGCGGCGATCTCGAGCTACACCTCCACGATCCAGGAGGACCGCGGCCAGATGGCGATGCTGCAGCGCTTCGGCATCACGCCGCTGTTCCTCTTCTCGGGCACGTTCTTCCCGCTCGAGCAGCTCCCGCCCTTCCTGCAGCCGATCGGCTGGATCTCGCCGCTCTGGCACGGCACCGAGCTCGGCCGCGTGCTGACGTACGGCATGGAGGAGCCCGCGTGGCTCACCGCGACGCACGTCGGCTATCTCGTGACGCTCTTCGCGATCGGCCTGTGGGCGACGCGCCGCCACTTCACGAGGAGGCTCGACAAGTGACCGCGGCCTCCCCGACGACGAGCGCGCCCCTCACCCGGCAGCGCAGCGCCCTGTATGCGGGCAACACCGGTGCGGTCATCCACCGCGGTCTTCTGGCGACCCGCAGCACGAACTACCTCGTCGTGCTCAGCGGCTTCTTCGAGCCGGTGTTCTACCTGCTGTCGCTCGGCATCGGCTTCGGCGCCCTCGTCGGCACGGTGCAGACCTCGACGGGGCAGGAGGTTCCGTACGCGGCCTTCATCGCCCCGGCGCTGCTCGCGGTCTCGGCGATGAACGGCGCCGTCTACGACTCGACCTGGAACGTCTTCTTCAAGCTCAACTACTCGAAGCTCTACCAGGGCATGCTCACGACGAGCCTCGGCCCGCTCGACGTCGCTCTCGGCGAGATCCTCCTCGCCCTCCTGCGCGGCGCGATGTACGCGGTCGGCTTCATGGTCGTCATGCAGCTCTTCGGCCTCAACCTCGCCTGGACGGCCCTGCTCGCCCTGCCCGCCGTGCTGCTCATCGCGTTCGGCTTCGCGAGCCTCGGCATGGCGATCACGAGCTACATGAAGACGTTCCAGCAGATCGAGTGGGTGACCTTCATCATGCTGCCCATGTTCCTCTTCTCGGCGACGTTCT